>JABARH010000036.1 GCA_019187665.1 Anaerolineales bacterium
GACGGTATCGCCGTTTGTCACGAGATTTTGAACATACTGTCTCTTCCAGCGAATCCATGGTTTACATTGCCAGCATTCGTCGCATGTTGAAACTGGCGACAAATTGACTTAAGAAACACTCTCTAAGAAACAAGAACATGAGAGATTTTGCTCTTTTTACGTCCTTTCCCCCCGTCTATGCTTAACGCAAAAAAAAGGATGTCGCCTTTCGCTTTTTTGCATAACGGCATCCTGTCATACACAATTTAATTGATGGACATGAATGGCACGGCTCTTAAGTGGTACAGCTTCCTAATCGGGGTCGTTATAGATCGTCAAGCAAACCAATCCTGAATTTATCGAAGGAAAGGTCACGATCCGCACGCCGCCAGTATTTAAATCGTATCGCCGCATCCCAGGGTTCTCAGCGGGCGACCTTGATCGCCAAGGTCAAGCTCCATTGCTTTCGTTCGGGCTTTTGCCATTCATGTTAACCGCATTATACTTGCGCCTAGTTTCTTTGGTATAAAATGACGGCGCTCGCCCGTATTTATAGGTTCTCAGAAACCGTCATGTTACAAGAGCGGTTGAGATGGTCGTACAAGGCGTTGGTCTGAGCAAAGTCAACGAGTTGAGTGGGGAAAAACTGCAAAATCACGAAGGCAGTTAAACGCAAAGCAGGCGTGGCACAAGATGTCACGCCTTTTTGTTAGGTCGCCCCCTCGTCAGGCAGGGATGATGCTTCGACAGGCTCAGCACAAGTCTTCCTCATCTACTTGACCTGCTGGGCATCATATGGACTTTGGTATTCGTTCACGCTACGCTCAAAACGCAAAGTGGGTGTACAATGGACGCGCAGCGGTTCGCTCTGGTTCACAATATCGGCAAGATCCACGTCTTCGGGGCGCTGATCTGACCCTGACAGAGCGATAGAAAACGAAGACTGTCCATACTCGGTCCCTGGCACACGGGGATCTCCACAATCGGTTTTTCGACAGTCTCGTTGGGCTGTTCCTTGCAAAATATTGAGTCTTGAAATAGCATGAATGTCATGCTATCATAGCGGTATGATAAAGTCGTTCAAAGATACGGGAGTGGAAGACATTTTCAACGGCGAGAATACCAAAGCGGCGAGAAAAATCTGCCCGTCTTCTATCTGGAAAATTGCCAGCCGAAAATTAGACCAATTAGATTCTGTCACCGCGTTGCACGAGTTGAGAATTCCCCCAAATAACAAACTCGAATCTTTATCGGGTGACAGAAAAGGTCAGCATAGCATCCGAATTAACGACCAGTATCGTATTTGTTTTGTGTGGACTACTTTGGGTCCCGACCAAGTTGAGATTGTGGATTATCACTAGCGAGAAACGCAGGAGTTAAATATGGTTCGTGTTCCTACAAATCGCATACCTACTCATCCTGGCGAAATGCTTTTGGAAGAGTTTTTAGATCCAATGGGAATCAGCCAGAAAGATTTGGCAGATAATATTCATGTTCCTTATCAGCGTATCAATGAAATTGTGAATGGGCGCAGGGGCATCACTCCAAGCACGGCTTTACGCTTGGCAAAATTCTTTGATATGTCTGCTGATTTTTGGATGAATTTACAGTTGCGCTGGGATTTGTATTTTGCTCAACAGGATGAAAATAAAGTGTTGGAAAGAATTCATCCATATTCGGCGCTCGTGTAAAAAAGCAGACGAGTCTTAAGGTCAAAAACTGCCCAACAAAGCGTCTTAAGAAACGAGAACATGAGAGCTTTTGCTCTTTTCACGTCATTTCCCCGTCTATGCTGAACGCAAAAAAGGATGTCGCCTTTCGCTTTTTTTGCATAACGGCATCCTGTCATACACAATTTAATTGATGGGCATGAATGGCACGGCTCTTAAGTGGTACAGCTTCCTAATCGGGGTCGTTATAGATCGTCAAGCAAACCAATCCTGAATTGATCGAAGGAAAGTCACGATCCGCACGCCGCCAGTATTTAAATCGTATCGCCGCATCCCAGGGTTCTCAGCGGGCGACCTTGATCGCCAAGGTCAAGTTCCATTGCTTTCGTTCGGGCTTTGGCCATTCATGTTTTATACTTGCGCCTGGTTTCTATGGGCGCCTCTGACATGATTGTCCGGGGCGCTTTTTTGTTTGGGAATCGTCATAATCCATGTTTCGTCTCGTGTCACACTAGGCCGGGACATCGGGTGACCGTCTTCGTTTACAATCCCAACTCCGTCGTTGGCAAAAACTGCGGCGGCTTGCGGACCTGCGTGATCCGCTCGAAGGCATATGCCAGGCCGATCAACGTCGGTTCCTGCCAGGCTTTAGCAAAGAACGAAATCCCAACCGGCAATCCAAAAATATATCCCGCAGGCACAGTGATATGCGGATACCCCGCCACCGCCGCATAAGACGTGCTATCCATATCCCAGTTGCGGCCGCCGTCGCCGTTGACCAGATCAATCGCCCACGAGGCTCCACCCGATGGACACACGATCGCTTTCACGCGATGCTTTTTCATTGCCGCGTCAATCCCCTCCGCGCGCGACAAACGCAGATTCTTCTCCAACGCGGCGAGATATTTTTTCGAAGTCAACGCTCCCTTTTCCTGTGCGGCTTCCATGCGCTCCTGCCCAAAGTACGGCAGAACCTTCGCACGATTCTCCTGATTGAACTTGATCACATCCGCCAGCGAATGGACCTTCACTTCCGGTCCCAGCGCGCCGAGATAATTATCCAGCCCCGCTTTATATTCAAACAGCAACACTTCCAGCTCCGTCCTGCCGAACGTGTCGCTGGACTTTAATTCCACGTCCACCAAAATCGCGCCCGCCCGCTTCATCGCATCCAGACTCAACTCCATGATTTTTGCGACGCGTTGATCTGTGCCGAACAACGTCCGCGCGACGCCGATCCGCGCGCCTTTGAGACTGTCTGCATTCAGGAATTTTGTGTAATCGGTCAACCCTCGCTTCGCACTCGACCTCGTAGCGGGGTCCCGCGCATCGGAGCCGCTCATCGCCCCAAGCAGAATCGCCGCGTCCGCCACCGTGCGCGCCATCGGTCCCGCCGTATCCTGGCTGTGCGCGATGGGAATGATTCCCGCCCGGCTGACGAGTCCCAATGTTGGTTTGATGCCGACGATTCCATTCGTCTGCGCCGGGCAGATGATCGAGCCATCCGTCTCGGTGCCGACTCCAGCCGCCGCGAAATTCGCCGCGATTGCCGCGCCCGTCCCGGACGAGGAGCCGCACGCGGAGCGGTCCAGCGCGTACGGGTTGCGAGTCAAGCCGCCGCGAGAGGACCATCCGCTGGTGGAATTTTTTCCGCGAAAATTCGCCCACTCGCTGAGATTCGCCTTCCCCAAAATGATCGCGCCCGCCGCGCGCAATTTTTCCACAACACCCGCGTCGCGCTTGGCGTAGTTGCCTTCCAATGCCAGCGACCCGGCGGTGGTTTGCATTTTGTCGGCGGTGTCAATGTTGTCTTTGACGACAACGGGGATGCCATGCAGGGGTCCACGCACGCGACCAGCCGCCCGCTCCGCGTCGAGGGAAGAAGCGAGAGTCAGCGCGTCGGGATTCGTCTCAATGATCGAGTTAATTTTCCCGTCGAGCAGGTTGATCCGCTCCAGATAAAATTCAGCGAGCTGACGTGAAGTCAACTCGCCGGAATCCATTTTTTGTCGAAGTTCCGCGATGGTAAGTTCTTCCATCACCGCCCGCCGCCCGTAATATAACGCTCGAGTTCTGAAATCATGAATTTTTGATAGTCCACCAGTTCGCGCAGGGCATCGCGCGAGGAGATCAGGCCGACCAGTTTGCCTTCGTCGTAGACCGGCAGGTGGCGGATGTTCTTGTCTATCATGATCGCCACACACTCGTCCACCGACTGCGAACCCTCCACGTAGATGACCCTGGCGGTCATGATCTCTTTGACGCGGGTTTCGCGGGCGACCCGCCCCAGCAACTCCACGCGGCGGACGCAATCCCGCTCAGAGAGGATGCCGACCACCCTGCCCTCGTCCATAACCATCACCGCGCCGGTGTTTTTGTCGGCCATCATTTTGAGCGCCTCGATGACGAACGCGCCGGATGCCACCGACCATACCTCGCCGCCCTTTTTACGAATCATTTCGTGAACCGAGATCATACGGCCTCCTTGGATGGCAAAAGTATAATCGAAATGGGCGGACAGAGGATGCCAATTTCTCTTCCAGAATCAATAACCGCACAGAAGGTTTGTTGAAACCCAATCTATCCGTGTAAAATTGGTCACCAGACCCGAACACCTAATCAAACTGAATGTTCGCATTTGAACAGGAGCATGTGATGACTCGCTCAAAATCTGCTTTCAGTCTTTTTTTGTTCGCGGCATTGTTCATTTCGATGCTGGGCGGAATGGTTGCCGCAGCGCCCGTGCAAGCCGCCAACCACGCTTCTGCGGCTAACGCTCCGTTGAATGCCCCGCCCTACAGCGGCACTGCCTTCCTGGATCCAGATATCGTCACAGCCTCGGACCCTTCCATTTTCATCAATTCCGTTTACGCCGGCCGCGGCTACCGCTATGTGTACGATCGCCGCGTGGATACTACAATCAGGGTGTATGCCTTCCTGTTCAAGCTAACGTATAGCGACGGATCAACTATTGAAGCGCAGGTGAATCCCGAGTTCGGTAGCGTATCGGCTGCCAGCGTGGAGGCGCAAACGTATGGCTGGCTTATCGGTCAACTCCCGGCTGTGCTTCGCAAGAATATCAAGATGCTCTGGATCCACAAGGGAGATGAAGATTTTGGCGGCGCGGTCAACGCAATTTTGATTCACACGGACCGGGGTGTTAACTACGCTGACTACATCGAGGAGATCCTCATCCACGAGTCGGCTCACACTTCGCTGGACGCAGACCACGCGGCTGATCCCACCTGGCTGTTAGCCCAGTCGCTCGACGGGGGGTTCATTTCCGATTACGCAAGTAACTATCCAGACCGGGAGGACGTTGCTGAAAGTTTCCTCACCTTCCTCGCGGTCCGCTATAAACTGGACCGTATCTCCGGCGCAGACGCAACCACGATCCAGCAGACCATCCCGTGGCGCCTCGAATATTTTGATAATCAGCATTTCGACATGACTCCCGTTGCGCCTGTTATGTCATTTACCTCGCGAGGCGCAGAGGACGGCTGGATTTTGGAGTCCACCAGCGCCAGCGGCGTTGGCGGGAGCGTGAACAGCAACGCCGCCATGTTGAAGATCGGGGACGATATTGCCGATAAACAATACCGCTCCATCCTGTCATTCGACACGAGCGCCCTGCCCGACAATGCCGTCATCACCCGCGTAACGCTGAAAATCCGAGCGACATTTCACGTAGGGAATCTAATCTCGCTCTTCCAGGGAATGATGGTTGACATTAATGAAGGCGCATTTGGCAATCCGGCCCTTGAATTGACGGACTTTGATACTCCTCCTAGTTTCGGGACGGCCACTGATATATACCCTCCCCTCGTGAAAGGCTGGTACGTGATCGATCTCTCGGATGGAGGTTCGGGTTTCAACATCAGCGGGCTTACCCAACTCCGTTTACGTTTCCAGCTGGAAAATTATGGGGCTGGCGCAAATGTCCTGTCCTTCTATAGCGGCAACGCAAGCGCATCCCAGCGCCCAAAGTTGATCGTGCAATACTATGTCCCATAATCAACTAATGCAAAGAGAGCCTCCAAAAAGGAGGCTCTCTTTGCATTGAACTGCTTTACGCAGGACTTACGCATAATTGGCGTTCTCCCCTGGCGCCGCCCGTGATTTGCCAGGCAAATCAGGCAGGCGTAACGCCAGCAGGCGCGTTAGACCTTCGGCGCGCCCTACGCAAGGTTGTGCGTACGTCCTGTTACGTTTATTTCACCAACCCAACTTCCTTATTGAACTCAACGATCAACTCATCAATCTCATCCGCCTGTGTTTGCACATCCGTCCAATAGTCCGGCTCATACCATTGCTTTTGGATCTCATCGTACGTGCGCCCCTGCTGTTCGACCCATGTGTAATATTTCAAATTATGCACGCGGCGGCGGTCGGGGTAGCGGAGTTCGAGCATGTTATCGGTCGATTCGCCTTGCAGATAGCGGGCAAAGTCGGCGGCGGCGGAACGCTCGTTGTATTCGCCGAATTCCTGGTGCATTTCGTGCAGGCGCGAGCGATACAACTCCATCGAGTCGGTGAGGATGGTGATCATCACATCGTTCTCGTCCATTTCGTAGTACTTCGCGGTTTTGATACAAGAAAGAACATTGGATATTCCAGAGAAGCCGAGCAAATCGAGATTGGAGACTAGAGATTCTGGCACGCCTTGTTCGACGAGATATTGACGTCCCGATTCTTCGTTGAAGAGGCGCGCAAGATTGACAACGGCATTATCGTCAATCGCGGTGACCACATCGGTGTTCTTTACATTGTGAACCCACGGCACATGCTTGTCGCCGATGCCTTCGATGCGATGCGCGCCGAATCCGTTTTCGAGAAGGGTGGGGCATTGCAGCGCCTCGCTCGCGACGATCTTTGAATCGGGAAACAACTTCTTCATGTAATCGCCGCTGGCAATCGTCCCTGCCGAACCCGTCGCCGATGCCATGCCGCGATAGCGTCCATGCTTGCCAGCCACTTGTTTGAAGACCTCTTCCATCGCGTGCCCTGTCACTTCAAAGTGCCACAGGTAATTGCCAAACTCTTCGAATTGATTGAAGATCATCAGGTCCTGCCCCGACTTTTTCAACTCCCAGCATTTATCGAAGATTTCTTTGACGTTCGATTCGGACCCGGGCGTCTTGATCGTCTCTCCTGCGACTTTCGCGAGCCATTCGAATCGTTCCTTCGACATGCCCTCAGGCAATATCGCAATGGACTCACATCCCAACAATGCGGAGTCGTACGCGCCGCCGCGACAGTAATTCCCTGTGGAGGGCCAGACGGCTTTTTGCGTCGTCGGGTCAAACTGACCTGTGACCAGCCTCGGCACGAGACAGCTGAACGCCGCCCCGACCTTGTGCGCTCCCGTCGGGAACCACTTCCCCACGATGGCAACGATGCGGGCAGGGACTCCCGTCAGCACCGACGGAAGCTCGAGGAAGTTGACTCCGCCAAACGTCCCGCCTGAAGCGGTGGGCTGGTTGTGCCAGTTAATCCGAAAGAGGTTGCGTGGATGGATGTCCCAGAGTCCGATGCTTTTCAACTCATCCTTCACTTTCGCGGGAATCTTCGACGGGTCTTTCATCTGCGCGTATGTTGGGATGATGATATTTTTTTCTTTCGCGCGTTGAATGGCGCGCGCGCGGCGAGATTTGTCAACGGTCAGATCAATGGTAGTCATGGCGTGTTCCTTGTTTTATGTTGTCTCGAGAATGAAGGTGACCGCTTTTGGGCGGACGATAAGCATGGGGACCTGCATGGCGGGCATTTGTGAAAGGTGGGGGCTGGTGATCTCGGATTCGTAGAGCGACATCCATTTTGTATGCGAGATGCTGAGGGATGTGCCGATATCGGTTTGCGGGGAGACGCGCATGCGGCCCTTGACGAGCAAGCGCCCCATCAACACGGAAAGCGGCGCATTGACGCGGTTGGCCTCACGCTCGTCGTAATCGAGCGGGTCGGCCTGCGGCGGCAGGATGTGAAAGCCGATGATCGTATCCAGCGGTACGAAGGTTTCGGGAAAGGTCAGCGGTTTGAGCGCGCCGCCGGTGATCGTCACCCATTGCACATTATAGATGTGCAAATAATCGGGCGCGCCTTCGGTGCGAAACCAGGTGCTGACGCGCACCGGCTGCTTGGTTACTGCCTCACCGCGGATGAGGCTGTCTTGCGTATAAGCCATCACAGGCGTTACTTTTTCATCGGTGGCTAGTGTGTACATGGTTCCTCGCTTTCAAGTGGATGCAGTGATTATCAGTAGATCACGAAAACCCTGCGTAGGTTGCGATCTCTATCGCAACCTGGCGGTAGAGACCGCCAAATACGCGCTTTCGTGAAGTACTGATTATACTTTCAGCGGTTTCATTTACTCAACGCGTTCAGACGGGGCCAGGTCCGTATGCGGGCGGGCTGCCGGTCTCGGTATTGACCAGATCATGGATCCATTTGCGCGAGCGGAAGCGCCACAGGCTGACAAGAGACTTGGCGGCTTCCTCGATCATTATCATCAGGTATACATAATAAACGGGAAGGTGAAAAACAAACCCTCCGAGGTACGCGGCGGGGACGCCGATCAGCCAGATGGAGCAGAGTTCCATCAGCAACGCGAAGCGCGTGTCGCCGCCCGCGCGCAGCGCGCCAATGAAGGTGATGAAATTGAACATGCGGATCCAGATCGTACAGGCCATCATCAGCATCAACATGCGGACATTGTATGCGCCGCCCGGCGAGAGATCGTACAATTGTACAATCCATCCGCGCAGGAGGGTCGTCAACAGTCCCAGCGCCCATGCGCTCAGCACGCCGATGGTGGCAATGCGCTTGACGGTTTCGTAGGCCTCCTCTTTTTTCTGCGCGCCGATGCGGTTGCCCACCAGCACCGCACAGGCGTTGCCGATGCCCGCGAAGGCCACGAAAGCCAGTTCTTCCACGGTGGCGTTGATGTTGATGGCGGCGATGGCGTCCGTGCTAATGTGGGCGTAGATGGCGTTGTAGGTTGTGATGCCAAGCGACCAGAACATCTCGTTGGCGACGGCGGGCATGGCGGTCTTGAGGACGCGGCCAAAGAAGGAAAGATTGAAGGAGAAAAAGGTTAGTGGGTTGACGGCGAGGGGGGTCTGTTTGGCGTAGACAAGGAGCAGCAGCAGGATCAACTCAAGGCCCCAGCCGGACGCGGTACCGATCGCCGCGCCGCGTACGCCCAGGGCGGGGAATCCGCCAATCCCGAAGATGAGCAGGTATCCGAGGATCGTCTTGAACACAAGCGCGACTGTGGTGGCAACGACGGTGATCCGCACAAATTGTATGCTGCGTAAAACGGCAATATAGGATGTCGCCAGCGCGACTGGAATGTAGGAAAACCCGACGATGCGCAGGTAACTGCCGCCAATGCGAATCACCTCGGCGTCGTCTGTGTAAAATCCGAGGACGGTTTCGGGGATGAGAGTCGCCGCGCACGTGAAGAGCAGGGCGATGCCCGATGAGAACAGGATGCTCATGCCCAAGACTTTGCGGATTGGGTCGAGTTCCTGTTTGCCCCAGAATTGCGCGGTGAAGATCGCCATGCCGCTGGTGGCGCCGAAGAGGATGATGATCATCACAAAGAAGACCTGATTCGCCAATCCAAGCGCGGCGATGGAGGCCTCGCCCAGCTGTCCGACCATGATTACATCAATCATGTTGAGCGAGGCGTTTATCAGTTGCTGAAACGAAATGGGAAGCGCGATGGTGAGCACTTCGCGCAGGAAGGCGCGGTCTTTGAGGAAGGAGAGGGACATGGAAAGGATAATGGATGAAAACCGCTGAAGGTGAACCGCTTAACGATTCTGGTTGACGGGATTTGTCGAAGGCCGGGCGTAACTCACCGGTCTTCCGGCGCTTCGCGGACGATGTAGAGCGGGCGGCCTTTGGCTTCGTCATATAGCCGTCCAACGTATTCGCCCAGAATGCCGAGCGAGATCAACTGCACGCCGCCAAGAAACAGCACCGAGATGAGCGTGGTGGTTTGACCTTCGAAGAAGTGCGATCCCGCCAGGCGCAGGGCCGCGACCAGGGGAATGGCGAGGATGGCAATGCCGGCCGAGATAAAACCGAAATACGTGGCGACCTGTAACGGAAAATATGAAAAGCCCGTGATGGCATTCAGCGCCAGTTTCAACATTTTATTGAACGGATATTTGGTCACGCCGGCCACGCGTGCGGCGCGCTTGTATTCCACGCCGACCTGTTTGAATCCCACCCAGGCCGACATGCCGCGCGGGAAGCGGTGGCGTTCCTTCATCTGCTTGAGCACCTCCACCACCTTGCGGTCCATCAGGCGGAAGTCGCCGGTGTCAACGGGGATTTTCACATCGGTGATGGAATAGATGAGTCGGTAGAACGCGGCGGCGGTGATTTTTTTGAACCACGTCTCGCCTTCGCGTTCGGAGCGGACGGCGTATACCACCTCGTAGCCTTCCTTCCATTTTTTGGCGAGATCGAGAATCACCTCGGGCGGGTCTTGCAGGTCTGCGTCAATGATGACGATCGCTTCGCCGCGCGCGTAATCCCAACCGGCGGTGATCGCCGCCTGATGTCCAAAGTTGCGCGCAAAGATGACCGGCTGAATATGTTGATCAGTTCCGGCGAGTTTACGAATCGCTTCGGTCGAGCCGTCGGTGGAGCCGTCGTCCACGAGAATGAGTTCCCACGTCTCGCCGCAGGAGTTCATCACTTCGCTCACACGGCGATGCAATTCAGGCAGGCTGTCAATTTCGTTATAGACCGGGACAACGATCGAATAGGTGATTTTCTTCATATCGAAAAGATGATCCTGACTTGTTCAAAATATATTCTGGCGGCGCGAAAGGCGATTCTATGTTTTGCTTTTTTTGCGCGTTGCAGTCCGCCGTTTTGCAGGCGCCGCCGGGGCAGATGCGCCCGGTGCTGGGTCTGGGCTGGGAAACGAGGCGATCATCTCATTCTCGAACGCGGGCAGGCCGAGAATCCGAGCGTGGAGGTAACGCCCGATGATTCCAAAGGAGGCCAGCGCCGGCACGACAATGAACGCGCCAACAATGCCAGTGAACACCACTGCGGCGATAATGGCGACGAATACCACGCCTTCGTGCATGTGGACGCTCTTGCCGTAGATCATCGGGCGCAGCCAGATGTTTTTGATGTTGATCAACACCACATACAACCCGGCCACGATCAAAGCGAAAACGAGATGATTCTGCGGCATCCAGCTCCAATCGGAGCCTTCAAGCAGGGCCACGATCAGCGCCAGCGCGGTTGCGGCAAACGGGCCAACGTCGGGGATCAGGCTGAATAACCCCGCGAGAAAACCGAGAACCAGCGCGCCCGGCAAGCCGATGATGCTCCAAATGATCGAAAATGCGACTGCCACGATCAGCATCAACGTCAGTTGGCTGCGCAGATAATTGATCCAGACGGTTTTGATCTCGCGGTACAAACGCCACAGGTCGTGCTGGTAATCCTCCGGCGCGAGGCTGATGATCCAATCGCGCAGTTTGTCCCAATCGGTCATAAAATAATACACACAAACAACAACCACCAGAAACCACAATGTCCCGATCGAAGTTGTCTCAAGCAGAGCCAGCGCGTCCTGGGGCAGAGGCTCGAGGGCGGAAGAGAAAGAGTCGCGCGCGTCCGGGATCAATTCTTCGAGATGGATGGTGAACCCGGCAACGTGAATCGGTTCGGCCAGGAGCGTCTCCACCTCGTCGAAGGTCTTCAATAGATCGCGCGCCACCACCTGGGACTGCCGCGCAAGGGTGGGCGCCAGCAGCGCCGGGACGGCGAGCATCAACGCCAGCGCGAAAAAATATACGACGCGCGAGGCCACCGCGGGCTTCAGCCGCAGGCGCGTTTGAAAGATATGTACGAATGGATAGATGATGTACGCGATCAGCCCGGCAATGATGAGCGGTTCAAAGATGGCGCGGATCTGCCAGCCGACGAAAACAATGAACGCGAGAATCAGGGCGATGGCAAGATAACGTGAACTGGTGTTCCACTTTGGATTCATGGCAGATTCTTCAACGCCTCCAGCGTCGGTTCGATAATGGGCGCTTCGATCACCGCTTGCATGGCCGCGCGGACATCCTTGAGGCCGCTCCCTGTATTCAACACCAAAATCGGATCTTCGCTCCCCACCACGCCCGCCGCGGCCGCGCAGACCAGCCCGGCGTACGCGGCCGCCCCGGCCGGTTCGGCGAAGACCCCCTGCGCGCCGAGTTCGGACATGGCGCGCAGAATTTCCTTGTCGGAAACAGTGATGTATGTTCCGTTCGTTTCCTGTGCCGCGCGCACAGCGCGTGCGCCGTCGCGCGGCAGGTTCACCGAGATGCTGTCTGCGATCGTTGCGGCAGAGACCGGCACGATCGTCTCTGTGTTGGCGCGGAAGGCGTTGGCGATGGCCGACGATCCCTCCGCCTGCACGCCGATGATGCGCGGCAGGCTGGAGATCCAGCCAAGGGCGAGCAGGTCTTTGAAACCCTTGTGGATGCCGGAGATGATGTTGCCATCTCCCACCGAAACAAAGATGGTCAGCGGCGGGTGATTGTTGAGTGAACTATCCTGTTTATGCCACGCGCGATGAGTCTCCACCCACCATTCCCAAATTTCAAAGGCCGCGGTCTTTTTTCCTTCGGCGGTAAACGGGTTGTAGCCTGTATTGCGGCAATACCAGCCGAATTCCTGCGCGGCCTGAATGGTCAAGTTGAAGGCGTCATCGTACGTGCCGTCCACGAGAATAACCCGTGCGCCAAAGATGAGCAGTTGCGCCACTTTGGCGGGCGGCGCGGATCTGGGCGCGAAAATGACTGCCTTCTGTCCGAGTGCGGCAGACATACACGCCAACGCTGCGCCTGCGTTGCCAGTGGAGGCGGTCACCACGACTTTTGCATTTATCTCCTGAGCGCGCGCCACCACGATGGCGGAGGCGCGGTCTTTGAAGGAGGCTGAGGGATTGCGCGATTCGTCCTTGAGCCAGAGGCGCCGGATGGCCAGTTTTTCAGCCAGACGCGGCAGGGCAAAGACCGGGGTCCAGCCGGCCGCATGCAGGGGGGTCGAGTCGCCCTCTGGTTCGCTGATCGGGAGCAGGGGCAGGTAGCGCCAGAGCGAGGGATCGCCGCGGCTGGTGATATCTTCCGGGTGAAATTTCCTGCGAATGGATTCGTAATCCAGCAAAACATCGAGGTTGCCGCCGTCTTTCGGGCAGGTGTAGGCAATTTCGGAGGGGGAATATTCCGCCCCACACAATGAGCAACAATAGCCGAGGAATTTTTTCATGGCGGCTTTTTCCGGCTTGATTTTACCCGATATAAGAATGGAGCGCGCTTACGATCATCTTCCGCGCGGGCGGACCATGGACATCATGGCGTGGATGATGGCGAGCAGGAGAACTGCCAGCAGCGTCCCGCCCAGAATGCCCAGGCGCCCCTTGAGGGCTGGACTGATGCCAAAGATGAGGATGTCTGAGACAACAAAAAAGAACAGGGAGTTCGCACCGACGGGGGCAAGAATGTTTGCAGCCAGCGGCCAGCGCGCCAGGCGGTCCGCCACCCAATACCAGACGAAGAAACCCGCTGCGCCAAACACGATCCAACCCAGGGAGGGAGGAAAGCGCGAAAAGGTCAGGCCGGCGTTCCACGCGGCGACAAAAATGGCAAGCGCCAGAATTCCCGCAAGCAGATGCCCGGTTCCCACTGTGATATTCCGCGCGGCATAACGCGCGCCGAGCAGAAAAAAAGAAAAATATTGAAGCAGCGGATAATAGATGCTGCCCTGCGGGCCGCCGATGAACAAACCGATGTAGGTGGATTTCACCCAATGGGTCGGCAAAAAAGTTGTCAGCAGCAGCAGGAAGATCACTGAAAAGAAGAGACGGTCGGAGGCCCGCATCAATTTCTTGATCGGTCGGGTCAGAACAATCACCGCCAGCGGAATCAATGCAAACGCCAGCAGGAACTCGGAGATGCTGCCAAACCGCAGAAGCGACAGGATGGAGAAAAACAGATCGCGGTCGAATTCGTTGCGGAAGATGATAAAGAAACTGAACACGGCGATGTAATAACCGATCATTGTGCGCCCTGTGGAGCGCAACAATTTTCCCACTGGGGGAGAATCGAATTGAAGATACGAAACCTGTATAACGTAGCCCATACAAAAAACAAATCCCGAAAAGGTGATGAGGACGAAGATATTCCACGTCCCGTCCACAAGACGGTTTTCGCGCAGGCCCAGATAACCCATCACGTGCGACCACAGCATGTCTGCGACCAACAGGCCTTTGAGGATGTCTATTTTCAAGTCGCGCGGCGAGGCGGCAGGAGATTGATTCATGGGGCATCCAGCAGGAAGATATAGGTTTGATCGCCAAGCGCCTCACCCATGACGCCGAAGCGCAATTCCATGGCAGAGCGAAAGGCCGGGTCGGCAGAATAGAGGACGGCAATGGGGCGGTTCAAAGACAGGCGGACGGCCTCAACCACGGCAATGCGTTCTGCAATGGGGACGGCGGGGTCGTATAACCGGTTTACCTGGGCTATGCGCGCGGCCGCGGCCGGAATGCCCTCGTTATAAATATGACCGGCCACCACGTAGGGCAGGCGCTCGGAGAAGTAGCCGTAATTCCAATCTTTACTTGTCAGCGGCTGGAGGATCACAGTTTCGGGCGGCGTGTTCTCGCGAATCCAGGCAAACGGCGCAAAGTCGGGACGGTCGAGGGTGACGTGCGCGCCATGATAGGTTACACGTACATTGTGGCGGCGGGAGTAGACATCATACATCGTCCACGTTCCAACAAGAGTGTTTGCAACCAGCGCAGTGACGGCAATGATCAGAACCGCCCGGCCTCCATTGGTGAAGCGGGAGGCAAAATCTTTCATGCCCATGAGCGCAACCATCAGAAATGCAATGCTGGAGAGATAAATGAATTTATATTCGTTGCCATCGGGCAGGCGGACAAAAAGGGCCAGGAGAAATCCCCACAGCGCCAGGACTGCGGGGAAGAGGAGGATCGTCTGCTTTTCTTTCCAGGCCCGCGTCGCGGCCAGGATGAAGAATGGGATCGCCGGGTAGATCATCACGAAGATAGAGGTCATGTCGCGCGGCGAAAAAAGTTCGAGCGTTGTTTTGACTTCCATGGCCGCGGCCGAACGGAGCAGGAAGAGCGCGGCGGGAAGCAGAAAAAGACCGGAGAGCAGGAGCCAGCCAACGAGGGCGAATCCATTTTGGGTCAGGAAGGAGGCGGACGGGAGGGGGCGCGAACGGTCGAGCAGGCGCGTAACAATCAAGCAGGGGATCAGCGCGGCGAAAAGGTAGACGCCCGTCGTCGCGTGGAAAAGGAGCGCCGAGCCGCCGAGGAAGATCAGCAGGCTGGCGTCGCGGCGGGTTTCGCCTTCGCGTAAAATTTTTAACGCCGTGAAAAACGCGGCGAGAAAGAAGAGGATGCCCAGCGAAAACCCGTTGAAGTTAATGAAGCGGACCAGGGAGAAGTCGAGGCGCGGGTCGGGCTGCCACACGGCGGGAAGGAGAAATTGCCGGGCAAGGAAAAGATTGGGCAGGTAAAAGAGGTTGGCGCCGAGCAGGGGAAATAAAACATCGAGCGCGGAGGAAGCGGCCGGGCCAGCAAGCAACTTCCACAGTGCGGAACTCCACAGCAGGCACATGCCGAGAATGAAAATATTGGAAAGCGCCGAAACAAACGGCGGCGGGGCGTCGAGCAGGCGGGACAACAGGGCGAGGTATACGTGGTACGGCCAGTAATCGTTGGCCGGGTACCCAGGCAGGGTGACATTTTCGGGCGGGAGGCCGCGCAGGATTTCGTACACATACGCGGAGTGGAATAACCCATGATAGCCGAATTGGATGCCTGGCGCAAAGAGAAGCAAAAAAACGGCGGGGACGATGATAATGTAGAGCCAACTGGTTCGAGGAGATGCGAACGTTTGACGGGGAGTCAGATCGGACAGGGTTGTGCATCGGCGAATGTGCGGCGCGGCCAGCAGCCCCGCAAGCGTGACAGCGGCGAACAGGAGTGGAAAGATGAAAGGGAAAAAAGGAACCGGCGTAAACAGGGAAGCCACAACCGCGACAAAGGCGATGGCGCCGATCACGAACATAAAAAAGAGGCTGAAGAACAGCATGGATGAACGGATTATATCAGGCGGGACTCGCTTGGAAATGCGTGCAGGCAAAACATGTCGGTGGACATTAGAGAACGTCCGCCTACGCCAGCGTAAGAGACGCTCTCGCCTGGCAACGCCCGTGATCTGCCCGGCGCAGCAGGCAGTTGCGGTGTCGAATGGATGACAACCTTGTGCGCACATTGAAATGCAAATGGCATGCGGTTCGCGTTTCTGTCGGGTACAATGAGCGCCATCCGCCTTGCAAAGGGATACACATGCGAATTGCCTTTCTTTCCGACACACATGGGAATTACCCCGCCCTGCAAGCCGCGCTGACCGACCTAAAAACCCAAGGCCCGGACCAGATCGTCTTTTTGGGCGACGCGGCCACGCTCGGCCCGAACCCGGCTGAGACGCTGGACGCGTTGCGCGCGCTGGATTGCGTCTATATTCAGGGGAATCACGATGAGGCGATTCTGTTTCCGCAGCGGGCATTGGAATTGCAGATCGGGGTCCATTTGCACAACGCCCTCGATTGGGCCTCGCAGCGTTTAAGTACGGCGGACCTGGAATTCATCCGTTCCTTCCGCGCCACATACGAACTCGAAACAGGCGCGGGCGACTCGATCCTGTGTTTTCACGGGTCGCCGCGCGCGAACACCGATGTGCTTCTCGCCACGACCAACGGGGACAGACTGGACGAGCTCTTCGCCGACACATCCGCTTCGGTGTGGATCGGCGGGCATACGCACGTTCCGCTGTATCGCCGTTATGGGGCGAAATTACTTCTCAATTCTGGCAGCATCGGCAACGCTTTTAAACATGCCTATGTGGCCGGAATCGTTCCAGAACTTTTGCCGTGGGCCGAGTATCTCCTGCTCGACGTGGATGGAAGATCGCTCCGCGCGGATATTCGCCGCGTCCCGTTCGACGCGCAGGAGGTCCTGCGCCTCATGGCTGCGAGCAAAAACCCGTCCGCTTCGTGGTGGCTCGAACAATACAGGTAAGCGCAGGGCATTCCAACCCGGAAAGAAGGCAGGTATGATATCCCGCGAAAAAGAATTTCTCATTGCGCGCTGGGAGCAGCGACGCAAGAGACTGCAAGC
This sequence comes from Anaerolineales bacterium, assembly GCA_019187665.1. Classification (GTDB taxonomy): domain Bacteria; phylum Chloroflexota; class Anaerolineae; order Anaerolineales; family Villigracilaceae; genus Denitrolinea. The sequence goes on from JABARH010000036.1 coordinate 16,888, forward strand.
ACTGGTCGTAGAAGCGGAGGCGTATCGCGACCAGGAGATCTATCGCGACTGGCGCTTGAAGGAATTCCTGGTGCATATGTCCGGCTGGGACGATGCCGTGGTGGAGGCGCTGCGCGCCCACGCAGCCAACGCGCCGCTGCAGACTCTGGTTTCGCGCGGCATTGACGCCTACAACGCGCAGACCGTCTCGACTCGCGAAACCCTGGATTACGATCGCGTTCGCCGCGAGTGGGAGCGCACACATGAGTTGATCATCGAGGCCATCCGCGCCCTGCCAGAGGAAAAAACGACCCAGCCGCTCACGTTTCCGTGGGGCGAGTTCGGCACGGTGGCGTACCTTGTGGAGATTTTTGTCGAACACGAGGAGGAACACGCTCATCATCTACAGGAATGGCTAAAGAACCCCAACCAGGTGTACTCGGAGAGACATTAAGGGGTAAACACCATGCGCAAAAAATGACCGCCCGGTTGGGCGGTTGTTTTTTTATTGCGCTTCGAGCCAGTCCTTGAGGCGTTTCAACATCTCCGCGTGCGCCTGCTTTGCCTGCTGAAAAGCATAACCAAACAAGAGGGACGGGGCTCTCAAGGTGATGGTTTCGCCCAGTGTCACCCCGTCATCTGTCGGAGTTACCGTTGTGTGATTCAGCACGGTCGTGCCGGGCGATTGATACGCCTCGGTTCGAAAATCGTTTTTGGATACAGACAGAATATCGGCGCGATATTTGATCTTAAAACGGAACGGCCCCCATTGGAGTTGGTCGGTGATGAAGTATCGCTTCAGGACTCCGACGGGCGGGTTCGGCTCCACGTCCACCTTGACGATCAACGGGTGAAAATTGTGATGCCGCTCGTATGCGCGCGCCAACGACAGCGTTTTTTCAACGGTCGAGCGGATGAATATCCTGGATTCGAAGGTTCCCTGTTTCATGCTGAAATTATAATCGCATTGCGCGCCCAAACCAGGCGGGCATTAAAAAATCTCCCCGCCGGGATTCTGGCGGGGAGATTCACGCGTTCTCCTTTACTTTCGGACAAGCACAACCACAGACGCGCCGTCCGCCGAGGCGATCGTCATGCGGTCGCCGTCCAGCGTGACCGTTAATGTTTCGCCTTCGACAAAGACCGACAAGACGCCTTGTTCCTGCCCATCGGTTTCCTCGCAATACATCAACGTAGAAAAGAGCGGTCCGAAAGTGAGCGTATTCCCTTTCGATTCATATCCGCCTCCGAAACCGTTGCAGCCCACGTTGCCGTTTAGCTGCCCGTCCGCGAAGGTGAGGGAGGTGTCCACATCGGGCAGGGCCGGCGTGGGACTGGATGCGTCACCGTAGGACTCAAGCGTCCATTCACCGGACAAATTCACCGTCGGGGCGGAGGCGCAAGCCGCAAGCACAAAGATTCCCAGCACAAGTAAAGTCAATTTCTTCATTTCAATCTCCATTGTTGTGATTTGTAGACAGGACGAAGCGCCACCCAAAAAGTTCCCAATATTCAACGATGGGAGTATACTCGGCGTACATCACGCGCAGGAGAATGCACTTGGAGCTCAAGCCAGACACCATTCACATCTCTGCTAATCATCGCGAAGAGGCGCATGCCACCCACGCCGACCTGTTTGTAACCGTGCGCGGCTCATCGGTTGTGAGCGGCAGCGAAGCGCTGAAGAAGGCAAAGGAAGTCAGCGAACTGGCGGATGAGTTGATTCAGGCGGGCATCGAAGCCGGGGAGATTCACCTGCAAGGCATTCAGATCGAAACATCCAGCGGAGCGATTCTTAAATCGTCGAGCGCGCTCTATCGCCTGCGCGTCCGTTGCGGGACGCTGGAGCGGATTCCGCGCCTGATCGAAATCCTCGGGTCACAGAAGAACGCCGCGCTGGAGCGCATTGCCTGGAAGTACGAAGACGAGTCCACGCGGGCATCCGCATTGGAGTCGGCGATCGAGGCGGCAAAGGTCAAGGCGCAAAAAATTGCGGGCGCGCTGGGGGTCACACTGCTGGGCATTTATTCTTTCAATGAAAACACATTCGATGAAGAGGCGCCGGGCGCATTCCAGCCGCAGGCCATGATGGTGAAAGCCGCGCGCTCCGCTCCGTCGGGGCCGAGTCTGGGATTGGAGATTCAGCACAGCAAGTTCATCCAGGCGAACGTGGAGGTGGAATATCGCGTGTCCGGGCTGCCCTGACAGTCAGCAGGCTGCGCGCGGCGCAAAATCATACATTGATAATTGGGATTATTCGACGCTGTTCAAGAAGATCAAATGAACGTTGACAGAAGCCAGCGTGAGGGCATTTCTGTTATCGCATAAACTTGAGGAGAATCCAATGCAAAGAAACAGTAGCAGGTTACTTTCGATCGTTGTCGTCCTGGCAATGACGCTTGCCTTTACGGCAAGTTACAGCGGCGCTGTCGTGGCCGCGCCCTTGCAGGCCATCTCGCTGACCGGGGGAGCGTACACCCAGAACTTCGACACGCTCGCCACCAGCGGGACAACCAACGTTCTATCCATCACCGATTGGTACCTTACCGAATCGGGCGGCGGCAGCCGCGACAACGAGCAATACGCCGCAGACAATGGAAGCAGCACAACCGGGGATACCTATAGTTATGGGCCCACGGCAGATAGCGACCGCGCGCTGGGAGGCCTGCAAAGCAGCACGCTGAATCCCGTCTTCGGCGCGGAGTTCATCAACAACACCGGCGGCACGATCACCTCGCTGGATGTCAGCTACACCGGCGAAGAGTGGCGCTATGGCGGAACGATATCCCGAACCGACCAGATTGATTTTCAACTCAGCACAGATGCAACAAGTTTGACGACCGGCGCATGGACGGACTACAACAGTCTCGATTTTGTCACCCCGAACACAGCCACTCCAGCCGGAGCAAGAGATGGAAACAATGCGACAAATCGAACCGCCATCAGCTACACCATTACCGGATTGAGTATCGCCAACGGAGCCTCGTTCTGGATCCGCTGGACGGACACAAATCCATCCGGCTCGGACGACGGCCTGGCTGTGGACGATTTCTCCATTACGCCCAATGCGGCCGCCACGCCCAATCTCTCCATTAACAACGTGACTCAGGCTGAAGGCAACTCGGGGACCTCGACATTCACCTTCACGGTCAGCCTGGACACCCCGGCCGGAGTCGGCGGCGTGACCTTCGATATTGCCACCGCCGATGACTCCGCCACCGACGCCGACAATGATTATGAGATCAACTCATTGGCGAGCCAGACGATCATGTCGGGCAACAGCACGTATACATTCGATGTCACGGTTAACGGCGACACAAATATTGAAAGTAACGAATCCTTCTTCGTGAATGTGACCAACGTGAGCGGCGCGAATATTTCCGACGGACAGGGAGTTGGCACGATCACTAACGATGACAGCCCTCCCGATCTTTCCATTGACAATGTGACCCAGGTTGAAGGCAACTCGGGGACCTCGACATTCACCTTCACAGTCAGCCTGTCTTCCCCGGCTCCCGTTGGCGGCGTGACCTTCGATATTGCCACCGCCGATGGCTCCGCCCACAATATAGAAGATTACGGGGAGGACTCGCTTTACGACCAGACGATCCCATTCGGCAACAGTTCCTACACATTCGATATTTACGTGTTCGGTGATTTTGAAGTTGAGGGCGACGAGACCTTCTACGTTAACGTAACCAACGTGAGCGGCGCGAATGTTTCCGACGGACAGGGAGTTGGCACGATCACCAACGATGACAGTCCCCCCGATCTGATCCATGATATTCAGGGAAGCGGCAGCGCAAGCCCCCTGATCGGAAACACAGTCGCGATCAGGGCGATCGTCGTTGGCGATTTCCAGACCCAGGGTTCCGGCCAATTGCGCGGTTTCTTCCTCCAGGAAGAGAATGACGATGTGGATGCGGATCCCAATACATCGGAAGGCATCTTTGTCTTCTGCGGTTCCTGCTCCACCGCAGTCTCAGTCGGCTACGAGGTTCTTGTTGTCGGCACAGTCAGCGAATATTTCGACATGACCCAGGTCTCCGCAACCAGCGTGGAGGTAGTATCGGGCGGCAACAACTTGCCGACAGCGGCATCTGTCACCCTGCCCATCCCCGGCGTGCCGAACGGCGACCTTGCCGCGGCGACGACCTTCGTCAACGCCTACTACGAAAAGATGGAAGGCATGTTGGTCACCTTCCCCACCACGCTCTACGTCAGCGAATATTTTGAACTGGCGCGCTACGGACAGGTGATTCTCACCGCAGGCGGACGCCCGCAGACCTTCACAGTTGGCAACGCGCCCTCCGCATCTGGATATACGGATCACGAAATTGGCCTGCTCAAAAGCACGGTCATCCTCGACGACGGCGACAACCGCCAAAACCGCCCGACCGACCTTCCCAACACCGCCTACTTCCACCCGGTGCCTGGACTCAGCTTCTCCAACTATTTCCGCGGCGGCGACACGATCGCCAACATGACCGGCGTGTTGCATTGGTCCTTTGCGGGTCTAACCGGAACGGACGCCTGGCGCATCCGCCCGGTCACTGAAGCGTTCTCCTATGCCTTCACCTCCGCCAACCCGCGGCCGTCCGTTCCCAGCGTGGGCGGCACGCTGAAGGTCGCATCCTTCAACGTGCTCAACTACTTCCTGACCATAGACACCACTTCGTCCAACAGCGTTGGCACATGCGGCCCGAGCGGCACCGCTGATTGCCGCGGCGCAGACAGCGCAGCTGAATTCAGCATCCAACGCACCAAACTTCTGGCGGCTCTCACAGCCATTGACGCCGATGTGTTCGGCTTCATGGAATTGGAAAATTCACCCGGCGTTGATCCGCTGGCGAACATCGCCTCGGGACTGCCGGGCTACGACGACATCTACACCGACGTGATCGGTACGGATACCATCCGCGTGGGCATCATTTACAAGACGTCCACCGTCACGCCCGTTGGCAGCTTCGCCGTTTTGGACAGCGCGGCATTCCTCGACCCGAACGGGACAGGCACAGATCGCAACCGCCCGGCTCTCGCCCAAACCTTCGAGGAGATCGCCAGCGGCGAACAATTCACCATCGTGGTCAATCATCTCAAATCCAAGGGATGCAGCGCCTCGCCCCTCCTCGACGAAGACCAACTCAATGGCGCGGGCTGTTGGAACGACACACGCCAAAAAGCCGCAACCGAATTGCTGAACTGGCTCGCCACCGACCCGACCGGCAGCGGCGACCCCGACTTCCTGATCATGGGCGACCTGAACTCCTACGCCATGGAAGACCCGATCACGAATCTCGTGAACGGCGGATATACCAACCTGGTGAATTCCTTCGGCGGGTCAAGCGCTTATAGCTACGTATTCGACGGGCAACTTGGCTATCTCGATCATGCCCTCTCCAGCGCGTCCCTCACCCCGCAAGTGACCGGCGCAACCGACTGGCACATTAACGCCGACGAGATTCCGCTCTTCGATTACAACGACGACGTGAAAGACGCCGGCGAAGCGACCTTTGAGGACGAATCGGATGTGAATCCGCTTGGCAACACCGGCGACTATCGCACCTCCGACCACGACCCGGTCATCATTGGCCTCGCGCTCGATGCGACTCCGCCGACACTAAACCTGCCGGCGAACATCACTGTTCCGGCCGAATCACCTTCCGGCGCGCAGGTGTACTTCAGCGCCACCGCCACAGATATTGTCTCCGGAGACGTCCCAGTTAGTTGCGACTGGCCCTCCGGCTCCATCTTCCCGATCGGCACAACCCTCGTCACCTGCTCCGCCACCGACGACGCCGGGAATACCTCAACCGGCTCCTTCACCGTGACGGTCGTCGAATCGGTCAGCGCCACCTTCTACTCCATCGGCGGTTATGACGGGACGATCTTCGAGACCAACGAGAACTCCGGCGTCGGCTCGGTTCCCAATGTCCCCGGCGCGACCCTCGATGTCGGAGATCACCTGCTCGATCGGCAGTCGCTGCTCCTCGTTCACTTCGACACCTCCAGCCTGCCGGATAACGCCGTCGTCACGGGTGTCACGCTCCTGCTGAAACGCTCGAGTTTCCTCGGCGTCAACCCGTTCACCACGCACGGCGACCTGCAAGTGGACATCGCCTCGCCGTTCTTCAGCCCGGAAATCTTCCTGCGGCCCGGCGACTTTGAAGCCGCGGCCAGCGCGGCCAACGTGGGCATCTTCAACCCCGTTGCCCAACCCGGCAACTGGTATGAGGCCGCGCTGGACCTGGCCGCGTTCGCGCACGTCAACCTGTTCGGCTCCACCCAGCTGCGCGCCCACTTCAGCCTCGACGACAACGACGACCTGGGCGCCGACCTGGTCCGCTTCTTCAGCGGCAATCACTTCATGCCGTCCTACCGTCCAACGCTGATCGTGGAATATTACATTCCGTAGCAGCGCCGCCCTGTCTTTCAAACGGCCTCCCAAATTTGGGAGGCCGTTTTGTTTCCGGTGTCGCGTTACAATTGCCGCATGAATATCCTGCATCTCGACGAACACATTCTCGTTCTCGACAAGCCCGCCGGCCTGCCGGTGCTCCCCGACGGCTGGGACCAGGACGCGCCATATCTTGTCAAGTCGCTGACAGAGACCCATGGAAAGATCTACGTTGTCCATCGCCTCGACAAGGTCACCAGCGGCGTGATGGTCTTTGCGCGTACGGCCGAGTCTCATCGCAGTCTCAGCCTCCAATTCGAAAAACATGAGACCGCGAAGACCTATCACGCGCTCGCACAGGGAAGCCCCACATGGGACGAACACCGCGCGCTCCATCCGCTGCGCGTGAATGTGGGACACAAACACCGCACCATTGTGGACGTGCGCAGCGGCAAACCGTCTGCGACGCGCTTCCGCGTGCTGGAACGCTTTGCCTCGACCTGCCTGCTCGAGGGAATTCCTGAAACCGGACGGACACACCAAATCCGCGTCCATGCCGCGGCGCTGGGACATCCCCTGCTCGCCGACGCCCTCTACGGGTCACGCGTGAACGAGGGCATGGCGCGGCCCGCGCTCCACGCGCAGTCGCTCGCGTTCATCCATCCCGCCAGCCGGGAGCTGCTCGCCTTTAACGCGCCCTACCCGGATGATTTTTCCATCGCGCTGACCCGCCTGCGGTCCGCTGACTGACTCTCCAATTTACGATTTACCCAAGTCGTGGTATGTTCGGCTCCATTATGATTCCCAACCTTCCCAGCCTCCACATCCTTCCCCTCGCGTCCCTCATTCTGCACGAAGATCACGACCTCCAACGCACTGCCCCGCTGGTGGAAAAATTGCGGGCGCAAGGCATCATCCGCAACCCGCCGATCGTCATGCCGCTCGAAGACGGAAGCGGGCGCTACATGGTTTTGGACGGCGCCAACCGCGTGACTTCGCTACGCGAAATGGAGTTTCCGCATATTGTGGCGCAGGTGGCGCTGCCCGACAATTCGCACATACACCTGCAAACATGGAATCACGTCACCTGGGGAATGAACGCCCGCGTTCTGGCCAGCGGGCTGCGCAAGATCAAAGAGATCGAACTGGTACGCATCAACACACAACGTTCGCTGGACGCGCCCAAGTATGTACCGGTCCACATTCGTTTGTCGGACGGAAGACTCTTCATGCTCAAGGAAAAACCCAGCGATCTGCCCGCGCACATCCAGACCCTGCACCGCATCGTCAACGCGTACAAATCGCGCGCCTCCCTCGACCGCACCAGCCAGACGCGGATCGATTCGTTCAAGTCCATCTACCCCGACCTGACGGCGTTGATCGTCTTCCCGGCCTTCAAGATCAAGACCGTGCTCAAGCTCGCCGGTCAGGGCATTGTCCTGCCGACCGGCATCACGCGCTTCACCATCTCGCCGCGCGCTTTGCACCTCAATTACCCCCTGCACGAACTGTCGAGCGGCAAACCAATCGCATATAAGGAAGCCTACCTTCAGCAATGGATCCAGGATCGAGTCAAGGTCAAGGGCGTGAGGCAATACGTTGAATCCACCTTCCTGTTCGACGAGTGACCCATGACGATGGATTTCTTTTTTCCCGAAGACAACCTGGCCCGCGCCGTTCCCGAAGAAACGCGCATCACCTCGCTGCGCGCTGAACCCTACGCAGACCGCCGCCGCGTGCGCGTGAACATCGAAATCACGCCCTTCCAAAAACGCCCGCACATTGACATCGCGCTTTTCGACTCAGACGGCGAAGAAACGGCCGCCGCCAGTCTCATCGAACCGCTTTCGTGGAAACTGGAATTCACCATCCATATACGCGGCAGCGAAGACCCGGCCGGAACGTACACGCTCGAAGCGCGGCTATACTATCCAGACGACGGGCCACAAGCCGGCCCTGTGCAAATTCAACTCGAAATTCCCACCTCTGAATGAAAACACAATTCAAACGTTCTGCAGCACAACCAACGCCCGCCGCGCGCGCGGCATGCGCGTTCCTGATCCTGATCCTTGCCGCTTGCGCGCCTCGCGCCACCCAAACCGCCGCGCCTTCCATTTTTCCAACCCCCACCTTCGTCACCGCATCCGAAGTTCGCGGCGAGGCATTTTTAATTTCAATGGAAGAGAACGGGCGCGCGCACCTCTTCCTTTATTCCACAACCGGTCAACCCATCCTGCGCCTGACCCGCGGCGAATGGGACGACATCGCCCCGGCCGTCAGCCCGGACAGCACGCATGTTGCATTCGCATCCAACCGCAGTGGCTACTTCGACCTCTATCTCCTCACCCTCGCCAGCGGCGAAATCCAGCAGATCACCAACACGCCTCAATACGACTCCTCGCCCTCCTGGTCGCCGGACAGTCAATGGCTGGCCTTTGAAACCTACGACGGCTCCGATCTCGAGGTCAGCGTCGTCTCGCTAACAGACCCCTCCCAGCCGCCCATCGCGTTAACCGAAAACTCCGCTTCCGACTACGCCCCAGCCTGGTCGCCGCGCGGACGCTCCATCGCCTTCGTCTCCGACCAAACCGGCAACCCCGACATCTGGCTCGCCGACCTCGACCGCGCCGATGATGGACGCTTCGTCAACATTACCAACACACCCAACGCCGCAGAAAATCGCCCGCAATGGAAAGAAGAACGACTGATGTGGCTCACCCGTTCCGATAACATCGCCTTTAGCGGCGCGCACATCTGGGACTCAACCCAACCCGATAATCCCGCGCAATGGGCGCTGGACGCCGATCGTGCCGCCTGGAATCCGGGCGGAACCTACCTCGTCACCATCTTGAATAACCCCAATGCGGATTATCTCTCCGCCTCCTCCCTGGATGGAAACCTGCTCCTGCCCATCCTGCCCCTGCCCGGAACGGTGCGCGGACTCGCCTGGCTAAACGTGGACCTGCCGTCCATTCCCGAAGCCTATCGCACCGCATCCGCCTCCACGCCCGCGCCAAATTGGGCGCCGGCTGTCACACCGCTTTCCGAGGGACCGAGTCAACGCTGGACAGTTGTGCCTCTCAACGATGTGCAAGCCCCATACGCACAACTGCACGATCTCGCAGACGAATCATTCAACGCATTGCGTCAGCGCCTGATCGAAGAAACCGGGTGGGACGCGCTTGCCAGCCTCTCGAACGCCTACGTGCCTCTCACCGCCCCGCTCGACCCCGGACTCGGAGACGACTGGCTCTACACGGGGCGCGCCTTCGCCTTAAATCCCCTCATGGTTAACGCCGGTTGGATGATCGCCGTGCGCGAAGAGATCGGTCAGCAAACCTATTGGCACATTTACCTCCGCGCACAAGCGCAAGACGGCTCGCGCGGCGAACCGATCTACAACGCCCCCTGGGATATCAACGCACGCTATAACCTCGACCCGCAAGCCTACGAACAGGGCGGACAATTCGCACCCATCCCGCCCGGCTACTGGGTGGACCTCACTTCCCTCGCGCGCGTCTATGGCTGGGAACGACTGCCCGCCCTGCCCAACTGGCGCACCTACTTTGCGGGCGCGCGCTTCACCGAATTTGTTTTAACCGGCGGCATGGATTGGCACAGCGCCATGCTCGAACTCTATCCGCCCGAAGCGCTCGTCACGCCAACGCTTCGTTTGCCACCCACTGCCACACGTACGCGCACACCGCGCCCCACCACCACGAGCGGACCGAGTCCCACGCCCACCCTTTCGCCGACTGCAACATTAACTCCACTGCCCACATCCACACCAACGCCGATTCCATCCAACACGCCCCTGCCTTAAATGCGAAAAACAGATTCCTGTTTCCTGATCGCCGCCCTGTTCCTCTCCGCCTGCGGAATCGCCGCCCCCGCCGCCGCAGAAACGCCCGCCGCCACACTCGCGCCCGCAACGACAGACCCGCTTCCCATCCCGACCCCGAGCGGGGCGCCGTTGCGCCTAGTGTTGCCCACCCCCGGCGCAGAGCCGGTCTCGGGCTGGCGTCCGCCTCTTTATCCCATTCCGTGGGCGGTTTCCTCCTACGACCACTTTTATTTTGCGCGCCCGAATCCAGCGGATCAGGTCAACTGGCCCCTCGCAGACTATCGTTACGGGCAAATGTTTTTCGACAACATCGTTCACACCGGCGTGGATATTGACGCCTTTGAAGGTTCGCCGGTTCTGGCGGCCGGACCCGGCACGGTGGTCTGGGCGGGCTGGGGACTCTTCCGCGAGGCACCCAACGATAAGACCGACCCGTATGGCATGGCTGTTGCAATCCGCCACGACTTTGGCTACAACGGACAGCAATTATTCACCATCTACGCCCACATGTCGCGCGTGGATGTGACCGAGGGGCAATACATGGAAACCGGCGAACAGATCGGGCTGGTCGGCGCGACCGGGAATACAACCGGGCCGCATCTGCATTTTGAGGTGCGACTTGGAAAAAACTCATTCCAAAACACCTACAACCCGGAATTATGGATGGCTCCGCCGCAGGGCTGGGGCGTGCTGGTTGGTCATCTCGCCGGCCCGAAACGCGAACCGTTGCAACTCTTTCCCGTTTTTGTCACCTCCGAAGAGACGAATAAGACTCGCGAGATCCGCACCTATGGCGGCGGCGCGGTTAATTCCGATCCGTATTACCGCGAGAATCTCGTCTTGAGCGACCTGCCTGCTGGTTTGTATCGCGTCGTATTAACCTATGAAAAAGAACCGTATCAATTTTGGGTCGAAATTTTCCCCGGACAGGTCACATATTTCACATTTGACCTCAAGAATGGATTCACCCTCGTCCCTCCGCCGACCCCCGCGCTCGATTTTCTGCCAACGCCGTGACCACGCGACTACGTGACTAGCAGACTAGAAGACCAGCCGACTAAACTCCCTTGACGACCCGAACATCTGTGCTATACTCTCGCAACCAACTTAAAACGTTGCTGGAACCTTACACTTGGAGATAAATCATGGCACGCAAATCAACCGCAAAAGACAAAGTACCATCTGGCCCAGTAATGGACGAAGGCAAAAAAGCCGTTCTCGATAAAGCCGTCGGCGACATCCTCAAACGCTACGGCGACGGCTCCATCATGCGCCTCGGCGAAGCCCACACCATGCAAACCGAAACCATCCCGACCGGCTCCCTCTCGCTTGACATCGCCCTCGGCGTCGGCGGCGTCCCGCGTGGACGCATCACCGAAATCTACGGACCCGAATCCTCCGGCAAAACCACCCTCTGCCAGCATATCGTGGCCGAAGTGCAGAAGATGGGCGGCACCGCCGCCTACATTGACATGGAACACGCCCTCGACCCCTCCTACGCGGCAAAATGCGGCGTGGACATTAACAACCTGCTCGTCTCACAACCCGACACCGGCGAACAAGCCCTCGAGATCGTCGAAACCCTCGTCCGCTCCGGCGGCGTAGACCTCGTCGTAGTCGACTCCGTCGCCGCCCTCGTCCCCCGCTCCGAAATCGAAGGCGACATGGGCGACGCCACCATGGGCGTGCAAGCCCGCCTCATGTCACAAGCCCTGCGCAAACTTTCCGGCGCCATCAACCAAACCAAAACCACCGTCATCTTCACCAACCAACTCCGCCAAAAGATCGGCGTCATGTTCGGTAACCCCGAAACCACCACCGGCGGCAACGCCCTCAAATTCTACGCCTCCCTGCGCCTCGACGTGCGCCGCATCCAATCCATCAAAGCCGGCGACGAAGTCATCGGCAACCGCACACGCGTGCGCGTCGTCAAAAACAAAGTCGCCCCGCCCTTCCGCACCGCCGAATTCGACATCATGTTCAACGAAGGCATCTCCAAAGTCGGCGACCTGCTCGACCTCGCCACCCAACTCGAGATCGTTCAAAAACGCGGCGCCTTCTTCGCCTACGGCGACGTACGCATCGGACAGGGACGCGAAAACGCCAAAGACTACCTGCGCTCCAACCCCGATCTCGCCGCCGAAATCGAAACCGTCATCCGCCAAAAAGCCCTCGGCGGCGAACTCGTCCTGCCGATTGACATGGGCGGCGAAAGCGACAGCGGCGGCAACGACGAAGAAGCCTAAATTAGTTTCGACCTGAAATAGAAACCCAATAATGAACGCGGACCGACTCTCCCTCAGACTCGTCTCCGCGTTCATTTTGATTCTCCTGTTGACCTCCGCCTGCGGAAGGGATACGACTCCCACACCCTTCCGCCCGCCGACCGAATCCTCCCCGCCGACAGCGCCTCCCCCCACGCCCCAGGCGGACGCAACCCTCGCCAGCATTTTCCCCACCCAAACATTTCCCCCCGCCCTCCCCAGCGCAACTCCGCCCTGCCTCAACGACTTAACCTTCCTAACCGACATCACCTACCCCGACGGAACAGTCGTCCTGCCCGGTTCGATCATTGAAAAACAATGGCTGATCCAAAACACCGGCGCCTGCGACTGGAATCCGCGCTACAGCCTGCGTTTCGTCGGCGGCGATTCCCTCGGCGCAACGGAGACGATGCCACTTTACCCGGCGCGTGCAGGCGCGAGGATCACACTGAGTCTCCAATTCACCGCGCCGCTTTTTGCCGGGACGTACGAATCTCAATGGCAGGCAGTTGATCCCGATGGAGAGTTTTTCGGCGACGCCGTTTTTCTATTGATCACAGTAGCACAATGACAAATCGCCAAGTATTCCGGGGGTAAATTCACTACTCCACTCAGTCACGATCAAATTCCAAATAAAACATGAGGTTACACACAATGAAGTCACGCAAGCACATTGCTTATCTTTCCTCCCTGATGGCCCTGTGGGTCATCTCCTGCGTCACGTTATTTCCCAAGAGCGCAAAACAGATGACGGAAGTCCCCACGATCGCCGTAACAGAAGATGCAACAACCGTCCCGGTTGCGGGGGTTGACGGGCAGATCGCCTTTGTCCAGGATGGGATGATCTATGTCATCAACACAGACGGGACCGGAAAGCAAAGCCTGACAAGCGGCACGTCCCCGGCCTGGTCGCCCGACGGCACGCAAATCGCATACCTGGCCGATGTGGACGGAGACCTGGAATTTGACATTTACCTGATGAACGCAGATGGGACAAATCAACGGCCGATCTCGCTCAATCATCCGGAATACGACACGCCCACAGACCTGAATTGGCAGGCCAATGGAAATATGATCGTATTCGCCGCCTACTCGGGAGCAGACAAAGCGGAATGGGATGTTGAGATTTTTTCCATGGACGTGAACACCGCGATCGTCCGGCAAATAACGCGCAACCGACCGGACGATTGGTCTCCTGCCTGGTCTCCGGACGGGAATCAAATCGCATATGCTTCCTCGGATTTTGACGCATCCATAAACGATTACAAAGGAAGTATTTACGTGATGCGCGCGGACGGCAACGGTGCAAGCGCGTTCACATCTGCGGGCGTGGACACGGGGCCTGCCTTCTCGCCGGACGGAAAACTGATCGCGTTTACCTCCGCCAGGCTGGATGGCAACGGGCGCGGCACCGGATTCAAGGTCTTCATCATGAACGCCGACGGTTCCGGGGAGAGGCTTTTGGTTGATCAACAAATTGCATCCTATTCCAAACTCTCATGGTCGTCGGATGGGCAATGGCTCGCCATCACAGGCGGAACGACAAAAGCCTCCGCGCAGATCTTCCTCGTTCGCGTGGACGGAACGGGATTGACCTTGCTGACCGATGGGGCTGATCCCGCCTGGCGGCCGTAAACACATTCATAACGTTCTACAAAACGTAAGGAGCATCCATGCCTGCAAGCGAATCCTTCCCCATTGTATTCGCGAAACTCAGAGCGATCCTCAAGCCGCACGCCAAAACGCTGACCGTCACGGTTGACACTGCCGACGCCTACTCGCTTGACGGTCCGTTCAGCGAAAAGTGGAAGCGCACCCTGTTCTTCGGTTCGGCGCAAATCAAAAAGAATTATGTCAGCTTCTATTTGATGCCCGTCTACATGTTCCCGCAATTGCTAAAAAACATCTCGCCCGAATTGAAGAAACGCATGCAAGGAAAGTCTTGTTTCAATTTCAAGAAGGTCGAACCAGAGTTACTCAAAGAACTGGCCGCTCTCACAAAGTCCGGCGCGGCGAGATTCAAGAAAGAAAACTGACAGGACTTACGCGAAACCTTGCGTAGGGCGCGCCGAAGGTCTAACGCGCCTGCTGGCGTTACGCCTGCCTGATTTGCCTGGCAAATCACGGGCGGTGCCAGGGGAGAACGCCAATTATGCGTAAGCCCTAACTGGATCAAAACGGACAGGCGCAAACCTGTCCGTTTTGATTCAAAAGTACTGCAAGATTAATCTTGCGCCTCTCTACCGTACATTTGCACCGCTAATCCCGCAAAGAACGCAAAGAAAACCTTTTTTAACTTGGCGACCTTAGCGTGCTTTGCGGTAAAAATCTTCTCATGTACGGTAGAGAATCTTGCGCTACGCTTTCAAGCGGTCATGTGCCCGCAGGCGATGGATGAAAAATATCCCAAGCCAGAACAGCGTCACAGCGCCGGCCTGGTGAATCGAGGCGATGGGGACATTGACATTGGTCAGCACGGTCAGCACGCCCAGCGTGATCTGCGCGGCCACCGCGACGATCAGCCAGATCAGTCCGCGCTGGATCTCGGCAGGGTAATTGCGTCTCTTGGCCTGCTGATAGGCATACGGGACAGCGATCAAGCCGAGAAACGCAAACCAGCGATGGATGAACACAACCGTCTGCGGAACTTCGATCAGGTTGTTTGGATTGAATCCCTCCGCGCCGAAGATGCCCTGCGGAATCCACTGTCCCAGCATGAGCGGCCAGGTGTTCGAGACATGCCCCGCCTTGAGTCCCGCTACGAGGCCGCCGTAGGAAATCTGGATCAGCAAAACGATCAGCGAGACGAGCGCCAGTTTCGAGACCGGCGACCATATCGCTTTTTTGCCGTAATCGGGGAATCCGTATTTGTGCCCGTACGCCGTCCACAAGGCAAGCGCCAGCAAGGTCAGGGCAAATAGGAGGTGGATGGTGAGGCGGAAGTGATCCACCGCCGGGCGTTCCACGAGTCCGCTGGCTACCATGTACCAACCCATGAACGCCTGTCCAATGAAGAGCATGCCCATCACAAAGTAGACGCCAAATTCCTTCCACGGGATAGCCTTGCGAAAGAGGAAATAAAAGACCGGAATGGCATAGAACAGCCCGGCCAGTCTTGCGACGATGCGATGGATCCATTCCAGCCAAAAGATGAACTTGTAATCATTCACCGTCATCCAAGAGTTGATGTGCAGGTATTCGGGCGTTTGCTGGTACTTGAAAAATTCCTCGGCCCAGGCTTTTTCACCGACAGGCGGAACAACCCCGCTGACCGGATTCCACTCCACAATGGACAATCCCGAACGAGTAAGACGGACGATCCCCCCGAAGACGATAAGGAACGCCACGATAAAGGCAAAGGCGAACAGCCACCTCATGATGGCGCGGTGTTGGGTTTTGGGCATAATTCCTCCAGAAAAAAACCGCGCTTCCCACGGAAGCCGGTTTAGATGCACGCCTTGTGATTATAACAAATCCCACCGCGACATCCCCTGTTGGGCGCGCACTCTCTACGTGTGTCCAAACCCTGTGCGCGGGCAGGACGGGAAAATTAGGCAGTCGGATTACCTTACACTCTTAAAAACCAGGACACAGACGAGCGCGGAAAACGCGGATCCTGAGCGTCTTTTGGGCAAATTTCTCAAAAAACATCCGCGTTCATCAGCGTTTATCCGCGTCCCAACCAAAGCGTAAGGTAATCAGTTAGGCAGTATAATTTGCCTCGTCCTGCCGCATTCAAAACAAGAGAGAACCCTCTCCGGAGCGATTCATGGAATTTGAACAGATCATCAAACGCATTGACCTGCTGGAAAAGCAGAACCGCAAGGATAAGGAAAACTCCACAGCGACCGAGAAACGGCTCGATGCGCTGGAGACCACCCTCGACGCACTGCTCAAACAGGTCAAGACTCTTTCAAAAGAGATTTCGGAGATCTCCTCCACCGCCTCGCGCCTGAACCAGTTCGAAGATATCTTCACCCGCCAGCGCGCCGACACTGTCGCCTCCATCGCCGATGTGGATAAGAAAGCCCAGAAGCGCGAAAAGGATATCGCCGACCGTTACCAAAGCCAGATCGAAAAGTTACACAAGGGTATCGAAGATGTTCGCAAACTATCCGACACCAGCGACATCCGTAAACAATTGAAGGATAAAACCACGGAGGAGATTCGCGTCACGCAGGCGCTCACGGACCTGAAGGCGCGCGTGGAGAACATGGTCGAGATCCACGATACGCTTCAGCGCGCGCAGAAAGCCGGCGACGAAGTTCGCAGGCAGGACATTAAGCGCATGGCGGATATCGCCGGCGACATCATCCCGCTGAAAAAACGTCTCGACGAAACGCGCGACAAAATGCAGTTGAACATTGACGCCTTGCGCAACGTGGAAAACCGCATGAACGAACTGCTGGCAAGCGAATCGGAGCGCAAACAGTCGCAGGGAGTCTTCATCGAACAGCAGACCCGCGCCCAGATCGAACGCGACCGCGCGATGAAGGAATGGAATGCCCGCGTGGACGAATTTAAAAAACAGGCGGGCGCGCTCGACTCGCAATTGCAAGCCGCCGAGGACGCCACCAAAGCCGCCAAACGCGCGCAGGATTCCTTCACCGAGATCACCCAAAAACTCGAACGACGCATCAACGAAATTTCCGAAATGCAACGACTCGCCGAAGAACGCGCCCGCCAGGATTGGACCTCCTTCAAAGCCGACGACCAGAAGCGCTGGACCTCGCTGACCCTCACACAGGATGAGTCCATCCGCGAATTGCGCGCCGCCATGCAGACCGCCGTCACGCGCGTGGACGCGATGGATGAGCCCATTCAAACCGTGCAAGATCAACTGCATCAGACCACCGAAGCCACCGAACGCCAATTACAAGAGTTGATGAACTGGGCGCATGAATGGCTGACCGGCTACGAACGCATCATGGGTCACGGCAAGAAGACAACCAAGTCGAAGAGCAAGTAAGGCGCGGCAAGTACACCGGTAGATACGTAAACAGGTACACAGGTACACAGGTACACAGGTAGACACGTACTCAGGTCGTAACTTGTAACTTGTAACTTGCAACCCGTAACTTGTAACCCGTAACTTGCAACCCGTATCTTGCAACCCGCAACTCACCTATAAATTCAAATGCGCGTTATCGGAACCGCAGGCCATGTTGACCATGGCAAATCCACACTCATCGCCGCACTCACGGGGATTCACCCCGACCGCTTGAAAGAGGAGCGCGAGCGCGAGATGACGATTGACCTCGGCTTCGGCTGGCTCACACTTCCGAACGGCGAGGAAGTCGGCATCGTAGACGTGCCAGGCCACCGCGACTTCATCGAAAATATGCTGGCTGGCATCGGGGGCATAGACGCGGTCATGCTGGTCGTCGCCGCCGACGAAGGCGTCATGCCGCAGACGCGCGAACACCTCGCCATCATTGACCTGTTGCAGATTCCCACCGGGCTGATCGCGCTGACCAAGACCGACCTCGCCCCAGACTCCGACTGGATCGGGTTGCTCGAAACGGACATTCGCGCCGCCCTGAGCGGAACTGCCCTCGCCGGCGCGCCCATCATGCGAGTCTCCGCAAAAAATAAAACGGGACTCGATCAACTGATTGCCAGTCTCCAATTGCTTCTTCAAAACCACCCCGCGCGCCTCGATCTCAACCGTCCGCGCCTGCCGATTGACCGCGTCTTCACCATGAGCGGATTCGGCACGGTTGTGACCGGCACATTGACCGACGGTTCATTCTCCGTCGGCGACGAAGTGGAGATTCTTCCCAGCGGACTCGGCGGGCGCGTGCGCGGCTTGCAGACGCACAAGAAAAAAGAGGCGCGCGCCGCGCCCGGCTCGCGCACAGCCATGAACATATCGGGCATCGCGGTCGAACAGGTTCGGCGCGGCGAGACGGTTGTCCATCCGGGGCAGTATCAATCCACCAGGAGACTCGATGTCCGATTGCGCCTGCTCAACGATGTCTCTGCGCCGCTGAAACATTCCGACGAAGTTAAAGTTTTTTTAGGAACGGCGGAGACGATCGCCAGCGCGCGCATCCTCGGCGCGGAGGAACTTGCGCCCGGTCATGCAGGCTGGATTCAACTCGAACTGCGCGATTCACTGGTCGCGGTGCGCGGCGACCGCTTCATCGTGCGCCGTCCCTCGCCCGGCGAGACGCTCGGCGGAGGGCTGGTCGTTGACCCGCAACCGAAAGGACGCCACAAACGATTCGACGAGTCGCTCTTGAAATCGCTTGAGTCGCTGGCGCAAGGTTCGCCCGCAGATTTGTTGCTCGAAGCGGCGCTCACCCTGGGCGCGGCGACCCTAAAAGAGATCGTCTCGCGTTCGCGATTAGAGTCCGAGCCAGCCAAGCAAGCGCAGGAGGAACTGCTCCGCAATGGGCGGTTGATTCCGCTGGATGAGACTCTCGTCATTGCCGCGCCGCTGTGGAATGACCTGCAAGCAAAAACGATTCAGATCGTGGGCGAATATCACAAAAGCGCTCCACTGCGAAAGGGAATCCCGCGCGAGGAACTCAAAAGCAAATTAAAATTATCCCCGCGCATCTTCAACGCCCTCATGGCACAATATGCAAGCCGCACTCTCCTTGAAGACTCCAACGCCTTCCTATCCCTGCCCGGACACAAGGTCACGTTCGAGGCGGCGGATCAAGTCAACATCGAGAGGTTGATGCGGAGATTCGAGGCGAGTCCGTTCGCGACGCCAAGCATGAAGGAATGTCAGGCAGAAGTCGGCGAAGACGTCCTCAACGCCTTGATCGAGATGGGCGGGTTGACTCCGGTTTCGGTGGAGGTTGTTTTTCGCACAAACGATTACGAGGCGATGATTGAAAAAGTTAAATCCGCGTTGAATCAAAAGGACCAGGTAACACTGGCTGAACTGCGCGACCGGTTCGGCACAACGCGCAAGTACGCGCAGGCTCTGCTCGAGCATCTCGACGCGATCGGCGTGACCGTGCGCGAGGGCGATGCGCGCAGGTTGAGAAAATGAACGCACTATTTTCCATGTTCAAACGCTGGCTGACCCCGCCCGTGTTCGAGGATGACGCGCAGACGAATCGGGCGTACATTCTGCACGTGATT
This sequence comes from Anaerolineales bacterium, assembly GCA_019187665.1. Taxonomy (GTDB): domain Bacteria; phylum Chloroflexota; class Anaerolineae; order Anaerolineales; family Villigracilaceae; genus Denitrolinea. The sequence continues at coordinate 36,473 of JABARH010000036.1, forward strand.
CTTTGGGCGCTGGTCGCGGTGCCGGTTCCCTATTTGATCTATTCGTTTTTCAAAACGCCGGAACAGATGGGGCGCGTTCTGGCGCAGTCCCTTTTTGGCGAGGCGGCGAACATCATCGCGCTGTACATTCTCCGGCGCGGGCAGGTGCAGGCGGCGTCCATTTTGCAGGCGGGGTTATTCTGGCTCTTCTTAACCGTCACTTCGTTCACCGGCGGAGGCGTGCAATCCGAAGCGTATCTGCTCGGATACAGCATTGTGATCGTGATCGCCGGCATCCTGCTGGGCGGGCGCGGAGCGTCCATCTTCACGGCGTTATCGCTGGCGTCCGGCGCGTTAATGATGTTCGCCTATTCTCAGGGAAGGCTCTCGCCCGAATTTAAAAGCTCCGCGTCAACGACCTGGATTGTCAGTCTTTTATTTTTTCCAGTGGTTGCCATTTTACAGCACCTCGCTTCGGGAACCCTGCGCAGCGCCCTGCGCCGTGCGCGCAGGAGCGAGGAACGCTACCGCCTGATCTCGCGCGTCAGCAGTGATTACGTTTTCTCCTCGCGCGAAGACGCGCACGGCATCCTGCAATTGGAATGGGTGGCGGGCGCGTTCGAAACCATCACAGGATATACCTATGAAGAATACGTGGCGAACGGCGGCTGGCGTGCACACATCCATCCCGATGACCTGGCAAAAGATTTAGCCGATACAAATACGATTAAAACGAATCAGCCCGTCGTTACCGAGATCCGCTTCCGCCGCAAGGACCGCTCATTGCGCTGGGCGCGCGTGTATGCACATCCCGTCTGGGATGAAGCCGCGCGGCGCGTGACGGGCATCGTCGGCGCGGTGCAGGACATCACCGAACAAAAACAGATCGAAGCCGACCGCGAGTCGCTCATCCGCGAACTGGAGGCGAAGAACGCCGAACTGGAGCGCTTCACGTACACCGTCTCGCACGATTTGAAAAGTCCGATCATCACCATCAAGGGCTTCCTCGGCTACGTGGAAAAAGACGCGCGCGAGGGCAATCTGGACATGCTTGCCTCGAGCATCCAACGCGTCAACAAAGCCGCCGACAAAATGCAGGAACTGCTCAACGACCTGCTCGAACTTTCGCGCATCGGGCGTTTGATGAACCCGCCCAGCGATGTGCCGTTTGGACAGATCGTCCGCGAGGCGCTGGAGATGTTGCACGGCGCGCTGGACGCGAAACGTGTGCGCGTGAAGATTCAGGAAGTTCTGCCCTCCGTCCGCGGCGACCGCGTGCGACTGACCGAGGTGGTTCAAAACCTTGTCGAGAACGCCGTCAAATTCATGGGAGACCAGCCCGCGCCCATGATTCAAATCGGCGCACAGGGACTCGAAAATGGCAAGCCGATATTTTTCGTGCGCGACAACGGTCAGGGCTTCGATCCGCAATTTGCCGAACGCATCTTCGGTCTCTTCAACAAACTCGACCCGCACAGCGAAGGCACCGGCATCGGCTTGACGCTCGTCAAGCGCATCGTAGAATTTCACGGCGGGAGGATCTGGGCTGAATCCACGCCGGGGCAAGGCGCGGCATTTTATTTCACGTTGCCAATTACATCTTAAAGAGCTTTTCTTAAACAGGACTTACGCAAAACCTTGCGTAAGGCGCGTTCTCTCAAATCAATCAGGAGCAACCATGTGCGGACGATTTACCTTAACCGTTAACCCAGCCGACCTGCAAGAAGTTTTTCCCGGCTTCGCCTTCCCCGAACTCTTTGCGCCGCGTTTCAACATCGCGCCGACGCAGGCAGTCCTTGCCATTCCCAATAACGGAAAAAACACGGCGGACTTTTTCATGTGGGGGCTGATCCCCTCGTGGTCGAAAGACCCGTCCATCGGAAACAGGCTGATCAACGCGCGCGCCGAAACACTGGCAGAGAAACCATCCTTCCGCGGCGGATTTAAATATAAACGCTGTCTCATCCTCGCCGACGGATTCTACGAATGGAAAAGCGTACCCGGATCGAAAACGAAGATTCCCCATTTCATCTTCCTCAAAAACCGCGAGCCGTTCGCCTTCGCCGGTCTATGGGACGAGTGGCATTCGCCCGATGGCGGCTCTATCCGCTCGGCAACGATCATCACTACCGAACCGAACGAGCTAATGGCATCCATCCACAACCGCATGCCTGTCATCCTGCACCCGCGCGACTACTCCCGCTGGCTGGACACATCGCCTCAGACTCCCGCGAACCTGTCCCCCCTGCTCCGTCCCTTCCCTGCGGACGACATGTCCGCGCACGCGGTCGGCACGCTGGTCAACAGTCCCGCCAACGACCGCGCCGAGTTGGTCGTGCCAGCCTGAGACCGCATGTTAACCCCGGATAAGACTTGCGCTTGACTCGCCAATTTGCCTTTGTTATCATGCCAGCATGAATTCTGAATTTCGCGAAGACGCCCCGCAGGCAGAACCTCAAAACGAAAAACGCCCGGCGGAATACGCCCCCAAACAAAAAACACGATCAAGAAATCCGCTGACGGAATGGACAAACGCCCTGCTTGGGCTGGGCTTGGGCGAATCGCTTCTGCGCGTCGGGACAACGGCTCTGTCGTTGCTGTTGATCGCGGCCGCCATTGCCTTGCTGCGCGCCTACAATCAGGAAGTCCCCTTTAAGTTTCGGGCGCGGCTGGCCTTTGCCGTCGGTCCGACCGCCACCCCATTGATTGACCCCGGCCTGTTTCCGCCCCCGCTCGAGACCGGCATACCCGGCGTCGCCCGCGCAGCAGACGACCACACCAATATTCCCACCCGCCCCCGGCAGGAAATCATCAAATACACGGTTGTCGAAGGCGACTCGGTCTTCGGCATCGCCGAAAAATTCGGCCTTCAGCCGGAGACAATTCTGTGGGGCAACTACACCGTCCTCGCAGACGACCCGCACGGACTCTATCCCGGCCAGGAGTTGAACATCCTGCCTGTGAATGGCGTGTACTACCAATGGCTCGGCGGGTCCACAACCTTTGCCGATTGGGCGGCATTCTTCGGCGTAACTCCTGCCGACATCATCGAATACCCCGGCAACCACTTCAATCTCGAAGCCATCGGCGACTACAACAGCCCGAACATCGAACAAGGCCTCTGGCTAATCATCCCTGGCGGCGAACGTGAACTCATCTCATGGTCTGCGCCACTCGGCCTGACGCGAGATAATCCTGCCATCGCCACCGAAATGGGACCCGGCGCGTGCGGCTCGATCTCCGGCGGCGTGTCTGGCTACGGTACGTTCATTTGGCCGGCCAACAAACACTACCTCTCCGGCTACAACTACCAACCGCCCATACACTGGGGCATTGACATTGCCGGCAACCTTGGCGAAGGAGTCTATGCTTCAGATGCGGGCGTGGTAGTCTACGCAGGCTGGAACAAGTACGGCTATGGCAACATGATCATGATCGATCACGGCACCGGTTTTCAAACCCTCTATGCTCACCTCGAGCAGATCTATGTCGGCTGCGGGCAAAGCGTCGGCCAGGGCGACCCGATCGGCGCCATCGGCTCGACCGGCAAATCCTCCGGCGCGCACTTGCACTTCGAGATTCGCACCACCACCTATTTTGTGAATCCGTGGGATTATTTACCTCCACCATAAAATCATTAACCGCGCAGCACGCCACACCTGCCCTGGCGGGCGGTGCCAGGGAGAACGCAAAGAAAGAATGATTTTCTTCGCGGCCTTTGCGACCTTCGCGGTTCAAATCATATATTTCTATGGTCTTTTCAAAGTCGCTTGACAAACCGGCGGGCTTGGAACGCGAATGCCACGAATAGGCGAATTTCGCGAATTTTCTTGGGTTTATTCGCGTCATTCGCTGATTGGCGTAACTCGCGTTGAGGAATCTCCGACTTTGGTAAAGCCATACATCTATTTCAAATTAGCCTTGCGAAAGCAAAAAGCCTCGGCTATAATCCCCGTCGCTTCGGTCTCATAGTTCAGTTGGTTAGAACGCACCGTTCACATCGGTGAGGTCACTGGTTCGAGTCCAGTTGAGACCACTAAAAACCAGGTTTCTCAGAGGAACCTGGTTTTTCGTTCACGATTTCTTTAGTTATAATCACCAGACCATGCCTGCCCGCACCAACGAACAATGGATCGCTGATCTGCAAACCGAAGGTCCCGCGCGCGAAGCCGCGCTGGAGGATCTGCGCGCGGTTGTGGTCAGCGGCCTGCCATACGCCCTCTCGCGCTGGGTCTCCTCCAGCGATCCACAGTTCAACTTCCTCGTGGAGGAGGTCGCGCAGGAGACTCTCCTCCGCGCCTTGAGCCGTCTGCACACCTTCGAGGGGCGCAGTCAATTCACCACCTGGGTCCACAAGATCGCCATACGCATCGCGCTCTCCGAACTGCGCCGCAAACGCTGGCGGGATTCATCGCTTGACGAACTGATGGATGACGAAGAATCTCCCGCCCCCGAAAGCCTGCTCGAAGATGCCGGCGCAGGCCCGGAACGCTCGGTGGAGCGCGCCGACATGCTGTCCCGCGTGAGGCGCATCATCACCGAGGAACTCACCGAACGTCAGCGTCAGGCTCTCATCATGCTCGGCATCCAGGGGCTGCCCATGGAGGAGGTCGCGGCGAATCTCAACACCAACCGCAACGCGCTCTACAAACTGCTCCACGATGCCCGCCTGCACCTCAAAAAACGGCTCCTCCTCGATGGCCTGAACGCGCAGGATGTGCTGGCCGCCTTCGAAGAAAAGTAAGAAATTCCGCAACCTTATCGTCAAGTGAAAAGGTTAGAATGAAATTAAAAGACTGGCTGAAACAGATCGGGCGCGCGCCCAAAACCCAACGAGTCGTCCCACCCATCAGCGATGCGGATGTGATCGGACTGATCCGCTACCTCGAGACTCATGAACTGGACTGCGAACAGGTCTTTGACGCGCTGGACCGCTTCGCCGAGATCGAAGTGCGCCACGAAGACGCCGCAAAGCTCATGCCGCTCGTGCGCGATCACCTCGATATGTGTCGCGACTGCTGCGACGAACACGACGCCCTGCTCAATGTGCTGGAAAAGCAGGACAAACAAGAACCCTGAACCCCGTTTGCCCTTTTTGGAAAACGGGGTACTTTATCTGAAGGGGCAACCTTATTCCCGGAACAACTTCTCGCCAGCGCGGATGGGAACCTTCAAATGGTTTTCAAACGGCGTCAGCGGGCAAGACCAGGCCTCGTTGTAGGCGCAATAGGGATTGTAGGCCAGGTTAAAATCCACGCGAAAGCGGGTGGGCGAAAGCGCTTCAGGTTCGAGATAGCGCCCGGCGGGGTAGGTCTCCTGCCCGGCCAGCGCATCCACAAATGAAAGAAAGAAACCATGATCGGCCTCGTAGATGGTCAACTGCGCTTCCTGCCCATCCACCGAAAATTTAAATCTCCCATGTCGAATATATTCGCGCAAGTCGCCGGTGGAAGTCTGCACCCGAATCGTCTCGCGTTCAGGGAACAGGTCCACATTCACCTCGAGGCGCAGCGCAGAATTTTCGTTGAAATAACGAAGCCCATCGAAGGTCCGTTTCTGGAGCGCCGACAGCGGGCTTTGCGGGTGGCTGGCAAAGAAATCATCTCTGTCGGCGCGAAATTGTTCGAGGTCGGTCATATCGTCTCCAATGCCCATTAGACTCCGCCGCGCCGCCCATCCTTACGCGCGCCTCTTGCCATTTCTCCATTCTTATGCTATTTTTGACGCAGTATGGACAAACAAAAGACTGTTTTGATCGTGGAAGATGAACCCGATGCCGCCGAACTTTTCGCTGAAATGATGCGCGTCAACGGGTTCCGGGTGGTAAAAACCTTCTCCAGCACACCCGCCATCGAAATGCTCGCCAACGAACAACCCGACCTGGTATTGCTCGACCTGATGATGCCGGATATTTCGGGGCTGGAAGTGTTGCGATTCATGCGCCGCGAGCCGCACTACAAAGACCTCCCCGTCATTGTGGTTTCAGCCAAAAGCATGCCGGTGGATATCAAAGTCGGCATGGAGGCAGGGGCATCAGCCTATCTCACCAAGCCAGTCGGGTATCTCGATCTCAAACACGCGGTCGAGAGGCTGATCCCATCCGAGCCGCGCGCCTAAACTGCATGACCACCCTGCGCTCCTTTATCGCCGTTGAGATTCCCCCTGTCATCCAACAAGCGATCCAGCACGAGATCGAACCCCTGCGCGGCGCGCTCGGGCCCGGCCTGGTGCGTTGGGTCGCGTGCCAAAATCTGCACGTGACGTTAAAATTCCTCGGCGACATTTCCTCTGAAACGTTGGGGATGCTCGCCAACATGCTGACCCTGGAGGCCGGACGAGTTCAGTCATTTCCCATCCGCGTAAGCGGCCTCGGTTCATTCCCGACCCCGAAGCGGGCGCGCGTACTCTGGGTTGGACTCCACGCCCCGGCCGAACTCTCCACCCTGCAGCGCGGAATCGAATCAGCGGCGGCCAAACTCGGCTATGCGGCGGAGGCGCGCCCCTTCTCGCCGCACCTGACAATCGGGCGCGTCCGCCAGCAGGCAACCGCCAGCGACCAGCAATCCATCTGGAAGACGTTCGAGCGGAGCCATATCGGCGATCTTGGCAATGCCGAAATATCCGCCGTCCATCTCTACAAAAGCGAACTGAGTCGCGGCGGCGCCGTGTACACAAAATTATTTTCCGCCCCTTTGAAGACGTCATAATTCTTTTTCATTGCAACCCGCGCGCCGGCAACCCGCTGCAATGACAATCCTACATACATGAGGTGATCCCTGAACGCCCTGACTCTCGCACGCTCCATCGTGGAAGCCCTTGAAGATAAAAAAGGGGAGGATATCGTATTAATGGACATCAAAGACATCGCCTCCTTCACCGATTATTTCGTGATCGGCAACGGCACCAGCGGCCGCATGTTGGACGCCCTGGCAAAAGCCGCGCAGGATGCGGCGCGCACCAAACACAGACGCAGCGGACGCGTCGAGGGCGGCTCGCATGCCGGGTGGCTCGTGGTGGATTTCGGCGATGTCGTCGTGCATCTCTTCTCCCCCGATCAGCGCGCGCATTACCGGCTGGAAGAGCTATGGCGGGACGGAAAAGTGCTGGTGAGGGTTCAGTAATGGAGCATCCTCGAGGCACGCCCGGAAAACGCATCCTCGAACATATCAAGAGCGCCATCCGACCGTTCTACCGAAGCATTCAGCAGGTGGCCGATTGGATCACGCCCGACAAACCGTCCACGCTCGCGATCGGAGATTTCGACGGCTACCAGATCGCCTACCGCAAAGGCACCGCCGATGAACTGGTGGCGAAGCACAGTTTCGGCAACGATATTTTTTTCAGCGGCGTGCCGGAATATCGTCCGGCGGAGGATCACATCATCATCGAGGTGGGCGCGCACATCGGAACGTTCTCGATCCTGGCCGCCTCGAAGGTCAAACGCGGGCATGTCTACGCCATCGAGGCGTCCGCAGATTCAGCCAACTATCTACGCGTCAACGCCGCGCTCAACCATTGCGATAATTTATCCGTGCATCAACTCGCCCTGGCAGACAGGGAGGGCGCGCTGGAGTTGTACCATGATACCGGCACCTGGGGGCATTCCACGGTCAAGGCGTATTCGCAGGCCAGCGAAACAGTGCGCGCTACAACGCTGTCTGCATTCATCAAATCGAACCATATCGAACGTTGTGACTTCATCAAATTTAATTGCGAAGGCGCGGAATTTCCCATTTTGATGAGCGCCACGGCAGAGGTCCTGCAAAATATTAAAATGATGCTGATCCTCTTTCACTGCGATCTATGGGCAAAGAACACGGAACTTGACCTGATCGCCCATCTTGAAGAGGCGGGGTTCAAGTGCGTTGTGCGCAATCAGATCGGCGGGAGGGGATGGATCGTGGCAGAGAACAGGTCCTGAATTTCAAGCCATCGGTCAGCCGGGGCTTTCCTGTTCCGCCTGGCGCATGGCTTGAAAGGAGGCGATCGCCACTTCGAGCATTTTCACGTCAGGCTCGCGGGTGGTGAGATTCTGTAATGCAAGGTTGGGCTTGATCATCCAACGCACGATGGGATGGCCGAGATGATTCGCCGTCCAGCGGATATATTCAACGGCCACCCCGGCCAGGATGGGGATGAATAAAACGCGGGTCGCGAGGCGCCAGAGGATCGGCAGCGGCCCGAGCGCAGTAAAGACCAAAATGGAAAGCAGAACGAGCGTGAGCATGAAGGCCGTTCCGCAACGCGCGTGCTGAAGCGGATACTTCGCCACCGATTCGGGAGTTAATTCTGCACCGGCCTCGAACGCGTTGATGGTTTTATGCTCCGCGCCGTGATAGCCGAAGAGCCGCCTGACATCCGGCATGAATCCGATGGCCCAAATGTATCCGACCAGCAGGGCCAGCCGCAGGATTCCTTCAAGCAGATTGCCGATCCAAAGTCCGGGCTCGGAGGCGAGAGATTGCAGCGAGGGCATCGGCTGGACGCCGCCTGCGCCCGAGGAGGCAAGCAGATGTTCCGCCCATCCACCGATCGCGGCCGGGAAGAGGAAGAAGAGTCCGATCCCGATGGCAAGAGACAGGCCAATGGTGAGATAGAGCGAAGCGCCCTCCAGTTTTTCTTCTTCGCCGGTCTGCGCGTTCGCCGAGATGGTCAGCGCGCTCATTCCCAGCCCGAGCGCATCCCAGAGCAGGATCACGCCGCGCACAAAGGGAATCTTCGTGAGGCTGGAACGATAGACCCTGGCGAGTTGCTCGGTGTGGAAAACGATATCGCCACTCGGCGCGCGCATGGCAATGGAATACGCCTTCTGGCCGCGCATCAGCACGCCTTCGATCACGGCCTGCCCGCCGTAGGTGATAATTCGATCTTCGCTCATAATCTTTTCCTGCAATTCTCTACCGTACATGAGAAGACTTTTACCGCAAAGCACGCTAAGGCCGCCAAGTTAAAAAGGTTTTCTTTGCGCTCTTTGCGGGCGTAGCGGTGCAGATGTACGGTAAAGAGTCCTGCAATTCAATTCCTGGCAGGCCGCAAAATTCCTGCGCGCCTTCATGAAAACTGACTCGCGGCTGCCAGAAAATAAAGGACGCGAAGGCCGATCGTGTTGCAAGGTTGATCTTCTTTGCGGCCTTCGCGTCTGCTATGGTCTTTTCAAAGTCGCTTGACCAACCGGCGGGTTTGGAACGCGAATGCCACGAATAGGCGAATTTCGCGAATTTTCCTGGGTTTATTCGCGTCATTCGCTGATTGGCGTAACTCGCGTTGAGGAATCTCCGACTTTGGTAAAGCCATATCGCGTCTGCGCGGTACACGCAGGCGATTTACACCTTCATGTTATAAATAAAATGCACCAGCGCCTCGATGCCTTTATGCCAGGTCGGCAAATGCAGGCGCTCGTTTGGCGAGTGGATGTCATCATCCGGGAGGCCGAAGCCGGTCAGCACAGACTCGACGCCTGCATACTGCTGGAGGTGAACCACCACCCCAATCGAACCGCCCTCGCGGCGGAAGAGAGTCTTTTTGCCCCAAACCGTTTCGAGCGCGCGCGACATGGCTTGTACGCCGCGGCTGTTCAAGTCGGTAATGGCCCAGCCGGAATGGGTTAATTCATCCAGTTCCCAGCGAACGGTCTTCGGCGCATTCTTCCTGAGGTAGGCTTTCATCTGTCGCACCACGTCTTCCGGAGTCTGGTCCGGGACAAGGCGGCAGGAGATCTTTGCCATGGCGTAGGCGGGCAGGACGGTCTTGCTGCCCTTGCCAGTCCAGCCGGAGAGCAGTCCGTTGACTTCGAGGGTCGGGCGCGCGCCGACACGCTCGGCAGGAATGAAGGCCGGCTCGCCCCAGAGCGCTTTTACACCGGTCTGCTTAAGCAACTCTCTGTCTTTGACAGGCAGGCTGGCAAACGCGGCGCGTTCCTGTTTCGTTAACTTTCGAACCTTGTCATAAAAACCGGGCAGGGTGATCCTGCCGTTCTTGTCGTGCATCCCGGCTACGAGTTCGGTCAACGCCTGTGCGGGGTTGTGGATCGTCCCGCCATACAGGCCTGAATGCAGGTCTTTGGCCGGGCCATACACGCGCAGTTCCAGGTAGCACAGGCCGCGCAGGCCATACGTGATGGTCGGCAGATCGGCAGACATCATCCCCGCGTCCGGGTTCAGGCAGACATCCGCCTTTAGCAGGTCGCTATGTTTCTGGATGAACGGCCCCAAATTCTTCGAGCCGACCTCCTCCTCCCCTTCGATCAACCACTTGACATTAACCGGCAACTTCCCTGCGCTCATTGCCGACTCGACCGCCTTCATCGAAGCCAGCACCTGACCTTTCATATCCGAGACGCCGCGTCCGAAGAAATATTCGCCGCGCAAAACGCCCTCGAACGGGTCGCTTTTCCAAAGATCGAGCGGGTCCACCGGCTGAACGTCGTAATGTCCATAGATCAGGACGGTGGGCGCTTTTTTTCCCGCGCCCAGCCACTCTCCGTATACTGCCGGATGGCCGCCGGTCGGCATTACCGCCACGCGGCTCATGCCAAGCGAGCGCAACTGCTCCGCCACCCATTCGGCCGTGCGAGCCACATCTGCCTTATGTTCGTCGGATGTGGAGACGGACGGCATCGAAACAAATGTCTTCAATTCATCCAGGAATCGTTCGCGATTCTGGCGGGCAAATTCGATTGCGGTTTGAATGTCGGTCATGTTATTTCCTCGAAGGTTATTTTACCGTACAAAAACCAAAATTCTGTTTGCGGAAAACCATCTTGCACATTCATGTCCCAGACGAACGCGCCAGCGCGCCAGAGTTCCTTCAACCAGCCATCCATTGGGTCAGAGACTTCCCCCAACAGGGCGGGGATGGCGCGCTGGCGGACATGCTGGGCATACAAGCGCGTCACGCCGCGCGGATCGTCGCGATAGCCAGAGAGGAACCCGCGCCAACGTTCGCTTCTCGCGCGGACCTCGCGCTGGGCTTTGCCGTTCCAAGCCGATCGCCACGTTGAGCGGATACCGTCCAGGCGCGCGTCGAGCGCGTCGAGACCGGTCGCTTTCCAGCCGGTCAAACGCGCGCGGACGAGGAGCAGGCCGCCCGGCGTCAGTTGCGTCAGGTCTGGGGTGGGAGCGCGGCTGGGCCAGTATAATTCCGCCGAAAGCAGGTATGTCTCAAGATCTTCGATCCCGCTTTCGTAATAGGCCCGGTCATGCGCAGAAGCGCTCATGGTTGCGGGGTGACCGTTTGTTCGAGGGCGCGGCGCGTGATGAGATACCATTGCGTGATGAACAGGAAGCGGTCGCTGGGGTCGAAGAGCGGAGGTAATTGTACGCCGCGCACGTTCGCGTCAACGGCGTAGGAATAGACCGGCACATACAAGGGCAGCGACGGAATCTCGCGGCTGAAAACAACCTGGAAGTTGCGATAGAGGCGGGCGCGCAAACCAAAGTCGGCGGTAACGCGCGCCTGCTCAAGATATTCCGAGGCGGTGCGGTCATCCCATTGCGAGTAGTTTTGTCCGCCGGTCGCCTCGGCTTGATGCCAGAACGGGTAGGGATCCGGGTCGGGGGTGCGCGGGTAGGCCAGTTCCACCAGCGCGGCCTGATAGGCGCGCGGCGTTAAATAATTGTTGATCACCTGGTCGTACGGTGCAGGAATTAATGTCACTTGTACGCCAATGCCCGCCCAGTTTTGCTGGATGGATTGCGCCATCTGCGCGTGGATGGGATCGTCGGGGTGCACCAGCGTTAACGACAGGCGCATATTTTCCTTGACGCGCACATTGCTTCCGTCGGCCGCGAGGGCATATCCAAGTTGCTTGAGCATGGCAATGGCGGCATCGGGATCGTACTCCACGCGCGGGACGCCGTCGAAGTAGGCCCATGAACCGGGCAGGATGGGGCCATGCGCGGGAACGGCCTGTCCTTGTAGGAAGAGGTCAATCAACCGCTGGCGATTGAGTCCGAGCAGCAGCGCCTGCCGCACCTTAACATCCTGCAAGAACGCGACTTCGGGGTTCTTCAAGTTGAACAGCACAAATCCCATCTGCGGCATACGGCCGGTATATACAGAAAGGTCCCGATTCGCAAGCGCTTCAGGGAGCGTTTCAGTTGTAATCTGGCTGATACCCGCCACTTCGCCAGAGGCGTATGCTTCCAACGCGGCGGCGGAGGTGGGATAATATTTGAAGATCACCTGGTCAATGAAAGGGCGGGAACCGTAGTATCGGTCAAAACGCTTCAAGACCATGCCGTTGATCTGACCGCCGCTCACCAGTAAATGATCGAATTGATAGGGGCCGCTTCCGACCGGTTTTACATTGAATTCCGCGTTCAACAGCTGGTCGAGCGCGATGCCGCCCAGCAGGTGTTTTGGCAGAACGCCAAAGGTCAGGTAATCGAGGAAGGGCGCGTAGGGTTCTTGAATCTTAAATTGCAGGTTTTTGTCGTTGAGGCGAATGACCTCGACCCGCGACCACAATGCCTTCACATCCTGTGGGAAGAACGAAGCCGGGCTCTTGAGGAGTTCGACCGTGAAGATCACATCGTCGCTCGTGACCGGCTGCCCGTCGTGCCAGAGCGCATTGGGGCGCAGGGTAAAGTTATAGATGGTGCCGTCTTCAGTTGCGCCCCACGATTCGGCCAGGTCGGGTTCGGGAAGGCCGCGCGAATCGAAACGCATCAGGCCGCTATAAAGCAAGCGGTCCGCGTCTCGGTCGGGAGAATTGTTCCAATCGAGCAGGGGGTTGAGCCGCCCCATGGCGCCAATCAGGCCCTCGGTATAGACTCCGCCCTGCGCAGGCTGGGAATCGATCACCGTAACGATCTCCTTTTGACTGATCAAAAGGATTCCAACCAAAACCAGGGTGACGGCCACCACCAGAATTTGCCAGCGCAAACGTTTCATGGTTTAAAAAGGCTGGGCCGCCCGTCCGACCGGGGTGTATCCGCGCGGACAGCGGGCGGCCCTGACATGCGCCAACAGAATGTCAGGACAGAACAATGAGAAGCAGCACCAGCGTGAAGAACAACACGCTCAGCAAAATGGTCGCGCGAAACAGCGTCCGCTCGATGCCGCGCCGCGCGGTATACACGCTGCCGGTATCGGCGCCGGTCAGGCCGCCGCCGAGTCCTGCGCCCTTGCTTTGCAGAATCACGCTAAGAATGAGGGCGATTGCAGTTACAATCAGCCCCACTTGAAGAATGGTTACAGTCATAATTGAGCCTCCTGCCAATTTAGCGGGGGAATTATACTTGCGGGTGAGACAAATCGTCAAACCGCATTCTGAAAACTGCATGAGCAAACCTGATCGGACCGGCAAACAGAACCATGCACGAAATCATCGTTAACCTGCACATGCACACGCGCTACTCCGATGGAAGCGGCCTGCACCGCGACATCGCCTCGGCAGCCCTGCGCGCCGGGCTGGACGCGGTCATCGTCACCGACCACAATGTGCTGGTCAAAGATTTTGAGGGCTACCATCGCGACGGAAGCAAACGCGTCCTGATGCTCATCGGCCAGGAGGTCCACGACCAGGCGCGCACCCCGCAGCGAAATCATCTATTGATTTTTGGAGCGCAGCGCGACTTGTCCACCCTCGCCGATGAGCCGCAAACGCTGATCCACGCCGTCCGCGATGCAGGCGGGATCTGCTTCCTGGCCCATCCCTATGATCCCGAAGCGCCGCTCGTCCACGAGACGAACATTGACTGGGTCAACTGGGAGGTGACGGGTTATACCGGCATTGAGCTCTGGAATCACTTCAGCGAATTCAAACTGGTTGTCACAAGTTGGGGACGCGCCATCTTCCATGCCATCTTTCCAAAGTTCTATGGGCGCGGACCCATTCCTGGAACCCTGCAAAAATGGGACGAATTGCTCGCCAGCGGAAAGCGCGTGGCGGCCATTGGCGGCTCGGACGCGCACGCCTGGCCTTACCGCCTCGGGCCGATCCAGCGGATTCTCTTTCCATACGATTTCCATTTCTCGGCGTTGAATACGCACCTGCTGGTTGCCGAACCGCTGGACGGCGATTCGAATCTCGACGGCAGGCGGATCCTCGAGGCTCTCGGTCTGGGTCGCGGCTGGATCGGCTACGACCTGATCGCGCCGACGCGCGGCTTCCGCTTTAGCGCGCAGGGGCGCGAACATCACGCGGTCATGGGCGAGGAACTTCCGCTCAACAGCAGTGTGACGCTTCAGGGGAAATTTCCGGGCGAGGCGGAAGTTTGGCTGCTGCGAAACGGGCAACCCGTTCAGAAGTGGAAGCGGGCGGAAAGATTCAGCTATACCGCGCGCGAATCGGGGGTCTATCGCGTGGAGGCATATCGGCGCTATCTAGGCGCTCGGCGCGGCTGGATCTTCAGCAATCCAATCTATGTGAAGTAGCGTAAATTGGCAATTTGCGCCACTTGTGGTAAACTACCGCCCGCTCAAGACACAACCTGTGTCTCCTTCCGCTCCCGGCATACCCACGGTACGAACGGGAGCCAACCCCATGGAAAGGAGGTTTTTCCTTATGCGTAAATATGAATTGGTTTGCATTCTCCAGCCCGACCTGGACGAAACTGCCGTTAACAGCGCGCTGGATCGCGTGAAAGGCTGGGTCAGCGATGCCGGCGGCAGCGTGGATAAAGTGGATATGTGGGGCAAGCGCCGCATGGCGTATGTCATCCGCAAACAACGCGACGGGCAATACGCCCTGTTGAATATCACCCTGCCGGCCAAGGCTACCGCCGACCTGGAGCGCAATCTGCGCTTTCTCGAAACGGTCATACGCTACATGCTCACCAGCGTGGCGGCATAAATTGGGAAGTATCGGTCCCCCAAGGAGGACGAAATGACTCGAGGCTTGAATAAAGTAATGATCATCGGCCATTTGGGTCGCGACCCGGAAATGCGCTACACGCCTTCCGGCAAGCCCGTCACAACCTTTGCGGTTGCCGTCAGCCGCTCGTGGAATTCGGGCGACGGGGAGCGGCATACCGAAACCGAATGGTTCAACATCGTGGCATGGAGCAACCTGGCAGAAACCTGCAAGCAATATCTGACCAAGGGCATGCTGGTATACATCGAAGGCCGCCTGCAAACCCGTAAATGGGAAGACAAGGAGGGCCAGAAACATTCCAGCGTAGAAGTGGTTGCGAACGAAATGACCATGCTCAGCGAACGCCGCGAGAGCAACCATAACAACGAGGCCGGAAGCGCCGCCACTCCCAGCGAGGAGGCTGCACCGACCGGCACCAATGAAGGCGATTTCCCCTTCTAGCAAGATTGGAGTTTTCTCATGGCTGAAGAAATACGTCGTGGCGCGGAAGGCGAGGGCGGCGAACGCCGCTATTACGCCAAACCGAAGATCTGTCAATTCTGCGCCGACAAAACGATCACGATTGACTATAAAAAACTGGACCTGCTCCGCCGCTTTGTCACGGACGACGGAAAGATCCGCCCGCGTCGACAGACCGGCACCTGCGCCCGCCACCAGCGGACACTTGCCGTCGCCATCAAGCAGGCGCGGCACATCGCCCTCCTGACGTTTACCGAACAGCGGGATATGCGCTAGCTCATCGCGCGGATGCGGGGCATGGCGCATTTTCCATGTCCCGCGTTTACGTCACGGAGAATCACTTATGGCACCTCGTAACACAAAAGAAACTGTCTTGACCCGCAAACACGTGGCGCGCCTGGCGCGCGAAAGACAGCAATCGCAATGGATTCGCTGGGGCGCGATCGTCATCTTCGCGATCGTGGCGGTTGGCGTGGTTGCAGGCCTGTTCATGGACGGAACGATTTCCATCGGCAATTTTAACGTTGACTACCTGCTGCGTAACCGCCCTGTGGCGCGCATCGAAGATCAAACGGCCACCTTGCAGGATTTCCAGTTGAATGTCCGCCTGCAGCGACAAGGTCTGCTCAATCAATACTTCACGTACGCGCAGTACGCGCAATTCGGCCTGGATATGACCCAGCAACTGGATCAGATCAACAGCCAGATTTCGCCGGACGGCGCCCTGACGCTTGGGCAAAATGTCGTTGACGCGCTCGTGAGCGACCTGCTCATCCGTCGCGAAGCGAAGGCGCAGGGAATCACCGTCAGCGCGGAGGAGATAGACGAACGCGTCCGCGAGATCTTCGCCTATTATCCACAAGGCACGCCCACTGTCACGCTCACACCGACCGAGATCGTTTTCTCCACGCTTTCGCCAAAGCAGCTGGAGATCGTCTCCGCCACGCCTACGCCCAGCCTGACCCCGGAAGGCACGCTGACCGAAACCCCGGTGCCAACCTCCACGTTCACGCTGACGCCGGACCTCACCAGCACCGCGACCCCCACCCCGGAGCAGTCGCCAACGCCGACGCAAACCCTCTCTCCCACGCCGAGCATGACGCCCAGCGCGACCGCCACGCTTACGTTTACGCCGAGCGCGACGTTCACCGCCAGCGCGACCCCTACACCATACACTCGCGAGGGTTTCGATCAGGCATTCCAGGAAAGCATGGACTCGTACCAGACCGAGTTGAACATCTCGCCTGCGGACTATCGCAAGCTGGTCGAGAGCGATCTGCTGCGCCAGAAGGTTTTCGAAGCGATCACCGCCCACTTGAAACCGTTCGAAGAACAAGTTTGGGCGCGGCATATCCTGGTTGCAGATGAGGCAACCGCCAACACCATCCTTGAACGCATCGAAAACGGCGAGGAATGGGCCGCGCTGGCCGCCGAATTTTCCACGGATACCAGCAACAAGGATCAGGGCGGCGACCTGGGTTGGTTTGGGCGCGGGCAGATGGTTCCAGAGTTCGAGGACGCCGCGTTCGCCGTGGCCCCAGGACAGATCAGCAAGCCCGTTCAATCCCAGTTCGGGTGGCACCTGATCCAGGTTATCGGCCATGAGGAACGCCCGATCACCGCCGATGCGTTCGAGCAGAAAAAGCAAACCTACTTTACCGACTGGCTCGCCTCCGCGCGCCGCGAGGCCGAGGAAGCGGGACTGCTCGAGGTCTTCGATATTTGGATGACTCACGTTCCGCTGCATCCCGACCTTCAAGACTTCGAGCGCCAGATGCAGGCCCAGCAGGAAGAGTAATCAACGATCCGCCTCCGAAAGCCGGGGCGGATTTTCTTTTTTACTCTTGCACCGATTCTCGTCTCTTTGTATATTAGGACTTACGCATAATTGGCGTTCTCTAAGAGAGTGTTTCTTAAGTCTTTTTTGGACACGGATAACACGGATTTCACGGAGAAAATCATTTAGGCTCTTCCGTAATAAACGGGAAAGAGCCTCAACACAAAGTACACAAAGGCTCTCAAAGGGGGAAAGACGTTTAGCCGTAAGGGCTTTTCCTTCGTTGACTTTGTGTTCCTTCGTGTTTCAAAGGTTTTTCCCGTTAAAAACGGGAGAAAATCATTTAAAAATCCGTGTTTGACCGTGTAATCCGTCAAACCCGTGTACTTAAGAAACAGTGTCTAACGCCAGCAGGCGCGTTAGATCTTCGGCGCGCCCTCCGCAAGGTTTTGCGTAAGTCCTGTATATAATACCCACGGTCACAAATTACGCATTCCACCTTCTAAAAAAGTGCAATTTGTGACCGAGTGCGGTATAGTTGGAACATTCAATTTCGCCAAAGGAGTCAAACATGCCCGCCAAGTCTGTTAAAAAGTTGAGCGGGGAGGCGTATTATCCTTCCCAGGATGTGATCGCGCAGGCGCGCCTGAAAGATTGGAACGCGCTGGCCGAACAAGCCGATAAAGACCTCGAGGGTTTTTGGGCCAAAGAAGCCGAAGAACTCGAATGGTATCAAAAATGGGACAAGGTCCTCGACGACTCGAACAAACCATTCTTCCAATGGTTCACGGGGGCGAAGGTGAACATCGTCCACAACTGCATTGACCGTCATCTTAAAACCCATCGCAAGAACAAACTTGCCCTCATCTGGGAAAGCGAGGACGGAAAAGATCACCGCACATTTTCGTATTACGCCATGAACCGCGAAGTTTCGCGCATGGCCAATATCATCAAATCCATGGGCGTCCGCAAAGGCGACCGCGTCACCATCTACATGGGACGTATCCCGGAGATCGCCTTTGCCATGCTGGCCTGCGCCAAGATCGGCGCGGTACATTCGGTCGTTTTTGGCGGATTCTCGGCAGACGCTTTGCAGGGACGGATTGACGACAGCCAGTCGAAACTGGTTATCACGCAGGACGGCAACTTCCTCAACGGCAAGATCGTGGAACTCAAACGCACGGTGGACGATGCCATCAAAAAATGCCCGTCGGTGGAAAACGTGCTGATTGTGCAGCGCACCGGCCACGAAATTCCGATGGACCCGCTGCGCGATCACTGGTATCACGAGCTGGCAAAACTCCCCATCGCAAACGGAAGATGTCCCACCGAGGAGATGGACGCGGAAGACCCGCTCTATATCCTTTACACCTCCGGCTCCACCGGCAAGCCCAAAGCCATCCTGCATGTACATGGCGGCTACATGGTCGGGATTTACTCGACGCTTAAATATGTCTTCGATATTCAAGATGAAGACCGCTGGTGGTGCGCGGCGGATCCCGGCTGGGTGACCGGACATTCGTACATTGTGTACGGGCCACTGCTGACCGGCGCGACCTCCTTCATGTTCGAGGGCGGTCCTGCCTATCCGTATCCGAATCGCTGGTGGCAGTGTGTCGAACGCTACGGCATCACGATCCTCTACACCGCGCCCACAGCCATTCGCGGCCTGATGCGTTTTGGCGAGGCCTGGCCCAACCGACACGATCTCTCGTCCCTGCGCTTGCTCGGCAGCGTCGGCGAGCCGATCAACCCCGAAGCATGGAAGTGGTATCACCGCGTCATCGGCAAGGAGCAATGTCCCATCATGGATACCTGGTGGCAGACCGAGACCGGCATGTTCATGATCACGCCCACGCCGACGGTTCCGCTCAAACCCGGCAGCGGCACGCTCCCCTTCTTCGGCCAGCGAGCTGAGATCGTGGACGAAACCGGCAAGCCCGTCAAGGATGGCGACGAAGGCTATCTCGTATTGCAGCGCCCGTGGCCGGCCATGCTCCGCACCATCTACGGCGACTCGGAGCGCTACGTCAAACAATATTGGTCCAAATTTCCCGGCAAATACCTGGCCGGAGATTCTGCGCGGCGCGACGAAGACGGCTATTTCTGGATCATCGGCCGCGTGGACGATGTGATCAACGTCTCGGGCCATCGCCTCGGCACGGCCGAGATCGAATCGGCGCTGGTCAGCCACCCGGCGGTCGCGGAGGCGGCGGCGATCGGCCTCCCACATGAAGTCAAAGGGACAGGCATCCATGTTTTCTGCCTGCTGCGCGCGGGTTTCGCTCAATCGGATACGCTGAGCGAAGAATTGCGCCAGCACGTGGCAAAGGTCATCAGCCCGATCGCGCGCCCGGAGGATGTCAAGTTCGTGGAAAAACTTCCCAAGACGCGCAGCGGCAAGATCATGCGCCGCGTCTTGAAGGCGCGCGCACAAGGCCTGCCTGAAGGCGATCTTTCGACGCTGGAGGAGTAACGCGAGGAGGTCAGGATGAAATTTCTGCGATTCTTTGCAAGCGAGGGATTGCTCGGCGCGCTGGTGGCGGCGCTGAGCATAATGACCGCGCTGGCAACCTTTCAAAACGCCTCGGCAAACTCCGAACAGAATCGATATGAAATTCTGGGCATGAAATCGCTCAACGAGGGCAACGCAGAATATATGCGCTCGATCCAGGTGGTGCTTTACGATTATCAACTGATCGATTCGTATTACACCGCCGACTCGCAGCAGGACGCGGACTACTTCGCCTACAGTTTCTCGCCCACTCTAAAGGACGCGCTCGCGCGCGATCCCAACAACCCCTTCGCCCAGGAATATTTCGACGCGATCTATTCCAACGCCACCGCGCTTTTGACGGATGCCGACGCAAATTTCGAACAGGCCAATCGCTGGGATGCCCACAGTGACCGGTTGCAGGTGGTCATGTTGTTTACGGCGCTGGGGTTAACCTTCGCGGCCTGGGCCTCGCTCCTGCGTTCAGAAAGCGCCATGCGCGTTCTGTTCAGTCTGCTTTCGATCCTCCTGCTCTGCCTTGGGGTTGGTTCGTACCTGCTGACGCTGCTGGCAGGCTGGTTCGCCCGTTGACAAAAATAAAGGAGGCCCGATGAACATCCGCCCGGTGCGCGAAGAGGACATCGAAGCCATCATCAATTTGTTCCGCGTCAACTACGGCGACGATTACGCCCTCCCCGAATTCTACGATCCGCTGTGGGTGAAGCGCGGCATTTATTCCGACCACATCCTCTGGCTGGTGATCGAAGACGAGGGACGCGTGGTCGCGTCGGGCGCGTGCATTTTGAACGCGGGCGATTACAACGACAACATCGGCGAGATCGGCCGCATCGTTGTGGACCCGGCAGCGGGCGGCAAGGGGCTGGGCCGGTCGCTGCTGGCGGCCTTGATAGACGCATCAGACGAACGCGTCGAGTTCGCCTTCGCGGAGGCGCGCACAACTCACCCGAAGACACAGAAGATCTGCGAACGCCTCGGCATGGTCCCGCTTGGATTCCTGCCGATGGCCTACCAGATGACCTGGCGCGAAAGCTTCTTCATTCACGGGCAGTTGTTTGGCAACGGAAAACATTTGCGAGAACCCGAAAGCGTGGTTGTCATCCCCGAAGTGGCGCCGCTGGCAAAATTGTCGCTCCGAAATTTGGAAATGGACGATTCCGTCGCGGTGCAGTCGAAGGCCAGGCCCTACCCCTCTGATGGACAGTTCGAGGTGAAGCCGCTGACCGGCCAGGCCATGGTGCGCCTCTTGAAAATTGAACACGGACGCTATGTGGAACCTGAGATCTTCTCCGCCCTGCAGGTAGACATGGGCTACGCCCAACTCCGCACGCGCCGCGCGGACTATCTGGT
This sequence comes from Anaerolineales bacterium, assembly GCA_019187665.1. Taxonomy (GTDB): domain Bacteria; phylum Chloroflexota; class Anaerolineae; order Anaerolineales; family Villigracilaceae; genus Denitrolinea. Next base: position 57,368 of record JABARH010000036.1, read on the forward strand.
GGCGCAGGCGGGCGGGCGCATCCTCGGCGCGGTCGGATTCCATTTCGAGGAACACGACAAAGCCGTGCGCCTGATCGAGTTGATCGGCGAGGACGACACCGCGCAGGGGACGCTGTTGCGTTTCGCGGTCGAATCGGCAGAGCAGAAATACAACGCCGAGATATTGACCTGCGACGTGAACGCCGAGTCGCCGCGCCTGCAACAATCCCTGCTTGAGCTTGGATTCCTGCCCGCCGCGTACATTCCCGGCATGGTCTTCCATCGCACCCACCGCCCGGACGTGATCCGCATGATGAAACTACGCGTGAAATGGGACTTGGGGCCGATCGAATTGACCGAAACCTCGCGGGAATATTTCGATCTCGTCGCGCCGCTGTTCGAGAAGGCGGGGGTAAAATAGGGGCATGACCACTCCAATACTCCCCCTCACCCTCCACATCAACGGCAACCATCACGAAATCGAAACGCCCGTCCACGCGACTCTCCTCGCCGCGTTGCGCGCGCTTGGATTCCACGGGGTCAAATTTGGCGACGAACACGGCCTGACCGGCGCAGACACGATTCTGCTGGACGGCAAACCCGTCAACGCCGGGTCCATGCTGGCCGCGCAGGCCGCAGGTCACAAGATCGCCACCATCGAAACGCTCGGCGAACATCCCGAACAAGGCTGGAAAAAAACCGAAGGCCTGCATCTGCTGCAACGCGCCTTCATCGAGGCGGGCGCGATCCAATGCGGATATTGCACGCCCGCGCAAATCCTTGCGGCAAAATCCTTGCTAGAGAAGAATCCGAATCCCACCGAAACAGAAGTCCGCGATGCGATCGCGGGCGTATTGTGTCGCTGCACAGGTTATTTGAAGCCGGTGCAGGCGGTGTTGAGGGCGGCGGCGGAGTTGCGCGGGGAAGATATACAGGTAGACAGGTACACAGGTACACAGGTTGGCGAATCGCTAGATTTCCCGCCAGCGAATTCTGGCAACGGCGAGACGATGACGCAGACGCGCACATTGCCGAAGATGATCGTCACGCCTGAGACAAAGACATGGCAGACGGTCGGCAAGCCGGAGATCAAAGTGGACGCGATCAAACTTGCGCAGGGCAAGCCCGCCTTCGCGGCCGACATCGAAAAGCGCGGACTGCTCCACGCCAAAGTTCTCCGCTCGCCGCACGCGCACGCGCGCATCCGGCGGATAGACGCCCGCCGCGCGCGCGACCTCGAGGGGGTCGCGGCGGTGTTGACGTGGCGCGACATCCCGCGCGTGGCCTACTCCACTGCGGGGCAGTCCGACCCGATTCCCGGTCCACTGGACTCGTTCTCACTGGACGAAAAAGTCCGCTTCGTGGGCGACCGCGTGGCGTTCGTCGCGGCAGAGACGCCCGAGATCGCGGAGAAGGCGCTGTCGCTGATCGAGGTCGAATACGAAATCCTGCCCGCCATTTTGGATTCGCGCGAGGCGCTGACCAGCCCGACGCGGATTCACGACGAGGCCGAGTACGTCAACTTCGCGGATTCGCATCCCGAAAAAAATCTCGCCGCAAAAATTCGCATTGATATCGGCAACGTGGAAAAGGGATTCGCCGAAGCCGATGAAATTTTCGAGGGCGAGTATGTCGTGCCAAAGGTGCAGCAGGCGCACATCGAGCCGCACATCTGCGTGACGTATTGGGACGAGGACGACCGACTCGTGATTCGGACTTCGACGCAGGTTCCGTTCCACGCGCGCCGAATGCTCGCGCCCGTTTTGGGATTGCCCATCAAGCGCATCCGCGTCATCAAGCCGCGCATCGGCGGCGGATTCGGCGGCAAGCAGGAAGTGCTGATGGAAGACGTGGCCGCGCATCTGACGATCGCCACCAGGCGGCCCGTGATCTACGAGTACACGCGCGAGGAGGAGTTCAGCGCGGCGCGTTCGCGTCATCCGATGCGGATCAAAATGAAGACTGGCGTGAAGAAAGACGGCACGATCACCGCCAACGAAATGGTCGCGCTCTCCGACACGGGCGCGTACGGCTGTCACGCGCTGACCGTGACGGGCAACACGGGACACAAGGCGATGGCGCTGTACGTGGGCGACGGAGAATATCGCAAGAGTCCCAACATCCGTTTTTACGCGGACGTGGTTTACACCAACACGCCGCCCGCGGGCGCGTTTCGCGGCTACGGCGTGCCGCAGGGGTATTGGCCGCTCGATCGTCACCTGGAAAAGATCGCGCGCGCGTTGAATCTCGACCCGATCGAGTTTCGTTTGAAGAACGCGATCCGCCCTGGCGAATATCATCCGTTTTCGACCGCCTGGAACGAAGGGCGCGAGCCGCGTCCCGAAATTATTCACACCGTTGGGCTGGAGCAATGCGTGGCGCAAGGCAAAGCCGCGATCGGGTGGGACGATAAATTTGGGAATGAGGCATGGCATAAAAATGTGTCAGGCGTCAGGCGTCAGGTGTCAGGCAAACACGTGACACCTGACACCCCGCACCTGAAACGCGGAATAGGCGTCGCATTGGTCATGCAGGGAACTGCGATTCCCTACCTCGATATGGGCGGCGCGTCCATCAAGATGAACGACGACGGTTCGTTCAACCTGCTGGTCGGCGCGACGGATCTCGGCACCGGCTCGGATACGGTCCTGGCGCAAATGGCGGCGGAGGTGTTGGGCGTTCCGCTTGAAGATATGATCTGCTACTCGTCCGACACCGATTTCACACCGTTCGACAAGGGCGCGTACGCGTCGTCCACGACCTACATTTCAGGCGCGGCCGCGACCAAGGCCGCGCAGATGGCGGCGGAGCGAATCAAGATTCGCGCTGCGAGGATGTTGAATGCGGGTACACACGTAGACCCGTACACAGGTACACAGGTGAGGGCGGAGGAGATTCGACTCGCAAATAAGATGGCGATTGCGCCAGATGGTCGAAGTGTTTCATTAGCAGAAATCGCGCTGGATACGCTGCACAGGGAAGAGCAGGAGCAGATCATGGGCGTGGCGAGTTACGTCTCGCCTTCTTCTCCTCCTCCGTTTGCGGCGCAATTCGCGGAAGTGACCGTGGACACAGAAACGGGCGCGGTGACGGTGGATAAACTCGTGATGGCGGTGGACTCAGGCGTGATCGTGAATCCGCTCACCGCTTCGGGACAGATCGAGGGCGGGATGACGCAGGCCCTCGGCTACGCGGTCTGCGAAGAGATGACCTGGGATGAGCAGGGACGCATGCGCGAACGCGACCTGGATCGCTATCACATCTTCCGAGCGGATGAGATGCCCGAACTGGAAACCATCTTCGTGGAAACCTTCGAGCCGACGCACCCGTTCGGCGTCAAGGCGGTGGCGGAGATTCCGATGGACGGGGTCGCGCCGGCGGTCGGCAACGCGGTCTTCGACGCGGTGGGAGTCAACGTGGACGAGAATCCGATCACGCCGGAAAAAGTGTGGCACGCCTTGAGAGCCGCATAACAAAAACGTAAACGGGCGCGCTGCTTTGTGCCGTTTTGCACGTTGACGCGCCCATCTCATGCATGTATAATCCGCCTTCGGCAAATTTTCTGATAGGAGTAACCCTGATGAGCGAAATTATTGAAACAGTGTCTGCCGCGCCAACACTGCAACCCAAAACAAAACTTTCCGGAAAAGTGATCAAAACAACGCTGGCGGGCGCGTTGCTGGATGTGGGGCAGAACGTCCCCGGTGTCTTGCACATTTCGCAAATTCAAAAAGAAGCTGTGAACAAGGTCGAAGACGTGCTTAAGGTCGGGCAGTCGGTGGATGTGTGGGTGCGCCGCGCGCGCAAGGACCGCATCGAGCTGACCATGATCGAACCGCTTGGCATGGAATGGAGCGAGATCAAACCGGACGTGACCGTGAAGGGCAAGGTGGTTCGCCTCGAAACCTACGGCGCGTTCGTAGACTTTGGAGCGGAACGCCCCGGCATGGTGCATGTCAGCGAGTTGACGCGCGGCTACGTCAAGTCGCCTGGCGAGGTTGTGAAGGAAGGCGACGAGATCGAAGCCGTTGTGCTGGATGTGGACCGCAAGAAGAAGCAGATCAAACTTTCGATGAAAGCGCTCATGCCTGAAATGATCGAGGAAGAAAAGCCCGAACGCGAACACAAGAAGACGCGCGGCAAGCGCGGCAAAAAGCACGAAGAGGAAATGGTTGAAATCGAGGAGACCTCGAAGGAACCCGAACTGACCGCCATGCAAATTGCCTGGCAGATGGCGATGGAACGCTCCGACAACAAGGGCAAGACCGTCAAGATCAAGCCGGTCAAATCCGCCTCGCGCGAGCAGGAAGATATTTTGAGCCGCACGCTCGAAAAGCAGGTCCCCACCGGAGTGTAGCCTCTCCCATAAAGATAAACGCCCTCCAGTTCGAGGGCGTTTTTTATTTTGCCTACTGGCTGGCGGCGAGTTCTTTGATGAACTTTTCCTTGTTGGCGGCGCGCGCCACTTTGCCGCTGCTGGTTTTCAGTACCCAGCCAGGACCAACCACGCGGACGTGGCGCAGTGCAATGGCCGAATTTTTCGTCACGTGTTTGCGGATATCGCCCGCGATGCGTTCATGCTCGGACTCATCGTCCGTTTCCACCTCGGCAATGATAACGACTTCCTCGGTGCCTTCATCCTCATCGAAGAGGCCGAAAGCCACCGTGCGGCCGGGATGCACACCGGACACTTCGCAAGCCAGCGCCTCGAGGTCTTGCGGGTACACATTCTTCCCGCCGACAATGATCAAATCCTTCTTGCGTCCCGCCACAAAGACTTCGTTGTTAACTACGTACCCGTAATCGCCGGACTTGTACCAGCCGCCGGGCAGGAACGCCTGTTTTGTAATGTCGGGGCGGTTGTAATATTCGTTCAACATACAGTTGCTCTTCAGGACGATTTCGCCGACGTGCCGTTCCGGCAGGTCGTGTCCCTGATCGTCCACAACACGGATGCTCGTGTTGGAAATCGGCTGTCCGCACGACATCATCTGAATGGACGGGCGGTCATCGTGCGCCGGGCGCGCGATCTTGTCAGTGATATAGGACTCGCGGTCAATCTCCTCCACGCAGGGCAGTTTATCCAGGTCGTTCTGGGTCACAGCAAAGGTATTTTCAGCCATGCCGTAGGAAGTTTGCAGGGTCTCCAATCGCAGCCCGAATCCTTTGAAGCGCTCGTAGAACACCTGATGACTTTTAAATTTGACCGGCTCGGATGTGTTGATGCTGGCGCGCCATGAAGACAGGTTCACGCCCTCCAGGTCGCGGTCACGAATTCGCTGGGCGCAGAAATTGTAGGCAAAATTCGGCAGCCAGGTGAGAGTCCCGTGATAGCTCGAGATGGTCTGCAACATGCGATAGGGCGCGCGTACCCAGTCGAACGGGGACATTTGAATCACGTGGACGCCGCGCAGGATGGGCAGGATGAAACAGGCGATCAATCCCATGTCGTGATAGAGTGGGAGCCAGGAGACGATTACATCGTCACGCGTGAGACGGATGGCTTCGCCATAGGCGTCGAGGTGATTGAATATCGCGCGGTGAGAAAGCGCGACCCCTTTCTGCAAACCGGTCGAGCCGGACGAATGTTGCAGGAGAACCGTTTCGCCCTCGTCCCGTTTCATGCCGGACAGGGAGGCGAAATCCACCGTCTCTTGCTTTTCGATGCGGTCTGTGACGAACACATCGCGGACCGTATGCCCGCTCTCTGTCACCATCGTCTTTACATCCGTTTCGAACTCGGGATAGGTGACGATGCCGGTCGGGCGGCTGTGTGTGAAAAGCGTGGTCAGGTCGGAGCGATAACGCTCGGGGGAAAGTTTCTCCGTGAGGAAGGGCATCATCGAGGGGATCGCGCCGTGCAAAACCGCGCCCCAGAACGAATAGACCAGGTCCCTGCCGTGCTGGAGGATCAGAATCACCACATCGCCGGGTTTGATTCCCGCGCGGGCGTAGGCGGCGGCGTAGTCGTTGGCGCGCTCGATCAATTCGCGATACGTAATCGTGAAGTCGGGTTGGCCGGGATGCTGAAGGGTGACAGATGGGCGGTCCGGCTCAGTCTCGTAGAATGTTTTAAGCGTATCTACAAACGTGGTCATTTCTTCTGCCGGGCGATAATGAGGTTTGAGAGTTGTTCGATGGAATCGAAGGTATTGGCATTCAACTCAGAATCGGCGATGCGTACGCCAAAGGTATCCTCCACGAACAGGGCGAGATCCACCAGACTGAACGAGTCGATCACGCCGCCGGAGATGAGCGCCTCGGCGGGCTGGATGACGCGTTTGGGTTGTTTCAAGATCTTGGCGGCGATAAAGTCGGATAGTTGTTTTTGCATTTCTTCGGACATGATTTTCTCCTCGCTGGAAATTGTAGGGACGCCTACTTGCAGGAGGCGTCCAGAATGTGCGGCGCGAGCATTTCAGCAAACAGGCGCTCTCCGCGCGGATCGCGATGAAATACCTCGTTGGCAAATACGTTCACGGGCAGGGCGTTCCAGTAATCGTAAAACGCGTATCCCTCGCGCGTCATCCAGTCGGTCAACGCGGCGCGATAGGCATCATAAGCCCAGCGCGGATACAACTCATTATAGCGCAGGTCGCTGTTGCGGCCGGTTACGATGAAAATGGGTTCGTTAACCACGATCACCGGCGCGTCAGCGGCGATCTCATGTCCGACCCGGATCAGGTCAAACATCAGCGACTGTAGGAGTTCCGGCTTCTTCTTGTCGGATTTATATTCCAGGTATGAAATGTCGGCGGGCATATCCTGCGGAAAGATGGGATGCTCGGTAACCAATCCAAAATTATTATCCACGCCGGTTGCAGCCCACACCGGACCGAAGGTCTGGTTGAGAAATACGTTCTTAAGGTGTTTGCGCTGGCCGACGATGGTTTTGTCCAAAAGGCCGGGCGGAGAAATCTCCAAATAGGCGCGCGGGAGTTTAATGTGATACGTTTCCGTCAGTCGCCTCATGCGATCGGCGTGCGGGACAATGAAGTCACGTTCCGCCTGTTTTTTTTCGAAACTATGCAGGGTCACCGGCCAAATCACGAGGTCCGGTTCGTATTGCATTGCCTGATCGAGAACTAGAATATCGCGCAGCAGGGAGGGCCACGGATAGCCAAGGTCGTAGGCCCGCACACGCCGCCCGTCACAGGCGGTCAATTCGAGGCGGTTCAGTTGCGCCGCCAGCATCTCGCCCGGCGGGACATGCCCTCCCCAGGTGGCAGAATCGCCGAGCAGGAACACGCGGAATTCATCCGTTTCTTTGTGTGTCGCCGATAAAACGTGCGCTCCGAACATGGCATCGAAATTCTCCACCACAGAGGCGTTGTGACTCGCCGCATAGAACAGGGGAGATTCGGCATATGGAAACCGCACCCGGCCCGGCCAGAGAATATTGTAGCCGTTCAGCTTTCCGACCGGCGGGTCGAAATACGCGTAGGCGAGGTTGATCACGACAAAGATCAATGCCGCTTTCACAAGGACGCGGAAGGCGTTCACAGGCGGATTCACGTTACGACACTCCGAATAATTTGATCAGCGCGGCGATGGAGGCTTGCGGGCTTGACAAGGCAAAGAAGACCAGGCTGAGCGCAAAGTAATTGAAGGTGAGGAATATGCCGCCCGCGGTCAGCGCGTGGCGCGCAAACGGGCGCTCATTCCAGTTGGCGAGCTGCACGCGGGCAAATTCACTCCAGCGGCTTTGAAGGAAAACCCCTGCGCCGTTCCATACGCCCCACAGCAGGAAGTTCCATGTGAAGCCGTGCCATAGACCGATCAGGCTCATTGTCAACAATTGGGCCAGCAGGAGAATCAGCCAGGTGGGAAGCGGCCGCTTCACCGTTCGCAGGGAGCGGATGAGGGGATTGAAAACATAGGCGCGGAACCACTGCGTCAGCGTAATATGCCACGCGTTCCAGAATTGCGTTAGGTTCGGTTTAAGGTACGGCGCGTCAAAATTCTCCGGCAGACGGACGCCGATCAGTCTCCCCAAACCAATGGCGATATCGGTGTAGCCGCTAAAATCAAAATAGAGGCGGAAGGCGTACGCATATAAAAATAACCACAGCCACGCGCCGCTGCGTGTCTGCTCGACGAGCGCGTCGGAGATGGAAAGCCAGGCCAGCCAGTCCGCGAGAACGAATTTTTTGAAGAGGCCGACCGCCAGGCGCTGCCCGCCGGACAGGAGAGCAGCATGATCGAGTCGAGATGAGACGCGCAAGTCTTTTACGAAACGTTCGACGCGGTCAATAGGGCCGGAGACATACGAAGGAAAAAAGAGGACATAACAAATGAATTCATCCAGATTCACTGGCGCCAGCAGGCCGGACTGCCAATCGCGCAGAACGTGGAGCAGGCGAAAGGCAAGGTAGGAATATCCCAGCCAGACGATCGTCAAGGAAGAATCGGCGGGCGCGCCGCCGCGCAGGGTGGAAAACCAACTCACGATCTGCGACGAGGCCGCAGAGGATTTGACAACCACAAAAAAAAGAAGCAGGGTTAATATGCCCAGGGCTGCCCAGAGGCGGTTGAAGCGCGCGGTCTGGTTCAACATGAAAAGAACGATTGCAAAAACCAGCAGCATTCCGCCGACGGTCAGGGGACTCGCGGTGGCGATGGAAAGAATGGGTCCGATCGGCAGGCGGGCGATAAACACCGTCAAGAAAATCGCGCCCGCGAGAACGGCAAGAGCCGGCCATTGTTTTCGCAACTGCCGTAATTCAGCAGGGGCGGTGATCCACCATACAGCGATCACCAAAAAAGCCGCCAATACTTGCAGCCAGAACGGCAGGCTGACCAGTGTTTCCACCGGGCGCGCCAACCAGAAGAGAACGAACATGCTAACGCCCGCGAGCGCAAGCGTCCGGCCACGCGGGAGCAAACCGAGGAGCGCGGCCGCGGCCGCAAGAAGGAGAATCTGGAGGATCGTCATCAGAAGCCCTGATAGATCCACTCCGGGGTAACGTCAGCGGTGAACACCACCAGCGCGATGACAATTAACGCCAGCGCCAGCGCCAGCAGGTTTTCACGCGAGAAGATTCGCCGTAGAGATTCTTTCATCATTTCACTTCCCCGGTATTCATGCGCAAGTAGGCTTCCATGAACTCGGTCAGTTCGCCGTCGAGAACGGCGGCCGCGTTGCCGGTTTCATGGTTCGTGCGATGGTCCTTGACCATTTGGTAGGGATGCAAAACATACGAGCGGATCTGACTCCCCCACTCTGCCTTGGTGTATTCGCCGCGCAAGACGGCCACCTCTTCATCCTTCTCTGCCTGCCTAATCTCGAGTAAACGCGCGCGCAGGATTCGCAAGGCAAATTCGCGGTTCTGGGTCTGTGAGCGTTCGTTCTGGCATGTGACCACAATGCCGGTCGGAATGTGCGTGATACGGATGGCGGTGGAATTTTTCTGCACGTTTTGCCCGCCCGCGCCGGAGGAACGGAACACATCCACTTTCAAGTCGGCGGGGTTGATTTCCACGTCAGGGTCGTCCATGGCGACTTGCGGCAACACCTCGAGCAGGGCAAAGGACGTGTGGCGGCGGTGCGCAGAATCGAACGGGGAGAGTCGCACCAGGCGGTGCACGCCTTTTTCGGAGCGTAAGTACCCAAAGGCATACTTTCCATTCACGGCGATCGTCACCGATTTAAGCCCGGCCTCCTCGCCTTCGGTGCGGTCAAGGATCTCTGTGACATATCCCTGTTGATCCGCCCAACGCAAATACATGCGTTCGAGCATGGCAGCCCAGTCCTGCGAATCGGTTCCGCCCGCGCCGGCGTGAATGGCGAGGATGGCGTCGTCGTCGTCGTATTTACCGGAGAACATGGCGTTAAAATTGCGCTGTTCAACTTCCCGCTCAATCGCATTCACTTCGCTTTCGAGTTCGGCGCGCAGGCTGGCGTCCGCAAGATGGCTTAATTCGGTCGCGTCATGCACGCGGCGTTGAAACGCGTGCCAGCTATCCACGTTCTCGCGCAATTTTGCGGCAGTCTTGCTGAGGCGTTGCGCGTTTTGCGAGTCGTTCCAAAAACCGGGGGCGGAGAGTTGGGTCTCCAATCCGGCAAGCTGTTTTTCCATGGAGGCAAAGTCAAAGACGCTCCAATAATTGAGCAATGGCTTCCTGCGCGGCGTTCAAGCGTTCAATCAGGTCTTGCATGAAATCCTCCGAGGTTAGGCTTGCATGATCCCATCCACAAACGCGTCGGGATCGAAAGGGATCAAGTCTTCGGGTTGTTCGCCCAGCCCTGCGAACAAAATCGGCAGGCCAAGCGTTTTCTGTATGGCAAAGGCCATTCCGCCGCGCGCAGACGAATCCAGTTTGGCGAGGATGACACCGGTCACGTGGACGGCTTCGCCAAAGGCGCGCGCTTGCTGCAGGGCATTTTGTCCGGTTGTGGAATCAAGCACCAGCCAGACTTCATGCGGCGCGCCGGGCAACGCCTTGCCAACCACGCGATGCACTTTGCGAAGTTCCTCCATCAGGTTGAAGCGCGTGTGCAGCCGCCCGGCCGTATCAATCAGAACGATGTCTGCTTTGTGTGCAAAGCCGGACTGAACCGCGTTGTACGCCACCGCGCCCGGATCGGATTCCGGCGCGCCCGCCACCACCGGGACGTTGAGCCGGTCGCCCCAGGCTTGAAGTTGATCCACCGCCGCCGCGCGGAACGTATCGGCCGCGCCAAAGAGAACACGCTTGCCCTGCGCGAGAAAGCGCTGGCCGAGTTTGGCCGTGGTTGTCGTTTTGCCGGAGCCATTCACGCCGACCATCAGAATGACGGTCGGGCGCGCCGAGAGGGCCGGCTCTGGCGGCGGGACAAGCCGCGCACGGAGATCTGCTTTGAGGGCCGCGCGCAAATCAGCGGAACGCGTCAGCCCCTGATCACGCGCGACGCGGCGCAGCGCTTCGATCACGGTCTGCGCGACTTCGATCCCCAGGTCGGCCTGAATCAGAAGCGCTTCGAGTTCGTCCCATGTGTCTTCGGTAATCTCTGTGGCGCCCAAAAAGGAGGCCAAACGTCCGAACGCGGCTTTGCCGGATTTTGACAGCCCCGCGCGCCAGCGGGATATGACATCGGTCATGGCTGGCGATTATATCATGCGCCTTTTTATGTTATACTCATTCGCTGGCAAACGCGACATGCTGATCGCGCTCCAAATTTTCAGTGAGGTAACCCCATGATTGATGAACCCATTCACGTCACCGACGCTGCGTTTGAAAAGACTGTACTGCAATCGCAGGTGCCGGTCATCGTGGATTTTTGGGCGCCGTGGTGCGGCCCGTGCAAGATGGTCGCGCCAATATTGGACAAACTGGCGAAAGAAAACGCCGGGAAGTTGCTCGTGGCAAAAGTAAACACCGATGAGAACCCGGAATGGGCGCAGAAGTACGAAGTGCAGGGGATTCCGACGATGTTATTCGTTGCAAATGGAAAGATCATTCATCGGCAGGTCGGCGCGCTACCGGAGCGAATGCTGCGGGACGTGCTTGACCAATTTATGCAAGTGATCGCGCAAGCATAGGAGGTGCGGCATGAACCGTCTGGCGCCCGTTGTCATAACGTTGACGATGTTTTTGAGCGCGTGCGCGCCTGGACTGGTGCCGCGTGGCGCAGACTCGGTCGCCACATCGAGGGCGAATATTTCCACTGTTGCCGCGCTCACCCTGATCGCGCAACCCACCCAGACGCCGTTCCCCACGAACACCGCGTTGCCAACGGCAACCGTCCCGACCGCCACGCCGCCTCCATCGAACACCGCAAAACCGCCAGCCAGCGCGACTGCCGGAGGCACGGCGACGAGCGCACCCGCCAGCCCAATCGGACCCACCGCGTCCGGCACCAGCGCCGCCGCATCGCCCACGCAGACTGCGACGGCCGGCACGCCTGCCAGCCCAATTCCCACTGTGACCGGCACGCCGCCAACCGCAACCAAGACGCCGGGTCTCACCGCCCGCGCGTATGGCACCCAGCCGCCGATGATCTATTCCGGGCGGGTACATCTGGTCAACCAGTCGAAGCGCGATGTGTATATCTCGTTTCAATGCACAACACCGGAGGGCTATTATTCGGTCGTTGAGTACCCGGTCTTTGGCAGGATCAACGTGGCGGTTCCAGCCGGGAAATGCGACTGGGTGGCGTGGGTCGGCGGACGCCAGTTCACAGGGCATATTGGACTCAGCCGCTTCGAGGAAATAACGATGACGTTCAAAAAAGACAGGGTCTTGATAAAATAGCCCGCCATACTATCAGCCAACTTCCACAGTTGATACGATCAAAAAGGAGCAATTTCGAATGAAAAAGGTTCTACCACTACTATTGACGCTTGGCCTGTTTCTGGCCGCGTGCGGGCCGAAAGGAACGCCGACGCCGGACCCCGCCCAGGTGATGCAGACAGCCGTCGCGCTGGCAATGACGATCTCCGCGCAGACACAGGCCGCCATGCCAACAAATACCCCATTACCGCCCCCGCCCACCAATACGCTGCCTCCGCCGCCCTCGCCGACACAGTTTGCCCTGCCCACGTTCCCCGCGGCTCAGCCGACCGCAACCACCGCTGCCTCTGGCGGCGCGTGCAACTCACTCATGGCTCCGAATCCGGGCGGTCCGCAGATTTATCTGATGATAGATAACCAGACGAAAGCGTCACTGAGTTTTTCCCTATACTTGAATGAAACTCCTTTTGCCTGTGGTTTTGTCCGTCTTCCCGCCATTGGGGCGAACGCGAACGTCGGCGTGCATATTCCGTCCGGCTGTTACTGGCCTTCGGCCTATATCAACGATCCCAAGAAGCCGCGCGCCCACGAGGGTCCGCTTGGTTGTTTGAACGGCGACGATAAGATCACGCTTGTCATCACCTACGAAGGCATGCGCTGGGTCTGGCCGTAAACCAGGCGCCACAGATAAAAAAGCCCGCGTTTATAACGCGGGCTTTTTTATCTGCCCTATTCCCTCACGCGCTCGATCTGCGCCCCAAGCGCGCGTAATTTCTCATCCACCTTTTCGTAGCCGCGATCAATCTGACCGACGTTGCGGATCGTGGAGGCGCCCTGCGCGTTGAGAGCCGCGATCAAAAGCGACATTCCTGCGCGAATGTCGGGGCTTTCCAGATTTTCGGAATAGAGTCTGCTTGGCCCCTGCACAAGGCAGCGATAGGGATCGCACAGGATGATGCGCGCGCCCATACCCACCAGTTTATCGGTGAAATACATGCGGCCGGAGTACATCCAATCATGGAAAAGAACCGAGCCGGATGATTGCGTGGCCACAGTGATGGCGATGCTCATCAGGTCGGTGGGAAAGGCGGGCCAGACATTGGTTTTGATCTCTGGGAGCGCGTCGCCCAGATCTGGGACAATGGTCAGCGGCTGATTCGATGGAACGAGGATATCCTGCCCGCGCGTTTCCCAATAAACACCCAGACGGCGGAATACCTGCGCGATCATCTCCAGATATTGAGCGCCGGCGTTGCGAATAAGGATCTCGCCGCCGGTCATGGCCGCCGCGCCGATGAAGCTGACCACTTCGAGATAATCTGCGCCGATCGTGAACTCGCCGCCATGCAGCGCGTCCACGCCTTCAATATGAAGAGTGTTCGAACCGATATCGTGGATGCGCGCGCCCAGCCCATTGAGAAAATGACACAACTCCTGAATATGCGGCTCGGAGGCGGCGTTGTGGAGGGTGGTTTTGCCCCTGGCGCGCACAGCGGCCATAATAGCGTTCTCGGTGGCGGTGACGCTGGCCTCATCGAGGAGAATCTCGGCGCCGCGCAGCCCGCTTGCCCGAAATTCGAGCGAACGATCGTAGATCACTTCTGCGCCGAGCGCGCGCAGCGAAAGAATATGCGTGTCTAAACGACGGCGGCCGATCACATCCCCGCCAGGCGGCAGGAGGCGGACCCCGCCAGAGCGGGCAGTCAGGGGACCCGCCAGAAGAATGGAGGCGCGGATGCGGCCGCAAAGTTCGGGGTCAAGATCGGCTGGCCGCAGGGCGCGGGCAGTAACGCGCCAGGAGTGATCGCCCAGATCCTCCACCGTCACGCCCAGGCTTTCGATTAGTTGACGCATGTCGCTCACGTCGCGGATGAGTGGAACATTGTGGAGAATCACCGGCTCATCGGTAAGCAGACAGGCGGCCAGCAACGGCAGAGCGGCGTTCTTGTTCCCGCCGGGGGTCACCTCGCCGCGCAGCGGGGTTCCACCTTCAATGACAAATTTCTCCATGTGCGCTCCTTTACAACAGGACTTACGCAAAACCTTGCGTAGGGAGCGTTCTCTAACGCGTCTGCTGGCGTTAGAGAACGCCAATTATGCGTAAGTTCTGTACAAGCAAGTGAATTGTAAGGCAGATTGTACGTCCCGAACAGCACATTACAGGGAACTTACATCATGTTTTAATTTTTCCTTTTCGGCTATAATGCAAAAGTGAATCCTGGTTTAGTCATCCCGCTCCTTTGCGGCATTACAGGCGGCTGGGTCGTCAACTATCTGGGCGATGTTCTGCCTGCCACAAGACGGCTAAGCCGGCCGCATTGCCGCTACTGCGACTCGCCTTTCGCATGGGAAGATTACCTTCTGCTCCATCGTTGCCGTTCCTGCGGGAGATCACAACCGGTTCGCGTTTTCGCCGTACTGTTTATCTTCATAATTCTTAATTTTTATTTTTGGATCGCACCGCCGCGCGGAATTGGATTCGCACTGGGAGCGGCCTTGCTGACTTATTTCGGCCTTGTGTTCGTAATTGACCTGGAGCATCGCCTGATCCTTCACCCTACGAGCATCGTCGGCGCGGCGCTGGGACTGGCAATCGGGATCCTTCGACAGGGACTCGTCCCCACCCTGATCGGCGGCGCGGTTGGTTTCGCGATGGTGTATCTGTTTTACCTGTTCGGGGCGCTCTTTACCAAAATGCGGGCGCGGCGGCTGCAAGCCGCCGGTCTTGAAGCGGATGACGAAGAGGCGTTCGGAGCAGGCGATGTGATCCTCGCCGCCATCCTCGGCTTGATACTTGGCTGGCCGGTCATCTGGTTCGGCATTCTCTTCGGCGTTCTGCTCGGAGGCGCGGTCAGCATGTTGATCATGTTGTTCCTGTTTGCTTCGCGGCGTTTTCGATCATGGATGGTTTTCATTCCATTTGGCCCGTTTTTCATCGTGAGCGCGTTCCTCATCGTCTACCTGCCGGAACTCGTTCTGTTTTTAGTACCGTAGTAGGATTGGTCGAATAGACAAAGTTATTAAACTAGGTCCAGGAACTGTTTAGACATGAACACAAACCGCGCACACCCAAAGAAAACACCGGCGCAAGCCATGGTGGAATTTGCCCTGATACTTCCAATTCTCCTCCTGGTCGTCTATGGGTTACTCGAGACGGGGCGGGCGCTCTTCATTTACAACAGCGTTGTAACATCGGCGCGGTCGGCAGCGCGCTACGGCTCGGCCACCGGATTCAACGACGCCGGCGTGACGCCGCGCTACCGGGACTGCGCCGGCATGCGCGCAGCAGCCCGTCGCTCCGCCTTCATTGACGCGCTTGCAGACAGCGATATTGTGATTCAACACGATACCGGCGAGGGACAAAACACCACCACCTATTGCGCCGCCGGGAACGCCACCGATAACACGTTTACCCCGTCTCCCGGAAACACCAGCCGCGTTCGGGTGACAGTCACTACGCAATTTACGCCGATTGTGTCTTTTCTTCCATTGCAGCCGCTCACCATCACCTCCACCAGCGCGCGCACCGTCCTCGTGAGCGTAACCATTCAAGTTACATCCTCTTCCGGGGGAGGCGGCGGCCCCACCAGCACCACGCAGCCAACAGCCACCACGCAGCCAACATCTACCACCCAGGCTACGGCCACCCTGGGGCCTACCAATACAAATACCTCCACACCCACCATTACGGCAACTTCCACCATCACCCAGACGCCCACCATCACCCGGACGCCCACCATCACCCGGACGCCCACGATTACAATTACGTCCACCATCACCAATACGCCCATTCCAACCAATACACCCATTCCAACCGGCACCCCGGCTCCCTGCCTTGTTGAGCTCAATGATTTAAAAACAAGCCCCTTTACAGTGACCATATTCAACAACAACCCCTCCGGAACAGTCACCATCGCGGAGATTCAAGTTTTTTTCAACAACGGTTCACCCAATGGCCAGGCCTTAACGAAACTCACACTTGGGGGCGTCACTATCTGGAACGGCTCAATACCCGGTTCGCCGGCGATAATCAGCGCCTTCATAGGCGATGTCAGCCTGGCTGCTAATCAGAACAAGTTATTGGAAATGAGTTTCAATAAAAACTACAAGGTCAACGGGGTCGAACGCGTCCAGGTTGATTTTGTTGAAAACGGCTGTCCCACTTTGGTGAAGCCGTAGTAATATCTGCGGGTTACCGCCGGCCCTTTACCGATGTTTCGAAAGAACAATCTCCAAATAATGACATGCACAAGCGACTAATCCCAAACAAACATGAACGCGGACAAAGCCTGGTGGAATTTGCCATCAGCCTGATTCCCATTTTGATCCTATTGGCCGGGGCGGTGGATTTTGGCATCGGGCTCTTTCATTACACCACCATGCGCGACGCAGCCCAGGAAGGCGCGCTGTTTGGCTCCATGAATCCCGACAACACCGCTGGAATCACCGGGCGCGTCGTGGGCGCTGCAGGCGCCGGTGAATTAATTGACCGTCTTTATGATGGCGGAAATGGCCCGCTGGAAATCATCATCTCCTACAGTGGCGCACACTGTGAGGGCAACAGTATCACGGTTTCCATTCAATACGACTATCCCCTTTCCATGCCCCTTATTTCCGCATTTGTCGGCGAGACGATTCCCCTCCAGGCAATAGCCACAGACACGATTCTGTCGCCAGTGTGCCCATAACGCCAAATAACAATGATGGAAACAACAAGTAATATCCGCTATCGCGCGTCAGAACGCGGCCAGGCAATCGTCTTGATCGTTGTGGCCCTGATCGGGTTGATCGCCATCACCGGCCTCGTTGTGGACGGGGGCATGGCCTATGCCGACCGCAGGCAGGCGCAAAATGCCGCAGATAGCGCCGCCCTGGCCGCGGCCCGCGCCAGGATTCGCGGTCAGAACGCCGAAAGCGCGGCGCTCCGCTCTGCCGCTGAAAACGGTTACAACAACGACGGAGACAGCAACACGGTTACGCTCCACAATCCCCCGGTCAGCGGTCCTTATCGCGGCAACCGCGAGTACATCCAGGTGGTGATCGCCTCGCACGTGAAGACCTTCTTTGCGCCCGTCGTCAATATCCGCCAGACAACAAACACGGTGGAGACCGTCGCGCGCGCCAAGCCCTCCGAGATCGGCGAGATCATGAACGGTTACTCCGTCATCAGCCTCGCGCCCACCAGCGATTGCAACTTGAAAAAATCATTCTGGCTGCACGGGCAGGCCACCCTGCGATTGGAAGGCGGCGGTTTGTTCATCAACTCGCGCGACAGTCGCTGCGCGTTTTTTCAGCAGGGCAGCGGAAGTCTCGTCATCATGGACAAAAGCCCGCTCGACATCGTGGGCGGCGCGTCCATTCAAAAACTGGACCTGATCAAACGCCTGACATTTGCCGCCTACGCCAACCGCGGGCGACCAGGCTGGGACCGCGGGCAGCCATTCATCCCAAGCACGGGCGCGGCTCCGGTCGCCTATCCTCCACCGTTCGTCCTGCCCAAACCGGGCTGCGGAACGCGCATGGCAACCATCTCAGAGAATGGGCATTCCATGTCGTCGGGCAACTGGGAGGAGGACTTTCCCCCCGACGGCGTGACCGACCTGCAATCGGGCATCTACTGCATCAATGGCGATGTGGACATCAAAGGGCGCACCACGCTGCGCGGCGAAAACGTGGTTCTCTACGTGGAACACGGCTCGGTTCACATGAGCGCGGGCGCCGATATCCAGTTGAGCGCGCCAAACAGCGGACCGTTCGAGGGCTTGCTGCTCTTCCTGCCGCTCCGAAACGCGAAAACGGTCGTGTTGAACGGGGGCGCGCAATCGCAAATTCGCGGCACCATCCTCGCGCCCAGTTCGCTGATCCGCATCACCGGCATGGACTCGAGTTACGGCTTCCACAGCCAGATCATCGGCTACCGCGTCGAGGTGGACGGCGACTCGATCATCATCGTAAAATACATTGACGAACAGAACTACGACGCCCTGATCATGCCGGAAATCCAACTGATCCAGTAACATGGCCCTCTTTCCTGAAAAAACAAGCCGGGCGCGCCCGGCTTGTTTTTTTTTATACCGCACTCGGTCACAAATTGCGCTTTTTGAGAAGCAGGACTTTCGCTTCATCCAGCGTTAGAGAACGCTGACTGGGTTCGAATTCCTAGAGCGTAACAGGCGCTCTCTTGCGCCGATTTGCGAGCAAGCGAAAGTCTTGAGAAGGTGGAATGCGCAATTTGTGACCGTGGGTATTAGACTTTATCGGTAATAAGCCCAGGTTCTTTTGTAGGGCGCGGATAAACGCCGATGAACGCTGATAAAGAAGATAAAATCCGCACGCTTCGCAGTCCGCGGCAATCCGCGTCCGAAAAATTATTTCCGATAACGTCTATTATATCTGGTGTATAATCCCGGCCTGCCATTTCAAGAAAGGAGGCACGCGACGTATTTTATTTGGGAAAGAGCGCATGGACTTATTAGTCCGCTAGTCTTCTAGTCTTCTAGTCTTCTAGTTCACTGGGCGGCCAGCCGCTAATGAGTTGACGAGGAAGAGGGTTCTCCGCCGCAAAGCGGAGCCAATTCGATTGCCGGTCGAGTAGCCGTAAGGCGTATCGAAACCAGCGATTGAAAAAAATCGAACGATCAGCGGATGCCCTCCGGGCCCGGTCAGGCCCGACATCTTTCCCTCCAGAATAAAATTCCGCGCACAACGCCGCGCCAGCAATGACGCCGACAAAATCGCGGAAAATGGCCGCCTCGATACTCATTATCGAATATCGAATATCGAATATCAACCCCTGGAGGCCCCCCTGCCATGTGTGGAATCGTCGGTTACATCGGCGCGCGCGACGCGACGCCGATCATTTACAACGGCTTAAAGCGGCTGGAATATCGCGGCTACGATTCGGCCGGTATCGCCGTCTTGCAAAATGGACAGATCGAGGTGCGCCGCGAAGCCGGCAAATTATCCGGCCTTGCGGACTTGTTGCAGAAATCGCCCATCTCCGGCTCGCTCGGAATCGGTCACACGCGCTGGGCAACACACGGCGCGCCCAGCGCCCGCAACGCGCACCCGCACACAGGTCGAAGCGGACGCGTGGTGGTCGTGCAGAACGGCATCGTGGAAAATTTCCTCGAACTGCGCGAGGAGCTTTCGTCGGAAGGTGTGGAATTTAAATCCGACACGGATACCGAAACCATCGTGCATCTCGTGGAGCATTACCTCGCCACCGGGATCGGTCTGGAAGACGCCGCGCGCAAAACCTTCCAGCACATTCAAGGCGCCAACGTGGTGGTGTTGATGTCGGCGGACGAACCGGACAAGATCGTGGCCGCCCGCATCGGCAACGCGGGCGGCGTGGCGATCGGCTACGGCGAGGGCGAAATGTTCGCCGCGTCCGATGTGCCAGCCATTCTCGAACACACGCGCCGCGTCACATTTTTAGAGTCGCGCCAAATGGCGGTCATCACCAGCGGCGGCGCGCGCATCGAATCGCTCGACGGCGCGCCGGTGAGCGCGGAGATCCACACCGTCGCCTACGACCCGATCGCGGCAGAGAAGGGCGAGTATCGCCACTTCATGCAGAAAGAAATTCACGAGCAGGTTCGCGCGCTGACCGACACGCTCGCGGGCCGCGTGGATTTCGAACGCGGAAAGATCCGCATCCCCGAGTTAAATCTTACGCCCGAACTCGCCCAACGCATCAAAAAAATTTACATTACGGCCTGCGGCACCGCCGCCTACGCGGGCATGGTTGGAAAATACCTGATCGAAAAAATTGCGCGCGTGCCGGTCGAGGTGGAGATCGGCTCCGAGTTCCGTTACCGCGACCCGATCATCGACGGAGACACGGTCGTGATGGCGATCAGTCAATCCGGCGAAACCGCCGACACACTGGCCGCCATGGAGGAAGGCAGACGCAAAGGCGCGATCCTATGGAGTATCGTCAACGCCATCGGCTCGCAAGCCATGCGCATCGCGGACGGCTATATCTCGATGCAAACCGGTCCCGAGATCGGCGTGGCGTCCACTAAGGCATTCACCGCGCCGCTCATTGATCAATACATGCTGGCGATCCTGCTCGCAGATATGCGCGGCACGCTAGACGACTCCACGCGCCGCGCGCTCGTCTCTGACCTGCGCCTCATCCCCGACCTGGCGGGGCGCACCCTCGCCCGCGAGGCCGACGTGGAAAAAGCGGCGCACGCATTGAAGGACATCCGTGGTTGTTTGTATCTGGGGCGCGGCATCAACATGCCCATCGCCTACGAAGGCGCATTGAAGTTAAAAGAAATCTCCTACATCCACGCGGAGGGATATCCGGCGGGCGAGATGAAACATGGACCCATCGCACTGATTGATGAGGAGATGCCCGTCCTCTGTCTTGCGCCCAAAGACCCCTGGCACGAAAAAATGATCAGCCAGATCCAACAAGCCAAAGCGCGCGGCGGAACGGTCATTGCGCTCGCCACCGACGGCGACGAAATCATCCGGAGCATGGCCGACCACGTGTTATGGATTCCCGAAACGCCGTGGATGCTTTCCCCGGTCGTCACCGTCCTGCCGTTACAATTACTGGCCTATCACATCGCGGCCATTCGCGGCCTGGACGTGGACCAACCGCGCAACCTTGCAAAGAGCGTCACAGTGGAGTAAAGTGACGGCATGAACGCCTATGCCGCGCAGCAACGCCGCACGCTGATTTTCGTTATCTTGTTTTTTATCCTCCTCGCAACGACGATCGCCGCCATAGGCTACCGCTCCTACCGCAATTTCGAAACACAAACACGCGCCGAAACCGAGACCTGGCTCAACATCGTCTCCGGCGTCAAAGCCGACGCGGTGAACGCATGGCACGCCGACCTGCTGGATTTTGCAAACCTCATCCAACAAGATCGCGCGCTGGACCGCGCCATCGCGTCGGCGATTCAAAACGCGCCCGCCCCCCAAGCCCCCGCTCAAATCCTCGCCGAACTCGAGGTATACGCGCAACGCGATGAAACGGGACTCATCGAAGCGCTCGACCCGCAGGGCAAACGACTGGCCGCCATCCCGGCGCCAGCCTCCTTCCTCGACCCGTCCATTCTGCAAAAAATTTCCGAAGCGCGTGCAAGCGCGCAGATCACATTCGCGGGCTTTTATCGCGATTCCGATACGGACGAAATTTACATCGCCATCCTCGTCCCCCTCCCGCGCGGGACAATCGTCATCCGCATAGACCCGCGCGTGCGACTCTACCCGATCCTCGAAAAACAGATCACGGAAACGCCCTCGATTCAAACCTACCTCGCGCAGGCTGAGGCCGGCGACGCGCTTTTACTCACCCCCCTGCCCTACAACCCCGACGCGCCCTTGCGCCTGCGCGTCCCCCTGCAACAACCCGACTCGCTGGAAGCGCTGGCTGTGAAAGGCGAAACGGGAATGATCGAAGGCGCGGATTATCGCGGCGTGGCAATGATCGCCGACGCGCGTCCCGTCTCTGAAGGCTGGGTCTTAATCTCGCAAACCAGCCTGAGCAAGATGCGCGATTCGATCTCCGTCTATTTTGGCCGCACCATCCTCGTCTCTGGGACGATGGTATTCTACACAGGACTGGGCCTTGCCTTAATCTGGCGGCAGCAACAACTAAAGCGCTACCAGGCCGAAACAAAAGCCGCGCAAGATCGCGCGACGGAACTCGACATCAAAGTGCGCGAGCGCACGGACGAGTTGAGCGCGCTCTCGCGGCAAATGGCCGAGATGCACGAAAAACAGATCCGCGACCTGGCGCGCGAATTACACGACGGCGTGGGACAAAACCTGACAGCCATCAACCTTAACCTGAGCCTGCTGCGCCAGACCCTGCCCGATCTTGAAGCCGAAACGACCAGACCGCTCCTCGCAAACACGAGTCAACTCGTGGAAGAAACCGTCGCCCGCATGAGGAACGTGATGGCCGACTTCCTCCCTCCCATGCTGGAACACTACGGCTTAACACCCGCGCTGAATTGGTACGCGGAACAGTTTGCGCGCCGGACCGCATTGCAGGTCCGCGTGAACGACTTGCGAAGCGACCCGGCGCGTCTCGACTCCGAAGTGGAGGTCGGCCTGTTCCGCATCACCCAGGAGGCGCTGAACAACATCGCCAAACACGCGCGCGCCTCGCGGGTCGAGATCGAATTGAACGATGAGGCTGGAGTCATGCGGCTGGCGATCCGCGACGACGGCGCGGGATTCGACCCGCAGGCCATTCATCCGGACGCGGCGCACTGGGGATTCGCCATCATGCGCGAACGCGCTCGCGCTCTGGAAGCGGCCATGGAAATCCATTCCGCGCCCAATGCGGGGACGCAAATCATCCTGCGCATGTCGAGGAAAGCATGATCTCTGTCTACCTTGTGGATGACCAGCGCATCCTGCGCGACGGACTGCGCGCCCTGCTGGAACTGCAACGGGATATGCGCGTGACAGGCGAGGCGTCCAACGGACACGAGGCCATTGAGGGCATCCTGTCCACGCAACCAGATGTGGCGTTGATGGACGTAACCATGCCGGAGTTAAACGGCATTGACGCGACCCAGATCATCAAGCAAAAAGCGCCCAAGATCCAAATCATCATCCTCTCCGTCCATTCCGATTCAGAGCATGTCTATCGCGCCTTCGAGGCCGGGGCCAGCGGTTATCTGCTCAAAGAATCGGCGGGCGCGGAGGTGGTGCAGGCGGTGCGCGCCGCTAAAGCGGGCCAGCGCTACCTCAGCGCGAAGATCAGCGACGCCATGCCCTTTCGCCGCGACCTGCGCAGTCCTTTCGAGGCGCTCAGCGCGCGCGAGCGCGAGGTCTTGCAGTTGACCGTCGCAGGTGAGACTAGCGCGGCCATCGCGGAAAAGTTGAACCTCTCGCCAAAAACAGTGGATACCTATCGCAGCCGAGTCCTGGAAAAACTGGGGGCAAAAAACCTTCCGGAACTGGTGCGCATGGCCATCAAATACGGATTGACTCCCGCCGAATAAAGCAACCGGGGAATTAATTTGCCCTTCACAAAAAACGCGCCTCTGGCGCGGCTCTTTTACCAGCGCAGTTTGCGCTCTTCGCGCAGCGCGCAGATACGGCGTTAGAGAGTGTTTCTTAAATCATGTTTTCATTCTTTTCGGACACGGATTTCACGGATCGCACGGATTTTTCCGTGAAATC
Organism: Anaerolineales bacterium; assembly: GCA_019187665.1. Taxonomy (GTDB): domain Bacteria; phylum Chloroflexota; class Anaerolineae; order Anaerolineales; family Villigracilaceae; genus Denitrolinea. The sequence continues at coordinate 80,726 of JABARH010000036.1, forward strand.
CGCGCGATCCGTGTCCAAAATGAGAATTTCAAAACACTCTCTTAGAGAACGCCGCTTACGCGTCGGTTTTCAGCCATCTTCTGACAACTTTGAAAGATTCTTGTCTAGAATTCCTGACAGACATCCGGGGGAGCAAAAACTACAATGCAGGCGTGTACGAACCCACCAACCAACAAGGAGAATTTTATGAACGCAAAAAAAACTGAAAAAGGCCAGGCGCTCATCCTGATCGTTTTCGCGATCGTGGGCTTGATCGGGTTGACGGCGCTGGCAGTGGATGGCGGTATGGCTTACTCGGAGCGCCGCCAGTCACAAAACTCCGCCGATTCCGCCGCGCTGGCCGCCGCGCTGGCCTATTCGCGCGGAAACAATTACACTGCGGCCGCCCAGAGCAGCGCCGTGTCCAACAACTACGACAACGACGGCGTCACCAACACCGTTTCAGTCTCTATGGCCAACACCCCCAACGGTCTTTGCCCCGGCGGACAGCCCGGCAAGGATTTCACCGTTAGCATCTGGCAACAAGTGGACACCTATTTTGGCCCGGTGGTTGGAATTAATGAAGTAAACAGCACCGTAACCGCCACCGCGCGCTCTTGCGGCAGCTACGATGCCCCGATGTTCATGGGCAACGCGGTTGTGGCCTTGCGCCCGACAGGCACAGTGTTCGACGCTCACGGCACGCCGGATTGGCTTGTCACCGGCGGCGGAATTTTCGCCAACTCTTCCAGCGGTTCTTCCGCAACCTGCGGTGGAGCCTCCGGCGTCACTGCGCCTTCGGCGACCGCGGTTGGCGGAGTGGGTTTCTCCTGCCACACGGTTAACGTAGACTCGATCGTCATCGGCGCGACCCAATACCAGCCATCGGATTACACCCCGAAACTACCTCGCGTTCCCGCTTGCAATGGCACAGCAACCTTCTCCGGAGGCCAATGGCATCCCCAATCCGGGGCGGACGGAAGCAATGTCTCTTTCAGCGGAGATATGGCTTTTGCCCCCGGTCTCTATTGCGTCACAAACAGCCCTGGCCCCTACCATGGTGAACTTACGGGAAATGGCGTAACGTTCTATCTCACGTCATCCACTTTCAATATGAAGTTCAATGGCGGCGGCAACCTGACCGCCCAGGCGCCCACCTCTGGCGAGTATCGAGGCGTATTAATATTCTCAGCGCCCACCTTCAATGGCAGCAACGTTCTGCAATGTACACAAAACATTGACATGCGCGGTAACGGCAATGCCGACATTGTCGGCAGCGTCATCCTGCCGTCTGCCAACGTCACCATGTTTGGTAATTCCGGCACAGGCGGATTCCGCAGCCAGATCATTGGGTGCGTGGTGGATAGCGGCGGTAACGCGGATATTACCATCAACTACGCGGCCAACGACAACTACACACCCCCCATCGGAATCTCGATCCAACTGGTCAAGTAAACGCAACTGCATTCCATAAAAGCGGGGCTGCGCGTTTGGCGCGGCCCTGCTTTTCGTTTTCAGATTAAGATTGGATTAGAGGTATTCCAGTTCACTTGACTTTGCCTCTCAAATTTTGTATAGTGTTTTTCGTTCCCCGCAACCATCCATCGGCACGGCCGCACAGACTGGCGTGCCTTTTGTTTCGCCAATTTTCGGGGCAAGGAGTATCCATGATCCAGGTCAATGAGTTGACAAAAGATTACGGCTCGCGGCGCGCCCTGCACGAACTGACCTTCGAGGCGCAACAGGGAGAGATTGTCGGCTTCCTCGGTCCCAACGGAGCCGGAAAAACCACCACCATGCGTATCCTGACCGGCTACATGGCGCCCACCTCCGGCGAGGCGCGAGTCGCCGGATATGATGTGATCAAGGAGTCTCTCGAGGTCCGCCGCCGCATCGGCTACCTGCCCGAAACGGTTCCTCTTTATACGGAAATGGTGGTTTTCGATTATTTAAAATTCATGGCTGACCTGCGCCACATCCCCAACGCGGACGAGCGCGTGGAGGAAACCCTGGAAATGGTCGGCATGCTCGACCGCTCCGAAGGTTACATTGGAAATCTATCCAAAGGCATGCGCCAGCGTATTGGGCTGGCCCAGGCGCTTCTGCACCGTCCCGAGGTGTTGATCCTCGATGAGCCGACCATCGGTCTTGACCCCAGCCAGGTGGTGGACGTTCGCAACGTGATCCGCGAAGTGGGCAAGGAACGCACCGTTCTTCTTTCCACACACATTCTCTCTGAAGCCCAGCAACTCTGCGACCGCGTTTTGATCATCAACAAAGGCAAGATCGTCGTGGAGGATACGCCTCAAAATCTGCAGGCGCGCCTCGTGGGAGCGGAGCATGTTGTCGTGCGCGTGCGCGGCGATAACGACGGACTAGTGGAGAAAATACGAAAGGTGAAGGGCGTGCAAAATGCCCATGCCCTGCCCGATGGCGCCGTGGAATATCAATTCATGCCAGCCCAGGACGTGCGCCCCGAAGTGGCAAAAGCCGTCATCCAGTCTGGCTACGACCTGCTGGAGATGCACGCCGTCAAGATGAGTCTTGAGGATATCTTCCTGGAAGTGACCAGGGAAGATACTGAGAGAAAAAAGAAATAGGCGAGGAACTCATGCAAAACATTTGGACCATCGCGAAACGCGAATACAAACATTATTTCATCAGCCCGATCGCCTACGCGCTCGCCGCCGGAGTGCTGTTTATGCTCGGTGTGGCCTTTGCCTTCCTGCTCGGCCAATCCACGCAAATGGCGCTCTATGGCGGCGGCAGCGCGCCAGACCTGACGCAGCTCAACGGCTTCTTTGCCTTTCTGCTCGTGTTCATCGTCCCCGCGCTGACCATGCGCCTGGTGGCCGATGAAACCCGCATGGGAACCATCGAACTGATCCTCACCTCCCCCATCAGCGATTTTGAACTGGTGGCCGGAAAATGGCTCGGCGGCCTGCTCTTTGTTGCCACCCTGATCGGGATCACCCTCATCTACCCGATCACCCTGAACTTCATGGTTGACCCCGGCGTAGATTACCGGGTACTGCTGACCTCCTACCTCGGGCTGATCTTCATCGCCGCCTCCTTCCTCGCCCTCGGAACGGGCATCTCCGCCCTATTCAGCAACCAACTCGCCGCGTTCCTCGTCACCTTCGTAGTTGTCCTGACCTTATGGTGGCTGGTCGGCCTGCCCGCCGAACTGATGCCCAAAGCCGGCGCCTTCCTGCGTTACCTGGAAGTGAACAGCCACTACGCGTTCACATTCAACGCCGGCTCCATCCACCTTTCGGATATCGTCTACTTTCTCAGCCTGATCGCGGTGGGAATATTCACCGGCGCCATGGCGCTGGAATCACGGAGATGGCGCTAATATGAATACAGGCCCGCAAAACCCAAAATCCAAGATCGCCCTATACGTTTCACTGGCGGCCTTCATCGCCGCGTTGTTCACGGGCATCGTCACCCTGCTCGTTAACATGGAAGCCCTGACCCTGGAAAACGCCGACCAGTACCGGCTGGCTCTGCAAATCAGCGCCGCGCTGGCCGTTCTAGGCGTGGCAGTCTATGCCATTCTCGAACCGGAACATGTACGCACACTATTGAGCGGCAGGCAGGCGCGCTACGGAAGCAACGCCTTCATCACCATCCTGGCCTTTATTGGCATTGTGATCATCGCCAATTACCTGGTAGAGACCAACAACAAGATCAAGGAAGCCGCCACCTGGGACCTGACCGAGGGCAAACTCAACACGCTCTCGCCGGAACTCGAAACGGCCATCAAGGAACTCCCGGCCCCGCTGAACGCCATCGCCTTCTACTCGCAGGTCCCGGTCGACTCTGCGCGCGACCTCTTTGAGAAGATGGAAGTCGCCAGCAGCGGAAAGTTCACCTTCCGCTTCGTTGACCCGGTGGCGGATCCGCTGGCCGCCAAAGAGTATGGCGTCACCGGCGATGGAAAGATCGTCCTCCAAATGAACGGCCACACAGAGATCGCGGCCTACGCCGACGAAGGCGAAATTCTCACCGCCATGAATCGCCTGCTGAATCCCGAGGAGCGCACGGTTTACTTTCTTGCAGGTCACGGCGAAAACGACATCAACGGAAGCGGCGGAGAAGCCTTCGGCCGCGCCCGCGAGACCCTCGAAAAGAAAAACATCACCGTCAAGACCCTCAACCTGTTGGCCGAAAATAAGATTCCGCAGGATGCAAAGGCTATTATCATCGCCGGGCCGTCCAAGCCCATCTCTCCCACCGAAGCCGGGCTGCTCAACGGCTACGCCCTACGCGGCGGCTCGCTTGTGATTCTCGAAAACCCGCTGCCGCTCACCGATTTCGGCGACGCCGAAGACCCTCTCGCCGCTTTTCTCGAGAACGACTGGGGGCTGCGCCTGCGTAACGACTTCGTTGTGGATACCAGCAGTCAATCCATCCAGGTGGCAGTCGGCGCGCAGATAGACCCCGCGCACCCGGTCACCTCCACCATGCTCCTGTCCACCTTCATGCCCCTGACGCGCAGCATCGAAATGAGCGCGCGCGAGGGCTTCACACAGACCGAGCTGATGCGCACCGATTCCAATTCGCAGTCGTGGGGCGAAACCGATTTCACCCCCCTGCAGGGAAGCGCCGCCTCGGTCGCCTTTGACCCGGCAACGGATAGCATCGGCCCGCTGGTTCTCGTCGCGGCCAGCGAAAAAGCCGACGGCGGAAAAGTCCTGGTTATCGGCAGTTCCACCTTTGCCACCGACGAATACTTCGATGCCTACGGCAACGGCGACCTGTTCGTCAATTCAGTCACCTGGGCGGCCGGCCAAGGAAAATCGCTCGACGTAACGCCGAAGGACCCGACCATTCGAACCTTCACGCCGCCCTCCCAAGTTGGCGGGTTGCTGGTCAACATCGGGGCCGCGTGCCTGATTCCGCTCATCGTCATTGGGCTGGGAATCGCCGTCTGGGTTTCGCGCCGCCGACGAGGATAAACCATGAAACGAACCTGGATCCTGCTGGCAATCCTTACCATCCTTGCGATCACGCTGGCAGTCACGCAAAAGAATACCGATGAGGAAATTTCACCCGCATTGAACGCCGACGAAACCGCATCCCCGGCGCCCACGCTGGCATATCTATTTCCGGGCGAGGAGGGCGTTGTGACCAGCCTGTTGATCGAGAGCCGGGAGGGCGACACCATTGGCTTTGAGCGGCAGGGAGAAGTCTGGGTGGCAACCACGCCTTTCCACGCCGAAACCACTCCGGGGGCGGTGGAGGCGGCGGCCAGCCAGGTTACAGCGCTGCCCATCGAAAAAAGCCTCGACTTGAATCCGTCCGATGTCGGCCTGGATTCGCCAGCCTACACCATCACGGTTGGATTCACGAGCGGCGCCTCCATCGTGGTAGCGGTCGGCGACAAAACGCCGACAGAAAATGGATATTATGTCCGTAAGGACGATGGTTCCGTTCTCGTCGTAAGTTCATACAGCCTGGACTCGCTGCTGGGCCTGCTCAAAACGCCGCCGCTGGTGGAAACGCCAACCCCCACCCCGGCGCCTCCCACCGAAACCCCGACCATCACAGCCACGCCAGCAGTCACCGAGAGTGGAGCGACACCGGCCGTAACGAAAACGCCGTAAAAGCAATACCTTCGCCAAATCTGACATAAAAAAGTAGGGCTTTTCGAGTAAAGTAAGTTTGCGAAAACATCCCAAACCCGAGAAGCCCATGACAGAGATTCTAGCACTTTTACAAAGCCTTGCGCCAGTC
>JABARH010000028.1 GCA_019187665.1 Anaerolineales bacterium
TGCGGATCAAGGCTCATCTTTGCTACTCCTTGCCAATCTCGAAATTTCGCCTATTATCCCGCACTTTTGCCCGCTCTGGACTCTCCAGAGAATTCGCCAACAGTATCAACCTTTGCGTGCACACGGATGTCTCCGTTTACGATGCGCGTAAAAAAAACTCCGGGCAAAATCCCGGAGTTTTTCGTAACCCGTATCCTGTACCCCTCACTTCCTCAACTTAAACTCCCTCTCCGCCAGCGTGACCGCCTCCTCGAAGATGACGAGTCCCTCGTCCACTTCCTTCTTCGAGATGGAAAGCGGCGGGGCGATGCGGATGACGCTCTTGGAGCAGCCCAGCAGGAGCAGACCGCGCTCGAAGGCCAGGTCCACCACGCGGTCTTGCAGCTTGTCGGCGGGTTCCTTCGATTCGCGGTCGGTGACAAACTCCACGCCGATCATCAGACCGATGCCGCGCACATCGCCGATGGAGGGATGCCGCATTTGGATCTCGGCCAGCGCGTCGAGGGCGTACTGACCAACTTCGGCGGCGTTGTTCATGTATTGCTTTTCGATCAGATCAATCGTCGCGAGGGCCGCGGCGCATGAAATGGGATTTCCGCCAAAGGTATTTCCGTGCGAACCCTTTTCCCAATCCATGATCTCGCGGCGGGCGACGCACGCGCCGAGCGGCATGCCGGAAGCGATCCCCTTCGCGGAGGTGATGATGTCCGGCTCCGTCTCGAAATGCTCAACCGCCCACCATTTGCCGGTGCGTCCCATCCCCGATTGAACCTCGTCCGCGATCAGCAGGATATCGTACTTGTCGCACAGTTCGCGCAAAGCAGGAAAGAATCCTGGCGGCGGGACCACATATCCGCCCTCGCCTTGAATCGGTTCGAGGAGAATCCCCGCCACCTCTTCAGGCGGCAGGATGTGATCGAGGATCTGTTCCTCGATATAACGCACGACCGTTTCGCCGTAATCTTCTCCCTTTTTTCGATCCAGCACGGGACGATACGGATCGGGGAAGGGCGCGTGCAGCACGCCGTTCATCAGCGGATAAAAACCCTTGTGATATTTCGGCTTGCTGGCGGTGAACGTCACCGCGCCCATCGTGCGTCCGTGGAACGCGCCGGTGAAGCCGATGAAGTTGCTGCGCCCCGTGTGGTAGCGCGCCAGTTTGATGGCGGTCTCCACCGCCTCGGTGCCGGAGTTGGTCATAAACGAAACGCCGTAATCGTCGAACGGCGCGATCTCGGCCAGTTTCTCCGCCAGCTTTACCCAATTCTCGTGATAGAAGTCCGACGAAATGTGAATGAACTTTTCAGCCTGTTGTTGAATGGCTTTCACCACTTTCGGATGCGCGTGCCCGGTCGATGCCACGGCAATGCCCGCCATAAAATCCAAAAAGCGGTTTCCGTCCACGTCCCATACTTCTGTGCCTTTGCCGCGCGCCATCGCGAACGGATACCCGCGCGGATACGACGGCGAGATGACAGCCGAGTCGCGCTTGATCATCGCGCGCGCTTTTGGTCCTGGTAATTTCATTGGTTGCATGAAAAACTCCTTCGATATTCGATATTCGATGAGCGATATTGGATCATCGTCCATCGTTGATTTTCAATTTTCAACTCTTGCTCGCGCCAAAATCAGCGCGCCCAGCAATCCAGCATCGTCGCCCAACTCGGCTTGACGAATTTCCAATCCATCCAAATAACGCGGGTGAAAAACATGTTTCCGCAAACTCTCCTCAAAAGGTTCGAGAAGCAGCGCTCCGCTCAACGAAACTCCGCCGCCCAGAATCACGACGGACGGATTGAAGATATGCAGATAGTTCGCGACTCCCAGCCCGAGATAATCTCCGGCTCGCGCGTAGGCCGCACGGGCGAGGCCATCCCCGGCGTGCGCGGCCTGCTCGATCTCGCGCGCGGACGGCCTGCCCGTCAACGCGGAGACGCGTCCCGCCGCGAGCTGTTCCGCCGCGTAGCGCTCGATCCCCGTCCCAGAGGAGAACGCTTCGAGGTGGCCGCGAAAGCCGCATCCGCACAGCGGCGCGTCCGGACGCGAATCAACGATCATGTGTCCCAACTCGGCGGCCAGCCCATGATGCCCCTGCAAGAGACGGTCTTCGATGATCACACCGCCGCCCACGCCGGTGCTGATCGTTAAATAGAGCGCGTTGCGATGCCCGCGTCCCGCGCCGAGTTTCCATTCGGCCAGCCCGGCCAAATTCGCGTCATTGTCCAAAAAGACGGGGACCTTGAAGCGCTTCGTCAATTGTTCTGCCAGCGGAAAGTCGCGCCACTCTTTGATGTTCGGCGGCGCCAGGATCATGCCGGTGTGCGGGTCGAGCGGGCCGGGTGAAGAGACGCCGATGGCTTGCGCGCCTCCTCCCTGCCGCCAGACGTTTACGATCAAACTTGTCAGGCGATCAAATACGGTCTCATTTGGGGCGTGGCTTCGGATCCGTTCATGGAAAAGCGGGGCATGTTCTCCCGGCGCGTACATGGCGACCCGCATATGGGTGCCGCCAATGTCTACGGCGATGATATTTTCCATATCTGCCATTATAACCGAGGGCAGTTGACTGGCTTTTCGAACCCTGCTATATTCATTTCATGCCCGCTCATCTCCCCAAAAATACCGCGTTCGCCTCATTTCGACATACTCTTGCCCGTCTGTTTTTGCCCGGATTGGGACTCAAGCGCTGGATGCTGATCACCCTTGCGGGGTTGACCTTTCTGGGCGTTGGCCTTGCCATTCTTCTGCTCGACTTTTACCGCACCGAAACGTCCAACGAAACCTTTCTGACCTTTCTTTCCTACGCTTCGCTGCGATTCTTGCCGCGTCTCGCGCGTGTCCTGATCTTTGGCGGGATCGGCGTGGGCGTTTTACTCTACGGCATTTGGGGACTCAACCGCGCCCTGCTGCGCCCGTTCCTACAGCCCGGCCGCAACGTGCTGGACCAGGTGGCAGAATTCAACCGACGCGGGCGCGGCCCACGCGTTGTCGCCATCGGAGGCGGGCATGGGTTGGCCACCCTCCTGCGCGGACTCAAGGCGCACACGCGCAACCTTACCGCCGTCGTCACCGTCGCAGACGATGGCGGCTCTTCCGGCAGGCTGCGCGAGAGTCTCGGCATCCTGCCGCCGGGCGACATCCGCAACTGTCTGGCCGCGCTCTCCGACGACGAGGCCATGATCACTCAATTGTTCCAGTATCGTTTCAGCGGTGACTCGGATCTGGAGGGACATTCGTTTGGAAATCTTTTCATCACCGCACTTTCGGACATTGCCGGCAGTTTTGAACAGGCGGTGGCTGAATCGGGACGCGTGCTCTCGGTGAGCGGGCGCGTGCTGCCCAGCACATTGCACAACGTAAAACTGGTGGCCGATGTGGAACTGCCGCACATTGCCAATGAAGTCCGCATTCAGGGCGAGAGTAAAATCCCGCAGGCCGCCGGGCGAATCCGCCGCGTATGGCTGGAGCCAAACGACGCGCCCGCGTTTCCACCGGTGATCAAGGCCCTGCTCAACGCCGACCTGATCGTTGTCGGACCGGGCAGTTTATACACCAGCATCCTGCCCAATCTGCTCGTTCAAGACCTGCTGGCCGCGTTGCGTTCCAGCCGCGCCGTGAAATTTTTTGTCACTAATATTGCCACGCAGTCCGGTGAAACCGATTTTTACACCTGCCGCGACCACGTGCGCGCGCTGGAGGAGCATCTGGGCGGCGGCATCTTTCACGTGGCGCTGTGCAACGAAAACCAGACCGGCCCTCTCCCGGAAGGATCAACCTGGGTGCGCGCCGATCCCGAAAGTCTGGCAGATTCCCGCCTGTATTGCGCCGATTTGCTGGACGAGGATCATCCCTGGCGCCATGACTCGAATAAATTGGGGCGGACGATCATGGACCTGTTCAACGAACGCACGGGCCCGATGAAATAGAAAAACCCCGAAGATCTTTCGCCAGGTTTCTCTACCGTACATGAGAAGACTTTTACCGCAAAGCACGCTAAGGCCGCCAAGTTAAAAAGGTTTTCTTTGCGCTCTTTGCGGGCTTAGCGGTGCAGATGTACGGTAAAGAGCGCCAGGTTACCAATCGGCGCAAGAGAGCGCCTCGTCCGCTCAAAAAAAACAGACGCCCAGTCAGCGTTCTCTAACGCTGGATGAAGCGAAAGCCCCGATAGGAATTATTTATGTCCCTGGTCCTCACTTCCCGCGAAAATAAAATCCAGCGCATCACGATCAACCGTCCCGAAAAACGGAACGCCTTGAGCATCGAACTCTGCCACGACTTGTTGCATGCCTTACGCGCGGCGGAAATTGACCCGCAGGTGAGCGTGATCTTGCTTGACGCGGCGGGCGACTCCTTTTCCGCCGGTATGGATTTGGGCGAGATCGCCGAACCGGACTTCCTGCGCATGGCGGATGTGCATGAGGAATTGCTGACGATCGGGTATCGCTATTCCAAGCCGATCGTTGCGGCGGTGCAGGGCGCGGTGTTCGGCGGAGCGGTGGCGCTGGCTGCGAATGCGCATGTGGTGGTCGCGGCGGAGGATACGAAATTCTGTTGCACGGAGATTCACATTGGGATCTGGCCCTATGTGGCGTTCCGCGCTATTGAAGCGGCGGTGGGGAATCGCCGCGCAATGGAACTGGCGTTGACCGGGCGGGTGGCGCTGGCGCAGGAGGCGTATGAATGGGGGCTGGTGACTCAGGTTGTCCCGCAGGCAAAGGCCGGCGAGGTGGCAACCCGCTGCGCGGTCGCGATGGAAGCGTTCGATGGGCAGGCGCTTTCACAGGGAGTCCAATTTGTCAATCAGTCGCGCGGACTTGCTCCCGAACAGGCAGGCATGGTCGCGCGGCGTTTCCGAGAGCGGGCGTTTCAATCTCCGACGTTTCAATCGGCGGTCCGCCGTTTTCTTGAGAAGCGTTGAAAATTGGCGTGGTAAAATCTCGTTACATCAGTTACACGGAGGTTCGCATGACAGTAAAAATCGGTATCAACGGATTTGGGCGTATTGGACGGCTTGTCTATCGCACCATCAAACAGAGACATCCCAACGAGATCGAAGTGGTTGCGGTCAACGACTTGTTCGACGCCGCGACCAACGCGCATTTATTGAAATACGATTCAACGTATGGCCCATTCGAAGGGACCGTTGAAGTCAAAGATGGCAACCTTGTCATTGACGGCAAGACTATCAAGGTCACTGCTGAGAAAGACCCCGCGAATATCAAATGGAAAGACATGGGCGTGGATATTGTGATCGAGTCGACGGGCTTTTTCACCGACGCGACCAAAGCCAAAGCGCACATCGAATCGGGCGGCGCGAAGAAGGTCATCATCTCCGCGCCTGCGAAGAACGAAGATATCACCGTCGTTCTCGGCGTCAACGACGACAAATACGACCCGAAGAAACATAACATTGTTTCCAACGCTTCCTGCACCACGAACGGGCTTGCTCCCGTTGCCAAAGTGCTCAACGATAAATTCGGGATCGACAAAGGTTTTCTCACCACCATTCACGCCTATACCAACTCGCAGAAACTGCAAGACCTCGGCGCGAAAGACGTGCGCGATGCGCGCGCCGCGGCGCAGAACATCGTTCCATCCGCAACGGGCGCGGCAAAAGCAGTGGGGCTCGTCATCCCCGAACTCAAAGGCAAGTTTACCGGCATGGCGTTCCGCGTTCCCACGCCGACCGTTTCGGTTGTGGACTTCACCGCGACCCTCAACAAAGAAGCGACCGCCGACGAAATCCGCGCGGCGATGGTCGAATATGCGCGCGGTCCCATGGAAGGCGTTCTCGATGTGACCGACGAGCCGCTCGTTTCCACCGATCTGCGCGGCACAACGTATTCGTCCGTGTTCAGTTCGATGGACACGATCGTCCTCGGCAACATGGTCAAAGTGGTGGCGTGGTACGACAACGAATGGGGCTACGCCTGCCGCACCGCCGATCTCGCCGCGATGATGGCGAGGACTCTGTAAAAACGTAAACAGGTATACAGGTAAACACGTAAGCACGTGTGTACTTGTGTACCTGTCTACCTGTGTACCTCCCCCATGAACAAAAAAACAGTCAAAGACATTGACCTCAAAAACAAACGCGTGCTGATGCGCGTGGATTTCAACGTGCCAATGGCAGACGGCAAAGTGACCGACGACAAACGCATCCGCGCCGCATTGCCGACGATTCAATACGTGCTGGATCAACACGCGTCGTTGATTCTGATGAGTCATTTGGGGCGACCGAAGAGCGCTTCAGATTCTCAATTCAGCCTGCGCGCGGCCGCGGAAGTTTTATCCACGCTTCTGGCGCGTCCCGTCAAGATGGCGCCCGATTGCGTGGGACCTGAAGTGGAAACGATGGCAAAAGACTTGAAGCCTGGCGAAGTGTTGATGCTCGAAAACACGCGCTTCCACGCGGAAGAAGAGAAGAACGATCTCGATTTTGCCAAACAACTTGCCTCGCTCGGCGAAGTCTACGTGAACGACGCGTTCGGCTCGGCGCATCGCGCGCATGCTTCGACGGAAGGCGTGGCGAGATTTCTCCCCGCCGTTTCAGGTTTCTTGATGGAACAGGAACTTGAATACCTCGGTCGGGCGGTGGCGAATCCTGAACATCCCTACATTGCGATCCTCGGCGGCGCGAAGATCAGTGACAAGATTCTCGTCGTCGAAACCCTGCTCTCCCAATGCGACAAACTCATCATCGGCGGCGGCATGGCAAATACATTTTTAGCCGCGCAGGGACTCAACATGCAAGACAGCCTCGTCGAAGAAGCATCGCTTGAAATCGCCAAGGGAATCATGGCGAAGTCTGCCGATAAATTGATCCTGCCTGTGGACGCGGTCATCGCGGATAAATTTGCCGAGGACGCGAACACGCAAATCGTGGACGTGGGGAAAATCCCTGCTGGCTGGCGCATGTTAGACGTGGGACCGAAAACCGTCAGCGTGTATCAAGCCGCGTTGAGCGGAGCCAAGTTGATCGTCTGGAATGGACCCGTCGGCGTCTTCGAGATGCCGAAGTTTGCCGAAGGGACGTTTGCCCTTGCGCGCATGTTGGCAGAATCCAACGCGGTCACGGTGATTGGCGGCGGCGATTCGGCGAGTGCGGTCAAAAAAGCGGGAGTCGCCAAACAGATGACTCATGTGTCCACCGGCGGCGGCGCGTCGCTGGAATTTTTGGAGGGAAAAGAGTTACCCGGCGTCGCGGCGTTGATGGATAAATAACTCTTTGCATGGATCAAATACAATGGGCCGCGCATTTGCGCGGCCCATTGCATTATTGCCGGATTTTGTTTACGGCGTGCTGAAGCGGAAGACCGCCGACCACGCGCCCGGTCCGAACGGGCCTTCGACGCGCACGCGCCAGTAGTAGGTGGTATGCGCGAGCAGCGGCGACCCGAGGGTGAAATTCGAGACCCCGCTCGAATACGTGGAAACGCCGAAGCCGAACGAAAGGCTGCGCGAGACCTGGATGGTGTAGGTTATCGCGCCAGGCACGTCGCTCCAATCGAAGGAGGGCGTGAGACTGCCAACTGTGCTTCCATTCACCGGGGTCAACAGTGCAGGAGGCGCGTAGGCCACTTTTACGTAGCGGACCACCGACCATGCGCTGAATTCGCCGGCGGTATTCCAGGCGCGCACCCGCCAGTAGTAGCCTGCTCCCGTCGGAAGAAGAAGCGTCTTTTGCGAGTTGGTTATGCCGCCGATGTTCGTATCCGCTACGATGGACAGGAATCCAATGTCGGTGGCGACCTGCAACTGATAATGCGAGAAGACCGCCCCGCGCGGCACGCGCGAATTATTCCAGTTGAAGTTCACGTTTGGATTGGTCACGAGCGCGTTATCGGCCGGGGAGGCAAGGCCCGGAGTGGATGGGGGCAGGTGAATGACAAACGACCAGAAGGCGGCCGGGTCTCCGTTGGAGTAGGTCTGGCCGAAGGCGTTGTTGGCGCGCACGTGCCAATAGTAGACCGTGTTGGGCGTCAATCCGCTCAGAGATTTTTGCGTGGATGAGCCGTTGGCCAGCCAGGAGGTCGAGCAGGCATTATCGTTGGTTGTGTCAATGCAATACTCGTACAAGGCCGCGCCCGCGCTGGCCGTCCACTTGAGGGTTGTACTGGTGGAGCCCAGCTCACTGGGATTCGATGGCTGCGTTTTGACGAACGCCGCGGGCGGCGCGCCGGTGGTGAACGACCAGAAACTGGACACAGCGCCGTTGGCGTATGTCGTCCCGATCGGGTTGATCGCGCGCGCCTGCCAGTAGTACGTGGTTCCCATGCTGAGTCCGCTGAGTGGAACGCCCGTGGCAAGTCCATTGGAAACCCAGCCTGTATCGCAGACGCTGTTGTTGAGTGTGTCGTAACAATATTCGTAGGAGACCGCGCCGGGACTCGACCCCCAGATCAACGTTACGTTGGTGGGCTGGTTCAACGCGCCATTGCCCGGCGAAGATTTGTTGAAGTTCCCCGGCGCGGCGCCGGTGCGGAAATTCCAGAACGCGGTCATGGCTCCATTCGAATAAGTGACGCCAATGGCATTGGCCGCGCGCACGTGCCAGTAGTAGGTGGTGTTCGGCGCCAGCGGCCCGATCGCGGCGCTGGTGTTCGCGCCGACGTTGATCCAGTTTGAACAGTTATTGTCGTTGGATGTGTCCATGCAGTAGGCGTAGAAATCTGCATTACTGGCGGCGTTCCATGTCAGATTGAGGACGGTTACCTGATTGGTCGCGCCGTTAAGCGGCGTCGCTTTTGTAAACCCGCCCGGCAGGAGCCCGGTGGTGAACGACCAGAAGCCGGGCGCGCCGCCGTTGGCGTATGTGAAGCCGTAGATGTTTTTTGCGCGCGCCTGCCAGTAATAGGTTGTGCCTGCGTTCAGGTTGTTCAAGATACGGCTGGTGGATGCGCCATTCGAAATCCACGCGCCGTCGCACGCGCCATTGTTGATCGTGTCGTAGCAGACCTCATAACTGGTGGCGCCGTTGCTGGCCGCCCAACTCACGGTCACGCTCACGGGGCGGTCCGTCGTGCTGTTGGCCGGAGCGATCTTGTCGAATTCGGCGGGCGCGTTGGTGATGCGGAACGACCAGAAGGCGGCCGCGTCCCCGTTCGCATACGTGATGCCGGTTTCGTTCAAGGCGCGCGCCTGCCAGTAATAGGTCGCCCCACGCGTCAGCCCGTTCAGGGTCACGTTTGTGACGGCGCCGGTCGAAACCCAGGTTGAGCAGGCATTATCGTTGGTTGTGTCAATGCAATATTCGTAGGAGAGCGCGTTGGGCGCCGTGTCCCAGATCAACGTTACGTTGGTGGGCTGGTTGAGCGCGCCGTTTGACGGAGCGCTTTTATCGAAGCCGAAGGGAGATTGTCCCCACCAGATCATCGTCCCATCCTGCTCCGCGTCCCACTGCCCCGAATCGCCTTCCGTGCCTGGCACGATGTCGTACGTGGTCTGCTCCCAATCTTGATCGCCAGGCGCGCCGAAGTTTGCCGACCAGGTTCCGCCTCCGCCGGCAGTCTCTGTACGGTTGACGCATCCGCCGGGGTCACAGACCCAGAGATCCACAATGCTTCCAGGATTCGCGGCGCCGCTAACAGTATCTGCCCCATCATTGATGGCGGTGATCTGATAGTTCGTCACCGTTGTGGATTTTGTTGTTGTTCCGTCGCTGGCAGTGACTACATCGCCCGGCTTGATTAGATAGACGCCGAAGAATTCCGCGTTGAACCAGGTCTCGGATGGATTCCACGGCGCGGCAATGACGATGGTGGAATCGCCCGCGTCTGGATTCGCCGGGGTGAGCGGGTCGTCAATTTCGATCGTGACCGTTGCCCCAAGCGGCCACTCCCAGCCTTCCACGTTTTGGGTGCGCGGGCGCACGCCGATGCGCGGGTTGGGAATTCTCCAGGACACCAGGGTTTCATCGTGGTCGCCGTCCCATTGAATCGTGTTCCCACTTGTGCCGGGTTGAAGATCGTAAGTGTTCTGCTCGTTTGGCTCATTGCCGAAGACGCTGAAATCTGCCAGGAAATTTCCGCCGCCGTCCGGCGTCTCGTTGCGCGGCGTGCAGCCGAACGGATCGCAGATCTCGGTGTAAATGTCCGCGCTGTCATCGGTGGAACCGGCAACCGTATCGGTGAGCGGATCCGCGTCCGTGATCACGATGTCGCGAACGGTGTGCGTCTTGGTCGTGCTGCCGTCGGTCACGCTGACCGTGTCGCCCGGCTTCAAGTCATAGGCCGGACCGGCCTCGATGTAGAAATAGGTTTGATTCGGATCCCACGGCGCGGCAACAACCGTGGTCGTATCCGAGAAATCGGGCGAACCCGGAACAGCTGGGTCGTCAATCTCGATCGTCATGGTTGCGCCGAGCGGCCATTCAAAGCCGTGCAGGGTGTCCTCCTGCGGATGCGCGCTGAATTTGGGATCGGGAATAGACCAGTCAATGTCGGTGTGGTCGGCCTCCGCGTCCGGTTCCATCACTTCGCCATGCGAACCGGGCTGAATGTCGCAGGTGGTCTGCTCTTCCGGCTGGATTCCGACCACGGAATAATCGGCCGTCCAGTTTCCGCCGCCATCCGCCCAAACGTAGCGCGTGGCCGTGTTGCCCGGACTGCATTCCACCCACGTGTTGACAAAGTTGCCGGATGTGGTGGTTCCGCTGACCGTATCGCTGGCTTGATTGACCGACGTTAAGGCAAGGATGGTGACGGTGTGATCTTTGTAGGTTGTGCCGTCGTTCATCGCGACGTACACGCCAGCCGCCAGGTCAATTCCTCCCACGTCATCAAAGCGGGCTGTGCCGCCAGAGTCGGCGGTGACGGTATCCGTGAAGTCGGTCCCCGCGCCGTTGGCCGGATCGTCAATGGTCATGGTGACGGATGCGCCAACCGGCCACTCATATCCTTCTACATTGTTTTGAGTCAATTGGACGTGGAAGCGCTCGTTGCCGGTCACGGCCCCCGCGCGCTGGGCAAGTGTCAGGGTGAGGGCCAGTGAAAGGATCCCCGCCATGATCCATGTGAATCGCTTGTGATTGGTGAACATTTTGTATCTCCTCTGGCTGGTTGAATGCGGCATCCAGCCAGTATCATCTTACTTCTCGACACTCACAAAACTCTCACAAATCGGGGGCTTCAGTCATTCGTTCGTTTCAATTTACCGTCACTTTACACGCGGGACATGCCAAATTAACCGCCCTCGGCTATAATCAGGCCAATTTCCAAACGAGGCGATTATGTCATTCAATGTCGGAGAAAACGTCGGTCCGTATCGGATCATGGAGCAGTTGGGACAGGGCGGCATGGCAACTGTCTTTAAGGCGTACCATGCTTCCTTAGATCGCTATGTGGCGCTCAAGGTGTTGCACACCGCCTTTGGTGAGGACCCGAGTTTTGAGGCGCGTTTCCAGCGCGAGGCGAGACTGGTTGCAAAGCTGGAACATCCCAATATTGTCCCGGTCTATGATTACGCGGAGCATACCGGGCGCAAATATCTGGTGATGAAGTACATCGAGGGGGAGACGCTCAAAGCCCGCCTCCAGCGCGGACCGCTCTCAGCCGAGGAATTGAACAAGATCATTTCAGCAATCGGGTCGGCGCTGGCGTACGCGCACAAGATGGGCATCCTGCACCGCGACATCAAACCCTCCAATGTGTTGCTGACCACCGACGGCTCGATCTACCTGGCGGACTTTGGACTGGCGCGCATCGCCGCCGCAGGGGAGTCCACTCTCTCCGGCGACATGATCATGGGCACGCCGCAATACATTTCGCCGGAACAGGCGATGGGCAAAAAGGAACTCGACGAAGGTACCGATATTTATTCCTTCGGCGTGATGCTCTATGAAATGGTGGTGGGACAGGTCCCGTTCAGCGCGGATACGCCGTTCTCGATCATCCACGATCACATTTACACGCCTCTGCCCCTGCCGCGCAACATCAACCCAGAAGTGCCGGAGACGGTGGAGCGAGTGTTGTTGAAGTCGCTCGCCAAAGAACGTGCGGATCGTTATCCCGATGTTGCTTCGCTGGTACATGCCTTCCAGGAGGCGTGGCGCGAGGCCGGTGTGCCGATGAAGGGGACGACGATCTCCATGTCGGCGAAGGAAGTGGCTGCCAGGGTCGCGCCCGGCTCAGCGTCGAAGAAAGAAGCGGCGCGCGCGACGGAGAAAACGGTCGCGGCACAGGAGATCAAACCGAGGAAGAAACCCTCGCGGTGGATGATCGCCTCAGCAGCGGGCATGCTTTTGTTGTGCTGTCTCTTTTTTGCGCTGGCCGCCAACCGCCAGAAACTTTTCCGCGCAAATCAAACCGCCACCCAAACGCCCGCGCCGATTGGAGCCACCCCGACTCCCGCGTCGCTGGCCACGCTTTCCTCCCCGGACGCGGGCGCTCCGCTGGGCATCCTGCTTGATGATTTTGAGGGCAGCCCGCCGCAGGATACTTCCGGCTGGGAGGGCTATACCCAGGATGACACGTCCGGGAAAATCGCGTGTGCTGTTGTCTCCGACCGCGCCTTCAGTGGAGGGAACTCGCTTGCGTTTGAGTTCGATGTCCCGGCGCAAAGTTGGGCAACCTGCGGCATCTATTTTGACGGAGAGAAAAACTGGAGCGATAAACAAGGGTTGGCCTTTTACCTGCGCGCCGACCAGGCCGGGCGCCCGTTTGATGTGATGATGTACGGCGGAATGTCGGGTGCGCGCACAACCTTCCTCCACCGCGTGGAATCTCCCCCTGGAAGCGAGGCGGATTGGGTGCGCGTTGAAATTCGCTGGGAGGATTTTGTGGGCGTGGAATGGGAGCCGGCTGTGGCTGGCACTCCGTTCGACGCGGCCGGTGTGACCGGTTTCTCCATCGGCTTTGCAGAAACGATCGAACAGACGACCGGCTCGATCTGGATTGACGATGTTTCCCTGTTCGGAAAATCTCCGCGGCAACCGGGCGGACAAGCGACTGTTGCGCCCTCCACGTCTGTGTTATCCGAGCCGACTCCCAGCGCGGCTGTCTTGGAAGCGCTGGCATTGGTGGAGGCGAACCCGCGCGACCCCGAGGCGAATTTGCAATTGTCGCTGGCATATTGGGACAACGGGCAGATCGTGCCTGCGTATCAAGCCTTGAATACCGCCGCAAATTTGGCGGACCCGATGAACCGCTCCTTCTTCCTGGAAGCGGCGCGCCAATACGCAGAACGCGAAGGCTGGGTGGCTTCAGCCGCAATGTATCTTCGTTCCATTCGCACGCTGCCGCCCAACGCGGTCATACCGGCGGAATTGGAAGCGGGAATGCACGAGGCTGTCTATAAGGCAGCCGTCTTCCCGGATGTGACGGATTTTCTGCCCTTCGATTCGATCGCGCGCGTGGACCAACCCATCGCGCTCATTGCGCAGGGACGCTCTGCATTGTCGAGCGGCGACACCGTGCAGGCGCGCGACTATCTCAACCAGGCGAAAAGCCTGAACCCGAACATGGCCGAGATCAGCCTGCTCGAATCCGAGATCCTCGTCCGGGAGGGCAGCCGCGACGCGGCGCAGCAATTGCTCCAGGGACTTTCCGCCGACCTGGGCATTTCCGATTGGATCCGTGCGCTGGCCGATCAATATCTTTTGCAACTTCAATGAGGTGAATCAACTCATGCGAACCCCTCTGATTGCCGGAAATTGGAAAATGAACAAGACTGTCGCCGAAGCGCGCGACCTGGTCTTTAACATGGCGATTCAACTGCGTGAAATTCGCGGCGTGGAAAAAGTCCTCTGCCCGCCCTTTCCATCGCTGGTGGCCGTCTCTGCGCTGCTGGCAGGGACCGACATCGGCCTCGGCGCGCAGACCATGCACTGGGAAACCAAAGGCGCGTTCACCGGCGAAGTCTCGCCTGGCATGGTGAAGGAATTTTGCAACTACATCATCCTCGGACATTCTGAACGCCGCGCCTATTTTGGCGAGACGGACGAAACCGTGAACAAACGCCTGCGCGCCGCGCAAGCCAACGATCTGACTCCCATCCTCTGCGTGGGCGAAACGCTGGCGCAATACGAATCCAACCAGACAGGGGAGGTGGTCGCGCGGCAAGTGAAGTTGGGACTCGCCGACACGGACTCCGCGCAGGCCTCACGCCTCGTCATTGCCTACGAACCGGTCTGGGCCATCGGCACCGGGCGCGCCTCCACACGCGAAAACGCGGAAGCGGTCGTGCGCGACATGATCCGCCCGGCGCTGACTGAACTCTTCGGCGCGGATGCGGCGCAGGCGATCCGCGTCCTCTACGGCGGCTCCGTCACCGCGGCCAACGCGGCGGAATATTTCGCCAGCCCCCAAATTGACGGCGCGCTCGTCGGCGGCGCAAGTCTTAAAGCAGACGAATTCGTCGCCATCACACAGGCCGCCGCGCGCTGACCGCCGGAAACCGGGTTGCCAAGAAACTGACTTCCCATTCCGATGCTGACCGGCCTGCTCTGGTTTGTCCTCGCCCTTGCGCCGCTGGTTTTTCTCCAGCGGCTTTTGCATCGCGAGATTCAAGCCGTCCTGCTGATCGTCACGCGCCATCCGGGTCTGACCATCGGATTATTCTCGATGTTCTTTTTCCCGGGAGTGTTGCTGCATGAACTGAGCCATTTCCTCGCCGCCAAATTGCTCGGTGTACGCGCCAGCGGTTTTTCCCTCCTGCCGCAGATTCTCCCCGATGGACGGCTGCTGCTCGGCTACGTGGAAACTGAACGCGCCGATGTGATACGCGATTCGCTGATCGGCGCCGCGCCATTGATCGCGGGCGGATTATTCCTCGCCTTTCTCTCTGCCCCGCGGCTGGAGTTGTACACACTGTTGGATTTTTTCCAGGCGGGGCGCTTCGATCTTTTCTGGCAGGCGCTCACGCTCATTCCACAAGTCAACGACTTCCCGCTTTGGTTCTATTTAACCTTCGCTATCAGCAGTACCATGCTTCCCTCCACCGCCGACCGCCACGCCTGGACCCCGCTCGCCCTCTGGACGGCAGCCCTGCTGGTGTTGATCCTGATCGCGGGCGCCGGTCCGTGGATGTTGGAAAACGCCGCGCCGCCCCTCAATCAGTTCCTCGGCGCGACCGCCACCATCTTCGGCTTAAGCGCGGCGGTTCATATTATTTTGCTTTTGCCCACCTATCTGACTCATCGCACGCTTGCGCGCATCACACATATGGACGTGCAATAAAACCGGATTTGGTTCTACAATAACCCCGATGAAAAAATATTTCATCTCCACCGGCTTGATCCTGCTCGCGCTTGCGCTGGCGTTTGCCCTGCTCACCAAAGACCACGACTGGGGCGACGACTGGGCGGCGTATGTCATGCAATCCGCCGCCATCACGCGCGGCGAAACGCAGGAATTCATCGCGCGCAACACGTTCACCATGCGCGAGTCCACGCGTTTCTTCGGTCCCGACGCCTACCCGTGGGGCTTTCCCGCACTGCTCGCTCCATTCGTACTGGCATGCGGTCCGCTCAACGTCTTCTGCTTAAAATTCATCAACCTGATTTTCTTTGCGCTTTTCCTGTGGGGCTTCCACATCTTCCTTGCGCGGCGCCTGCCTCTGCTCGAGGCGGGCTTGCTCCTCGGAGTCTTTGCTGTCAGTCCGGTCCTGCTTCAATTCAACGACCTGATCCAGTCCGACATTCCCTTCCTCTTTTTCTCCACGCTGGCTCTGCTCCTCATCGAAGAGATCGTCGTGCGCGACGAAACGATCCTCGGTTCGCCGCGCAAAAACATCTGGCTGGGCGTGATTCTCTTTTTCGCGTTCTTCGTGCGCACCAACGGGATACTGCTCCTCGCAACCCTCTTCCTGACGCAGATTTATCTCCACTGGCGGACCCGTCCCCGCCCCGCCCTTGACCGGAAGCGGATTCTGACCGTCGGGCTGATTCCCTACCTCGCCTTTGGTCTGCTCACGGTCATCAACCTCGTACTTTTCCCGGCGGGAGAAGGATCGCACCTCGAACACCTGGGCGCGCTGAATCTCCTCGGCCTGCTCAACAATCTTTCCTCCTATATTGCCATGCCGTCGCTGTTCTTTGCCGCCCTGCCGCAACCGGCGATCCTGTATGGCGTGATGCTGCCCTTCTTCCTCGGCGGGATGGTCCTCAATCACAGGCGCGATATTCACATCATCATTTATTTCGGTTTGAGTTACGCGCTCTTCATTATCTGGCCCGAACAACAGGGGATTCGCTTCCTCTTCCCCCTGCTTCCTTTTTTCGTTTACTTCACCTATCGCGGCATGATCGCCATCTCCTTGGCGTTAACTAAAAAAATTCAGCGGCTTGGGCAGAGTCTCGCGCGCGGGTTTTGGATCGCCGTCATTCTGATCTTTGCCTGGACTTCCTTCGGGCTTACCCTCGACAATCTTGAGCAGGGGCGCGGTCCCTATGGCAACGTGTACGATCCGCAATCCATCGAAATGTTCGTGTTCATCCAATCGGAAACCCCTGCCGACGCCGTCATCGCCTTCTACAAACCGCGCGTCTTGCGCCTCTTCACCGACCGCGACACGCTGATGATCGAGACCTGCGACGCGCTGTCAAAGGCGGATTATGTGGTCCTGCGCAAATCGCGCGGCGCGGTGGACCAGGTCGCGCCGGGGGATGTGGATACGTGCAATCCATCCCTGACGCTGACAAAAGTTTTCGATAACGAAAAATTTGTCGTGTATGAAATTGCCCTCAAGTAACGCCCCTCGGCTTTAATTTACTTCAACTTTCTCCACCTCGTGATCAACATCTTCACACGCACGCGGACTCGCGCGTCTGCGTTGGCGCTGGCCCATAAGGCTTGGGTCTTGCGATATACATCTTCCTCGATCTTTTCGAAGGTATCCCACTCCTCCTCGATCCATTCCTTCATTTCAGAGGGTCTATCCCAGTAGTAGAAGAATGCGAACTCTTCCTCTTTCTCGCGGACAAACCAGCCGCGCGACTCGGCCTCTTTCATCGCGGCGAAGGCGGCTTCATCGTCTGCGATGCCGATGGGCATGTCGGTGAGGCGGCCCGCAATTTGGAGTCCCGATGAGGAAGGGATTTCCACGGTCCAATTATCTTCAACGGGACGGAGGTCAATCAATGTGCCGTTCGGTTTGAGCGTTCTGTGAATTTCGCCAAGAGCATGGACCATGCTCGCATGTTCCATGCATCAGAGCGACCACGCGAGGATGGCGGTGTCGAATGTTTCTTTGGGGAGGGGGAGATGATAGGCTGAAGCGCAAGTGAGGTGAACGCGTCCATGCAGGTCGGCGGGACGATCGGCACGGGCGACGCGTAACGAATCAAAATCGGGATCCAGCCCAACCGTCAGATTGGAAGCGGAGGCGTATTTCCACGTCAGGCGTCCCTCGCCGCATCCGATCTCGAGGACGCGCGCATCGGCAAAGTCCGCAAAATTCAGCAGTTTGTTGCGTTCAAAATTTTCGGGATCTTTTTGCGGGTTCATGTTCGATCACCCCGTCCCAAACTGCCGATCGCCCGCGTCGCCCAGGCCAGGCACGATGTAGGCGCGTTCGTTGAGATGATCGTCAATCGCGGCGATGTGGATCGGGATGTCGGGATGCGCGGCCTGCATGGCTTTGATCCCCTCAGGCGCGGCGATCAGACCGACAAACTTGATCTTCTTCACTCCCCAGCGTTTGAGCACATCCGCTGTTGCGGTTGCCGATCCGCCTGTGGCAAGCATGGGATCAAGAATCAAACAGACAGAAACGGTCGGCTCGGTGGGAAGCTTGTTGTAATACTCGACGGGTCGCAGGGTGTGTTCGTCGCGATACAAGCCGATGTGCCAGACTTCCGCGCTGGGCATCAATTCCCAGAACCCCTCCACCATGCCGAGTCCCGCACGCAAAACGGGGACGAGTCCGATTTTTTCTTTTAATGTTGCGCCGCTCATCTTTGCAAGCGGAGTTTCAACTTCGGCGGGAATCGTGGCGAGGTCGGCGGTGGCTTCGTAGGCCAGCAATGCCGCGATCTCGCGCACCAGTTCGCGGAATTTTTGCGGGTCGGTGTTTTTATCGCGCAGGCGCGAGAGTTTGTGCGCGACGAGCGGGTGTTTGGATTCGTAGATGTTGGACATGCGGCCTCCATTTTGACGCTGCAATTATCAGTACTTCACGAAAGCGCGTATTTGGCGGTCTCTACCGCCAGGTTGCGATAGAGATCGCAACCTACGCAGGGTTTTCGTGATCTACTGATTATAGTCTGTGGGGCGGTTTCTGATCTGGCGCGCGGGCCTTCGAGAACGCCTGTTACGCGGAGAATCTGACGGTGACCGCCTCATGCCCGCGCGCGTTGATTCTTACTTCGCCGCTTTTCCCCACCTTGAGGCGGGCGACTGTTTCCTCGGCCATGTCCACCTGTCGGGCTTGCGCGAATCTGCGCCAGGGCGTGAGCGTGACCGCGATTGCCTCGTCGCCGATGTTGTAACCGCGCACGATCCAACTGTGACCGTCCTCCGTCTCTTTGACCGCGCTGACCGCGAAGGACGGGTGATCCACGCGGACGAATGACCCGCTGGCGGGGAGAGTCCCCGTGTGGAGGCTGGTGGAGACCGCGCGCAGGGGAGTTTCAAAATTCCAGGCGTGCTTGCAGGACAAATTGCCAATTTGTCCTGCCTGCTGGGGGAGCAAGTTGGCAACTTGCTCTACAATAACAGAATAGTCAAATTCCCATTCGCCGATCATCTGCGCGTCGGGCGTTTCGAGGAAAGGGCCCGCGTGTCCCTTGCGCGCGGAGAAGTCGTCGCGCGAGAGCCAGCCCACGCAGCGCAGGAGGGTGAGGGCGATTTCGGTTTTGCAGTTTGGCGCCAGATTTCTCTGCAATGCTTCCACTTCGGGCAGGCCGCGATTGGCGACGGTCAATCTGTTTTGCCCGTTTGAAATTGACGTGAACGCGCGCTGGTGCGTTTCGGGGCGCGGCTGTTCGACCCAGGTTTCATCGAACGGGGGAATTCCAATGGGCCGCTTGATGATTTCGAAATGACCATCGTGATTGGCGGAATCGGCTGCAAACGGCGCGGCGAAGTGGACGCGCAGGCGATGATCTTTGGCGCGGTTGCCTACGCGGGTGTGGATGTCGGCGCGCGCGACCCCGTGTGTGAGCGTGATGGTTGTTGTGATGGGGAGTTCCACCGTTTCCCGTGAACGCGATTTTCGGTCTGCGCTCAGGCTGGCGGGAACGGTCAACGCGAGCGCGACGGTCATGCTCTGCTGGACGGGGCCGCGCGTAATGTTCACTGCGCGTAATTTGGGCGCGGCGGGCTGGCTTGCCACTCAGGGCGCGGAGATTTATGTGCATCCCATCGGCGCGCCGCACATGCTCCACCCTGAAAAGTTGATCGCCAGCGCAACGCGCATCTATGGAGATCGAATGCAAACGCTGTGGGGCGATTTCCTGCCCGTGCCTGAAAATAAACTGCACATTGCGAATGATGGCGAAGGGATTCGTATTGGGAGCGCGGAATTTATTCCGCATAACACACCCGGTCATGCGGAGCATCACTTCGCTTATCAATTCGAAGAGATCGTCTTTTGCGGCGACGTGGGCGGCGTGCGCATCCCCGGTTATCAATATCTGCGCGTGCCAATGCCTCCGCCTGAACTGAACCTCGAACGCTGGAAGGAAAGTGTTGCAAAATTACGCGCGCTCAAATCCCCGCGCATTGCGCCGACTCACTTTGGGATCTACGATGATGTGGATTGGCAACTCGCCGAAGTTGAAAAAGGACTCGACTCCGCCGCGCGTTGGATGGAACAGTCCATGCAGAACGAGACGTCCATCGAAGAACTGCGCGAAAGTTTTACAAAATGGGTGATGGATGAAGGCAGAGCCATCGGCTTGAGCGAAGATGTGGTCAAAGCCTACGAGGTGGCGAACCCCCTCGGCATGAGCGCGGATGGGTTGCTGAGATATTGGAAGAAGGGAAAAAAACCAGGATGATACATGTCGTATCATCCTGGTCCATTTTTCTACGAAAGGTTTTTATCTGTTTGCTGTGCCCACAAAATGCCTAGTATGACAATGCCGCCCACTGGAATGAGCAGGTACAATTGCCACCATCCGCTCTTGCCGATATCGTGAAGGCGGCGCGCGCCCGCCGCCAACAGGGGAAGCAGTGTGGCAATCAAGAATACGCTAGCCAGGGACTCGCTCAGGTATGCCATTGCCGAGGTAGCCAATGTAACGAACAGCGCGAACCACCAAAACTCGGACCGCGCCGCCCGCCCATTGAAATCCGCATATTTTGCCAAGCAGACGCGGATCGCGCCAAAGAACGTGGACGAGTCCGCTTCGCTGTTGGCTTTTGAATTCAACAAATTTTCCATTCCTAACTCCTTGCTGATTATAGAGACAGCTTCTCTCAAAGGTGTGACCCAGTTCCTTGAACTGGGCTGGTCTCTATTTTCGGCAAGTTCTACTCCGGGCGCAACTGTGGATTCCCCTAGTTTTTGGGGTTTGGACTTTCCCAGCTTCAATACCAATTCCATGCGAGAGCCGACCTGATATTTTGTAAAGATATTTTTCAAATGAAATTCGACCGTGCGCTCGGATATATGAAGGGAAGAAGCGATCAGCTTGTTGCTGTTGCCTTCGATGAGTAAATTGACCACATCCTGTTCCCGTTTGCTCAATTGATTTGATCGCGTCATTGTAGTTTTTTCTTTCGGATGGTTATGTATAAGACCTCGTGCGAAAGTCATTTTTGCCGCAGAGATCACAGGGAAAATGAGCATTTCCACCTGCCCCGAACGCAGGCGCTGGGTCAAGGGTCTCTGTGGACTCTCTCGAAGAACATCAGGACGATGTGTGGCTGAGCGAGAGACACTGATGCAAGAGGTCTATTTATGAAATACTCTCTACGAATTATTTCTGATACCGCAACGCGACAACTCCCGAACGGAACGTTTTCGATCCGATAAGTTTCAACGTCAGGTTCGCGCCCGATTCAAACAAGCGCGGACCTGCTCCCGCAATGACGGGATGGACGACGAAGTGATACTCGTCAATCAGGTCCCATTGCGCGGCTTGCGAGGCGATGTTGAGACTGCCGATGGAGATATTTTTCCCTGGCTGTCCTTTTAACTTTATGATCTCTTCCCGAAGACCTCCGTGCAGGAGCGTGGTGTTGTTCCATTCTACGCTCTTCATCGTCGTTGAAAAGACGATCTTGGGTACGGAATCGAATACCCGCGCGAATTCGTTGACCGTTGGCGTTTCCGATTGATCCACTGCGACATCGTGCCAGTACGGATACATCAGGTGATACGTGTTGCGCCCGAAAATGTCAACGCCTGTATTACGCAAGAGTTCGGTGAAGTACTCGTGCACTTCGTCGTCGGGGAGCATCGCTTCATGACCGCAGTAGCCGTCTATGGTGATGTTGATCGCAAATACAACTTTTCTGATCGGTTGTTCTTCTGACATAGTTTCAATTCTCCATATTGTATTCTGTTTAACCTTGATTGGTTAACTTTTTGGTCATGTCATGCTGAGCGAAGCGAAGCATCTCTACGCCTGAAAACAGAGACTCTTCGCTAACGCTCAGAGTGACATGTTGTAAGGTAACTAGGGTTAACCTGAATAGTCTCTAGTCTCTAGTCTTAACTCTCCTCCACCTCCCGATCAACATCTTTATCCGCAACTGCGCGCGCGCGTCGCCGTCTGAGAGCGCCCAAGCCGAACGCGTGGATCTTTGAGTCGCCTCATCCAACTCGATGAAATCGTTCCATTCGTCGTCAATCCACTCTTCCATGTCATGCGGCGTGTCCCACGAGTAGACGTACGAAAAGAATTCCTCGCGCTCGCGGATGAACCATCCATTGGACTCAGCCTCCGCCATCGAGCGATTCGCGGCGGTGTCGTCTGCGATGCCGACTTCGAAATCGTTCACTTTGCCTGTGATTCTGGTCTCACGCGCCGACGCCACTTCCACCTCCCAGCGACTCAGCAGTGGGCGCAGGTCAATCAGAATCCCGTTTGGAATCAAAACGCGCCGAATTTCACTCAGGGCATGGACCATGCCCTCATGCGTGATACATCAAAGCGACCAGGCGAGTATGGCAATGTCGAACGTCTCTTTTGAGAAGGGGAGATGCTCCGCTTCGGAATGGACGAAATGGATTTTGTGTTTGCGGTCGTGAGGCGCGTCAATCGAAGCGACGCGCAACGCGCCATGGTCTGAGTCCAGCCCGATGGTTAGGGAGGAAGCATGGGCGTACTGCCACGTCAACCGCCCTTCGCCGCATCCGATCTCGACGACGCGCTTGTGCGAGAAATCCGCAAATTCATGCAGGTATTTTTTCTCGTTGCCTTCGATGTCTTTTTGAATGGTCATTGAGTAAATTGCCTTACGCATTTTGCCGCAGAGTCACAGAGACGCTGAGAAATCTTTCTAATTTTTTTCTTGCCACCTGACGCTTCGAATCAAAAGGTGGTTGAGTAGCCCGAAGCGACAGCGAAGGGCGTATCGAAACCACAAATCCCAGCGCTTTATGCTTCCTGTTGGTTTCGATACGGCGGACAAGCATCGCCTACTCAACCAACGAAATTTGTCTAGAGCAAGCTGTCAGGTGGCAAGTTTTTTCTCACTGCGACTCTGCTCATTTCGCAGTCTGTGGCTAGCCTGCGTAATATCATTGACTGAGTTGTTTCATCCGCTTCACGGACGCGGCGACCAGTTCTTTCAAAACTTTTTTATCCACATCGCCCAGTTTTTTGATGTACAAACACCCGACGCTGGTGGTGAATTTGCCGAGTCTTTTGAGCAGATCTTTTTGCGCGTCGAACCCGCCCATGAGATAGAGCGTGAGATTTTGTTTGCGCGGCGAGAAACCTGTGAGCATCCAATCGCCTTCGCGTCCACTTTTGCTTTTGTAGTGATAACTGCCGAAGCCGACGATGCTCGACCCCCACATCTTCGGCTCTTCTTTCGTGACCTGCTTCATCATTTTCAGAATCTCGAAGCAGTCATTGCGGACAGCCTCATCTTTCACTTTATTCAGGAAACCTTCCACGCTCGCTTTGTTGACTTTGGTTTTCAATTCAGCCTTCGCCATGTCAGCCTCCGATCAACTAACAAGTTTGAACTACTTTGGTGTGAAAAATGGATAAATCTCTTGTATCGTGAAACGCGGGGCTAAAGCCACCTGCTCAGTGCATGGAAGCCCCTTCGGGGCTGTTGAGCGAGTCGGCTTTCAGCCGACTTCCACGAACTGAGGCAGGGCT
Organism: Anaerolineales bacterium; assembly: GCA_019187665.1. Lineage (GTDB taxonomy): Bacteria > Chloroflexota > Anaerolineae > Anaerolineales > Villigracilaceae > Denitrolinea. Next base: position 23,225 of record JABARH010000028.1, read on the forward strand.
TTAGCCCGCCGAATCGTGCTTTAACGCTTTCGATGCTTGGTATGTTTTGGCGATCAACTCTTTTAGCGTTTTCATATCCACGTCGCTCAATTTTTTGATATACAGGCACACCTTGCTTCTTGTGTGTTTGCCAAGTTTTTTGAGCAGTGGTTTTTCGTAATCGTTCCCCGTCAGAAGATACAGCGTGATGTACTGCTTGCGCGGAGAAAAAGCGATCAACGGCATGTCGCCTTCGCGTCCGCTTTCGTACTTGTAATGCAACGACCCAAACCCGATGATGCTTGGTCCCCACATCTTCGGTTTTTCTTTCGAGACCTGTTGCATGATCTTCACGATCTCGAAAGAGTCCTTGCGTTTTTGCTCGCTCTCAACCTTATTCAAAAACGCCGTTACGCTTGCCTTATTGACTTTGGTTTTTATATCCGCATTCTTCGCCATATCAGCCTCCGATTCAGTTAATCAATGCAAGCCAATCGCAAATCTCTGATCCTGCTGCACCATCAATCAGGTTACTTAACCGCCAATTACCAATTACCAATTACCAATTACCAATTACCAATTACACCATCCCTCAATCTCTAGTCTCCAGTCTCCAATCTCTTTTCTCAATTCTCCAATCTCTATTCTCTAATTCTCCAATCCTCTAATTCTCTCTTCCTCACCCCGTCCCAAACTGCCGATCCCCCGCGTCTCCCAGCCCTGGCACGATATACGCGCGCTCATTGAGATGACTATCAATCGCGCCGATGTGGATGTCAATGTCGGGATGCTTATCCTGCATCGCCTTGATTCCCTCAGGCGCGGCGATGAGACCGACGAACTTGATCTTCTTCACTCCCCAACGTTTGAGCACGTCCGCCGTTGCGGTGGCTGAGCCGCCAGTCGCAAGCATCGGGTCAAGGATGAGGCAGACCGATACGGTCGGTTCGGTGGGAAGCTTGTTGTAATACTCGACGGGTCGCAGGGTGTGTTCATCGCGGTACAAGCCGATGTGCCAGACTTCTGCAACAGGCATGAGTTCCCAGATCCCTTCCACCATACCAAGTCCCGCGCGCAGGATTGGCACGAGTCCGATCTTCTCTTTCAACTCGGAGCCTGTCATTCTGGCTAGCGGAGTTTCGAATTCGCGCGGCGCTACAGCCAAATCGGCAGTGGCTTCATATGCCAGGAGCGCGGCGATCTCGCGCACCAGTTCGCGGAATTTCTTAGGCTCGGTGATTTTGTCTCGCAGGCGCGAAAGTTTGTGCGCGACCAGCGGATGATTGGATGCGTATACGTTTGACATGTTATTCTCCTCGATAATGAATATTTCGATTATAGCCTCATGCTATGTCATTGCGAGGAGCGCTCTTGTGCTTTGCGACGCCTGTCCTGAGCATGTCGAAGGGAAGCAAACTCCTGTGTATTGAAGTATCTCTTAGAACAGGAGATTGCTTCGGGCTAACGCCCTCGCAATGACATTTGATTCCTAAGCCAAAGATTAGGAAAATTTTCACAAATGAACGGTAGGGGTATAATATTGAAGAAGTTCCTTCGGGGAATTTTCAAGATAATTTATCTCTTGCTATAAAACATGAACGCTCAAGCCTCAACCCAAAACCTGATCGAACTGCGCGACGTGGTGAAAACATATTCAACCGCGGCGGGCGATTTCACCGCGCTCAAACGCGTCAACATGAACATCGGCGTGGGTGAATTTGTCGGCATTGTTGGCAAATCGGGCGCGGGAAAATCCACACTGCTCAACATGATCACAGGCGTGGACCATCTTAGCGAGGGCGAAGTCATTATCCACACGAACGGCTCGCCTGTTTCGGTGCACAAGAAAAAAGAAGATGAGATCGCGTTATGGCGCGGACAAATGATGGGCGTTGTATTTCAATCGTTCCAACTTTTACCCATGCTCACACTAGTCGAAAACATCACCCTGCCCATGGACTTGTGCGGCAACTTCAGTCCAAAACAATCGCGTCAACGCGCGCTCGAGTTGTTGCGTCTCGTCGAGATCGAAGAACATGCCGAGAAACTCCCCGCGCTCATTTCGGGCGGACAGCAACAACGCGTCGCCATTGCGCGCGCGTTGGCGAACGATCCGCCCATCATCATCGCGGACGAGCCGACGGGTAGTCTCGACTCGGTCACTGCCGATCACATCTTCGAACTCTTCGCGCGTCTCGTTGCCGATCAAGGCAAAACGATCGTAATGGTCACGCACGACGAGTCGTTGTCAACGCGATTCACGCGCGCGCTACAGATCGCGGATGGGGAGTTGATCACGCCGAAGTTGGCGACCAACTCGAAGTCGGATCATGAAGCGGATTTGAATCCCAAAAAATCTTGGTGGAGGCGGAAGTGAGTCCGCGTCGCGCCAAGGGGAAGTCTGGTTCTAACCCTCATGCGATGTCGTCTCCTGAGGCGATGATTGATATGCACGGAGTCGTCAAGCGATTCAAAAACGCGGCGGGCGAATTCACCGTGCTCAAAGGCGTTGACCTGACCATCAATCGCGGCGAGTTCGTTTCGATCGTTGGAAAATCGGGGAGCGGAAAATCCACACTGCTCAACATGATCACAGGCATTGACCATCCGACGGATGGCAAAGTGGTGATCGGCGGCACGGACATTTACACGGGCGTGAGTGAAAGCCAACGCTCGAAATGGCGCGGACGCAATTTGGGAATCGTGTTTCAGTTTTTTCAATTGCTTCCGATGCTCACGTTGCTCGAAAACGCGATGTTGCCGATGGATTATGCCGACATGTACGACTTCGATGAACGACCTGCGCGCGCGATGGACATGTTGAAGTTGGTCGGGCTGGAAGAGTTTGCAAATAAATTGCCCATGCTGGTTTCAACGGGACAACAACAACTCGCCGCCATCGCGCGCGCGTTGGCATGTGACCCGCCGTTGTTGGTCGCAGATGAACCGACGGGCAACCTCGATACTAAATCCGCAAACATCATCATTGACTTGTTCGAAGAGTTGGCGCGGCGCGGCAAGACGGTGTTGATGGTGACGCACGATCCGTCGCTCACGTCGCGCACCACGCGCAACATCATCATCGCGGACGGCGAACTCATCAACGAGACGATTGCTAAATCCATGCCATGGTTGAGACATCGTCACATGATGGAATTCACCAAACTCGCCGAAGAGCGGACGTATCAGCCGAAAGCCACGATCATCTCACGCGAGGAGCATATCGAAAATTTCTTTATGATCCGCAAAGGCGAAGTGGAAGTGGTGTTGCATGACCGCAAGAACGGAGAGAACATCATCTCCCGTTTGAAGCCTGGCGAATTTTTCGGCGAGATCGAACTCTTGCGCGGCGGCAAAGCCATCGCGAACGTCCGCGCGGGCGCAAGCGAACCCGTTGAAGTGTTGACGATCAAGCGCGAGGATTTCAAGCGCGTGATGGATGTCTCGCCGAAAACTGCCGACGCGGTCGGCAAGATCGTGCAGGAGCGCCTCGAAGTCCATCGCGCCGCAGACAGTCGCAAAGGCGGGCTGTTCTCGTTGTTTGGAAGGAAGTAGAAATGAGGGTGGTCGAGTAGTCCCGCGTGCTGAGCGGAGCGATAGCGAAGTCGAAGCATCGCGGGACGTATCGAGACCACAAGTACGCGAACAAACTTTTGTAACAAAAAATATTCTACGGCGTGGTGGTCTCGATACGCCCTTCGCAACAATCGCTCAGGGCTACTCGACCACCGTACGTCTGAAATCGTAAATCTGAAATCGTAAATCTGAAATCGTAAATCGTAAATCAAAAATCACATGAAACCTCGTTGGCGAAAAGTTCTGCACGACCTCATAGATAACAAAGCCCGCACACTGCTGGTGGTATTTTCCATTGCGGTGGGCGTGTTTTCGATTGGCGTGATCGCAGGCGCGTACCAGATCATCTCGCAGGATATGGGCGTGTCGTATGCGGCGAACGTGCCAGCCAACATCGAACTGCGGATGACGAACTTCGATGAAGACGTTCTCGATTCCATTCTCAACCAGCCGAACGTGAAAGATGCCGAAGCGCGGCGCGTGTTCAACATGCGCGTGCGCGTGCCAGGCACCGAGAAATGGGTCACGCTCGATATGAACTCATTCGAGAGTTTCGAAGAAAACAGCATTAACTTGTTGACCCCGCTCGAAGGCGCTTCGGTTCCAGCAAAGCGCGAAGTACTGCTCGAACAAAAAGCGTTGACTAATCTCGATGTGAACGTGGGCGACCTGCTCGAGTTTCAACTCCCCGACGGTTCGATAAAAACTTTGCCAGTGACTGGAATTGTGCAAGACACCGCCTCCGCCGCAGGGGACTTCCTCGCCTCGCCGTTCGGATACGTTACCATGGACACGCTTCCATACCTCGGTCAGCCTGAGTCGTTCAACCGAGCCTTGGTCACGGTGACGGGCGACGGCGACGACATTGCCTACGTCCGCGAGGTGGGCGCGGCGTTGAAGGAGAAGCTCGAAAACAACGGACAACTTGTCGTCCGTTCGCGGTTCTCCGAATCGCACAAACATCCGCTGGCAGATACGATCAACGCGGTGCTTGGCATCCTGCTGGCGTTGGGAATTTTGATCGTGTTCCTCTCCAGTTCGTTGATCGCCAACACGTTGAGCGCGTTGTTGAACCAACACTTGCGGCACATCGGCGTGATCAAACTCGTAGGCGGACAGCGCAATCAAGTCTTCGTGATGTACATTACGCTCATCATGGCGTTCGGAGTCATCGCGTTGCTGATCGCGGTCCCGTTCGGCGGCGCGGGCGCGTATGGTCTGGCGGAATTCATTGCCAACGAACTGAATTTCAATTTGCTCGGTTATCGCATCGTGCCGTTGGCGTTCCTGATTCAAATTCTCGTCGGCTTGTTTGTTCCGCTCATTGCGGGGCTCGCGCCTGTGGTCAACGGCTCGCGCATCACGGTGTTACGCGCTCTCAGCGGCGGATTGGCTGACGACGAGGGACCAGCCCGAAGCGGCGAAGAGAAGCGTCTGCCGTGGTTCGATTGGATCCAAGTCAAGGTGACGCGCATCCTCGCGGCGCGCGGAATCCACATCCCGCGTCCGTTCGTCATTTCACTGCGCAACACATTCCGCAGAAAGAGTCGGCTCGCGCTGACGTTGTTCACGCTGACGATGGGCGGCGCGATCTTTATCGCGGTGTTCAACGTGCGCGTCAGTTTGCACGATTACATCGGGCAGATCGGAAAATACTTTGCCGCCGATGTTTCGCTGGATTTCGATGAGCCGTATCGTTTGCGCGAGATCGAGCAAGCGGCGATGAAAGTGGATGGCGTGGAGCGCGTCGAGGGTTGGCAGTTCGTGAGCGGTGAACTGCTCGACGCGAATGGGGACGTGATGGAGAATCTCAACATGTTCGGTCCGCCCGCAGACAGCGGACTCGTCCAGCCGAATCTTTTGGATGGGCGTTGGATCCGCGCGGACGATGTGAAGAAACTTGCCATCAGCGAAAGCGCGCGTAAATATTTTCCGAATCTCAATGTCGGCGATCAGGTGCATCTCAAGATCGAAGGGCGCGAAGAACTGTGGGAAGTGATCGGCATTTTTCAATTTATGGATCGCGAGGGCGTGCTGGCGTACGCGCCGTACGAATATGTTTCGCAGATGAACGATCTTGCGAACCGCTCGTATTCATTCAGGCTCGAAACGGAAGAACACAGCCGCGCCTACCAGGACGCCAAAGCCGAAGAGTTGGATAAATTCTTCCGCGATCAAGGTTTCAAAGTCCGCGTGGCAGAGTCGGGGCGCGCGTCGTTGGATACGGCGGTCGAAAGCCTCGACACGTTGGTCGTGTTCCTGCTCATCATGGCGATCCTCACTGCCATCGTCGGCTCGATGGGACTCACTGGCACGATGGGCATGAACGTCCTCGAACGCACGCGCGAGATCGGCATCATGCGCGCCATCGGCGCAGACGACCGCGCCGTGATGCGCACGGTCATTGCGGAGGGCATTGTGATCGGCATGATGTCGTTTGCGCTGGCGGTGATCCTTTCCATCCCATTTTCGTATTTGCTTTCAACCATCGTCAGCCTCGCCATCTTTCAATCGGCAATTGATGTGGTCTTCACCTATCAAGGATACGTCATCTGGCTCGCGCTGGTGTTAGCGCTCTCGACCCTCGCGAGCGTCATCCCTGCCCGCAACGCGGCGCGGCTGACGATCCGTGAGGTGTTGGCGTATGAATGAGGTAAACACGTAAATACGTAAACACGTAAACATGTAAACATGGAAACACGTATCCCTTGTGAACCTGTGTACTTGTCTACTTGTCTACTTGTGTACTAACACAAAGGAAGGTAACCATGAAAAATATAAAAAAGAACACGATTATGCTCACTTTGATCATTGCGCTGATCCTGACCGCCTGCGCGAATCAGACGACGGGGACGCCTGCTCCTGCTTCGGAGACCGTCGCGGCGTCTGAGGGCGTGATCGCCGAAGGGCGGCTCGAACCCGTCCACGCGGCGAACCTGACGTTTCGAGCAGTTGGCATCGTGGAATCGGTCAACGTGAAGATCGGCGATTCGGTGAAAAGAGGCGACGAGTTGGCGCGACTCTCGAACGCCAGTGTCGCGGAAGCGCAATTCCGCGCCGCGAATCTCGAGCTGGTCGGCGCGCAACAAGCATTGGATGCGTTGAACCGTAACGGCTCCGCAAATCTCGCCGCCACATGGACAGCATACATGAACGCGCAGGAAGTCCGCGAAACAGCCGAGCGCGAGTGGGAAGTTTTGAATGTTGATTCCATCGAAGACCGCATCGAAGACGCGAAAGCCGACGTGGAAGACCGCGACGCCGACCTGCAAGACGCGAAAGATGAATTCGATAAATACAAAGATTTGGACAAAGACAATTCCAAACGCGTGACTGCCGAAGACGCGCTCGAAACCGCGCAGGAAGATTACAACGAAGCGATTCGGAATCTGGATGAGATCACGCGCGAGCGCGATACCGTCCGCGCCGCGTTGGATGCCGCGCTTGCAACCGAAGCCGAAGCGAAATATCAATACGAAACTTCCGCCAGCGGAGTTAACGAAGATCAACTTGCCTTGGCAACGGCTCGTTTGGAGAATGCGCAGGCGCAAGTGTCAGCGGCGCAAGCGAATCTTTCCAATTACGTTCTCACCGCGCCGTTCGATGGAGTCGTCGCTGAGGTGGCAGTCAAAGCGGGCGAGCAGGTTTCCCCTGAGACTCGAATCGTGAGCGTGGCGGATACGTCCGCGTGGGTGATCGAAACGACCGACGTGACCGAACTCGAAGTGGTGAAATTATCCGTTGGGCAAAATGTCACATTCACAGCCGACGCGTTGCCTGATGTCACGATGAACGGTGTTGTCACCGCGATTAGCGGTTCGTCCGTGTTGCAAGGCGGTGACGTGATCTACACTGTGAGAATCGCGGCGCATGATGTTGATCCGCGCCTGAAGTGGGGGATGACGGTTGAAGTGACATTCGAACCTGTGGAATAAAATTTTTGATATGGCGGCAGTTGCACTGCCGCCATACTTGTTGCGCAATTCGCAATCTTGACGCAGTGCAACTGCGTCAAGAACCCGAGATGTTTTGAATTTTGCAGAGACAGACACATAGGTCTGTCCCTACTTTTATTTGCTATAATCGCTTCATGCCCAAACAAAAACAACTCGATCCCGAATCGAAACCCGACGACCGCGTGGACAACGCGCTTCGTCCGCAACAACTTGCCGACCTCATCGGTCAGGATCAAGTGAAAGAGAATCTTTCGATCCTCATTGATGCGGCGAAACATCGCGGCGAGGCGTTGGATCATGTTTTGTTTTACGGTCCGCCTGGGTTGGGCAAGACCACGCTCGCGCATGTGCTGGGCAACGAGATGGGTGTCAACGTCAAGGTCACGGCGGGTCCTGCCATCGAACGCGCGGGCGATCTCGCCGCCATCCTCACCAACCTGCGCGCGGGCGATGTCATTTTCATTGATGAAATCCATCGCCTCGGACGCGCGGTTGAGGAAGTGCTTTATCCCGCGATGGAAGATTTCTCGTTGGACATCGTCATCGGGAAGGGACCCTCGGCTCGTTCTCTGCGCCTCAAACTGCCTCGCTTTACTGTGGTCGGCGCGACAACCCGACTGGCGCTCGTCACCGCGCCGTTGCGCGCGAGATTCGGCGCGGTCTATCGTTTGGATTATTACGACATCGAAGCCATGCGTCAGATTGTCGCGCGCGCCGCAGGGATGCTCAAAGTCTCCGCTGACGAATCAGGCATAAGGGAAGTTGCGAAGCGGGCGCGTGGGACTCCGCGTATCGCGTTGCGACTCCTGCGCCGCGTCCGCGATTTCGCCCAAGTCCGCGCGGATGGGACGATCACGCAATCCGTCGCGAAAGAAGCGTTGGACTTGTTGCAAGTGGATCCGCTCGGGCTCGACGATGTGGACCGCCGCGTCTTGCGGACGATCATCGAAAAATACAACGGCGGACCCGTCGGCTTGAACACCATCGCCGCGTCCATTAGCGAAGAGCAGGATACGATCATGGACGTGGTCGAGCCGTATCTTCTGCAACTCGGATTTTTGGACCGCACCCCGCAGGGACGCGTCGCGACAAAGTCCGCGTATGAGCATTTGGGGTTGGATTACGTGGAAGAGGGTCAGCCGAGGTTGTTGTAATTCGTAGGGGCGGGGTTTTCCCGCCCAGTTGTATAATGGCGTTGTATCGGAGGTTCGCATGGTCGTTACGAAGATCACTCAAAAATATACGTTGAGCATTCCCGATGAATATCGTAAAGCGTTACCTGCGGGACAGGAGGTGGCGATCACGATTGATAAATTGGGACGCATGGTCGTCACTCCCATCGAGAAGATTCGCGAAGCGCTGGCGGAAAGTTTTGGGATGTGGGCAGACCGCACCGATATTTCTGCTGACTCGCTGCGGTATGTGCGTGAAATTCGCAAAGGATATCGTTTAGATTCGACGCGGACCGACTCGGATGAAACTGATTGATACCGATATTGCCATTGACCACTTTCATGGTCATCGTCAGACGTTCGAGTATTTCACCCAAACATTGGCTGACGGTGAAATTTTAGCCATGTCGGTGGTGAGCCTAACAGAAATCTTAGCGGGGATGCGCCCTGGCGAACAAGAGCGAACCGAGAAATTATTTAACCTGTTTCTCGTTATTGATGTGGACGAAGCAATTGCTCGTAAAGCGGGAGAGTACTTAAATCAACACAGAGCTGTGCGCAAGATGGAATTGGCAGATGCCCTGATCGCGGCAACCGCATTTGTTACAGGCGCTGAGGTGGTGACAAGAAATGTGAAGCATTATCCAATGGGTGACGTGCAGATCGCATCGCCGTATGAACGTGGAAATTGAGACTGTGGAATCCCTCGCCCGCTACTTGATGCTCGGCGGAATTGTCCTCTTCCTCATCGGCGGAGGCGCCTACCTCGCTGCGAAATTCGGCTTGCCGCTGGGACGGTTGCCGGGTGACATCCGCATCGAGGGTGAGAATGGCTCGTTCTATTTTCCGATTGCGACTTCGATCTTGGTTTCGGTGGTTTTGACAATAATTCTCAATCTCATCTCTCGCTTCATACAAAAATAATTTTGAAAACCTCTGACTTCGACTACAACCTCCCCGAATCCTCCATCGCGCAGACGCCTGCCGAGCCGCGCGATTCGTCGCGCCTATTGGTGTTGCATCGCGGCAATGGGAAACTTGAGCATCGCATCTTCCGCGATGTGACAGATTATCTCAACGCGGGGGATCTGCTGGTGTTGAATCAAACGCGCGTCATCCCTGCAAGGATCTTCGCGCGGAAGGAAACTGGCGGACGAGTTGAACTCTTGTTATTGCGCCGCCGCGACCTGTTGCGTTGGGAGGCGCTGGTCGGCGGAAAGGGTCTGCGCGTAGGCAGTAAGGTCTGGGTGGAGGGTGGACCCGAGGCAACCATTTTGGAATTTCTGGACGGCGCGGAACGCCTGCTTTTATTTTCTGAACCGATTGAACCCTATTTTCCCAAAGTGGGACATGTCCCTCTGCCGCCGTACATCCATGAAAAACTCAGCGACCCGGAGCGCTATCAAACGGTCTATGCCAAAGAGCCCGGTTCCGCCGCCGCACCTACCGCCGGACTGCATTTCACGCCGCGTTTGTTGGAGGAGTTGCAAGGCAGAGGCGTGCGGCTTGCGTATGTCACATTGCATGTGGGTCTCGACACCTTCGCCCCCGTAACCGAGGAGAATCCTGCACAACATAAAATTCATACTGAGTGGTGCGAGCTGCCTCAAGAAACCGCAGATGCAATTAATCAAACGCGCGAAGTGGGAGGCAGAGTCATTGCTGTTGGAACAACATCTGTGCGGACGCTTGAAACGGCGGGACAACATTCGAAATTGCATCATCCGAATATCGAATCCCGAATATCGAATTCCGAATATCGAATATCGAATTCCGAATATCGAATATCGCCTTTCATCGGTCCCACCTCCATTTACATCCTGCCTGGCTATCAATTCAAACTCGTGGACGCGATGATCACCAACTTTCACCTGCCCAAGTCCACGCTGTTGATGCTGGTCAGCGCGTTCGCGGGGCGGGAGAAGATTCTCGAAACCTATCAGGCAGCCATTCGCGCAGGGTATCGCTTTTATTCGTTTGGCGACGCGATGCTTATTCTGTAGAAAACGTGGAGCGGGGGATGAACATGGTGGTCAGCGATTCCTCCTGGCGCGGATCCAGTTCGTCCTTCAGCAGTTTTGCACCCATCTCTTCGCCATACTTCAACAAGAGCGGAATCTTGCGGACATCATCCACGCTGACAGGCTCTCGCAATTCCACCTGAATGCGGCGGAAATCCATTTCGGGGAAGAGGTTGCTCACGAGTCGCACTTGCTGGTCGCTGGCGTCCTGAGCGCGATTCTCGAAGATGCGCGGCAGCCAGTCCAGCACGGTGAAGCGGTCGGGTTCGCCGTGCTGGATGCGCTCCGGCAGATGTCCGGTTCCGAGGCTGATGAGCGTGGTTTCTTTCGGATCCCAGTTGAGATAGCGCGTGATCTCATAGGCCGCCAGAAAGCACGGGTTATTGTACGCGCCTACGCCCCCGTCTGTGAATTGACCGTCGAAGACAGGAAAGTAAGTCGGTGCGGCGGAAGAGGCAAGCACCGCCTGTAGAATGCTCCAGTCGCGATACTCCGGTTTCCATGATTTGATGAAGCGTGTGCGGTCTGCCAGAAGATCGTATGTGGTTGTCAGCAGCGCTGTGGGTGGGTCTGAGCGCCACAGGTCGCCGAGAGTCTTGCCCTCCACCAGCGCGCCGAATTTTCGGACGAGCGGCTGGCGCGAATAACGATAGCCGCGCAGCAACCAGGCCCAGGTCATGATGGAACGCTTGAAAAGATGCGGGCCGAGATCAAGATACAATTCCAGCAGCGACCGCCCTTCCTGACCGCTTGCGATTCCCGCGGCCAGAATGGCCCCGGTCGAGGTCCCGGCGCATAGGCGGAAAAGCTGATGCGCCGGCTGGCCCAACTCCTCCTCGAGCATGACCAACGCTTTCGCCGCGATAATGCCGCGCAGGCCTCCCCCGTCTACGGCAATGGCAACATTTTTTCGAAACGGTTTCATGCCCGCGCTCCTGTTAGAATTAGCATATGACTCTTGACCGGTTGAATACGCAGATTATAGCCTGTCGCGTCTGCCCCCGCCTCGTTGCGTGGCGCGAACAGGTCGCGTGCGAAAAACGCAAAGCATATCGCGATCAGGAATATTGGGGCAGACCCGTGCCGGGCTTTGGCGACGCGAACGCGCGCATCCTTGTGGTGGGCCTCGCCCCCGGCGCGCACGGTTCGAACCGCACGGGGCGCGCCTTCACCGGCGACGCGTCGGGCGGGTTTTTGTACCCGGCGTTGCACAAGGCCGGGTTTGCGAATCAGGCTGAGGCGGCGTCGAGAAGCGACGGTCTTCGTCTCAAAGGGTTATACATCACCGCTGTCGCGCGCTGCGCTCCGCCAGATAACAAGCCGAGTCTCGAAGAATTGAATACCTGCCAGCCGTATCTCGAACGTGAATTGGAAATTATCAAGCCGAAGGTGATCGTTTGTCTTGGGCGTATCGCGTTCGAGAGAATTTTGAAAATCTATTCGATCCGCAATTCGGAATGGAAATTTTCTCATGGCGCAGTATACGAACTGATGACTGATCACTGGTTACTTTGTTCTTATCATCCCAGCCAGCAAAACACATTGACGGGCAGGTTGACCGTAAAAATGTTTGACGATATTTGGAAGAAAGCGAAACAACTTTTGGATGAGAACTCTTAAACGCGCCATTCCTGGATTTGTATTTGTTATCGTTGTTTCGGCATTGAGCTTCATCCTGTGGGCGAACGACGCGGCGCAACCAACCGAAGCCGCTTTGCAATCTTTGAACTCCGATGTGCAAGTGACAGTGACCCAGCGCGCAGATTCGATCATCTTTGAACCCGCCGCCCGGCAAGCCTCGACGGGATTCGTTTTCTATCCCGGCGGCCGCGTGGATGTCCGCGCGTACGCGCCGGCGCTGCGCCGGATCGCCGCGCAGGGCTATTGGGTCGTGGCGTTGAACGTGAAATTGAATCTGGCGCTCTTCGATGTGGAAGCGGCGGATCGCGTCATCGCCGAATATCCGCAGATCGAATATTGGGCCGTTGGTGGTCATTCCTTCGGCGGGGTGGCGGCTTTCAGTTTTGCAGCGAAACATCCAGGGCGCGTCAACGGCCTGATCCTCTGGGCATCCTATCCTGCCAATGATTTGCTCAAACAGTCCAGCCTGCGCGTGCTGTCCATTTATGGCACGTTGGATATGACTGGCGCGGACACATTTGCTGAAAAAAACGCGCTCCTGCCTCCCGGTGCGCAAATCGTCGTTATCGAGGGTGGTAATCACGCCCAATTCGGCGACTACGGCCCCCAGCCCGGCGACCCTGCCGCGACCATCTCGCACGCTGACCAGCAGGAGCAAGTCGTTCAGGCGGTGGTTCAGTTCCTCGCCTCGTTGTCGCAATGATCGCCGCTTACTACGTGTGACAGGATCTATCTTATCCTGTTTCTCCTGTCCTCGACGAATCCAATATGTCACGCCTGCTCACCCCCGGCGAATCCGCCCCCGACTTTGACATGGACGACCTCCACGGCCGCCGCCTCCGCCTCTCTGCCTTGCGCGGTCAGACGGTTCTACTTTACTTCCTGCGCGGCTTTCTGTGACCCTATTGCCGCGCGTCGTTGGCGCGCCTCCGCGACGGATATGCAGAGTTCGCGCAGCGCGGCGCAATCATCCTTGCCGTTGGTCCGAACACAGCAGCCTCCTTCCAGAAATACTGGAGTGCAGAAAAGATTCCCTGCATCGGCATCCCCGACCCCGAACATCGCATCGCGGCTCTATATCACCAGGAGGTCAGCCTCTTCAGCCTTGGCCGCCTGCCGCTGATGTGCATCGTGGACCGCGCAGGCCGCATTCGCTTTGCCCATTACGGTGTCTCGATGGCCGATATTCCTGACAACGAAACCCTGCTTAACGTAATAGACCAACTCGCTGACTCATCCAACTGATAACTGATAACTGATAACTGATAACTGATAACTGATAACTGATGGCCGACTCCAAACCCGGACGGATTGCCTTCCTCGGCTCCGGCGAGACCTCCCTCGCGGGCGGGCGCATCTTTGAGACTCTCGCCCGCCTTATTCCAGCCCCACTGCGGGTGGCTGTTCTCGAAACGCCCGCCGGCTTCGAACCGAACTCTGCCGGCGTCGCAAATCGCGTCGCCGGCTTTTTGCAGACGCGCCTGCAAAACTACAATCCCATCCTGGATGTGATCCCCGCGCGTAAACGCGGCACTGCCTTCAGCCCCGACGACCCTGAAATCCTTAAGCCTCTTCTGCGGGCCAACCTGATCTTCATGGGGCCGGGCAGTCCCACCTATGCTGTTCGCCAACTGAAAGGTAGCCTCGCCTGGGATTTGATCCGCGCGCGCCACCGTCTCGGCGCGACGCTGGTCTTTGCTTCCGCCGCGACCATCTCTGCCGGCGCGCATGTCCTGCCGGTCTATGAAATTTACAAAGCGGGACAGGAGGTCCATCAATTGCCCGGTCTCGACCTCTTTGCCGATTTTGAATTGCCGCTTTCGTTTGTCCCGCATTGGAATAACACGGATGGCGGTGAAGATTTGGACACCAGCCGCTGTTTCATCGGCATGGAGCGGTTTCAGCAGTGGTGCGATCTGCTTCCGCCCGGCCACACACTGATTGGGCTGGATGAACACACCGGCTTGATTCTGGATTTTAAGAAAGAGGCATGCACTGTGAGCGGGGCCGGTTCCGTCTCGCTCGCGCGTGAATGCAATCCTGAGACCTACGCTTCAGGAAAAATATTTCCTCTGGCCGATTTGGGAAACATCCAATTTCCAGACCCGATTGAGCAGGGTATTCCTGAGACAGTCTGGGGCATGATTCAGAATGCGCCTGCGCTCCTCGAAGAGCGTGGACCGGACAGCGACATCCTGTCTTTGGTGGAGCGGCGTCAATCGGCGCGCGCATCGAAGAACTGGCCGGAGGCGGACCGCCTGCGCGACGAGCTTGCCGCGCGCGGATGGCTGGTCACGGACGCGCCCGCAGGTCCCGTGTTGACGCGGCTTCCTTAAATATTTCTTTAAGATTCAGCGCGGCTCAACTACGATCGCACGCCCATCATTTTGAACGCGCATTTTCTCTTGGATCGAAGATCTTAAAATTTTTATGCCGGTGAATTATTAAGGTGAAAACTCTTGCATTGTATTTGGATTGTAGTATAAATTGAAATCAAGAATCGAAATACCAAAAGGAGATTTGTTTTACAACAATGGACGCTGATGAATCACTGATTGCGTTGATCTACAATCAGGAGGATGAACTTACAAAAGGCGAATCACAGGATCTGATCGCCATGCAATACACCATCAAGACGGCCACCTATGTATATGATGCGCTTTGTCGTCTGGGATACCAGACCGTGATGGTTCCGGTTAAAAATAACCTGCAGGAATTTGCGCGCGAACTGGGGCAGTATTCGCCGCATAACACCTTTGTCTTTAACATTTGCGACGGCTTTGCAGGGGACAACTTCAGCGCGTCGCTGATCCCGCAACTGCTCAACGATCTCGGATACAAGCACACCGGTTCCACCGCGCGGGCGGTCCGCCTTTGCACCGACAAGGCGCGCTCCAAGCAACGCCTTGTTAAAGAGGGCGTGCCGACTCCAGCCTACCAGGTTTTCAAGAAACCGGCGCGCAGTGTGAAGACGCCTTTGCCGGCCATTGTCAAGCCGGTGCACGAAGACGCCAGTATTGGCATTGACGAGAAGGCGGTGGTTACTTCTGCCATGGAATTGATCGAACGTGTGGACTATGTGGTCAGCGAATATGACCAGCCTGCCCTGGTGGAGGAATTCATCACCGGGCGCGAGTTCGCCGTCTCGATGTGGGGTAACGGCACAATGGATGTGATGCCGATCGCTGAACATGATTTCTCCGCCACCAGCGACCCGCTCAAATCCTTCCTCACCTACGAATCGAAATGGGTCGAAGACTCATTCTCCTACAATGAATTCAAAGTGGTCTGCCCCGCCACGCTCACGCCGGAAGAAGAAGAGAAGGTAAAGGAAGTGGCGATCGGAGCCTTCCGCGCCATGGGACTGCGCGACTTCGGGCGCGTGGACATCCGCTATCGCGACGGCGTCCCGTATGTGATTGACATCAACGAGATCCCCGACCTCTCGCCGGATGCGGGGTTCGCCCGCGCCTCCGAGACGGCGGGCTACTCCTACGACCAGATGGTGGACCGCATCCTCACGTTAGCCATGCACCGCGAAGGCTGGCGATGAAAATTGAGATGGCAAAACCAGAAGACCGCCAGGGCATCCTGGCGGTCACTGCGAATATAGATATTTTCACCGATGAAGAGAAGGATACCGTCCGCGAGTTGTGGGATGACGGAGATTACGATTTTCTTGTGGCGCATCACAACGGGCAAGTGATCGGGTACACCTGCTTCGGCGAGCGCGCCCTCACGGAGGGATCATACGATCTCTACTGGATCGCCGTGGACCCGTCTGCGCGCAGGCTGGGGGCAGGCAAAGCCCTGATGCGCGCGACCGAGTCCGAGGTCAAGAAAAGAAGCGGACGTTTGATCATTGTGGAAACCTCCGGCATGGAAAAATACGAATCCACGCGGGCGTTCTATCTGGGAGTCGGCTATCAACAGGAAGCGGTCATCCGCGATTTCTATAAACCCGGCGACGATTTGGTGATCTACACAGTGCATTTGTAACGCAAATTGCTTGTGTACCTGTGTACTTGTTTACCTGTGTACCTGTTTACACTCTTTCCACCGGATGCCTCAACACCGTCTTCAATTTAGACGCGTCAGATTTGCGCGGATCGCCGAGATAGATCTCGTGATGTTTTCCGTTTGGACCGACGCGGTCGCGGTAGCCTTGTTCCGCGATGAAGGCGCGCATTGTTTCGATGGTGGCGGGTTCAGTGGCGTACGGTCCGACGTGCATCATTTGAACGCACCTGCCCTCGGCGAAATGTTCGAGACGCAATTTGGAAAGCGCAGGCGAGTCGCCTTTCTTTTTACGGACTTGTCCCAACCCCTCCGCAAAAATATCTGCTGTGACCACATCCGGTTGCAGGATCATCAACGTGTAATCCCAATTGTCTTTCACGGCGATGTCGAACTTGCCGTCGGTCACTCCCCACAACCCCTCCAGATACATCACGGGATAATCAACGGCGTTCGTTTTGCGTTTCTTCAACATGAATTTTAACGTGTACGAAATTGCATACAATGCCTGTGTTGCCTCTGCGAACGATGGCGATCTGCCTGGCTCGCTCCCTTTTTCGATCCTGCCGTCAATCATCGCAAATTGAAATTTCGGAACGTCAATCAAGACCGGCTTTTTTGCGGACGGTAGATAAAACTCTTTCAATTGTTTTTTTAAATCAAACGTTTTCATACTGCACCTCGTAACGCGAGATACTATCTCGCATTACCGTGTTCCTTTGTGAATTGTATCCGATCCGTATTTCTCCTGCAATGCATCCACTGCCTCTTGCAATTTGCGCGACTTCTCCCCGCCGTCGTCCCACAGCGAAAGTTGACGGACCGGCGCGCCGAGACTGCTGACCCCGACTCCGATCAGCCGCACTGCCTGCCCGCTTCGCCTCACAGACTTGAGCAGGGCGGAGGCGGTGGACGCAATTTCCTGCTCTTGATCTGTCGGTTGCGCGAGCGTCGCCTGGCGCGTGAGAGTGGTGAAATCGGGCCAGCGCAATTTCAACTTGACCGTTTTTCCCGCCAGGTCAGTTTTGCGTAGTTGCCGCGCCACCTCGGCGGACATCTCGCGCAGAGTTTTTTCCAGCGACTGGTCATCGCTCACATCGCGCGAAAACGTGATCTCCTGGCTGATGGATTTTGTTTCGCGCTCGGTCACGATGGGACGATCGTCCATCCCGTTCGCGTGCCTCCATAGGTCGCGCCCATTTTCGCCGAAGCGTGTGACCAGGTCTGATTCGGGGCGGCGTGCGATGTCGCCGATGGTGTGGATGCCTACTTCGTTTAACCGCGCCATCGTTTTTGGACCGACGCCCCAGAGCATATCCGCAGGCAGGGGCGCGAGGAAAGCCGCCTCTTCGCCCGGCGGGACGATGGTTAACGCAAAGGGAGGTTGTCCCTTTTCCGCGGCTTTCTTCCCGACCTCCGTTGCGATCTTCGCTGTGAGTTTGTTCGCGGCGATTCCGATCGAGGAGGACAAACCCAGATCGTCGCGGATGCCCGCTTGAAGTTGGCGCGCGACGCGCTCGATGGGATCGCGCAGGTCCGAGAGGTCGAGGAATGCTTCGTCAATGGAGATCTGTTCGACGAGGGGAGTCAGGTCGCGTAAAGTTGTCATTACTTTTTCCGACATTTCCCGGTAGGCGCGATGGCGGCCGGAGACGACGATCAATTCAGGACACAGGCGCAATGCGCGCGACATGGGCATGGCGCTTCGCACACCGAAAGCCCGCGCCGCGTACGAACAGGAAGCGACCACCCCGCGCTCGCCGGGTTGACCGCCGACGGCGAATGCCTTGCCGCGCAGAGTCGGATCGCGCGTCTCTTCGACGGCGCAGAAGAAGGCATCCAGATCGAGGTGCAGAATGGAGCGGGGCATGGCTTTCATTATAGAAGGTTTTTGGGATGCGCGCTTTGCTTGAATCCTTCAGAGAGTGTTTTGAAATTCTCATTTTGGACACGGATCGCGCGGATTTCACGGAAAAATCCGTGTCCGAAAAGAATGAAAACATGATTTAAGAAACACTCTCTAAAAAGGACAGCCCGTCCAGACCTTGCATTTTTGAAATGTTATTAACATGACCGAAAATCATGCGGGCTGTATGATGAAAGCGCGGGGTGAAATACTCTGCAATTTTTTTGCCGCCCCGTGAGTGATTGGAGGAACGATGTTGAAAAAACGATTCATCCCCGGCGCTGTGATGCTGGCAGTATTATTATTCAATTTAATTCCGGCCGCCTCGCCGGTTCAGCCGGTCTCCGCCGCCACGTACTGCGATTGGGCTGGCTTCGTGATGGATGTGACCGTGCCGGACGGAACGACTCTTGCCGTCAATACTCCTTTTATCAAAACCTGGCGTTTGAAAAATATCGGGACCTGCACATGGACGACCGCCTACTCGGTCTACTACGCGGCTGGCGACATGCTGGGCGCGCCGCCCTCCGTGCCGATGCCGAACGATGTTCCGCCCGGCGCGACGGTGGACATTTCTGTGCCGATGGTGGCGCCCGGCTATCCGGCGCATTTTCGCGGCAACTGGCTGTTGAAGAACGCTTCCGGCAAATCGTTTGGGATCGGTTCCTCCGCCAGCAATGTTTTTTGGGTGGACATCAATGTTTCCAGCCCGATGATCGAAATCTACGATTACGCGGCGAACATCTGCGCCGCCACCTGGCATTACAACGGCGGACCGATCCCGTGCCCATACAAAGAATCGGTCGCTCAATATGGTTATGTTAAACGTCTCGAAAATCCGATTCTCGAAAACGGTTCGCCTGCGGGCGCGCCGGGTCTGCTCACCGTTCCCCAGCAAAAATACAACGGCGTCATCATGGGCGTCTTCCCCGTTGTGGACATTCAGCGCGGCGACCGCTTCCAGGCCATTCTCGGCTGTGAATACAACGCCGTCAATTGTTACGTCACGTATGAACTGGATTATTTGACTCCCCAACTCGATCTTGTCACCATCTGGAAATTCCGTGAAAAATACGACGGCAAATTTTATCGCGCCGATGTGGACCTCAGTCCGATCGCATTTAAAAAAGGAATCAAACTGGTGCTGATCGTTTCCGCGAGCGGACCCGCAACGGGCGACAACGCACTGTGGGTTGCACCGCGCCTCGTGCGTCCATTCTCGCCTCCCGCTCCGACGCCTACCCCGGTTGGTCCCGCCCCGACATTTACCCCCACCCTGACTCCCTCGCCCACGCCGACCCTGCCTCCCGCCGCCGCCTGCGACAAGGCAGAGTTTGTCGCGGATGTGACCATCCCGGATGGAACGACGCTCGCGCCGGGGCAAGCCTTCACCAAAACGTGGCGGCTCAAAAACATCGGCACATGCACATGGACTCCCTCGTACAGTCTCGCCTTTGTGAGCGGTGAACTGATGGGCGGCGCGGCGTCGTCGGCATTAACGTCCACTGTTCCGCCCGGCGCGACCGTGGACCTCTCCGCCTATCTGACCGCGCCCTCCGCCTCCGGCGCGCATGAAGGTTCGTGGATGCTCCGCAATTCCTCCGGCGGATTCTTCGGAATCGGCGCGAGCGGAACGAGTCCCTTCTGGGTGCGCATCAACGTCTCCGGCGGATCGAGCGGATACAACTTCGCCTCCAACTTGTGCGCGGCAACATGGACGAGCGGCGCGGGCGTGTTACCCTGCCCCGGCGCAGACGGCGACTCGCGCGGCTTCGCGTTGCCGCTTGGCACGGTCATGCTCGAAAACGGCACGACCGATTCCCGCCCGGCATTCCTCACCTCGCCTCAAGCGATTGACTATGGCTGGATCCAGGGCGCGTTCCCTCCATACGTTGTCCAAAGCGGCGACCGTTTCCAATCCACGATCGCCTGCCAGTACAACGCCGCGCTGTGCGACGTGTTCTATCGCCTCGATTATCAAGTCGGCAGCGGACCGATCCAAACCCTGTGGTCTGCGCGCGAACGCTACGACGGCGCCTCCGCCAATGTGGATGTCAGCCTCGCGGCGCTGGTGGGGCAAAATGTTAAATTTATTCTGACCATCCTCGCCAACGGTCCCGCCGCGAGCGACCGCGCCATGTGGATCGAACCGCGCATCCTCTATTCGGCCGCGCCTTCTACGCCGCCGACGACGGATACGCCTCCACCCGCCGCGCCGCCAACCAGCACGCCTGTCCCGCCCATCGTGACCCCGGCCCCGCCGACCGCCACGCCGGATCCCTACGCCGGATGGACTTCGTATTCCAACTCCGCGTACGGATTCAATTTCAAGGTTCCACCCGGCACAGCGAGCGGAACGCCGATCAACGGTTTGGCGCATTTCACGTTGCCCATCGTTCCCAACACCCTCCTCGTGGAAAAATACCTGGAGCCGAAAGTGGTCGAGGGCGCCGGCGCCTGTAATTCGGGCGTCAACTCTCTCGCGTCAGAGACTGTTACTGTCAACGGTATTTCCTTCTTCAAGGAGATCGCCCAGGAAGGCGCGGCTGGAAGCCTCTACGATTGGGTTTCCTATTCTGCACTCGCGCCCGGTTCGACCAACTGCATCACAATGATGTTCGTTCTGCACTCGCACAACCCCGGCGCCTTCACCTCTCCGCCTCCGCCCTTCGACAAAAATGCCGAGTCCGCCGTCTTCGATCAGATCATGTCCAGCTTTACCTGGTCGGCAGGCTTCACAAACTTTGGTCAGAGTGTGGTCAATGGAGTGAACGCGCGCGATTACAGCAGCGTACAGTCCCTGATGCGCGATCCATTCGTGTTCGGCTTCTGGGGTTCGCAAGGTTCCACCTACCCGCCCGCCGACGCTGTGACCCAATTGCAGGTGAACTATATCGGTGCGAACACGACCTTGATTCCCAACCCGGCTGAGAACTTGAGCGCACTGCTCGGCGGATCGAATCCATATACAGTCATGGGTCTTGACCCGGCCAGTTCGCAGGCATTGTTCGTTTCCGGCTGGGGCGCGGCCGGCAGAGACGAAGCCATCCTGTACTTCGTGCGCTTACCGGACGCAAGCATCCGCTGGCATGGCGTTCTCATCGCATTCGGAGGATTCCCCGGCTCATCCACCTTCAATCCTCCGCCCGCTTCATCCGCCTTCTGTGTGGATCCTCAAGCGACTGCGCTTCTCTCGAATTTTGAGACCGCCGTCGAGACTTCGAACGGAAGTTTGCTCTCCTCTCTCGTCAGCCCGACGCATGGACTGGACATCCGCCTGTGGCAGTACGGCAACACGATCAACTACAGCGCGTCGCAAGCCGCCTCGCTTTTCACCGACCCGGCTATCGTGGATTGGGGCGCGCACCCCGGCAGTTTGAATCCCACCATCGGCACATTCGCGGAGAAAATTCTGCCTACACTGGTGGATGTGTTCGGACCGACGCGTGAATTCAAATGCAACGATTCCAACGTATTGTCCTACACCAACGTCTGGCCGTGGCCGGAGTACAACTTCTATCAAGTTTTCCGCCCCGCCACGCCGAACACATTCGATATGAACTATTGGCTGGCCGGTATGGAGTACATCAGCGGCAAGCCGTACCTTGTGAAAATGATCCACCACATCTGGACTCCGTAACTGCCGTTTCCCTGCGCTTGAAAAACATCGCGGCAGGGAAACCTGCCGCGATGTTGTGTCCGCTCAACGTTGGGGCGGAGGCGAGGTGGGACTTCTGAATATTGAAGTATCCTTCATCCGGCGATATACTTGAAGAAAATTGGATCCATTGGAACAAACAACGCCATTTTCCCGTCAATCCGGAGATTTAATGAAGACATCAAGGAGGATGTGATGAAATTTCGACTTTCTCTCGTTTCAGCGGCGATGCTGATCGCCCTGCTCGCCTCGCTCGTACCGCTGGCGGGCGCGAGCGTGCAACCGGCCGCGGCCGCCAGCGTTTGCGACGCCGCGCAATTCGTGGCGGATGTCACCGTCGCGGATGGATCGGTCTTTGCGCCGGGCGCCGCCTTTAAGAAAACCTGGCGCTTGAAAAACGCCGGCACCTGCACCTGGTCCACAAGTTACAGCCTCGTGTATGCCAGCGGCGAAAAAATGGGAAGCACGCTTTCGGTCGCCATGCCGAAAGCGGTCGCGCCCGGTGAAAGCGTGGATGTGAGCGTGGACATGAGCGCGCCCTCCGCCGCCGGAAAATATCGCGGCAACTGGCAATTGAAAAACGCCTCCGGCGTTTTATTTGGAATCGGCTCGAAAGCCAACGGCGTGTTCTGGGTGGAGATCGTCGTCTCCAGCGGCGGGACTTCCACCGGCGCGGCATACAACTTTGCCGACAAAGCCTGCGACGCAGCCTGGACGAGCGGCGCGGGAACGCTTGCCTGCCCCGGCGCGGACGGCGACGCCAAAGGGTTCGTTCTTAAACAGGCGACTCCCAAATTGGAAAACGGCGTGGCGGACGCAAACCCCGGTTTGCTGGTGATGCCGCAAGCCGTGAACAACGGATTCATTCAAGCCGCCTATCCCGCCTTCCGCGTGCAAAGCGGCGACAAATTCCAGGCGACCGTTTCCTGCGAGGGCGGCGCGACCGCCTGCTATGTGCAATACCGCCTCGATTATCAGATCGGAAGCGGCGCGGTCAAAACCTTCTGGACCTTCCGCGAAAAATTCGAGGGTCAATACTATCGCGCCAACCTCGATTTAACGTCATTGGCTGGGCAGGATGTCAAATTCATCCTGTACGTTTCCGCATACGGATCGCCGACCGGCGACCGCGCCCTGTGGGGCAACCCGATCATCTTCCGCTCCGGCTCGACCGTGACGCCGGTCCCGACCACCCCGGCGCCGACCACACCCGTCACGCCGACCTCCGGCTGTGACAAGGCGCAGTTCGTCGCCGATATTTCCATCCCCGATGGCACGAGCATGAACCCCGGCGCGACATTTAAGAAAACATGGCGCTTGAAGAACATCGGCACATGCACATGGACGACCTCGTATATGCTGGTCTTCTCCAGCGGCGAACAAATGGGCGCGCCCTCCTCAGCCGCCTTCCCGACGAGCGTCGCGCCCGGCCAAACCGTTGACCTGACTCTCAACATGGTCGCACCCAACGCAGGCGGCACGTATCGCGGCAACTGGATGTTAAAGAACGCCGCCGCTCAAACCTTCGGTATCGGCTCCGGCGCAAATAAACCCTTCTGGGTCGAGATCAAAGTCAGCGGACCGACCGCCACGCCCGGCGCCCCCACCGTCACGCCGACCGGCGCGACACCGACGCAACAACCCGGCGCCGCGTATGATTTCGTCGCCAATCTGTGCAACGCCAAATGGGAAAGCGGCGCGGGCGTGTTGCCCTGCCCCGGCGCAGACAATGACATCAAAGGTTTCGCCTTGAAAGTGGACAGCCCCAAACTTGAAAGCGGCGCCACCGACACACGCCCCGGCTTGCTGACCAATCCGCAAGCCGTCACCAACGGTTATATCAAAGGCACGTTCCCCGCGTTCCGCGTGCAACAAGGCGACCGCTTCAAGACCATCGTCAACTGCCAATACGGCGCGACAGGTTGCTTCGTCACCTTCCGCATTGACTATCTGGTCGGCAGTGACACAACCGTCCAGCACATGTGGACCTTCGGTGAGAAATACGAAGGCCAGTATTACGAATACGACAAGGATTTAAGTTTCCTGGCTGGCAAGGATGTGAAATTTATTTTGATCGTCACCGCCGGAACAGCGACCGCCGGGCAACGCGCCATGTGGGTTGCGCCGCGCATCGCCCGCGCCGGCGCGAGCGCGGCGACCCCCGTCGCGACCATCTCCGCCACGGCAGTCCCGCCGAGCGCCACTGTGACCACGTCACCGGTCTCCGGCTGGAATACGTACCAAAGCGCGAACTACGGTTTCGACTTCAAGTATCCGCCTGGTTCAGCCACCGGCGCCGCCACCAACAACAGCGCGCGCATTTACCTGCCATTCACCGTCGGGACTCTGCTCGTGGAAAAATACGTTGATGTCAGCGTGGTCGAGGGCGCCAATCCCTGCAAGAACACCGTCTCCGGCGGCGGGGCGGTTGCCACCTCCGGCAATGTGACGATCAACGGCGTCACTTTCCTTAAAGAAACCGGCAGTGGCGTCGCCACCAGCAACATTTACGATTGGGAGGCGTATTCCGTCGTGCGCCCCAACACCACCGCGTGCGTGAGCATTGCCTTTGTGTTGCACTCCGTTGACCCCGGCGTGTATCCCACGCCTCCGCCGCCAGCCTTTGATAAAGCCGCCGAGTCGGCCGTCTTCGCCACGATCCTCTCCACGTTTGTGTGGTTCCACTAAGCCCCGCGCGATTCTCAAAGCGGCCTCCCCTCAGCGGGAGGTCGCTTGCTAATTTGAATGAAAGACGACCGCCCTCTCATCCTGCTTGCAGACGATGACCCCTCCATCGCCTCGACCCTCGCGCCTTTCCTCGAACGCGCCGGGTTCCACGTCCTGACCGTCTCCGACGGGCAGGCGGCGCTCGACAAAGTCCATTCGCATCGCCCGGCGCTGGTCATCCTCGACGTGCTTATGCCGCGCATGGACGGACGCGAAGTGTTGCGGAGAATCCGCCGCGAGAATCTCTGGCTCCCCGCGATTCTTTTGACTCAAGTGGGGGAGTCCTCGGAACGCGCGCTGGCGTTGGAAGAGGGCGCGGACGATTATCTCAACAAACCATTCGACCCGCATGAACTGCTGGCGCGAATCAAAGCCATTCTGCGCCGCGCACGACCGGGCGAGCGTTCACTCTCGACCTCGTGGCAACTCTCCGCCCTCGACCTGACCCTCGACCGCCGCGCCCGTCGCGCCTCGCTTGAAGGCGAGACCCTTGAACTGACTCCCAAAGCATTTTCCGTCCTCGAATATTTGATGACCCACCCCGATGAATGTGTCTCGCGCGAACGCTTGCTCGAAGCCGTCTGGGGCTGGGAATATCCCGCCGGGACGCGCACCGTGGACACGCGCATGGCTGAACTGCGCCGCGCTCTCGGCGACGACCCCGACCAACCGCGTTACATTGAAACCGTGCTTGCAGAAGGGTACCGGTTCATCGCGCCGGTAAAAGGGGAATGAACAAGAATTTTCTCCGCATCCTCTTGATCGTCGCGCCCGCGATTTTGGGCGCCATTATTTCTGTTCTCGCGCAATTATTTTATTCACCCGTACCATTGCTGGCTTTCAAAATAGATATCGGCATGGTGGCATTCCTCTTTGGAATTTTTCTTTCGCTCCTATTAGTGATCTACAATTTCGGCAGTGACATCCGCGCCTGGTATGCCCGCCAGGACGAGGAGGATTTCCTGCGCGAAGTGGAGGCGGGACGCCGCCGCTTCATCCGCCGGCTCGACCATGAGATCAAGAATCCATTGACCGGTTTGCAAGCCGCCCTGGTCAATATGCAGGAAGCCGCCCAGCCCGTTGATCGGACGCGCGCCGGGGACAACGCCCGTCTCGCGGTGGAACGTCTTAAGCGCCTGCTCGCGGACCTGCGCAAACTCGCCGACCTCGAAGAGCGCATGTTGGAATCCCTGCCCGTTGACATTCCCACCTTGCTCGAAGAATCAGTTGAAGCGGTAAAGTCGTTGCCCCCCGCGCAGGAACGCAATGTGAGTCTGCTCATCTCGCGTGTGCCGTGGCCCTTCCCGCCCGTGACCGGCGACCGCGACCTGCTTTCACTTGTTTTCTACAACTTGATCGAGAACGCGGTCAAATTCACCTCGCGCGATGACTCGGTCGAGATTCGCGCGCTCGAAGACGGCAAAGCCATCGTGGTTGAAGTGGCCGATAACGGACCCGGCATCCCGCCGGATGAGTTGTATCGCATCTTCGATGAACTGTATCGCGGCGTGAACGCGCGCGGTATCGAAGGCTCCGGACTTGGGCTGTCGCTTGCCCGCCGTATCGTCAGCCTGCACAACGGCTCGATGGAAGTCCGCTCGCGGCAGGACGACCCGCGCGGCACGGTTTTCACCGTCCGCTTGCCGGTGGCGAAGAAGTAAATTGACAACCTCTATTCTGAAACTGGACTCTCTACCGTACATTTGCACCGCTAAGCCCGCAAAGAACGCAAAGAAAACCTTTTTAACTTGGTGACCTTAGCGTGCTTTGCGGTAAAAATCTTCTCATGTACGGTAGAGAAAAATTGGATACGATTAGCAAGGAGATGTTGGGTAGGAGCAGTGGGTAAGTATGAAGAACGAAGGTTGAAATTGCATAGTGTGTATTTCGGTTATTGAGGGCTCCCGCAGAAGCGGGAGGTTTTTGTTTCCGCCAACATGATTCTAATCGCAGTATTAAGGTCTCATTTCGTCTTGACAAACTCTGGAGGAGGGAGTATCTTGAAAATCGTCAATATTTTCATTATAGGATATTTCTGGGAGGAAGACATGGGACGCGATCGGAATCGCCAGAACATTGTTCTATACTCTTTGATCAGCCTGATGATGATTCTCTCGGCGATCAATCCAGTTGCCGCATATGCAAGCGCTCCGGCGGATAAAACAACACCTCCGCTGATACAAGACACTACGACACCTACACCAACGTTCGCAGAAACACCGATACCCTCAGAAACATTGGTGGAAGTTACACCGGCACTAACTCTAACTCTGCAATCGGATCCAACTTACATTACTCCCGGGGGACAAGTCACTTTTTTGTATCACATATCCAATGTTGAAAAAATCACCGAAACAACTTTACTGCGTTTCCATGCACCCCTCGGACTCACGCCTGTCAACCCCGAGGAAGGCAAGTGGGATGAAACCGCTTTCACCTTTGAGATAACAAGTACAGAATTTGAAGGTAAGATCGCCTGGCAGGCGGATGAAACGATCGTTCCGCCGGTGGAGATTTACGCTGAATTGATCCAGGGCGGGAAAACCATTGCCGAAGCCAAACTCGAATTATCCGAACTCGTTGAATACAAAGTCGAAACGAGCGGCGGAACCGCCGAAGGAAAAGACGGCCAGGTGCAAGTGACCTTTCCGCAAGGTGCAGTATCAGAAACCGTCACCGTGAAAGTGACCGAACCATCGTATGAATCTCTACCGGTACAATCCCTGAGCGGGTCACCGTTTGAGATTATTGCGGTTTCAGATTCCAGCAAGGCTGAAGTGTCAACATTTGCCAAGCCTGTTGAAATCCAGGTGCGGTATGACGAGGCTGAGTTGGAAGGCGATGAAAAAAGCCTGATGTTGTTTTGGTATGACCCTTCGGATGGCGAATGGAAACCGCCCCTCAGCCAGCGCGTAGACACCGAAAATAATATCCTAATCGCCACCACGAATCACTTCACCACCTTTGACACCTATACCTCGAACTGGCAAAGCGCCGAAACTCCAACCATGAGCGCCTTCCAGACTTCGGACTTCATAGGATCGGCAACTTTCTCTTTGCCATTTAAATTACCAGCCGGACCGGGCGGATTCCAGCCCAGTTTGGTATTGAATTACAGCAGTTCCATTGTGGATAATGCCACTTCGGAGACCCAGGCATCATGGGTGGGGATGGGCTGGTCGCTGGATGCGGGCGGATACATCGAGCGGTTATCGAAGGAGGATCCACTCACGCACAAAAACCTGTATCACCTGACCATTAATGGAACCAGCATCGAGCTTTATTCTGGCGCGGACGGAAAATATCACGCATCGAACGAGAACTTCTATCGGGTCGAGTACAACACCACCTGGCTGGGTGGCGAGGAACAAAGCACGTGGACGATTTGGGATACCGCCGGAAACCAATACTTCTTTGAAGAGCGAGCCTATCGGCCTGCCCCGAACTGGTGCCCGGGTGGTGTTGGTTTTTACGATATCGATCGCAAACTTTGGCGATGGATGTTGAGCAGCGTCCAAAATATTCACGGACAGGAAATGGAATACTCTTATTTTCAGGAAAGCAAGCAGGTGAGTTATGCCGATTGCAGCGA
This sequence comes from Anaerolineales bacterium, assembly GCA_019187665.1. Lineage (GTDB taxonomy): Bacteria > Chloroflexota > Anaerolineae > Anaerolineales > Villigracilaceae > Denitrolinea. The sequence continues at coordinate 51,470 of JABARH010000028.1, forward strand.
AAACTGGGATGGAACAACGATAACGAACTGGGTGTATCCGCAAACCATTACTTACCCCAATGAACGTTATCGTGTTGTCTTCGAGCGGACAACTGCGCGCGCAGATCAAAAGAGCGTTTGGTTAAATCAGTTTGCATTTCCGCCTGCCTTCCAGAAATCCTTGTTGAATGCCGTTCGAATAGAACAGGATGCCAGTGGTACTGGGGCGTGGTCCCTGATCCGCAAATACCAGTTCAATTATTGCCAGAGCGCTTCATGTAATATTTTTCCCGACCTGATCTGGGAAGAGGGCGGACGGACACCGACATTGGTATCAGTGCAAGAGTTTGGACTCGGCGGCACGAACAGCCTGCCAGCCAATACGTTTGCTTATGACGACGATATGCACCTGACCAGCGCCAGTAACGGGTACGGCGGGACGATCGCTATTCTCTACAACGACTACGATCATGATGGAATGGTGGAACCGGCCAGCGGTGAAGCGCCGTGGAGCGCATCGATTCCCTATGCGGGTTGGAATCCTAATCAACTTAATTTCTTCCCTCCGGCCTGGGGATTTCCAAAGGAATATCATTTCACTCAGTCACAAGAGAATTGGAGCGGCGGAGGCGGTTTTCCTCCCACCGGCGGCGTGACCTATAACGGCGGCTCGATCAGCATTTGGGGACAGGTTAAAAACTCAAAACTGACCTCCTATCAACCGGGACGCTGGTATCAAGTTCTAGCGGCTGTGAAAGCGGACAACGGCTCTGGCACGCACAATATTCAATTGGGGTTTGGATACAAGGACACCAGCGGCACGCACGACTTGTATGGCCCCGTTACCTCATTGACCACACAGTATCAAGTGGTTTCGAGCGGACCGATCTTTTTACCGGCCAATGCCACAGGGATCATTCCAAAAATGAATTCCACCGGCGCCAGCCGGGTCAAGTGGTATTACATCTATCCATTGACCAGCGCGTACCGCGTCACCTCGCGATCTGTTTCGGCGGGAGGCGATACGCTTACGTACAAGTACGATTACGTAAATCCGGCTGTCAACTCTCCCGATATTTCCGACGCGGCCGCGGGAGACCACCCTTATGTCCGTGCTTATACTGAATTTCGCGGGCACGAGATTGTAACCATCACCGACCCCTTTGGAGGACGGGTACAAAATAAATATCATCAGGATGATGCTTTGGCCGGGATGTTGGAATGGTCCACGCTCAGCAATGGCAGCGGTGTATTGGCACAAAAGACCAGTTCTTTGTATGATGTAACTGAAGCCGAATCCGATCTGGTATTGAAGGATTACGATACCAATGACTTCAGCCTCTATGGACAGCCCTTCGATGCGCTTATATATCGTTGGGTGCGAACCGCCTCCGAAACAAGAGAGGTGTATCAGGCGGATGGCTCGACGCTGGATGGCTGGCTGACGACTTCATACGATTACGATGATACATTGGGAAGCGCGTATTACAGTTATCTGCTTTCGCAGTCGGTCTCTGGGAGTATTCCGAACACACTTACAACATCCTACCAATACCTTCCGCCAATCATCACGACGGAACAATATATTCTTTACCTGCCAACGCAAGTTGCGGTGAGCAATGGAACGGATACGCTGGGAGAATCGCTCAACTACTATGACTCGAATGGGATTCCAACCAAGACCCGAACCTTGATGGATTCCGGTATGTACAGCCAGATGGATGTTGGATATGACGCGTGGGGGAACGTGACCAGCCAGACTGTATATACTGAATACTCGAACGGGTCGAATGATCCAGCCACGGGCGGGCAGACCACAACCACCACCTACGATTCGGTCTATCACACCTACCCGCTGACGATCACGAACGCGCTCACTCAAACCACCACGCTGACCTACGACTACACCCTCGGCGTGCCGCTCAGCGCGTATGGACCGAATGGCACCGATACCAAAGTGGAAGCGGAATACGATGACTTCGGCAGGCTGGTGAAATTGATCCGTCCCGGCGACGATTCCACCTCGCCGACCCTGCAAATTGCGTACGGAACGAGTCCATTCAGCACCACCGTGACGCAGAAGATTCAGAACGGACAGTTCTACAGCGTGACACGCCAGTATGACGGACTCGGACGCCCGACCTCTGTTAGCGCGGGCGGGACTTCCACACTCTATCAGTATGGCTATGACAGCGGCGTCCGTGCGGATTATGTCTCCACACCCTATGCCAGCGGCGAAACGTATTACTGGGCGGAGACGAAATATGATTCTTTGGGCCGAGCGTGGAAAGCGATTGCGCCGGACGGGACGCAGACCACCTACACGTACAGCGGACTGCAAACCAGCGTTACTGACGCCAACAGCGTGACGACCATGACGACAACCGATATTTTGGGACGCACCACATTTGTGGACGCTCCCATCGGCCCCGATATCACCTTTGGTTACGATGATCTCGGCAACCTGACCTCCGCCTCGCGCGGCGGCGCGACCACCACGATGAATTACGATCTCGGCGGACGCAAGACCTCCATGTCCGACCCCGACATGGGCGCGTGGACATACGATTACGACGCCCTCAGTAATTTGAAATTCCAAACCGATGCGCGCGGCTGTACCCTGACCATGAACTACGACTCGCTCAACCGCCTCGACACAAGAACCAGTTCGGGCAATTGCGGGCAACAGGTCAGCGTGGATTACGGCTACGACAGCGGCGCGTACGGCATTGGCTTTCGCACTTCGATGAGCGATGGAAGCGGCAGTTCGCCAACGACTTGGGAATACGATGAGCGTGGTCTGCTGGTGAAAGAGATCAAGCGCATTGACAACCAGTCCTTCACAACCGAGTGGACATACAACTCTGCCGACATGCCCGTCTCCATGATCTATCCCGACGGCGAAATGGTGACGAGCACCTACAACAACCAGATGCTCCTCACCAGTGTTGCGGGTTCGGAAACGTATGCCAGTTCCTTTGTCTATGATTCCGCCAGTCGCCTGAAAGCGCTGACCATCGGTAGCACATTGGGACAACGCTACTACTACAAGGACTGGAATGTACAGGGCGGCGGTCGCCTCGACATGACCGTTACCGGCACGGGCACATATACCGATGCCAGCAAAACCTTTGCTAATACACTCTTGAAGAACTCGTATTCCTACGATTCGGTTGGTAACATCACCGGCATCAATGATTCGGTCTGGGGCGAAACGCAGACCTTTGGGTACGATTCCCTCTACCGCCTGACTTCCGCCTCAGCGACCGGTGGCTTAGCCAATTACAGCGAGAGTTACACTTACGATCCCGCCACAGGCAACCTGAAGACCAAGAACGGACTAGTATTGGATTACCCCGCCGCGAATGGAGCGCGTCCCCATGCTGTGACCAGTGCAGGCTCCAATACCTACGGCTACGATGCCAACGGCAACCAGACCACACGCACTATCGCTGGCCAGACCGTAACCCTCGCGTACGACGCGGAAAACCGCATGGTCTCTGCAACTGGAACGAATCTCTCTGCCGCCTTCACCTATGACGGCGATGGCCGCCGTGTGAAATCCGTTGTCAATGGCGAGACCATCCTCTTCGCGGGCGGACATTACGAACTTAAAGGCAACGAAGTGACCAAGTATTACTTCGCCGGAGCGAGTAGAATCGCGGTACGGAAATACATCGTGCCTCAATCCTCCACCTTGACCTACCTCGCCGGGGACCATCTCGGTTCCACCTCCCTCGCCGTGGACGCCTCCACTGGCGAGGTAACACAAACGCGCTACAAGCCATGGGGCGAGGTGCGCTACACCACACCGAGCAAGACCCTCCCAACCCGTTACACCTTCACGGGACAATACAGTTATGTTGACGATGTTGCCACAGACCTCGGCGCGGCGGGCTTTGGTCTCATGTTCTACAACACCCGTTGGTATGACCCCGCCCTCGGTCGCTTCACGCAGGCGGATACGATTGTGCCGGGAGGAGTGCAGGGGCTGGATCGGTATGCGTACGTGGGGAATAGTCCGGTCGTTTACACCGATCCGTCCGGGCATGCGCAGGAGAGGAGCGATTACCAGAATCAGGTTCATGAGAAACAAATAAATAGAGTCCCCCTAGGACAAGGGTTCACGCCAGGAGCGATTTACGATTACTTGCTTAGTTTTTGTAACGGAGAACCTGTATGTGCAGATGGAATATATGCTGCTTGGGAAGCCGATGCGGAGTGGTGGCAGATGATAAGGTCTGCTCAACCGGGCGATGTGTTATTCGGTCAATATAGCGGCAGGGTGGGCAACGTTACAGGACTTGGGGCGTTTACGGCGACCTTCACGGGAGATGGCGTTACATCCTTAACCGGTATCACAAAGGTAACTGGGGCTAGCAACAATACCACATTAGTAGATATCCAAATCGGCCGGAATAATGGCAGGACCGCAAGCGGACAACGCAATCCGCAATTTCTCTATTGGATCGGATTTTATCGATTAGATGGCGGCAACCAGCCACAATGGTATGTGCGATCAGGCTACGATATTGAGGACTTGGGAGCACGCGCCCTGGATCTAAAAATGCAGAATGGGATAATAATTGGCTCCGCCGCTGTCGGCATAGTCGGATGTCTGCCTTTTGCAAAAGGAGGTGCAGTTATTTGCGGTTTTGTAACTGGATATGTTAGTGCCTGGACTGTTGATGGCCTCGATTTAGAATCTACGGATCACGCCTATCAGGTTGGTCCGCTATATTTCAATTTTCAATTGAATGCGAATGATTACACCGTTACGCTTGAGCATGTCTACATGTCCCCATAAGGTTAGTCAAATAATCGTTTTTGAGAACTTCACTAGGTAATTTCTACACAGGAAATTCATATGATAACCCATCGAATGTTTACCAAGTCGCTATTATTTGTATTAGCATTAACGGTTGCGGTTGTGAGTGGCGTTCTTATCGGATCGGAATATCCTAATCCAATTTGGATCGACCTCTTGTTTGGTGTCTTGTTGGGCTTATTTATTGGGGAGATTGTTGAATCTGTTGACAACAAAAAGACGGCCTGGAAATATTTTTCCGTACGCGATAAATTAATCGTTTTTCTTCATCACGTGCTTTTGCTGGTCGTTAGCCTTTATCCAGTTAAAGAAGATATGTCGCCCATAATAGTTGCTATCTTCCTCCTGGCAGGCTCTACTCTTGTGTGGCTAATTATAAATTCCTTTGGCAGCGAAATTTTGAAAGAACGAATGCTTTGGCCAAAACCCAAGAAGATCTAAATGTAGCTACGTCTCCGATGCCGCCACCGACCTCGGCGCGGCGGGCTTTGGTCTCATGTTCTACAATGCAAGATGGTATGACCATACCACCGGTCGATTCGCCCAGGCGGATACGATTGTGCCGGGTGGAGTCCAGGGGCTGGATCGGTATGCGTACGTGGGGAATAGTCCGGTCGTTTACACCGATCCGTCCGGGCATGCGCAGTATCGGAGTGATTATCAGCAGCAAATTCATGATAGGAAAATGAAGGAATATGACCCTGTTCCAGAAGAACCGGAAGATGATGATTGCCACAATCTAACATGTAAAGAAGACACCAGTACTACCAGTGAACCTTTGCCTCCTCCCTCCGCAGAAGAGTTAATAGCCGATATTTGGTCATGGTATTCTGATATTGACATTGATTCACTAAGGTCATTGAGTAATACCCAATTGAGCGCTATTCTAACTGCAATGATGTATATCAATTTCGCATTCGGAGGCGATATGGCCGCCATGCGCTCCGCGTTTGGTTGGGTTAGGTTTGAGTCTCATGCCTCTTTAAATAACGGTACCGCTGCGGCGGATGCTGAATGGCGCACAGGTTTAATTCGATTAACGCCCGGCGTAACGTTTGGAACTGTAATTCATGAGATGGGGCACATCTTCGACGCACATTCTTCTGGGTCAAAAGGCATGTTTAAATCGCAAATATGGATAAATAACTATAATAGCGGTACATGTGCAATTGGCGTGCCGCCTTATGGCAGATGCTCGACAGGTACATGGATACCTGCTGGCACCACTACAACACATGGACTGGATGGGCCAGAAGAGGACTTCGCCGATAGTTTTGAGGATGCAGTAATAGGGTTGTCACTTCCTGGGCATACTTACTGGGTCTCTGAAGACAGAGTCAATATGATGCTGTTACTGATTAGTGCAGCCACGAATACGGGACAGACTTATCATTAACAGTGATAATGAGGACTGTAATAAAATGCAAACCACTTCCCTCGTAAAATTCGCACTAGTTTTCTCTATCATGATACTAGTTGCTTGTGTTCCTAAGGTTTCATCACCAACAGCTGTATCAGCGACTTCTGTGCAATCTGTTCAACCTCTGAGAGAGCCTCGCCACGAATGGATTACTCGCTGGTTGAATCAAGAAGTATGCACACCGCCCTGCTGGGAAGAAATAGTCCCGGGTGAAACTTTGCTTAAAGATGCTATTGTGCTTGTTGAAGGGATACCTGATGCGAAAATAACAGGTGAATGGGAGCAGGTTTTTGAATGGGAAATGGCGGGATCCGACTTTGGAAAGGCGTTTACCAACCTGGAACTCCGCATCGCGGGTAATGATTCCATTACGTGGATCGGCATTAGCATAAACAAGAATCAATCCGTTGTCATTGAGGAGGTTGTCGATGTTTATGGATCCCCCTCCTATATACAAGTAGTTGATTGTAACGATGTTGGATCATGTGATACCAATCTAATTTACTCCAGTATTGGAATGGCACTCCATCTTTACTTGGAATTGAATCCTGAAGGTAATGTTGAAATAAAGGGGGATTCCACAATTTTTCAGCTGCTGTTTTTTGTTCCAGGTATTGAGAATTACATGGCAGTATCCCCTTATAGATTCGGTTCACTCAAGCACTGGGAAGGTTATGGTTATTATTCTCAATAAAACTTTGCTCGGCGCGGGACTTTGTCCCCGCCAAGGCCAGACCGCATGGTCTCCACCACCTACGATGGCGATGGCCGCCGCGTAAAGTCTGTTGTCAACGGCGAGACCATCCTCTTCGCGGGCCCCTTCGGGCATTACGAACTTAAAGGCAACGAAGTCACCAAGTATTACTTTGCCGGAGCGAGTAGAATTGTTGTGAGGAAATATATCATCGTGCCTCAATCTTCAAGTCTCACTTACCTTGCTGGCGATCACCTCGGCTCCACCTCCCTCGCCCTGGATGCCTCCACTGGCGAGGTAACACAAACGCGCTACAAGCCGTGGGGCGAGGTGCGCTACACCACCCCAAGCAAGACCCTGCCCACGCGCTACACCTTCACGGGACAGTATTCCTACGTCTCTGACGACGCCACCGACCTCGGCGCGGCGGGATTTGGTCTCATGTTCTACAACGCCCGCTGGTACGACCCCACCCTCGGTCGCTTTGCGCAGGCGGACACGATTGTGCCGGGAGGGGTCCAGGGGTTGGATAGGTATGCGTATGTGTCGAATAATCCCATTATTTATACCGATCCGTCCGGGCACGCGAGTCATCGGAATGGGTATCGAAGTCAAATTCATGCGAAGAAAAACGAATTGTTGCCGCCGCCCCCCGCTGATACAAATCCTGCTACATGTACAAAAGATAGCTGGGGTAATTGTGTAGGCACTAGGCAGAATTGGTTGGATACCTTGGAACATCTTTACGATGTTACCGTAACTAATGCCGGTGATTTTTCTGATGGTCAGATATGGAATCTTTTTAATGGTGTTGTCAAGCTTGCCGGATCCATGGGTGGCGCACTCAAATTCAAAGAAAATCTTGGCCCTGTCGAAGTAACCGGAGTACATGCCCTAAAAACAAGTAAAGGAAAAATCGTCAACGGCCTCGCAGGGGATGGCTGGGTGAAATTGAATCTTGATTCTTTTAGCGAATGGACTGTTGTTCACGAATTTGCCCATGCTTGGGATATTCATCAAGGCTATAACTTATCGAAGCGCTTTGAGCAGGCTACGGGCGGGTATACTTGGAAAGCTGGACGTCATTATGTGGAATGTGAATCTGGCATACAAGGACCAGGTTGCAACGCTGCTGGTTATTTTTACGGCGGTGTTCCGGCCAAGGGCGCAGATTATGGTTTCAATCGCAAAGAGGACTTCGCCGAGTCTGTGGCAACTTATGTTCTAGGTGTAAACGTATCTTACATTCGCGCCCACTTTGACCTCAAATTAAATCCTGAATTCTTTATTACTGATGCCAATTTTGTTGGTAGCTCTCGGTGGATCTTTGTAAATGATCTAATGACAGGACCGTAGGGGCGGCGGTGTAAAAGGAGATAATATGAGAAATTCGCTCATTCTATTATTCTGTGCTGTTTTCATTGTTGGGTGTTCAGTAGCATCTAAGCCTACACAAATTGTCTTTCCGCCTACTCAGGCAGACTGGTCTAGGACAATGGAGGCGAATAAACTTCATAAAGATGAGCTTGAGTTCTTGTCTGTGGAAACGTGTGCAGCGCCTTGTTTTCTGGAGATCACCCCGGGTGTTACCTCTGAAAGTGAGGCGAGAGTGATTATTTCAAACAGTAAAATATTATCGAATTGTACAGAAATTCGTGCCGCTGGAAATGGTATTTCAGGAATCAGATGTGATGGTATAGGTTTTTTGTTCCGTGAAAAAGCGGTTCTTGCTATTAGCGTAACTCCGCGGAATACAACTGCCGAGGACATCATACAAAAATATGGAATCCCAGATAAAGTCAATGTGATTCTTTCGCCGCTGCCAGATTCTCCTATCAGGTCGTCAGTAGTATTTTTATATAATCAACTGCGTCTCCAGATAAATTTTGTTGAAATAGATGGTCCCGAATACCTCATTGCCCCAAATACCCTAGTGCTAAGGATAACTTTTAATGATGTGAACGAGCAGGAACTAGTTAACGGTAGCGGGGATGGAATCTCTACTGGAGTATGGAAGGGATACGGTGTGTATGAGTTCAAGTAGCCATCTTTACTCGGCGCGGGACTTTATCCCCGCCGAGGCTTGACCGCAGGTCTCCAAAACATCTCTCTCAACCTGCAAACCTCTAACATTCAAACCATCCCTCGCTAGTTGGACTATAATTGTATTCACTCATGCCAACCAACGGATACGACTTCCTCAAAGAAACCCCTACCCTTCCTCCCCCAAATGCGACATGAGTAGACCTGTTGAAAAGAGTAAATCCCTGTCGCATTTGGCGGAGGTGCCGAAGGCGGTGGGGGTTTTGTGTGGATGCAACGATTCCCTCCCGCCCTCTGCTCGGCGCGGGTCTGTGACCCCGCCGAGGCGTGACCGCAGGTCTCCAGCACCTATGATGGCGATGATCGTCGTGTCAAGTCCGTTGTCAACGGCGAGACCATCCTCTTCGCGGGCCCCTTCGGGCATTACGAACTTAAAGGCAACGAAGTGACCAAGTATTACTTCGCCGGAGCGAGTAGAATCGCCGTGCGGAAATACATCGTGCCTCAATCCTCCACCTTGACCTACCTCGCCGGGGACCATCTCGGCTCCACCTCCCTCGCCGTGGACGCTTCCACCGGCGAAGTGATCGAAACGCGCTACAAGCCGTGGGGCGAGGTGCGTTACACAACACCGAGCAAGACCCTCCCGACTCGCTACACCTTCACGGGACAGTATTCCTACGTCTCTGACGAAGCCACCGACCTCGGCGCGGCGGGATTTGGTCTCATGTTCTACAATGCAAGATGGTATGACCATACCACCGGTCGCTTCGCGCAGGCGGATACGATTGTGCCGGGTGGAGTCCAGGGGCTGGATCGGTATGCGTACGTGGGGAATAATCCGGTCGTTTACACCGATCCGTCCGGGCATGCGCAGGAGAGGAGTGGGTATCAAAGTCAAATCCATGCAAAAAATAACAATATCCTTACAGCGGAGGCGGCAGCACAGGCTGCATTGAAGAATTTTATTTCCTGTTCTCGAAATTCTATGTGCGATGCCCCAGGGTATGATGAATTTGAGACATTGTTTCAGCAATTCTATAAGGAAGCTAGCCGTATCGCTAAAAATCTCGGACGCAAGGACGCCCTTGAAGCTATGGCAAAAATAGTTGACAAGGCGGCAACTATTTTCAATGGAAATTTAAACTATATGATGATGGCACTTGGGATCGTGTTTATTGGCACACCTACCTATGGCGGCATGACTTTATTGGCTGCTGAAGAGGTTGATGAGAGTTCAGAATATTCAATCTTTATGCTTGAATTTGGCGATAAAGGATTTCATGATGACTTAAGAGATGGTGATAATCAGGTTTATCATGTCTGGGCATTTATTGCACAGATTGTTGATCCCCATGGCGATTATAACGGCATCCACGCGAATGCCGTTCTAGGAAAATTGGCAAATAACAAGCACGAATTCATTGATAAACATGGTAGCCGTCAAGATTTTATACTCAGTATTGTTGGAATGTCAATTGGCGTGAGATTGACCTTTGGGAAAATATCTCCTTTTGACCTCGGCGATGCCCTTAGAGCTGCGCTAGGAAAAAACGCAGATCTATCCGGCCGATATTTATATTGGCAATATTATGTACTTCCACAGGCAGAATTAAAATGAATCGGATTAAGATTGTTTCATCCAATATAGGCATTTATGTCCTATTGTTTATCTCATGTTTATTAGCTTTTCCAATTTCCTTAATTGTCGGTAGATATATTGCATTATCTTTACCAGAGGATCAGTCTTGGAAAAGTGAGACATCCCCGTTGTCGGCTGATGTGATTTATGATCTGTGCGCAAGCTTACCTTTGTCGGATGACTCTATTTGTGGTGGAAACTCGGACATTTATGCACAAGATTTTTATTCGGCTATATCAAAAATCTTCGACAAAGAGGATATGACCTATCAATATGTCCAACAGAAATTAGGTAAATACCAGATTGAATTGGAACCGATTGAATATAGCAATAATGGCTATACATATTTTGTAAGCTATTATGACTTAAGAGGTGATGGATATTCAAAGATTGTTTTCTTCTTTTATGGTAACTACAAAGAGAACCGTTTGATGAGAATACATTTTCATTCCGGAGAACCTAATTTGTAGATTCCCAATTGTGTTGAAAATCTACCGCCTATAATTTGGGAACTACGATATCGAGGACTCCAACACCTCCAACGGCGACGGCCGCCGTGTGAAGTCGGTGGTGAATGGTGAAACCATTCTCTCTTCGCGGGCCCCTTCGGGCATTACGAACTTAAAGGCAACGAAGTGACCAAGTATTACTTCGCCGGAGCGAGTAGAATCGCCGTGCGGAAATACATCGTGCCTCAATCCTCCACCTTGACCTACCTCGCCGGGGACCACCTCGGTTCCACCTCTCTCGCCGTGGACGCCTCCACCGGCGAAGTGATTCAAACCCGCTACAAACCGTGCCCCCTCCGTGACACTTCGGGGGTGCTTCGCGAGGGCGAGGTGCGCTACACCACGCCGAGTAAGACCCTCCCGACTCGCTACACCTTCACGGGACAGTATTCCTACGTCTCTGATGACGCCACCGATCTCGGCGCGGCGGGATTTGGTCTCATGTTCTACAACGCCCGCTGGTATGACCATACCACCGGTCGCTTCGCGCAGGCGGATACAATTGTGCCGGGAGGGGTCCAGGGGCTGGATCGATATGCGTACGTGGCAAATAATCCCATCGTTTATACCGATCCGTCCGGGCATGCGCAGTACCATACTGATAATTGGTGGAGTAGACATGGGTCGAGTCATCAGCAGGGTGAAGTAGCGCCAACTTTTGCAGGATCGCGTCATGGCATTTGTTACGATATCTCCGTTGATGGAACATGCAATGACCCAACAGGCTTGGAGGGTCTATTGCTCCACGAGTTTGGTTGGATTATGGATGGGAATGATTGGCATGACTCGTTTTGGAAAACATCAAAATACCTTTTAAGAGTTCTTTTGACAGGGAGGGACATTCTCAGGTATGTCAATAAACTATCTGGCGGAAAAGGGCAGCAATGGATGGATAAATATATGAGCGGCATTACCTTTACAGTTGATCATGGCAATGGTCGGTCGCATACCAATGGAGTCCATGTTTGGGTAATGTTTACAACATTGGAATTTGAATCCATGGCATATGCGCGGTACGAAATAGCCCACGAATTGGGCCATGTATGGGATTATCACACTGGAAATTACTGTACTGACCCAAGGGTTAGAAGAGGGAATTGCGGTGGTTTTGAAAATGGAGTCGGAGACAGCTTGAATCATGCTATCGGAGGCGACATTGGCCCAGGAGATTCCAGAGGAGACAATCCTGACGATCCCAACTATGTTGATCCCAATATCCCAACGGACGCCTTGTGGGTTACACCCTTATATTATGGCAATGGATCAACAGCCGATTATCTTGCTGACGCATTTGCATACGGAATATATGGTGGAAACATTCCCCAGTACGCATCGCTTTGGGTGCCTGTCATGATCACTATTCAAGCAAGCTATTTACAATGAAAGGAAGAGACAGTGAAAAGAATATTTCTCACGATGTTACTGTTACTAATATCCTGCACTACTGAAGATACTCTATCACCTGTAGATAACCCTATTTTTACTGAATCCAGTTGTGCGTTGCCATGTTGGTATGGAATAACTGTCGGAAAGACAACAAGGGAAGAATTGTTTGATGTTTTAGATGGTATGTCTTTAGTTAATCAAGATTCGATAACACTAACCGAATCCGTTGTCTTATATGATGAACATGTATACTTTACGATGGGAAAGGGTACGAAATTTCTGGAAGTCGAGGGAAGCGATCCTGTAAGTCAAGATTATCTTTGGACAGGGCAAATAGACATTCTGAATGGCAAGGTGATGCGACTGGTTTTGAGTGGGGGCTTAGGCTTAACTATGCAGGATGTGGTTGACATTTTCGGAACACCAAGTTATGTGATCCCATATTTCACGCGTGGTGGCAGTAACATAGAGGTTGAACTGATTAGCCCAACCCGAGGAGTGGATTTTAGTTGTAGGCTAGCAGATCTTGAATCTGAATTAACCCCTGATACAAAAATAGGTGTGTTAACAATTTTTGAAGCCGAATTGTATAGTGATATGGTAGAAAACAAGCAGTTTATGTTCGCAATAATTCGAGCTCCAAATGATCTCGAGAAATATGCATGGAAAGGTTACGGGAAGATTGTTGATTATTGGTATGTAAGGTAAAACCTAAAAACCTTCTGCTCGGCGCGGGTCTTCGCGAAGCATCCCGAAGGGGAAGACCCCGCCGAGGCTTGACCGCAGGTCTCCAACACCTTCGACGGCGATGGCCGCCGCGTAAAGTCTGTTGTGAATGGGGAAACCATCCTCTTCGCGGGCGGACATTACGAACTTAAAGGCAACGAAGTGACCAAGTACTACTTCGCCGGAGCGAGTAGAATCGCCGTGCGGAAATACATCGTGCCTCAATTCTCCACCTTGACCTACCTCGCCGGGGACCATCTCGGCTCGACCTCCCTCGCCGTGGACGCATCCACAGGCGAAGTGATCGAAACCCGTTACAAACCCTGGGGCGAGGTACGCTACACCACCCCGAGCAAGACACTCCCGACTCGCTACACCTTCACGGGACAGTACAGTTATGTTGACGATGTTGCCACCGACCTCGGCGCGGCGGGATTTGGTCTCATGTTCTACAATGCCCGCTGGTATGACCCCGCCCTCGGTCGCTTCGCGCAGGCCGATTCGATTGTACCGGGAGGAGTTCAGGGGTTGGATCGGTATGCATATACTGTAAATAATCCAGTGCGATATATTGATCCAACTGGTCACACAAATCAGGCTCAGTGTAATTATCTAAAGAACCCTGATTGTGAATGGAGGACTAAAGTTACACAAATTGTTTTTAATACTCCCGAGGAAGCAGAAGCCTTTTTAGGGGAAATTGACTCATTGCTGTGGTTGTATGACCATACCTATTCTACGGATTTAGATGTGCTCCTCGAGATAGCAATTAGTTTTGCAACGGATAAAATAACTGGCGATATGGCAATGTCGCTAGTAAAAAAACTTGGTTTCACTGATCTCTCGGCCTCAGCTATTAAGGCATTGGGAGAACTAGCTAGCAATGTTGGGACTAAAGAATTAATGGATATTGTTAATGGAATGGGACAAGATGAAAATACGGCATTGAATAATTTCCGGGACGCACTTGCTGGCGGTATAGAGGCATGGAAGGATTCTAAATTTGCAGATGAAGCATATATGAAAATAACAATAACAAATGGTTCGATCTTTAGTAATTTCCCGTCCGATACTTTTACTGTGAGCGTTGAATATAAAGCAGAGGAGGAGAATCCTTATACATTGTATGACACCGTTACCGTTAATATTTATTATGCTAGTCATATTGTAAATGGCAACCAATATATTGCAGGACTCTTTAATGGTTTTGGATGTATTATGGAAAACATGGCTGCAACTTATGCGCCAGGCAATTCATATACGTATGGTGGCTGGCCTTTATGGATTTGTTAGATATCTTGTTGATCAGGTACAACTTTGTTGTCGATCTTGATAATGAAAGGAATATGAAATGAAATTGAGTAAATATGTAATTGCGCTACTAGTTCTCGTCATCCCGATTTTTGTAATCTCATGTTCTAAGAGTCGGGGTGGCCATCAGTCTACTTTTTCAAATGGAATTGGTTACCAATACGATTTACCATCCGATTTTTGCCGCAACCTGATGTTGTCAAATGGTATGGAATTGTATTGTACTGAGGGGAGGATAATTATTGAGATTCTTCCTGGCGAAACAGGTAAGGAGTTGTCGGAAAAACTGGCGTTGGAAATATGGGATGAATTAGGAATCCCGTCTTCCCTGTATAATGTTGTAATTAAGAAGAGCGCCGGGAATATGGATGGGGTTTATCGTGACATCGTGCTGGCTACAAAGTCAGATTTTTCTACAAGTGAAATCAATGATTCTCGAGAAGATCCTTATTATGTTGCTTTATCAATGTTTGGTTCAGACAAGATCTTCGTTGCGAGAGGCTATCTATATAATATTCAATTTGAAAACAAATTTACCGACATATTTAGCACTGTAATCCAATCGTTTGAACCATTCGCACCCCCGTAAATATAAATTATGGCTCTTTCTGGTAAGTCCCATTATCTAGCTCTTGTCCCCTCGCGAAGCATCCTCAAAGCGAAGCGGTAGAGAACAAATGCGACATGAGTCGAGTTCTTGACAAGAGTTGAGCCCTGTCGTATTTGGGGCACCTAATTGCGTGCTTCGCGAAGGTGCCTGCACCGGCAGACGGAGGGGTTCTTGGCTGTATAATTGTCGTAAATGCCAACCAACGGATATGACTTCCTCAAAGAAACCCCTACCCGTCCTCCCCCAAATACGACAAGAGTAGATTTGTTAACAAGAAGCCGATCCCTGTCGTATTTGGGGGAGGTGCCGAAGGCGGAGGGGGTTTTGTGTGGATGCAACGATTCCCTCCCGCCCTCTGCTCGGCGCGGGTCTGTGACCCCGCCGAGGCGTGACCGCAGGTCTCCAGCACCTATGATGGCGATGATCGTCGTGTCAAGTCCGTTGTCAACGGCGAGACCATCCTCTTCGCGGGCCCCTTCGGGCATTACGAACTTAAAGGCAACGAAGTGACCAAGTACTACTTCGCCGGAGCGAGTAGAATCGCGGTGAGGAAATACATCGTGCCTCAATCCTCCACCTTGACCTACCTCGCTGGCGACCACCTCGGCTCAACCTCCCTCGCCGTGGATGCTTCCACCCTCGACGTGATTCAAACCCGTTACAAGCCGTGGGGCGAAGTGCGCTGGACGAGCGAAAACAAAACCCTTCCCACCCGTTACACTTTCACGGGACAGTACTCCTACGTCTCTGACGACGCCACCGACCTCGGCGCGGCGGGATTTGATCTCATGTTCTACAATGCAAGATGGTATGACCATACCACCGGTCGCTTCGCGCAGGCGGATACGATTGTGCCGGGTGGAGTCCAGGGGTTGGATCGGTATGCGTACGTAAATAATAATCCTATCATTTATACAGATCCCACTGGACGCGATCCATATTGGTGCGTTAATGAGCGCAATCCATCACAGTGTCGCAAAGATTACTATGCACAGATGAAGATGATGTCAGGCGCTACCATCCAAGGTTACTGGGGTATTTCTGATAACGATTGGAATTCAACGTGGAACGACCATGCGGAAATGGGCGATGTAGTTGCCTTTTATGTTGATGGCAAAGTGCAGTTTGCTATGTTTGCACTGGACGAGAAAACGAGGCAACTGGTTTTATGGGATATGACAACACAAGCTCCGATTTCAAACACCGATGTTGTGAAGAATGGTTTCATGGGTTTTTATAAATACCAAAAAGATTCAGCCTACACATGGAAACTAGAAACATCTCTGGGAAAAAATCCGTATGGGGCAAGTGATGTCATTGGGGATACCTTATCGAAATTTGATTTTCCGTTGGATTGGCAGAATGGAATCGATTCCCATGTAAAATTTCTCCCAACATTAACTTTCTCCTGTGATAACTTAATCTATTGCGCCGCCGAAGTATATGGGATCTATGAGTATGGGGTAGTTGCCTATGGATTTTTTATTACAGAGACCGTGAGCAGTCCTTGGGGACTTACGCTGGGCACGATCGCCCTCATGGTAGCCATCGCGCAAAATTTTTCTGAAGGGACTCCGCTAGTGGTAATATCATCTGGACCTGCTCCATTGTTTCCTGCTATACCTCCGCCCGTAATCACATTTCCGACGGGCGATTTTACATCACCCTAAACTGAGGTCAATATGACAAAAAAAGCGTGGTTTCCTCGGATTGCGCTGGTTGTAGGTTTGCTGATTCTGATTGGGAGCATAATCCAGATTGGCGGAAGAGCGACGTTTTTCTGGCCAGCGATTCTGCTAGGCGTTTTTATTGGAATCTGCCTCGGTGGAGCCATTTCAAAGATTGAACACCTCGCTGCTCAAAAACAAACATCTAATATAGTCCAAAATCCAGCCAATATATGGATACCAACAAGCTTGTCACTATTAGCGCTTATAGGTATTTGCTATTCAATCTCGGCGATATTTCTCATGTATACTCTTTTTTTTACTTGGAGCGCATTCCACATAATTGCGTTTTTCATCATTCAAACAAAGAAATAGATCATTTCACGCTGCCCGGCGTGAATGTGTAAAGTTGCCAAAGTTGGCCCCAAGTCTCCAAAACATTCTTCCCAACTTGCAAACCTTCCAACATTCAAACTATCTACGGCTGGACCGAAACAGTGAACAACATCGGTCAAAGCGGAAGGCTAGAAAGCCTCACCACCGGAACATTGCAGGACCTGTCATACGTCTATGACTCGGTTGGCAACCTCACGCAGATCACGAACACCCCCGCCAGTGAAACCAACATCTTCGGTTATGACGCCTTGAACCGCCTGACGAGTTGGACTTTGAACGGACAAACCAAGACTTACGGCTACGACAACGCGGGCAATCTCTCCAGCAAGGAAGGCGTGACGTTGAACTACAACGACGCCAATCACGTCCACGCGGTTTCGAGCGCGGGAAGCAATTCGTATTCGTATGACGCCAACGGCAACCAGACGACCAGAGTTATTGGAAGCGACACCTTCAACCTAACCTATGACGCTGAAAACCGTCTCGTGGAAGTGAAGAAGAACAACACCACCATTTCCCTGTTTACGTACGATGGCGATGGGAAGCGCGTGAAGAGTATTGTTAATGGTGAAACGATTCTGTTCATTGGCGGCTACTATGAACAAGATATCACCGCCTCCCCCGCGAAAGTCACAAAGTATTATCTTGCCGGTGCAACTCGAATTGCCATGCGAAAATACACAATTCCCCAAAGCATGAATGTGGAATACACGCTCGGCGACCACTTGGGTTCGACGAGCATCACCACAGACGCCCTCGGCAACAAGGTCTCGGAGCTTCGTTACACGCCCTGGGGCGAGGTCCGCTACTCGTGGATAGATCCTGCACTCGTCACCACGCCTGATTACGAATTATCCAAATACACATTTACCGGTCAATATTCATACATGGAAGATCTCGCGTTGATGTTCTATAACGCGAGATTCTACGACCCTGCCATTGGTAGATTCGCTGGCGCGGATACAATAATCCCAGACAGTTTACAAGGATTGGATCGATATAACTACACTAGTAATCATCCAATCGTGAACATTGATCCCACCGGCCATCAGGAAATAAGAGGCGGCGGGAGTACTACGCCATCGTGTTATACAAAGCCTAGTCCGAACGCAATTGATTCTGCTAATTCATACGTAGCTGTTGTTGATGATGCGGAGCTAACCCATCCCAATATACATAGTTACGCTATGCTTGGATTTAGCGTTCAAAATTATTCAGGGAGCAGACCTTTAATTGGGCACGCCCCATGTTGGTATGCAATTTGTGGCTTTTATAAGGGTAGAGGGCTTGGATTTATTACTGATGCGCAAATGATTACTGATTATGGGGTGCCGGTGGATGGGTACGATGAGGATGGTAAACCTATCGACGAGCATGGCTTTGGCCTCGGATTGACAAACGAAATGGGGAATCCGTTAAACCAAGACGACCCGCTAATCGCCAGCCGTGCAATGGCTAGAAGAATTCAGCAGGTACTAAATAAATATGTTGAGATTTGCGGGCAAAGGGGTTGTGTCAATCCCACTAATTCGTTTCTTATCGCTGCCCTGGCTGAAAACTCTGGATTTTACTATACGGATGTGAAGGAACTTATTAATGGTGTTGATCCTTTCGATAAACCCGATCTTAATACTGGTCTCCTCGACTGGGATAATTTCTTAGAGAGTGTTTCTTAAGTAGTCGGGTAAGATTGGAGAATGACCAAATTCAACCAAACCTACCCGACCGACCTCAAGTATACCGAATGGCAACTGATTGCGGACTTTTTTCCGGCCAAGCAGATG
>JABARH010000002.1 GCA_019187665.1 Anaerolineales bacterium
CATCTGCTTGGCCGGAAAAAAGTCCGCAATCAGTTGCCATTCGGTATACTTGAGGTCGGTCGGGTAGGTTTGGTTGAATTTGGTCATTCTCCAATCTTACCCGACTACTTAAGAAACACTCTCTTAGTGAGGGACTCCGCCCCCGCCGAGGCGTAACCGCCGAAGATCCCTGCAGGGGAAAGGTCTCCCTCACCCTGCCCCTCCCAGCGGCAGAGGGGAAAGCCGCCCGAAGGTCAACCGTCAACATTAGGGTGATGGAGATTCTGCGGTTGAATCGTGAAGCCTGCGTGAATTAAGGAAATTCGTGTTATTCGCCCACACTTGCGCCTGGCGCAAGTGCAGGTGTGCGCGGCATTCGCATTCAGAGAATGTACGGTATATAATAGCCAAAATTTAACAGGAGAGAAAGATGGCGCCAAAATACACGTTTCGCCAACGCTTCGGATACTGGTTCGACAACCTCATGTCACGCGGCACGCCCGCGTTGATCGGCATGCTGGCGGTCTTCACGCTCGCCATCGTTTTTGTGGCGGGGCTGATCATCCGCATCGGCGGGTTGATCTTCTCCCCGGAAGGGCAGGAGCCGCCGCGCTTTTTTGAAGCCGTCTGGTGGAGTTTAATGCGTACGCTCGACGCCGGGACCATGGGCGGCGACGCCGGTTGGGGCTTCCGCTTCCTCATGCTGTTGGTCACCATCGGCGGCATCTTCATTGTCAGCGCCTTGATCGGCGTGCTCAACAACGGACTCGAAGACAAACTCGGACAACTGCGCAAGGGACGTTCGCTCGTCCTCGAACACGACCACACCGTCATCCTCGGCTGGAACGCGCAGATCTTCACGGTCATTTCCGAACTCGTTGAATCGAACACGAATCGCAACGAAGGCGCGGTCATTGTCGTCATGTCCGAACGCGACAAAGTTGAAATGGAAGACGCCATCGCCGAGCGCGTCCCCGACACAAAAAACACGCGCGTCATCTGCCGCTCCGGCAGTCCGATTGACCTGAACGACATCGAGATCGTCAGCCCGCACAGCGCGCGCTCCATCATCCTCCTGCCCGAAGGCGAAGACCCCGACTCGCTCATCATCAAATCTGCGCTCGCCATCACCAACAACCCCAACCGCCGCGAAGCGCCCTATCACATCGTCACGCAGATCCGCAACCCAAAGAACATGGACGTGATCCGCATGATCGGCCAGCGCGACGTCCTCCAGCCCATCCTCACCAGCGACCTGATCGCGCGCGTCGTCGCGCAGACCTCGCGCCAATCGGGACTCTCCATCGTCTACACCGAATTGATGAACTTCGGCGGCGACGAAATTTATTTCAAACCCGAACCCGCCCTCGCCGGAAAAACCTTCGGTCAAGCCCTGCTCGCCTACGAAGATTCGGCCCTGATGGGCATCCGCCGCGCCGAGGGCAACGTGCTGATCAACCCGCCGATGGAAACCGACCTGCGCGCAGACGACTCGGTCATCGCCATCTCCGCCGACGACGACACGGTTCGACTCTCCTCCCAAGCGGGTGAGGCAGACCCCAGCCTCTTCCAACGGGACAGCGCGCGCGCCAAACCCAAAGCGGAGAAATGCCTCATCCTCGGCTGGAATCGCTCCGGCCTCACCATCATCCGCGAACTGGACTCCTACGTCCCCAAAGGCTCGCAAGTGACCGTCGCCGCGGACCTGGCGGACCTCGACAAGAAAATCCGCGCGGGCGTGGGCAAGCCTCTCAACCAAAAGGTGATCACCCTCCAGGGCGACTCGACCGACCGCGACCTGCTCGAATCGTTGAACGCGCCCGATTTCGATCACGTCATCGTGCTGGCGTATTCGCACCTCGAGCCGCAGGAAGCGGACGCGAAGACTCTCGTCACGCTTTTACATCTGCGCGACATCGCCGAAAAAGACGAGACGCCCTTCTCCATCGTCAGCGAAATGCTCGACCTGCGCAACCGCGAACTGGCTGAAGCCGCCAAAGTGGACGATTTCATCGTCAGCGAACATCTTGTCAGTTTGATGATGGCGCAACTCAGCGAAAACCGCGACTTGCTCCCGGTCTTCACCGACATCTTCGACCCCGAAGGCTCGGAGGTCTACCTCAAACCGATCGGCGAATACGTGCAGACCGGCGCGCTGGTTAATTTCTACACCGTTGCGCAAGCCGCGCTCAACCGCAGCGAAACCGCCATCGGCTACCGTCTGATGCGCGAAAGCGGCGACCCAGCCAAAGCCTACGGAGTCCACATTAACCCGAAGAAATCCGAAACGGTGACGTTCGCGCCGGAAGACAAGGTCATTGTCTTCGCGGAGAATTAATGCTGATATTACGCAGTTTCAGCGCCGCAGCTTTCAAGTTGCCGCGCTGGGTGCAAGATACATCCTGTGGCGTTGCGTCAGATCATTTATAACGGGTGGGACGGACGCACAGGCCGCCTGTTCTCCCCGATGGCAAACCATTTTGTCAACAAAGAGTCAACAAGGTCAACAACATCGCGTGTAGACTAAAAGCCCATCCGAAGAATTAAACACGAAGGCTCAAAGCCACACAGTCTTTTCTCTTGGGGCCGTGGTGTTGACAAACGTATTTTTCGGAGAAGTTCTAATGCAGTTTGGAAAACCTAAGGAGAAACAATGAACAAACGGACAGTTCGATCCCTGATAACTATTTTCGTCCTGCTCGCGCTGACCTTCGGCGCGCAAGGCGTCACCCCGGCCCGCGTGGACGCGGCGCCCCTGTACGCGGCCACGAAAGATGGATGGTGGACCTGGGTGGACGGGTCGGATACCACAGCCCAGCCTGGAACGTACGGAACGGAAGATGTCCCCGGTGCCGCCAATGTCCCAGGCGCGCGAAGAGTTATCGCCACCTGGAGCGACGCCAGCGGGAACCTTTGGCTCTTCGGTGGATATGGACGCGATAGCGCTAATACACAAGGCCTCTTGAACGACTTGTGGAAGTTTAACCCGGCCACCGGCGAATGGACCTGGGTGGATGGCTCGAACGTTGTCGCTCAAAGCGGAACGTACGGCACGGAGGATGTCGCTGACTCTGCCAATGTGCCGGGCGCGCGTGATTTTGCTGTCTCTTGGACAGACAGTGCGGGCAGGTTTTGGCTCTTTGGCGGAAGCGGGCGTGATAGCGCCAATACCAATGGCCTCTTGAACGACTTGTGGAAGTTTGACCCGGCGACCGGCGAATGGACCTGGGTGGATGGCTCAAATGTTATCGCTCAAAGCGGAATGTACGGCACGGAGGATGTTGCTGCTGCTGCCAATGTCCCCGGCGCGCGAATGAAATCCATCACCTGGAGGGACGCCAGCGGAAATCTCTGGCTCTTCGGTGGGTATGGGCACGACAGCAACGGCAACGCTGGCCTCTTGAACGACTTGTGGAAGTTTGACCCGGCGACCGGCGAATGGACCTGGGTGGACGGAGAAATTATCGCAGATCAAAGCGGGAACTACGGCACAGAAGATGTCTCTGATCCCGCCAACACTCCGAACGCACGTGCTGCAGCAGCCTCTTGGATAGACAGCGCTGGGAACCTTTGGCTCTTCGGTGGAGATGCACATGTGGCCGACACCCACTCTATATTTAACGATTTGTGGAAATTTAATCCCGCAAATGGCGAGTGGACCTGGGTGGATGGGCCAAAATGGATTGGCGATCAGAAAGGCATCTATGGTACAGAAGATGTTGCCCATGCCGCAAACGTCCCTGGCGCGCGCGAAAGCGCTGTTTCCTGGATAGACAGCGCGGGTAAGCTCTGGCTCTTCGGAGGATATGGTGTTGATAGTGTCGCCTCGGTCGACCTTTTGAATGACCTGTGGATGTTCGACCCCACGACCGGGGAATGGACTTGGGTGGACGGTTCGAACATCGTAAGCCAAAATGGCATATACGGAACGGAAGATGTGCCTGCGGCCGCCAACGTGCCGGGTGCGCGTATGATAAGCGCCTCCTGGATTGACGCCAATAACAACCTCTGGCTATTTGGCGGTCTCGGATATGATGGCGCCAACGTCTTGAGTTATTACTTGAACGACTTGTGGATGTTTTCCGGCCACGCCCCTGACCTCACGCCCCCTATCGTGAGCGTTCCAGCGGATATGGTCGTCCCGCCGAACGTCCCGGCCGGCGCGGTGGTCAACTTCAGCGCCACCGCCACCGATGAGACCTATCCTACCAATCCCGTCGTCACCTGCGTGCCGCCCTCTGGCTCCACCTTCCCGCTCGGCACCACCACGGTCAACTGCTCGGCGACGGATGGCGCCGGTAACACTGGCTATGCCTCATTTAATGTGACGGTTGCCGAATCGGTCAGCGCCACCTTCTACTCCATCGGCGGTTATGACGGGACGATCTTCGAGACCAACGAGAATTCCGGCGTTGGCTCGGTTCCCAATGTCCCCGGCGCAACCCTCGATGTCGGAGATCACCTGCTCGATCGGCAGTCGCTGCTCCTCGTCCACTTCGACACCTCCAGCCTGCCGGATAACGCCGTCGTCACGGGCGTCACGCTCCTGCTGAAACGCTCGAGTTTCCTGGGCGTCAACCCGTTCACCACGCACGGCGACCTGCAAGTGGACATCGCCTCGCCGTTCTTCAGCCCGGAAATCTTCCTGCGGCCCGGCGACTTTGAAGCCGCGGCCAGCGCGGCCAACGTGGGCATCTTCAACCCCGTTGCCCAACCCGGCAACTGGTATGAGGCCGCGCTGGACCTGGCCGCGTTCGCGCACGTCAACCTGTTCGGCTCCACCCAGCTGCGCGCCCACTTCAGCCTCGACGACAACGACGACCTGGGCGCCGACCTGGTCCGCTTCTTCAGCGGCAATCACTTCATGCCATCCTACCGTCCAACGCTGATCGTGGAATATTACGTGCCGTAAATAACATCGTTCTAGATCACAAACGGCCTCCCGATTCGGGAGGCCGTTTGTGATTTCCTACTTCTTCAGGTACTCTTCCATCGTTTCGAGCAGTTCGTTGATGTCGCCCATTTGAATTTCGCCCATGTGGGCAATGCGGAAGGTGATGTTCTTGAGTGCGCCGTAGCCATTGGCGATCCTCATACCCCGCTCGAGCAGGAACTTGTTTAGTGCGGAAATATCCCAGCTGCGTTCGTTCTTGATCGTGGTCACGGTCTGCGAGCGATACCCCGCGGGCGCGTACATATTCAAATCGTGTTCATCGGCCCAATCTTGCACGCGTTTCGCCATCGCGGTGTGACGCGCAAAACGATTCTCCAGTCCCTCCGCCAGAATGCGGTCAAGTTGATAGTCGAGGGCATAGATCAGCGACATGGCGGGCGTCGCCGGGGATGAATCTTTTAGGCGGTGCTTTTCCATACGCACCAGGTCGAAGTACCAACCCCTGTTTTCCACCTGCCCGGCTTTTTGCATGGCGCGGTCTGAGACCGCGCCCAGGGCCAGCCCGGGCGGAAGCGCGAGACACTTCTGTGAGGAGGTAAGAACCATATCAAGCCCCCAGGCGTCCATTTCGATCCGTGCGCCGCCGAGCGAGGAGACGGCATCCACGAGGATCAGCGTTTCGGGCGCCGCCGCACGGACGGCCTCCGCGATCTCGCGCACCGGGTTTTGCAGCCCGGTCGAGGTCTCGTTGTGAACCAGGGTCACAGCTTCAAATCCGCCGCGCTGAACAGCCTCTGCCACGCGCTGCGGGCTGAATGGCTGGTCCCATTCGAGGGCAAGTTTTTCGGTCTCCTTGCCGTTCGAGACGGCCACTTCATACCAGCGATCGGCAAACGCGCCATTGACGCAGGAAAGAACCTTTCGGTTCACAAAATTACGGATGGCGGCCTCCTGCAACCCCGTCCCGGACGAAGCGGCAAGGAAGACGCGGCTTTGGGTGAAAAATAGTTGTTGCGATTTTTCGCTGGCGCGGCGGTAGAGCGCTTCGAACTCCTTACTGCGATGTGGGAGCATGGGCGCGGTCTGCGCCTTCAGAACATCGTCAGCGACATCCACCGGGCCGGGGACGAACATGCGTGGCATGGAAGGCCTCCTTTATCGCAAGAAGAACGAAAGTGCGATCAGCAAAACGAAGAAGGTTCCGGCCAGGATTCCGATGCGGGTCAGGTCCTGTTTGACGTGCGTGTAATCCGGGTTAAATTCCGTGTTGGAGGGGGCGTTCGCACCGGGGCGGCGCGAAGGGGCGCGTTTGGATTTGGACATGGGGTACTCCTAGTTTTGTAATATGGCAAAGACAACGATGCGTTGCTTGTCAACGAGATAAGGGTAACACGAGATCAGTGTAACGGTTGGGTCGGCGGTGTGCGCCATCACCTCCACTTGCGTCGGCTCGACAATGACCGTGCCGGTGATCACGTACACATACTGGCGCTGTTGCGTGTACAAGATGACCTTGTCGCCGGGCGCGAGTTTATCCAGGTAACGGAACAGTTCGCCATACACGTCGTTGTGCGCGGAGAAGACCGCGTTCCCAACCTGACCCGGATCCGCCGACCCGATATGCTGACCGACGCCCTTCTTCAATTGTTCCCAGCCGTCGCCCTGCACGATGGGCGCGTCCACGTTCAGCGCTGGGATCTGAATGCGGATGGCTTGCTCCGGTCCCGGCGTGGGGACGGCGGCATTCGCCAGCGACTGCACCATCGGGCGCAGGTGTTCGGGGATCTCCAATTCGTTCGGGCGCGTGTTGCCCGAGGCATCCGGCGGCGTATGCCCGGAGGGAAGCACGACCGCAGTGATCAGCGGAGTCGCTTGCGCGGTTTCGGGCGCGAGCGCGGCCGCCACTTCTTGATTCAACTCGCGCAGCAGACCCAGACCGTTAAGCAGGACGAAGACCAGCCCGACAACCGCGATGATTTCCACCGCCAGCAGGATCCGGTCGGCGAGGCGGGGCGGGCGCGCTTCGGCAACGGACTCCGCAGGTTCGCTCGCCGCGCCGGAGGTCAGATCGGTCAGCGAGGGAGGCGGCAGGCTCGGCGTCACGGAAATGACGCGCCCCGTGCGGCGGAAATGATCGAGGCGGTCGCGCCGCGTGCCGCGCCGCTTTTCGATCAGCAGGCGGCGCAGTTCATCCACAGATAGATCTTCGGGCGCTTTTCTTCGCGGCATGGCGACGAGATTATACCGCAGAGGGGAAAGATGAATTATGAAAGATGAAGGATGAAAAAACGTTGCGCTCTTCGCGGGTAAAAAAGAGATATAATGAAAGCGAAGAACTTTAACAATCAAAGTTCCCTCCGGGGATGACAGGCTTCGACGGGAGAGGCTGGTCCCGGAATGCGAGCCGAGAGGCGCCGATCTCGTTAACTCAGCGCAACCCCTCAAGTGCCAACCGCACTTCCTACGCTGCTATGCCCCTCGCCGCCTAAGGTGAGGTCATAACAGTCCGGTCTTCTTCGTAAGACCGCGTCCACCGGCCCCGAGCTCCGCCAGGGACCGGCCCGGGCGAGACAAACGCGGAGTGCCGCGCGCGACGTCGTTAAGCGCGCGAAAGACATAACGACTGGCTGTGGGCGATTCGTGCCGGACGAGATGCCCTCAGTGACCCCTTTCGACCGGCTACGCTCGTAGATTTCCGAGGGTCGATTCTTTCGGACCCGGGTTCGATTCCCGGCATCTCCACTCAACCGCCTTTCGCAAGAGAGGCGATTTTGTTTTCCCGGACCCGGGTCCCCATTGGGGATGCTATTCGATTCCCGGCATCTCCACTCAACCGCCTTTCGCAAGAGAGGCGATTTTGTTTTCCCGGACCCGGGTCCCCATTGGGGATGCTATTCGATTCCCGGCATCTCCACTCAACCGCCTTTCGCAAGAGAGGCGATTTTGTTTTCCCGGACCCGGGTCCCCATTGGGGATGCTATTCGATTCCCGGCATCTCCACTCAACCGCCTCTCACAAGGAGGTGGTTTTATTTTCTCTCCACTTTTTGGACAGCAGTAATGCTGGCCAAAATCATTTAATTCACCAAAGATGAACATGGATGAACATTTTTGAATCTCCGTTTATACTTTGCCCATAACGGAGACAAATTGAAAGCGCGACTTTTCCCTGCCATCCTGATTCTGACTCTTGCCAGCCTCGCCTGCAACCTGCCGCTTCCGACTCCGCCCGCAGTTGCCAGCCCCTCGCCGACTCGTGCCCTTCCCCCGGCCGTCACCGCGACCTGGACTCCCCTCGCCGCCCCGCATTATTTCTTTGAGGAGGAATTTGCCGGCGACTTCCTCGGCTGGTCCACCGTTGTCACGCGCGGCGAGGCGGACCTGCTTGACCTGCAAACCAAAAACGGCGCGCTCGTGTTCGATATCGGCGGGAAAAAACTGAACGCGTTTTCCCTCTTTCAGGGCGGGCTGTACAAGGATGTGCGGATAGACGCGCGCCTCGTCAGTCCGGACGAGGCCGGCTTTGCCGCGAACCTCATCTGCCGCTACAGCAAAGGAGAGGGCTGGTATCAGTTCGAGGTCTTTAACAGCGGGTTGTTCAACCTATACCACATGAAATGGGACGAGCATCTCAGTCCCGTTTCAACTCTGCTTGCCCGGGGCGGCTCATCCGCCATGCGCTCCGACGCGAATGTTTTAACCATGCTCTGCAAGGAGCGCATGTTGTCTTTGTACATCAATGGGCAGGCAGCTATCACGTATGAGGAAAATCAATATGCGTTGGCTCTCGGTCAGGTGGGACTTGGGGTCTCCTCGTTCGACGAAATTCCGATCGTGGTCAGTTTCGATTGGGTGAAATTGGCCGCGCCCTAGCGCGCGCGATTTTGACTGACAAAATTTCTACCTGTTGTTAATGGGATTCTTTCAGAGCGGGATTAAAGTAGGCTCATTCCACAGTATCTCCACGAAATGAATCGTGCAAGCAAAGGAGTATCACATGAGCAAAATCATCGGCATTGACCTGGGAACGACCAACAGCGTCGTCTCCGTCATGGAAGGCGGACAGCCGACTGTCATCTCCACCTCGGAGGGCGGGCGGCTTTGCCCGTCTGTTGTGGCGTTCAACAAAAACGGCGAGCGACTCGTCGGTCAGACCGCGAAGCGGCAGGCTGTGATCAATTCGGAGAACACCGTCTATTCCATCAAGCGTTTCATGGGACGGCACTTCGAGGAGGTCGCCAACGAACGCGCGATGGTTCCGTATCAAGTTGTGCAGGGACCCTCGAACGACGTGCGCGTGAAGATCCCCGTCACGAACCGCGAATACAGCCCGCAGGAAATTTCCGCGATGGTGCTGGGCAAATTGAAGTCCGACGCCGAAGCGTATTTGGGACAGCCCGTCACACAGGCGGTCATCACCGTCCCGGCGTATTTCAATGACAGCCAGCGTCAAGCCACCAAAGACGCGGGACGCATCGCGGGACTCGAAGTGATGCGCATCATCAACGAGCCGACCGCCTCCGCGCTGGCGTATGGACTCGACAAAAAGAAAGATGAAACGATCCTGGTCTTCGACCTCGGCGGCGGCACATTTGACGTGTCGGTGCTGGAAGTGGGCGAGGGCGTGATCGAAGTGAAAGCCACCAACGGCGACACGCATCTCGGCGGCGACGACTGGGATCAGAAGATCGTCAACTGGGCGGCGGATGAATTCCGCAAAGAACAGGGCATTGATCTGCGCAACGATCGCCAGGCATTACAGCGTCTGCGCGAGGCGGCGGAAAAAGCCAAGATCGAATTGTCGTCCGTGCTGGAGACCGAGATCAACCTGCCGTACATCACCGCCGACGCGGGCGGACCGAAACACTTGCAGTTGAAATTGACGCGCGCAAAATTCGAGCAGATGACCGAAGACCTGCTCCAGCGTTGCCGTCATCCGTTCGAGGCGGCGCTCAAAGACGCGGGACTCGCGGCGGACAAGTTAAATGAAGTTGTGCTGGTCGGCGGCTCGACGCGTATGCCGATGGTTCAGGAACTTGTCCGCAAGTTGACGGGCAAGGAGCCGAACAAGGGCGTCAACCCCGATGAAGTCGTGTCGGTCGGCGCGGCGATTCAGGGCGGCGTGCTGGGCGGCGAGGTGAAAGACATCCTCCTGCTCGACGTAACCCCGCTCTCGCTCGGCGTGGAGACTCTCGGCAGCGTGATGACGGTGATGATCGAACGCAACACCACCATCCCCGTCAAGAAAAGCGAAACGTATTCCACCGCCGCCGACAACCAAACCGCTGTGGACATTCACATCCTGCAAGGCGAACGCCCGATGGCGAACGACAACATGAGCCTCGGACGCTTCCGCCTCGACGGCATCCCGCCTGCGCCGCGCGGCATCCCGCAAGTGGAAGTGACCTTCGACATTGACGCCAACGGCATCCTCAACGTCACCGCCAAGGACAAAGCCAGCGGCAAGGAACAAAAAGTCACTGTCACCGCTTCGACCAACCTGAACAAGGGCGACATTGATCGCATGGTCAACGAGGCGCGCCAGAACGAATCCGCCGACAAGAAACGCCGCGAGATGATCGACGCGAAAAACAACGCCGACAGCCTCGTGTATCAAACCGAGAAGGCATTGCGCGATCTCGGCGACAAGGTCCCCTCCGCCGAACGCGGCGAGATCGAATCGAAGATCGGCGATCTCAAGTCCGCCGCGCAAAGTGAGGATGTGGAACGCATCCGCAAGGCAAGCGAGTCTGTGCAACAGGCATTCCACGCGCTCAGCCAGCAACTGTACGCACAGGGACAACCCCAGCCGGAAGCGCCCGGCGGACCCGCAACCCCCCCGCCCGCCGACGGCGATGTGGTTGACGGCGAAGTGCGCGAGTAAGAATCCGATTAGCAACGGGCGACCATCGAAAGACGGTCGCCCGTTTGTTTTATAATGACCTCATGCTCATGTTGATTCAACGAATCCGTTCCGCCTCTCTCTGGACCCGAATCCTGCTCGCCGCTTTTCTGGCGTTGATCCTCGCGATTGGCTTGTACTTCCTCCCGCCCATCCATGACCGCCTCGCGTGGCGTTTGGAGAGCGCGCAGAATCAAATTTACTATTTCTTCAATCCGCCGGATGAGGCGGTCTTCCAGCCCGGCGAACAGACCCTGCTGGCGACGATCGTCGCGCAGACGATGCAAGCCTACCAGCCAGCGCCCACGTCCACGCGCGCGCCCGCCCTCCCGACGCCCGATGCGAGCCTCCCGACTCTCGTGCCGACTGCCACCTCAACGCCTTTGCCGGAGTTTGTCCAGCTGGAGGGAGTCAAGTATGAACATCAACACGGACACAATAATTATTGCGGTCCCGCGAATTTTTCGATGGCGCTCACGTATTGGGGTTGGTCCGGGAGCCGCGAGGTGATCGGACTGGCTGTGATGCCCGGCAACACGACCAGCGAGGGCAAGCCCGCCAACAAAGATAAAAATGTGATGCCGTATGAGTTGCAGGATTATATTGCGGAAAATGTGCCGGGCATGACCTCTGTGATCCGTTACGGCGGAGATGTTGACATGCTGAAACGAATGGTCGCCGCTGGATTCCCGATAGTGGTGGAAAAAGGAATCTACGAAGTGGACCTGAACGGAAAGTTCAGTTGGATGGGGCATTACGCCTTCGTCACCGGCTATGATGAATCTAAAGAAGAATTGATCTATCAGGACACGTATCAGCCGCCCGGCGCGCCGCGCGGAAATAACCGCCGCATTAAATACGATGAGTTTATCGAGGGCTGGCGCTCGTTCAATTATGTTTTTGTGGCGGTCTATCCGTATGCGCGCGAAGCGGAGGCGCTGACCCTGCTCGGCGATTATGCGGACGAAGATTGGGCGTCGCGTCACGCGCTGGAAGTGGCGCAGGAAGAGGCGCGCGCGCTGAAAGGCATTGACCAGTATTTTGCGTGGTTCAATGCCGGGACGAGTCACGCGGCGCTGTTTGAATACGTGGATGCCGCGCACGCCTACGACACAGCCTTTCAACTGTACGCAACTCTCGGCGGTGATGACAGCGTCCGTCCGTATCGCATGCTGTGGTATCAGACCGGTCCGTACCGCGCGTATTTTTACAGCGGGCGCTACGCCGACGTGATCAACCTCGCCAACGTCACATTTGAAACGATCGAGCCGGACTTTCTGGAAGAGACTCTCTATTGGCGCGGTCAGGCGTATTACATGACCGGCAACACGCAGTCCGCCATCGCAGATTATCGCACCGCGCTGGAGATCCATCCGGGCTGGGGACCTGCCATGCAGGCGTTACAGGATTTGGGATTCTAGTCTTCTAGTCTTCTAGTCTTCTAGTCTTCTAGTCTTCTAGTCTTCTCGTCTTCTCGTCCACTGGTCTTCTCGTCGGTCGGCGAGTAGAATACTGGGCGACGGACTAGCGGACTAAAGACTAGCGGACTATGAGATTAGCGGACTATGAGACTAGCGGACTAAAGACTAGCGGACTATGAGACTAGCGGACTATGAGACTAGCGGACTAAAGACTAGCGGACTATGAGATTAGCGGACTATGAGACTAGCGGACTAAAGACTAGCGGACTATGAGACTAGCAGACTATGAGACTAGCAGACTATGAGACTATTACACTTCGCCGACGCCCACATTGACATGGCTAACTACGGCCGTCACGACCCGGTGACCGGTCTGCCTCTGCGCGTGCTGGATTTCCTCAAGTCGCTGGATACGATCGTGGACGCGGCGATTGACGAGAAGGTGGATTTGGTCATCTTCGCGGGGGACGCCTACAAGGACCGTTCGCCCGCGCCGACCTTTCAACGCGAGTGGGGCAAGCGCATCATGCGACTCTCGCAGGCGAACATTCCGACCCTGCTGTTGGTTGGCAACCACGATATTTCTCCTGCCATCGGGCGCGCGCACGCCATACAAGAGTTCGACACATTGCAGGTTCCATTTATCAAAGTGTTGGATAAACCAGATTTTTTAACTCCTGAAAAACTATGGGGATTGCCCGCGCAGGTCATCGCCATGCCGTGGATCTCGCGCTCCGCGCTGATGGCAAATCTCGAAATGAGCGGAACCGAGACTGAAGAAATTTACTCGAATATCGAAGAACGAATATCGAATCTTGTGGATGGCTGGCTCGCGGAGGCTGACCCATCCCTGCCGGTGATCTTCACCGCCCACGCCTCCATCGAAGGCGCGAAGTTCGGCGGCGAAAGACTCGTCATGCTCGGAAACGATCTCGCGCTTTCGGCGGGGCTCGTGAAAAATAAAAAATTCAACTACGTCGCGATGGGACACATCCACAAGCCGCAGGATGTAAATGAGGGCAGTCAGCCGCCGGTTGTTTATCCCGGCTCGATTGAGCGGGTTGATTTCGGTGAAGCGCAGGAAAAAAGATACTTTGTCGTTGTGGAGATCGAAGCGGGGAAAGATACGCGCGTGGAATGGCGGGAGCTCAAAGGCGCGCGCCCGTTCATAGATTGCCGCGCCAGTCTCAGGTCGGGGGAGGATGCGAACGAAGCCTTGATCGCCGCGCTCCCGCCGCAGAAAAAAATGCAGGACGCAATCGTTCGCCTTGTGGCAGATTATCCGCGCGAGATGGACGCGTTGATTGACGAAGCCGCGCTCCGCAAATTTACAGAAAACGCTTTTGAGTTTCATTTCGTCAAACGCCCGCAGATCGAGTCGCGCGTCCGCATTGCAAACGACGAATCGGTCAGCAGTCTCAGCCCGCTCGACCTGCTCGACATCTACTGGCGCGCCGCGAAAGTGGACGATACCGACGTTCTGCAAAACCTGGCACGTGAGATTATTGCCGGGGAGGGGGGTAGTACGCCGTAGGCAGGTAGACAGGTACACAGGTACACAGGTACATAGGTAGACAGGTACACAGGTACACAGGTACACAGGTAGACAGGTACACAGGTAGACAGGTACACAGGTAGACAGGTACACAGGTACACAGGTATGCAGGTAAAATGTATACATCGCGCTCGTACCCCGTACCCCGTACCCCGTACCCCGCCACAGGAGTCCCCATGTCCGAGAATCGCACAAGCAACCGCTGGGTCGTTGTCGTCATCTTTTTCTTTTTCATGCTGTTGCATCAGACCGACAAGCTGATGATCGGTTCGATGCAAGTGCCGATCAGCGAAGAGTTTGGCATGAGCAACACGCAATGGGGCTGGATCAACTCGGGTGCGTTGATCGTCGCCACTTTTTTGTATCCCATTTGGGGTTATCTCTACGATCATTATGCGCGCGCAAAATTACTGGCGCTGGCCTCGTTCATCTGGGGCGCGACCACGTGGATGAACGGCATCGTGCGTTCGTTTCCCGCCTTCCTCGCCACGCGCGCCTCGACCGGCATTGACGATTCATCCTACCCCGGACTTTACACGTTGGTCGCGGATTATTTCGGTCCCAACCTGCGCGGAAAGGTGTACGGCATCCTGCAGCTCGCCCAGCCGCTTGGCTACCTGCTCGGCATGATCCTGGCGCTGATGATCGCGCCGATGATCGGCGGCTGGCGTTCCATTTTTTATATCACCGGCTCGCTGGGACTCGTCGTCGCGATCCTGATCTACTTTTTCGTCAAGGATATGCCGCGCGGCAAAGCCGAACCAGAATTCGACTCCATGCCCGAAATGACGGCGTTCAAATTTTCATGGGCGGAGGCGCGCGACATCTTCAAAAAGAAAACCATGTGGTTCATCTTTTTGCAGGGCTTTGCGGGCGTCTTTCCGTGGAACGTCATCACCTACTTCTTCTTTGCCTACCTGGAAAAAGAACGCGGCTACGACGCCAACGGCATCCTCTTCACCATGGCGCCCGTTATCCTGATCCTCGCGGCCGGATACTTCGTCGGCGGCGCGCTGGGCGACTTTCTCTTTAAGCGCACTCGCAAGGGCCGCATCCTCATCTCCAGCGCGGGCGTCCTGCTCGGCGCGGTCTTCCTCGTCCTCGCCGTCACCACGCCCATCGAAGCGAAGAATCAATTCTTCATCTTCATGTGCCTCACCGCCGTCTTCATGCCGCTTTCCTCCGCCAACGTCATCGCCACCGTCTACGATGTCACCGTCCCCGAAGTCCGCTCGACCGCGCAGGCGGTGGAGTACTTCATCGAAAACACCGGCGCGGCTTTCGCCCCCATCATCACGGGCGTCATCGCCGACGCCACCAGCCTGCAGACCGCCATCCTGTTCATCCCCTCCGTCGCCTGGGGTTTGTGTTCCATCTTCTACCTCGGCGCGCTCTTCACCATTGACAAGGACCATGCCGCCCTGCGCGCGCAGATGGCGCAGCGCGCAAAAAGCATGTAACGCCAAAGATTGACGCTCATTTCCTTTCGTGTATAATACCGTGCGCTGGGTCCGTAGCTCAATGGCAGAGCAAGCGCCTCTTAAGCGTTAGGTTCTCGGTTCGACCCCGAGCGGACTCACAAACAAATAGAGTTTGATGCGATTGACTGGCATCAAACTCTATCCTGTTTTTAACGCGAATACCGCGAATGACGTAAAGGCATTTGCGGTATTCGCATCGAGAAAATTTTGGGAAACTATTTTTAACTTCGCATCGCTTCCAAATACGATTGCAGGATCACCACCGCCGCCAGCGAATCGTGGTGACCCGCCCTCCGCTTGCGCGAAGCCCCGCTTTGGATTCTCGCCATACGCGCATCCTGCGTGCTGAGCGACTCGTCCCACATCTCCACAGGGAGAGATGTTTGTGCCCGCAGCGCTTCTGCAAACCGCGCCGCGGCGCGGCCCGCCGCATTCGGATTTCCCTCCTCATCGAACGATTGCCCGACGATGATTTTTTCCGCGCCTTGTTCAACCGCCAGCGCCGCCACCTGCGCCGCATCCACCGCGCGCGCAACGTGGTTGATGACCGTCAACGATGAGGCGATGGTCCCGGTTAAGTCAGACGCAGCGACCCCGATCCGTTTTTCACCGTGATCTACACAAAGAATTCTTGGCATGGAAATTTCTCGCAAAATAAATTTTATGTTACTGAATCACCACTTCGATTTGGAACGGCACGAACGGAAGCAGGGGCCACCACGACGGCGAAAGCGTCACGCTCGGATTCGCAAACGGAAATGTTTTGCTCAAACGCGACTGCGCCGTTTCCAATTTCTGTCCCTGCGCCAGCGACAACGCCTGGCGGACATGGATCGTACGCGCCAACGCCCAATTCACGCGCAAGTGAAATGCTGTTCGCCCATCCTCGGCGGTGACCGGCGTGCCGCCCGCCTGGAACGTCAGCGAATCAGCCAGCGGTGAAAAGTCAGCCTCCGTCGCCGCCGACATCGAAAGCCTCGCCAGCTCCAGCAGGTCATCGCCCGAAGCGTATTGCGCCGAAAATTTTACGCGCAGAGTGAGCGTCAATCTCGCGCCCGTTTCGCCCGCGGGCGGATCATACGT
The DNA here is from genome assembly GCA_019187665.1 of Anaerolineales bacterium. Taxonomy (GTDB): domain Bacteria; phylum Chloroflexota; class Anaerolineae; order Anaerolineales; family Villigracilaceae; genus Denitrolinea. The sequence goes on from JABARH010000002.1 coordinate 16,315, forward strand.
CTCTTCGAGAGTCGCGATCTCTTTCAATGTGGACGGAAACACAACGCTCTGGCTGGGCAGGTTGCTCAACATTTCATCCTGCGCCTGCGCGCGCAACATGGCAAACAAAATATTTCGCAATCGTTCGCGGTCCCCGGCGCTCGGGGCGGTCACCTCGCTCTCCGTCCCGCCGGTGGTCGGCGCAATATTGGTGACGGAAATTTGCAATCCCAATAGCCCCTCCACGGCTTGAATGGAATCTTCATCGAGATTACCGCTTGCGCCCGCTTTGAATCCTTCAATGGGAACATCCACCGTCTCGCCGACGCCAGCGGGGACCTGCGCCGCCTGACTCGTGACGAATCGAATCGGCGGGGAGGACAGCGTTTGAACAATGGTCCCCTGCGGAATATCAACCGCCGACGCGGTCAGATTGCTGAAACGCGCCACGCCCTTCGCCTCATTCTCAGGGACAGCGGCTTTGCCCGTCGCCGGGATGCTCTGCCTGCCGGATATCTCCCGCGTCGCCTCGCGCGCCGGGATTCCGCCGGTGATGAACACAGACGCGAGCGACGGGTCCGCGACAACGGGGATAGTCGCGCCGTCATCTTTTGTTTCAGTGGTGAACGTGATCGTCGCGCGCGGGACGAAGATCGCCGCAATGGCCAGCGCCGCGAGGACGCCCAGCGCAAAAAAGAAAATGCGCGTGACGATGTTCGTTTTCCATTTCGCTTCCGGTGGATGGACCTCGGCTTGCATGCGCCGCAGGTTCAAGTGTCCGCGCTCGCGGAAAGCCGGCAACGGCGCGGCCGGCCAACGGTCGCGTTGAGCCGCAGACGGCGACTTGAAGACCGGCAGTCCCAGCGCATCCGCTTCGCGGCGCACGCGGCGGTCGCGCGTCACCAATCCAAGCCTCGCGCCGAGCGTTTGCGCCTGACGTTGGAGAATCTTCAGGTCAATCGGGCGCAGACCGATCCGCGCACTGATGGGCCAGATCAGCAAAATGCGCGGCGTCTTCGCCCATGCCATGCGGTCGCGCACGGAGATCAGGTCGTCGTGCGGCTCGAGGACGATCAGGTGAGTCTTCATGCGCTTCTATTTTATCGTGATGTGGGGCGGAATACCATTCCGCCCGGCAGATGCTTCAACGCGAATTGCGCGAATAGGCGAATGACACGAAGGTTTTTAAAAATTCGCGATATTCGTGGCATTTGCGTTAAAGAATTTATATTACCCCGGCTTCGCGCAGTTGCCTCACTTCACTTTTCCCCAATCCCAACTCGGACAAAATCTCATCCGTATGTTCGCCCAGCAATGGCGGGTGACGCCGAATCTGCGCGGGCGTGGAAGAGAACTTCGCGGCGGGACCAACGAGTTTAATTTCACCGGCGACTGGATGCGGAATCGCCTGTACCATGTTTCGCGCCACGGCTTGCGGATGCGACAACGCCTGCGAGACCGTGTTGATCGCGCCATGCGGGACTTTCGCGCGTTCGAGAATCTCCAGCCATTCAGAGCGAGACCTTTTGATGAACACATTGTTGAGCAAAGGAATTAATTCATTTCGATGTTCGACTCGCGCAGGATTCGTTGTGAAGCGTGGATCATTTGCCAACTCAGCACAACCTGCGGCTTCGCAGAAACGAACGAACTGCGCATCATTGCCAATAGCGAGGGCGATCCAGCCGTCGGAGGTTTGGAATGTCTGGTAGGGGACAATGTTCGCGTGCGCGTTGCCGTAGCGATTCGGTTCCTTCTCGCTGACCAGATAATTCTGCCCGACGTTTGCCAGCCACGCGAGTTGGCTGTCGAACAGCGACACGTCAATGTGCTGACCTTCATCCGTCTGCTCGCGGTGATGGAGTGCGGCGAGGATGGCGTTGCAGGCGAACATGCCTGCCATGATGTCGGCAATGGCGACGCCAACTTTCATTGGTTGTCCATCCGGTTCGCCGGTGATGGACATCAGTCCGCCCTCGGACTGGACGATGAAGTCGTAGCCGGGACGGTCGCTCCAGGGACCGGTCTGCCCGTAGCCGCTGATACTGCACAGGATGAGTCGCCGGTTCAGCGCGTGGAGCCGCTCAAAGTCGAGGCCGAAGCGTGCCAGTGCGCCGACCTCGAAATTTTCCACGAGCACGTCGGCCGTGGAGACGAGTCGACGAATGAGGTCGAGTCCATCCGCGTGTTTGAGGTTGACCGTGATACTGCGCTTGTTGCGATTGACCGAAAGATAGTAGGCGCTCTCGCCGCCCGCCCACGGCGGACCCCATTGCCGCGTGTCGTCGCCGCGGCCGGGGACTTCGACCTTGATCACGTCCGCGCCGTAATCGCCGAGCAGCATGGTGCAATACGGACCGGCCAGCACGCGCGAGAGATCGAGCACGCGGATGTTTTGGAGGAGGGCCGTCGTGCTGGAAACCGATTCTTCTTTCCTTGCGGCCGATGGCTTATGGAATGACATGGGAAAGTCTGCTGTTGTCACAGTTCTGTCGGCTTTGGCGCGTCACGCCGCGGGCGGTGAGCGCCCGGCGAAACATTCACGTTGTGTGGGGAGGCAGGGCGGTCTTGCATGCCTGGCGCAATCGCGCACAAGAGGATGGCGCCAGCCAGGAACGCGGAAGTGAGAATCGTACGGATGGGTTTCATATTTCCTGCGGGTGAACGGTTTCAGCAAGTATACGGGAAAAATATCCGTCATGCCGGGCTTTTTTCATTCAGCCAGAAACGCGTGATTGTGAACTGGTCCTTCCGCTTTTTTTCCAATGGTATAATCCCCGCCATGATCACACCCGTCTCCTTTGCATCTGCCCAAGCCGCCGCTGCCCGCGCCTCCTCCTCCTGACCTGCCCCGGCTTGAGACTGAACCCCGCTGCCAGTCCCGAACCCAACAGGTTCGGGATTTTTGTTCGCTTGGTATAATCCCGCCACTTCCATTTTCGGAGCATGAATGAAAAAACTCACCAGCAACCAGATCCGCCAGACCTTCATTGATTTCTTCGTCGAGCATGGACATACCGCCGTGCCTTCGATGTCCCTCGTCCCGGGCGGCGACAGCACGCTGCTCTTCACCAACTCGGGCATGGTCCAGTTTAAGGATGTCTTTATCGGCGCCGACAAAAAACCCTACAGCCGCGCGGTGGACTCGCAAAAGTGTATGCGCGTGGCGGGCAAACACAACGACCTCGACGACGTGGGCCGTGACGACACGCATCACACCTTTTTTGAAATGCTCGGCAACTGGTCCTTTGGCGATTACTACAAAAAAGAAGCCATCGCCTGGTCGTGGCAATTGCTGACCGAAGTGTGGGGTCTGCCCAAAGATAAAATTTACGCCACCTGTTTTGAAGACGACAAAGGCAGCGTCCCGCGCGACGACGAAGCGGCAGATGTCTGGCGCGCGCAGCCGGGCTTCAACCCCGATCATGTTTTGTTTTTTGGACGCAAAGATAATTTCTGGCAGATGGCCGAAACCGGCCCGTGCGGGCCGTGTTCTGAAATCCATCTCGACCTGGGCGAAGAACGCGACAACCTGCGCGGCAGGGAACATCGCTGCGGCGTGAACGGCGAATGTACGCGCTTCCTCGAGTTGTGGAACAACGTCTTTATTCAATACAATCTTTTCGAGGATGGCCGCCTCGAACCGCTCCCGCAAAAACACGTGGACACCGGCATGGGCTTTGAACGCATCGTCTCGGTCTTGCAGGGCGTTGATTCGAATTACAAAACGGATCTCTTCAGCGGCTCGCTCGACGTTTTGCGCGGCCTCACTGGTCACAGCGAAGAAGAAATGTTCGCCGACTTTACCCCGTATCGCGTCATCTGCGACCACGTCCGCTCCGCCGCCTTCCTGATCGCAGACGGCGTTGTGCCGGGCAACGCGGGCCGCAATTATGTGACACGCATGATCATCCGCCGCGCGGCGCGTTTCGGGTCCAAGATCGGACTCGCCGAACCCTTCCTCGCCAAAGTCGCGCAGGCGGTGATTCAGCAATACGGCGATTTTTATCCCGAATTAAAGAAAGCCCAGCCCGCGATTTTTGATAATTTAACGCGCGAAGAAATCCGCTTCGCGCGGACGGTGGAGGCGGGTACGGCGCATCTGGAGAATCTCCTTTCCGAGGTACGCGCGGCCCGCCAATCCATCCTCGATGGAAGCGCTGCCTTTGCCCTCTATGCCACCTACGGCCTCCCGTTTGAAATCGCGCGCGATATCGCCCGCGAGCAGGGACTCGACGTGGATGAAAAAGGATTCAACGAGGCGAAGGAAAAACACAGTAAAGCCTCGGGCGGCGGAAAGGCCATGGGCAAACTCGGCGGCGAGGACGCGGAGTTTTTCGCGGGCATCCTCCGGGGCTTGCAAGCAAGTGGTACATTGGGAAAAGAGGGTGTCGGATACGATCCGTACACAGGCACACAAGTAGACAAGTATACAGGTCTCGAAGTGCTGGCGTTGATCGTTAACGGACAGTCTGTTGAATCCGCAGGACTGGATGACCCAGTGGAAGTGATTCTGCCAAAGACCGGTTTCTATATCGAGGCCGGTGGTCAGGTAGATGACACGGGTTATATTCGAGGTGGGGGCTGGGAGATCGAGGTAACCGGCATGCGCCGCGCGTCTGCGGGTGTGTTGGTCCACGTTGGCACGGTCATCTCCGGTCAGCCGAAGGTTGGCGACAAGGCCACCGCCGAAGTGGATGCGGCTCGCCGCCATGACATTATGCGCAACCATACCGCCACGCATCTGTTGCATAAGGCGCTCCATGCCATTGTCAGTGACCAGGCCAGGCAGGCGGGTTCGCTCGTCGCGCCGACTCACTTGCGCTTCGACTTTAACCATCCGGTCGCGCTGACTTCCGAACAGATCGAGCGCGTCGAGGAGATGGTCAATGCTGCGATCGCGGCCGATCTGCCCATCTACAAAGAGACCAAGCCGTTGGACGAGGCCAAAAAGGAGGGCGCGATGGCGCTCTTCGGCGAAAAGTATGGCGAGACCGTGCGCACGATTTCGATTCTGGCAGGCGATCAGAAATATTCCTACGAACTTTGCGGCGGCACACACCTCGAACGCACCTCCGACATCGGCGCGTTCCTCATCGTCAGCGAGGGATCGGTTGCGGCCAATGTGCGCCGCATCGAAGCGGTGACAGGACGCGGCGCGTACGCGCTGATCGCGAAGCGTTTTAAGTTGTTGAAGCAGGCGGCGGGCGCGTTAAAATCCACCGTGGACGATGTTCCCGCGAAGGCGGAGGCGTTGCAGGATGAAGTTTCTGAATTGAAAAAGGGACTCGCCAGTCTGCGCGCGCAACAGGCGCTTTCAACATTCAACCTGCAAATGCTTAATCTGCAAACTGTGAAAGACGTGAAAATTCTCGCGGCGGAAATTCCCGACGCGGACGCAGACACGCTGCGCATGTTGGCGGATAAGTTCCGCGAGAAACATCCTCAAGGCGGCGCGGCCATCCTCGCGGCAGAGACGATCGTCATCGCGGCAGTGACCGAAGACCTTGTCAAACGCGGACTTAAGGCGGGCGATCTGATCAGCGGCATTGGAGGCAGGGGCGGCGGGCGGCCCAACCTGGCGCAGGGGAGTCTGCCGGAGGGTCGGGTGAAAGAGGCGCTGGCGAAACTGGCGACAGTGATCGAGCAGAGAGTGAAATAGAAAACGAGGCGGACGCACAGTCCGCCTCGTTTTTTGCCGGGGGTATTTACGCGGAGAAAAGGGAGACCAGCACAAACGTGGTGATGATCGCCAGCTGCGCTATCGGGTAGTAACTGGCGCGGTCGAAGAGACGCGCGGCCATGCGGCCTTCGGACTGCTGGCGATAGAGATCGTAACCGGGCTTGAGGAGCAGGAGCGCGCCCGCGAGCGCGCTCGCGAGCCGATAGGGCCAGCCGAGAGTCAGGGGGGAGACGCGCGGCAGGAGCAGGCTGAACGTCACGGTCAGGGCGAGGGTGAGCAGGACGAGGGCGCCCGCGACGCGCGTCCCAAATTGAAGGGGAATCGTCTTCGCGTGGACGCGCTGGTCTTCTGCCGTGTCGTTCCAGTCGGCGGGAATGTTTTGCCCGCCGATCTCCCACACAAAGACCCAGGCGAGGATCAGCAAAACTTTCGCCAGATCCGGACCCGGATCTACAACATAAATGGCTGCGATCGGTCCGCTGGATTTGACAAGCCCGCTGACGAAGGTGCGCAGGTAGGTCACTTTAAGAAGCAGGACGTAGATCACTTCGAGGATGGCGGCCGCAACCAGGATCACAATGATGAACGGATTGAGGAAATACGCGCCGACCAGCGCGGCGAAGAACCAGCCCGCGAACCAAAGCGCCCCGCTTTTATAGGGAAGCACATTTTGCGCGAGAGGATAGCGCATGTCGCTGGCTTCCACCGAATATCCGGCGTTGATCCCGCCTGCGAATTTTTCCTTGTCCACCGCGAGTCCAACGAGATCGTTCAACGCGTAGATGGCGGTGTATGCCGCGAAGGCGGTGAAGAGCGAAAGTGCAATCGTCCAAAATGGGGGGAAGGCTCCCAGCCAGAGCAATGCTACAAAGCCCGGCATGGCGAGGTCGAGCACGCCGTGCGTGGTGCGGGAGAGGGCGAAGAAACGCTTCATCACTGATTTTCCTTATGTCAACGTATGCATAATTGGCGTTCTCTAGCGCCGTTCATTCGTCCGGCGCGTTCGAGAACGCGCCCTACGCCAGGTTTTGCGTATGTCCTGCCGATTGTTTCTTTGTGAAATGCGCCATGTAGTTCACGTCTTCCCGGTTCATCGCCACTTTGAATTTGCGCGTGAAGGGATTGTAGATCAGGCTGGCGAGGCGCGCAAAATCCAGCCCGGCCGCGCGATTCCATTCTTTTAGCTCGACGGGGCGGATCAGTTTTGAATAGGTGTGCGTGCCGCGCGGCAGGAGGCGCAAAATATATTCGCCGCCCACAATGGCGAATAGAAACGCCTTTGGCGTGCGGTTGATGGTGGAGAAGAACGCCTGCCCGCCGGGTTTGAGCGCCTGCGCGCACGCCGCCACAACCTTGCCCGGCTCCGGCACATGCTCGAGCATTTCCATGCAGGCGATGGCGTCGAACGTCCCGGCTTGCTGGTCTGCCACAGACTGGACGCTTTCGTAGCGATAGTCAATGTTCAGGTTCTGACTCTGCGCGTGCTGTTTGGCAGCTGCAATGGACGCTTCGGACAAATCCAAACCGGTCACCCGCGCCCCGGCCTTTGCCAGCGCCTCGGAGAGGATGCCGCCGCCGCAACCCACATCGAGGATCTTTGGATTGGCGGGGAGATGCTCCATGATGAATTTCGTCCGCAATGGGTTGATGACATGCAATGTGCCCATCTCGCCGTTGGGGTCCCACCAGATCTGGGAGACGTCGTCGAATTTTTTAATTTCCTGATTGTCCGCGTTATCGAATGTTTTCATGCTTGATGTTCATCCAATCTTCTAAATTGTTTACAGCGGTTTCGATCTCGCGCGCGCGAATATCGTTGAGGAAGACACAGCCGCCGATGCCGCGCGGCATGGGGACGCGTTGCAGTCCGTTGCGATGGTAGGTGCGTTCGGTCAGCGACGACCACAACAGGTCGGGGTCGAGGATTGAGGCATCAAGGGCGAAGCCGAGGGTTTCGGTCAGGCGGAAGACGCGTCCGGTCTCGTCCCCGGTCAGCAGGTTTCGTCTGTGCGCGATCAATGTGGAAACGAGGATATCGAGCAGGACGGCCTCGCCGTGGAGCAGATGCGCCTCGTGACGCGTCTCAAGCCCATAACTGAACGTGTGACCGAAGTCCACCTTGCGGGCGAGATCCTCCTCGAAGAGATTCGGTTCGAGTTCTTCGAGCATGCCCGCGATGGCGCGCTCGAGGATGATCTCGCTTTGCGCGTCTTGAAAATGCGCGTCCACGCATTGTGCGCCGTGCGTTTCGAGCAGACCGAACAGACCCGCGTCTTTGACGACGGCCAGTTTGACGATCTCGCACACGCCGTTGAGCAGGTGGCGGCGCGGCAGGGTTTGGAGGAAGGACTTGTCGAGCAGGACCAACTGCGGGGCATGGAAGGAGCCGAGGCGATTCTTGTTGGCGTTGAAGTTGAAGCCGGTCTTGATGCCGATGGAGGCGTCCACGTAGCCCATAAGTGTGGTGGGGACTTTGATGTACGGCACGCCGCGCCGATGACTCGCCGCCACGAATCCAACGAGGTCGGTGAGCACGCCGCCGCCGATGGCAATGATCGGCTCATCGCGGCGATGGATGGGGAAGAAGTCCAGTTCGCGCGCGAGGGAGAGGTAGCGCTCGAGTGTCTTGTGTTCCTCGCCGCCGGGGAAGGCGACGATGCGCGCTTCGATGTGATGATAGTCGAAGTAGGCGCGGATGGCCGCGCTATGGTGTTTTTCCACGTTGGCGTCCACAACCACGAAGCGGCGCGCGTCTTCATTTTTTCCAACCGAAAGCAGAGCCCGGTTTTGCGGGTGGAACAGGTTGGAGGTGTTGACAACTTCGTATTCGATGGTGTGTTGGAAAGTAACTTTTCGTTTGCTCATTTTTTACCAGCGTTGTGATTCGGTCGTGCGGGTCGGCGTTGGAGAACGCCGATTACGCGGCGACGATGATTTTAAACGATCCGACTCCAGTTTGATCTTGCCTCCAGCACGCGGCGGGCAAGCGACTGCGCCATCTCGAGGCTGTGATTCTTATAATTGCCGCATTGTTCGATGTTGGCGTAAGGGACTTCGGCGGCAACCAAGATATCATTTAATATTTTTTCGTACACATCCATCACGGCTTCGGAGCGCCCTTCATTGAGCAAAACCAGATAGAAGCCGGTCTGGCATCCCATCAAACCGATGGAGATGAAATTCTGCGGCATATACTTTTGAAACCCCCACAACAGGAAATGCTCAAAGGAGTGCATTTCGGCGGATGAGAGGAAAACAGAATTCGGCAGGTTGATCCGCAAATCCACCGAATAGACCACGTCGCCAGCCGCGCCCGGTTTCGCAGAGCGCAGTTTGACGTGCGGGGCTTTCAATCTGCGGTGGTCGAGTTCGCCGACGGTGGCTGTCTCCCAGCCGAGTTGTTCGAGGTTGATCATAAAAATACTCCAATGGCAAACTGGAGTTTGCCGCACTATACAAACAAAGGCAAGATGAAGTTTGCCGCACTATGCAAACAAAGGCAAGATGAAGCTTGCCGCACTATACAAACAAAGGCAAGATGAAGTTTGCCGCACTATACAAACAAAGGCAAGATGAAGTTTGCCGCACTATACAAACAAAGGCAAGATGAAGTTTGCCGCACTATACAAACAAAGGCAAGATAGAGTTTGCCGCACTATACAAACAAAGGCAAGATGAAGTTTGCCGCACTATACAAACAAAGGCAAGATGAAGCTTGCCGCACTATACAAACAAAGGCAAGATGAAGCTTGCCGCACTATACAAACAAAGGCAAGATGAAGTTTGCCGCACTATACAAACAAAGGCAAACTGAAGTTTGCCGTACTATACAAACTTTGACAAATGTTTGTAACTATCCGCGAGCGCTTTTTCCCACGACGCCACATGGTGATACAACTCCACCGAGGCATAGCCGGAGAAGCCGTTGTCTTTGAGGGTCTTGAACGTGGCGGCAAAATCCATCGTCCCCTCGCCGGGGATTTCGTGGAAGTGGACAATGCCCGTCAACGTGTTGGCGACCATCTTATCCATCAGAAGTTTTCCGTTTGTGTCTTTCGTGCTTCGCAAATAGATGATGATCGGGCGAGCGCGCTCCAGCACATCGTAAGTCAAGCCCGGAACCGAAATGAGGTAGACGAAGATTTCGCTTTCAAACGGAGACTGCCCCGCATACAAACTGTGATAGTCCACAAAAGCGGGCGGCGCTGTGATGTTTACCGATCCCAGAATCGATTCGACGCGCTTCTTTTGTCGCGCTTCGGGTGCTTCATCGTAAAAGTAAATGGGGTGATCGGGGTCAACTAAAAGATAATCCGCCGTCTCGGGGAAGTAGATCAGGTATTTGGCAAAGTTCAAATCCATCTTGAGGTCGTCACTCGCCTTCACCAACTTTAGGTTATAACCCTCCTGCGAATCGGACACGTGCAAAAACTTCGCGCGCGGCGCGGCTTTGCCCAGCGCCTCAAGATAGTTCGTCTCGGAGCAATAGTTATGATTCAGATCGAGGTGCAATTGGAAACGCGATGAACCGATCTCATCCACGAGATCCATGCCCTGCGCGAGCGTCTCGATGTACATGCCGGGCTCAGGCTCGATCAACAATGTGATATTGTCGTCGTCGCGCAACAACGAAAGGCATTGATGGATGCTATCCACCAGCAACTCGCGCGGATGGACAGACGGGTTGCTCACATGCTCATCGCGGATGAAGCCGCTTCCAAACGAGACGAGCGGGATGCCCAGCCTGCGGGCAACATGCACTCCCCTGCGGACGAGGTCAATGCGGCGTTTGCGCCCCGCCAGATCGGGAGTCATCAACGAAGGTTCGTGCGGACGCTGCGGCGTGAAGAAATGCGAAGCGGTAGACATGCAAGCCGCGGTCACTTCCAGCGAATCGAGTTTCCGCTTGATCGCGTCGAGATCGTCGTCGGTCAGGTTGAACGGGTTGAACTGGTCGCGGTGAAACGAGAGTTCCACGCCGGGGTAGCCCGCCTGATCCACCACTTCGATGGCGCGCAAAAAATCGAGGTTGGTTAACCCAAAGGTGCTGTAACTGAGTTTGATCATGAAATTTGCTCGTGCGCGAGACGGCGCTCCTTGCCGCGCGGCGTCTGCCCGAATGGGCCGGGCAGGGAAACCCTCGAAAATTCGAGAAATACAACGCTGCTTTTTTATGGTTACGACACGCGATTTTACCACGCGTAAAAGGCGCACCCCCCTGCTATAATTCCCCGATCAGGAGAACTCATGTCCATCTCACATAAATTACTGATCGTTCTTCCGCTATGCGTGTTCATTCTTGCCTGCCGCTTCGTGATGGCTCCCATTGAACAGGCGCAGGAAACCGGCGCGACCGCCGCCGCGTTTGTCACCGAAGCCGGACAGTTCGTCACACAGGTATCCGGCTTTGCCACGCAGGCCGGCGACATGGCGACACAGATGGCGCCATTTGCAACCGCGTTCCCGCCCGGCACCGACGAGCCGGGGTTGCCCGCCGATCTGTTCAACCCGCAGAATCCGCCGCTGACCGAGTGGAATGGCATCCCGGTCATGCCGGGTGCAATCGCCGGGGACGAATCGCCGGGCTTGTACGGTTACACCATTCTGACGGATGTGAAAGCGGTGGAGGAATTTTACGCGCAACACCTGCCCGCGCTGGGCTGGTCGGAAACGTTCACCATGCCCAATTCATCCGGGATGGCTGTGCTGGTTTATCAAAAAGGAAACCAAATGCTGACGGTCACCATCACCGACATGCAGGATCACCTGCTGGTGATGTTGACGATGCAATAGCGCGTTTATCTTGTCCAGGTCAACAGCGTCTCCAGCACCCGCAGGTTGATGTCGAAATCGGTGTCGCGGTGGTTGGTCAACTCCATGTCCACCGCCGCGATGCCGAGCGCCACCGCATAATCGGCCAGCGTGCCGGAGTAGACGCATCCCGTATCAATTGGTGGCCAGGGGTACCCGCTGACCGCCGCGATGGCCTCCGCAAAACGGATCGAATCCTCGTCCCACGGTTCGCCACCGGGAAAGATCCCCAGCGCCGCGCTGTGATAGCTGATCAGCGCCTCCACCTTGTGCGCAGAGAGGAAGCGCATTACCGCCTTCGTTTCCGGCTCGGACCCGGGGCCGCTCCCGCCGGTGGTAGGCAGCTCATTCCAGCATCCGTCGCGGTCCCATTCCGCCAGCCAGTGAACCGGAAAGTTGCGATTTAAGTCCACTCCATTCGCATTGACGCGGCCATGCTCATCGCGGCTGCGCGCGTCGCCGTCCGGATTCAGGCTGTGCAGAATGTACAAGGTCACGTCGGGAGGAATTGTTTCGGGATGTTCGTCGAGAAAAACGATCAACTCCTCCGCGAGGCGGATCGTATTTCCCTCATACCCGCCGTGAATTCCCGCCACGATCATGCGCTGGCGTTCACCCTTTCCAAATGTATATACTTCGATGGGACGGCCCTGCGCGCTCAAGCCGATGACCTCCGCGCTGCGTCCCGATAAAAGATGAAACGCGGTGGGCGTGGCGGGCGGCGCCTCCTGTAGCGTGGCGCGCGGGTTGGGCGTGACCGACGGCACAAAAAAATAAACCGGGGTGGGGGATGGAAGTTTGTGCACTGCAACGACTGGCAGATTTGCGGCTTGCGCGCCCCCGCGTTCGATGGTTAGAAAGACCAGCCCAAGCAGTCCAACCAATCCCGCGATATTCAACCCCCAGGCCAGAAACACCCAAAACGAAGACAGGCGCTTGCGCGTCATGCGTTTTGCTCTGCTGTTTGCCGCAGCCAATTCAGGGCAATATTCACCGCCCAGTGCGGCGCATATTTCGGCGGCCCGCCGTAGGTCTGCTGGCGCGACTGCCCGCCCTGCGGCGTGATCAGCGCGTGTTCGATAAGCGGGCCATTTTCTGTCATGTGCAATGCCACACCCAACGCGGCCTTTGCAGAATGGCGCTGCATCGCTGCGTGCAGGCGCTCTGCAAGTTGATCGGGCGCGATCTCCGCCGCCTCCACCGCAGCCAGGTTGGCGGGCGAGGCGTTTGCCAGCCGCCGCGCCAGCTCGTGTTCCAGCCCCGATTCGAGCGCGATCACGTTCCAGCCGCGCGCGGCCGCGGCGCGCAGGGCCGCGGCCTCCAGCGTGTCCTCGTCTGCGCCAAAGATGGCGTCTCCCAGCCGCGCGCGAATCCCGGTTTCGATTTCGGCGATCATGCGGTCGGCTTCCGATTCGTTCCCGGCTTTGGCCGCGATGCGAACATCCACAATGCCGGTGTGCGCCGCCAGGCCGACGGTGGGGTTGGCAAGGCGTTCGAAGTCGGCCACCTTTTCATCAATCGCGGCCTCGCTCCAGCCCGAGGTATGCAACAGGCGGATTTTGATGACAGCGTGCAGGTCAAATTTTTTCTGGAGATAGGGCGCGACGGATGAATAGAAGAGCAGTTCCATCTCCTGCGGTACGCCGGGCAGCGAAATGATCGAGTTGCTGCCGGTTTCCACGATGAACGAAGGCGCGGTGCCGACCGGGTTTTCAATGACGATGGCGCCTTTTGGAATCCAGGCCTGGCGTTTTTGATTCTCACCCGGCGTACGGCCGTAGCGCGCGATAACGGCTTTTACCTGTTCCCACAAGTCTGCGCGGAACTCGGTCTCGACGCCGACCGCGCGCGCCGCCGCCTCGCGCGTCGGGTCGTCCACCGTAGGACCCAGCCCGCCGGTGGTGATGATAATGTCGGCGCGGCGCATGGAATCCTGGATCGCGCCCGCGATGCGTTGAACGTTGTCGCCGATGGTGACGGTGCGGAACAAGTCTACGCCCAGGCCGCGCAGGGCGCGCGCCAGAAAGCGCGTGTTGGTATCCACGATCTCGCCGAGCAGGATTTCGGTGCCGATGGTGATGATTTCAGCGGAGGGCATGGGCGTCAGGGATAGAGCACTTCGAATTGGCCCGCGACCAGTTGATAGATGACGATGTTCGGCGGGGCGCAGTCGCCGAGCAGCGAGCAAGTGAGCGTGCCGCTCAATCCCGGATATTCGGCGGTGGCATACAGCGCGGCGCGCACGGCCTTGCGTCCGATGATAATATCGCGCCCGGTGGTTTTGAACGACCGCTCGATGGCGTTGAAGAGAATCATGGCCGCGTCGTAGGCTTGCGCCGCAAAAACAGCCACAGGCTTTTCGTTGTAGCGCTCCTCGTATTTCTGCTGGAAGGACGCATCCAATTCGATGGTGGCCGGGCCGGAGAGATAGATCCCATCCGCATTCCGGGCCTTGGTGGCGATATCTGTGTTGAGCAATCCGTCCGACCCGATGATGGCGGTATTTCCCAGCCCCGTGATCGGCAGTTCCTTGAGAATGTTCATCGCATCTTCGGTGTAGACGGGAATATACAACACCTCCGGCGCGAGCGCGGCGATCTCTTCCATGATCGAGCGGGCGCTTTTCCCCGAAATGATCTGTTTTTGGGCGACGCATCCCCCGCCGCGCTGGGTGAACAAAACGCAGGCCTGCTCTTGCAATCCGTTCGAATACGCGCTTCCATCGTGAATGGTTGCCATACTGCGCGCGTCCAGCGCCTCGAATGCAAACTCTGCCACCATGCTGGCCTGGCTCAAGTCGTTGTGAATCGTGCGGAAGAATCCATCCTGGTGCGCCTCCTCCGAGGTCAGGATGGCCGCCGTGCTGGAAGGTGAGATCAAGACCATGCCCGCCTCACTTAACACTGCGGCGGCCTTTTCGGTGGCGCCGGAGCAGGTGGCGCCAATCACGCCGAGGACGTTGGGATTTTGTGCCAACCGTTCCGCCGCGGCCTGGCCTCCCTCCGGAGTGCAGAGTTCATCCTCCTGCACCAATTCGATCGGATGATTCAAAATGGTCCCGCGATCGGCAATGGCAAGTTCCACGCCGCGCAGGGCGTCCACGCCATAAGGCGCGTTGGGGCCGCTCAAGGTTAAGGCCGCCGCGATCGTGAGCGGCTCGTCACTCCCAACTGTAACGCATCCCAGGGGGTCATTGCATGAACCGCTCATATCCGTGCTGGCACAGGCGGTCACGAACAGGCTGATTATGATCAACGCTGCAAACAGGTTTTTCATGGGTCCGCTCCTCACTGCAAGATTAAACAACATTGTACTCGTTTATCAACCGTCCCTCTTCAAATCGTGCAAGATCGAGGGCCGAAACATCCAGCGTATGAAATTTCCCGTCCAGCAAATATTCCGCCATTAGTTTTCCAGCCGCCGGCCCGTGCATGAAACCATGACCTGAAAAACCCGCCACCACCAAAAAACCATCCACCGCAGTCTTCCCAAAAATCGGATGCGCGTCCGGCGTCACTTCATAAAGCCCCGCCCAATGCGCGGCGCGCTGCGCGCGCTCGAGCAATGGCAGGCGCGCCATGCCCGCCTCGAAATTAATCATTTCAAATTCCTCGTCCACGCTCTGGTCGAAGCCCGGCCTTTCATTTTGATTGCTCATGCCCACCAGCAGGCCGTCGCCCTCGCGATGAAAATACAACGACTGGCCGAAATCAATCACAAACGGAAAGTCGGATGGAATCTCTCGCAGAGCGTTCGTTGTGAACATCTGCCTGCGAATCGGCCGGATGGGGAGGCGGACTCCGGCCATCTCGCCGACGACTCCCGCCCACGGCCCCGCGGCATTGACGATCGCCGCCGCCTCCACCCACCCCGAAGCGGTCTCCACGCCGCGCGCTTTTCCTCCCTCCACGCGCACTCCCGTCACGCCCGCGCTCGCGAAGGCCTTCGCCCCCAACCGCTGCGCCGCGTGGATATATCCCATCACCACGCTGTTCGGGTCCACCAGCCCATCTTTTTGATGAAATGTCCCGGCCCGCGCATCTTCGAATTTCATCAACGGCAGGCGTGCGCGCACTTCGTCGCCGCTCATTAATTCCGTCTGCACGCCGAGACGATTCTGCAACTCCACATTGCGCTTAAATGTCTCCTCGTCGCGTGGATTGGTGGCGACCAGTAAATATCCGCACTGACGATAATTCACGTCCTGCCCAATCTCCTCCTTGAAGCGTTCGATCATCGGCAGGCTTTCCAGCGAGAGACGTACGTTGATCTCTGTAGAAAATTGATAACGCACGCCGCCCGCGCAGCGCCCCGTCGCGCCTGCGCCAAAGAACGGTTCTGATTCAAGCAGGAGGATGTTCTTCTGTCCGCGCGCCGCGAGATGATAGAGCGTGCTGGCTCCCATCACGCCGCCGCCGATGATGACGATCTCCGCCGATTTTGGAAGTTCCATTGTTCCGCCTCGCTTCTAAAAATCCACTCTTTGCCCAAGCCCCAATTTTCCCGCGTTGTTCAGCGCCAGTTGCGCGGCCAGCGCATCCTGCACCGCGATCCCAACCGATTTAAAATAGGTGATCTCGCCTGCTGCTGTGCGCCCGTTTTTTTGCCCCAGCGCGATCTCGCCCAGTTCCGCGTAAATGTGCGATTCGTCAAAAAGCCCTTCCTGCATCGGCTGGAGCAGGTCGCCGCTTTCGGCCAGCGCCGCCGAACGTGAATCTACGACGACTTTGGCGCGCGCCACCGTCTGCGCGGGGACCTCCTGCATCTCCGGCGTGTACGAGCCGATGGCGCTGATATGCGTCCCGGGTTTAATATCCGCGTCCGCGAAGACGGGATGCGTTGAAGTTGTCGCTGTGCAAATAATGTCCGCATCTTTCGCCGCCTGAGCGGGTGAGGCCGCCACGCGCAGATTCTTCGGGATGCGTCCGCGCCCGGCCATTTCCGCCGCAAATATTTCCGCGCGCTCGCGGCTGGTATTAAACACCCAGACCGATTCGATCTCGCGCACGGCGCAAGCCGCTTCAAGTTGGGTGCGTCCCTGTTTGCCCGCGCCAAAGACGGCCAGCGTTTTGCTGTCTGCGCGCGCGAGCAGGTCAATCGCCGCGCCGCTTCCCGCGCCGGTGCGGATGGCCGTCAGCGCGCCGCCCTCGAGCAGCGCCAGCGCGCGGCCGGTGTCTGCCTCGAGAACCACGACGGCCGCGTGAATGTAGGGCAGGCCGCGTTTTGGATTCTGCGGATGGATCGAGACGATTTTCACTGCCAGCGCTTCGGTTTCCTGGGTTTGCACATAGGCAGGCATGAAGAGCGCGAGTCCGTTGTGGGGCGGGATGGCGAGGCGCGTCCGCAAGGGCGCGTCCGCTTTCCCGTCGGAGAGGGAGGCGTAGGCGTGTTTCATCGCTTCAATGGCCTCGCGCATGGGCAGGGCTTGCCGCACTTCGTCGGCTGTCAAGATCAGCATGAGTTCCTCCGAATGAAAAAACGCAGAGGACAAGGCTGGCCTCTGCGTTTTCCGGGTTCAGTCTCCTCGTCTATTCGATGCCGAGGTAGGCTTTTTGCACGGTGGGGTCGTTCCTGAGTTGTTCGGCTTTGTCGCCCAGCACGATCTCGCCGGTTTGCAGCACGTATCCGCGATGCGCGATGGAGAGCGCCATGAGGGCGTTTTGTTCCACGAGCAGGATGGTGACGCCCTCGTTATTGATCTGTTGGATGATGTCGAAGATGAGTTCCACCAGCACGGGCGCGAGGCCCATGGAGGGTTCGTCCATCAACAGGAGTTTGGGTTCGGCCATGAGGGCGCGGCCGGTGGCGAGCATTTGCTGTTCGCCGCCGGAGAGGGTGCCGGCCAGTTGCGCGCGGCGTTCTTTGAGGCGCGGGAAGAGGTGGAAGACGCGTTCCATGTTGCGCGCGAGCTTGCCTGTGTCGCTTTGGCTGTACGCGCCCATTTCGAGGTTTTCGGTGACGGACATGCGGGCGAATACGCCGCGTCCTTCCGGCACCATGGAGACGCCCTTGTAGACAACCTCGTGCGCAGGGTATTTGATCAGGTCTTCGCCGTTGAGCGTGATGTTGCCTTCGCTCGGTTTGAGCAGGCCGGAGATGGTGCGCAGAGTGGTGGTCTTGCCTGCGCCGTTGCCGCCGATGAGAGTGACGATTTCACCCTGTTCGATGTGCAGGTTGATGCCCTTGAGGGCGTGGATGTTGCCGTAGAACGTGTGGACGTTTTCAACGTTGAGCATGGACATTTTCTATCCTGCCTTCTTTTTTTCCTGGCGTTCGCGCGCGGTTGCCATGCCTTCGGTGGCGGCGCCGCGTCCCAGATAGGCTTCGATGACGCGCGTGTTGCTTTGAATTTCAGCGGGGGTCCCTTCGGCGATCTTTTCGCCGTAGTCCAGCACGGTGATGTGTTCGGAGATGCCCATGACCACGCGCATGTGGTGTTCGATAAGCAGGATGGTGATGCCCAGTTCGTCGCGCAGGCGGCGGATGAAGGTGGTCAGGTCTTCGCTTTCGCGCGGGTTCATGCCGGCCGAGGGTTCGTCGAGCAGAAGTAGTTTGGGTTTGGTGGCCAGGGCGCGGGCGATCTCGAGGCGGCGTTGTGCGCCATAGGGCAGGTTGCGGGCCAGCATGTCGCCCTTGCCCTGCAGGTTTACAAAATCAAGCAGGCGTTTGGCTTCGGCCAGGGCGCTCTTTTCTTCGTTGCGTTGTTTCCTTGTGCCGATTACGGCGCTCATCCACGACGCGTGCAGGAAGACGTGCTGGCCGACCAGGATGTTTTCCAGCGCGGTCATGTCGGCGAAGAGGCGGATGTTCTGGTAGGTGCGCGAGATACCCAGTTTGGTGATCTGGTCGGGGCGCAGTTTTTGGATGGGAGCGCCTTCAAAGAGGAGTTGGCCCTCGTCGGCTTTGCCGAAGCCGGTGATGCAGTTGAAGAAGGTGGTTTTGCCCGCGCCGTTGGGGCCGATGATGGAAACGATGGCTTTGTCGGGGATCTCGAAGTCCACGTTGTTGACGGCCACGAGTCCGCCGAAGCGTTTGGTCACTTTGGTTGCGGTTAAGATGGGAGCCATGGGAACCTCGTTAGAGTTGCGCTTCCGTGTTTTCGTGATGAAGTTCCCGTTTGGCGGCTTGTGACGGCCAGAGACCTTCGGGTTTGGCGAGCATCATGGCGATCAGCGCCGCGCCGTAGAGCAGGTAGCGGAACTCGGAAATCTCGCGCAGAAGCTCCGGCAGGCCGATCAGGGCGATGGCGCCGACGATCACGCCGGGGATGCTGCCCATGCCGCCGACGATGATAAGGGCTACAACGTTGATGGAGACGATCAATTGCATGCTGGAGGCGAAGATGGATCCGATCAGGGTGGCGAAGATGGCGCCTCCCAGCCCGGCCATGGCCGCGCCGAGCATGTAGGCCAGTAGTTTGGTCTGAATCAGGTTGATGCCGAGCGCTTCGGCCACGTCTTCGTCTTCGCGGATGGCCATCCAGGCGCGGCCGAGACGGGATTCGCGCAAGCGCCAGGCCACGAAGGCCACGAGTAACGCGGCGGCGATGGCGACGAAATAAATGGTTTGTGGCGTGCCGAGTTCGCCGCCGATCGTAATGTTTTTCAAGAACAGGAAATCGCCCGTCCATATGGGGTGACAGACGCGCGGCACATCCATTTTAACAAACGGTTCGAGGACGCCGATGCAGGGTTTTTGAATACCGATGATTCCCTGCGGCCCGCCAAAGTAGGGAGAGAGGAAATCGGAACCGGCCAGCAGACGGACGATCTCGCCGAAGCCGAGTGTGGCGATGGCAAGATAGTCGCCGCGTACGCCAAGTACCGGCAGGCCAAGCGTGAATCCGGCCGCGATGGAGACCAAAACAGCGATCGGGATGGCCTCCCAAAACGAGATGTGCTGTAACCCGAAGGGGCCATAGGAGGTGAGCAAGCCGACAGTGTATGCGCCAATGGCATAGAAGGCCACGAAGCCAAGATCGAGCAGCCCCGCAAAGCCGAGCGTGATGTTAAGACCGAGTCCCATCAGGATGAACAAGGCCACCGTGACAATTACCTGGGAGATGAACGGCCCCGAGACTCCAGGCAGGGCCAGTGCGATGATGGCGATCAGCGCGATGGCAATCACGCGCAGAGAGACTTGACCCGCTTTTGGAAGGCGGGCAACGCCAGCGCGGACCGCGGCGCCGCGGTAGGTCCAAAAGACGGTGATCAGGATTACGCCGAAAAAGAAGATTAGCGCGCCGGCTTTGGTCAGGCCGGTCTGTCCGAAGAGGTATTTGGCGACCTTCTCCATTTCGGGGCCCTGGTTGATAAAAATCACGCGGAAGAGGCCAGCGAACAGCGCCATGAAGACGATGATGAACAGTCCGCGATTGACAGGATGGCTGATCCGTCCAGGCAAATAAAGGTAAGCGCCGCCAAGCAAACCGCCCAGCGCGCCCATGAGGGGGAGTACCCAAATGTTGCCCACGCCTTTTCCGAAAGTCAACAGTTCATACAGTACCGGGGACGCGTTTAGAAAGATCGCGCGCAGGTTCACCTTGTCTCCGAGAAGAACGAGCAGCGCGACCATGCCGCCGCTGATGAACCCGGCGGCCAAACCTGATACAAGCGCCGCGGTCCATTTTTCGCGTCCAAGCAGATGAACGGTGCGGCGGGAGGCGAGTAATCCTGCCATGACGCTTGTAGCGAGCAGGACAAACTGTCCCAGCGTGATGACTTCCTCGACGACATCGCGTTTGCTGAAGACGTCCACCATGCCGATCAGACAGATGAAAATTGCAATCGCGCCGCTCGTCAGTCCGATTTTAAGCGCGCTCCAGATGAAGTTTTCTTTTTTCATGGCGTTCACCCGCTAGGCTTTCTTGGTTGAGAGCCGCTCACCTAAAATGCCGGATGGGCGGAACAGCAGGATCATCACCAGCATGGTGTAGGCAATGGCGTCCTTGAGTTGATAGGGGCGGGGAATGCCAAGTCCTTCGAGGAACAGCGACGGACCGATGGATTCGAAAATTCCCAATACCAGGCCTCCCACCATGGCGCCGGGGATGTTTCCAATGCCGCCCAGTACCGCCGCGGTAAAGGCCTTGATGCCCGGCACAAAGCCGATCATAAAGTTGATCTGGCGAAATAAAAGCGAGTTCAACACGCCTGCCGCGCCGGCCATGGCGGCTCCGATGGCAAATGTGGACACGATGATGCTGTTAACGTTAATTCCCATGAGCGCGGCGGTGTCTTTATTCTCCGAAACGGCGCGCATGGCTTTTCCGACTTTTGTGAACATGACGATTGAATATAAGATCGCCATCATAATTGCGGCGGAGACGGCAACCACGACCTGAACTTTTTGGATGCCGATTCCAAATATTTGCCATTCCCCGTCCAGGGCGTTGATAGGCGGATACGCGTATACGCCAGGGCCAAAAAAACCACGAAAGGCATATTCCAGAAAGAAGGAAGCGCCGATGGCGCTGATCAGAGGTACCAGGCGGGGGGCGTTGCGCAACGGACGGTAGGCGATGCGTTCCACCAACATGGCGATTCCCGCCGCAACCAGCATGGCAAATAAAATCGGAATTAAGAGTCCCAGGAGCGGGTTACTGTCAATAAAGCCTGTGTTGTTTAACCAGGTCGCCAGAAAGTATGCCCCGAAGGCGCCGGTCATGAAGATATCGCCGTGAGCAAAATTGATCATTCGCAGGATGCCATACACCATGGTGTATCCCAGCGCGATCATGGCATACAGGCTGCCCTGTGATATGCCCTGAACGACAAAGTCTATCCATTGTTCGCTGGTGTATTTCCCGGCCTGGATGGTGGAGATGGTTCCGATCAGGATGACGGCAACGATCAGGACGCGAAATCCCCACATGAATACGCTGACCGCCAGGTCCAGCAATCGCTCGCTAAGGTTCGTTCGCATGGGCTTTCTCCTCGCAAAAGGTGAGAGTCGAGGGGGGCGGAAGTCCGCCCCCCTCGTTACTACTTAGCGTTCGATCTAGGGCCAGACCTTCTTGGGGTTCGGGTTGGCCGCGTCGGCCGGGTTCCACGAAGCGGGATCGGCGTTCACGATTTCGTAAACAGCGATCACAGGAGCGCCGCAGTCGCCGGAGGCAGAGCAGGAGAGATTGCCGGTGATGCCAGCGAAATCCTTGGTGGCGTAGATGGCGTCGCGGAGAGCCTTGAGCGGGACCCAGACGGTGCCGTCGTCATCCACGTGGGCAACCTTTTCGAGTGCCGCAAAGAGAATGTTCGCGGCGTCATAGGCGTGCGCGTGGAAGGTGGACAGCGTGGAGCCGCCGTACTTGGCCTCATGCTTGGCAATGAAGCCGGCGTAATCGCCGGTGAAAGCGCTGAAGTCCGGGCTGGAGAGGTACATGCCCTTGGTGTTCTCGCCGCCGCCCTTGAGCAGGTCAGCGGTGAAGATGCCGTCGGAACCGGCAAGGTAGACACTCTCGAGACCGGGCACATCGCGCACCTGGGCGGTCACATAACCACCGACGGCCACGAAGACCGGGTAGTAGATGAACTCGGGACCGGCCGCGGCAATGGTGGTCAGCACGGGTTTCATGTCGGTGGCGTCCTTGGCAACGGCTTCCTGGGCCACGATCGTTCCACCGAGTTTGGCGAATTCGTCCGCGAAGACCTGCTGGAGGGCCTGGGCGTACGCGGAACCATCATGGATGGTGGCGGCCTTGGTGACCTTCAGGAAGTTGTACGCGAACTCGGCCACAGCCTTGCCCTGGAAGGCATCGCTGTGGGCGGTGCGCAGGTAGCCGGCATAGTCGGGGCCGCGGTCGGGGGCGGACAAAGCCGGGCGGGTGTTCGACGGGGAGATGGTGGTCAGGCCGGCGTTGGAGATCGCGGCGATACCGCCCACGGTTTCGTCGGAGCAGCTGGAGCCAATCAAGCCAACGAGCGAGGTGTCGGAGGCGAGTTTGGCGGCCGCAGTGGCGCCGCCTTCGGGGGTGCAGCCGGCGTCCTCGGTGGTCAGCAGGATGTCATGACCGAGCAGCTTGCCGCCCTTGTCGTCAATGGCGACTTCGACGCCGCGCTTGGAGTCTTCACCCAGGGAACTGTCGGCGCCGGAGAGGACGCCCCAGTAGGCGATGTGGATGGGTTCACCGGGGGCGATCTTCACACAGCGAAATTCGTCGGCGCATTCGTAGCCGGCGGGAGCCGCAGTTTCGACCGGGCCTTTGGGGCCGCAGGCTGCGAGCATCATGCTGGCAAGAACCAGCACGGATAGAACAGCAAACAAACGTTTATTCATTCTTCTTCCTCCGAGATGGAAAGGGTGTACGGATTTTTCGACCCTTGCGGGCCACGACGTTTACGGCTGGCGATGCTCGTTAGTCGCCGGTCTCACCTCCTTTCGGTGATTTTATGAACAAGGCCGGGAAAATGCAATTGCAGTTTCGCACGGCCCTGTGTCTTAACGAAAAACGTTCATTCCAATTGTCGGGCAATCGTACATTACAAAGGCTTGACGGTCAAGGGGCGGATGATAAAAATTTACCGGGGACGCCTGTGGTTTGGGTAACCCATGCTTTCGCTGTTCCGCACATTGGCGCAGGGAGCGCTGTTTACGCTCAAAAAATGCGAGCCAGTCGGCATGTCTCCTGGCAAATGCCGTGGTCTTTCTGGCAAATTACGGCAAGCGAAAGTCCTGCGAGGCTATTTCCCGATCGGTTTGTAGAGCAGTTGTTCGCGGATGCGCAGGTCGGTGTTGCGGATCTTGGTGGCGAGATCGGCGGCGAGATTGTACATCAGACGGTAGCCGAGTTGGGGATACGTGTCGCAGAGCATGATGAGTTTATCGCGCGCGATCACCAGCAGGTGAGTGTCCTTCTGCCCTGCGATGGCGGTGGCGGAACGCAGGCCTTCATCTACCAGGGCGATTTCGCCGAAGGATTGGCCGCGGCGCAGGGTGGCGATGAGCAGGTCTTTTTCGGGTTTTGCCTCACCCGCTTCGGGCCCGGAATGGATGCGGATGTGCACCTGTCCCTGCGCGATGATGTACAGTTCCTTGCTTCCGCTGTTCTCGCGAAAGATGACCTCGCCTTTGTCGAGTACCACTTCCTGGCACAAATTTGCAACCAGTTCCAATTGGGTGGCGGTGAATTTGTAGAAGGTGTCGCTTTGTTTAAGATAGTTGATAACTTCTGTAGTTGCCATGTGAACTTCCGTTTCAAGGGATGAGAACATCGAGCCAGTCGAGCGGGTTCACCTGCACGCCGTTGACCCAGATCTCCCAATGCAGGTGTGGGCCGGTGACGCGCCCGGTCGCGCCGATTTTGCCGATGAGTTGACCTGTGGAGACGATCTGGCCGGGCGTCACGTAGATCTCCTCCTGGTGCCAGTAGCCGGTGTAGATGCCCCAGCCATGATCAATGATCGTCGCTCTGCCGCGCACAATCAAATTTTGTGTAAAGATTACCACGCCCGGCGCGGGGGCATAGATATCGAAGGGGTTGGTTTCCGAACAAACGCCGTAGTCGAGCCCGGCATGAAAGCCGTAATATAGACCGGCATTATAGTCGCGCCGCGTGCCGAAATAGCCTTTGACGCAGCCCCGTGAATCTTCCGGGACGGGGAGGCGGAACGGTTCCGTCCATTTTCGTTGCGGTGTGGCCGGCGTAACGATGGAAAGAATCTGTTGATTCTCCGGCTCGGTCACGCTTGGGTCCAGGGTGAGCGGGTCAACGGAAATGGATTCTTGATAGTAATTTCCAGAGGCGACCAGAATCATTTGTTCAAAAGATTGAGCGCTTCCATCCGACAGGGTTGCGTCGAGGCGCAGAGGATACAGGCCCGGTTCGATCAGGGCATGGACTCCCTGCAAGGCGACCTGCTGTCCGTCTTCAAGCGGAAAAAAGTGAAGAGGCTTGTCCACGAGTCCGCCGCCGAGGGTAACCCCATCTTTGGCGCGGACAAGAATCTCGGCGGTGCCGCCCTGTTTCAGCGGAAGCGACTTGACCTCGGCACTGATGAATGCATCCGGCAGGCCGCTTGTGGACGTGTCGCTGGAGCCGGTAGGGGAATAGAGTGAGTCGCCGGGCAGGGCGTCCCAGGTGCCCGCCAGCCCGTTGAGCGAAGCGAGCGTCCACGGGTCGCTTCCCTGTCGGACGGCCACCTCGAGCAACGTCTCACCTTTGTGCGGCACTGCGCGCGCGGATAAAGTCGACTCATCCTGTTGCGGGATGATGAGGCTCGCGCCCGCGTACAGTTCCGTCGGGCTGACGAGACGATTCAATTTTTGCAAAAGGGAAAGAGACATCTGCGTGCGTCGCAAGAGTCCGCGCAGAGAATCGCCGAAGGCAACGACTTCCGTATCGAGAACACCGGTTACACCCTCGAGACCGGGGATGACGAGTTGTTGTCCGGCCGAAAGCAGATTCGGATTCGTGATGCCGTTTGCCGCCATCAACTCATCCACCGAGACGCCGAAGCGCGAAGCGATGGAAGAAAGCGTATCGCCCGGCTGGACGATGTAGACCGGCCCGCTGGCTTGCGCGGCGACGGGATGAATGGACAGGACCAGCAGAAGCGCCACAAGAATAAAAATGGAAACGTTACGCATTTTGAATCTCGACGGCTTGACCGATCTCAAAATCATTGATGCGCCCGGCGTGGACTTCGAGCACATAGCGCGCCGGTTCCTTCGGGAAGAAAGCCGGCTTCCATGCGCCAGCCACGATCTTGTCAACGATCTTCATTTCAGAGTTGATCCAAAAGACCGCAATATCAAAACTGACCCCCAGCATGTGGATGGAAGAGTCCACCCGGCTATCGCGCCCAAAAACGAGGAGCAGTCCCTCATCGGGCGTGAGCGGCGCGCGGAAGGTCAGCCCGCGCAATCGGCAGAGGAACGACTCGCAATATTTCACGCGCGGTAGGGAGGCGGGTTTGTGTTCCCGCCCCTGAACGATCACGAACGTTTGCATGAACCTCTTTTACGAAAAAAGGCGTCCACTGATTGGGACGCCCGTACCATTCGGTGTTGCCTCACTTCGCTGGTTTCGCCAGCGCTTTTTCCACGCTACTCAACAAATCCTGCGGGCTGAAAGGCTTGGCAATGTAGTCGTCCACTTTGGCGATATGCAACCCAAGCACCTTGTCTATGCTCTGCGCCTTGGCTGTGACCACGATCACGGGAATATCCTTCAGCGCGTTGTCGGCCTTCATTTGCTGATACACTTCCCATCCGTCCATGTCCGGCATCATCAGATCGAGCAACACGAGATCGGGGCGGCTCGCGCGAATCTTGTTCAGCCCATCCACGCCGCCGGAGGCGCCGGTCACTTCAAACCCGCGCCGGTTCAAGATCAACCGGATCAGGTCCACCATCTCCGGCTCATCCTCAACGCACAGAATTTTCTTCACATTTTCTTCGTTCATCGGATTTTCTTTTGCGCAAGTGTACCATGAAAATAATCACCGCCCACACGCCGATTGATTTGAAAAACCCGCAAGCGAACGAGTCCGCGCCGCGTGCCGAGTTTCAATCACTGCCCGGTGGAATGGATCGTTGATTGACATTGACCCTGCGCAGGACGGACGTTTGTTAAGCGTTTGACAATCGGGGAAGTGTATCGAATGTGGGAGATAATGTACAATCGGCGCTGATGCAACCAGATTTCTATGAAGAATTCCGCCAGCGAGTAGAGGGGAAAAGACTCCTGATCCTTGGAGTAGGCAACCGCTCGCGGAGCGACGATGGTCTGGGCTCGCGTCTTGCCGAACGGCTCAAGGGCAGGATCAGTGTCCCTTTAATTGATGCGGGCAGTGTCCCGGAACATTTTCTCCGGCAAGTGGAGACCTTGCAGGCAGACCTGGTACTCGTGCTGGATACCGCCGACCTGCGCGCCGCGCCCGGCGACATTGCCCTGCTGGAGTTGAGTCAGATCGGCGGGCTGGCGATCTCAACTCATACCGTCAACCTGCCTCTGCTCTTCAAGGTAATTCCCATCAGCCGCAGGCCAAAGGTGTTTGTCCTGGCCGTTCAACCCGAAATTACAGACGCCGGAACACAAATGTCGCTGACAGCGCGCAACGCCATGCAGGGGTTGGAAAGCCTTCTGCTGGGAATTTTTTCCTGAATCGAAGCAGGACGGAGAGACTTCCGCCCTGCATGTTTGTGCGGGGACACGCATCAATCCACGAAGCGATATTTTAACAACGTCCATACCGCCTCGAAGGCATCCCTCAATTTTATTTTCTTGCCATCGGAATAGTCGCGCGGGTTGAAGGTAATTGCCACCTCGAAGATGCGGTAGCGGCGCTTGAGCGCCTTGGCTGTGAATTCCGGCTCGAAATCGAAACGTTTGGCGCGCAGCGGCATATCCTGCACCACCTTGCGGCGGAAAACCTTGTAGCCGGTTTCCATGTCGGTCAGGATGGTGTTGTAGAGGATGTTGGTCATGAAGGTGAGCAGGTGGTTGGCAACCAGATGCCAGAACATCGCCGCCCGACGCGCCCCGCCGAGGAAGCGCGATCCGTAGACCACATCCGCGAGGCCTTCCTGGATGGGCTTGAGGAGCAGGGGGTAATCGCGCGGATCGTATTCGAGGTCCGCGTCCTGAATGAGCAACACATCCCCGCGCGCGGCATTCAGCCCCGTTCGCACTGCCGCGCCCTTGCCCTGATTCTTTTCGTGCAGGATGACGCGCACACCTTTTTTGCCATCCAGTTTTTTGAGGATCTCGCGCGTGCCATCCAGCGAGCCGTCGTCTACCACCACGATCTCATTGGCCAGGTCGGTGGCGTGGACGCGGCGCAGGATTTCCTCGATACTTTTGCTTTCGTTGTACACAGGGATAATCACAGATAGGTTCATGGCCGGGGATTATAAACGAAATTGCAATGAGACAATCGGAGCGGCGAGGTCGCGCCGTGCTATAATCGCGTCATCACCCAGCAATCTTCGGAGAAATTTCCATGGCCCTGCCCAATCGCGGTCAACCCGGCGTACCGACCAATGTCCAGTTTTTTCCGCCGTCCATTAACAGCGTGGACGATACCGGCCTCTCGCCTCTGTGGTTGCAGGACCTGGTATTGAAGATCCTTTACTTTCAGGGGTACATGAGCGGAACGCGCATTTCCGAGGCGATCGCGCTTCCTTTCGCGGGGGTGATGGATCAGATTTTGCAAGGGCTTAAGACCGAAAAACTGATCGAGATCAAATCCTCACAGGGCGGGCTGGGCGAAGGCTCGTACACCTACGGCATCACCTCGGCCGGAATCGCGCGCGCCCGCGAAGCCCTGGACCGCAGCCAATACGCCGGCCCCGCGCCGGTCCCGTTCGATGTTTATAACGACGCGATCCGCCGCCAGAAAAGCGGCCGCATGACCGTCACCACACGAACAATGCGCCAGATCCTCTCGCAGCTGGTCATCTCTGAAACCACCTTCCAACGTCTCGGCCCGGCCCTCAATTCCGGCGCCTCCATCTTTCTCTACGGTCCTCCGGGTAACGGCAAGACCAGCATCGCGCGCGCCTTCGGCAATCTTGTCCTCAGTCAGGCCATGTACATTCCATACGCGCTCTACCTCGACGGACAAGTGATCAAACTCTACGACGCGGTCAGCCACAGGCTCGCGCCCGAATCGGAAACGAGCGGCGGCGGCACCGGGGCCTTGCGCCCCAGCACGCGCCGCGACCCGCGCTGGGTGAAGATCCGCCGTCCCTTTATCGTGGTCGGCGGCGAGTTGACCCTCGAAGGCCTCGACCTCGTATTCGACGACACGCACAAATTCTACGAAGCGCCGTTCCAGGTCAAGGCCAACGGCGGCATTTTGCTGATTGACGACTTTGGCCGTCAGCAAGTGCGTCCCCGCGACCTGCTCAACCGCTGGATCGTTCCGCTCGAAAACCGCATTGATTTCCTCACGCTGCACACCGGAAGAAAATTTGAAGTCCCGTTCGATGTGCTGGTTGTCTTCTCCACCAACCTGCCGCCGAAGGATCTTGTGGATGAGGCCTTCCTGCGCCGCCTGCGCCACAAGATCGAAATCGGCGATCCTTCCTATGAAGAGTATCGTGAAATTTTCAAACGCGTCTCCGCCGACAAGAAAATTCCCTATGCCGACCAGGGACTCGCGTATCTTCTACAAGAATATTACATCAAACGCAACCGCAAACTGCGCGCATCCCATCCGCGCGACCTGTGCGATCAGATCCTCGACATCGCCTCCTATCTCGCTGTTGAACCGGCCATGTCCCGCGAAATGATAGACCGCGCCGCCTCGGCCTATTTTGTGGATTTATAAACCCCTTTCGCCTCCACAACTCAACCCGCTTCCTCATCTTACGCAGTACGAACTACGCCGACGTACTGCGTATTGTATAATGCCGATATGCTCAACGATATTCCCTCGCCTCTCATCCTCGGTCATCGCGGCGCCAAATACTACGCGCCGGAAAACACCCTGGCCGCGTTCACGCGCGCTCTCGACCAGGGCGCGCACGGCGTGGAACTGGACGCCAAACTCAGCGCGGACGGCGTCGTTGTCGTCCATCACGATGAGACCGTGAATCGCACCACGAATGGAACAGGCCGCGTGACGCAGCTTTCGCTCGCCCAACTGCGCGAACTGGACGCGGGAAGTTTCTTCTCCGAAAAATTTCGCGGCGAGAAAATCCCCACCCTCGAAGAAGTTTTTGAAACCATTGGCAGGCGCGCCATCATCAATGTCGAATTGACCAATTATTTCTCGCCGGGCGACGACCTGGTTGAAAAGACCTGCCACCTCATCCGCCGCCACGCGTTGCAAGAGCGCGTCCTCTTCTCCTCGTTCAACGCAGGCAATCTCCGCAAGGCCGCGCACTTCCTGCCCGAAGTCTCGCGCGGACTGCTCGCGCGCGAAGGCATGATCGGCCTGTGGGCGCGCTCCTTCGGATTCAATTTTGGCGATTATGCGGCCCTGCACCCCTACATCACAGACGTGACGCACCAGGAAGTCCAGCGCGTCCATCGCCTGAAGCGCAGGATTAACGTGTGGACCTCCAACCGCGAAGAGGACACCCGCCGTCTCATCGCCTGGGGTGTGGACGGCATCCTCACCGATGACCCTCTGACCACTGTGCGCGTTACGCGCGAGTTGACAAAATGATTCCCCGGCTGCGCGCGCATCCCGCCGATCAACCGAACCCGTGCGCGACGAACACCGGGAAAGAAACCGCGCCATGAAACATCTTTTCCGCGGAGCAATCCTATTGGCATGGGTGTTCCTTGCCGTTTTGCCGGCACAGGCGCAGACACCCGCCCCCCCGCTCTACATCCGCAACATGGTGCGCGACATGACGCCGCAGGAACGCGTGGGGCAGTTGTTCCTCGTCTCGTTCACCGGAGCAGAAGCCAATGACACCTCGCCGATCTACGACCTGATCGCCAACTACCACATCGGCGGCGTGACGCTTTCCGCGGCCAACGATAACTTCGTCGCTGCGCCCGATACGACAGCCGCGGCGCGCGCCCTGATCGCACAATTGCAACAGATCGAGCGTGACCAGGCACAGGCAGCGAACCTTTTGTACATTCCATTATGGATCGGCGTGACCCAGGAAGGGAACGGCGCGCCCACCGACCAGATCCTGAACGGCCTCACCCCCCTGCCCTCGGCCATGTCCATCGGCGCCGCGTGGCAGCCACAATTGGCCGAAGAAGTGGGAACGGCGGCCGGGCGCGAACTCTCCGCGCTTGGATTTAACCTGTTCTTTGGACCATCGCTAGATGTACTGGACCAGCCCAACCCCGCGCCCGCCAGCGACCTCGGCCCGCGCGTCTTTGGCGGCGACCCATTTTGGGTGAGCGCAATGGGACAGGCCTACGTACGCGGCCTGCATCGCGGCAGCAATCAGCGTCTGTTCGTTGTAGCGCGTCACTTTCCCGGCCTGGGCAGTTCCGACCGCCTGCCCGAAGTGGAAATCGCCACAGTGCGAAAATCGCTCGAACAACTGAAACAGATCGAA
This sequence comes from Anaerolineales bacterium, assembly GCA_019187665.1. GTDB lineage: Bacteria > Chloroflexota > Anaerolineae > Anaerolineales > Villigracilaceae > Denitrolinea. Next base: position 46,763 of record JABARH010000002.1, read on the forward strand.
CTCGCGCCGTTCTTCGCAGTGACCGGCAACGCGCCCGACGCCGAAGCGACCGTGGACGGATTGCTGATCTCACATTTGCGTTTTCAAGGACTGCGCGGCAACATCCGCGCCACCACCCGTCCGCTCAGTTTCGATTCACAGGCGCTTTCCGAAATGCTCAACCTGCCCGAACTCTCCGCTTGGCGCGCCAACGGCGGGCTGGTGATCAGCGACAACCTTGGCAGCCGCGCCGTGCTCGATTACTACAGCGCCAGCGGCGCCCCATTCAACGCCCGCCTGATTACACGCGACGCCTTCCTCGCGGGAAACGACATGCTCTACCTCGGCAACATCACCACCGCCGACTCTTCCGACAACTACACCTCCGTCAAAATCATCCTCGATTACTTCGCTCAAAAATATGAAGAAGACCCCGCCTTTGCCACGCGCGTCGACGAGGCCGTCACGCGCATCCTCGCGCGCAAATACCAGGTCTTCGGCGTTTTCATGGACGCACGACCCGTACCGGAGGAGGATCAACTGGCGGCGCTGAATCACTCTGAAGCCACAACATTCAAGGTGGCCGTCGAAGCCGCCACGCTCATCAGCCCCGACCTCGGAGAACTCGACTCGGTCCTGCCCGATCCACCCAATGCCTCGGACTACATCGTTTTCCTCAGCGCGGCGCGTACCGCACAGCAATGCTCCAGCTGCCCCGAACAAACCGTGTTCGCCGCAGACGCCTTCCAGCAATCTATTGTGCGACTCTACGGCGCCCCCTCCGGCGGCGCGATCCTGCCCACCCATCTCACCTCGCACGCATTCCGCGACCTCGACAACATGCTCAACGGCACTGGCGGCGAATTTGTGGAACCCGACCTGCGGCGCGCCTCCTGGATCGTCATCGCGCTTGCCGATTCATCCGACGGTTCACCCGACCTCGTCCGACGCCTGCTTTCCGAACGACAAGACCTCCTGCGAAGCAAAAAAATCATCCTCTTTTCTTTTGGCGCGCCGTACTATTTCGATTCCACCGACATCTCCAAATTCACCGCATACTTCGCGCTATACAGCAAAGCCCCGCCTTTTGTAGATGCCGCGGCGCGCATCCTTTTCCGCGAACTGCCGCTGAAAGGACATTCCCCGGTTTCGATTCCCGGCACCGGATACAACCTGATCGCCATCACCGCGCCAGACCCCGCCCAGATCATCCCGCTCTACCTGGAACCGCCAGCGGGCGCGCCCTCCCCGGCTTCCCCGCCTGCCAGCGCTGAACCGACCGCCGTCCCGCAGATGCGTCTCGGCGACACGATCCAGATCCGCACTGGCGAGTTGTTTGACCACAACGGCAACCTCGTCCCGGATGGGACCATCGTTCGCTTTTCAGTCATGCTGGGAGGCGAGGGCGGCGGCCTGATCGAACAACAGGACGCGCAAACAGTGGGCGGTATCGCGCGCGCTTCCTATCGCCTCGCCAAAACCGGCCTGCTCGAAGTGCGCGCCTCCAGCGAACCCGCGCAGATCTCGCAAGTATTACAACTGGACGTTTCCGAGGGTGCGCCGATGATCGTGACGGTCATCGTGCCGGTCGCCACACAGACATTCGAACCGACCCCGTTCATACCGGCGGCGGTTCCTGAAAATGATTTTGTTACAACGGACGGGCGCCCGCGTTTTGGCGGATGGTTGTTAAGTCTCTTTATTCTGGCGGGAAGCGCGTGGTTGTTCTATTGGGTGGGGGGGAGTATCGGTTCCTCGCGCTGGAGGGTGCGTTGGGCGCTGTGCGTCACAGTCGGCGGATTGCTGGCCTACAACTACCTTGCCCTCGGCCTGCCCGGCGCGGTCGCCGTGTTGACCGATTGGGGCGGCGGCGCGCTGGCGGGCATGGTTGTGATGGGGGAACTGGTCGGCGCGTTTGCCGCCTGGTGGTGGATGCGCAGAAGCGCAAAAGGATAACGCCGCGGCGTTCAAATCACTCGGCCGCGCACAACCAATCGTGGAGATCGCGCTCAGCGCGCTATGAAACCCCGCGTAGTTTGGATCTAACGCAATAACGTAAGCGCGAGACTTAACCCCAACAGGCCGACGCTCGCCCAAACCAGCGCCGAGTCGGGCGTGAGGATGTCGAGGTCGAAGGCGGCGTGTGTTTGTCTGGCCGCGCCAAGCGGGCCGGTGGGCAGATCGCGCGCGCCAAAAAGATATTGACGGAATTCATCCACCGTCTGCGGGCGGCCATCTGGGTGAAGCGACATGGCGCGCAGGATGGCGCGCTCGGTGCGAATGCTCAGTTCGGGATTCAACGCGCGCGGTGAAACCAGCCGGGAGGAGTCGAGGAAACGGATACGCGCCTCGGCGGGCGGTTCGTTCGTCAACAGGTGATACAGGGTCGCGCCGAGAGAATAGATGTCGGAGCGCGCGTCGGTGTGCGCGCCGTCGCCGCCGTATTGTTCGAGCGGGGTGTAGAGCGCGGTCCCCTGCCCCTGAATGACCGTAATCGTCACCTCCTCCGGGGCCAGCACTTTGACGAGTCCAAAATCCACCAGTTTGACCAGCCCGGCCGGGGTGATCTTGATGTTGCTGGGTTTGATATCGCGGTGAATGATGGGCGGGGTTTGTGTATGCAGGTAATTCAGCGCGTCGCTCAATTGACCGATCCAGCCCAGCGCCTCTGCCTCCGCCAGAAATCTTTTTTGTTTGCGCGCCTCGAGCATCAACGCGCGCAGGTCCTTGCCCGGCACGAAATCCATCACGAGATAATCGCGCTGTTCGATGGAAAAGAAATCGGATACCTTGGGCAGGTTGGGGTGATCGAGGCGCGCGAGGATGGTCGCCTCGCGCAGGAATTGGTCGCGGGCTTCCTTAAAAATGTTTTCGGGGAGGGCGCGGTCGTGTTCGACTTCCTTCAGGGCGCACAGACGGCCCTCGAGCCGAAGATCTTCGGCGAGGTAAATGTTGCCCATGCCGCCCTGTCCGATCTGTTCACGGATTCGGTAGCGGCCGCGCAGCGTCTCCCCGGATTGGGCCGGAAGGGACATTGGTTGTGGATTCTCCGAGCGGGATTGTGCAGGAATCAATTCGGCGTTGGTTCTGCACAGAAACACGCTTTTCTGCTATATTATAAACGTCTTTGCGAAAACAACGCCGAAATTCATGCGTGCTTGCGGGACCCAGATCATGTCGAGAGAATCGAAACAAACCGAAAAGAAAGAAGAATACCCCCTGCTGATCGCGCAGGATGGATCGTTAAAAGGCCAGCGCTGGTCCATTTCGCGCGCGCTCGTCGTCGGGCGTGAGGGCAATTGCGATGTGATCATCGCCGACCGCCAGGTATCACGTTACCACGCGCGCTTCACGCCGACGAATGAGGGCGTGATCCTCGAAGACATGGGAAGCAAAAACGGCACGCATCATAACGGCAGGGAACTTACCTCGCCGGTCATGCTGCAGGATGGCGATATAGTGGCGGTCTCGTTGGCCCAGGAATTTTTATTTCTCACGTCCGATTCAACCATGCCGCTTGCCGACGGCGCCGGTACACTCGGCCGCCTGATGATTGATCTGCGTTCGCGGCGCGTGTGGGTGAATCAGCAACAGGTATCGCCGCCGCTTTCGGCGCAGCAATTCAAGTTGCTCTGGCTGCTGTACGAAAAGCAGGGGCAGGTGATTGACCGCGTCGAACTGGTCGCGACCGTGTGGGGCGAGGAACAATCGGCGGGAGTCTCGGACCAGGCGCTGGACGCTTTGATTCGACGCTTGCGCGACCGTCTGGCCTCGCTCGACCCAACGCATCAATACATTGACACAGTGCGCGGTCATGGCATCCGGTTGGATAACCCGCCTGCGTGATCTTATCTGGAAACCAGGCTCCTTGAAGGAACCTGGTTTTTCGATTCCTGGAGAATGAACATGCGCCCCTTGACATTACTCTGTATCTTCGCGCACCCCGACGACGAATCCATGGGCATGGGCGCGACGCTCGCGAAATATGCCGCCGAAGGAATTGAGACCCATCTCGTCTGCGCGACGCGCGGCGAACGCGGCTGGTTCGGCCCCGAGGAGCAGAATCCTGGCCCAGGCGCGCTCGGCCAACTGCGCGAAGGAGAGTTGCGCCGCGCCGCGGACGCGCTCGGCATGACGACCGTCCATTTTCTCGATTACATTGACGGCGATCTCGACCAGGCCGACCCCGTCGAAGCCATCGGCAAAATTGTGACTCTCATTCGCTCCATTCAACCGCAAGTCATTGTTACCTTCCCGCCCGACGGCAATTACGGTCATCCCGATCACATTGCCATCGGACAGTTCACGCAGGCCGCCATCGTCTGCGCGGCAGACGCATCGTATGCGGACGCGAAAAATCTTCCGCCGCATCGTATCTCGAAACTGTACTACATGGTGGACGGGGAAAACTTCATCCACTTTATCGCTCCGCTCATGGGCGACATGACGTTCATCGTGGACGATCAAACCCGCAGTGAGACCGCCTGGAAGGAATGGATGATCACCACGCGCGTTGAAATGTCCGCGCACTGCGCCACGGCTTTGCGCGCCATCAAATGTCACCAGAGTCAGCTTGCCACGCTCGGCCCGCTGGCGGACGCTCCCGAAGAAATGGTTGCCCAGGCGCTGACGATGCAAGGCGCTTTCTATCGCGCGTTTAGTTTGGTAAACGGGGGAAGAAAAGTGGAGACAGATTTGTTCGAAGGGTTGAGGTAGGAATGACGAAACCAGGTTTCTTCAAGAAACCTGGTTTCTGATTGTGTCATCCCATCTTCTTCTTCATCGAAAACTTCAGCGCGCTCTTGTAGACCATGTTTAATTTTTCGCTCAGCGCCTGCGCTTCGGGGTTGCCCGCGCCCTGCTGTTCCACCTGCGCGGCGAGTCCGTTCAGCGCTTCGATGAACTGATCGTTGACCGCCTCCGCGTTGTCTGTGAGCATCTTCTCCACCGCGGCCGCGTCGGGGGCCTCGAGCAATTGTTCGATGAAGGCCACCTCGGGCGGGGGCGCGCTGGCCTGCTGTAACACTTCGATCATCTTTTGCAGTTTGCCCATTGTTGCATAATCGTTTTTTTCGGAAGCCTGTTTCAACATCTGCTGAACGATGTCCACTGCGTCCTGCGAGAAGTTTTGCAGGTTGGCTTGTGTCGCGGCGGCGATATCGTCTTGTTTGAGCAGCGTCTCCACGAACTGTTGCGCCTGTTTGTAACGCGCTTCGATCTGCCGATCCATCTCGTTGGTGTAATCCAAAAGTCTTTCGCGGACATGCTCGAGTTTGGTTTTTTCCTCGCCCGAGGCTTTTTCGATTTTGTCGGTCAGCGTTTGGAAGAAGGAATAGTCCATGCCGCCGCGCGCCAGGCCGACGTACGCGCGGATGCGGGCGTCGCTGGGGGAGGCGATGACGATATCGAGCAGTTTCTCGCGCGTGAGTCCCTGTCCCGCCTCTTGCAGCGACTGCGCGGCGGCTTCCATTTCGCCGACCGATTCCGCCAACCCGCGTCCGAACTCGGTCTCCTTCAAAAGTTGATCCTGCAACGCGGCCAGCCCTTCGGCCAGTTTGGGTTGCTGGCTCTGCGCGGCAGATTGGGCGAGACGGCTGAACAGCGCGAAGAATTGCTCGTCGAAGAGTTTTTCGTTTTGCCTGATGATCTCCGTGCGCACGTCCGCGCTGGAGGCCTGCAGCAGGCGCTCGATCAACGCGACGCGCTCCTGCTGCGACTTGATCATCTCAGGCGTGACGCCGTCTTTGCCGAGGATCAGTTCGATCATGGATTCGTAGGTCAAGTTGGCTTTGGGCGAGAGCAGGTAGGCTTTGCGCTTTTCGGCGGGCAGGCGATCCATGACTTGCTTGATCAGCGGGCCGAATAATTTTTCCTGTTCATTGACGGGCAGTCCCAGCTCGGAAGGGAAGAAGGTGAGCAGGAGTTCTTTTTCGTTGTCGTGATAGACGATGGGTGTGGCGAGGCGGCCTTCGTATCCGCAATAAGGACAGCGGACGAAGTTGGAGACGCCGCCCAGCAGGCGTTGTTTCGCGCCTGGGTCGGAGGTCACGTCGAAGAGTTGTTCCACGTTGGCGGGAACGGGCTGGCGGCAGCGCGGGCAGGAGACTTGGGTTTGGGGCATGGGGCGGTTTCCGATTTGTGATTTTGGATTTGGGAGACGATATTCGATATTCGGTATTCGATATTGGATATTCGGTATTCGATATTCGATACTCGATATTCGATTATCGAATATCGAGTATCGAGTTATCTGCTATCGAATACCGAACCCTATTTTACCCGCTATCCGAGTAATTTCTCCAGCCGCGTCACATAATCCGCCATCACCTCGAATGCCGCGTCAACGGGTTCGGGAGTCGTCAAATCCACGCCCGCGCGTTTGAGCACATCCAGCGGATAATCGGAGTTGCCCGCTTTGAGGAAGGAGCCGATGTAATTTTCGACGGCGTTGGGTTCATTGTTAAGCACGCGTTTGGCGAGGGCGGTGGCGCCCGCTATCCCTGTGGCATACGCATAGACGTAGTAGTCGCTGAACAGGTGGCCGAAGCGGGACCAGGTCATGCCGACGTGCTCGCGCTTCACGTTAACTTTTCCGCCGTAGCCCTCGCTGAAAAGATCCGCCATCAGTTCGATCAGCGAGTCGGCGGTGAGGGGCTGGCCGTTTTCGACGCGGGTGTGAGTCTCGAGTTCGAAGCGGGCGAGGGTGGGCATGATGAAGAAGTAGCGGAAGAAGTTCGACATGGCTTCTTCGATGACGGCGATTTGAAAATCGCGATCCGTTTTTGTTTTGAGCAGATGCGCGCGCACCATGGCCTGATGGAAGTTGGACGCGACCTCCGCCGCGAAGAGCGAGTAATCCGCGTAGACGAAGGGTTGGTTCTGCCACGTCAGGTACGAGTGCATGGAGTGACCGAGTTCGTGCGCCAGTGTGGAGAGGCTGAAGACTTCGTCGGAGTAGGACATCATAATGAACGGATGTGTGCCAGGCGCGCCCCACGAAAACGCGCCGCTGCGTTTGCCTTTGTTGGGGTACACGTCCACCCAGCGTTCTTCGAGCGCGCCGTTGCGCAGAATGCCGACGTACTCCTTGCCCATCGGGAGCAGTCCCTCCGCGATCCACTCGACGGCTTGCGTGTACGGCACTTTCGGATGCGTTGGAATGAGCGGCGCCCATAAGTCGTAGGGTTCGAGCGTTTCAACTCCCAGCGCTTTGCGGCGGATCTCGAAATAGCGGTGCCACGTGGGCAGGTGTTTCTTGAACGTGGCGAGCAGATTGTGGAAGACCTCAACGGGGATGTTGTGTTCGTACAACATCATTTCCAGCGCGTTGCTGTGTTTGCGGACGCGGCTGAGGAAAACATTTTGTTTGATGGACGTGGCGAGATTGGCGGCGAGCGTATTTTTGTAACTGAGCAATGTGGCGTGATAGTTCTCCCACGACTCGCGGCGCGCTTCGCGGTCGTCCTTGCCCATCAAGTTGAAGATGACCGACTCGGATAGTTCGACCTCGTTACCGTCCTTGTCTTTGATGGACGGAATCTTCATGTCCGCGTTGCGCAACAACGAGGACGCTTCGCCCGCCCCCGAAAACGGGTCGGCCAACATCCCAAGGATTTCCTCCACCTCGCCCGAACGGACGTGTTCGTGCTTGCGGAACAGGTTGTTGAAGAATTGTTCGTAGACGGCGAGACGCGGCTCGTCCTTCATCCACTGCTCGAGTTTCTTCTGTCCAATGGCGAGAATTTCGGGATTCAGGAACGCGGCCGTCGCCATAACCTGACCGTAGAGTCCCTGCGCCTTGCCGCTCATCGCCGCGGCTTTCTGGTCGGTGGTGTCCACGGAGTAGGAGAATCCCGCGTAGACGAAAGCGCGATACATGCGCGCCATCACTCCCTCGATAGACTCGAAGGCAGAGAGCAGGGTCGCGGCGTCTTTCAACGTCCCTTCGAACTTTTTGATCTCAGGCAGGGCGGCGAGGATCGAGTCCACTTCGGCAGACCAGGCCTCTGGCGTGGCGAAGACGGACTCGGCATTCCAGGTGTAGGATTTGTCAATGGAAGAGCGGAGGGGGAGGGAGGACATGATGGTTCCTTTTGGGTTTGGGAGATGGGACGCGGACGAGCGCGGATGGACGCGGTGTTTTTTTAAACACGAAGGTCGCGAAGGAATTTTTTTTCTTTCTTTGTCGTCTTTGTCTTTCGGCTCTGCGCCTCGGCAACGAGAATCAAATCTTCGCGGCTGCACAAATGGAAAGACCTGACATGTCTCCGCGATAGTCTGATGGATTATAGCCGATGTCCACGCGAGGGGTTTGGTCTATCGTGGCGCGGCGACCAGCGGATAGGAAGCGGATAAGCGGATGGAGGACGGTGAATCCGCTAATCCGTTTAGAATCCGCTGGTCGAGAAATCCTGCAAAAACCTGACACGTCCACCCTGGCGTGCGCTATTGTCCGCGAGAGTCTGATGGATTATCGCCCGTGTCCACGCGAGGGGTTTGGTTAACTGTGGAACGGCGACCAGCGGATAGGAAGCGGATAAGCGGATGGAGGACGGTGAATCCGCTAATCCGTTTAGAATCCGCTGGTCATGTCAATTCTGTTTGGGCGGCCTCCCAAAGGAATTTCTGGATGTGTGTTTTCCAGTCTGTCAATTTTTTGACGTATAATCAACGCATGGCAACATACACACGCAATCGGCCAACTTATCGAAAAGTAATTAGCGAAGTCTTGCGTCTCTCCCGCCGCGACCAGCGCAAATTACAGGGCGAACTCGCCAAGTTGACGAGTGTCGTCCTGGTTCGGCCTGCCAAGAGTTCTGCGGCGATCCTGTCCGCGCGGAAATTGGCGGACGAGGTGCGCAAGGAAGTCAAGTCTTCGGCTGGAAAAGAATCGCTCGATGATGCCATGCGACAATTGAGAGGACGAGCGTGGTCATAATCGACTCGGATGTTCTCCTGCTGGCCTTTGCCTTTCAGTCAGACAAACGGCAGGATGTGAACAAAGCCTTTCTGGATGCAGTTCAAACTGTCCAACCTGCCACTACAATCTATAACGTGATGGAAGTGCTTGGGCAGTTGTCGTTTAATCTCTCGCCCGAAAAACTGGAGAAATGGGAATCGTGGCTGGTCAATGCCTATCAACTAACTGTGATTTGGTCAGTTGATCCTGATGAGAAGGTTGTTGCTTCGACCTTCCGAGACGAAATCTACGAGCGTCCCTTTGCGAAAATGCGCGAACATCGCATGGCGTTCATGGACGCCTTGATTCTCGGTCTTGCCGAACGGACGCCAGACGCGGAATGTTTTGTCACGTGGAATGCGAAACATTTCAAGGGGAAATCGTCCCTGCCTGTGATGACGCCTGAGGAATATTTGAATCGGTAGGAACTGGGTTGAACAATGAATAGCATGTATCAATTGAAGCATAATGACTTGTTCGTCGAATTCACGCGCTATCTCACTGCCCATCCCAAATTCAGTGAAGACATTCCCGAAGGTGCGGAAGTAGTTTTGCTGGATACTCGCGACGCGGGCTACACACGTTTTATGCTCAAAACCGCGCCGAAGACCGATAGGAATGTTGTGTTTGTGGATGTCGGCGAACTTGCGCCAATTCGCTCGCGTGTGAGGAAACCGAGAGTCGTATCCCGTGACGCGGCCAAAAAATCCGCGACCAAACCGCGAAACTTGAAATCTTAAACCAAACGGCCTCCGATTTTTTCGGAGGCCGTTTTTTCTTTGTGTAAATCCGCGTAAATCCGCGCTCGTCCGCGTCCCATTTCACCTCGGCAACGAGAAGCAAATCTTCGCCCCCGTGCCTGTCCCCGCGGGCGAGTCTGCCCAGATGCGTCCGCCGTGGGCTTCGACGATGGCGCGGGGAACCGTCCACGAATTTTACACGAATAAACGAATGAGGGCGGCTTGATTCGCGCATTCGCGGTTTTATTCGTGGACGGTACACCAACGGATGAAAATCCCTGCGGTATAATCACCCCATGGCACCTCGCCCTCGAGTCCGCGCTTTGAAATTGGCCTCCGAAGTTCGCCAGCGACTGACGCAGGCGTTGGGGCAACCTGTCAAGGTGATTCTGTTTGGGTCACAGGCGCGCGGCGACGCGACCCGCGATTCGGATATTGATCTGTTCGTGATTCTCCCCAAATTGGATGACCAGACCCGTTTTCTCGTGTCCGATGTTACCTGGGAAGTGGGTTTCGAGGCGGGCAAGGTTATCTCGGCGATCCCGACCACCCAGGAAAAAATGAAACGCTATGGCTTCATGCCGCTTTATAGGAACGTGAAAAAAGAGGGGATTCCTGCATGAAGAAAGAGCCGCCCTACTCGAAAGAGTTGATCCAATACCGCATGGAGCGCGCCCGTGAAACCTTGGACACGGCGCAACTCCTGCGCGACCAAAACGCGGATACGGCAAGCATTGTCAACCGCGCCTATTACGCCATGTTCTATGCCGCGCTTGCCATCCTTGCGGCCGTTGGCGAGGAAACATCGAAACACAGCGGCGTGCTGGCGTTGTTCGACAGACACTTCGTCAAGACAGGCGTCCTGCCAAAAGAAATGGGGAAGTTCCTGCACTGCACACCGCCTTCGACACGCGTCAAACGGGGGACTACGAAGACAAACTTGAAATCTCACGCGCAATGGCGGAACGGATGGTGGAATTCGCCGTTCAGTTTGTCAACTCTATCGAGGAAAAGCTTCGAGATCAATTGTGATTGCTAAGGGGATATGAATTACGGGGCAATGGAACGAGCCGATTCATATATTTCAAAAAAATTGTCCGTCACTGCGAGAAGGGCGATCTTCCCGACGAAGCAGTCTCCGCGCCGTGCGAGGGGATTGCTTCGCTTCGCTCGCAATGACGGACGTCAGGCTTTCCGCGTTCCTCCGCGCTCGTCCGCGTCCCAACTACCTCGGCAACGAGAAGCAAATCTTTGCGCCCGTCCCCGCCCCTACGGGCGAGTCTGCCCAGATGCGTCCGCCGTGGGCTTCGACGATGGCGCGGGCGAGGTAAGTTGGTTCTCTGTTAGGGGGCGACGACTTTGTCGGCCAGAATCGGATTCACCCTGCGAAAATCTTTTTCATTGAGCGTGACCACAAGATCAACTTTGGCATTTTCAGCGGCGCGCAAGATGAGCGCGTCGTAGGTCGCTCCGCCGAGGATGCCAAGTTCAGTCAGTTGGTCAACTACGTGGAGATAGTCTTCCGAAGACAAGGAAACGATCTCGAGTTTTTCGGCGACGTTTTTCTAAATGAGTTATTGCGTATCGGTTGGGGAAATTGGAGGATCAACAGGCAGGGTTGTGCGGATGGAATAAAGTTCCGCGAGAGTGTGCGCCGCGACTACACCTTTGTCCGCTCCGCTGGTCACCCGATTGAACCACGTTTTTCCCCGTTCATGCGCGGGATGCGCCTCAACCATTGCGGCGACCAAAACGGACGTATCCAACAGGATTTTCACAGGCCAACTCGTTGCAGAAGATCAAAGACGCGGCGGTCGCGCTCGTTACGCGTGGCATTTGTGAGATCGCCGAGGGCGGTCACGCGGGCGACCAACATCCCGTCTTTTTCCACGAGCGTGGTTGGCTTGGATGCGACACGAAGTTGAAGGCCTCCCTTGTCGCCTTTTTCCACAACCAACATCATCCCAGGCGCGAGGTGCAATTTCTCGCGCAAAGAGGCGGGTACGAAGATGCGTCCCAATTCATCTAAAGAAATTTGGATTTGCTGGTTCATTTGTCAACTCCGTTCACAGTGGCTAAATTATACGACAAATGGCGGAAAGAAATCAAAAAATCCGCGTCCATCCGCGCTCGTCCGCGTCCTGAATTTATCTCGGCAACGAAAAACAAATCTTCGCGCCCGTGCCCGCCCCTACGGGTGAGTCTGCCCAAATCCTTCCTCCATGCGCCTCCACAATCGCGCGGGCGAGGTAGAGTCCCAGGCCAGCGCCTTTAGTCTGCTTGACGGCGTTGGTGGAGCGATAGAAGCGGTCGAAGATGTGCGGCAGGTCTTTGGCTTCGATGCCAGGTCCCTCATCGCTGACGCACACGATCACCTGCTCGGGGCGCGCCTGTCCGCTGATGCGGATCGCGCCTTTGGGCGCGTACTTGAGCGCGTTCGAGACCAGGTTGGCGATGACCTGCTCCACGCGCGTTTCGTCCGCAAGGATGACGGGGAATTTTTCGGGGAAGTCCGCGACGAGTTGATGCTTGGACGATTGCACCGCGAAGCGCTCGATCACGCGTGACGCCAGAGCGGGGATGGCGACATCAGCGCGGTTCAAGCTCAGTCCGCCCGCCTGCAAACGCGACGCGTCCAACAGGTCATCAATCATATTTGATAAACGATCCGCTTCCTCCTCGATGACTTCAAGCGAGTCGCGGAGGGTGCGCTTATCCCACTTGGCGTCGTCGCGCCGCAGCGTAGACGCGTAACCTTTGATCAGCGCGACAGGCGTCCGCAGTTCGTGGCTGACCACGGAGATGAACGTGCTTTTGAGTTCGTCGGCGGTGCGGAAGTGGGTGATGTCGCGCACGGTCACGGTGACGTTGCGGAGTTTCCCCTCATGGGTCAGGAGCGGGGCGTAGGTCACGCCGACGGGGATGGGCGGAGGCTCAGGGCGCTGGAGGTCGCCTTCCACGTAGAGCGACGCGTTGGGAGTCAACGGCCAGCCGTCCGCGATGGCCTGTTCGAGGGTCGTCCCTTGAGGGTCACGCGCCCAGCGGATCACATCCGCGTGAGGAGCGCCAGCCAGCTGGTCGTGAGTCCGACCGTAGATGCGCTCAAAGGCGTCGTTGACGCGTTCGATGGTCAAGTCCGCGTTGAGAATCATGATTCCGTCCGCGGCGGAGTCGAGCAGCGCGTCGAGTCTCTGTTTCTCGATATTGACTTGTCCGTAAAGCCGCGCGTTGTAGACCGCGATGGCGGCTTGACTGGCGAACGAACCCAGCAGGGCAATGTCGTTGGGAGAGAACACGCCCGCGTAATTGCGGAAGATGAAGATCACGCCGATCACCTGGCTGTGTGCGATGAGCGCGATGCCCGTGCCGTTGAGCAGGCCCATGCTGACGGTGTATGTCAAGCCTTTCAACATGCGGTTGAGCTCGGCGACATCCAACTCCGCGACTTTTTCTTCGGCGAGCAGGGGCGTGAGGTAACTGAGGAACGCGGGCGGAATTCCCTGTGCCGCGGCGACGCGCCAGCCATCGCTTTCTTTGAGGGCGATCAGGCCAGCCTGTCCCGCCAGCATCTCAATGGAAATCTTGAGGATGCGCGCCAGCAGTTTGTCGAGGTCGAGTTCCTCAGTGAGGAGACGCGCGATCTCGAGTAGATAATCTCTTTGGCGGACGCGGAAATCGGGGAGCATGGTTTGATGGTGTTGGTAGTTGCTTCGTTAGATCGTTCGGATCACGCGGGTTGAGTAGCGGGCGATGCGAGTGTATCGAAACCCATTTTATCATCAGCACAGAACGTACGCATAATTGGCGTTCTCCCCTGGCGCCGCCCGTGATTTGCCAGGCAAATCAGGCAGGTCTAACGCCAGCAGGCGCGTTAGAACTTCGGCGCGCCCTACGCAAGGTTTTGCATAATTCCTGATCAATGAGACGGGGAACTATTGTCCTCCCATTTTCGTTTACGATAAAATCAAATTGAGGAGATCCTTTCATGTTCAAAAAAAGTGTGTTTTACCTGATGTTATGCCTGACCCTGCTCGCCGCCTGCGCGCCCGTCTCGCCGCCTGCGCCAGCCAACACCCCTGTTTCGCTGCCGAGCGAGGCTCCGACGCAGGTTCCGCCAGCCACTGCGGTTCCAGCGCAGGTAGAAACATCTGTCCCGCCGGTGAGCGAATCCCCAACACAGGCGATGGTTATTCGGGATGAAACGTGTCCATCTGCCATCGCGGATTTGAAATTGATGGCGAATCTGGAAGGCGGATTTTGCATGCTGTATCCTGCCGAATTCACCTGGGATGGCGCGCGGATGGTGGTCTTGAATCCCTCTGGCATGCCTGGCGACGTCCCCGGCGAGGCGTGGGTGCTTGTTTCGATCAGCGAAGCGGGGGGGCAGACCGCCGCCCAGATCGCGGACGCTCAGATTGCCGAGGCGGCTGGCATGGGAATGGGGGCAGAAGTTGTCCGCACCGAATTGACGGTCGGCGGCCAGCCCGCCATTCTCGTGGATGGCCTGCCCGCGCAAGACTCGGTGCGCTATGTGTACGTGGTCAATAATGATCGGCTGTATCGGCTTGAGTTCACGCCCTGGTATCCGCAGGACGGAACCAGTCCGCTGGAAAAACTCTATCAGGTAGTGGTGGATTCATTCCGCTTCCTGCCGTAGGTAAAATTCTTTTCCAGGAATCAAAAGCGCGTCTCCAAAAGAGACGCGCTTTTCAATTTCTAGCTCAGGTTGCGCAGGTACGCGCGCAATTCGTTGCCTGTCTCGTATCCAATCTTCGATCATGTCAAGATCACATGCCCGCAGTATTCGCACTTGTCCATGCCGAGTTCGAGCATGCCGCCGCAGTTGGGGCATTTGATCGTTTCGACCGTGATCGGGAATTTCTGCTCCTTGAACGCGGTTTCGTTTTCCGCGAGGTCGGCGCGCAGTCGTTTGAGCCGCGCCAGGTACGCGTCGCCCGTCACCTCGCCCGCTTTGCGCAGCCGCTCCACATCCGCGATGGATTCTTTGATCATGCGCCGCTCTGCCTCGAGCGACTCGCGGCTCTTGTCTTGAATGGACACTTTCATTTCGGGCCTTTTCGGCATCGTGGCGAGAATCCACGCGACCGCGATGATGGCCGCGGAGACGATCAGCCCGACCAGAATCGGCGCGAACTGAAAGCCCGGGATTTTGTTGTGCGTCACGTTCCGGACTTCAAGTTGGTCCGCGTCGGAGACGGCTAACACACGTTCGTTGCCCAGTCGCCCCTCGTCAATGCGCGTGATGCCTGAACTGTAACTCCCCAATTTGGAGCGCGCCCCATCGGGCGAAAAAATGATCACCTCGCCCGCGTCGTCGCCGACGATGACTTCCTGCCTGCCATCGTCGTCAAAATCCACGCCGACGATTTCCGTCACCTTGTCCGAGACGGAGCGCGACCATATTTCTTTTCCGTGCGCGTCCAGCGCCCACAGGCCGCCGTCCTTGCCGCCGACGATGATCTCGATCGAAGACGGATCGCCGTTGATTTCGGCAGTGCGGATTTCGGAAATGGCCTGCCCCATCTCTTCAATGAAAGAGCGCGTCCCTTCCGCCCCGTTCCAGATCGCGAACTCGCCATACTCGCCGCCCGTCAAGATTTCGCTTGTGCCGTCGCCAAACAGATCGTAGGAACGGATGCGGCGCAATTGCTCGGTCTGGTTCGCCCACAGGATGTCTCCGCTTCCATCCACAATGCCGAAGTCGCCGCTGTGCGAGCCGACCGCCAGATGAATCTTCCCGTTGACGCGCGCGTCGTCCATGCCGCGTAATTCCTCGCTGCCCATGCGCGCCTGCCAGAGTTCCTGCCCGCTGGAAGAAAGGCCCAGCAGCCAGCCATCGTCCGCGCCGAGGACGATTTCCGTTTGTCCCTCGAATTTGATGATCGCGACGCGCGCGGGCATGCCGATATTCGAGGTCGCGTCGAGCAACGTGATCGTCCTGCCTTTGTCAATCATTTGCACCATCGGCGGATAGATCTGGAACAAAATTACGTCTTCCACGCCGTCGCCGTTCAGATCGCCCATCGTGGATTTGCCGTTGCCCACATCCGCGCTCGCCACGAGGTTGCCCGCCGCGTCGTAGATGGAGGCGCTGTTCCCATTTTGGATGAAGAGATCGTTCACGCCGTCGCCCGTCAGGTCAATGATCTTCATGCTCTCCGCGCTGGAGTACCCCACCGACCAGAGTGAATCGCTGGAATATTTTTCCGCCGCGGCCGATCCGTTGAACGCGAATAGCGCCGACACGCCCATCACAAGCGCAACCAGAATTAATGCAAGAATGATTGTGGTGACAGATCGAGAATTCATAGGTTCCTCTTTGCGAGGCTCCCGTTGGAAACGGGATCCCGTTTTTATTAACTCGCCTTACGCAATACCGCAAGATTTATCTTGCGCTCCTCGATGCAACTTGAAAGTTGCGGTAGTGAGACTGCGTAACATCACTGATTAACTTGCCTTGCCAGCGCTGCAAGATTGTGGAAAAACAAATAAACACCAGCGTAACCGCGCGCATAATTGCTACGCCTTCTTCAGCTGCAACAAACCATACGCCGACTTTAACACGCCCAACACGCTTTCTGCCGAAACTGTCTCGCGCGGACTCGAGGCCAGCACGGTGACAATATCTCCCGAAGTATCCACCGCGTTGATGGTGTAATCGCCGACCTGATCGTTGGTCTTGATCTCCTGGTTCGACGCAATTGTATACATTTCGGAATTCACCGCGATGCGGACCTTCAATTCCTGGTACGCGCCTTTGAACTTGGCGGGCTTCCATTTGGATTTGCCGCTGATCTGGCCCACGCCCCAATAGCCCTTCCTCTCTTTTACGCGTTGGATGCCCGAAACGCGCAGTACGTTGCCGTCGTACATTTTGGCTTTGAAGTTCAACCACTGATCGCGAAAGTATTGCGTGGTGCGGCCGCGCGCGTCTTTGGCCTCGCGCGCCACTTTGGCGGTCTGTTTCGCTCCCGTCAGATCCAGGTTGCCGAGAAAACCCGACCCAGGGCGGAGATCGTCGCGCAACGTGTTTATAATTTTTTCAAACTCGCCGAACGCTGGCGGAAAAGCCTGTACTTGTGCGCGCTTCAGTTTGACGCTCAAAACGATGCCGATCACCCACAGCGCGATGCCGCCCGCGACGAACGCACAGGAGGGGGTGTAGCCGAGCAGGTAGATCAGGCCCTCCACGAGCATTAGCCCGAGCCCCGCCCAAAAGAGGAAGCGCGGCCCCTTGACCCAGCTCGCGCGCGTCGCGTTCACCTTGCCGGCCTGTGCCATCAGCATTGACATGTTGTCGAGAATGGCGCGCGGCTTGTTGCTGAAATTCAAGTAAAGTGGGGTGTAATCGCTCGGCGCGCTGCCCGCCGCGTGCACAGGAGAAGCGCCCTTCGAGGCCGCCGCGCCCGCTTTTGGTCCAGTGGGACGCGCAGCAGCCAGCGCGGATTTTCCCTGCGCGGTCTTTGTCGCATTGCGGATCACCATCGCCGCGCCAATGAGAATGAACAGGGGCATGACGCAAAAAACGAACCCCAAAATAACGTATCCAAACCAGTCTTCCATGCGGCCTCCGAAGATGCGCTCCATTTTCTTCTTTTTTCCAAACGCCGTCAAGTGTAATGTAAGTCCGATGAATTTTTACGCGCCTTCTGTAAATAACGGGAATCTCGCCGAATTCGCGCTGGCCGCAATTGGCGCACGCGCGCGCCTCACGCGAACAGGTCAACTTTCTTTTGTTAAAAACCGTGACCTGCGTTAAACTTAATCCATGCCGCGCATTCTCTACTCCGCCTTCGACGTTGTTCCCAGCCCCAAGGGCGCCTCGACGCACATCCTCCATAATTTGCGCGGCCTGGTCGCGCAAGGATACGACGTCCATTTAATCACGCCCAGCGACGGGATTTTGCCGCTCGAAGATTCGCTCGAAGGCGCGCGCGTGACGCGCGTCGCGCAAGACATGACGCAAAACTTCCTGGCGCGCGCCGCCGACTTTGGCCGCGCCGTCATGCGTCACGTCGCGCTCGCACCCGCGTACGATGTCGCTCATTATCGTTCGGTCTGGTGCGGACTGCCCCTCGCGCAGGCGCGCCGCGAACGCGGCTATAAAACCCTCTTTGAAGTGAACGGACTTCCATCCGTCGAATTGAAATATCATTACCCCGCCATCGAACCCGACCTGCTCGCCAAAATAAAAGAGCAGGAGATCGCGACGCTTCATCTTTCGGACGAGATCATCTGTCCCTCGCGCGTAACGCGCGACTACATCGCCTCGCTTGGCTTGGACCCGAAGCGGGTGACTGTCATCCCAAACGGAGTCAGCCCTTCCGACTTTTCCGCCACGCCGCTCCCCGCGCGCGAGAATCGCGTTCCGACTCTTCTTTATATCGGCACCCTCGCCGATTGGCAGGGGCTGGACGTTTTGATCAAGGCGCTGCCGAAAATTCTCGATCGGCGCGCGGTGAAATTGCAGATCGTCGGACGCGGACGTTCGCGCCAGAGAAAACTGCTTGCCAAATACGTCCGCAAACTGGGAATCGAAGCGAGCGTTCTGATCCAGCCCGCCGTGCCGCATCACGAAATCCCCGCGCTGATGGCCTCCGCCGATATTTGCGTCGCGCCGCTCGGCCTCAACGACCGCAACGTGACGCAGGGCGCCTGCCCGATCAAGGTGTTGGAATACATGGCCGCCGCGCGTCCGCTGCTGGCCTCCAATATGCCGATCGTGCGCGAACTTGTCCGCGAAGACGTGGACGCGCTGCTCTTTTCGCCCAATGATCCCGAAGACCTGGCGCGGCAGGCGCTGGCGCTGCTCGACGATTTTGAATTATCGCAGCGCATTGCCGCGTCCGCTTCGGAGCGCGCCCTGACAAAATTCACCTGGCACGAGTCGCAGAAAAAATTGGGGAAGGTCTACGAAAGATTGCTGGCTTGAGCGCCCTGCGCCCCGCGTAGACACATCGTGTAAGAGACGCTCTCCAGCGTCGAACCGTCGGCATAAGAGAACGCCGACTACACCTATGGCGTAAGAGACGCTCTCTAGCGTCGGACAAAATACAAAAAATGCAGGTTTCTGAAAGAAACCTGCATTTTTATTGGTCTGCGATTCTCCGCGCGCGCGTCAGGCGTGGGCCAGCTGGCCCGCGTACTCGGCGCTGATGCGGATCACCCAGTCGTCAATATCGGGATCGGGCAGGATCGCGTCGGCCTGATAAAAGACCCTCTCCTTAAATCCCTCCACCTTTTCGATCCCTCGACCGATGATATTCGTCTGGAACATTTCATCGTAGGCCACCAGCACGGGAACGACGATGACCGTGTCTTTTGTCTCCAGCGCCGCGTTGACCGTCTTGGTGGTTTCCTCGGGGCTGTAATGCACAAGATGTCCGCACCAGCCGTAGCGATGTTCGCGGATGCCGAGATTCTGCTTGACGTACTCGGCCACGTTGTCGAATAGTTCTCCCCATTCCTTGTCGTAGGTCGCGTCGCCATAGCCGATCAGCGCCAATCCCTCTTTTTCGGGATTCCGCGACATTTCCCTGGCGCGCCTCAACACGTTCTTTTGCAGGACATTCGAGAAGTCGAGCAGGGGGGCGATGTGCGTCCTGGCTTGCGGGGTATAACATTCGATGTTTTCTTTTGTGAGTTCTTCGATGACGCTGGCCTCCGCCTTTTGTCCGAGGATGGTTGGGATGTCATCGGCGGAGTGCGGGCTGACGGTCAGGAAGATCGGCACAACGATCACATCTGTAAAACCTTCGCTGTCAAAGGCCTTCATCTGCGTCGCGATGGACGGCTCGGTATATTCCATGTGGGCGGTTTTGATTCCCTGGATCTGTTTGCCCGCGAGAATCGCGTCGCGCACTCGCGCTTCGAGATCGAGCAGGGCCTTTCTCCACGTCGCGGAATGAGAGCCGTGATTTACCAACAATAAGCCTGTCTTTTGCGTGGTCATGGTGTCGCTTTAGTCTCCTGTTATTTTAAAATGGCGCGCGCGCGCGCGTTGTTCGTTTTTCGGCTGTACGCGTAATCAGCGTTCTCTAGCGCCAGCGCTGCGCTGTTCCCTTCTCAAGACATACGCGTAATCGGCGTTCTCTAACGCCAGCGCCGCGCTGTCTCGCGAATGTAGACTCTGGGATGGAACGGGTAAAAGCGGCGGTAGTATAAACTAAAATTGCAAAAACGCCATTAAAAAATTAGGGTTCTCCCGTTTTTAACGGGAAAAACCTTTGAAACACGAAGGAACACAAAGTCAACGAAGGAAAAGCCCTTACGGCTAAACGTCTTTCCCCCTTTGAGAGCCTTTGTGTACTTTGTGTTGAGGCTCTTTCCCGTTTATTACGGAAGAGCCAAAAATTAGGCTTTCGTAATTAACAGAACCCCCTCCGACTTCAGCCACAGGTTGTTATCTCGTCTTCGCCGCGCCGCACGATTCGTCTTTTACGCGCCGAAGACCCGCGTCACTTCCGCAGGCACGGCGCGCGGCCTGCCCGTGGACGCGTCCACGAAGACCCAATCCGTTTCGCCTCTTGCCAAAATTTTTCCATCAGACGTTCGGACAAATTCATATTTTCTCAACGACCTCACGCGGCGGATGTTCTCGACCCATGTACGGATCTCGATCGTTTCATCCGCGAACGCGGGCCAAAGATATTCGATCCTGTGTTCGCGGATGAACCACGTGCCAAACGGTTTCTGCGCTTCGATCCCGCCCAAGGCGGCATAATGCTCCACGGCCACGTCCTGCATCCACTGAACATACGTCACGTTGTTGACGTGTTCGTTCTCGTCAATGACAGATTGCGGAACGACGATGGTTTTGGAGTAAACGGAAGAGACGGTCATTGCACGGATTCCAAATTTCGATAGATATTCAAATTGGCGCTCAATTCATTTTCAAGCGTAAATTTTTCGAGGACGGTCCGGCGGGCAGATTGGATCAACGCGCCGCGCAGCGACTCGTCCGCGAGGACCGTTTCCACCGCCGTGCGCAGCGCGTCTGCATCGCGGACAGGGAAGAGCATCCCGTTTTCTCGATCGCGGATCGCGTCCCCAACTCCGCCCACGGGCGTCGCCGCGACTGGCACGCCGCAAGCCATCGCCTCCAACACCGCGTTCGGCATCCCGTCTCGCAGAGATGGGTGAACGAAGACATCCATCAGCGAGTAATACGCGGGCAGGTCAGAGTGGGGGACGCGGCCTGTGACGGTAATGGGTAATTGAGGATGGGCGATTTGGAATTCATCGAAAAATTTTCTATCCTCTCCCTCGCGAACTTCACCAACGATGAGCAGAGAAACGGGGCGGGTTTTTGCGATCTGCGCGTAGCCAGAAAGGAGGGTGGACATTCCCTTTTTCTCTCGCAACTCGCCGACAAACCCGATCGCAAAATGTTTTTCTTCTCTCGCCCTGAACGAAGCCAAATTTCCTTCGCGGCCTTGCGCGTCTTTTGTGTGGAAGACGATCTCTGCCAGCGCCTCATTTCTTTCCATTGGTTTGAATAACTCTGCATCCACCCCGTTCGGGATCAAAAAGATTTCCCGATCGAAAAACGCCTTGGCTTTCCTCGCCAACTCGCTGGCGTTCGTTGTAACGGCGGAGGCATTTTGCAGGGCGTACATTACGTGCGAAAATTTGGATGAGTCGAAGGCGGCGCGTTCGATATCGTTGCCGCGTATCGAAACGACGCTTGGCAATCCCAAATATTTCCCCGCGTAGGCGGCGACGAATCCCGCCTGTGGGAGGAAATACGCGTGCAGGATGTCAAACGATTCGCGCGCGTGTTCGGCGGCGATCAACTCGAACCAATCTGTCAGCGTATCGTCCACGCGTTTGCGCGCGCCGAAGCGCGTGACGCTGACTCCGCCCGCGGGGAGAGTCCGCTTTTCGGAGGCGGGCAGGTTGGAGGTCGGCGCGCAGACGCGGACGGCGTGTCCCGCGCGGCTGAGCAGGCGCGCCAGGCGTTCAGTCGAGATTGCCAGTCCGCCGATGTCGGGTGTATACTTTTCGGAAAGCAGGGCAATTTTCATTCTAACCTTTGCGTGATGCATTCTACGCTTCAAAGAGGAAACATGGCTGAACAATGCGAAATGATCATCGGGTATCTCGTGCCGCATCGCTGCGAGCATCCCGCGCTGGCGAAGTGCGACAAGTGCGGACGCGGTTTTTGCGAGGAGCATCTCGTCGATTCGTTGCAGCCTGGGCTGGGAAAAATCTGCATCGCCGACCAGCAGGGACTCGACCAGCCGATCGCGCTGCCGTTGACCGCCGCGACCTTTTCGCAGGCCGACATTGACACCTTCCATCGCGCTTCGACGTTCGACAGCGACGATGTTTCGGGAGATATGTTTTCGGATTTGAGTTGAATCAGCTGAATTAATACGGCCCGATCGTTTCCCATATCTTTTTATTCTCTTCAATAAAGTCGTCGCAGCGCTGGCACATCGGCAGGGCGGGCGGGTGCATGTTCAGGCGGATGCGCTGGTAGGCGCGGCCTTCCCAAACTTCTTTAAATGTAGATTGTTTCAGGTCGCCCAGCGGGGGGATCTGGTCGCGCGTCATGCAGCAGACGTAGACCAGGCCGCGATGGTCAATCAGCGTGTGCGTCCACGCAGCGTAGCAGGGACGCGCTTTGTAGTAGCCGAGGGCGTAGCGTCCTGCCCGCGCCAGGCGGACTTCGCGCTCGTCCTGCCCAAACGGAAAGGCATCCTCCTCCGAAACGATCAGCCCCAACTCCAGCGCCCGCGCGGCGATCTTGGGCGCGATATGTTCGTTGAAGAAAGCGATGTCTTTTTTTCGCAGCGACAGGTGTTCGCCGCAGTGATCGTCCACGGGGATTAAGTTGATTCCGTCCGCGCCGAGTTCGTGCGCCAGTTCGGGCAGCGTTTCGAGCGTGTCAAAGTTCTCGCGGCTGACGACGGTGTTGATGCGGATGGAGATTTTTCCCTTGCGCGCGTACTTGCGGAAATAGCCGACCGCGCGCGTGGTCAGCTTCCACGAGCCTGCCACGCCGCGAATCTTTTCGTGAATTTTACGGATGGGCGAGTCGATCGAAATGTTGATGCCGCGCAGCCCCGCCTCCACCAGCGCTTTGGCCTTTGCCTTGTCAATCAGAGAGCCGTTGCTCGTCATGCAGACGCGGATGCCGAGCGCGTGCGCGTGCGCTGTCAGTTCGGGGATGTCGCCGCGCAGCATGGGTTCGCCGCCCGTGAAGTGGATTTTGCGGCAGCCGAGTTCGGCCAGGTCGCGGATGATCTCCTTGAATTTTTCGGTCTTCAGCGCCAGCCCGCGCGACTCGCGCCAGTGGTTGCACATCTCGCATTTAAGATTGCAGCCGTAGATCACTTTGATTTTCGCGTACAATGGACGGAAGGCGCGCGCGTGCAGGACGGCGTCGCGGAAGGTCGTGGGATCATCGCTGATTTCGGTGAGGCTGTACATGGGAGCGTCATTGCCAAATTTGCATTGGCTGCCGGTCTGACGGAAAATCTCATCGCCTATCGGATTGCCAGAAAGCGCAACAGGTACGCTCGCACATAAGCGCACCAGTGGCGCAATTGTAACACCGGCTGTTTTAATCTCGCGCGGATGTCTCGTGTGCACGCAAACCATGTCAGGTAGCCTGCGCGGTCTTGGCCCTCACTCAACCCCCCGGCCCCCTTCTCTCTCCCAAAAGCATGGGAGAGAGAGAAGGGGGAGAAAAGTCGTTTACTTGGAAACTGTTCTCCCCTCTCCCGCATTTGGGGAGAGGGGCCGGGGGGTGAGGGCCTTTTGCAAGACTGACAACCTTTGATACTGTTGGCGAATTCAAGCGGTGCCCCAAGCGGGCGACAGCAAGGATGGAGATGGAGCCAATTTTGCGAACGCGGAAGTTCTGGTTTGGGATCGTGGCCGGCGCTGCCACCAGTCGAACAAT
>JABARH010000040.1 GCA_019187665.1 Anaerolineales bacterium
GAAGCCCAAGCTTGGGCGCATGAACGAAACGATCGTCTTGTTAAAGTTGATTGGCGTTTCACCACGGATGATGCTCGCATCAAACTGAAGCACCTCTATCCAAAAATTCAGGTTTGACAGACTAGTAATGTGAATTAAAAGGAACAGAATCTTTCATCCTCTCGAATCTTAAAATTTTTATTTCAAGGCGATTCCGCGCGGGATCGCCTTTTTTTTATGGTATAAAATTTTTGAGGGTTGATCGTTTTTTTTCATCATGGGGGAAGCAGGCATCCGAAAGGAGATTTAATGAAACAAAGAACCGTCATCGCCGCCGCGCTGGGCGAGTGTGTTCACGTCGCTGGAATTTCAAATTTCCTGCGGCTGGCCGAGTCCGCCGGTTGGAGGACCGTCTTCCTCGGTCCCGCTGTTCCCATTGAGGACGTGTTACGCGCCGCACAGCGCGAGGACGCGGAACTCGTTGGCGTGTCGTACCGGCTCACACCCGAGACCGGTGAACGCCTGCTCGGTGATTTCGCCGAAGCCGCCTCCGACTTGCGCGAACGCGGAATCCGTTTTGCGTTTGGAGGCACGCCGCCTGTGGCGGAGCGCGCCAACGCGCTGGGATTCTTCGAGCGCGCTTTCGATGGCAGTGAACCCGTCGAGGAGATTCTCGCCTACCTGCGCGGTCAGCCGTCTGCGGGTCCGCGCGAATCGAATTATCCGCAAACGACCATCGAACGAATCAAATGGAAATCGCCCTATCCGATCCTGCGCCATCACTTCGGGCTGCCAACTATGGAAGACACATTGAACGGCATCGAAAAAATTGCAGACGCGAAAGCGCTGGATGTGATCTCGCTCGGCATTGACCAGGACGCGCAGGAAAATTTTTATCATCCCGAACGGCAGAATCCGAGACGCAAAGGCGCGGGTGGAGTCCCCGTGCGCTCGGCGGAGGATTACCGCGCGCTCCATGCCGCGAGTCGACGCGGAAATTTTCCGCTGCTTCGCACCTATTCCGGCACCGACGATTTCATCCGCCTCGCCGAAATGTACGCCGACACGATCAACATCGCCTGGTGCGCCATCCCGTTATTTTGGTTCAATCAAATGGACGGGCGCGGTCCCTGGGGTTTGGAAGGCTCGATCCGCGAACATCAACAGGTCATGCAATGGTACGGCCAACACAACATCCCCGTCGAACTGAACGAGCCGCATCATTGGGGCATGCGCGATGCCTCCGACGCGGTCTTCGTCGCTTCCGCGTTTCTCTCGGCATATAACGCGCGCGCCTTCGGCGTGAAAGACTACATCGCGCAGATGATGTTCAACTCACCGCCCGGACTTTCCGACGCGATGGACCTGGCAAAAATGCTGACCATCCTGGACCTGATCGCGCCCCTCGAACGCGGCGATTTCAAAGTCTGGAAACAGACCCGCATCGGACTGCTCTCGCATCCCCTCGACCCCGAAGCGGCGCGCGGGCATCTGGCCGCATCCACCTATTTGCAGATGGCTCTGCGCCCCGACATCTATCACATCGTCGGTCACACCGAAGCCGATCACGCCGCGACCGCCGAGGATGTGATCGTCGCCAGCCGCGTTGCGCGCCGCGCCATCCAAAACGCGCTGGGCGCGCCCGACATGACCGCCGACCCGCTCATCGCCAAACGCCGGGCGGAACTCGCCGCCGAAGCGGATACCATCCTCGACGCGATCCGCCTCCTCGCGCCGCCCGAAGCGGGTGACCCGTTCACCGACGCGTTTACCCTCGCCCGCGCCGTGACATCCGGCATCCTCGACGCGCCGCAACTCGTCAACAACCAATTTGGGCGCGGACAGGTACGCACGCGCATCCTGAATGGCGCGTGCGTGAGCGTGGATCAATCGGGCAAAGCCATATCCGAGCGGGAACGCATCACCGGGTTGACCCTGCCAATCGAATAGCGCGGGCAGACGCGGCGTTAGAGACCGTCGAATATGCTGTGCAAACTACACAGCGTGCGCATTTTCCCCCAATCGCACGCGTAGTTTGCGCTCTCTGCCAAATCAGGCGCGCGTAGTCTGCGCTCTCTGGCGCAGACGGGGTGGCGTTGGAGAATTCCAATCATGCGTAATTCTGAAACGTCGAATACGCGTAAACCATGAATACAACCAAGGAGCTGATATGAAACGCAAACACACCGTGATCGGCGCCGGGCATGGAGGCAAAGCCATGGCCGCGCATCTGGCGTTGATGGGATTCCCCGTCACGTTATTCAACCGCACCGAAGCGCACGTGGAAGTTATCAAAAAGCGCGGCGGCATCGAATTGGACAGCAACGAGGAAGACGGCCCGCGCGGATTTGCCAAACTTGCCAAGGTCACATCGGATATCGGCGAGGCGCTCGAACACGCCGAGGTGATCCAGGTCGTCCTGCCCTCCTCAGCGCACGCCGAGATCGCCGCCTCCGCCGCGCCGCACTTCAAAGAGGGACAGATTCTCATCCTGCATCCCGGCCGCACCTGCGGCGCGCTGGAGTTCGTTAAGGCGATGCGCGACAACGGTTGCGCGGCGGATGTCACGGTCGCCGAGGCGGAGACTTTCATCTACGCCTCCCGCTCCGACGGTCCCGCGCAGGCGCGCATTTTCCGCATCAAGGAGGCGGTGCCGCTTGCCGCGCTTCCAGCCAATCGGACGGAGAAGGTATTGGAAGTCATCCACGAGGCGTATCCGCAATTCATTGACGGCGTGGATGTGTTGAACACGGGCCTCAATAACATGGGCGCCATCTTCCATCCCGCGCTGACATTGCTCAACGCCGGATGGATCGAATCGACTCACGGCGATTACCAGTTCTATATTGACGGCGTCTCGCCCTCGGTGGCGCGCATGCTCGAAGTGTTGGACCGCGAACGCGTGACGGTGGCTTCCGCGCTCGGCATCCGCGCCCGCACCGCGCTCGAATGGCTGAAACTCGCCTACGATACGGACGGGGAGGACCTGCATGAAGCGATCCACAACCAGCCCGGCTATTACGGCATCAAAGCCCCGCCCACATTAAAGCATCGCTACCTGTTCGAGGATGTGCCGATGAGCCTCGTCCCGATCGCCTCGCTGGGCATCCGCTACGGCGTAAAGGTCGGCGCGATGGAGAGCATCATCAAACTCGGCAGTATCATCCACCGCACCGATTACTGGCGGCGGGGCCGCACCGTGGAAAAGCTCGGACTGGCGCAGTGGAGCGTCAGCGAGTTGACGCGCTTCGTGCAGGAAGGCGTGGTCGAGTAATGGAAGCCCTGCCGTTCGATTGGTACGCAT
Source organism: Anaerolineales bacterium (assembly GCA_019187665.1). Taxonomy (GTDB): domain Bacteria; phylum Chloroflexota; class Anaerolineae; order Anaerolineales; family Villigracilaceae; genus Denitrolinea. Next base: position 3,284 of record JABARH010000040.1, read on the forward strand.
GGATTTTTTTGCCCCTGCTGGTATTCCTTGCCCGTATCGCCGATGTGACCCTCGGCACCATCCGCATCATCTTCACCTCGCGCGGAAAAAAGAATATCGCCCCGCTGCTCGGCTTCGTGGAAGTCTTCATCTGGGTCAGCGTCATAGCCCAGATCACGCGCGGCGCGCATAATATGATCGCCTACCTTGCGTATGCGGCCGGGTTTGCCAGCGGAACCTATATCGGCATGTGGATCGAAGAACGACTCGCCATCGGAAAACTCGTCATCCGCGCCATCCTGTCCGAGAGTCAGGCTGGACTGGCAGATGTCCTGCGCGCGGCCGGATACGGCGTCACCAGCGTGGACGCACAAGGCGGCAAGGGACCGGTTAAACTCATTTATACGATCGTCAACCGCAAAGACCTGCCAGATGTGATCGGGACGATCCATGGCGGGTATCCAAAAATATTTTTCACCGTTGAGGAACTGCGCTCGGTGGAGCAGGGCGTGTTTCCATTGAGGGCAGACGTTTGGCAGGCGGCTTTTCCCGGCAGAAAAGCGAAGTAGCCGCCGGCATTAAGATAAAATCCAAAACCATGGACGGCGATTCGATCATTTTCAGCGCGCGCATATTTGTCATCTCCCTGCTGATCGCCTCGGCGGTGGCGGTCTTTGCGCGCCGACTCCGGATGCCTTACACCGTGGGACTGGTGTTGATCGGTCTTGCGCTTACAGTCGCGCTTCCGCCGCAATGGCAGATCGAGATTCCCCCGCAGGTGATTCTCGCGTTGCTGATCCCGCCGCTGGTGTTCGAAGCCGCCTTCCACATCCGCCTCGACGATTTGCGCCGCGACTTTTGGCTGATCATGCTCCTCGCCGTGCCCGGCGTGATCCTGACGACTCTGCTTGTGGGCGCGCTGGTGGCGTGGGGCACCGGGCTGTCGCTGTCGCTGGCGATGGTCTTCGGCGCGCTCGTCTCCGCCACGGACCCGGTGGCGGTGGTGGCGCTCTTCAAACGTCTCGGCGTCCCGAAGCGCTTGCAGGTTCTGCTCGAAGGCGAGAGTCTGCTCAACGATGGGACCGCCATTGTGGTCTTTAACATTGCGCTCGCCATTGCGCTGGATGGAAACTTCAACCTGCCGCAAAGCGCTACGCAGTTCGTCACCGTTGCCGGCGGCGGGACTCTGATCGGCATTGCGCTGGGCGCGCTCACCTCGCTCTTCATCCGCCAGATTGACGATCATCTCGTGGAAACGACTCTGACCACGGCGCTTGCATTCGGTTCGTATTTGCTGGCCGAGTCACTGCATGTGAGCGGCGTGCTGGCGGTTGTGGCGGCGGGCATCGTGAACGGGAACACCGGCCCGCGCGGCATGTCGCCGACCACGCGCATTGTGGTCTTCAACTTCTGGGAATACGCGGCATTCCTCGCCAATTCATTGGTCTTTTTGCTGATCGGTTTGACGATTGATGTGCAAATGATGCTGGGCAACTGGCAGGCGATCGTCTGGGCGATCGTTGCCGTGTCACTGGCGCGCGCCGTTGCCATCTATGGATTTTCGCTGTTCCAACGCGAGATTCCTTTAAGATGGAAACACGTGCTTTACTGGGGCGGGTTGCGCGGCGCGATCGCTCTAGCCCTGGCGCTCAGCCTGACAACCGGCGGAGCGCTGGCAGAGGAGCGCGCGCGTCTGCAAGCCATGACGTTCGGGGTGGTGTTGTTCACGCTCCTCGCGCAGGGCGTCTCCATGGACTGGCTGACGAAGCGGCTCAAACTTGTGCGGCGCTCTGAAGCGCAGGATGAATATGACCGTCGTCATGCGCGCGTGGTGGCGGCGCGCGCCTCGCAAAGTTATTTGCGGCGCATGCACAGCCAGGGGTTGCTCTCGGAAAACACATGGCAGATGATCGCTCCGGCATTGGAGCAGAAAAACGCGCAACTTGCCGAAGCCATGCGCGAAGCCGCATCCACACACCCAGCCGCGCAGGCGGAGGAATTGGATACGGCGCGGCGCGAGGGTTTGCGCGCGCAACGCACTGCCTTGATCGGACTGTTGCGCGACGGGGTGATTGCGGAGGATATCTACGCGGAGTTGGCCGGCGAGGTGGACGCGGCATTGACGCAGACTCCCTTCGCAACGGTCGCGCCCGCCCCGGCCGGGACTCGAGGCGGGGCTTCGTCGCGCGCGCGGTTGAAAAGCCGGGCGTCTTCTGATAAGATGAATCCACGATCCGCATTAATGAGGAGCGCAGTGATGAATACTTCAATTAACCATCTCGTGCTGGCAGTGATTCAGGAACAGGACCTCGACGCGGCGACGCGCGCGCTGGGAGGGGTGGGTGTGCCGGTCACGTTCCTTTCGAGCGCCGGTGGATTCCTCGGACGGCGCAATGCCACGTTGTTGATCGGCCTGCCCGAGGAAAAAGAGGAACAGGCGCTTGAAGTTTTGGAGCGCGTCTGCCGCCAGCGTGTGGAATATTTAACCCTGCCTATGGAAGGCACGCCGCTGCCATTGCCTGCGCCGGTCCCGGTCACCGTCGGCGGCGCGACTGTATTTGCCCTGCCGGTTGAGAAGTATGAGGAGATCTAACCATGAAAATGATCATTGTCATTGTTAAGGATCACGAAGCGGATAAACTGACGCAGGCGCTCACCGCCGAAAATTTCCGCGTCACGCGCGTCGCCTCCACTGGTGGATTTTTGCGAAGCGGCGTGGCGACGCTGTTGATCGGCGTCGAAGACGGCGACGTGGATTCCGCCATCCGCGTGCTGAAAAACGGGCTGGGCGAGGGCAAGCCCGGCGAGAAACGCGCCACACTTTTTGTCGTCCCTGTGGAACGTTTCGAGCAGGTGTAGCGTCTCAGCATCGCGCCCGCAACGGCGCGATTTTCTTTAGGAGCCTTCACATGAACCGCTTTCGCCTTTTATCTGCATGCCTCGTTTTGATCCTTGCCCTGCTGGCTTGCGCCTTCGGACCGACCACGCAGAATCCCACGCCGGATGTGAACGCCATCGTCCAGCAGACAATGGCGGCATTGACCGCCTCCGCGCCGCTTGCCTCTGCCACAGTCGAGCCGTTGGATGAAGGCATCCTGCCGCACGCGTTGTATTTCCTCGCGCCGGATGCGGCGGGAATCTCGCAGATCTTCCGACTCGCAAAAGATGCAAAGACCCGCTCACAGGTGACGTTTGAACCGGCCGAGGTGAAATCGTATGATGTGAATTGGAATGACGGGCGGGTCGTCTATATTTCGAACAACCAAATGCTCATCATTAAATGGGATGGATCGGGGAGACAACTGCTGCTCGATGGCGGCGCGCCGGATGTGAATAATCCTTTCCTGAATACGATTCAATCGGTGGCGTGGTCGCCGGACGGGCAGACCATCGCGTATGGGTATCAGGGGTTAAACCTGTATGCGACAGCCACCGGCATTTCAAACCGCGTGCTTGAAAATCAACTGCGCGATATGGGCGGCGGGTTTATCCTGCCGGAGGAAATGTACTTCCCCGATTCGTTCTCGCCCGACGGGACGAAGATTCTCCTCACGCTCGGCTATTACGAGGGCGCATCCGCGGCGATCTATTATCCTTCCAGCAAGTCGCTGGTGCGGTTGAGCGGCGGCGAAGGCGCGTTAATCTGTTGCGGCGAAGAGAATTGGAGCGCAGATAGTTCGGCGTTGTATGCCGCCAACCCGCAGATCGGAATGTATATGCCCGGTCTGTGGCGGGTGGACGTCTCCAACGGCAAGGTGACCACGATCCTGCCGGGCGACCCGGGCAACAACACCTTCAACTTTGCCGACGAACCGCTTCTTGGTCCGGACGGGCAGTTGTATTTCTTCTTCGCGAACGCGCCCCAAAGCCCAGAGCCGCCCATGCGCATGCCGCTGCAGATTGTGAAGTCCGCGCCGGATGGCGTGACCGGGCGCACAGTCATAATCCCCACCACGTTCGAGACAATGACCGAATCGCTTTGGTCGCCGGATGCGAGTTATGTGGTTGTCGCCATCGCGCAGAACGATCAGACCTGGCAGGGCGGACAGTTGGAGTACATCGCGTTGAGCGGTTACGCGCGAATCGTCCTCGCTCCCTTCGGAAGAATGTTGAAGTGGGGACCGTAAATTAAAATCATTAGCCCCTGACGGTCTCACAACCTCAGGGGCTTCGACCATCAAACTACCCAACTACCAAACCACTCAACTAACATCACTTCTCCCCGCTAACCTTCTTCCAACCCTTCATCATATTCAGCGCATCCTCTTCCATAATGGGGCTTTCGCACAGGATGCGCCCGGCACAGCCAAATGCTTTCAAGGCTTTGAAAAGGTCTTTCCATTTTAAGTCCGCTTCGGCAAGGGGCAGGTGATTCTTTTCACCCTTCGGACCATATTCGATTCCCGAAAGGTGGATGTGCAAACCGGTCAATGCCTGTGCGCCCAACGCGTCAGCATAACGCTCGAGCAGACGCGACCATTCGTTGTACGTGTTCACGGTCCCATCGCCGGGACGTGCGTGCAGGTGGGCAAAGTCGAGACAGGGTTGCACGCCCGCGATCTTCGACATCTCCAACGTATCCTCGAATGAACCGAGCATTGCGGACTTTCCCATCGTCTCCGGACGGAGGGTGACTGGGTTGCCTTTTTTTCTCAATTCCTCCGCGCATCCTTCCAGACGGGGGAGGGCCACCTTCAACACATCGGCTGGGTCGTTCTGGAAATAGGAACCGGGATGGAAGATGATATCCGTCGCGCCTGCGAGGTTGCCGTAGTGTGCCGCATCCATGAGACGCTTGCGCGATTTGGGCCACTCGTCCGCGTTGGCGTTCAAGTTGATGAAGTACGGCGCGTGGACGCTGAGCGCGACGCCCTGCGCCTCGCCCATGGATTGGATGGCGGCGCACGTCGCCTCCGTGACTCGCACCGACTGCACCCAGCCGAGTTCGAGCGCCTCCAGTCCGATGGATCTACTGAACTCGATCGCGCCCACCGATCCGCCCGGTTTCCTGGGCGTGCCTGTCGGCGAACCGACGGTCCCGAACTTGAATGATAAATTCACTTGAAACTCCTTTGTGATCATAAAGAATACCGCCGCCCTTTCCCTGCCCCGCACGCGCCGTCCGGATCTGTGTTCCAATCGTGGACCAGGGGGTCGCGGCAACCTTGGATCATGATTTTCTCCATTCCTGATACAGGCCCAACCTCCCGCCCTCGCCATCGGAATAAAAAACATCCACCACGTCAAATTCACATTCGTTTGCCAGCGACTGCAACTCCTCCTGGCTGAATTGATGCACATACCGCAGGCCTTCGCCGCCGCGCTTCCAATCCAGCAGATAGTCGCCTTCATCCACGTCATGCTCCGTCAAGCCGACGCGCTCCCATGGCTGAACACGCGCGCGGAGTTTGTCGCTGTTAAGAAATTGCCAGGCAGAGAGAATAAAGCGCCCGTTTGGAGCAAGCAGCAAATGGACGGTTTGAAGGAAGCGCAAACGCAGCTCCCTTGAAGGAAAATGATGAAGCGTCGCAAAACACACGATCAGCGACCAGCCGTCGTTGAGCGCCGGATGGCTGATGGATAACTGCCGGCGGATCGTGGATAGATTCGTTAAATCGGCCTCCATGAAGCGCGCCGGGAACCCGGTTGGGATATCGGATGCGTCGTCGAGCAGGGGCAGGCTGAAGTCGAGGCCCAGGTATGAGCCGGAGTGGGCGCAGCGGGCGAGGGCGCGCGCCAGTTCCCCGTTGCCGCATCCCAGGTCCAGCACAGATTCATTCCCGTCCAACATGTCCATAAAGCGCGTAACGCCGGGTTGCAGCCGCTGGCGCGTGGCGGAAAATTCCTCGCCAAAATGCTCGTAGAAGTCTCGATTGAGTTGGATCAGGCGCTGGGCGGTGGCAGAATTCATGTCCAGATTATAACGGGTATAATTTTATCCATGTCATTCGCCGATGAGTTACGCCGCCAGTCGCAGGAGCTGGAATGCAGACCGCCGCAGGAAATTTTAGAATGGGCGATTCACGAATATGGCGATACCATCGCCATGAGTTGTTCATTTCAAACACAGTCCATGCCGCTTTTGCATATGGTCACGCGCATCAAGCCGAATATCCGCGTGTTCTTCCTCGACACCGGCTATCATTTTTGGGAGACGCTCATCTTCTGCGCGCGCGTCGCCTCAGATTGGAACCTGAACCTGATAGACCTGCGCCGCGACCCGCGCTGGGATGCGTTTGTGCGGCAGAATCTGCGCGCGCTTCCCGCCGACGACCCCAACCTGTGTTGCTACATCCACAAAGTCCAGCCGATGCAAAAGGCCGTCGGGAGCGTACGCGCCTGGCTCTCTGGCATCCGCCGCGACCAGACCGAAACCCGCGCGCGGGCGCACATTTTGGAATTGCAGGAAGACGGCTTGATGAAGGTCAATCCCATGCTGAATTGGAAAAAGGCCGACGTGAATCGTTATATCGAGGAACACAACCTGCCAAAACATCCCCTGCTGGAAAAAGGATACCGCTCGATCGGATGCGCTCCCTGTACCGCCGCCATCGGCGCGGACGATTCGGACCGGGCCGGACGCTGGTCCGGGCGCGGCAAAACCGAATGTGGACTCCACACAAACATGTTCAAGCAGAAGGAGTATGTGAACACGTAGACCCGTACCCAAGCGGCCGCTCTACCTGTATGCCTCCCCCCATGTCCAAAGAATCCTGGCTCGCCGCCAACACGCTCACCCCTGAAAAGATCGCCCTCGCCCGCCGCGTGGTGGACGAGGTTCGCCGCGGACGCAACCTGGGCGACAGCCTGCGCGCGCACGCCCTCAAACCGGGCGGGGTGCTGGGCAAGTCGTTTCTGGTGGCGGCGTACCACGAAATGGTCGCGGACGGGACGATGACTGCCGACACGCTGCTGTTCGATAAATTGCGCATGAAACCCGTGCGCACCCTCTCCGGCGTAACGACAGTCACCGTGCTGACCAAACCATATCCCTGCCCCGGCAAGTGCATCTTCTGTCCCACCGACGTGCGCATGCCCAAGAGTTACCTGCCCGACGAACCCGGAGCGATGCGCGGACTCGAGCATCAGTTCGATCCATACGCGCAGACGCGCTCGCGCATCACGCAACTGGAGAATCTCGGGCATCCCACCGACAAGATCGAATTGCTGATTCTCGGCGGGACGTGGTCCTCGTATCGCCGCGATTACCAGGAATGGTTCGTGGCGCGTTGTTTCGACGCGCTGAACGACATCCACCGCGAGGGCCGCGAAGAACCGCCCGAAGGTTCTGTAGTGAATCTTTCCGAACTTCAATCACAAAATGAAACCGCAGCGCACCGTAATGTGGGACTGGTGATCGAGACGCGCCCGGACGAGATCACGCTGGACGAACTGCGCTGGCTGCGCCGCCTCGGCGTGACGAAGGTGCAGTTGGGCGCGCAAAGCCTCGACGACCACATCCTCGAGATCAACCGGCGCGGGCACGACGCGGCCGCCACGCAGCGCGCGGTGTCGCTCCTGCGCGCGGCCGGATTCAAAATCGTTCTGCATTGGATGCCCAATCTGCTCGGCGCGACTCCCCACTCGGACCGCGCCGATTTTGCCAGACTCTGGCAGGGGTTTTGCCCCGACGAAATCAAGATCTACCCCAATCAACTGCTTGCCAACGCCGAACTCTACCAATACTGGCAGCGCGGCGAATTTCATCCATACACCACGCCCGAACTGATCGAACTGATCGCGGACATCAAACCGACCATCCCGCGCTATTGCCGCGTCAACCGCGTCATCCGCGATATCCCATCCACGAATGTGGTCGAGGGAAATCGGCGCACCTCCCTGCGCCAGGATATCCAGATCGAGATGAAAAAGCGCGGCACACATTGCGAGTGCATCCGCTGCCGCGAGGTAAAAGGAAAAGCGGTCCATCCCGACTCGTTAAAATTGAACGATCTGCCCTATCAGACCGATTCGGCCGAGGAGCGTTTCATCTCATTCGTCACACCAGACGATCAACTGGCGGGCTTTATTCGGCTCTCACTGCCGAGTCAAAATTCTCCCGCGACAGAAATGAGCGACCTCGAGAACGCGGCGCTGATCCGCGAAGTGCATGTATACGGGCAATCGCTTCCCGTCGGCGCGGAGCGGGCCGGGGCGGCGCAGCATGCCGGACTGGGCGCCCGCCTGCTCGTCGAGGCCGAGGCGGTTGCCAGGGAGCGCGGTTTTGCGCGCCTGGCGGTCATCTCCGCTGTCGGCACGCGCGGCTATTATCTTAATCGCGGATTCGAGCGCGGCGAACTGTACCTGGTGAAAGCGATCTAATTTCTGCGCGTCGCAACCGGTCGCGCAGGGCGCGTTCGCGGAACCATTGGCGTTAGAGAATGCCGGTTATGCCTACATCCTGAACTTTCTCACCGCAAAGACCGGAGTTCCACCACTTATTTTGCCTCTGCGGTCTGCACGGCGAATCAACCCCATGGACCCCTACCTCGATCTTTTCCTGACCTTTCTCAAAGTCAACCTGCTCAGCACATCCGGCCCCGCCTCGGTGGGACTGCTCTACAACGAGGCTGTCGGCAAATTCGTGACGGACGGCGAATTCGTGCAGGCGGTAGGATTCTCCTCCGTGCTGCCCGGCTCGGACGCGTTGCAACTGGCAATGTACGTCGGCTACGCCGCGGGCGGCATTGCCGGCGGGCTGGTCTCTTTGCTGGCCTCGATTCTGCCGCCCACGGTGTTGATCTTCGGCGCGGTCATGGTACTGCATCGCGTCCGGCGCGAAGCGTGGGTGGCAAGCTTTGTCGAAGGGTTAACCCCGGCCATCTCGGTCGTCATCCTGTTCGCGGCATGGAGGATTTTTGAAAAGGGCAGCGAGACCGGCTGGCAGGGATGGCTGATCGGCGCGGCGAGCCTGGCGGCGCTGTTGCTCAACGCCCCGGCGCGCATCGTTGTGATGGCCGCGGCGGCGCTGGGGGTGATCTGGTTTTCATGAACCCGCCTTCTACATTCATCGTCTGGCTGAGGCTGCTCTGGATGTTCCTAAAGGTGAACCTGCTTTCGCCTTCGGGACCGGCTTCCATCGGCCTGCTTTATAAGGAAGCGGTGGGGAGCATGATGAGCGAGGAACGCTTTGTGGAAGCGGTCGGTTTCTCGAACCTGCTGCCCGGCAGCGAAGCGCTGAAACTTGCCATGTTCGTCGGCTACGCGGCGGGCGGAATCCCCGGCGTGTTTACAGCGCTTCTCGGCGCGGTCCTGCCTCCGACCGTGATGATGCTGGCGGTGGCGTTCGCGCTGCAACAGTTCGAACAGGCAGACTGGTTGAACGGATTCGTATTAGGCATGAGCCCGGCCGTGGCGGCGTTGATGGTCACAGTGGCATGGGAGCTCGCGCGCGCCACGCGCTCCAGGCAGATCACGCGCCGCTTTATGCTGATCGCCGTTCTCAGCGCGGTCGCGCTGTATTTCAACACTCCCTCTCCCATCGTGCTGCTCGGCGCCGGCGTATTGGGAGTCATCCTCTATCGCTGATTTTTTCACTTGCGTAGTTTGCGCCTCTGGCGCAGAAACGGCGGGGGGCGCCGACTCCGCACAAAGAGAGAACCATGAAACCGGAAATTTTTATTTTTACCAACGGACACCCGACGACGCTCCCCGCCATCGAATGCGGCGCGTGGCTGGGCGCGTCCATGCAGGTTCCACTGCGACTCATCGGCGTGGACGAGAACCCCTCGCCCGCGCAAATTGACGAGGAGGTGCACCCGCTGGAGGCGGTCTTCGAGGACGCGGTGCAGGTCTTCCGCCGCGCCGGGGTGAAGTATCAGCTGGAAGTGCTGGTGGGTCATGCCGAGGAGGTGATTCCAAAACGCGCGCAAGAGCAGAACGAGATGGTGGCGGTCGGCCCGCTGGGGCGCCCGTCGTTGAAGCGTTTGATCAGCGGGCGCTCGTTCCGTTACTTGATGGAGGAGGTGCGCGGCCCCCTGCTGTATGCGCCCAGGGTGAAACTGCCGATGCGAAAAATTCTCGTCTGCCTCGGCGGGCTGGGATACACTGTCACCGCGCAGGCGCTGGCCTTCCGGGTGGCGGCCGCGGCCCGCGCCGAAGTGACCCTGCTCATGGTTGTGCCGCCAGTGGAACTGGATTATCCGGAAGCGCGCGTCCTCCGCGACAACTGGCATCGCCTGGTAGAGACCGACACCCTGGCCGGGCGCAATCTTCGCCAGGGATTGGAGATCGCGCGCACGGCCGGTCTGGCCGCAGCGGTGACGGTGCGGCATGGAAATGTGATGGATGAGATTTTATCGGAAGTGAAGACGGGGAATTATGACCTGTTGTGCATGGGGTCGCCGTTCAGTTCAACTGCCCTGCGGCAGTTATATACCCCCAACATTACAGCAGAGATCGCCGAGAGCGACCTCGTGCCGGTCCTGACTGCGCGCTTTGCGAGGGATGGGTAGGCCCACCCCTCTCACCCTCCCGGCGTATATTTCTTTTCCCATGCCGCGATCGCCGAGCGGATCTCGCTTTGGATCTGGGGGTCGGTCACTTCGCTCACACTGTTAAATTTTTGGCTCCCGCATATCACCGTCACGCCGCCTTCGAGTGATTCGACCAGGCGGATGCCGCGTTCGGCAGATGGTCCACCTGCGAGGCGTTCTTGTAGAATTTCGTTAATTTGCGCGACCATGCTGAGGGGCGCGGCAGGCCTGTCTTCTTTTTGAACGGGTCCGGGGGAGGCAACGGCCGGCGAGGGCGCAGCCGCAACGGGCGCGGGAGGAGGCGTTGCGGGTGCGGGGCGCGCAGATAGTTTTCCCTCGATCCACGGACGCAGCACGTTTAGCAGCGTGACCAGCCGCCTGCGATGCGCCTCGGAGATGGGGGTCGTGTTCACGGTCTGATCATCAAGATCGAGGCGCGGCGCTTCTTTCTCGTCGAGCCAGAGGCGTAAAAGATTCACGCCAGAGACGTTCACCGGTGCAGGCGCGGCCGGTGCCGGCTTTGCTTCGGCGATCGGGCGCTGGGCTTCCTTCCTGGCTTTTTCCTCGGCAAATTTGGCGCGCTCTTCCGCCTCCCTGATCTTCTTTTCGGCGCGCATATTCGAATCGAAAAAACCGATCGCCCAGCCAACGGCGAGCGCGATCAAACCGATCACGATGCGGATAATGGGTTCTGTCATGGTTGTCTCTTCCACGTTTGGCATTTGGGGCAGATGTGCGTGCCGCGCTGCCCAACAACAAGGCGCTGAATCTGCGTGCCGCAAACCGGGCACGGGCGGCCGGCGCGGTCGTACACCCTGAAATAATTTTGAAACTCGCCGCCGCGATAGGCCCAGTCTATGGATGCGCCGTTGCGGCGGATGCCCTCGGTCAGCACGGCACGGATCGCTTCATACAGGCGGGCGGCCTGCGCGCGGCTCACGGACGCGGACGCGGTCAACGGGTGGAGACGCGCCATATGCAGGCTTTCATCTGTGTAGATGTTGCCCAGCCCAGCCAGGAAGGCCTGGTCGAGCAGGAGCGGTTTCAAACGGCGGTTGTGCGCGCGCAGGTTTTCGTACAACCACTGCGGCGTGAATTCATCGGAAAGCGGTTCCGGTCCGAGTCCGCCGACGACCAAATCTGGGTCGTCCGTGAGCCAGACGCGCCCAAACTTGCGCGCGTCGTTGAAGACGAGTTTAAAATTTTCACTGCGCGGCGCCGAAAGATCCAACAGCAGGCGGTCATGTTTCCCGGGTTTGTAGCCGCCTTCTTTTATAAATAAATCCCCGCTCATGCGCAAGTGGACAAACAGGCTATCGGCTGAAAGGATAATGTGGATGAATTTCGCGCGGCGGGCCACATGGAGGATTTTCTGCCCGCGAATTTGTTCTTTGAATTTTTTTGCGGAGGGAGTCGCCAGGGTCCGCGTCCAACGGACATCGGCGGCAAGAATCTCCGCGCCGGTCAGGTCCGGGCGGAGGGTACGTACAATGGTGTCAACCTCAGGCAGTTCGGGCATGTTATCTTTTGGCTATGGGCTAAACGTCAACCGCCAAACTCACTCGTTGAACATCTCTCCAACCGAACGGCCCTCGTGGGCGCGGATGATGACTTCGCCCAGCAATTTTGACACCGAAAGGACGGTGATCTTGCCTTCGAGAATCTGCATCTTTTCCGCAGAAATTTTCACCGTGTCGGTGGTGATGATCTGCCTGACCGGCAGCGCGGCCAGGCGTGAGGCCGCGTCGCTGGAGAGGATGGCGTGAATGAAACACAGGTACACTTCACGCGCGCCATTCTTTTTGACAAGCTGCACCGCCTGCGCGATGGAGCCGCCGGTATCCACCTCGTCATCCACGATGATCACATCGCGGTCGTTCACGTCGCCGATCAGGGTTAGTGCTTCGGCGTTGGGGGTATTGCCAGTGCGGCGCTTTTCGATGAAGGCGATGGTCGTGTTCAGGTCGGCGGCATAGTTGCGTCCTTTTTTCGCAAAACCCAGGTCCACCGCGACCACTACCGGGTCGTGCAGTTGCGGGCGATATTCCGCGTTGACATGATCGGTGAGGAGCGAGGAGGCCGTCAGCACGTCGCCGGGGATCGAGAAGAATCCCTGCACCTGTCCGGCATGCGGGTCGAGCGTCATGTAGCGATCGGCGCCTGCGGCCTCGATCATGTCGGCCACGAGGCGCGCCGTGATGGGGACGCGCGGTTGGTCTTTTTTGTCCGAGCGGCCGTAGCACAGATACGGCACGACCGCCGTGATGCGCGCAGCCGAGTCGAGCCGCAGGGTCTGGATGGTGATGAGCAGTTCCATCAGGTTGCGATGCACAGGCGATGCGGTGGACTGGACCACGTACACATCCTGCCCGCGCGCGCTGCCCTGTAATTTGACGAAGAGATTCTCGTTTGGAAATTCGATCACGTCGTGCGCGCTGAGTTCCAAGCCGATGTAGCGGGCGATCTTGTCCGCCAGGTCGGGCGCGCCGGTGCCGGCAAAAAGTTTAATATCGCCGTATACGCGTTGCTCGAATTTATGCTGTCTGGTCATTCATTCTCCTTTTGACGCGCTCTCGATCGTCGGCTGCAATCTGTCTTCGGGACGATGTCATGCCTGCCTGTCGTTTACCAGCGTACGCACCGCCTCCCAGGGCGAGAGTTTTCGTTCAAAAATATTCTGGATCACCGACTCGAACGTTTCGCCCGAGAGTTCCGCATGGAAGCGCCGCACCAACGCTTCCCGCAGCAACGCCTCCACCTCCGACCTGAGGCGCTCGCGCTCGCGCAGATTCCACCCGCCCGTCGAGCGCAGGTGCGCGGCATGCAGGGCGATCGCGGCCGCCAACCCCTCGACCCCCTTCCCGTCCGTCGCCACCGTGCGGCAGATCGGCGGAATCCACAACCGAGAGTCCGCCGCCTCCGCCGCCGCGTCCGCGATCATTGGCCGTCCATGATGCAAAAATTTTTTCCGCGTCGGATGCGCCAGTTCCAGCATGGACCTGAGCGCCTTCTCTGTGTTTTCCACGCCGGGTCTATCCGCCTTGTTGATTGCCAGCACATCCGCGATCTCAAGGATACCGGCCTTGATGGCTTGAATGTCGTCGCCGAGGCCGGGCGCCTCCACCACGACCGTCGTATGCGCGAGGCGGGCGATATTCACTTCATTTTGTCCCGCGCCAACCGTCTCGATCATCACGATCTCAAACCCCGCCGCGTCGAAGACCAGCGTCATGGCCGCGGTGGTCTGCGCCAGCCCGCCCAGCGAACCGCGCGAGGCCATAGAACGGATAAACACGCCGGCGTCGCCAGAGAGGTCGCGCATGCGTACGCGGTCTCCGAGGACCGCCCCGCCCGTGAACGGACTGGATGGATCCACCGCGACAATGGCGACGCGTTTCTCTTGCTTGCGAAAATGCAGCGCCAGTTGATTCACCAGCGATGATTTACCGGTGCCGGGCGCGCCGGTAATCCCAACCAAATGCGCTCTGCCGCTGTACGAAAACAACTCCGCGAGAGCCGCGCGCGCCTCGGGCGAATCGCCTTCCACGTGCGTCAGCAAACGCGCCAACGCCAGACGGTCGCCGCTCAAAACAGATTCTGCGAGGGTCATATGCGCCATCAACAAAACGACAGTCACTAATGGAGTAACTGTCGTTCGATGCCCTTATTGGATCGCATCGCGAATCTCGCGAATAATGTCTTCGGTGGAGGCACCGGGGCCATAGATGCCGCTTACACCCATCTCGCGCAGGCGCGGCACATCCTCATCGGGAACGATGCCGCCCACAAAGACGCGTACCTGGCCCTGCCCATTGGCCTTGAGCAATTCCAGCACGCGCGGCGCCAGCGCCATGTGCGCTCCAGAGAGGATCGAGAGTCCCACCACATCCACATCCTCCTGCAATGCCGCCTCCGCGATCATTTCGGGAGTCTGGCGCAGGCCGGTGTAGATCACCTCCATGCCGGCGTCGCGCAATGCGCGCGCCACCACCTTTGCGCCGCGATCATGCCCGTCGAGACCGGGTTTGGCCACCAACACGCGAATTTTTCGTTCGGTCATACATCCTCCGGAATTGGATTCATGCTGATTATACTATCAGTATTTTGCCGCCAGTAGATTCGACGCGCTCGATTGCCTGCTTTACGCCAACCAGCGCGCACCACGCGGAGTTCCCATCACCCATCGCTCATGGAGGGATTTTATCTATAAACGAAGGATGGTATACTTCATTCATGCAAACGCCGAAACCGCAATGGACGGAATGGGCGAACACCCTGCAACGCCTGAAATTGGACGCTCTCACCGCCTGGCTGCTCGAGGCGGGCGCGCCTGTCGCCCTGCTTGGAGCGCAGGCGCTTTTTGTCGCCGCGCCCATCCTCGGTCCGCGTAGTGACGCGCTGGCGCGCCTGCTCGAAGACGCAGAGGAAACACGCGCCTTCGTTCATTTTCTCCGCGAGGAGTCGCCCTCCGCATGACTCAAATTTTTGGCCTCGTCCTGTTCCTCATCGCCGCGCTGTTGCTGATCGTGCTGACTCTCATCAAACGCAAAACGCCGCCCGCCTTTCGCGACATCGCCTCGTTGACGCGCCTGCAAAAAGCCGCAGGCATGGCTGTGGAAGAGGGCACCCGCCTGCACGTCTCGCTCGGGCACGGATCGTTGACCGGGCCTCATGGCGCATCCGGACTCGCCGGTTTGGCATTGCTGCGCCAGGTCAGCGAACAGGCCTCCATCAGCGACCGTCCCCCGCTTGCCAGCGCAGGCGACGCGGCGCTTGCGATCCTTTCACAAGACACACTAGAATCAGCATATAAAGCCGCCGGGGCCGAAGAACTTTACCAGGCCTCCAACGGGCGTTTGACCGGCCTCACTCCCTTCTCGTACGCGGCAGGCGCCATGCCGCTCGTCAGCGCCGAACAGATCTCCATCAACGTATTGATCGGCGATTTCGGTCCCGAAGCTGCGTTAATTGCCGAAGCAGCCGACCGTGAAAACGCGCTCGTGATCGGCGCGGCCAGCGACCCAGCCGCGCAAGCCGTGCTATTCGCCGCCGCCTCCGACCCACTGCAAGGCGAGGAACTCTTCGCCGCCCCCGCCTATGTGGGACGCGACCCGGCACAGCGCGCCAGCCTGCAAGTCCAGGATCTGTTACGCTGGTTCCTGCTCCTATCGGTCCTCGCCGCGGCCGCTCTCAAACTGGCGGGCCTTCTATGAAAACCCGCCCCATCGCCACGGCCATGGCCATCGGCGCCGGGCTGATCGTGCTGTCCGGCTATTTCATTCCCGCCCTCGATTTCATTCGCATCGAAATGATCCAATGGGCCGTTGTCGCGGGCGGAACAGCCGCGCTGGTCGGAATTGGAAATTTATTCACGGTACACTTTCAAAAAGTGCGCCGCCGCGAAAAAGACTCCTTCTACAGCCTGACCCTGCTCGTTTCTATGCTTGGCACGCTGCTGGCTGGCATGTTCAGCCTGTTCTTTAATCGCTCATTGGCCTGGCTCCAACCGGCCGTGAATGCGATCATCGTCCCGGTCGAGGCCTCGCTCATGGCGTTGCTCGCCGTGACCCTGCTCTATGCCAGCATCCGCCTCCTGCGCCGCCGTCCCGACTGGATGAGCGCGCTCTTCCTGCTCTCTGCCGTGACTATCATCGGCGCGACGGCGATCCTGCCCCTGTTCCTGCGCGACATCGGCGATGTGATCCTCTCGTGGATGTCGCTCCTGCTGGCGGGCGGCGGTTCACGCGGACTGTTGATGGGGGTGGCCCTGGGCGCGTTGACCACGGGCCTGCGGATCATCTTCGGCATAGATCGTCCTTATGGGGGCAAATAATGGCCGACATCCTCTGCCCGCACTGCAACAGGCCCAACCCCGACGATCAGAACATCTGCTCGTTCTGTCGCCAACCCCTGCACATCGTCGCGGACGATAAAGCCATCCATCCCGGCGACATGCCCACCAAAAAAATCACATCCGAACTCGAACCCTTCCTGCCACAATGGCTGCGCGACGCCCGCGCCCACGCCGAAGAAGAACAGGTGGAACCGCCCGCCGCCGAAACATCCCAGCCCGCGCCCGCAGAACCCGCAGCATCCGACTGGCTGGCCGGTCTGGAGGCGGCATCGCGCAACGAAGACGAAGAAGAGCTGCCCGACTGGATGCGCGGCATCGGGCCGTCCAAACCCACCCCGAAACCCGATCAACCCAAAAAAGCCGCCCCCGGCCTCACACGCCGCGAAGAAATTTCATGGGAGGAAGAGCCTTCTCCCGCGCCACAACCGGCCGAGCCGCCAGGCACCGGCCCACTCGGAGCGACACGATCTGAAGATGGGATTCCGTATTGGCTTAAAACCGCGGAAGCGGCCGCACCCAAAGAAACCCCGCCCGATCTTCCCGCCCCCAAAGAGGAAACAACCTCCAGCGGAAATATTTCTCCTTTTGAAAGTGGAACCTTCCGCCCCAACACCGGCGAGTTGATCAACTGGCTGGACAAAATGTCGCCACAAGTGGGCGAAACCGCGCCGGAACTTCCCCGCGCAGACCTGCCCGCCTCCGAGCCGCTACCCGATTGGATATCCAGCCTCGACAACGAAGCCGCCGGCGGCAAAGAAACCGAGTTGAATTTCGACTGGTTCAAGGATGAAACGGCGACTCCCCTCGCGGCCTTCCAGACCGGCGCAGAAACACCGGAACAAACCCTCCCCGAAGAAACATCACAGGCCGCGCCGCCCGCGCCAGAAAACTCCCCCGATTGGCTGAACGCCATGCCCGCAACCGGTGAAACCGCTTTCGCCGCGAACAACCTGCCCGACTGGTTGAGTTCACCGGTGGCCGAAACCTCCTCCGCCGAACCGGCGAAACCTTCCGACACTCCAGATTGGATGAGCGCCTTCGCCGCGCAAACCGCGCCGGCCTCCGGCGAAGCGCTGCCCGATTGGATGAAGCCCACGACCGACGCGCCCTCCTCGAAGGAGGAGGCCCCGTCACTCGATTGGATGGCGCCCGTCGCGGAATCATCTGCCCCGAAAGAGGAGGCATTGTCCTTCGACTGGATGTCGCCAACCGCCGAGGCGGCCACACCTGCCGGAGAAACCTCCGCCAGCCTGCCGAGCGTTCCGGCCTTTTTGCCCGGCGCAGACGAATTGCTCGACACGAACATGCCCGGCTGGCTTTCAGAGATCGCGCCGTCCGAGTCGTCTTCTGCCGCACCGGCCTTAAAAACAGAACCGGCTTTCCAGGATGAAATTACACCTGCCGAGTTGCCCTCATGGGTGCAGGCCATGCGCCCGGTGGAAGCCGCGCTGCCAAACATGCCGGCAATCAATGAGCCGCGTTCGCAACCGGCCGAATCGCAGGGGCCGCTGGCCGGGTTGCGCGGCGTCCTGCCGTTGGCGGCTGGGGCGTTCGTCACCGGCAAGCCGCGCGCCTATTCGATCCGTCTCGAACCGACATCCGCGCAGCAACAACACGCGGCCTTGCTCGAACAAATGCTGGAAGCCGAGACGCAGGCCAGGCCCATGCGCGGCGATTCGCTCCTGCCTGGCGCGCAACGCGGACTGCGCTGGGGAATGGCCGTCATCCTCGTGGCGCTGATCGGCCTCCTGCTTTTCAGCGGCGCGCGCTTCCTGCCGCTGCCTTCGTTGCTGACTCCTGAAAGCGCGTATGTTCTCGATGTGATGAACGCCATGCCGGCCGAGTCGCCTGTGCTGCTGGTGTTCGATTATGAACCGGCGCTGGCCGGCGAACTCGAAGCGGCCTCCGCTTCCTTCCTGGATTATTTGACAGCCTTTCGCAACCCGCGCTACAGCGTCCTCTCCACCTCGCCGACCGGCGCGGCGCTGGCAGAACGCCTGCTGGCAAAATCGCAGGCGATTCAGCCTGAGCGCGTCACCTGGCTGGGCTACCTGCCCGGCGAAACAGCCGGCATTCTCTCCTTTGCCATGAATCCGCGCGCGGCCAAGCCTCTCGCGCAGGATGTGAACGCCTATGCCGATTACGCGCTCGTCCTCCTGCTCACCGACCGGGCCGAATCGGCGCGCGCCTGGGTGGAACAGACCTCCGCCCAGCGCGGCGGCCGCCCGCTGGTGGTGATTGCCAGCGCGCAGGCCGCGCCGATGATCCAGCCCTACCTGCCGCGCCAGGTGAACGCGCTGATCAGTGGATTACGCGGCGGGGCGGCCTTCGAGGGCGCCACCGGGCAGGCCGGCCCCGCACAAACCTATTGGGACGCGTACAACCTGGCCCTGCTGACGGCGGCGGCGTTGATCTTCCTGGGTGGAATGTGGAATCTCTTCGCGGGCTTGCGCGCCCGCCGGCAGGAGAAGGCCGATGCCTAACCTGGAATTCGTTGAATTTGCAAACAGCCTGATCGGGTTCATCCTGACTCTGATGGTCTTGAGTTACCTCATCGGCGACAATCCATTGTTCCGCTTTGCCGTGTACCTGTTCGTGGGCGTTTCCGCCGGGTACATTGCGGTGGTCACCTGGCAGCAGGCGTTGATGCCAAAATTATTCCTGCCCCTCATTCAGGCCCCCTGGCCCGGGCGCGTGCTATATCTAATTCCATTGCTCCTCTTTGTATTGATGCTGATGAAAATTTCGCCGCGCCTCTCATGGCTGGGCGGACCAGCCATGGGGTATATGGCCGGCGTAGCCGCGGCGACGGCCGTTGGCGGGGCGATCTTCGGCACGCTCTTTCCTCAAATTCTCGCCGCAGCCGAACCATTCGACCTGGGAGCCGCCGACCCACTCTCTTCCATCTTCAACGGCGCGTTGCTTCTGCTTGGCACGGTCGCCACACTGGCCTATTTTCACTTCGGCGCGCGCCGCGCGCCGGATGGCTCCACGCGCCGCAACCCGCTGATCTCGCTCGCGGCGGGAATCGGGCAGGTATTCATCGCTCTCACGTTCGGCGTGCTGTTCGCGGGAGTCTATTCTGCCGCGCTAACCGCGTTGATCGAACGCATCGGCGCGCTGATCGGATTATTCTTCTAAACCTATGCCAACCTCATTGATTGAAGGCGAATCCCTGCTGGCCGTGGACGTGGGCGCGACCCAAACACGCGCCGTGTTATTCGACGTGGTCGAAGGCTGTTACCGCTTCGTCGCCATTGGGCAGGCGCCCACCACCGCCGAAGCGCCCTTCCGCGATATCGGCATCGGCGTACGCGAGGCCATCACCAACATCGAGGGCGTCACCGGGCGCGTCTTCCTTAACCGGGAACGCACGCTCATCTCGCCCTCCCAACCCGATGGCAGCGGCGCAGACGCGTTCGCAGCCATCCACTCCGCAGGCCCGGCAATACGCGTTGCGATGGTCGGTTTGCTGGCCGACGTTTCAGTCGAATCGGCGCGGCGGCTTGTGGAAACCACCTACTGCCGCGTGGTGGAAACCCTGAGCCTGAGCGACACACGCCGCGCCGAACAACAGATAGATGCGCTCCTGCGCGCCCGCCCGGAACTGGTGGTAGTGGCAGGCGGCACCGACGGCGGCGCCTCGCGCTCCATTCGCAACATGCTCGAAACCGTGGGCATGGCCTGCTTTGCCACGCCCGGCGAAAAACGCCCGATCATCCTCTTCACCGGAAACCAAAAACTGAATGAGGACGTGCAGGCGCTGATGAAAGACCTCACCCCAGCCCTGAACTTCAGCCCGAATGTACGCCCCTCGCTCGAAACCGAAGACCTCGAACCGGCCGCGCGCGAACTGGCCGGGCTCGTCACTGTGGCGCGGCGCGCCCAACTGCGCGGCGTGGAGGAACTCGAAACCTGGAGCAAAGGACACATCCTGCCCGCCTCCTATGCCATGGGACGCATGATCCGCTTCCTCGGACAATTGACCGGCGCGGAAGGCGGCGTGCTGGGCGTGGACCTGGGCGCCTCGGCCTGCACCATCGCGGCCGGGTTCAACGGCAAACTCAGCCTGCACACATACCCGCAGTTTGGCCTGGGCGAAAATCTCGGCAACCTCTTGCAGCATACTTCTCTCGAAGATGTATTGCGCTGGCTCACGCTGGATATTCCCGCCGCGACCGTGCGCGAATACCTGGTGCAAAAGGCCATCCATCCTTCGACCCTGCCAGCCAGCGTAAGCGACTACACTATCGCGCAGGCCATCGCGCGGCAGAATCTGCACCTCTCTCTGCGCGCGGCGCGCCGGGACTTCCCAGCAGAAGCGCGCGCGTTGCGGCCGGAACTGACCCCGTTCTTCGATCTGATCATCGCCGGCGGCGGCGCGCTGGCCGATGCCCCCACCCTGGGACAGGGACTGTTACTGCTACTCGACGCCGTCCAGCCGGTGGGCGTGACCCACATCATGCTCGATCGCAACAACCTGCTGCCGCTGCTTGGCGTGAGCGCGGCGCAAAACAACCTCCTGCCGGTGCAGATCCTCGAATCGGGCGCGCTCGAAAACCTGGGGACGGTCGTTTCGCCCCTGGGCAGCGCCAGTTACGGCGCGGGCGTGTTGCGCGTCAAGTTGACCGGCGCGAACAAAAACGAAACCATTGTGGAAGTGAAGGCGGGCGGGATCGAGGTCCTGCCGTTGGGGCCGGGCGAAAGCGCGCAACTGGCAATCCAGACGGTGGGCCGCGTGGACGCGGGGTTCGGTCCCGGCCGCGGCAAAACCGTCACAGTCAGCGGCGGTTCGCTGGGTGTGATCATTGACGCGCGCGGGCGGCCATTTGCCTTTTCCACCGATGCGGTGCGTCGCAGCGAGTTGATGAAAAAATGGCTGTGGACGTTGGGAGGCTGACATGCTTGCGCCGGTGACTCACATCCTGCCCCTCACAACCATCCAGCGTGAACGCCTGTTGCCCGTGCGCGGGCTGGTGCAGGCGCGCCTTGGGCAACGCGTCTCCGCGACCGACGTGGTGGCCGAGGGACGCTGGGCGCGTGAACACACCCTGGTGGATGTGGCACGCAAACTTGGCGTTTCGTCCGCCGCGGCCGATCGTCTGATCCGTTTGAAGATCGGCGACGACGTGCCCGCCAACGCCTTGATCGCCGCGAGCGGGGGCATGTTTCCGCGAGAAGTGCGCGCCCCGCGCGAGGGCCGCGTGCTGGCAGTGGGCGGAGGCCAGATATTGTTCGAGATAGGCGAGGTCAATGTGCAGGTGCGCGCCGGCATGCCCGGTGTGGTGACGCAGATCGTACCGGAACGCGGCGTGCAGATCCAGACCGCGGGCGCGCTGATTCAGGGTGTATGGGGCAACGGGCGCATCGAAATGGGATTGATGATCAACCTGATGGATTCACCGGAGATGGTTCTTGAGACCGGGCGCCTCGATATGAGCCTGCGCGGTTCGGTGCTTTTGGCCGGTCACTGTCCCAACGCGGAGACTCTGCAAGCCGCAGCCGAATTGCCCGTGCGCGGGCTGATCCTTTCGAGCATGCACCCGGCGGCCATCGCGACGGCGTTGCAAATGCGTTACCCGATCCTGGTGACCGACGGTTTTGGCCGCCTGCCGATGAACGCCTCGGCCTACCGCTTGTTAAGCACCAACGCCAAACGCGATGTGACCGTGAACGCGGAGCTCTTCGACCGTTACAGCGGCGCGCGCCCAGAGGCGATCATCCCGTTGCCCATCACACAAGAGCCGCCGATCGCCGAGGATCTGGCCGCGTTCGAAAGCGGCCAGGTCGTGCGTCTGCGCGCCGAACCGCGGCGCGGCGCGATCGCCTCCATCGTAAAGATCCACACGGGTCTGCAGACGCTTCCCAGCGGTCTGCGCGCGCCCTGTGCTGATGTACGTTTGGAGGGCGGCGAACTCGCGCTCGTCCCTCTGGCAAATTTGGAAGTTGTGGGATAATTGTCCCATCATTCGACAAGGAGAGTGACCCATGTTTGAAGGCGACGATCAGACCCCTTTTGAAGAAGAACAGCCCGCAGAAGAATCGAGCAATCGAAACTTCTTCATTATTGCAGGTATTCTCGTCGGCATTGTCTGTCTTTCGGTGGCCGGGCTTGGCTTTTACGCCCTGCGCGTCCTGCCGCAGCAATCAAACGCGCGTATCGCACAGGAGGCCACGCTCGTGGCGCAGGATGTCCAGGTTGGGCAGACATTGACACAGATTGCGCTCTTCGACGCGCTCTCGCAAACTCCGCAGGCCACCGCGACGCTGCCGCCGACGAACACCCCGCCGATCCAGCAGGCCAGCGGCACCGCGCCCGTCTCCGCCCCCGCGGACCCGCAAACGGCCACTGTTGCCGCGGCGTTAACCCAGGCCGCGCAGGCGCAGCTGACGGTCACTTTCCTGCCAACCTCCACCGCCGTCATGCCGACCTCCGGCTTCGCGGATGAGGCCGGTTTGCCGGGCCTCGTAGTAATGACGATCGCGCTGGTGGCGGTCATTTTGCTGGCGCGCAAGCTGCGCTCCGCTCCGACGGCAAAGTAAACTCGTTTTTAGAATTGACAGACCCCGGAGAGTTTCTCCGGGGTCTGTGTGTTTCAATGAGAGCGGCTGGGGCGACTCGCAGTCAAACATCCTTTCGATAGAGCCGATACCGTTTATACACCTGCGCGCCCGCGTGGACGGCGAGCGGACGCGTGTCGGGGTTGTTCGCGCCGGTCAGCGAGAGGTCGGCCCAGGTGTAGCCTTTGGCGGCGGCGCGTTTCGCCATCTCGTCGAAGAGTAGAAGCGCGAGCCCGGTATCCCAATATTCCGGCGCGACAACGACGCTCTTGACGCTGAGGCACTTCGGCTTGTCATTGCGGTGAAGGAAGGCGGAGAGATAATCCCATGGGCTGCGCAGACCGTTGAGATGGATAAGAATCTCGTTGAAGTTCGGCACGCCGGGAAAAAAGCCTGCGGGCTTGCCGTTGTCTTCTGCAAATAGAACCAGTTCGAGATCCACAATATCGAGCAGGGGCAGGATGATCGACTCGATGTCGGAGCGGGTGTAGGGAACATGGTTGGGAAAATGCGCCAACCCGATATTCTGCAAATGGAGGATGCGGTCGAGTTCCGCCTCTTTATCGTTAAGGTTCGCGCCGCGCACGGTGAAATTGGGATTCTTTGCGCGTACGCGTTCTGCCACCCGCGATAATCTTTGCATGCGCGGGCTGGACAGGTCAATCTCTACGGCATAGGCCACGCCCTCATCATCATGCTGCACAAAACCATATCGCTCAAAGAACTGGTGATAGTACGGCGGGTGATGGGCGAGGTAAATCGCGGGCGGCCGGTCGCGGCCTTCGACCAGGATGCCGCGCGAATCTTCGCGGTCGAGATTGTAGGGGCCGTAGAGGCAGGTCATGGCGCGCGCCCGCGCCCAGGATTCGGCGTGTTGGAACATGGCCTCGAAGACGGCATAATCTTCGATGCACTCGAAAAAGCCGTACATACATTCGGCATGACCGAGATGCCGCGTGCGCTGTTTCTCCTCGGCAAGACAAAGAGTCCCGGCCGGCTGGCCGTCCTTGCAGGCGAGAAAAAACTCAGCGACGCCATCCTTGAAAAAGGTTCCCCGCATTGGGTCAATGGTTTTGGCGCGAGCGTTCATCAGCGGCGGGACCCAGAACGGGTCGTTTTTGTAGATGCGCCACGGAAAAGCAAGGAATGTTTTGCGTTCGTGCAGAGTAGTGACGGGGATGATTTGGATCATGGGTATCCCCCTTTAGGCACCGGGGGAGAAACGGGAACAAATGAAATGGGCCGGGGCATTCTGGTTGATCTCGATTGACCCCGATTTACCTTACACGGTCATCAACACGATCGCGATCAACGCGGCGGCAATGCCAAGCCACTGCGCGCGCGCGAGACGTTCCTTAAGGAAGATGAGCGCGAGCAGCACCGTGCCGCCGGGGTAGAGCGAGCTAAGAACGGAGGCCACGTCGAGGCGGCCGGCCTGCGCGGCCAGAATGAAAAACATGTTGCCGGCAACGTCGAAGACGCCGTTGACCAGGATATATGGCCACGCGGAGGGAGTCACGCGCAGCGAAGCGCGCGTGAGGAACAGATACACGCTGACGAGGATCAACCCGCCCGTCCGCGAGAACACCATTGGCCAGAAGGTCGCGCCGTCACGGGTCGCTTCATGGATGACGACAAAATAGAGGCCAAAGCAAAGACCGGCGAGCAGCGGCAATTTCAAGTCGGAGATGTGCGCGAGCAGGTCGGTCACGCCGTCTTCCCCCTGCGAGATCATCCAGACCGCAAAGAGGGCGAAGCCAAATCCAAAAAATGTCAGCCAGCCCGGAAAGCCGTCACGGATCATTCCGACGAAAACAGGCAGCGCCGCCGCCAGCAGCGCCGAAACCGGGGTGGCAATGCTCATCATGCCGCGGGTCATCGAAGAATAGAGCAGGAGCAAGCCCGCCGAGCCGATCATCCCCGCGCACAGCGCGACCAACAGGACACGCAGGGCTGGGAACGGTTCGCCCGCCAGCGTCGCAATGAGCAGGAGCATCAAAATACCGATCCACTCGCTGTGGAACACGGCGCGCGGCGCGCCGATGCGCCGCGCCGCCAGCCCGCCGGTGAAATCGCCCGCGCCCCAACCGATGGCGGAGATCAAGCCAAAAAGAACAGATAACAATGGATGATTCCTTTATTTGACCTCTTGCATCAGTCCGCCGACGTTGGAGAACGCCTCTTGGGAAAGGGCAGATTGAGCGCGCGGTTGCAAGAGGTCTATTTATTGTTCGCGCAAACCGCCGGTGGAGAATGCCTGCCGCGCAGCGTTCATTCCCGAAGCCGCGCGCGTGCCAGGACTTTTTGAGCGTTCTTCAACAGCGGCATATCAATCATGTTTCCATCGAGCGCGTACGCGCCCCGGCCTTCTTTTTGACTCGCTTCGAACGTCGCGACGATTTGACGCGCCTGCGCGATGGCTTCTTCATCTGGCGTGAACGCGGACTGAACCGGCCCGACCTGCGCGGGATGGATGACCTGCTTGCCCGCGTATCCCAGCCGCGCGCCAAACTCCGCCTCGGCCCGCACCCGGTCGGGATGCTTGAAATCAATCGTGACGATGTCAATGGCTTGCAGGCCAAATGCGGCGCACACCACGATCACCGCCTGGCGCGCATAGAGCAGTTCGACCGCCTCGGGTGTGCGCGTCGCCCCGATGGAGGCTGCAAAATCTTCTCCGCCGAAGATGATCGCGTCCAGGCGCGGATGCGCGGCGATCTCCTTGAGATTCAGAATCCCTTTCGCAGTCTCCACTCCAACCAACATGCGAATCGAGTTGAGCGGCCAGCCATGACTCAGCTCCGCTCCCGCGAGGATGTCATGCGCCCATTGGATCTGGTCGGAAGATTCAAGTTTGGGAATCACGATTCCATCCGGGCGATACGGCAGGACGGCGGCCATATCGTCCTTTTCCCACCCCGACCCAACCGCGTTGATGCGCGCCAGTTTCTCGCTCGCGCCGAAGTCGAGTTCCTGCAATGCCTTCGCTATGGTTTGGCGCGCCTCGGCTTTACGCGAGGCGGCCACGCCGTCTTCCATATCCATGCAGATGGAGTCTACGCCAAGGGTCAGGGCTTTGGTGATCTTCTTCCAATCGTCACCGGGCATGTAGAGGAGCGCGCGTCGGGGGTGCATTTTACTTCATCACCCGCGTCAATTTTGTCTCGGTCGCTTTGGCCTCGCGCCCATCCGGCAGAATGTTATACGCCGCGATGGTGAGATGGTTGGCATCTTCGAGCGTGACCTCGGTGCGCCAGTTCCAGTCGGGGCCGCCGGTGGGGTCGGGGTAACTGCCGATGACGAGGAAACCATTTTCTTTCGGCGCGCCAGAGCAGAACATGATGGCGGTGTTGTTGTGAAAACTATCCAGCCAGCTGGCTTCGTAACGATCGAGGGCGGTGTTGTATCCGAAGGTGAACATGCCGTGCTGCACCTCGCCCTCGACCGATCCCTGGTAGAGGTAGAGCGCGAAGCGCCCGTCCAGCACGAGTGTGATGCTGCCCTGTACAGGCGACTCGTCCGCCAGTTTGTCCGGCTCAAGCCAGAGTTTACTCGTCCCCGCCCACGCGCCGGCGAGTTGTGAGAGAAAATGATGAGGGCTTCCGAGGTTGTCCTGGGTCATGGTTAATCCTATTCAATATCGGTGAGGCTATTTTATCCCGAAATTGGACAACCGTTTTTCCCGGCACGAATGCTGCAATGGAATCTCATTTTCCCCTTGCATCCGTCCATCCTATGATACCGGCCCTGGGATACGCGCCGACGGAGAACGTCTTCCGCTGCAATGCCGTCGTAGAGGGCGCGTTCTGGCGCGCGCTTGCGGCGGGCCATTCAGTTCAACGATGACACATGCAGGCCAGGCGAGTAAAATACGCATCATTGCCCGAGGAGACAACATGCCCCAAAAATTCAACTGCCCCCATTGCGGCGCGCCCAATAAATATTCTGGTGAAGAGACCTCGACGCGCTGCGTCTACTGCGGAAGCGATGTCAATCCGCCGGAGGAAATGGTTCACCGGGCGGCGATGGCGCGCTTTCGATCGAAAGCCAGACCGTGGATCATCGCCTTCATCATCATCGTGTTCATCCTGCCCATGTGCGGCACATTGTTCGGTGTGGGCGCAAGCATCCTCGGCAGCCTGGCCGCCTTTTTTGCTTCGTTCATCGGGAATTGAGCATCGCATTCAGCGAAGCGATCGTCACTTCCGCCAGCGAGTTCACGGTCAGGTTTGCGCCGTGGACTCCCAGCCGGGCAGTCAACGGGTTGGGGACTGCGACCACGAAGACGCCCGCGGCGCGCGCGGCCTTCACGCCGTTGGGAGAATCCTCAAAGATCACCGCCGCTTCTTTCGTAACACGGAGCTGGTTCAACGCCTCGAGGAAGATATCCGGGTTGGGCTTGGTGCGCCCGGGTCCGACATCCTCCGAACAGACAACGGCGTCGAAATGATGGGCGAGTCCGAGACGCGCGAGGTGCGCGTCCACCCATGCGTGAGGCGAACTGGAGGCGACGGCAAGTTTGAGGGCGCGTTGTTTCCCATTGTGAATTAAATCCACCACGCCGGGCTGGGTGGTTTTGGCGTGGATGAGCGCGTCCGATTCCAAACGATAACGCGCGCGCAGGCGGGCGGCATCCCGCCCCGTCAGCGCGGAAAGATGCGTAGCGGCGTCGAAGGTGGAAAGGCCGTAGCCTCCGATCGTTTTCGCCCATTCATCCACAGGCAGTTCGTGTCCATGTTCGCGATAGATGGCCTGCCACACATCCACCTCGGGGGTTTCAGTGTCGAGGATCAGGCCGTCGAAGTCGAAGATCAGGGCTTTGAGCATGGATGGGATTATACTCAGAACGTACACAAATATAGTTTTCTCAAAGTCGCTTGAGAGATTGGCCGATTTGGAACGCGAATAGCGCGAACACCTGCACTTGCGCCAGGTGCAAGTGTGGGCGAATTTCGCGAATTTTCTTGGGCTTCATTCGGAGCATTGGCAAATTCGCGGCATTCGCGTTGAGAAAATTCCGACTTGGTAAAGCCTTGCTCAAATCGCCTGCCATTCTGGTGTCTTTTGCGCAGGCCCTATATAATTCAAACATGCCCTTTTTGATAGACGGACACAATCTCATCCCCAAAGCCGGCATCAACCTGCGCGACGCGGAGGATGAAATGCAATTGCTCGAACAATTGCAAATCTTTTGCCGCGTCACGCGAAGATCGGCGGAGGTCTATTTCGACGGCGCGCCGACAGGACAGGCGCGGACGCGCAAATTTGGAGCAGTGACGGCCCATTTCGTCCGCTCGGGAACGACCGCCGATTCCGCCATCGCGGCGCGCTTGAAAACGCTGGGACGCGCCGCCCGTAACTGGACGGTGGTCACCTCAGACCGGCAGGTGCAGGCTGCGGCGCGCGCCTGCGGAGCGCAGGTGACCTCGTCGGAAGCGTTCGCCGAGCAGATGCTGGATACCCTGCGCGCGCCCGCTGCCCCGTCGACGAGCGAAGCGGGAATGTCTGCGGCAGAACTGGAGGAGTGGATGCGTTTATTTCGTGAAGGAAAACGCTAATTCGGATAATTCGCATCTAAATACTAATCTTATATTAATGTCTCGGCAAGTCAGAGGGTGTATAGTAGCCACAAGACACCTGCTCTCCTTTTACTGGTATCCATGGTGTCGGTCACCGGTGCGGCCCGCATGTCCCCCCCATGCTTGCCGACGGTGATGCCCTCCCCCCCTCAAGGTTATGCGGCATGTCATAAACGACATGCCGCATAACCTTTAAGGTTGTGATAGTTGCGATTCAATTTTGGGCGGTGAAAGGGCAGCGCGCTATAATGTCCGCATGACCACTGTCTTCACCTGGGTCGCATCGCCTGCGCACGCCTACCAGGATCATCCCGAACGGCCGGGGCGTTTGATCGAACTGGAAGCGCGGCTTGACGGGTTCGGCGCGCAAAAATTGGAGGCGCCGCCTGCAACGCTCGAGGAGATCGCCCGCGTTCATGAGCCGCGCATGATTGCAGCGCTGAAAGCGACGTGTCAGGCCGGCGGGGGAATCATTGATTATGCCCCGACCTTCGCGACTGCCTCTTCCTTTGACGACGCCCGGCTCGCTTCTGGCGCGACGTTGCGCGGGGCGCGCGCGGTCTGGGCTGGAGAGGCCTCCAACGCGTTCGCGCTCGTGCGCCCACCGGGGCATCATGCCGAACCGGCGCGGGCCATGGGATTTTGCCTGTTCAACAATGTCGCGGTGGCGGCGCGCGATCTGTTGGAGCGCGGCGCGCGGCGCGTCCTGGTGGTAGATTATGACGCGCATCACGGCAACGGGACACAGGCCGCGTTCTGGGAGGATGAACGCCTCGCATATGTTTCGACCCACCAGTGGGGAATTTACCCTGGCACAGGCCGCCTGGACGACGCACCGCACGCGCCGGGACGCATCGTTAATGTGCCGCTCCCGGCACATGCAGGTGATGAATGTTTCAAGCAAATATCGGAACAGGTGCTTGCGCCGATGGTTCGGGCCTATCGCCCGCAGGCGCTCCTTGTCTCGGCGGGGTTCGACGCGCACTGGGATGACCCCATCACTTCGCTGGGAGTTTCGAGCGCGGGGTTCTTCCAGATCTCGAAGCGTCTGGTTGAATTGGCCGGTGAGTATTGCCGCGGAAAAATCGTATTTGTGTTGGAAGGGGGGTATAACCCGGTGAATGTGGCGAGGGGCAGCGCGGGAGTTTTTGCCGCGCTGACCGGGAGCCTGTTTGCGGATCCCGGCGATGCGTCGCATTTTGAGGAGCCGGATATCGCGGCGGCGCTGGAAGCGATTCGCGCGCGTCATGGATTTTCGTAACAGGAGCGAGGTATGACACGAACCGAACAATCGAAGGGGTTTATCGAACTGGAATGGGTCTGCCCCAGTTGCAACAGCCGCAATCGCGGGCCTGTGAAGGCTTGCGAGAATTGCGGGGCGGCGCAACCGGAGGATGTGAAGTTTTATGCGCCTGCCGAAGCGAAGTTGATTCAAGATGAGAACGCGAAAAAGATTGCCGGCGCGGGGCCAGACATTCATTGTCCGTTTTGCGGGACGCGCAACCGCGGCGATGCAGCCGTCTGCGCGCAATGCGGCGGGGATTTGAAAGAGGGCAGAAAGCGCGAAGCCGGGCGTGAGATGCAGCGTCAGTCGCCGGTGATCGAGGTGCAGTGTACGAATTGCGGCGAGGTCAATCCATCCACACGGAGGATATGCGCGCAGTGTGGCGCGCCGCTGCCGCGCGCGGGGACTCCGCCGGACGCGCCGCTCCGGCCCGCGACGGCCTCAGCCGCTGTCCCGTCGGAGGCGAAGCGAGGCCTGCCGTGGCTGTGGGTCGGGGGCGTCGTCGCGTGTCTTGTGATCTTGTGCGTGGGCGCGGCCATGTTATTTTCGCCTTCGCAAACGGTGGAGGCCTCCGTGCAGGATGTGTACTGGCAGTCGGCGACGCCGTTGCAGGAAGAGCAGGCAGTCCGTTATGTGAATGAGGCTGGCAGCGCGCCGGGCGGCGCGTACGAGGTTTCGTGCCAGACCGAGACGCGCCAGGTGTGTGTGGACAAAACCATTGACCGGGGCAATGGGTACGCCGAGGTGGTGACAGAGTGTCACGATGAGAGCCAACAGTATTGTTCGTATACGCTGGATGAGTGGAAGACGATTGACACCCTGACGATGGATGGTCACGATTTTGAACCGTTTTATGCCAGCCCGGATCTTTCGTTCGGCCAGCGGCTGGGCAATGTGACGATCACCTTCACGGTTTATTTTTATGCGGACGGAAAAACATACACGTACAGCCCCGCCGACCTGGATGAGTTTCAGCAGTTCGACCTTGGCAGCGCGTGGACGCTGCATTTGAACGCGTTCGACACGGTGGTGAGCGTGAGCCGTTGACGGGTCGTTGGGTCCGCTGTTCCGCAGCCGGGGCAGGCGACGCGGCGGCGGACGTTTCATTTTCTATGAATGACCGGGAGCGAGGTGACTTATGATCGGCTGGCAGGAACTGACCATTAACGTTTTCGTTGAACAGTTGATGAAGTCGTATCAACAGACGTACGGGGAGATGGACCATGTCTTTGGGCGCATTGTGTCGTGGTGCGGCCGCCTGGCGCTGGAAAATATCGCCAACTCGGACGCGCTCTATCACGATGTGGATCATACGATCATGGTGTCGCTGGCCGGGCAGGCGATCATCGAGGGCAAGCACTTGCGCGAGGGCGGCGTGACGCCGCGCGATTGGATGCACTATATGATCGCGGTGTTGTGTCATGATATTGGATACGTCAAGGGGGTGTGCCGCCATGACTCGAAGGATCGCTTCGCGACCGGGGTTGGCGCGGATACGGTTTTTATTTCCCCGGCAGGGACGGATGTGGCGCTCACACCCTACCACGTGGACCGCAGCAAGTTGTTCGTGAAGGAACGATTCGGAAGCGGGCTCTTACAGGACATGACGCAGCATTTGGACGCGGAATTGATCGCGTCCTATATCGAGATGACGCGTTTTCCCAGCCCGGACGGCGAATTGTACAGGGATACGCAGAACTACGGCGGGCTGGTGCGCGCGGCCGATTTTGTCGGACAGTTGGGCGACCCCGATTATTTCCGAAAGACGCCCGCCCTGTATTATGAATTTGAGGAACTCGGGCTGAACGAAAAGTTCGGCTATAAGTCGCCGAACGATATGCGCAAACGTTATGCTTCGTTCTATTGGGGCCAGGTGGATGAGCACCTGCAGAGCGCGCTGATCTATCTGCGCCAGACCGAGAATGGAAAACAATGGATCGCCAACATGCACTCGCACGTGTTCGATTCGGAGCATCGGCTGCAAGATTGAGCGCGTGAGTCACGGATGCCGATGGTCCGCAGGTTCAGTCGTGCAACTTTCAAGCCGCCTCGCTGGGTGTAAGCGATGGATCCGGCTGTACTGCGTGAGGGGAGCGGGTAAAAAAACGACGGGCGCGCCCGTCGTTTTCGTTATGGAGGCGCGGTCATTCCAATCTTCCCACAGACGTTTCGACACGCTCCAGAATTTCGCCGCTTTTCACCAGCGCTTTCATCGCGTTGTGATCGTTATACAGCGGGCGGTCCACATGCAGGTGCGCGACGTGTTTGCGGATCGCCTGGCGCGCGGCCTGCGTCCCCTGGCCGGGTGTGAATTCGCGAAAATCCAGCGCCTGCGCGGCGGCCATGAATTCGATCCCCAGCACGCCGTAGGCGTTATCCAAAATTTGTCCGTTCTTCAAGGCGGTGTTCATGCCCATCGAAACAAAATCCTCCTGATCGGCCGCGGCGGGGATGGATTGAATCGAGGCGGGCGCGGATAGGATTCGTTGTTCCACGATCAAATGGTCGGCCGTGTACTGCGAGAGCATCAGCCCGGAATAGAAGCCCGGTTCGTGCGCGAGGAAATCGGGGAGTCCTTGCGAGAGAGCGGGGTTGGTCAGGCGGTTGAGCCGCCGTTCGGCGAGGACGCATACCATCGTGATGGCCGCGCCCGCCATGTCCATGGGCAGCGAAACGGGCGATCCCTGAAAGTTCGCGCCGGTGAGGGTTAATTTATCTTCGGGAATGAAAATCGGGTTGTCGCCCACGCCGTTCAATTCAATCTCGACTTGCGAACGCGCATATGCGACCGCGTCGCGCGCCGCGCCGATCACCTGCGGGGTGGAGCGCATCGAGTAGGCGTCTTGCACTTTGGTTTTCATCCTGCCCGTCGTCAAATCCGAGCCTGCGACGACCCGCATGATATTTTTTGCGGAGGCAATCGCGCCCGCGAAGCCGCGCAGTTCGTGCAATTTTGTGTTGTACGGTTTCATGTTGCCAAGCAGGGCTTCGATGGACATAGCGGCCGCGATCTCGGCCTGTTTCAAGAATTTTTCCATATCGTAGATGTGCAACGCCGACATGGCGGTCAGCAGGTTCGAGCCGTTGATCGCCGCCAGACCATCGCGCGCTTGCAGGCCTGGAATTGGAATTCCCGCCCGCCGCATCGCTTCGTGACCCGCGAGCCGCTCGCCGCCTGTCCCGCCATCGGGATTATAAAAGGCTTCGCCCTCGCCCATGAGCAGCAGCGCCGCCTGCGCCATCGGGGCCAGGTCTCCGCTCGCGCCAACCGATCCCTTCTGGCAAACGACGGGGGTCACACCTTTGTTGAGCATCTCCACAAAGGTCAGTGTGATCTCAGGGCGGCAGCCCGAATTGCCGTGCGCGTGGACATTGATGCGTCCTGCCAGCGCGGCGCGCACGTGTTCGACCGGCGCGGGGTCGCCGATGCCCGCCGCATGGTTGTAGATCAGATATTTTTGAAATTCCTTCACCTGTTCTTCGTTCAACACTTTTTCCGAAAACTCGCCAATGCCGGTGTTCGTGCCATACATGATCTCCTGGTTGGCAAGTTTCTCTTCCAGCATGGCGCGGCAGATTTTGATGCGCTCCAGGGCAGCCGGGGCGAGCTCCACTGTTTCGTTGTCGCGCGCGATGGCGGCGAGTTTTTCAATGGTGAGGGAGGATCCGTCGAGAACGATGGTCATGGGAAATTCTCCTGAAAAATATGGCGCTATTGTAACTCGTTTGCAGGCCTGCTTATGCTATACTATTTTTACCCTTCAGGTGACGTACTTCCATTCTTTATCGAGAAGGAGCCGCAATGGAAACAGAACGTAAAGCCAGACGGGGCGGGGATCAATTGCGCGGGGTGGAGGCCGAATCTCATCATACGAAGAAAGGGAAAAGCCGCGCGCACACCATCCCGGGCAGGCACAGCGCCCCGACCGATTCGCAAACGCTCTTCGAAAACGCGCCGATCGGTTTTTTCCAATCCACGCCGCGCGGAAAATTTATCGCCGTCAACCCGGCGCTGGCGCGCATGTACGGGTACGCCTCGCCGCAGGAGATGATCGCCTCCGTCAAACACATTGGGCGGCAGTTGTATGCCGAGCCAGAACAGCGCGCGGAATTCATGCGGCGTATGGAGCGGGATGGCTTTGTCGAACAATTGGAGATGAAACGTCTGCGCAAGGATGGAACCGAGTTCTGGATATCAACCAGCGCCAGCACGGTAAAAGATGAAACGGGGAAGATCCTTTACTACGAGGGGTTCGTCACGGACATCACCGAACACAAATATGCCGAACAGGCGCTGCGCGAAAGCGAGGAGTGGTTTCGCCGGCTGGCGGATACCACCTCGATCGCCATCTTCATTTACCAGGGCGAAAAATTCGTGTACGCCAACCGCGCTTCTGAAACGCTCTCCGGCTATTCGAAGGAGGAACTCCTCCACCTGAATTTCTGGGACCTGGTTCGCCCCGATCAGCAGGAGTATGTCCGCCAACGCGGACTGGCGCGCCAGCAGGGCGCAGACGCGCCCGATCGGCTGGAATTCAACATTCTCTGCAAAGACGGCACGGAACGCTGGGTGGACTTCACTGCAGGGTTGATTGATTGGCGCGGGCAGGCGGCAATTTTGGGGACAGCCTTCAACATTACCAAGCGGAAGCAGGCCGAACAATCATTAAACCATCTATCGCGGGCAGTGGATGCCTCCGGCGATATCGTCTTCCTGACCGACCGCCAGGGCATCATCACCTCGATCAACCCGCAATTCACAAAGTTATACGGCTATAGAGCGGAGGAGGTGGTGGGCAAAGTCACGCCGCGCATCCTCAAGAGCGGGAAGCAAATCCCGGAAACGTACCAGAACCTTTGGGCAACGCTGCTAAAAGGCGAAATGGTCCGCAGTGAGGTGATCAACCAAACAAAGGATAGGCGCTTGATCTATATCGAGGAAACGGTCAGCCCATTCCTGGATGAGCGCGGCGAAGCGGTCGGTTTTCTGGCAATTCAAAGGGACATCTCCGCGCGCAAGCAGGCCGAACTGGCCCTGCATGAAATGGAAGAACGCTACCGCGCTATTGTCGAGCATATCCCCGCCATCACCTATGTGGATGTGGCGGATGGCAGCGGAAAGAGTCTATATGTCAGCCCGCAGATCGAAAGGCTTCTGGGGGTTTCAGTGGATGAATGGCTTCAAGGCGATCTCACGGTGTGGGAGGCTTTGCTCCATCCTGAGGACCGTCAGCGCGCTGTGACGGCTTACGTCGGGATGGGAAAGTCCAATCGGACGTACGACATGGAATACCGCGTCACCGCCCGCGATGGACGCTTGATCTGGTTTCGCGATCACGCCTCCCTGCTATTCGATAAAGTCGGCCAGCCCGCGCTGATCCACGGCATGATGCTGGACATCACCGAACGCAAACAGGCGGAACAGGCGCTGCGCGAAAGCGAGGAGCGTTTCCGCGCCTTGACCGAGGCCACCACCGAAGGCATCGTCTTTCACGACCAGGGACGCGTCCTGGACGTGAACCCGGCGTTGATCACCATGTTCGGTTATGAAGATGTATCGGAAATCATTGGGCGCGGGCTGCTGGAGTTCGTCGCGCCGGAATTTCGGGATTTTGTTCTCGAAAAAATTCGTTCCGGCGCCGTCGAACCTTACGCCGCCATGGGCCTGCGCAAAGACGGGAGCAGGTTCCCGGTCGAGGCGGTGGCGCGTCTCTATGATTATCACGGGCGCGTAGTGCGGGTGGCGTCCATCCGCGATATCACCAAACAAAAACAGGCCGAGGAGGACCTGCGCCGGTCCGAGGAGAAATATCGCGGCCTGTTCGAAAACGTACCGGATGGTATTTTTCGGACGACATCCGACGGGCGCATCCTGGACGTCAACCCGGCCTTCGCCTCCATGCTGGGATTCGAATCCAGGCAGGAGCTCATCCAATCCACCCGCGCCGAGGACCTGTACGTGGACGTGGCCGATCGCGCCCCGGTCATCCAGGCCATGATCGAACGCGGCGAGGTCCGCAACGTTGAGGTGCGCTTGAAACGGCGCGACGGCGCGCCGCGCGTCTTCCTGGAAAATGCGCGCGCCGTACGCGATGATTCAGGAGACATCCTGTATTTTGAGGGCGTGTTGACCGACATCACCGAACGCAAGCGCGTCACCCTCATGCAGGAATCAATCTACGAGATCGCGCGCGCCGCCATCGCCACCCGTTCGCTGGATGAATTGTATGCGAAGATCCATGCGGTATTGCAAACCCTGCTCCCCACACAATTCTTCTACATTGCGTTATACGACCCGGAGGACGACCTGCTCTCCTTCCCGTATTTTCAAGACGCCTACGATGAGGCCCCGCCCCCATCCACGCCGGGCCGCGGCTTGACCGAATATGTGCTGCGCACGCGCGAGCCGCTGTTGGCCACCTCTGCGATACTGGCGCGCCTGATCCGGGAAGGCGAGGTGGAGTTGATCGGCTCCGATTCCCTCGAATGGATGGGCGTCCCGCTGATCGTTCACGAGCAGGCCATCGGCGTGATGGTGGTTCAATCATACGATGAAGCCTGCCGCTTCGAGGCGCAGGACATGGAGGTGCTAACGTACGTCTCCACGCAGGTGGCGAGCGCCATCGAGCGCAAGCACGCCGAGGAGTCCTTGCGGCACAGCGAGGCGTTTGCCCGCTCCATCGTTGAGACCGAGCCGGAATGCGTCAAGATCATCGAGGCCGGTGGAATTTTGCGATACATGAATCCGGCCGGGTTGTCCATGATCGAGGCCGAGTCTCTCGATGCAGTGCGCGGCCAATCCGTCTATGCGCTCGTTTCCACCGATCATCGCCCGGCGTTTCAGGACTTGACCGAGCGCGTCCTGCGCGGAGAGCATGGCTCGCTTCAATTCGAGATCATCGGGCTTCAGGGAACGCGCCGCTGGCTGGATACGCAGGCCGTGCCGTTGTACGATGAAACGGGGCGCGTGGACGCGCTGCTGGGCATCACGCGCGATATCACCGAACGCAGGCAGGCCGATGCGCTTCAGGACGCGGTCTATCGCATTACGAAAGCCGCCGAGAACACCGATTCGATCCGCGACCTCTTTCCGCAGATTCACAACATCATCGCCTCGGTCATGCCCGCCGAAAATTTTTTCATCACCCTCTACGATGAAACGCGCAACCTGTTGGAATTTCCATATTTTCACGACGCGCTGGATGAACCCTTCCTCGAAAAGATCGAACCCGGCATGGGGCTGACCGCATACGTGCTGCGCACCGGCGAATCCCTGCTTTGCACGCAGGCCGTCCACGAAGACCTGGAACGGCGCGGCGAAGTGAAACTGCTGGGAGCGCCTTCCAAGATCTGGCTGGGGGTGCCGCTCCTCGTGGAGGGGCGGGCCATTGGCGTGATGGTGGTGCAGCATTACACCGACCCCAACGCCTACGGCGTGCGCGAGCAACAGATCCTGGAATTCGTCTCGTCGCAGATCGCCACCACCATTCAGCGCAAACAATCCGAACAGGCGCTGCGCGAGAGCGAGGAGCGCTATCGCACGATCATCGAACAGGCCACCGAGGGCATGATCATCTACGACACCGCATCCCGCCGCGTGCTCGAGTCTAACCCCGCCTACCAGCGCCTGCTGGGCTACACCGCCGCCGAAATGAACGAACTGACGTTATACGATGTCTCCTCTCACGACCGCGCCAACATTGACGGACTCATCGAACGCATTCGCCTGGAACACCAGGTATGGCTCGGCGATCGAAAACACCGCCGCAAAGACGGCTCACTGGTGGACGTGGAAGTCAGTTCCAGCATGTTCAATTTTCGCGGGCAGGAGGCCCTGCTGGTGGTAGTGCGCGACACCACGGAACGGCGCAAGGCCGAACGCGAACTGCGTGAGAGCGAGGAACGCTACCGCTCCCTCGTCAGCGGAATGCTGGACGGCGTCTACCGCAGCACACACGACGGGCAATTCGTGGATGTCAACCCGGCCATGCTGCGCCTGTTCGGCTATGCCAGCCGCGAAGAGATGCTGCGCATCAACATCAAACAGGACCTGTACTTTGCACCATCCGAACGCGATAGCCTGTTCCTCGATACCGGACAGGAGAAGGTGGACGTCTTCCGCATGAAGCGCAAGGACAATTCCGAAATCTGGGTGGAGGATCACGGACGCTACGTGCATGACCCGGCAGGCAATGTCATCTACCACGAAGGCATCCTGCGCGACGTCACCGAGCGCATCCGCGCCGAACGCGAGATCACGCGCCTCCTGCAAGAGTCGCAGCAGCGTCTGCGGCACGTGGAGGCGCTGCGCTCCATAGACCTGGCCATCGGTTCGAGCATGGACCTGCGCACCACACTCAACATCCTGCTGAGTTACGTCAAATCCCTGCTCGCGGTAGACGCCGCCGACATTCTCCTGTTCAACCGCGTGATGCAAACCTTCGAATTCGCGGCGGGCAACGGATTCCGTACACGCGTCAACGAAACCACCTTCCACAGCGCGGGGCGCGCGCTCGCGGCGCGCGTGGCGCTCGAACGGCGCGTGGTGCAGGTGCGCGTCTCAGACGAGGCGCAGGCCAGCCGCGAACTGGCCGCATTATGGAAGAACGAGGGTTTCGTCGCCTACACAGGCGTCCCGTTGATCGCCAAAGGCGACCTGAAAGGCGTGCTCGAAATCCATCACCGCTCTGCTTTTTATCCTGAAACCCACTGGATGGAACTCCTGCAAAATTTTTCCACGCAGGCGGCCATCGCCATTGAAAACGCTCAATTGTTCCACGAACTGCAAACCGCCAACTTTGACCTGTCGCTGGCCTACGACGCGACCATCGCAGGCTGGTCGCGCGCCCTCGAATTGCGCGAAAACGAACCGCCCGGACGATCCCAGCGCGTCACCGACCTGACCCTGTCTCTGGCGCGCGCCATGGGCCTGCGCGACGCCGACCTGATCCAGGTGCGGCGCGGCGCGCTGCTGCACGATATCGGCAAAATGGCCGTCCCCGATTCCATTTTGCGCAAGACCGGGCCGCTTTCCGAAGAGGAGTGGGGGATCATGCGTATGCATCCCATCCACGCCCGCGAACTGCTCACCCCCATCGCCTACTTGCGCCTCGCCCTCGACATCCCCTGCCACCATCACGAAAAATGGGACGGCAGCGGCTACCCATCCGGACTGAAAGGCGAGGACATTCCGCTGGCGGCGCGCGTCTTTGCTGTAGCCGACGTGTACTATGCCTCCACCAGCGACCGCTTCCACCGCAAGGGTATCTCGCGCGAACAGGCGCTGGAATACATCAAATCGGAAAGCGGCAAACATTTCGACCCGGACGTGGTCGGCGCGTTCCTGCGCCTGCTTTCCAAAGGCGAGCTGGCGCTGTAAACCGAATCGGTTAAAATTCAGCGCATGTCGAAATCAAAAGAATACATTCCCAAACGCGCCCTGTCCATCCACGCCCATCCCGACGACCAGGAATTCACCGTCGCCGGCACGCTCGCCAAATGGGCCGCGGCTGGGTGCAATGTGACCTCTGTCATCGTCACCAGCGGCGACGCGGGCTCGAACCAACCGGAACACGATGAGACGTACAAACCGATCCTGGCCAGACTGCGCGAGAGGGAACAGCGCGCCGCCAACCAGACCCTCGGCGTGCGGGCAACGATCTTCCTGCATTATCCCGATGGCGAACTCGAACCGACCCTCGCCCTGCGCAGAGAACTCACGCGCCTCATCCGCCGCTTCAAACCCGACGCGGTCGTGATCGGCGACCCTCAGGGCGTTTTCTACGGGAACGGCTACATCAACCATCCCGATCATCGCGCTGCCGCGCAGGCCGCACTCTACGCGGTCTTCCCCTCGGCAGAGACGCGCCTCATCTTCACCGACCTGCTCAAAGATGGACTCGAACCGCACAAGGTGCGCCGCGTCTACGTTCATGGCACAGAAAAGCCGGATACGTGGGTGGATATTGCCTCCACCATCAGCATCAAACTGCGTGCCTTGAAAAAACACAAGAGTCAACTGGGCGATTGGAACCCCGGCAAGATGATGCGCGCCTGGGCCGCCGAAGAGGGAAAGCAAAAAGGCCTGAAATACGCCGAAGCCTTCAAGGTGATGATCAACGAAGAACAAGCGGCGGAACATTAAGTTGGCGTGATACAATCACGCCGCCGCCAGACCGGCGCGGCCGTCCAAACGCATGAACTTCACTGAATATAACTTCCTGCTCTTCTTTCTGATCGTCTTTAGCGCGTACTGGCTCCTCAAACGAACTGCCTGGCAAAACCTCCTCCTGTTGGTTGCCGGATTTGTATTTTATGGCTGGGTGCATCCATGGTATGCGCTTCTGCTGGGGCTGTCCATCGCAGTTGACTACTTCATCGCGCTCGGCATTGCCGGCGATCGCGCCCACTCGGGCAGGCTGACTGCGCTCAGCGTGCTGTTCAACGTGGGCGTGCTGGCTTTTTTCAAATATGGCAATATCATCGCGCCCGGCCTGGCAGACGCGTTCCACCAATTTGGCTGGGAAGCAGACTTTCTGCTCAAGCAGGTGATCCTGCCTGCGGGGTTGTCGTTCTACACCCTCAAAAAACTGGCATACATCCTGGATGTTTCGCGCGGCATTCTCGAACCGCTGCGCGACCCGCTTGCATTTGGCCTGTTCATCTCCTTCTTTCCGCAGATCACCGCCGGCCCCATTGACCGCGCCCAGACCCTCATCCCGCAGATCCAGTCTGCACGCGTGTGGAAGGCCGATCATTTCCACCGCGCCTGGCCCCTGATCGTGATGGGCTTCTTCAAAAAGATCGTCATCGCCAATACCCTCGCCGCCGTCGTGGACCGCGTCTTCGCCTACCAACACCCCACCCGCTTCATGCTGCTCGCAGCCGGGTTCACCTTTGCCATCCAGGTTCTGGCCGATTTTTCCGCCTATACCGACCTGGCGCGCGGCCTGGCGCGCCTGCTCGGCTTTGAAACCTCCAAAAACTTCAACGCGCCCTACCTTTCGCTCACCCCCACCGAATTTTGGAACCGCTGGCACATCACCCTTTCCACCTGGCTGCGCGACTACATCTTCTTCCCGCTGCGACGCGCCCTCCTGCGGGCGCGCGCGCCGGGCTGGATGTCCGACACCCTGCCGCCCATCGTCACCATGCTCCTCAGCGGAATCTGGCACGGCGCGGGCTGGACGTATGCACTGTGGGGCGGCCTCTTCGGCGTGTTGATCGTCGTCTATCAATGGCTGGGGATGGGCGGCGCGTGGAAACCGGCCAACCGCTTCCACGCCTTCATCGCCTGGCTGGTCATGCTCTTCATTCTAACGGCGCTCTTCCTCATCTTTCGCGCGCCCTCGCTGGAGTGGCTGGGCGCGGCCTGGACAACGGGCGCGACCCTGGGCACGCGTAACGAACTGGCCGCCGCGCTGATCAACCTATCCGTCACGCTTTGCTTTATGCTGCCGCTGGCGATCAAGCATCTCCTCGACCGCGCCTTTCGCCCAGACTCGAACCTGCATGCAATCTATTACGTCGCGGCCACACTCGTCATGTTCGTTTATCTAAACGCCGCCACGCCCGACTTCATCTACTTCCGCTTCTAACCCGTCCATGCGATTCTTCCTCAAATACCTCGCGCTCCTGCTCCTGTCGCTGGCTGGATTAACCTGGTACATCCCGTTCCACTACGACATGGAATATCCGCAGCCCGCCGGCCCGCGCTTCACCGATGAAATTCGAAAAATTCATGCGCGTATCATCGAAGAAAACCATGTGGAGGTTGTGCTGGTCGGCGATTCCACCCTCGACCGCAGCGTGGATGAAACCCTCTTCAGTGAAGTCATCGGCCAGCGCGCACACATGATCCGCATTCCTGCCTCCAGCACCGCGCTCTGGTACCTGGTGCTGAAGAATATCCTCATCGGCGAAACAACAAACCCTCCCGATACCATGATCCTGATGTTCCGCGACACGATCTTAACCCTGCCCGATTATCACGTGAGCGGCGGGCGCGAGACCGAAATAGACGAATACGCCACCGCCAACGAAGACTTCGTGGTGCAAACCGCCTACCTCAACTTTATGAACCCCCTGGAGATCGCCGCCGAACAATATCTTCCCCTCTACGGAGCGCGGCGGCGCATCACCGATTCCATCGAATCCTATTCGCGCGCCCTCCTGCCGGGCCTGTTCCTATCCTGTGGCGTCGAATGTTCTGCGCGCACCTTTGGCGACGTATTCATCAATATCGAAAACATCAACCCCGACTTCAGCCAGGGCGTTCTCATGGGCGAGGAGGAAAACCTCTATACCTCCCGCGCCCTGAATTTCGACGCGCAAATCGGGCGCTCCTTCCTGCCGGAACTGATTCGCCTCGCGCGGGAAAGTGGAATCAACCTCATCTTCGTCCACGCCCGCACCCTGACCTTTCCGAATCTCGAATCACAACCGGACGGATTGGCGGAATACAAAAGCAAACTCTTCGC
Organism: Anaerolineales bacterium; assembly: GCA_019187665.1. Lineage (GTDB taxonomy): Bacteria > Chloroflexota > Anaerolineae > Anaerolineales > Villigracilaceae > Denitrolinea. The sequence goes on from JABARH010000040.1 coordinate 45,496, forward strand.
CTACCTCGCGCAAAACAACGTCGCCGTGCTGGATTACTCCTTCGACCCGCGCCTTCCCCCGGAATATTTCGCCGACCCGCTGCACATGAACGCGCAGGGACAGGCCGTCTTCTCACGCATCCTGGGCGAAGATATCCGCAACCTGATCCCTCGTTAACTCATCCGACGCATGGCCTTCACCGAATACGACTTTCTCGTTTTTTTTCTCATACTCCTCGCCGCCTACTGGCTGATCAAACGCCGCGCATGGCAGAACGCGCTGCTGCTCCTTGCCAGTTATATTTTCTATGCCTGGGTGCATCCGTGGTATGCGCTCCTGCTCGGCTTCTCCACACTCTTCGATTATTTTCTGGCGCTCGCCATTGCCGCGCGGCGCGACCGCACAAAATCATTGCTGACGATCAGCCTCCTGCTCAATGTGGGCGTGCTGGCCTTCTTCAAATACTTTGATTTCTTTGCCGCAGACATCTCGCGCCTGCTCATTCGCCTCCACCTGGCCCCGGACGGAACTCTGCTTCAGATTCTCCTGCCCCTCGGCCTTTCCTTTTTCACTCTCAAAAAGATCGCCTACGTTGTGGATGTCTCGCGCGGGACACTGGAACCGGAGCGCGACCTGACGGCCTTCGGACTCTTCGTCGCCTTCTTTCCGCAACTGCTGGTCGGGCCGATTGACCGCGCTCAAAACCTGATCCCCCAGATTCAATCTGACCGCGTCTGGAAACCAGAATACTTTAAGCGCGCCTGGCCGCTCCTGCTGATGGGCTTCTTCAAAAAGATCGTCATTGCCGATACCATCCGCTCCGCCGTGGACCGGGTCTTCGTTCTGGGCGAACCTTCGCCCCTGCTCATTCTGGCCGCGACCCTGGCCTTTATGTTCCAGCTCCTCGCCGATTTCTCCGGCTACACCGACATTTCGCGCGGCCTGGCCTGCCTCTTCGGCTTCGACACCCCAGAGAATTTCCGCGCCCCATTCACAGCAGCCACCCCGGCCCAATTCTGGGATCGCTGGCATATCACCCTTTCCACATGGCTGCGCGACTACTTATATTTTCCGCTCGGAGGCAGCCGCGTTTCCACGGCGCGCCACTACTTCAACCTGCTGTTCACATTTTTCATCTGTGGCCTCTGGCACGGGGCCGGCTGGAATTACGTCGTCTGGGGATTGTACTTCGGCGCGCTGTCGGTGATCTATCGCGCCCTGGGAATGGGACGCGACTGGAAGCCATCCCGCCGCATAACCTATTGGGTCGCGCGCGTTGTGATGTTCCTGCTCCTGCTGGTCGCGTTCCTCTTCTTCCGCATCCCCTCTCTCGACTGGCTGGCGGGCGCGCTGACGGGCGGCACCTTCACCGGCTCCGCCCAAAGCGTTGTGGCGGCGCTGGTCACCCTGTCCACCGGGTTGGTGTATGCCATTCCCATGCTCGTCAAACATGAAATGGACCGCCGCCTGCCATCCACCTCCATCCTGTTCGATATTTATTTCGCGCTTGCGGCGTTGGGTATTTTGCTATACGTAAACTCCGGCGCGGCCGATTTCATCTACGCACAATTTTGAGCCATGTATAACTTTCAACGTTTCTTTCTGTTATTTCTCGGCGGCGTGCTGGCCTCCTCTGCATTGGCGGTGATGGGCGGGCGCGTTCCTTTTCCCGGCACACCTGGCCCGGATTTCACGCCTGGCATCGAGACCCTGCACCAGAATGCGCTCGCGGCCCAACAACCGGAACTTGTCCTGCTCGGCGATTCGATCGCCGAGGAAAACCTGGACATGGATATGATCGCCGAACAGACCGGCCTGTCCTCCTACCGCATGACGTTTGGCGGTTCGGCCTCGGCGTTGTGGTATCTGGCAGTCAAAAATAATATCGTCACCGCTTCACACCGTCCGCGCTATCTTGTGATTGTGTTCCGAGATTCCGAGATGACCGCGCCGGGCTATCGCGTGCAGGGAAAATTATTCACCGCGCTGGATGAACTGGCCTCCCCTGAAGATCGGGTCGTTATCGAGCGTTCTTATCTGCGGACGATGAATCCGCTGGAAACGTTTGCGGAAACCTATTTTCCGTTGTATGGATTTCGCAATTTCTTCCGTAGCGCGGTGGATGAACATGTGTATGCCCTGCCGTATATCTTCCTTCAATGTGGAAAACGCTGTACGGACCGGGCGGTGCTGAATGTATTCAATTTCAAAAATAACGCCGCGCCGGATAAGGTGAAAGGTTCGCTCGACCCGGAGGAAAACCTGCTGTATTCGATGGAAGGACTCGACTTCGAGACGCAGGTGGATGATTCCTACCTGCCGGATATCCTGCGCCTGTGCCGCGAAAACCACATTCAGTTAATTCTGGTGCGCGCTAAAAGCGCGCGTTTTGCCACTCCCGCCGAGGAACCGCGCGGCCTGAAGGAATATTTGAAGAAATTCGAATCATACGTGGAAGCCGACGGCGCGCTCTACCTGGATATTTCCGCCGGGCCGCGCGTGTCGCTGGAGGATTTCATCGACGCGTATCACGTCCAGCCGCAGGCGCGGGCGCGGTATACGCAGATGTTCATTGACGCGCTGTTGTCCGTGTTGCCCTAGAACAGGAACAGCCCGAGCAGGACCGCGGTGAATGGCACGGTGAGATTGTCCACGTCGCGGAAGGGGAGCGATTCGACCGCGGCGGCGGCAAGGGCGAGGAAAAACAGGGGGGCGAGGTACCCGCTGAAGGGTCCGGGAAAGAGGCGCAGTGAAACGCAGGCCCATAAAATAAAGGCGGCCAGTATAAATCCGCCGAGGAATACGCTGACGGATCCAGCCACAGATTTTTCGCGGCTCCAGGGCAGTTTGGGAGAGGCGACGCGGCGTCCGATCACATCCGCGATTCCGTCGCCGCCGCACATGAGCATGAGGGCGGTCATGCCGACCGGGGTCTCTTTCCAGAAGAGGAGGGTGAGCGCGACAAAGGCCATGCCATAGTAGAGCGGGCCGCGCAGGATCTCGCGGCGGTCACCGCTGCGCGACATGGCGCGGATGGAGGCTTCGTCCTGGACGACGCCGAGACCGATGAGAGCGAATTGAACGGTAATGAGGAATGGGACTGCCGCGGCCAGCCAGCGCGCTTCGGGAGAGTCGTTGAACAGGAGCCAGCACAGCACGAAGATCGGGCCGGTGCCGATGTGAATGATTTTGCGGCTGAGACGACTTTCGATCCAGCCCTGGTGAGCGGCAAAATCCATGAGGCGCAGCCATGCGATACAGAGCGCGAGGGTGATGAGGGCGGCGATCCAGTTGTTCATGTGTGCCTCCAACGGAAGGAATGGGACAATTGTAAACAAAAAAGAGCAGGCGTTTACCGCCTGCTCTTTTTTTGTGCACGAAAGGTTATCGAATGGTGATCTCGTCCACGTAAATTCTGGCGCCGGAGAGGTGAATGATCTGGAAAGTGTGCACGCCGGGGGCAAGATCATCTCGAGTGTAGAGACGCTTCCACAGGGTGACGCGGGATTTCATGTTGATCTGGGCGACCGCCGCTCCGTCAACCCGAATCTCGGCCAGGCCACCGGCTGAATTGACAAGATAGGTGAAGGTAAAGCCGGTGCCATTGAACACGAAGAGCGCTGAGTTACCGGCTGTGGCTGAATACTGGTAATGACCGCTGGTGGCAAAGGCTCCTGTAGAGGGCAGCCATGCGCCGAAGTACACCCAACCGGAGAACAGATCATCGTATTTGCCTGCACTGGAGGGCGGAGGAGCGGGAGCGACCACACCGGGACTGTTGGACAAATTGCCGGGAGTTGCATCCGCCGGTTCATCGAGGGCGCGGATGGCAAAATAATATTGGGTGCCGGGAATAAGGTCAAGCGTCATGCTCTCGGGCTGCCCGGCTTCCTGAGGCGTTGGCTCTCCACTGACTGGCGTGGCGGCGTTCCAGTCGGTTTCGTTCAGGATGGGGCTGGCGGTGGAGTAGCGCAAGTCGTAAGACATGGCAGCGCCGGTCATGTCATCGTCGCCCACGGCCGTCCACGCCAGGTCAACCGCGCCATAGGCCGCGCCTTGTGTGGCTGTAAGATCATTGATAGTGGCGGGAGGTACGGCATCCGGCGCGCCAACGATTTCAATGGCGTCTATGCTGACATAGCGCGTGAGGTGGCGAAACTCAACGGTGTGGATTCCTTCCGGGAACACCGGGCTGATATATTCCAGCTGGTAGGCGGTGACTCCTTTTTGATCAATGTCATCAAAGGCCGTGGCGTTTCCATCCAGATGCATTGCGAGACGACCATAGGAAAGGCTGCGTGAGTAATAGAGTTTGAACTGGATGCCGTCGAAGGTAACGGTGGATGTGTTTCCGATTTTGCGCGAATAGCGAAAACCGCCATTGTATGCTTTGGCAACAGTGGCGTCGATCCAGGTGCCTGTGTAAGCAAAGACAGGATCGCCGTCGTCATATTTGATTCCGGGAGCGGCGACGTTGGGCGCACTCGTAAACGATAGATTCAAGGTCATAAAATCCGTCGCGGCTAAAGCGCTAGACGGGCGGCCGGACGGGGGCATGGGATTGACGTTGAATTGCATGACCTCAATGTAATATTTTGTGCCTGCCTTCATTTGCACGACCGTCTCGGCCTGGCTATTGCCGGCCGAATCGTCATCGCAAGCGACTTCGGTCAGGTTGCCGCGCGTACCTGTCCATACCGCAATCACGGCATCGAAGTTGCTGCCCAGCGTATTGATGGTCGCGTTTCCGTAGCTGGTGGGAGTGAAGGAATACCAAACCGAATGAAGATAGGGGAAGCCAGTGCAGGATGCCTGCGGATCGTCAAAGGCGACTGTGGAATCGTTGTACGTGGCTTCACTCATCGTCTTCGTATCGGGCACGGTAAGAAATACAGTGGCGGCGCTGATATCGTTGTTGATGGGCGCGGCGGCCAGCGCGGAAGACGGCATGCCAAGAGCCGCCATCAATAAAGCACAGAGTACGATCACGTTCAGCGTAATGCCGCGTTGGGTCGTGTGGATTTTTGTTTTCATGAGTACCTCCAGTTTGAACGAATCCGCCGGGACAAGAGCGGCCCCGGTGAATTAAATCGGCTCAATGTCTCTTTGGCTTGTGTGTCTCTTCTATTTTATAGGAAAAAAGGCCGTCGTTGTTCACATTTTTGTCAGGCAAGAACCTCGCCGGTACTTTTGGGTGAGGTTTTATTGCGCAGGTTCGCATTATACGGCTTAGCCTCTTCACATGGAGGGGCCGTGTTGTATCCGCCCGTTCGCCGGGCGGTAAACAGCAAAGGGTCAGGCCAGAGGCCTGACCCTTTGCTGTTGGATGCGTTTACGGAAGGATTTCAATCCGGTCGATGGAGGCCTTGCCGGTGCAGACGAACTGCACAGAATGGTTACCCGGTGCATAGCCGTTGAAGGTGGCGGTCTGGTTGTATGTGGACAAGGTGGTTTGCTGGTTGATGGTTCCGGCAAGAACGCCGTCTACATAGACCTTGAGCGATGAGTAACCAGCCTGGGTTTGATACATCAGGGTGAATCCGCTGGTTGTGAAGAGGAATACCGCAGATGAATTAGCCAGGTCGCAGCGGTGCAGGTCGCCGCCAGAAGCAGGGATCGGGAAGAGTTGGGTCCAGATTCCATAGTAGAGCCAGTTTGGATCTGTGTCTTCATAGATGCCGGCGCCTTGATACAAAAGCGGGTTGGCAAAAGCTGTGGCGCTGGCAGTGTTAGAAAGGTTGCTGTACCCGGCATTGTCGGTTTGGAGAATGGCGAACCAGTAGGTCACACCTGGCACCAGGCCGGTGACGGTCATGGCTTCGCCGCTTCCTGCAGGCTGCGGCAGGGGAATCACGCCGGGAGCGGGTTGGGCTAATTCCCAGTCGGCCTGGGTTAGGATGGGGGAGGTGGAGTAGCGCACCTCATAGGAGGAGGCTGTTCCGGTTCCGGGAGGGAAGGGGCCATCGTCGCCGGTGGCTGTCCAGGTCAGGTCCACCGAGCCGTCCGTGAAGCCGGGCACCGCAAGCAGGTCAGAAATCGGGTCCGGCGGACCGCCATCTACGAGATTGTGAATGCCGATCGCGTCCACGTTAACGTAGGGCAGCGATTTCTGAATAAACTGGACGGTGTGCGGCCCATTAACCAGGATCGGTGAAACATAGATGCGGCGCGCGCCCCAGGTGGTGTTCTGGTCAATCGTGGTTAGAAACGCGCCGTCCAGCATCACGTCGAGAAGCCCCTGGTTGGGCATCGCCCAGTAGTAGAAGCGGAATTGTGTGCCGGTGAACTTGAACGCAGCGGTGGAGTTCATGGCGTTGGCCTGATGCAGGGTGTTGTTGAGGCTGTCGGACCATCTGAATGCCTTCCAGGTACCGGCGTATTTCCAGCCGCTATGGCGGTCATCGTAGAGACCCACTCCATAAGCGCCGGAGGAGGAGGCGGTGGTTACAACACTGACGAAGGAGGAGGAGGAAGGATCGCCCATGTTCCCAGCCTCATCCACACCGACCACCATGAAATAATAGGTGACACCGGGGGCCAGGCCTGTGATGTTAAGCGTTTGCTTGCTTCCCGAGGGCAGGGGCGTTGTAGTGGTATTGGTATAGGGAGAAGCGCTATCCCAGTCGGCTGGGAAGACCGCAAAGGGGGTCAGGCGATAGCGAATTTCGTTGTGATGCACCCTGCCGTAGCTCAGCGGCGAGCCGAACAGGCTGTCATCTCCGGTGGCGCTCCAGGTGAGGCTGACCTTGCCCGTGCTGCTGACTGTGCCGGTCAGGTCGGTGACGGAGGCGGGCGGGTCAAAATCCCACAGGGGAAATATCTGGATCGTATCTATGTTGACTTTTGTTCCGGCGGGACCGACATGTTTAAGTGTGAGTTTGTGCAGATTGTCGTAGGCAAGCGCAGACGAACCGGGGAAGGGAGGAAGCAAGCCGCCGTCCACCAGACTGTCCCAGCAGGGTGGCATGAAATATACGGCGTTTCCCTGGGCGAGCGTGGTGACATACACATCGTCGAGGTAGACATCCATGTTGCCGAAGACAGGTCCCTGGGCAGAACAGATTTGCACCGACTCGCCTTCGAAGAACACAGTCATCATATCGCCTGGGTTATTGCCAATCAGCACATTACCGTTATGGGCAACAGGGACGGGATAAAACTGCCAACCCCTGGGGGAGAAGTAGGCGGGCATGTAAAGCGCATCGTAAAAATCAGGCATGGCCGAGGCCCTGGCCGAGTATTGGAGGGAGAATTTCAATGTATCGGGGGGGGTGGCAGGCGCGCCGGTTTTACGTACGACCTCGATGTAATAGCGCACTCCGCCGCGCAGGGGCATGGTCAGGGAGGAAGTGGTGTTGCCGATGGATACATCATCGTTGCAGCCCATTTCGATCAGCGAGGATGGGTCCACAGGAGCCGGTCCCGGTGGGACGATCGCGCCGAGATCGTAGGCGGCCTTGAAAATGGTAATGATCGTGTCATAGCCGCTATATTTGGAGCTGAGTGTTACCTGCCCGGATTGCGCGGGCTGGAAGGTATACCAGACCGAGGCTTCGCCTAGGCCGCCCCCGTCGCAGGTGAGCGGGGGTTCGAGTCCTTCCATAGTGGCGGCGGTCATGTCAGAGATCGAATGGGAGTAGGAGGCGCCGCCGATCTTGATGGCGTTTGCGAAATTATCGTTGGCGGGCGGCGTGGCCGCGCTTACCGTGGAGGCGCCGGCCGCAGCTGAAAACAGCATCACGAACGCGAGCAACCCTTGAATCAGCGAGCGGGAAAACACATAGGAACGGTTGGAATACATGGGAAGACCTCCAATTATAGGTGAGTGAACAAGTTGAATTGCATTGCCTGTACCGGCGTCATTGTACTTCCCCATCCGAGTTGTGTAAGGCAGTGAGAGCGAGACATGAGTACGGTATCACCTTGGATAGATCCAGTGGAACGGCGTAGGGGTGAATGTTTCCTGCGCCGGCGGGAAAGCGTGGAAGTGGGCCCGGCTGGATTCGAACCAGCGACCAAGCGATTATGAGTCGCCTGCGCTAACCACTGCGCCACGGGCCCGAAACCAGTCTGCCAACATTCTGCAATAAAAAGGAGCGGGAGACGGGATTCGAACCCGCGAATATCAGCTTGGAAGGCTGATGCCTTACCACTTGGCGACTCCCGCGCGGTCAACATTGTACCGTGAGGGAAGAGACAGGTCAAGAACGGCAGATTAGATGTGATTAATGCAGGCAATATCGGATAAACGCTCCTGCGCGGCATTCCGTTCCCTACTCATCGTGAAAAATTGCTTGACCCGCCCTAAAAACTGCATTACAATGCCCCCCGCAACTTGCCTCTGTAGCTCAGTGGATTAGAGCGTTTGGTTGCGGACCAAAAGGTCGCGTGTTCGAGTCGCGCCAGAGGCGCCATTGAGGAGCGGTTCCCCCGCTCCTTCTTTTTTGATATGAAACCGAAACCCCAGATCCTGCTCACCAATGACGATGGAATCCAATCGCCCGGATTATGGTCCGCGGCGGAAGCGCTCGCCTCGATCGGCTACGTGACGGTGGCCGCGCCGCGCGAACAGTCTTCTGGCATGGGGCGCAGCCTGCCCAGCGCCTCCAGCGGAATCATCCAGCGCGAAAGCCTGACCGTACATGGACAGACATGGACGGTATATGCCGTGGGTGGAAGCCCGGCGCAGGCGGTTTTGCACGGCATCCTCGAGATCATGCCGTCACAACCAGACCTGGTTGTTTCAGGCATTAACTACGGCGAAAACATCGGCACAGGCGTGACCATTTCGGGGACGGTCGGCGCGGCGATGGAGGCCGCCGCCATGGGCGTCCCGGCGATTGCCATCTCGCTCGAAACGCATCAAAGGTATCACCTGTCTTACTCGCGCGAGGTTGATTTTTTGGCGGCGGGACAGTTTACCAAGCGCTTCGCCCGACTTCTGCTCGATAATGGCCTGCCCGAAGGAGTGCGGCTCTTGAAGGTGGAGGTTCCCTCGGATGCCACGCCCGATACCGATTGGGAACTCTGCCGCCTCACCCAACAACGGTATTATGACCCGACCAAACCGGAGCGCGGTTCATGGGATGTGCCCGGGACGATTGGTTATCGTGAAGCGGCAAAACTGGAAAACGAATCCCCCGATACGGACGCGTATGTGCTGCGGAAGAAACGTCTCGTGGCTGTGACGCCGCTCGGGCTTGACCTCACCGCCCGGGTTGATTTCGCCGCTCTTGGACAAGCGCTGCGAAAATAAACCAGGATCTGCCATGATGATGATTTTGGGGGTATGTCGTCTCGAAGAGATGTCTCTGCTACACCCGTCAATCCGCCGGCTCTCCCCATTTTCGCTCTTTGACAATGGGGAGATGTCCGAAGGACAGAGGGGTCGCGTTGAAGTTTTTCCGTTTATGCTGGTTGCGGTAAGTGGAGAAGGGTAATCGGTATCGCTTCTGAGAAGGATGGCGTAAACGTGGAAAGAGACAGAATCTCCTTGACAGGCGATTTCTCAATGATTTCCATGACCATCTCGCGCGTTTCTTCGGACGACTTTGCCAACCCTGCCAGGGGAAAACTGCGCGGTCCGAAATCCGCTTTTTGGATGAGGATCGAATAGTTGAGGAAAGTCAAACCAACAGCCTGGCGATTTTCCTTGTCAATCCGCAGGAGGATGTGTTCGTTCAACTCGATCCCTGTTGCTTTGACATTGGGGACGAAGGAAATGTACAGCGTGTCGCTGGTTTCGTCGTAGTTGATTACTGGTGTATTCATGGCGTTACCCTATTTCTTTCTGGTAGGCAGTGACGATAAAATTGTTCGATTCGATTTCGCCGACTCCGCGTTCGTGAAGCCCGAACAGCACGATGGCGACAATGTGCGTGTTGTCCGCGGGAAGATTGTTGAATTCTTTTGAGTATCTGTATTTCTGCGGATTGAGCGAGTCTTGTTTGCGAGCGCCCGACTGGACAGTTTCTTTCAGTTCTTCTTCGTAGCCTTCCATTTCGGGGTGATTGAGCGGATCAATGATGTGATCCCATCGCTCCTGGGTCAGGTAAACACTGTTACCATATCTGTCTTGCACTCTCCAGCGGATGGACGATGTCATAGCTGAATTTTACCCCGATTTGAGTCTTATAATGAAAGCACGTCTATTACCTCGCGAATCCTCCCCACCACCGCGGATCGCGAAGCATCCCTCATCACCTCATCATTCCCAAAACGGACAATCCTCAGCCCCATCTCTGTCAAAGATTTTCCCGCCTGGTATTTTCCTCCTTCTGCAAATCGCTATTGCCTCATCTTACCATTTGAGGGCGGCGCATTCCATGCAGTAATATTTGCCCATGTGCATGGTATAGCCATCCGTGCCCAGATTGATAACCTTCTTGCACTTTGCACATCGCGTTGGTTTAAACTTTGGCGGATTCTCAAGTTTTTCAAAGTTGTATTCATTCGTTCCGTAGTACACATACATTTCAGTCTCGAAATCATTCCTGCATTTGTTGCAGGTTTTCCAATCGCTCGAATGCCCTTCGTTGAAATGGTGACTGCACAGGGTGTAGCGGTCATGGTTGCGGGAACAGCTATTATGGGCGTAGGAAAACAGGACATATTTATGCTGGTCATCGCAAATCCAATTGCCGCAGCACTCGGTCTTTGTCAGGTTCTTGGTTTTTCCACACAACCCGCAACGGGGTTTTTCGCTTTTTGCCTGGTTGACAGTCTTTGATGTTCGTTTATCTATCTTCACTCCATTGACAGATAGAAATCCATGGCTCAACTCGTCCACCATGTGCGGAATCATAATTGTTAGATTGTGCTCGTAGGATTCACCCCAGTAATCCTTCAATCTTGCACGCGCTTTCTCGTTGACATATAGTTTGTTCTTTTCGTCAATTAACAGCATGGCAACATCGTTTGTATGTTCGGTCACCGCAAAGAAGTAATCGTCTTTGTCCTTCTTTTTGGACTTTTGAAATTCGTTGATATGCTCTTCCAGTTCGTGTTCAAAAAGTGCATATACCATTTCCCCGTCACGGAGAAGCGCCTTGACCAGATTCTTTTCAATCGTCTTTTTGCTCATGAGTCACCTTGTTATGGAGTATACCAAACCCAGTTCACTGATCCTCCCCACCACCGCGGACAAGTTCCCTACGACCTCATCATTCCCAAAGCGGACCACCCTCAGCCCCATCTCGCGTAACACCTTTCCCCGTCCTTCATCTTCATCCTTTTGCAAATCGTGGATGTCCCCATTCACCTCCACAACCAGCCCCGCCTTGTCGAAGATCCCGTGTGATCTTTACGGGGTGACAGTAAAAACCGACGATGAGTCTTGAAATGGTCAAAACTCACCGTCATCATCCACGGATTGTATTTCTTGCTTAACCACATCTCGCCATAGATTCATCACATCCTCCCCCACGTTTCCTGCTTTCAACCTTTCGGCAACCACTCCATCTTCACGCTTCATCTCAGGGAACGCAAGCAAAAGCATGGCAAGGTCACGCCAGTCCGTTCCAGATTTTGGTTGTCCACGCCGCTGATAATAGGCGATCACTTTCAAGGCAATCAATTCTTCTGGCGCAGCAACAAGAACTTGAGAGAAAAGTCTCGCGGGCGGCAATTGCTCGACAAGCCGAATGTGAACCAGATGGCGATTGCCCGCTTTTTGAATTTGATACAACCTAAACCCGCGACCATCCGCCACTTCACGCACCCTGATCGCAACGTGGAATTTATCTCCAAGGTGGACTCGAAGTTCTTCCGCAAGTTCCCCCGCTCGCGTGGACAACAGATCAATATCCTGACTCATGCGCGATTCTGGCACATACGCATTAACCGCTTGCGCGCCAAACACAACCGCATCTTTGCGACCGCGCAAAAACTCAAGAACCGCCTCCTGGATGGTCGCCAGCGGCAGGGATTCGTTCATTATGAACTCCTGAAAGGTAAGTGAACCTGCGTTGAACATGAATTGATTCTAGCATAATTCGATGTCGGATTTTATAGCAATTCATGTATCCTCCCCACCACCGCGGACCGCTCCGCGCCTCATCACCTCATCATTCCCAAAGCGGACAATGCTCAGCCCCATCTCGCGCAACACCTTCTCCCGCCTGACGTCTTCCTCTCTCTGTAAATCGTGGACATCCCCATCCACCTCCACAACCAATCCTGCTTTGTGACAGTAAAAATCGACAATGAATCCCTGAATGACCTGTTGCCTCCGAAAGCGGACTCTCAACTTATTCGCCCGCTTTCATCGCCAACCATTGCCACGCGCCCATCGCTTTGACGGCAATTCTTTCCCTTCCAGAACTTCACGAAGTGGGTAATCCAGGAATTGCCAAATCTTCTTGACAACTGCTTTCAGGTCTTTCATGGCAACGTTTGTGAGTTTTCCTTTTTCCAGAAACAAATCCCATTCGCCCTGTTTTGAAACCGCGAACGATTCCCGCAGTCCAGGTAGGATTTGATCGTTCAACTCCGTCGGTCGATTCTCAAAGGTGGCGCGAATGGCATCCGCCACAGATCGGCTATAGAATTCAAAGGTTTCGGTGAAGAGATAAATATCGTAGTAATCCTTCCAGCGGCTGTTTGCCTCCGCGAAACGAATCATGGCATGGAATTTTTCAGAGATGATCGATTCTGGCGGATATCCTTTGAGTCGTGGGCTTTCCATACCCGCAAGAATCACAGGGAAATCCATCTCCAGCGTTTCAGAAGCGAGCTTATCCGAAAAACCGACATCCACCTGAATGGGGATTCGCATTTTGCCCAAGCGACCCATGAATGTGACGCGGATTCCGCCTTGATCGGTTTCCGTTTGCGTTTCAGAAACCCGCAAGGTCTTTTCATCGAAGAGAATGCCGTCTTGCGGAAACGAAACGGACAGTGCATCGCGAAACACGGACAAAATGTCCCTTTGCGCATTTTCGGCGATTCCCAAAAAATCAATGTCGCGCGTGGTTCGCCGCATGGGAATCCCCAACCCGTAGAACATTAAGCCACCCTTGAGAATGAAGTCGTTGACATGGGGAGTCTTGGACAAACGATATAGAAACCGTTCCATTCCGTAATACTGCAAAATCTCATTGTAGGATTGCCCAACTTCTCTCACCTTGTTCTGCAACCGAGCCTGAATAGAGGCAGGAATGTTTTGGATTTTAGGTTTCATAGCAGACTCTTCAGATAAGGCATCATCAGTTTTTCGACGCGGTTGACCTTTGCGTATTCCAGAAGTTTATGCACATCCATTTTCGGCTGGCGGACGTAATCTTTCAGCGCTTCGAGAGCCACATCCTCCCCGACACGGTTCCTGAATTTGAAACAATCCGCGACTGTTTTCTCGCGGTTGTAAATTTTCACCTTCACCCCATCCAGCGCGTGGACATCCACCCCGACAGAATGTAGCGAGTTTTTCACCCAGAACACCTCCAGCGGCGGATATTTCAGGCGCGGTCTCGGCGTGTTTTGCGGAAGCGCCACATAAACACTGTGCGGAATTTGGGTCGTCAGTTCGTAAAAATACAGCGCGGAGATCAGGCAGACGACCGCCTTCGACACAAGCAGGCTGACTTGAACAAGATCGGGGTCGCTGGGCATTTCACTTTCCGCCAGGCGATAAATTCCCCTTGCTTCCCTGACCAGTTCTCCTTGTTTAACCATCTCATAAACAACGTGCTCAGGCACGCCAAGCCGTATCGCTTCGGCAGCACGGAGCATGTTGTTGTTTTTCTTGAAGATGGTTTTGTATGGAGTGTATTTCTCTACCATGAAAGATATTATACAAGAAAATCAAGGTGTTTTCAAGTAAATACATAGATTTTCTTGTATACCCAAACCAATTCCCTTATCTTCCCCACCACAGCGGACCGCTCCCTCATCATCTCATCATTCCCAAAGCGGACAATCCTCAACCCCATCTCACGCAACACCTTCTCTCGCCTCTCATCCTCCTCTTGTTGCAAATCGTGGATGTCACCATCCACCTCCACAACCAACGCCGCCCTGTGACAATAAAAATCAACGATAAACCCCGCGATGACTTGTTGCCGTCTAAATCGAATCCCCAACTTCTTCGCGCGGACTTCCTGCCACACGCTTCGCGGTTTCTCGGCAGGCGTCATCTCGCGGCGGAGTTCTGATTTTCACGTATAATCAAATCATGCAAGCAACACAGCGACGCCCTTATCTATGGGATTACAATCTCGATCAAAGGCAATTTCAGGAAATCCTAAACGGTCGCCTCACAAAAGGGCGACTGAATCAGGATTGGGCAACGCGCCGCCTTTTGGAATATGCTCCCTATGATGAAATTATCCGACTGCTCGGTTACAAAAGGCTTGTAGAGAATTGGTCTCGCTGGCGTGGACGAATCCGCTCCAAGAGCCGCGTGCGCGGATTTGACTTTCTCGTACAGTGGCTTCCCGAAAAACACCCCGAGTTACTCCGTGGCTAACAATTCCGCTTTTTACTTTGATGTTTTATATCCTTTTCAAGACCGCGTGATCCAGACCATTAATCAGGCGGATACTGGCTTTTATCTTACAGGCGGGACGGCGGCATCGCGCGGTTACCTTCAACACCGTTTTTCAGACGATTTGGACTATTTCGTCAACGACGATAATCGTTTCGGTCTATGGGTGGAACGGATCATCCAGGCGCTCAACAATGAATGGACATGCGAAGTTTTGATGAAGGAGGAGCGATTCGCCCGCCTCAACCTCCTCCAAAACGATTTCTTCCTCAAGATCGAAATGGTCAACGATATGCCTGCGCGGATTGGCGAGATTCAAAGCCATCCAGTTCTTGGGAGGCTAGATACTGCCGAAAATATCCTTGCCAACAAACTGACCGCCCTACTCGATCGTAACGAGCCGAAAGATTTAGCCGACATTTGGGGATTTTGTTGCCAGATGAATCTTTCCATTCAAGCGGCTATCACGGGCGCACAGGGTAAGGCTATCGGTATTTTTCCCGCTGACCTGGGACGCGCGCTTTGTTCCGTTCAAAGCTTGGACTGGGAATCCATCCGCTGGATCCAAGCCCCGTCTGCAGAGACTTTCGTTTCGCAGTTGTATCAATTGGGGGAAAGTTTGTTGCTGGTCAAGTAGTAATCGAAACCAATTCCTTGATCTTCCCCACCACCGCGGACCGCTCCGCGTCCTCACCACCTCATCATTCCCAAAGCGGACAATCCTCAACCCCATCTCACGCAACACCTTCTCTCGCCTCTCATCCTCCTCTTGTTGCAAATCGTGGATGTCACCATCCACTCCAACTACCCGCGCGGACTTGTGACAATAAAAGTCGTCGATGAATCCCGCAATGACTTGTTGTCTTCTGAAATGGCTCCCAACTTATTTGCTCGCAATTCCTCCCACAGAATCTTTTCGGCGAGAGTCATCTCGCGGCGCAGTTCTTCCCTGGCACCGATCGCCAGGACGGTGTGGCGCGTTGGAGTTTTTCTTTGGTGACGCGTTGACCTGGGATGATGTTTTTTACGAGCATAGTTTTATTCTAACGGAAAACCCCTCTCCCGTCTCCCCCAAGGGGGAGAGGCTAATACCAACTTGAAACAAAACATTGACTTGGAAAATCGTCAATCGCCGCACTTGGGGCAAGGTCTATTACGATGCAAGCGCGGGATCGGGAAAATGCCGACACACACTCCAATGACTATCTCTGATGTTCTTGCATGTATGCGCGCAATAATAGATTGATTTTTGTTTGATAGCCGCGTCCCTGCTTTTTGTACCATTCCAATACATCGCTATCCACGCGCAAGGTCAGTTGCGTTTTTGTGCGCGGCTTTAGTCCGCGCCGCACAATAGACTTTGCAAACATTTCAGGCGTAATTGCTGGCGCGTCGGAATAATCAATGTCTTCGTCCTTCATTTTGTCGAGACGAGCAAAATCAGTTTGAGATTTCGTTGAAGTAGGTTTCTTCTTCATATTTGTTTGCCTTTCGGGCGGAGATTATACGGATAACAGTTTCAGATTCAGTATGGACGACCATAATGATGCGGGTCTTTAGCAACCCAAGCGTTTGATAGCGCGTTTCGCCATATTCAAAGCGCTCGTCAATGACAGTGACGGTATCGAGTTCGAATATCGAAGGGACATCGGCAAAGTCAATGCCATGTTTGCGAATGTTGATCAGCCTCTTATTTTCATCCCATTCGAATCGCATGCACATATTGTAGTGTCAAATTGGCAATACGTCAAATGAAGGCTTTAGAACAAAGGGGAGAAGCTCAAACCATCCTCAAACAAAACTATCCTTGGAAAGCCGCACAGCCCTCACGCAACCAGCCCCCTTCCCCAGCGAACACGAAGCCTTCCCTCACACGTTTGGAGTTGACAAAAATTCCTGAGAGTTTCGATTCTCAGGAATTTACTTCTCATTCAAAAGTTTTTCTTGTAAGTCATCAAGTCTTGGCAAGACCCATCTTTGTCTCCAATGTTTAACTAATTCATTTTTGTCAAACTGTTTCCATTTGACTCTTTTTGCCTTGCCCTGCAAATATTCTTGCCAATTGTCAGCCAAAGCGCAACGGTAATAACCCCTTTTCCAGCCAATACTCATCATTTCATCTGAAAAGCCAAGCTCACGCAATCCTTT
The DNA here is from genome assembly GCA_019187665.1 of Anaerolineales bacterium. Classification (GTDB taxonomy): domain Bacteria; phylum Chloroflexota; class Anaerolineae; order Anaerolineales; family Villigracilaceae; genus Denitrolinea. Next base: position 62,106 of record JABARH010000040.1, read on the forward strand.
GCCAAGGATTCTCATTTTCCAGTTTGGACCTTGCCCATATTTATAAGTCTTGAAATCTTCGGGGGGAACAACTTTCTTTATAAGTTCCCAACTTCCATTCGCTGTAATGTGAATATGGCTTTTCCCTTTTGTGTAACCAATAAAATCCCAATTGAAAAGTCGGGTGTAAATGGAAGATTTACCAAAGGCTCCCATTGTGTCAACATAAACTAGATAAGATTTCTTTTGAACTTCAGTAATGATGGATTTTGAATTTTTGTATTTGTCGTAAAACCACTTACGAACTTCTGGAAACATCACTGTTAATGCAACAAGTTTTCCGCCAAGAATGCGGTTGTACGGTGGAATAGCGCCTAAAATGTAGGCTGTCATACAGTTGTAAAGGCGGTCTAGTTTCTGCTCTTTAGTCCAATCAATCGACTCAATGTCTCGCATTTCCAAACCAATAACAGGGTCAGCGAGTCCAACAATACCAATCAGTTTATCGTTCTGTTCATCAAAGACAAAGTACCTTAGTCTTCTTCCGTATCCTGTTGTAACTGGAATAGACCAAAACCCTGCCGCATAAGACCAAATGCGTTTATGCTCTTCGCTTTGGTCAACCATGACAAGATAGGGTTTTACTTTTAGTATGTCGATTTCATCGGGAGTAGCAAGATACTTTTTTACTTTTTCAAAATAAAGTTCTTGTTTGGGGTTGGTTTGAATGGCAAGTTTAGCTTGAGTCTCTCGGAAATCAGCAACACTAATTTTGCCTTCAGCCTCATTCCACTGAACGCCATAGCTTGCTAAATTAGCAAGAATTTTCTCTCGAATACGTTTTTTTTGTACAGCCATGCTTGTAACTTTACTTCGTGAACCTTGAATCTTTATAAACTTTATTCTCAACCAGTTTTTCAAACTCATTAACTCGAATTGGTAATGCAAAGGCTTGATCAGAAGATACCATATAAAGATTTCCAGGGATGGTTTCTCTTTGAATGAAATTTGATATGACGCCATCGTAATTTATATTTGACTTTACCAAAGCTTTAATGTCGTCTGCGTTACCCATGTGGAATGCAAAGAAATTTTCTGCCTGGGTACGAATTTCTTCCGAAATCGCAGATGGGCGTTGAGTTACGGCAATTAATCCTAATCCAAATTTGCGACCCTCCTTTGCAACTCTAACAAAAGGATTTGAGTTTGACTTGACGAACTCGTCAGACAAAACATTTTGTGCTTCCTCAACAAAGATGACTGTGTTGATGACGCCATCTTTGTTGTCGGATGTAAATTCTGCCTTATTATTTTCAAATAATTTACGAACCAAGATCGTGGAAATAATACTAGCGTCAGTGTTGTCTTTTAGGGATAAATCTAATATGACCGTTTTGCCTTGCTTCAAGCATTCAAAAACTTCTTCTACTAGCTTCGAATTGTTTGAATGCAAGCCTTTGCCTTCATCAATAAGATGTCTGATTCGTTTTCTGATAGCAGCAATTGTAGTTCGAGAACTAGCGTCTTTTTTAGCATCAAAAAAATCAGGATATTTTTCACGCAGTAACTGAGGCTTTTCAACATATGCATCAATATTTTGAACAAAATCTTCTACACCTTGTTCGTCAAGATAAATCAAAAACGATTCCATTACCTCCGAAAAACCTGTGGAAAAAGTTAAGATATCGCTAACTGATAAATGCCTGTGCATATTCAACAATACTTTACCTTTGTTTATAAATCTATGTTCGTTCATATAGGTACTTGGCAATTTCTTGTCAGTGTAAACAACCATATTGGTTTTTAAGTTCGAATCATCAATATCGCCTAAGCCATAAGTTTTTGTGCCGCGAAGGAAATACTCTCCATTTAAGTCAAAAATCAATTTCCCGTAGGTTGTGTCGCCAATCATTTGATACAAAAGAACTTTAACAAGATTAGTTTTGCCAAAACCAGACTGAGCAAAAATCATAGTACGCTTTTCTCGCAATTTTTCGATTTGAAAAAGTATTTGCCCTTTATCTTCAAATTTTGTCTCTCCAACACACAGGTATCCAATGGGCGCGCCGTTTTCGTTGGATTTGTTTAAGATATATTCAATTTCGCGCTTGTTCAAATGCCGAGCAATATATGAGACTGTTGGTAATTTCCTGACAGCGGTAGTAAATACGATTTTTGTGCCATTGTCTGTGAAGGTTCCTAGAATTCTAACTTTGTATGTGTAGCTGAACATCTTTTGTTTGTCACGCTCTGAAAGTTCTCGTTCTGCAATACGAGCATAATGAACAGCAATAAGGGTCTTATCTTGTGACTTGAAAATCGGGTCTTCATCATAAATTTCTGCTTCAACTCGCGCAAGAAATTTTGTATTTCCTTCGTCTTTTGGGGTGAGGACAATAAAGTCCCCAGTTTGAGGACTAGCTTTTGCATCCTCATAAGAAGAATAAATTAGAAGGGCATCTTCCGTTGTTTTTTGTCCGTAAAGCACGCCGAAGTCAGAATTTGTATTCATATTGATTCTCCTAGAATCTGTCGTGAGTATCAAGGAAAAGATTTTCGATGTCAACATTATCCATCTGTTGATTTTTATATAAAGAATATTTCAAGCGATTTACAATTTCCTCTTTGAAATTTTTCTTTAGAGAAATAAAATTGTGAACTTCCGCCAATGGGTATGGATATCCGAGAATGTAGTGTTCTTGAGTTAAGCGTGTGAGTTCTCTAAAAATCAACTCCAAAAATTCTTGATTCCGATTTATTTCACCGTTCTCAACTCCAGGAATTGCGTCAAAAATATTAACATCTGCAATAACCCAATCGTAATTTTGAAGCTTTTCCACATAATCAAGACGTGCCGCCATGAAGAGACCAAAGCCACGCCCACCGCTTGTTCCTTTTTTGTAAATTTGCCCGCCTCCTGGGTAGGCTTCTATTAAAACAGGTGTTGAAACCTCAAACCAGCAACAAAGTTTTTTTCTTTTAGGATCGGTTTGGGTAAAAGGATATTTCGGTTTTAGTTCGTTCTGAAGGTAAATATCTATCTGCTTGAATGTGTAAGACAATTCCATCTTGATTTTTGACTGTTTGGTAATAGCAACAATAATAATTCCCTTGTCGTGCAAATATTTACCAAGCCTTACAAGGTAAAGTTGATCAATTTGCAATGGGCGTAAACTCCCATCCCGCAAAATAAAATCTCCTGGCTTTGTATCTGGTAATTCAGCAATTTCTAGAATCAATGCAATTTCAAGGATTTCCTGACAAAAACTGAGCAAAGTGGAAAGATTTTTGCATACCAGATCTTTTTTCCATTCAAATATTTTTTCAGGATTGTCATTCCAAAATTCCAACAACTTTTTTACAGGTGCAAGGGATAGTAACTCGTCATACATTGACTCTAAAAGTTCTTTGTTGGTCACTAATATATTTTCTGGATAATATGCTTTTCCGAGAATTACAGGGTCGTCATCAGAGTTCATTCTGATTTGTTTGCCTTGATGATAGCAAATATAACCTGCGGTATATATTGCAATAGCTAATCCATTGTAAAACTCTTGACTGTTATAGCTCCCATCAATAGCATAGAAGCGCCGATCTGAATCGTCTATTTGATCAAAGGAGTGAATCTCAAAATATTGTGGGGTTTCAATATTTTCAGCTATCCCCACAATTGGAATTTGGTATGGTTTGTTACTTCGCTCGTTGATGTGCTTTGCAACAGCCTCAATTGCGCTATCAGGAATTTCTTTTTTTGACATAGTATCTTATCCCAATTCATTACATTACAACGATGTCTGGTGAATAAATGCAAGTATAGCATATCTAATTTCTGTAGCTTCAATCCAATCCGCTTCGAGCGGGCTTCGTAAAAATAGCACGGGGATTAATCCCCGTGCGGGCTAACAGCGTAGCACAAATCCCCTCGAAACCGAGCCAACCTCCAGTCAAGAAAGAGGCGGGTTTTTCATCCCTAAAAAACAATCAGTGTTCATCTGCGTCCTTTATTAAACCTTCGCGTACTTCGCGCTCTTAGCGGTTAAAAAATTCATCCTTCATCATTCATCCTTCCCCCACTCTCTGATAAAATCACCCCACTATGACAAATGAATCTCTTGTAATATATTCAATGAATAAGGTCGGCAGGATCGTCCCTCCCAACAAACAAATCCTGCGCGACATTTCGCTCGGCTTCTACTACGGCGCCAAGATTGGCGTGCTTGGGCTCAACGGCGCGGGCAAATCCACGTTACTGCGCATCATGGCGGGCGTGGACAAAGACTACATCGGCGAAATATCCATGAGCAAGGGCTACACTGTCGGACTGCTCGAACAGGAACCCAAACTCGACGAAACGAAAACAGTCATCGAAGTCGTGAAAGAAGCGGTGACGCCCATCGTCGAAATGCTCGCCCGCTTCGATGAAGTCAACGCCAAGTTTGCCGAACCCGATGCCGACTTCGACGCGCTCGTCGCAGAGCAAGCCAAATTGCAGGAGCAACTCGACAAGCACGACGCCTGGAATCTCGACAGCCGACTCGAACTCGCCATGGACGCCCTGCGCTGTCCCCCGTCGGATACGCCCGTCAACATTTTATCGGGCGGAGAAAAACGCCGCGTCGCCCTCACCCGACTCCTGCTCACCGAACCCGACATCCTCCTGCTCGACGAACCCACCAACCACCTCGACGCCGAGTCGGTGGCGTGGCTCGAACATCACCTGCGCGACTACAAAGGCACCGTCATCGCCGTCACGCACGACCGCTACTTCCTCGACAACGTCGCAGGCTGGATCCTCGAACTCGACCGCGGCTTCGGCATCCCATACAAGGGCAACTACTCCTCGTGGCTCGAACAAAAACAAGAGCGCGTGCGCCTCGAAGAAAAATCCGAATCGAAACGACAGAAGACTCTCGAACGCGAACTCGAATGGATTCGCATGTCGCCCAAAGCGCGTCAATCGAAAGGACAAGCCCGCGTCAGCGCTTACGAAAAATTGTTGAATCAGGAAGCCGAAGCGCGCCGTGAAGATTTGGAAATCTACATCCCGCCTGGACCTCGCCTCGGCGACGTTGTTTTTGAATTTGATAACGTGAGCAAGAGTTACGACGACCGCCTCATTCTCGACGGGCTGTCTGCTTCAGTTCCCCCAGGCTCTATCGTCGGGATAGTGGGTCCCAACGGCGCAGGCAAGACCACGCTCCTCAAGATGATCACAGGCAAAGAGATTCCCGATAGCGGCTCGATCAAGATCGGCGAGACCGTCAAGCTCGCCTACGCCGACCAATCGCGCACACTCGACCCCGATAAAACCGTCTACGAAGAAATCTCGCAAGGCGCGGATACGCTCGAACTCGGCAAAAGAAAAATAAACGCCCGCGCCTATTGTGCCTCCTTCAACTTCCAAGGGACAGACCAGCAAAAGAAAGTCGGCGTGTTATCTGGTGGAGAACGCAACCGCGTCCACCTAGCCAAGACCCTCACCGAAGGCGCCAACGTCCTGCTCCTCGACGAACCCACCAACGACCTCGACGTCAACACCCTGCGCGCCCTCGAAGAAGCCCTCGAAGAATTCGCAGGCACTGCCCTAGTCGTCAGCCACGACCGCTGGTTCCTCGACCGCATCTGCACCCACCTGATCGTCTTCGAAGGCGACTCGATTGCAAAGATGTATTTAGGGAATTGGTCCGATTATGAAACGATGATGCAAGAAAAATTCGGCAAAGATTTAACTCCCCATCGCGTGAAATATCGAACGTTGAAACGCTAGTACCGCAAAGTTCCCTTTGCGCCGCGCCAATCGCAAAATAAATTTTGCGGTACTAGTCTGTCAAACCTGAATTTTTGGATAGAGGTGCTTCAGTTTGATGCGAGCATCATCCGTGGTGAAACGCCAATCAACTTTAACAAGACGATCGTTTCGTTCATGCGCCCAAGCTTG
>JABARH010000041.1:0-47724 GCA_019187665.1 Anaerolineales bacterium
GTTCATGGAAGCCCTGCGGGCTGACAGCTGAGTCGGTTCCGCCGGGGCTAAAGCCCCGGCTCAGTTCATGGAAGCCCTGCGGGCTGACAGCTGAGTCGGTTCCGCCGGGGCTAAAGCCCCGGCTCAGTTCATGGAAGCCCTGCGGGCTGACAGCTGAGTCGGTTCCGCCGGGGCTAAAGCCCCGGCTCAGCTCATGGAAGCCCTGCGGGCTGACAGCTGAGTCGGTTCCGCCGGGGCTAAAGCCCCGGCTCAGCTCATGGAAGCCCTGCGGGCTGACATCTGAGTCGGCTTTTAGCCGACTTCCACGTGCTGAGGCGGGGATTTTAATCCCCCGCCGAATCCCGTTGTGCCGCGAGTCCCGATGGAATGGCAACTCATCCCCCGTCGTTCCTCGCCGAATTACCCAAACAAGCCTCTCAATCCCCTCATCCCCGACTTCTGCATCATCTTCATCATCTTCTGCATCTCGCGGAACTGCTTCATCAGGCGGTTCACGTCCTGCACATCCGTCCCAGACCCGGCCGCGATGCGACGGCGGCGGGAGGCGTTGAGCAGGTCGGGGTCGCGGCGTTCCTTGACCGTCATTGAGCTGATGATGGCCTCGGTTGTTTTGAAATTCTTTTCGATATCTTTGGGGTCAATATTCTTTGCCGCCCGACCGAGTTGACCGGGCATCATCTCCATCAACTGCGCCAGCGGCCCCATCTTCTTCATCTGCTTCAACTGATCGAGGAAATCCTCAAGTGAGAATTGTCCCTTCATCATCCGCGCAGCCGACTTCTGCGCCTGATCGGCGTCGAAGGCCGCTTCCGCTTTTTCGATCAGGCCGATCATATCGCCCATGCCGAGGATGCGCGACGACAAACGCGAGGGATCGTACGCTTCCAACGCGTCCAGCTTCTCGCCCACACCCAGATATTTGATCGGCACCCCCGTCACCGAACGCACCGAAATGGCCGCGCCGCCGCGCGCATCGCCGTCCATCTTCGTCATCACGAGACCGCTGATCTGGATCGCGTCGCGGAAACCCTGCGCGATATTTAACGCCTCCTGGCCGATCATCGCGTCGATCACCAGCAGCGTCTCGACCGGATTCACCTTCGCGGCAATCGCCTTCAACTCTGTCATCAACTCCGCGTCGATCTGCGACCGCCCGGCCGTGTCCATGATCATCACGGTATAGCCGCCCTTTTGCGCCTTATCCAGCGCGCGCGCCGCCAGTTCTGGCGGCGTGATATTCAAACCCGCCTCGACCGGCGCGCCCACGCGCTCGCCGAGCTGCTGCAATTGCGTCACCGCGGCCGGGCGATATGGATCGCCCGCCACCAGCATCACACGCTCGCCTTTCGACCGCAGCAACTTCGCCAGTTTCCCCGCGACGGTCGTTTTGCCCGAACCCTGCAAACCCGCCAGCAAAATCACGCGCGGCTTCGCCCCGCTCAAATTTAATGGCGCGGGTTCGCCAAGCAAGGCAACCAACTCCTCGTTGACGATCTTGATCGCCTGCTGGCCGGGGTTGAGCGCCTTCGACACTTCCGCTCCCACCGCGCGTTCGCGCACGTTCGCGAGAAACGTCTTCACCACGCTGAAATGCACATCCGCTTCGAGCAGGGCAAGACGTACTTCGCGCAGGGCGGCATCCACGTCCGCTTCGGTTAATTTTCCGCGGCGGCGCAGTTGGTCAAAAATTTGATTCAGGCGGGAGGTCAGGTTTTCAAACACGCGTTTTCCTTTCGGGGTAGGAAAGCGATTGTAGTTGGAAGCAGGCCGCGGGTCAAGAAAGAGACGGGCTTTCACCCAAAATTCACCGCATCTACTCCACTTCTTAATTCCGCGTTGATATAAAAGGCAAAACGATCAAGGATGTCTTATGAAAAACAAACTTCTCATTGGACTGGCCGCCGCACTTTTACTGATCATCGTCGCCGCCGCCTCATTTTCGGCAGGGCTATATCTCGGCCAGCGCGGATTTGTCGCAAACCTTCAATCGCAGCCGGAATTCCAACCTCGGGATGGACAGCCCCCGCGCGGCGGAGGCCAGCCCCAGGGCTTCTTCCCGCCGGGCAATGCGCCCTCCTCCGCGCCCGCAGCGGGTCAGCCCTCGCAGGCTGGTCCCAACCGCGCAGGCGGACCTCCCGGCGCGCCCTCCTGGCCTCCCGACGCGATCGGCCGCATCGTCTCCCTCTCCGCCGCCGAACTCATCCTCGACACCCCCAATGGACCAATGACCGTTTCCCTGTCTGCCTCCACAGAATTCTTGAATCAAGACGGCGGCCCGGCCACCATGGAAGAATTTCAGCCCGGGGATGTCATTGCGATCTTCGGGCGGCCCGCCGTGACCGCCATCATGGCGCTGCCTCCCCCGCCGAACAACGCGCCGTAAACGCACGGATTAATATTTGCCAGGACTTTCACTTCATCCAGCGTTAGAGAACGCTGACTGAGCCTGAATTTTTTGAGCGTAACGGCGCTCTCCCCTGACAACGCCCGTCACGGCGTTCTGAAATCCTTCGAGAGGGCAGCCGTTGCGCCGATTTGCGGACAAGCAAAAACCCTGATTGACCGCTTCGATTACAATCACCTCACGCCCCCTTGAGGTGATTGATGCTTAATCCCGACTTCATTGCCGACCTCCGTAAAATCTTTCGCGGCGACATCCGCCTCGACCCCGCGGCGCGTGTTTTATATTCCACCGACGCCTCGATCTATCAAATCGAACCGATCGGCGTGGCGATTCCAAAAACGCAGGAAGATTTGCACGCCGCGCTTGAACTCGCCGCGCAATACAAAATCCCGATCCTGCCGCGCGGCGCGGGGACCTCGCTGGGCGGGCAAGCCATCGGCGAAGCCCTCATTCTCGATTGCTCGCGCCATCTCGATTCCATTATTGACATGGATCCCGAAACTCACTCTGCCATCGTCGAACCCGGCGTGATTCTTGCCGCGCTCAATCGCGCCGCCGCGAAACACGGACTGATGTTCGGCCCCGACCCGGCCTCTGCCGAACGCGCCACCATGGGTGGAGTGATCGGCAACAACGCCACCGGCGCGCACTCGATCCTGTATGGCATGACCGCCGACCATCTCCTCTCGGCGGATGTGATTCTCTCAGATGGTAGCCAGGTCACGTTCGATGATTCGATATTCGATACTCGAAAACCGAATAGCGAATCCCGAATATCGAATATCGTTTTAGCCGTGTCTCAAATCCGTGAGCATTACACTGACTCCATTAAGCAAAATTATCCGCGCTCGTGGCGCAACTCGGCCGGTTATCGCTTGAATTATTTGCTTCCCTGGTCGCCGTCCAGTCCGCCTCAATGGGATGTAAACGACTACGGCTTAACCTCCACGGTCTACCGCCGGTCATCCACCATCAATCTTGCATCCATCCTCGCCGGCAGTGAAGGGACGCTGGCCGTCATCCGCCGCGCCAAGGTGAATCTCGTTCCGAAGCCAAAACATACCATTTTGGCAATCCTTGCCTACGACAGCATCTCCACCGCCTGTGATGACGTGCTTCGCTTGCTGGAGTTCAAACCCAGCGCCATCGAGTTGATCCCGCAAATGATCCTGCGGCTGGCGCGCAACGTCCCGGCCTACGCGCGTATGACCCGCTGGGTTGTGGGCGACCCGGCCGCGATGCTCGCGGTGGAATTCAGCGGACCGAATCCGGAAACGCTTAAGTCGCAGGCGCGGAACATTGGCGAAGTGTTGGCCATCGCCGAGACTGCCGAAGAGCAGGCGCTCGTTTGGGGCGTCCGCAAAGTGGGGCTGGGAATTTTGGATTCTGCGCCGATCTCCGCGCGGCCATTGGCGTTCATTGAAGACTGCGCGATCCCCGTCGCGCATTTGGGCCAATTCGTCCGCGAGATCGAAAGGATTCTTGTCGCACATAAAACGCACGGCGGAATCTACGCCCACGCCTCCGCAGGCTGCCTGCACATTCGCCCGCTGCTCGATCTGCACACCGGCGAAGGCGTCCGCGCCATCCGCACCATTGGAGAACAAGTCTTCGCCCTCGCCAGGCAACTCGGCGGCTCGATGAGCAGTGAGCATGGAGATGGAATCGTCAGGGGTGAATTTATCGAGCCGACCTATGGGCGCAAAGTCACGGATGCGATGCGCCAGCTGAAACACGCCGCCGATCCGCATACTTTGCTCAACCCCGGCAAACTCTTCGACGCGCCGCCGATGGACACGCATCTGCGTTTTAGGGCAGGCGATCGCGCCCCGGCGTGGATCACCGAATTGCATTTCGATCACGCGCGCGGACGGACGGGCGCCATCGAGCAGTGCAACGGCCAGGGTGTATGCCGCAAGGAAACCGGCGTGATGTGTCCGTCGTACCAGGCCACCCGCGCAGAAGCCAACTCCACGCGCGGCCGCGCCAATTTACTGCGGGCGTTGATCGCTTCCCCAAAAGCGGCGCAACCCCCCGCCCTCATGGAGGCGGCGTATTCGGCGCTCGACCTTTGTCTCGCCTGCAAAGGCTGCACTTCCGAGTGCCCCAGCGGCGTGGATATGCCGCGTTTAAAATATGAATTCATGCACGAGTATTACCGATCGCGCCGAAGGCCGTTGCGCGATTATTTATTCGGCTTTTTCCATGTCGCGGCGAGAATACTTTCGCCCGGCGCGTCGCTGGCAAACCGGGTCACCCAAATGAATGCGACGCGCAGGTTGATCGCCGCCGCGCTGGGGATCGCGGATCAACGACCGCTTCCTGCTTTTGCGGGCAGGCGGGCGCGCAAGCGCACAGACGCGCCGTTGCGCGGTCGAGGACGCGTGCTCTTCCTGCCGGATGTTTTTTCGCGTTACGTTGAACCGCAGGTGGAACAGGCCGCGCTGGATCTCCTCCACGCGGCGGGATACGAAGTGGACGCGCTACCGGTCATCGGCGCGGGCGCCTCGCTGCTCTCGAAGGGATTCATCCCCGCCGCGCGCCGCCACGCGGAATCCGTATTGGAGGCGATCCGAGTCCGCGACGGGGGAGCCGCCATCCCTGTGGTGGGATGCGAACCGCCGGAAATCGCATGCCTCAAACATGAATATGCCGCGCTGTTGCCTCGTCGCCGTGATGAAGTAACTTCAATCGCATCTCGAACCTGGTACGTGGAGGAATTTTTGCTCCGCTCCGCCCCCCGAGACAGTCTGCGCGTAGCCAGAACAACCAATGAGAAAGATGGGAATTCGGAAAATGCGAAGATAACATTTCATCCGCATTGTCATCAGCGCGCCGAGCCGCCCGCCGCCGACGGACTGCCGAGCGGGCCGGAAGCGAGCGCGGAGTTGCTGCGTCGCTTCGGCTTTGAAGTAGAGATCATGGACGCGGGATGCTGCGGCATGGCCGGAACGTTTGGCTATGAGGCCGAGCATTACGAACTTTCGATGCAGATCGGCGAGTTGGGTGTGCTGCCGAAGGCGCGCGCCGCCGAACTGCTGGCCGCGACCGGCGCGGCCTGCCGCATGCAGATCAAACAGGGGGCGGGCAAAGACGCTGTCCATCCATTGGTGTTGATTCGCGACAAGTTGTATTTGAAATGACGTGTCGAGTCCTATAAAATCGTACCACCTGCACTTTAACAAAGTCTCACAAAATCGTACCACTAGCACATATGGCTACTCAACCTGCTTTTTGCCTTTGTGACCCGTATTCGCAGGACTAGTGCCACCCGCTCAGGTCATGAAAACCCTTCAAATTGAGAGCCGAGCTGCCCGAAGTGCATCAATATCCGTCTGATAGGTACGACTTTACGAGACTTTCTCTCTACAAAGGTAGTACGACTTTATGAGACTCGACATGACGGTACGCAGTTTCCGCGCGTACCTCTTTCACTCGGCCGCGCCGGGTGCAAGATGCCTTTCGACAGAGGGACCATCAACTCATGGCAGGAAGCTTGCGGCGCTGTGTAATGTGAATTTGTGCTTTACGTTCGCCAACCGCCTGTTTACCTGCGGTTAATCCCCGCTTGCTAGAATGGCGGCATGAAAACCACACACCGTAGAAGGAAAATTTGGATCAGCCTATTGCTTGTCCTTGCGTTTCTCGTCGGCGCGCCGTTGTTCTACTATCGCGGGCGCCCGCTGCCACTGCCGATGAAGGAAACCCTGTTTCAAGGCGTCGAATACCAGCGCATGGCGCGGCTCTCTCCGCGACCGATGGTGATCCACGTCCTGACGATCAACGTCAACACGAAGAAACTGCAATTCATCGTCACGCCGCCGGGGCGCATCAAAAATGCAACTCCGCTCGACGCGCGCACAACCTCCCAATTCCTGGAAGAGTTCGATCTCGCGGTGGCTGTCAACGGCGACGGTTTTTCTCCCTGGTGGTCGCGCACGCCCGCCGATTATTATCCCCACCCCGGCGACCCGGTCGCCCCGCGCGGCGATGCCGCCTCACGCGGACAGGTTTACTGGCGCACAGCCGACTCTTTCCCGACTCTGCACATCTCGGCGAAGAATCGCCTCTCGTTCGACGCGCCGGCCCATTGGTACAACGCCATCTCCGGTGAGACCATGCTCCTCGCGGGCGGACGCATCCTGTCCGGCCTGAACGACTCGGACATTCATCCGCGCACTGCCATCGGTTATTCTGCGAACGGAAAATTTCTCTACATCGTCGTCGTGGATGGACGCCAGCCGTTTTACAGCGAAGGCATGAAACTCACCGAACTCGCGCAACTCATGCTCGACCTCGGCGCGCAGTACGCCATGAACCTCGACGGCGGCGGATCGTCCACCCTCGTCGTGCGCGGCGCCGACGGCCAGCCGCGCATCCTCAATTCACCAATCGATTTATATATTCCCGGTCGTGAAAGACCGGTTGCGAATCATTTGGGAATCTATTTTAGAAAGTAAGGCGAGATATTATCTCGCCTTACTTTCTTTCAATCAAGAATAACGATTCCCCAGCCTGCGTGACCGAATACAACTCATTCAACTCTTCGATCATGATCGTGAAATAAATTGGCCGCGAGTCAATATTCGCCTCGATGTAGGCAATGGTCGCCCGCGGCAAACTTCCATCGGGCAGGAATAAATATTCGTGCAGTGAAATATCTTCGCGCCCAGCCACGATCTCGGCGGTATAGACGTAACTGTACAGTTTGTCCCAGTCTGTGAACAGGATCGCGTTCTCCGGGATTTTATTCAATAACTTTGCCGCGTCTTTCACGGCCTTGTCCGGCGCAAAGATCGGATAGATGTGATCGCGCTGGATGAAACTCGTGTACCCTTTTTCAATCGCGAGATGGAGGTCTGCGCGCGCGCCGTATAGCGGGAGAATGACCAGCCCCAGCGAAACGATGCCGACTACGAATGTCCGCGTCAGACTCCCTCGCAGTGGAATCTTCCTCGCCAGCCAATCCGCGCCGTCGAGCGCGGCGCTTGCCCCGGCGCCCAACCACACAGCGACGAACACCGCCGCCGGGACGTAGAACTCGCGATAGATCGAGAACGCCACCGTCACGCCGAGTCCCCAGACCAGCAGGAACGAAACGAGCGGATAGAGTCCCTCGTGCCAGTGCCGCCGCGCCAGCAGGCTGATCATGCCCGCGACGATCAACGCCGCCGACCCGTTGGAAAAGAACGAGACGTATTCGCCGAGACGGAAGCGGATCTCCTCCTCCGTCGCGCTGAAGTAGTAGCTCCAAAAATGTTCGGCGGGAAAAATCGCAAAGAGACGTTCGAGCGGCGCGTCGAATTGACTCTGGCTCAAGCCGTAGAGATCGAGCGCGGGGCGATAGACCGTGTTGTAGACGCTGGAGGGCGGGTCGTTGTGATCGAGGTAGAGGAATGCCGCAAAGGTCAGCGCGGCGCCGATCAACGCGCCCGCCGCCGCGCCCAGCCACGCGGATTTTGTGCGCGCGCGAATTAACATGAAGAGCATCACGGAGGCGGCGGTCATTACCACTGTGCTGTGAATCCCGACGCTTAATCCGCCGAGCATGCCCGCGAAAAAAAGGAATTGCCAGCGGGTCGTTTTATCCCAGAGGAGAACGAACAACCAAATTGTTGAGAGGAAGCCCGCCGCGGGCGCGTAAGATTCGGCGATCAGCGCGCGCCACCAGAATCCTTCGAGCAGGGCAAGCAATGCGGAGGCGCACATTCCGGCCGCGCGCCAGCCGCCGTGCAGGCGTGTGATGAGATACACGTTTGCAACTGCCAATGCCCCAAAGAAGGCAGACATTAAATTGACGCGCCAGGCGATGTCGCGGATGGGAATGAGGGTGAAGAGTTTGCCGATGAAAATGTGCGTCATGTAGCCGCTGGGATGCGTCATGCCGAGGGTGTACGAAAGCGTCTGGAACTCAGCCATGTCGCCCCACAGCAGGGAGGGCGCCAGCGTGCGGATATAAAGCGCGAGCGCGGTCAACCAGATGAGCGCAGCGATGCCACAGTCGGTGCGCGAGATGGGCGGGGAGGGCGGCTGTTGACGGATCATGGAAGTGACAGGAGAAATTTTGATAAGATCAGGGCTTTCGCTTGTCCGCAAATCGGCGCAAGAGAGCGCCTTTTACGCTCTAAGAATTCGAACCCAGTCAGCGTTCTCTAACGCTGGATGACGCGAAAGTCCTGATACTAGTGACTATAACCGAAACCCGCCTTTCCTGAACAGGATGGGCGGGTTTCGATTTTGAGTTATTTGCAGGGTTATCGTTCGGGCGCGAAAATCTCCTCGATCTTCTTCTTGAACAGCGCGGCGATCTTGAAGGCCAGCGGCAGGCTGGGATCGTATTTTTCCGTCTCAATGGCGTTGACGGTCTGCCGTGATACGCCGAGTTTGTCTGCCAGGTCGGCCTGCGACCAGCCGCGTTCGGCGCGCAGGTCTTTGAGCGTGTTTTTCATTGATACCTCTGGTTGAAGTAGCCAAAGGCCGCGCCCCACAGGAAAAGCATGATCGGGAAGGTCCAAATCGCGGGGAAGTGGGGAAAGCCGATGTTCTCGAGGAAGCCATACGCGAAGGTCAGCATACCCGTTGTGATGGCCGAGAACATGACCGCCTGGAATTGGATGCGCTGGATGAGTTCGTCGCTGTCGCGTGCCACGCGCAGGATGGCCTTGACGACGAACACGATCGGGATGACGGGCAGCAGGGCGACGATGACCTGCATTGGCCTCGATAGTTCCATGTCTTTCAACGCGAAGGCTGCGGCGACGACCACGATCACGTAGGCGCCCATTGCAATCCAAAATTCCTTGTAGTAGCGTTTGAGTATCTGTGTTTGATTCATGGCGTTCTCCTGTTGTGTAAAGTTTACTTGACTTCTCGTATTGTAAAGCGCCCTTGTCATATTGTCAAGGGCGCTTTACATGTTTCCGGGTTCAGAAAAGAGGGGGATTAGAACGCGATTTCTGCGATCTGTTCGAAATTGATGTCGAACGTTTCGTGCGCTTCGGCTTCTGCCTCTGCATCGTGCCAGTCGCCGGCGCGCGCTCCGCGCTTGCAGTAGGAACGATAGGCGCAGTAGCGGCACTTGCCCTCGTCGCCGGTCAACGGGAAGGATGTGCTGGATTCGATCTCGGCGATCAATGTTTCCAGCGCGGATTCGTCGCGTTTGAATTGCGCCGCGTCGTATCGAAACGCGGCAGGCTCGGAGGGATAGTCCGCGTACCAGTAGGTCATTTGAATTGCTTCGGGCGCAAAGGGCTTGCCGCCGTTCAAGTGACTGCCTGCTTTTGCGAGCAGGTGGCGATACACTTTCGTCTGCATGCGCACCGCCATCCATTCGTCTTTGGGACGTTTGTGGTAGGTCTTCCAATCGTAGATGGTTGCGCGTCCATCGCGGACGGCGATCAGGTCGAATTTGGCGAGCAGGCGGTGATTTCCGATGGGGGCGGAGAGAACCGCTTCGGGGTGTAAACTTCCGAAGTCTGTGAGACTTCGGAAGTTTTGCTGAAAATTGTCCCACCAGCGGAGGAGATCGGGCGAAGCCTCCGGCGCAGAGGCGAGCCGCGATAATTTATCCGCAGGCAAGCCCAATAAATATTGTTGGACGAGGCGATGGAAAAAATTTCCGTCCGCCATGCGGCGTTCGTTTTCGGCGACAGGTTCGGCTTCGACGGCGGGCCAGTTGAGTTTTTCGATGTAGCGCAGTTCGAAGCGGCGCGGGCAATCGAAGTAGTTCTGCAACGAGGATTGCGAAAACGTGAAGGGCGCGGGCAGGGCGGTCATGGTTTGCGCAACTGTACCACAAGCGCGCCCACTCCGACGAGGATCAAGCCGATGATTTCTCTGGGGCTGATCGTCTCGCCGAGGAAGAGGTATGCCAGCAGGGCGATCTGCGGCATCATCAAGCTGTTGATGATGCTTGATTCGACTGCGGATAAGGTCCGCAGGGTGAGATTCCAAACGGTGAAGGCGAAGGCGGTGTTGACGACCGCCAGCCAGAGGATGATCATCCAATCGTTAAGGTTGGGATGTCCGAGTCCTTGCGTGAGCGCGCCCGCGCCGAGCAGAGCCGTCGAGCCGACGCCCATGCTGATGAAGGTCACGGTGAGCGGCGAGAGGTGGCTTTGAAAATTGATCCTGCGTCCCAACAGCGCCGAGGCGGTGGAGCCGAGCAGGGTGACGAAGGCGGCAAGCAGTCCGATCCAGTCTCCGCCCGCGAGCGAGACCGGCAGAAAGTACACGCCCGTGCCGATCATGGTCACCGCCACGCCGAGCCATTGCAGGCGCGTGGGAATTTCTTTTAAAAAGAAAACGCCGGATATGCCGACTGCGACGGCGGTCATGTTCAACACCAGGCTGACCATGTTGGCGGGCAAAAACGACAGGCTGACGAATTGTCCGCCCTGCGTGATGGTGTAGATGATGAGTCCATACCCCGCCAGCCAGGCCCAATCTGCGCGCGCGATGTGTTTGAGCGCGGCGCGTTCTTTGGGGTTGACCAGCACGATCACCGCCAGGCACAGGAACGCGGCGAAGTAACGCAGTCCCGCAAACGAAAGCGGCGGCAGGTCGTTTCTTAAACCGAATTTGATCAACACCCACGAAGTGGACCACAGAAAGGTGATGAAGACGGCAAGCAGAATTACTTTGGTGTGCGACGGCTTGTTGGGCATGCCTCGATTATGCCAGATTCGGTTATAATTCCGCGCATGATTTACGGTTCCCGTTTTGCCAACCCTCCGCTTTGCATCGGCGTGCGCGGTTTCGATTCGCTGGGGCTGCCTCGAATCGCGCCTGTTTGCTGAACGAATCGTTTCGATTTCTTCGCGCCGCAGGCAACTGCGGCGTTTTTATTTGTACCGCAACGTTCAAGTTGCGAACTACGGAACTAATCATGATCCACATTCAACTCTCCAACATCACGCTGATCCTCGGCGCAAAACACATCTTTGAAAATCTCAACTGGGAGATCCAACGCGGACAGCGCATCGGCCTCGTCGGCGCGAACGGCGCGGGGAAATCCTCGCTGTTCAAATTGATTCAGGGCGAACATGCCGCCGAACTGGGCGGATCTGTCACCCGCGCCCGCTCCATCTCGACGGGATACCTGCCTCAACATCCCGAACTTGATCCTGCGCTGACGGCGTTCGACGCCGCCGCGCAGGGCGACCCGCGTGTGGCGCAGGTGCATGCCGAACTTGAACAAGTTGAATCAAGTTTGAGCGATCCGCAAGTCTATGAAAACGACCGCAGGCTTCAGCGCGCGCTCGAACGCCAGCATCAACTGATCGAGGAATACGAATCCCTCGGCGGCGACTCATATCCTGCGCGCGTGCGCGGACTCCTGCTTGGGCTGGGACTCGCAGAGGGTGAGTTGACCAAGCCGCTGTCTGTGCTGAGCGGCGGGCAGAAAAAACTGGTTGGGCTGGCGCGGCTGTTGCTCTTCCGTCCCGACGTGCTGCTGCTCGACGAACCGGACAATCACCTCGACCTGCCCGGCAAGATGTTCCTCGAAAAATTGATTCGAGAATATGAAGGCACGGTCGTGATCATCTCGCATGACCGTTACCTGCTGGATGCGGTCGTGACTCACATCGCCGAACTCGAAGACGGTAAATTGTCTGTGTTCACCGGCGACTACTCCTCCTTCATCGCGGACAAGGAAACGAAGCTGGCTCGGCAGGAGGAAATGTTCCGCGCGCAGAAACACGAGATTGACCGCTTGCAGGCGGCCATCAAGCGTTATGCCATTTGGGGCAAGGTTTACGATAACGAGGACTTTGCGCGCAAAGCCAAGTCCATGCAGAAGAGGCTCGACAAAATGGACAAGGTTGAGAAGCCGGTTGCAGAACGGCGCAAGATGGATTTGCAGATCAACGGCTGGCGCGGCTCGAACAAAGTGCTGGAACTGGCGCATGTTTCCAAGTCGTTTGGCGCGAAAAACGTTTTCACGGACTTGAATGAAACCATCTGGCATGGCGAGCGCGTGGGGTTGATCGGCGCCAACGGCGCGGGCAAGTCTGTGCTGATGAAGATGATCCTCGGGCAGGAGAATCCCGACACGGGCGAGATCAAGATCGGTCCCAGCGTGGTTGTTGGGCATTACGCCCAGGAACACGAGACGCTCGATTTCGATCAAACCGCGCTGGACGCCGTCCGTTCGGCGGGCGCGTTGAACGAGTCTAAAGCGACGGCGTTTCTGTTGCGTTATCTATTCACGTACAAACAAGTTTCGCAAAGAATCGGCGAATTCTCCGGCGGCGAGCGCAGTCGCTTGCAGCTGGCTCTGCTCGTCCTCTCCGGCGCAAACTTCCTTCTGCTCGACGAGCCGACCAACAACCTCGACATTGCCTCGTCTGAAGTGTTGGAACAGGCGCTGGAAGATTTTGTCGGCGCGGTGTTGATCGTCTCGCACGACCGCTATTTTTTGGACCGCACCGTCGAGCGCCTGCTTGTGATCGAAGACGGCGGGCTTGCAGAATATCCGGGCGGGTACAGCGATTACCTGGCGAATCAAAAAAACAGGCTTCCTTGAGAAGCCTGTTTTTTTATGAGCGTTCCTACTTCTTCGCCATCGTTGAGATCGCCTGGAGCAGGGCGCTGGCGATCACCTCGCCGGACTGCTGGCGGTGCGATTGTTGATTGAGCGGACTGGCCGACATCAACGCGCTGACCGCCGCGCTTAAATTATCCTTGCCCTGTTGTTTGGCTTGCATGAACGACAACCCCGCGCTGAGCAGGTCGCCCATATCGAGTCCATCCTGCGCGCCGCCGGCAGATTGTTGCGGCTGTCCTCCGCCGAGCAGGGCGCCGAGCAAATCCGCGCCGCCGGAAGATTGCTGCGGCTGGCTTCCGCCGAGCAGAGCCGACATCAAGTCTGCGCCGGGGTTTTGTTGCGCGGCGGGCTGTTGTGCCTGTCCACCCGCGAGCAGAGTCTGCACCAGCGACATGGCGAGATCGGGTGTGACGGCGGACTGCCCTTTCATTTGCTTCGAGGCTTGCGCCAGTCCTTTGGCGTAGAGTCCCGCCGAGCCGCTCACTTTTGCCTGCGCCGAAAGTTTTTTGCTGGCAAGCGCAAGCTGGTCGGCGGGCGGCTTGCCCTGCGAGGCGTTCAGCGCCTGCGTGATGAGTTGGAAGGTCTGCACCATATTGTCGCCGTGATTGCCGTTGTAACCATCGGCTTGATTCAACGCGCCCTGATTTTGGGCAAGCGCCTGCGCGGCGACTCCGAAGAGTTGGGCAAGGTCAATGCTTTGAGATGAATTGGTTGGCATGATTGATTCCTTTCATTATGGTTTAAAGTATATCGCAATTTAACGATAATATCCGTATCTCGGTAATTGATTCGCTGCGACTCTTTGCATCCGTTCGCTGAGCGGGCTGACGAGATAACTGCCCCCGTTGCGATGCAGTAACGCAAAGCGCTTCCTCCGTGACCCATAGTGGGCGCGCAGTCGCTGAGAGTGGGCTTCGTAATTTTCAAAGACCTCATCGAACGTGGCGAGGAGATGATCAAAAGTGGAAAGAAATTCGGCGCGATATTCGTCCGTGACTTGATTCAAGTTGCTGACCACCCAGCAGACCGATTCAAATTCCCATTCGCAGGCGAGACCGAGGAAGCGATGATCGGAGGAGATGTAGGGGAAGAACGGGAAGGCGCGGCAACCGAGGATTCGATTCGGGCGCTGACATTTGTCTGCGCCGAGGCAGGCGAGCAGGATCATGTTCGCGGGCAGGTCAGAGTCTGCGAGGGCCTCGCCCGCTGTGGGGGAGTCGGAAGCGGTGCATTCGTCGCCGCGATAAGCGTGCCAGAGATTTGTCGAGTCGCGCAGGGTTTTCCATTCGCTGTTGTATGCGGCTGGGACGGCATGGCAGATGTCGCAACAAAAAGGGACGCCATTCGGATTGTGCGGCGCGCATTTTTTTCCACAGTCGAGTCGGGCGATGGGCGAATCAAAATTATTGTAGAGGGAGCGGATGTCTGCGGCGTTGAGATCGTCGGGTGTGCGCAGGACGCGGGGCATGTCACTATTATACTGGCGCGGGGTTATATGAAGAAACCAAAGGAGGTTTTTATGCCACAAGCAGGAATTCACGCAATGGTTGGAATGGCGACGCGCAAATGGACGGGCGCGCGCGAATGGTTGTTGCTCGGCACGGTGTTGGGTAGTGTCACGCCAGACCTGGATAATCTGGCCGTGGCCGTTGCAACGCTGACGGGCGGCGCAACGGAAGGGCTTCATCGAACGGTGACGCACAGTCTTCTCTTTGTGGAAGCGGCGATCATTGTGTTCTATGTTATCGGCATGGTGAAGAAGGATGCGCGCTGGAAGAATCTTGGCTACGGTCTCGGACTGGGCATTTTGCTTCACATTTTGGTTGACATGGTTTTGTGGTTCAACGGCGTGTATCTATTGTGGCCGATGGGAGGCGAGATTGGTTTATGG
The DNA here is from genome assembly GCA_019187665.1 of Anaerolineales bacterium. Taxonomy (GTDB): domain Bacteria; phylum Chloroflexota; class Anaerolineae; order Anaerolineales; family Villigracilaceae; genus Denitrolinea. The sequence goes on from JABARH010000041.1 coordinate 14,845, forward strand.
AAGGAGTATCCCGCTGGACTGGCGTGGCTCTATGATTTCAACGAGCAGGCCGCGGAGTTTTTGTTCTTCGGCATCTTTTTGTGGGCGCTCGGTTCGTGGGCGCGAAAGTTCGGCACCGACGGCGAGTTCCTGGGCAAACTCCGTTTTTGGATGTGGTTCGAGTTCGCGCTGTTCGCCATCTTCTTCGTCTTGCTGTTGTTGGGCAAGAAGTTCGCCATCGTTTCGGGCGGGCTGTATCTCGTCTCGATCCTGATGGTGTTCTTTGTGACGATACGGATGAGGAAGACGCTGGAGGCGGCGTGAATAAACCCTCAGGGCTTACACAAGGTTTTGCGTAAGCCCTGAGAGTGTTATCTGTGGCAGAATATTTTCATCGGTCGCCATTCTGTCCGAAACGGGAGGCCGATAATTTGGGCGGTCATTGTATATCGGTTTTCTTCAATTGATACACCAACACCGCAAGCGATCCCGCGAACCACACCCCGCCGACCAGGCCGATCACCCAGCGCGGGATGCCCCAGCCTGAAATGTCAACGGGAAATAGACCGAAGTATATCAGCAGGACGATCGCGCTCAGGATCAAATCGAATCCGCTGGCGATGATGATGACGGTGCGTTTGTATTGTGGATTATCCATAACTTTACCTTTTCCACTTTCTACGTACCACTTTCTACTTTCTACCCTTCAACCACTTCAACAACTTATCCGTTGACCAGCAGTTGATCACGTCCTCTTTCAACACGCCTGCGCGTCTCGCAATTGCGACTCCGTAGTGGAGCATGTCCAAGTGCTCTTCGGAGTGGGCGTCGGTGTTGATGCTGAGGAGCACGCCCAACTCACGGGCGCGGCGGGCGTGCGGATCGTCGAGGTCGAGGCGGTAGGGACTGGCGCTGATCTCCATCGCCACGCCCGATTTCGCCGCGGCTTGTAGAATCACTTCCATATCCAAATCCGCGCCTTCGCGGTCGGGGATCTCGCGTCCCGTCGGGTGACCGATGATGTCTACGTGCGGGTTGTTCACGGCTTTGAGCAATCGCTCGGTGATTTTTTCTCGAGGCTGGCGCAAACTCGAATGGAGCGAGGCAACTACAAGGTCGAGAGAAGCGAGGAAGTCGTCGGGATAATCCAGCGAGCCGTCGGCTTTAATTTCCACTTCGCTCGAATGCAGGATCGTAATTTTGTCGCCGAGTCCTTTTTGAATCTTCTTGATTTCGGCGGCTTGCTGTTTGTGACGTTCGATGGAGAGTCCGTTTGCAACGCCGAGGCTCACCGAATGATCGGAGAACACGATCACTTTCAGCCCGCGCTTGATCGCGGCTTTCGCCATATCGAGCATGGATAATTTTCCATCGCTGTACGTGGAGTGCATGTGCAAGTTGGCTTTGATGTCTTTCACTTCGATCAACTTCGGAAGTTTGTTTGCTTTCGCCAGCTCGACCTCATCGCGTCCCTCGCGCAGTTCAGGTGGAATCCATTGCAAGCCAAGAGTTTTATACACTTCTTCTTCGGTTGAGCAGAAAATTTCTTTGCCTCCCTTAACTTTTTTAAATGAATGATCCGATAACGATAACCCTTTATCGAGCGCGAGTTGACGCAGCAAGACGTTGTGATCTTTCGAGCCAGTCGCGTATTGAAGCGCGGTCCCGAATTCGTTCGGCGGATGCACCCACACCTGCGCGCGGACTCCATCTGTGAACTCGATGCTCGATTTGAATTCGCCTTTGCCTAGCACACGCGTCACGCGCGGAAGTTTGACGAACGCCTCCATCACCGCCGCAGAATCTTTCGCCGCGACGAGGATATCGAGGTCGCCGACTGTCGAACGCATCCTTCGCAGACTTCCAGCGGGTTCGGCGGCGACGACTCCCTTCACCTTTTTGAGCGCGGCGATGATCTCGTTCGCCAGCGGAAGCGCGCGCCCGATGGAGATTCGTCCCGTGCGCCGCGCCAGCGACGCCAGCCCTTCGAGAATCGCGGTCTCTGACTTCGCGCCCATGTTCGGGAGGTCGCGCAGTTTGCCGTCTTTCGCGGCGGCTTCCAGTTGCGCAAGAGACGTGATTCCCAGCGTCTTCCAGATCATGGCGATCTTTTTCGGTCCCAGCGACGGGACAGCCAGCCACGCGGCGAGTTCTTCGGGAACTTCCTTTTTTGTTTTTTCGAGAAATTCGAGTTTGCCTGTTGACAACAACTCGTCAATTTTTTCCGCGATGGCTTTGCCCACGCCAGGGATTTCGAGCAACTTCCCTTCTTTCCAAAATTCGCTCGCCTCGCGCGGCAGGCTGATCAAACTTTCAGCCGCTTTGCGATAGGCGAGCGTTTTGTAAATGATCTCGCCTTTGATCTCGAGCAGGTTGGCGATAAGCGTGAACGTGTCGGCAAGTTGTTTGTTGTTCATGGGACCTCTCGATGGCGATTATACGATTGAATTTTATTTTCCCACCAGCCAGACTCCCGCCTGGAGAACGCTGACGGAGCCCGAATGTTTTGAGCATAACAGGCGCCTCCCCTGGCAACGTCTGTTGCATCGTCCCAATGTCGCAGTTGTTGCGCCGATGCGCAGGCGAGCAAAAAAACTGAATGTTTTTTCCCCATGATATACTTGCGCGAAATATAAGACAATTTCATATCGCCGAGGAGGAAGGGCAGATGACAGACACAATTCCGCAGGTCAAATCCACGAAGCGCGAGCGGGTGGCGTGGTACTTGTACGATTTCGGAAATTCCGCGTACGCTTCAGTTGTTCTTCTGGCAGTCTATTCCGCGTACTTCAAGAATCAGGTGGTGGGCGGCGCGGAAGGTTCGCGCTTGTGGGGCTTGAGCATCTCGGTCGCGATGATCATCGTCGCCATTGCCGCGCCGATCATGGGGGCAATCGCCGATTATTCGGGCGCGAAGAAAAAATTCCTGTTCTTTTTCACGGCGCTCTCGGTTGTGTTCACCGCTTTATTATTCTTCACCCAAAAAGGGACGATTGCCATCGCGATCCTCTTTTTCCTTTTATCGGAACTGGGCTATCGCGCCGCGCAAGTTTTCTACGACGCGCTCCTGCCTGAGATCGCCGCCCCCGAAGAGACGGGGCGCATCGCTGGGACGGGCTGGGCGATCGGCTCTGCGGGCGGCATCGTCATCCTGCTCCTCATCCTCCCGCCGATTCTGATGTCTAAAAGCGACCTGCTCGTGGTGCGTAGCACGCTGATCGTCACCGCGATCTTTTTCGCGCTGGCTTCCATCCCCATCTTCCGTTGGTTGAAGGAACGCGCCCAGCCGCAGGCTTTGCCCGCAGGCGAGAACTATATCAGTATCGCGTTCAAGCAACTGAGCGGAACCATCAAAGCCGCGCGCGGTTTCAAAGAGTTCCTCAAGTTCATGCTCGCCTATTTGATTTATAACGAAGGCGTGATTATCGCACTCGATTTCGCCGCGATTCTCGGCGCGGTGTTGTTCGGCTTGGAACAGACGGGCTTGATCATCTTCTTCATCGTCGTGCAGGCGACCAACGTGGTCGGCGCGTTGCTCTTCGGAAACCTGCAAGACAAACTAGGCGGCAAAAAAGCGCTGACGCTTTCGATCTTCCTGATGGCGGCTTGTATCGGCGCGATGTACTTCGCCCAAAACCAGACGCACTTCTTCATCATCGGCGCGTTTATCGGCGCGGCGATGGCGGGCGTGCAATCGGTCAGCCGCGCGATGGTCGCCACGTTCAGCCCGCAGGGAAAGAGCGGCGAATTCTTCGGCTTCTTCGCGCTGACGGGGCGCACCTCTTCGTTCATCGGTCCCGCCATCTTCGGCTGGCTCGCGGCGGAGTTGACCATCTGGTATCAGTCGCAGGGGCAGGCGGCGGCGCTCGCGGAGCAATCGGGTCACAGGCTCGCGCTTCTTTCGATTGCCGTGTTCCTCTTCGCGGGCTGGGCGCTGATGTTGCGCGTCAACGAAACGAAAGCCCGCGAAATGGCGACGCTTTCAACGAACTCGGCGGAGTAAAGTTCATTCAAGATAGGACGCGGAAGTTCTCAACAGTTACGTCTAAAAAGCATTGTGTAAGTCTGCAGAGGAAAGCCCTAAGCTTGCGCGGAAAGAAAAAGCCTCCGAGATATTCTCGGAGGCTTTTCAGTTGCGCGCTTTGTTACTCCTAAAAAGAGCGCAAGCATAAAAATGCCTGCGCTCATCGTTTACTTTGCCGTTTTTTCATTTTCTCAATTTCGCTCACAATATCTTGAACAGATTTGTTCGCAAAAATGACTTCTCTTTCTTTTGTGTAATCTCCAAAGCCTTGAGTAAACTGTTTTAGAAAACGGACAGCGTCAACAACGCCTAATTCTTTATAAAGCAGGCGAATTGCTTGTTGATTAATTTCGATTAACGGCCTTATTTCAGTAATCATTTTTCAATCTCCTGAACCAAATCAACAGGATTTATCACTTTGAATGCCAGGTCTTTGGCGTTTTTCGAGTTCCGCAATAGTTTATCGTCGCATGTGCAGAAATAATCGGCTTTTCCTGTTTCCGCTAATGCCAGATGAAGAGCGTCAAGGGGCTTAATTCCGAAAGAAGTTAAGTTTATGGCTCGCTCTGTTTCTTTTTCGGTAACCTTAATCACATCTTTTGCATTTGCTAAAACGGCAAGCGTATGTTCTTCTCGTGTCGGTATTGAACTTTGTTTGCCTTCATAGATCAACGCATCTGACGAAAGTAATTCTGCCTGTCCAGTTCCACAAAAAGCGATGATGCCTAAAACTGCTTCGGATTCCAGGGCAACCCGAACTTGATTTGCTGTATCAAGCGGTCGTTGAATAGCGCATAAATCAAGGTAAATTCTCACGCCGCTATTTTAACACTTTTCAGCGATGAATTCTGGCGTCAGCGACATGCGAAGATTATACAATACATCGGCTATAATCCGCTCAACTCTTTACGCCATGACCCTAAAAACCGTCATCATCACAGGCGCCGCCAGCGGAATCGGCAGGCATTGGGCGGAAGCCCTCTCGAAAAAAATCGGCGAGTATCAATTGGTACTCGCCGATTCAAATATGGAGAGATTGCGTTCCGTGTTCGCGCCCAACGAACAAATGATTTTGCGCGCGCTCGATATCCGCTCAGCCGAACAATGGCAGGCGCTCATCGAAGAGACGTTGAAGCGCTTCGGGCGCGTGGATTATCTGTTCAACATCGCGGGGGCGAATCGTCCGCTGTTTTTGCGCGACCAGCCGCTTGACGCGATTGACCGCGTGATTGACATCAACCTCAAGGGCGCGTTGATCGGGATGAAACTCGTCGGCGAGATCATGCTCAAACAGAAGGCGGGTCAGATCGTCAACGTCGCTTCGTTGGCGGGTGTTTCGCCCACGCCTGGCAACGCGCTCTACTCGGCGGCGAAGGGCGGCTTGCGGAACGCATCCATCGCAACGGCAATTGAATGGAGGCGGATGGGAGTCGCGGTGACGGTCATCTCGCCCGATCTGGTGGATACGCCCGTGCTGACGGAACGCCTCGACTCGGCGGGGGAGGAGGCCGCGCTTGCGTTTAGCGGCGCCACGCTGACAGTGTTCGACCTGGAGCGCGCCTTCTGGAAAGCCATGCGCGATAAACCGCTCGAACTCAACCTCCCGCGCTGGCGCGGCTGGCTGACGAAGTTGAATCATGCCAACCCGTCGCTCATGCTCTGGCTGTACGAATCCATGAAGCGGCGCGGCATGAAGCGGCTGGAAAAGATTCGGAAGGAGAGAAACCCGTAACGCAAAATTTATTTTGCGGAGATTGGACGCGGACGAGCGCGGATAAACGCGGAAGATAAAAAAACAAAATCCGCGTATTCAGCGTTTATCCGCGTCCGAAAGATTTATAAAAATGGAAACAACCCGTTATCAAAAAATCTTCATCACTGGCGCGTTGGGCTTTGTCGGGCGCGCGCTGGCGGAACAATATCGCGCATTGGGCGCAGAGACTTGCGGACTGGACATCCGCGCCGATGCCGCTTTGAACATCGTCGCGGGCGACGTATCGAAACCCGAACGTTGGCAATCCGCGCTGACTGACTGCGACCTTGTCATCCACACCGCCGCAATTGTGACCAACAATGTGGCGCGGGAAGAAGCGTGGCGGGTGAATGTGTTGGGAACGCGCCGCGTGTTGGATGCGGCGATTCGCGCGGGCGTAAAACGCTTCATCCATATTTCATCGCTTGCCGCCATGCGCTTCAACACGGGCGATCGCGCCGACGAGTCCGCGCCGATCATGCCAACGGGCAACCCGTATGTGGATACGAAGATCGCCAGCGAACACGTCGTCCTGGCGGCGCACGCGAAAGGCGCGATGACTTGCACGATCATCCGCCCCGCCGATATTTACGGACCAGGCTCGCGCCCGTGGACGGTGATCCCCGCGCAGATGATTCAAAAGGGATTGTTCCTCCTGCCCGCGCATGGAAAAGGAATCTTCCGCGCCATTTACATTGACGACCTCGTGAACGGCATCATGCTTGCGGCGGAGAAGGACGAAGGCAGGGGTCAAATTTTCATCCTCGGCGGCGAAGAGACCATCACCTGCGAAACTTTCTTCGGGCATTATTATCGCATGTTGGGGAAGGGCAGTCCGCGTGTGATGAGTACCTCGTCCGCGATTGCCATTGCCGAGATTGGGCGTATCATCTTCACATTGCTCGGCAAACCCACCGAACTCGGACGTGGCGCGATGGAAATGCTCTCGAAGAAAAACGCCGTCTCGAATCAAAAAGCGCATGACCTGCTCGGCTGGCAGGCGCAAGTGAGTTTGGAAGAAGGGATGAAGCGGACAGAAGTTTGGTTGCGGGAACGAGGAATGTTGAAGTAATTTAGAATGGGACGCGGACGAGCGCGGATGAACGCGGAGAAAGAGAAAAGAAAGAATCCGCGTAGTCAGCGTTTATCTGCGTCCGATAAAAAGGTATCATTGGTCAAATGGGACGCGGACGAGCGCGGATGAACGCGGAGAAAGAGAAAAGAAAGAATCCGCGTAGTCAGCGTTTATCTGCGTCCGATAAATCACCTTGTTGAATTTCATAAGGCTCGATCATGAAAGGATGAACATGGTAACTCAAATTGATCTTAAGCACAGGGATATCACAGATAAAATCCTGCACGCGTTTTTCAAAGTGGTCTACCCACGCTTGGGCTATGGATTCCTCGAAAAGATTTACGAGAATGCGATGGTCATCGCCCTGACCGCAATGGGATTGAAAGTTCAACAGCAGGTGAAGATCGCTGTATATTTTCAAGAACAAGTTGTGGGCGAGTATTTTGCGGACCTGCTTGTTGAAAATGTTGTGATTGTGGAGTTGAAAGCGGCAAACCGTCTTTTGTTGGAGCATGAAGCTCAACTTTTGAATTACCTGCGAGCTACGCCTTATGAAGTGGGTCTCTTGCTCAACTTTGGTCCAAAACCCACATTTGCCCGAAAAGCGTATGATAACGAGCGCAAGACTCCAACGTGGAAATAATCAATAGGACGCGGACGAGCGCGGATGAACGCGGAAGAAAGAAAAAAAACTCCGCGTATTCAGCGTTGATCCGCGTCCAATTAAAAAGGAAGCAATTATCAAATGGGACGCGGACGAGCAAGATGAACGCGGAAGAAAGAAAAAAACTCCGCACGCTTCGCAGTCAGCGTTTATCCGCGTCCAATTAAAAAGGAAGCAATTATCAAATGGGACGCGGACGAGCAGGATGAACGCGGAAGAAAAAGAAAAAACTCCGCGTCTTCAGCGTTGATCCGCGTCCAATTAAAAAGGAAGCAATTATCAAATGGGACGCCGACGAGCAGGATGAACGTGGAAGAAAAAGAAAAAAAACTCCGCGTCTTCAGCGTTTGTCCGCGTCCAATTAAAAAAGGAAGCAATTATCAAATGGGACGCGGACGAGCAGGATGAACGCGGAAGAAAAAGAAAAAAACTCCGCGTATTCAGCGTTTATCCGCGCCCAATTGAAAAGGAAGCAATTATCAAATGGGACGCGGACGAGCAAGATGAACGCGGAAGAAAAAGAAAAAACTCCGCGTCTTCAGCGTTGATCCGCGTCCAATTAAAAAAGGAAGCAATTATCAAATGGGACGCAGACGAGCAGGATGAACGCGGAAGAAAAAGAAAAAAACTCCGCACGCTTCGCAGTCAGCGTTTATCCGCGTCCAATTAAAAAGGAGACTATATGACCGAAATAACCGTTGGAGAACTGTTGGCAAAGTGTTTGCAAGCCGAGGGCATCGAGATGATGTTCGGCATCATTGACGGGGCGCACATCCCGTTCACGGCTCACGCGGCGCGCTATGGCATCCGTCACATCAACTGCCGACACGAAGAAGGCGCGGTGCATTTGGCGGAGGGCTACACGCGCACGAACGGCAAGGCGAGCGTGGTCATCGGCTCGCCTGGACCTGGCGCGGCGAATATGCTGGCGGGCGTCTCCAGCGCGTTTGCGGAGGGACATCCTATCATCGCGATTGCCTGCACGCGCAGGCGCCTCACCACCGACCCTGAGCGGGGCGGCGCGTGGCAGGCGACCGACCTCGTCGAGATGGCGAAACCGATCGCCAAGTACAGCGCGTTGATCCGTCAGCCTGAGCGACTGCCTGAGATGGTGCGCGCCGCTTTCCGCGCCGCGCTCACGGGCAGACCTGGTCCCGCCTTCCTCGCCATCCCCGATGAATTGATGAACGTGAAAATTGACGCGGAGAAAGTCCCTGTCTATCCGTCTGCGCAATATCGCAAAGTGGACATGGGCGCGGGCGACCCAGAGTGGATCGAGCAGGCGGCTGAGTTGCTGGCGAATTCCAAGAAGCCGTATCTGCACGCGGGCAAGGGCGTGTTGTGGGCGGAGGCTTCCGCTGAATTTTTGGAGTTGGGCAATTATCTCGCGGCGGGCATGGGTTCGAGCATGGGCGCGCGCGGCGCGATCCCCGAAGATCACCCGCATTATTTTTTCCTCTTCGATATGCAAGCCACGTCGCTGGCGCGCAACGAAGCGGATGTTGTCCTTGTGGTCGGTTCGCGGCTGGGCGAGTATGACGGTTGGGGGTCGCCTCCAGCGTGGGGCATGCCCGAGAAACAGAAAACAATTCAAATTGATTCCGATCCGCTTTCCATCGGGTTGAATCGCCCTGTGGATGTGGGCATCGTCGCCGACGCGAAATCGGCGCTGAAGGCGATCCTCTCCAAAGTGAAGGCGAAGACCGCCGCCCGCAGTGACATGCCCGACCTGGCGCGGTATCGCGCGTTGACGCAGGAAACGATGACGAACGGGATGCAGTTTTTGATGGCGCAACCCGCGCGCGGACTCAACCCTGGGCAGATGGTGTTCAATGCGCGCAGTTTTTTCCCGCGCAACGCGGTGACGGTGTTGGACGGCGGCAACACTACGTTGTGGGGCGTGGCGTTCAATCAGATTTATGAGCCGCGCAGTTTTTTGTATTCGGTGAAGATGGGCTTTCTCGGCACGGGCATTCCGTTTGCGATCGGCGCGAAACTTGCCGCGCCCGAACGCCCCGTCTATTGCATCACGGGCGACGGCGCGGCGGGCTTCAACATCATGGAGATGGAAACCGCCGTCCGCGAGAACGCGCCGATCATCGTGCTGGTGGCGGTGGACGACGGCTGGGGCATGGAGCGCTCGGCGCATAACTTCGGCGGCATTCCAGCGGAACAGCAACAGGGCGTCAATCTTTCGGGCGAGACGCGCTACGATTTGATCGCGCAGGGGCTGGGATGCTACGCCGAAAAAGTGGATGCGGTGGGGGATTTGCCCGCCGCTCTCCAACGGGCGGTTGATTCGGGCAAACCAGCCTTGCTCCATGTGACGGTTGATCCCGCCATCAACGCCGACCCGCCAGGCTATAAGCAGTTCAGGTACGTGCGGACGTTGTAGAACTGGTAAGCGGACTCTGTCACGGATTCACGGAACGAAAAAGCGGACTGTGGTGAACGGACTCTGTCACGGATTCACGGAATGAAAAAAACGGACTGTGGTAAGCGGACTCTGTCACGGATTCACGGAATGAAAAAGCGGAGGTTGGGCGATTGCCCAATCTCCGCTTTTACCTGAAACCTGAAACCTGAAACCTGAAACCTGAAACCTGAAACCTGAAACCTGAAACCTGAAACCTGAAACCTGAAACCTAAAACCCCTCTGCCGTGTATTCGCCCCAGACGCCCCTCAGCGTGTTGCAGATCTCGCCGAGCGTAAGATTGTTCTCCACACACTCGATGAAATGCGGCATCAAATTTTGCGTCCCCTGCGCGGCTTCGGCCAGCCTGCCAAGCAACTGCTCTGCCGTTTCTCGATTTCTTAATGCCCGCAACTTCCGCAAATTTTCTCTCTGTCTCAACTCGATCGAAGCGTCAACCTTCAAACGTTCCAACGCGGGAACTTCGTCAACAGTAAATTGATTGACTCCCACGATGATCTGTTCTTTTTTCTCGACAGCCTGTTGCGCGGCATACGCTGCGGTTTGAATCTCGTTCTGCATGTAGCCGCGCTCAATGGAGGCCAATGCGCCGCCCATCTCGTCAATTTGACGGATATACTCGAACGCGCGCTTTTCGATTTCGTCGGTGAGATATTCGATCAGGTACGAGCCTGCCAGCGGATCAATCGAGTCCGCGACGCCCGACTCGTACGCGATGATCTGTTGGGTGCGCAGCGCCACGCGCACAGACTTTTCGGTGGGCAGCCACAAGGCCTCGTCCATGCTGTTGGTATGCAAACTTTGAGTGCCGCCCAACACTGCTGATAATGCCTGCAAGGTCACGCGTGCTACATTGTTCTCCGGCTGTTGGGCGGTCAGGGTGGAGCCTGCCGTCTGTGTGTGGAAGCGTAACTGCCACGACGAAGATTTTTTCGCGCCGAAGCGTTCGCGCATGATACGCGCCCACATGCGCCGCGCAGCGCGGAACTTGGCAACTTCTTCGAGCAGATTATTGTGCGCGTTGAAGAAGAACGAGAGTTGACCGGCGAAATCGTCCACGTCGAGGCCGGTTGTGAGCGCGGCTTCCACGTAGGCGATCCCATTTGCAAGCGTAAATGCAACTTCCTGCACGGCGGTCGAACCGGCCTCGCGGATGTGATAGCCGCTGATCGAGATCGTATTCCAATCCGGGACTTCCCGCGCGCAGAATGAAAAGATGTCGGTGATCAGCCGCATCGAGGGCGCGGGCGGAAAAATATACGTTCCGCGCGCCACATATTCCTTGAGGATGTCGTTCTGGATCGTGCCGCGCAGTCGCTGCATGTCCACGCCCTGACGTTTGGCGACGGCAATGTACATCGCCAGCAAAACGCCTGCGGGCGCGTTGATGGTCATCGAGGTGGAAACCTTGTCGAGCGGAATCTGATCGAACAGCTGCTCCATATCTTTAATGGAAGAAATGGAGACGCCCACCTTGCCCACCTCGCCGCGCGCGATCGGATCGTCCGCGTCGTAGCCGATCTGCGTGGGGAGGTCGAACGCCACGGAGAGGCCGGTCTGACCATGGTCGAGCAGGAAGCGGTAACGTTTGTTGGATTCTTCGGCAGTCGAGAATCCCGCGTACTGCCGCATCGTCCACAAGCGCGAACGATACATTGTGGGTTGAACGCCGCGCGTAAACGGGTATTGGCCGGGGAAACCGAGTGTTTCGAGATATTCCTGTTCCGCTGGTTGAGCAGGACGAGTGCTCTTCTCGTCCGTATCGAAACCAGCGGGCGTATCGAAACGACCTGGCATCGCCACACGCGGAATTTCGATTTCTGATGAGGTCGCGAAATGCTCTTTGCGTTCCTTGAATTTTTCGAGGGTTTTCTTGAGGATGGAGTCGTGCCATTTTTGGAAGGCGTCTTTGATGTTCATGTTGAAATCCTTTTCGAACCGCGAAGCACGCGAAGCGCGCGAAGATTTTTGAATTACCCTCGCGTTCTTAGCGGTCTTCGCGGTAAATGTCTTTTCCAAGTATACAGCCTCCCTTCCCGCTTTGGAATTGGGTAAAAACAGGTAAATTTCAAGACGAAAATCACATGCTAAAATAGAGACGAAACAGTTCAACTTCCGTAGATCGTTACATCGTCACTGGAGGTATCGTCATGGCCGGTAAAACGTTGTTATACGTTGGCGCGGGGATTCTCTTTTTGATCGGACTCTGCCTGCTGGGATACGGGCTGCTGAGCATCGTCGGCTCCACCTCCGGGCAGGGAAGCGCGTCGTGGATGGGATATGGGGTCGGGTTCAGCGTTGCAGGCGCGCTTTTCCTCGCGGTCGGCGCGGGGCTGGTCTACGCCGCGGCGCGCGCGGGCAAGACCGAGGTGGTGCAACAAGTGACCATGAAAGTGGACCTGCCCGGCCAGACCAGGATCGAGGAAGTCAAGTGCCGCTCGTGCGGGGGGACGTTAACCGCCAAAGACATCACGCTCGCCAACGGCGCGCCGATGGTGAATTGTCCGTATTGCCATACTGTCTATCAACTGACCGAAGAACCGAAGTGGTAAATCGTTTCAAGTTTCAGGTGCCAGGTTTCAGGCGCTTGAAACTTGAAACGCCAAGGAGTAATTTATGAAACACCGGCTCCTCACAATCATCTTGCTTGTTGTACTTTCCCTTGCGCTATTTACGCCCGTTCAGGCGCAGGGAAATTATTACTTTGCGGTCGAGCGTCTCGTCGTGCATGCCTATTGGAACGGCGACGGTACACTCAGCCTCGATTACACCTGGGTCTTTGTCAACCAGCCCGGCTCGCACGTGATTGACTTTGTGGACGTGGGCATGCCCAACTACAACTTCGATCCTTCGCAGATCCGCGCGAAGTTGGACGGAACCCCGCTCGATGTATCCGCTTCAGACTACGAAGGAAGCGGGTCGGGTTTTGCGATCGTGTTGCGCGGGCAAAGCATCCAGCCGGGGCAGAAGGGGACCGTCCACGTGTATGTTCCAAATATCAGCGGCGTTTTGTACAACGATACCAGCGGCGACGAGTATGCCTCGGCCGTGTTCGCGCCGACGTATTTTGGATCGCAGTATGTGAAGGGCGCCACCGATTACAGCGTAACCTTCCACCTGCCGCCCGGCGTTCAGCCTGAGGAACCGCGCTGGCATGCCGCGCCCTCCGGTTTCCCGTCTGAACCGCAGACCGGCTTCGATGAGTTGGGCAGCGTCACGTACACCTGGTATAACCCGGCCGGCGACGTGTCCAATTATTACGAATTCGGCGCGTCGTTCCCAAAAACGTATGTCCCGGCCGAGGCGATCTATATCCCGCCGCCTGAACCGCTTTTCAGAATTGATCCCGACATGATCTTCGGCTTGGTTTGTTTCGGCTTTTTCGGGTTCATGTTCCTGGGCATTCCCATACTCACCAGCATCGGCGCGCAGCGCCGAAAATTACAATATCTTCCGCCGAAAGTCTCCATTCAGGGACACGGCATCAAGCGCGGCCTGACTGCCGTCGAAGCCTCCATTCTCATGCAGCAACCGCTCGATAAAGTGATGACGATGATCCTCTTCGGCGCGTTGAAGAAGAATGCCGCCGAGGTGGTCACGCGCAGCCCTCTTAAATTAAAATTTGCGCCCGAGCCTCCCGCCGAATTGCATCAATACGAAAAAGACTTTCTCAAAGCATTTACCGAAGAAAAACCTGCAGGTCAGCGTAAACAGCTGCAAGAGATGACTGTCGGACTCGTGCGCAGTGTGTCCGATAAGATGAAAGGTTTCAGCCGCCAGGAAACAATAGACTATTACAAGTCCATCATGGAACGCGCCTGGAAGCAGGTGGAGGAAGCGGACACGCCCGAAGTGCAAAGCGCGAAATTCGATGAGAACCTCGAATGGACCATGCTCGACCGCGACTACGATGATCGCACCCGCCGCACCTTCCGCGGCCCGGTCTATGCGCCCACGTGGTGGGGACGTTATGACCCGGCGTATCGTCCAGTCAGCGGCAGCGGCGGCGCGCAGACGGTCACTCCAACGGTGAGCGGGTCTGGCAGCCGCGCCCTGCCCGGCGCAGACTTTGCCGCCTCGGTCGTGGGTGGCGTGCAGAATTTCTCCAGCAAGGTGATCGGCAACGTCAATACCTTCACCGAGAAGATCACCGGCGTGACCAATCCTCCTCCCAAACCAACAACGAGTTCATATCGAGGCGGCGGTGGCGGTGGACGCTCCTGCGCCTGCGCGTGTGCTTGTGCCGGTTGTGCGTGTGCGTGTGCGGGGGGAGGAAGATAGTGATCAGTGATCAGTGATCAGTTATCAGTGATCAGTCGGTGCTCGAGCGTTGCATCGAGCTTGTCGAAATGTAGCCCCGTGTTGTTCGGGGCGTACACCTGCACCCACCGCAGGCGCGGTGTCGAGACCACAATTACAGGTGAACCATGAGTATCTTTACTGATTTGTTCAATCGCAAAACGAATACTCGTGCTGAGCATCGTCGAAGCATCGAATATCCAAAATCGGGTCTCTATCATTACAAGTTCGAGACCGAAGAGGAGAAGACCCGCGCCCACCTGCGTATCGAAGAGGATGGGCACGCGACTCTCATCGTCAATGCCAACCGGGTGATGCACCTCAATCCGACCGCGGCCTTGATGGCGTACTACGTGATGGAGCAGGTTCCCGAAGGCGATGCGATTCGATCCATGACGAAGCAATACCGCGTGAGCGCCTCGCAGGCCCGCGCCGATTATTCCGATTTCAAATTTCAGATCTCGGAATTGCTCCGTCCCGAGGGCGCTTGTCCGGTCCATGAATTGGAATTTGACACAACCATGCCGTTCAGCGAACGCCCGTCCGCGCCGTATCGCATGGACCTGGCGCTGACCTATCGCTGCAACAACGACTGCGCCCACTGCTATAACGCCCGCGCGCGCAACTTTCCTGAACTTAGCACAGAGCGGTGGCTCGCGATCATAGACAAATGCTTCGCCCTCGGCGTGCCGCACATTGTCTTCACCGGCGGTGAAGCGACCCTGCGCGACGACCTGCCCGAACTGATCCGCTACGCCGAATCGAAGGGACAGATCACCGGCCTCAATACCAATGCCCGCCGCATGATGGACGAACGTTTTGTGCAACAACTTGTGGATGCCGGTCTCGACCACGTGCAGATCACGGTCGAATCGCACGATGAGGAAACCCACGACCAGATGATGCGCTTGAAAGGCGCGTTCAAGCAGACCATTCAAGGCCTTAAGAATGTGCTGTCCACGAATCTCTATGTGATGACCAACACCACCATGCTGCGTACGAATGTTCACACGATTCCCGACACGCTCGATTTTCTCGCCGACCTCGGCGTGCCGACCATCGGACTGAACGCCCTCATCTACTCCGGTCACGGCCTCACCGTGGGGACGGGCCTGCGCGAAAGCGAGCTGCAACCCATCCTCGACATGGCCGTGCAGAAAACCTCCGAGCGCGGACAACGCCTCATCTGGTACACGCCCACACAATATTGCGAGTTCGATCCGACCGCGAGCAATCTCGGCGTCAAGGGCTGCACCGCCGCGCTGTACAGCATGTGCATCGAGTCGAACGGCGACGTTCTGCCGTGTCAGTCCTACTATCACTCCCTCGGAAACTTCCTGTCCGACTCGTGGGACTCGATCTGGAATCATAAACTGTCCACGCAGTTGCGCGAACGCCAGGGACTTCCCGCCAAATGCGAGGGTTGTCCTGTGGCTGTGGAATGCGGCGGAGGCTGTCCGCTCAAGTTCGAGTCGAGTCTGATTCAAATTTAAGAACTCACCTTACGCAGTTTGGCTTGAAAGCACGCAATCTCCCTCACCCTGCCCTCTCCTTCGGAGTGCTTCGCGATCTCCCGTAGGGAGAGGGAACTCCCTTCCCTCTCAAGGGAAGGGCTGGGGATGAGGGCGCGTAAGGTGAGTTAAGGTACACACATCGCGCCGATCCGTTTTCGGATGACGAGAAAGATCACGTAATCACAACGCCAGTATGGAACTCTGCTACCTCCTCGCTTTTCCCGACCCCTCCGACGATGTGCCGACTGCCGCGGAGAAAATTAAAGGTTTAAAGGACGCGCCCTACTTCGAACCGATCGATATTGAACTGGTCACCCTCGGCGAAGAGACTGTGATCATCGAAGGTTACGCCGTCCGCGTCACCCGTCAGCGCTATGACGGACGCGTGCAAATGGTGGAATGCCGCTTCGACTTGAAAGACCCGTTCGCTCCCTCCGTCCTGCAGGAGCGCGGACGGATTCAAGCCGCGTTGCAAAGCCGCTGTATCCCGCTCGAACATCGCCAGAACGGATTGTTCGAGGAGTATTCCATTTTATTGGTCAAGCAATCCAAGCCCTCACCTGACCAGTGGATCGAAAAGAACGCATTGAACCTTGCCAATTTCATCCGTTCCCAGCGCGATGTCTTCGACAAAAGCGAGACCGAAGACATCCTGCTCTCGCGCGTGCGCTATTCCAAAAATGATCTCACGCTCGTGGATTGGGAGGGCGCGGTTGTCATCTCGCCCGAAGATGATTTTCAATCTGACATTGTGCTGCTCAAAATTGGCACATACCAACTCCTGCGCTATCGTATGTTGGATCAGTCTGTGGAAGCCATGCTCGACCGCATCCGCGATGAGTTCCTCGAGAACAAACGCCGTCCGCTGCGGCCCGGGCCCACGCGCAGCAAGATCCGCCAGATCATTCAGCACCGCCTCGAGGTGATGCTCGACTTCGAACGCATCGAACAAAGCCTCCTGCTCATCGGCGACTGGTACACCGCCAAACTCTACGAGGCCATCCGCGATGAGTTCTACCTCGAAGACTGGAAGTCCTCTGTCCGCGACAAACTCGACAACGTGCAAGACATCATCGGCACCATTCAGGAAAATTTCTCGCTCACCTGGTCCGGCCTGATAGAACGCGTCGAACTCGCAGGCTGGATCATCCTGCTCATCGGTTATTTCATTTTGTTCTTCCTCGAGGATCTCGCCATTTTCAAATAACCCTCATGTCCCCTCTCCCTTTGGGAGAGGGGTAGGGTGAGGGCAAGGAGCCGCCATGAACATCTTCAACCGCCTCGCCGGCCAGTTCAAAAAAATCCAGCCTCTGCCAGAAGGCCTCTATCACAAACAAATGGAGGGACAGCCTCTGCGCCTGCATTTACGTTTGCAGGCAGATGGCTCCGGCCTGTTGATCCTCAACGCCTCGACCGTCTTGCAACTTAACGCCACCGCGGCGGAATATGCCTGGCACTACATCAAGGGAACGGTCCCCGAAGATGCCGCCAAAGCGATCGCCGCGCGTTATCGCATCTCGCACGCGGCCGCCCTGAATGACTACAACGACCTCGCCGACCGCATCCAAACGCTGATCGAGACTCCCGACCTCGACCCCGTTTCCTTCCTCGACTTTGAGCGGGTCGCGCCCCATTCCACCGACCTGACCGCGCCCCTGCGCCTCGACTGCGCCCTGACCTATCGCGTCGCGGCCGGGTCCAAGCCGGAGGTCGCGCCCACGAAGCGCGTGACGCGCGAACTGTCCACGGATGAATGGAAATCCGTCCTCGACCAGGCCTGGCAGGTCGGAATTCCGCATATCACTTTCACCGGCGGCGAACCGACCTTGCGCGAAGATCTCCCCGACCTGATCGCCCACGCCGAAAAGAACGGACAAGTCTGCGGACTGCTCACCGATGGCGCGAGCCTCTCGAAGAAAAAATATCTCGACCAGTTACTGCAAACCGGGCTCGACCACGTTTTGCTCGTTCTTCATCCCGAAGATGACGCCGCGTGGAAGGCCGTCAAACTGCTTGTACCTGCCGACATCTTCCTCACCGTGCATCTGACGGTCAATCGCACGACGGTCAAAGATGCAACAAAGGTGATCGAGAAACTTTCGAAGGCCGGCGTGCGTCACCTTTCGCTTAGCGCCTCCGACAAAAAATATCTTGGCGACATGCTTGCCCTGCAGGCCCAAGCCAACGAACTCGGATTCACGCTGCATTGGGACCTGCCGGTGCCATATTCCGAATCCAATCCCGCCGCCGCAGAGACCGAAGAAGATAACGTCCCCTCCGGCGCTGGCAAATCCTGGCTCTACGTCGAACCCGATGGCGACGTGCTTCCCGCACAGGGCGCGGCAGGCAGGGCGCTTGGAAACATTCTCGCGGATTCGTGGGGCAAGATATATCCGCCGAGCCTCGCCGGGTGACAATCCGGGCGGCGCCATAGTACAATCCACCCCATGTCCAACTCCAACCAACGCTTCACGCGCGGCAAGGGCATCCTGGAACCCATGCTCGCGCGTTTGCGCGCCAACCGCGCCAACCGTCTCATCCCCGCCGAATTGCGCGCGGGCCGCATCCTCGATATCGGCTGCGGATCGTACCCCTATTTCCTTGCGCACACCTCCTTCCAGCAAAAATTTGCCGTAGACCAATTGCCGCCCAACGAACAGGGCCAGGCGCTCAACATTCAATGGCACACGCTCGACCTGAATTCCACGCCAAAACTTCCGTTCGAAGACAATTTCTTCAGCGCCATCACGCTGCTGGCCGTGGTGGAACACCTCAACCCCAACAGCATGGCCGAGTTATTCAAAGAGACCCATCGGGTGCTGCAACCCGGCGGCGTGGTCGTCATGACCACGCCCGCCGCCTGGTCAGACGGGCTGCTCAAGTTCATGGCGCGCGTCGGCCTGGTCAGCAAGGAAGAGATTCACGAACATGTCTTCGCCTACACCCTGCCCCTCATCGGCTGGTACTTTGGGCGCGGCGGATTCGAAATGACCAAGGTCAAATTCGGCTACTTTGAATTCATGCTGAATCTGTGGGGCGTGGCAAAGAAGTAGCGCCAGATGAATCTTGCGGCGCTAGCGATGACTGACCTCCCTCGCCCCATCCCCGAATCGTACTGGGTCATTCCCGGCCGCTTCCTCGCGGGGAAATATCCGGGCGGGTTTGAACGCGACCAGGTGCGCCTGCGCATCGGTAAACTTCTCGAGGCAGGACTCGACACGTTCATCAACTTGACCCATCCCAACGAACTGCCTTCATACGAAGCGACCCTCGAAGAACAGGCGCGCCTCGGCCAAAAAGATGCGCGACACCTGCGCTTTTCCGTCACCGACTTTGGCCTGCCCTCGCACGCGGGCATGCGCGCCACCCTCGACGCCCCCGACACCGCACTGAACGAGGGCCGCAATATCTATCTCCATTGTTGGGCCGGGGTCGGGCGCACCGGGACAGTGGTGGGCTGTTACCTTGTCCGTCATGGCGTGAGCGGCCAACAAGCCCTCGTCCAACTGGCTGCGTGGTGGAAGACCGACCCGCGCCGCGACCGATTCAAACGCTCGCCTGAAACCGACGAACAAACGCAATTCATCCTCAACTGGCATGAACTGGCATGACCGATACGTCCAACAGGCGGGCTGGACGCGCGACCTGCGCAACTATCTCTTCAACCAGGCGGGATTGAAAGAGGCGCAGCGCGTCCTCGAAGTGGGATGCGGCACCGGCGCGATCCTCTCCGATCTAACCTTTCCCGCCGCGCCTCACGGCCTGGACCTCGATGCGGGCGCGCTCGTGGACGCGCGACGCCACGCCCCGGGCGCAATTCTCGTCCGTGGGGATGCGTTAGCCTTGCCATACGCCGACTTCATCTTCGACATTACGTATTGTCATTTCCTGCTCTTATGGGTGCGCGACCCATTGCAAGCCGCGCGCGAGATGGCACGCGTCACGCGCCCGCAGGGATTCGTCCTCGCGCTGGCCGAACCCGATCACACCGCGCGCGTGGACAAACCCGACTCACTTGCACAATTGGGAAAGTGGCAAACCGAGTCTCTGCGCGCGCAGGGCGCGGATGTCTCCTTGGGGGCGCGTCTCGCGCAGACGTTCGACCGGGCGGGGATCGAGATCGTTGAAACGGGCGCCATTCGGCAGGGGCATGAAGCGGCGATCGGCGGACAGGAACAGGAATGGGCGGTGATCACGGCTGACCTGCGGGGACGCGTCGCGGAGGGGGAGATCCATAAAATGAAACTGCTGGATATAGAGGCGCGGGCGCGCGGCGAGCGCGTGCTGCACGTGCCGACGTATTTTGCGCTGGGCCGCGTGTGAGAGACCTGGCCGCGCGTGTGCGATATAATCGCCGTGCTTTGGAGGCCCCTTGGAACCATATCCACCCACCGGCGACGCGCCGGAACCAGTTTCTTTCGCAAATGAATCAAACGACGCGTTGATGTTTCCCCCGGCAAAAACGCCGGCCGAAGATACAACCGATTGGAAGCAACTCGCCCTCGACCTGCTCGAAACGGTCGTGCTGGCGGTGGTCTTGTATTTTGGGATCAATTATCTTTCGGCGCGCGTGCGCGTGGACGGTTACAGCATGAATCCCACGCTGCAAAACGGCGAGTATGTGCTGGTCAGCAAGGTGTCGTATCTGCTGGGCGAGCCGCAGCGCGGCGACATTATCGTGTTCGATTTTCCCGGCAATGCCTCGGGGCAGGACCTGATCAAGCGCATCATTGGCCTGCCCGGCGACGTGATCGAGACGCGCGCGCGCAAGGTGTTCATTAATGGCGTGGAGATCGCCGAACCATACATCAACGCCGCGCCGAATTATTCCGGCTCGTGGGAAGTGCCGGACGGGTTTCTCTTTGTGCTGGGCGATAACCGCAACGATTCGTCGGACTCGCACGCGTGGGGGATGCTGCCCATCGGCAACGTGATCGGCAAGGCCATCCTCATCTACTGGCCTCCGCCGGATTGGAATTTGATCAACCATTTCGAGTTAGTCGCGGCCACGCCGCTGCCGTAGTTGGGGGGGCGTTTTGTACGCCAGGAATCAAACCCCTCCCCACCGGAGGGTTTTTGATTCCTGGCGCCGGGGTTACGAATTTTTTGCAACCGGCGCGAGTGTCTTCAAATTTCGCATCTCCGGCCAGAGACGCGCGACGAGAAGCACAACGATGATCGTCCCGACGCCGCCGCCCCAGACCGTGAGGACCGGCCCGACCAGCGAGGCGATGAATCCCGATTCAAAGGCGCCCAGCTCGTTGGACATGCTGATGAAGATACTGTTGACCGAGGAGACGCGCCCGCGCATTTCATCGGGAACGAGCGTGAGCATCAGCGTGGAGCGGATGACCACACTGATGTTGTCGAACGCGCCGAGCAGGAAGAGCATCAGGACGGAGAGCCAGAAATTTTTCGAGAGACCGAAGACGATGGTGGCGAGACCGAAACCCGTCACTGCGAATAACAATGTCCTGCCCGCCTGTTTGAACGGCGGCAGATGCGCCAGGACGAAGGCCATTGTCAACGCGCCGATGGAGGATGCGGCGCGCAGAATGCCGAGTCCCTCCGCGCCGACGCGCAGGATGTCGGTGGCGTAGATCGGCAGCAGCGCCACCGCCCCGCCGAAGAGCACCGCGAACATGTCGAGCGTGATGGCGGCCAGGATCACCTGCGTGTCGCGCATGAAGCGCAGGCCTTCCTTTAGAGAATCCAGCGTGGCGGCCTTGCGCGCCAGCGGAACGTGGCGTCCACGAATCAGGCTGATCAAAACCACAAAGACGAAGACGGCCAGCGCGTCGAAAATGTAGATACTGGTGACGCTGTCGAAGGCGCCCGCCCAAAGTCCCGCGACCATGGGGCCGCTGATGGCGGCCGTCTGCCAGGCCGAGCTGCTCCACGTGGCCGCGTTGGGAAACAGTTCGGGCGGGACCGTTTCGGGGATGAGGGTGGAGGCGGCCGGGTCGTTGAAGGCGCGCGAAATTCCGATCAGCAAAAGACAGCCATAGATGAGCAGAAGCGGGCCTTCGATCCACGAAAGATAGGCCAGGCTCAGCGAGCAGACCCCGAAGACGGATTGAGTCGCGAGAATAATGTGACGGCGGTTGTGGTGATCGGCAAAATGCCCGGCGGGGAGCGCCAGCAAAATGACCGGCGCCACCTGCACCAGTCCTACCAGTCCCAGCGCGAACGCGCTGTGTGTGCGCAGCCAGAGTTCCCATGCGATGGCGAAGGTGAGCATCTCGCCGCCGAAGGAAGTGATGAAGCGGCCGATGATCAGCAGGCGAAAGTCGCGCACGCGCAGGACGGCATAGGGATCGTGTTGTGAAGGGTTTGTCATGGCGGGAGATTATAGGCGGATTCTGTTTGGCTGTATAATCATGTCAGATAATGAAATATGGTTTTCTCAAAGTCGGGGATTCCTCAACGCGAGTTACGCCAATCAGCGAATGACGCGAATAAACCCAAGAAAATTCGCGAAATTCGCCTATTCGTGGCATTCGCGTTCCAAACCCGCCGGTTTGTCAAGCGACTTTGAAAAGACCATAGATAATCAGTAGATCACGAAAACCCTGCGTAGGTTGCGATCTCTATCGCAACCTGGCGGTAGAGACCGCCAAATACGCGCTTTCGTGAAGTACTGATAATGAAATCGGAGTTTTCATGACATCGAATCACAATCGCAATCCCGGCGCGTCCCTTGACCTCGATTGGGTGATGGGCGCGCACGTCAACAAAAGCGCGGTGGAACGCCGCATCGCCACACTGGCTGGCCGTCGCACCGTGAAAAAAGAATGGCAGGCCGCCTGGCTGTTACGCGCCGTCACCTGCATTGACCTGACGACTTTGGGCGGCGACGATACGCCCGGACGAGTCCGCCGCCTGTGCGCGAAAGCCCGCCAGCCGATTCGCCCCGATATGCTCGAGCGCCTCGATCTTAACGGAGAGCGGATTCACGTGGGCGCGGTCTGCGTCTACCCTAACCGCGTCCGTGACGCGGTGGAGGCGTTGCAAGGCTCTGACATCCCCGTAGCCTCCGTCGCGACAGGTTTCCCTGCGGGACAGACTCCGCTCCCGCAGCGGATTCAAGAAATCGAGCAGGCCGTGGAGGCGGGCGCGCGTGAAATTGACGTGGTCATCGCCCGCAACTATGTTCTCACGGGCGACTGGAAATCGCTCTACGATGAGCTGAAACAGTTCCGCGAAGTCTGCGGCGACGCGCACATGAAGACTATTTTGGCGACAGGTGACCTCGGCACGCTCAAGCAAGTCTATCAAGCCAGCCTCGTGGCGATGATGGCAGGCTCGGACTTCATCAAGACTTCGACGGGCAAGGAATCGGTCAATGCCACGTTGGAAGTGAGTTTGGTGATGACGCGCGCCATCCGCGAGTATCTCGACCGCTTCAGCTACAAGATCGGATTCAAGCCCGCGGGCGGGATCGGCAATGCCAAACAGGCCATGGCGTGGCAGTCGCTGATGAAGGAAGAACTTGGCGATGAGTGGCTGATGCCCAATCTCTTCCGCTTCGGCGCGTCCAGTTTGCTGACCGACCTAGAGCGGCAGTTGTATCACTATCTCACAGGTCATTACGCCGCGAAGCATCACATGCCGATGGGATAGTGTTTTATCGAAAGGAGTACAAAATGAACTCAGACATGCTCGCGCCACAGGAATTAATCCGCAAGGCAGTTATCGAAGTGGCGCAACTGCCAGAAAAGGAATTGCTGATCGTTATTGAGATGGTAGACTCCCTCAAGAAACAGCGTGCGCGCCCAAACAAGGAGTTGGCGGCGGAAATCCTTGCTAAAGCCAAAGCCCGCGCGGAGGAAGTGAGATATCTTTCGCGAGACGAGGCAATGGAAAAGTTTGGCAAAACTCTCGACGCGATCCGCGCTGACGCCATCGCAAAAGGCACGGCAATCGAGGAAGTTTGAAAGGAAGATTACCATGAATGTCACTTTGACCGTACCGCCTGACATGGAACGCAAATTGAAACAAGCCGCCAGCCAAATTGGGCTTAGTCCCGATTCTTATATTGTGCGGTTGCTACAACAGGAATTGCAAGCGCGTGCAACGCCCGCGCGTTTATCCGTCGAGGAGACCGACCTCCTGCAAAAAATCAATACCAGCCTCTCTGCCGTGGAATGGGAGCGGTATCGCGCCTTGCTGGCAAAACGTGACGCGGAAAGCCTGAACGACAAGGAGCAGGCGGAATTAATTTCCCTCTCCGACCAAATTGAGCAGGCAAATGTCCGCCGCATGGAAGCGGTGGCCGAATTGGCGCGCGTCCGCAAGGTCACTGTCCCTGAGTTGATGACGACGTTGGGTCTCTCTCCCGCCCATGGCTGAATCGCGGACTTCATCAGCGCAACGCGCCCGCGTCTTTGAACGCGCAAAGGGATGTTGCGAATATTGTCTCTCACAGGAGCAATACTCTCCTGATTCGTTCGCGGTTGAGCATATCATCCCACTTTCGAGAGGCGGCGCAAACGCGCTGGAGAATCTGGCTTTTGCCTGCCAAGGATGTAACAATCGCAAGTACACGAACACCGAAGCGGTGGATCCCGTCACGCAGGCGATTGTGCCGTTGTACCACCCGCGTCGCAATCAATGGAATGACCACTTCGCCTGGAGCGATGATTACTCCCTGATTTTGGGATTGACTCCGATTGGCCGCGCGACTGTCGAAAAACTTCAACTCAACCGCGCGGGACTGGTCAACTTGCGCCGCATTTTGGTTGAAGCAGGTGAACATCCGCCCGTTTAGATCTCGACCTGACAGGTTTCCGCAGATGCCCACCCCTCCCTCCCCACCTCCCGCGCACGGATTCCCACCCGCCGCGGCGCGCACATCGCCTGTCAGGTCTGTGACCGCGAAACATCACATGCCGATGGGATAAGAGCATTAACCGCAAAGCGCGCGAAGAACGCAAAGTTTTGTATTGAGGTCTAAAATGCCAATCTTCGAACTGACAACGGACAAATTGCGAAAAATTGAAGAAACTTCATTTAGCATTGCAAAGGTGCGTGAGCGCGCCGATTTGCAACGCCTATTGCGGAATCAGATAGAGATTATCTCTCCTGATACCCTGATTATTGCCGAGGAATTTGGGGAGTGGGAAGATAGTCGCCGCCGTATTGATTTATTGGGCATAGACAAAAATGCCAATCTGGTTGTGTTTGAATTGAAGCGGACTGAAGACGGGGGACACATGGAATTACAGGCTCTGCGTTATGCCGCGATGGTTTCAACAATGACTTTTGACAAAGCCGCCGAAGTTTATGCAGATTACTTGAGTAAAAGTGGCAATGGCGAAGATGCAGAGCGAACCTTATTGGATTTTCTTGAATGGGAGGATAACGACGATGAGAATTTTGCTCAAGATGTTCGCATAGTGTTGGTGTCTGCCGAATTTTCACGAGAACTTACCACATCTGTTTTATGGTTGAACGATCGGGGTCTGGATATTCGATGTGTTCGTATAAAGCCATATAACGATAATGGGCGCACTCTTATTGATATTGAACAGGTAATCCCTTTGCCAGAAGCAAGCGAGTATCAAGTACAAGTCAGTGCTAAAAGCAGGCAGGAGAGAATCTCTCGCACTTCAACGAAGGATTTCACTAAATACGATGTAACAATTTTTGGGAAGTCAGAAACTCGTTTGGCAAAACGGAATGCCATGTTCTTCGTGGTAAAGAATTTGTGCGACTCTGGCATTGCCCCTGAAAAAATAAATGAAGTAATTAACTGGCGGCGACTATTTCTTCAAGTCGATGGGATTTTGAATTCCGATGACTTTATTCGTGCTGCCACAGTGCAACGGGAATCTGGCGGAAAAATGTTTGAAAAACGTCGTTGGTTTTGTGATGACGGTGAACTAATTTGTATTGATGGCAAAACGTATGCCCTGACCAATCAATGGGGTAATAGATGGGGTTCCGCAATAATGCTGTTGAAAGATACTTTCCTAAAAGCGGAAATTGATTTTCATGCAACTAAAGAATCTGCGACTGAATAAAAACCTTTGTGTACCTTCGTGACCCTTCGTGGTTAACGAACTGGAGTTCCTATGTCTACCCTCCTCGACCTCTTCAAAACCATGGAATACGGACCCGCGCCCGAGTCTCCTGCCGCGGTGAATGCTTGGTTGGATGATCACGGACGCAAGTTCGGGCAGTTCATCAACAACGAATGGGTGACGCCCAAAGCGGCGAAGTACTATTCGTCGTATAACCCATCCACGGGCGAGTTGATCGCCGAGACGGCGCAGGCGGAGAAGAAGGATGTGGATGCCGCCATCGCCGCCGCGCGGACTGCCTTCGATTCGTGGAGCGAGACTCCAGGTGTTGTCCGCGCGCGGTACATGTACGCCATCGCGCGCAACATCCAGAAGCACCATCGTCTGCTGGCGGTATTGGAATCAATGGACAACGGCAAGCCGATCCGCGAGTCGCGCGATGTGGATGTGCCGCTGTTGGCGCGTCACTTTTACTATTACGCGGGCTGGGCGCAACTCATGGAAACCGAACTGCGCGACTACCAGCCCGTCGGCGTGATCGGGCAGATCATCCCGTGGAACTTCCCGTTGATGATGCTGGCGTGGAAGATCGCGCCCGCCATCGCGATGGGAAATACCGTTGTGCTTAAACCCGCGTCGTACACGCGGCTGAGCGCGCTGTTGTTTGCCGAAGTCGTCGCGGAGGCGGGACTCCCGCCAGGCGTGGTCAACATCATCACGGGCAGTGGCAAGGCGGGCGAGATGATCGTCACGCACCCCGACGTGGACAAGATCGCCTTCACGGGTTCCACCGAGATCGGACGCACACTGCGTCATCTCACCGCGGGATCGGGGAAAAAGATTTCGTTGGAGTTGGGGGGCAAGAGTCCCGTTGTCGTGTTCGAAGATGCCGATTTGGACGCGGCAGTTGAAGGGGTGGTTGATGCGATTTGGTTTAATCAGGGTCAGGTCTGTTGCGCAGGATCAAGGCTGATCGTGCAGGAAAATGTCGCGGGGCGTTTCATCCAAAAATTAAAAACAAGAATGAGTCATTTGCGCGTGGGCGACTCGCTCGACA
This sequence comes from Anaerolineales bacterium, assembly GCA_019187665.1. Lineage (GTDB taxonomy): Bacteria > Chloroflexota > Anaerolineae > Anaerolineales > Villigracilaceae > Denitrolinea. The sequence goes on from JABARH010000041.1 coordinate 41,670, forward strand.
AAGCCATTGACATGGGCGCCATCGTGGACAAGAGCCAATGGGACACGGTGGATTATTGGGTGAAGATGGGCGAGAAGGAAGGCGGCAACGTTTTCCAGCCCGACATCCCGCTGCCCACGAAAGGACTCTTCTACAAACCCACGCTCATCACGGACCTCGACCCTGCCGCGTCGACGGTGCAGGAGGAGATCTTTGGTCCCGTGCTGGTTTCGCTCACGTTCCGCACGCCCGAGGAGGGGATCGCGCTGGCGAACAACACGCGCTATGGTCTCGGCGGAAGCGTGTGGAGCGACAACATCAATCTCGCGCTCGACGCCGCAAGCAAGATCAAGGCGGGCGCGATGTGGGTCAACTGTCATAACGTGTTCGACGCGGCGGGCGGATTCGGCGGCTATCGCGAATCAGGATTCGGTCGCGAGGGCGGACGCGAGGGATTGTTCGAATATGTTAGACCCAAGTGGATGGATCGTCCGCAGCCCGATTTGACATCGCTGGGACTCGACGCGGCGAACGTTCCAGCGGAGAAAAAAGCCTGGGGCGAGCACACCCCCTCGCGTCCCGCGCGACCCGAAGCGGGTCGGGCAAATGGGCATTCGATTCCGCCCGTAGATCGCACCCCGAAGATGTACGTCGGCGGCAAGCAGGTTCGTCCCGATGGCGCGTACACGTTGACCGTGCTCGGCGCAAAGGGAAGAATCGTCGGGCAGGTCGGCGACGGCAACCGCAAGGACATCCGCAACGCGGTGGAAGCCGCGCACGCGGTGATCGAAGCCAAGCAGGGCTGGACGATGCGGCACGGATACAACCGTTCGCAGATCCTGTATTTCATCGCCGAGAATTTGGACGCGCGCAACGCGGAGTTTGTAAAACGAATCGTCGAGATGACGGGGCGTAAACAAAAATCCGCGCAAGCCGAAGTAGACGCTGCGGTGGAGCGGCTGTTCACGTACGCGGCCTGGGCGGATAAATACGGCGGCAACATCCAGGAGACCACCCTGCGCGGAATCACGGTGGCGGTGAACGAGCCTGTGGGCGTGATCGGCATTGCCTGTCCCGACGAGTATCCGCTGTTGGGATTTGTCTCGCTGATGGCGCCTGCGATTGCGCGCGGCAACACGGTGGTGATGATTCCGAGTCAGCGCTTCCCGTTGAGCGCGACCGATTTTTATCAGGTGCTGGATACGTCTGACGTGCCTGGCGGTGTGGTCAACATCGTCACAGGCGACCGCGACCACCTGACCAAGACTCTCGTCCAGCACGAAGACGTGGACGCGGTCTGGTACTTCGGCTCGGCGGAAGGCAGTTACTGGGTGGAGTACGAGTCTGGCGCGAACATGAAGCGGACGTGGGTCGGCTACGGCCTGCCGCGCGATTGGATGGATCGCGAGCAGGGCGAAGGCCACGAGTTTTTGCACGAGGCGACGCAGGTAAAGAATATCTGGGTGCCGACAGGGGAGTGAGGGGAGAGAGGATGAAAGATGAAGGATGAAGGATGAAGGATGAAGGATGAATGGAGATTGGTAATTGGTAATTGGTGAGTGGTGCGTGTTGCGTAAATGAGATACGAGTTGGAAAACTATAAAAAAGGACAGCCCTTTCAGGTTGTCCTTTTTTTGGTGATACTTTCCAAACTACTTCTTGAGACCTTGTAGCACATCCTCTAATAGTCGGACTTGCACAGGCACGGGGAAGGGCTGGTATGGCTCCATGTAAACGTATGAAAGACCAAGCACAGGCTCGTTTAGGATGAAGTCAGATATCGGCTTACCAAAAGCCACCTTTGATTTTCGGAGTTGCTCTACATCATCTTCGCTACTGACGTGCTTTACAAGAAAGTTTTCTGTTTGAGAAAGAATGTCAATCGGAATCGTTTTAGGAGATTGCGTAGAATACAATAACCCTATTCCATATTTTCTTCCTTCTTTGGCGATACGATAGAAAACGCCTTCGGGATTTGAGAGCAGGTTGTGAGCCTCTTCAATAACAAATAATACATCCGTCAGACGTTTTTCTTCACTTTCGCTACTTGAATAGCGCGCCAACGCTTTTTGGAATACTCGATTGGCGAGTCTCGCACTTATGAAATCCACTAATTCTGGACGAACAGTAGGCAAATCCACGACAACGGTTTTACCTGCAATAGCGGACTCTGTAGCACTGGAGAAAAATTCATCGACTTTGTCTGGTGTGTGCAAGTCGTTGAGGAAAGAAAAGCGTTTAGCATACTGAAATAGTTCGCGAGCGCCCTCTTTACTCTCGCCTTTTTCAGCCTTTTCGTTCAATTTCTCCAAAAGTTCCTGCTTGTCTCTGGGCAGGCTATATGTTTTGCTTGCGTATGTGACAGACATTTGCGGTACTTTCAAGCCTGCCGCCAAGAAGGTTCCATAAACATAAGCCATTTTGTTTGGAATATTCACCCATTCGCCACTTTCTGGATCCAGCCCCATTCGGGCAGATTCCAAGTATTGGGGAGGTTTTCCACCAGAGACGACTTCTCTTTGATACGAAAGTTCTATTGCAAGCCCTGGCTCGCTATAAAAATTTATTTTTATTGGTTTTGCAGTATATATTGGCGAAGTACTTTCCAGTTCTTGCTGCCTGTTTGTGAACCATACAATGTCTTGCGAGATACTCAATTTCTCGAAAACTTCAATCAATCCCATGGCTGTCTTTGCTGTTTTTTGCGTGGCATATTCGCCATTGAGATCAAAAATCAACATCCCAATTTTGGGGTAAGTTTTTTTCAACAAAGTTAGAACAACTTTGTTTTCATTGCTTTTTCCAAAGCCCGTTTTGCCAAAATTGGCAGTTCGCTTTCCCCTAAAACTCGAAATATCAACCTGCTTCTTAATATTTTTGTACTCACCTGTCACCGCGCTCCCAATTCGCAAAAATCCTAAATCTGTAAGGTGAATCTCTTGGGGTGATAAATCAGTTTGAATACTTACGTTGATGAGTGCCTGCATTTCCTTTTCTTCAAGGTGAGATACTACAACGTCAATCAGCGAAGGAACATGGCGGGTAGATGGATAAAACTTATATTGTTCACCCTTGTTGGATGTATAACTTCCCAAAATGACGATGTCGTAATGCAGAAAGTTGATATTCTTGACTGTATTCTCATCAGGAGGCAATTGATTTAATCTGCCTAAAGCAAGAGCCTCTTGAAATTTATCGTATGTGACAGGGCGATACTGGGACGCCGTAACCATTCCCAAGTAAACATTGTCATTTCCCTTGTAATATGCACCTGTTTTGACTTTTACGAATTCCCCAAGCATTAACGGGGTCTCGCGCAATTCTTCATAGTTCAAAACCAAAGTGACATAGGTCTTTCCATCTTTGGTGAAAATGTTTGAAACGAAACCTAATGCTTTGTCAGCCATGTTTACCTCTCCATGTCAGGAATTTTGAGACCAGAACGTTTTTCAATCGCCTTCTTGACTTCATTTTCCACAATTTTTACAATTTCAGTGTCCACAGATGCACGCATATGCGCCTCTGAAACTACAGAAACCGAGCCATCAAACAACAATGAACGATGATGGTAAAGAGTGTCTACCACTTCTAATACCGATTGATCGTCATTTTCGATATACGCGGGAACATCAAAAGTAAAGACGGATTGCAAAGTGTGGAATGTGTTAGCGTAAAATTTTCCAGCATACCGATTGCCAAAAACAAAACTTCCTTCGATTTCTGGATTCCATTGTCTTTCAAAACCAAATGTGTAGTTCATCAAGTCGTCGGGCAAACGATAATAAACGGGGTTCTTGCCACAATATTTATCCGTCCAATTTTTGATAACTAAAGATGGAATTCCCTCTCTCAACAACTTGGTTGTTTTCACAATGCCCACCAAGTAGGTTCTGTTTTTCTCAAAATACGCGCGCAACTTTTTCACAAAAGAATTCTCAACCCCGTGTTGTTCGAGACGCCCATCGCGCACAATAAGCATTTTGAAATCACGATATTTTTCTGCCAGCATAACGATGTATGCCCATTCCAAGACGCTTCGGATTGTGTTTGTAAAACTTTCGATATCTTTGTAGATATGTTCGCCTAAATCACGAGGAGTAATCCCCGTAACTCTGGAAAATTCTTGCATTTGTGGTTTTTCGAAAAAGCCCTTGATATATCTGCTTCGTCTCTCGGTCATTGTTTCTTTGCTTTTATCCGACTCCGCTTTGAGAATATCGAATAAATCAAAATTCTTAATGACATGGGTTGTAGTTTCAGGTTGGTCTTTGAAGTCGGGGGAGAACGCACTTACTCGAATCATACCCATGCTGATTTCGCGGAATTGCGGAAATATTAATTGATTTCCGCCGTCTACGGCAACGCTAATTAATCTGCGAGACGACAACGGGGATCGAACAACTTTTACTGATGTCTCGTCAAGTGAAGTCACAAGTTTCTCAACTAACTTACCAACTTGCTGAAGCAACTCAAAATCGTTTTCTGACAAATGACTCAGAAAAGAATCTGCGCCTAACGGATTCGAGATTTGGTCAGGATATGGCATGTTTTACTCCTTGTATTTGTCCCCGTATTTCGGGTCACGCCAATACGATTGAATCAATTTGTGTTCATCGTCTGCTAATAAGGTTTTCCCTAATTTTTCCTCAACATCACGCAAGCGTTTTAAAATTTTTTTGCGAGCCGACAAGGTAAGTCTACCTGGTAAGCCATTTGACTTTAGAACACGGTTTTTGGGCAGACGACCAAACTCCATCAACCAATCTCGAAACTCTAAAAGCCCTTTATATTCCTGATGAACTTTAACTATTTTTTGCATTGCTTTGTCTTGGGCGACCACCGTACAAACCCAACATCCAAAACGTGTCTCACGTCCCATGTAAATATCTTGTAAGTTTCCTGTGGGGTAGCCCCATGTTGGCGCGACAAAATTCAAAAAATCCCATACATCACATTCTCGCCATGTGATAATCGGGGAAAAGTATCCTACCTCCAAGCGGTTACTGTGTTGATACCAAACTCCCTGACCACATTCGCCACCTCTTTGGCACGATAAATTTAGCCTTGCGTCTCTCGCGTCAGATTCTCCAAATCGAACGCCTGTAATTATCAAGGTCTCGTTTTTGTTTGGCAAAGTCTTAATAAACTTATCAACCGAATTAATTTTCAGGCGTGGAGTACACCATCTAAAACCTTGATGAGGTGGCGGATAACCTCTTCCAATTAGATTTGTCCAAAAGGTATCTTTCAATTCTGGCTCAAAAATATGAACTTTGATTCCAAGATTTTGCTTGAGATAACCCAAGAACTCATCCGCATAATTTTGAAGGGTTGGAATTTCTACCCGCGTATCGCTGTACGCTATCTCGACTTCAATATCAAGGTTTTTTGCCGCTTCAAGAATTAAAACCAGTGCCGTTGTAGAATCTTTGCCGCCAGAATACATAACCAGCCATCGCTTGAAACCTTTACTTCGCATTAAGTCTATGCCGTAATATGCACGTTGAATACTCTCCTCCAAATGCGATGGATTAGATACAACGAACTCTATCATTTCTTTGGCTAATACAGTTGGCAATTGCGTTTGACTGTTCATAATGCCTTCCCAATACCTGTTGTCGACTATGAGGAAGATTACATGTTTGCGCCATTATACCTTCACTGATTGATCGACGGGGTGTGGTGGTCAACGGACTTTGTCACGGAATCACGGACGGGAAAGCCGTCCACGAATGAAAACCACGAATAAACGAACGGATGATGGTGCGCGGGTGGAAGTCCGCTTTGGGGAGGGGGGAGGCTGTCCATGCGGCGGGGGGCAATGGACTTTGTCACGGAATCACGGACGGAAACGGATGATGGCGCGCGGGTGGAATGTCTGCTTTGAGGAGTGGGAGTCCGCTGTGGGGAGGGGGAGGCTGTCCGTGCAGCGGGGGGTGGTGGTCAACGGATGGCGAGCGGATAAGCGGATGGAGGATAGGAGGCACCGAATCCGCTCATCCGTTTAATATCCGCTGACCATTGCAGCGGGGGGTGGTGGTCAACGGATGGCGAGCGGATAAGCGGATGGAGGATA
>JABARH010000041.1:47734-62139 GCA_019187665.1 Anaerolineales bacterium
GATGGCGAGCGGATAAGCGGATGGAGGATAGGAGGCACCGAATCCGCTCATCCGTTTAATATCCGCTGACCATTGCAGCGGGGGGTGGTGGTCAACGGATGGCGAGCGGATAAGCGGATGGAGGATAGGAGGCACCGAATCCGCTCATCCGTTTAATATCCGCTGACCATTGCAGCGGGGGGTGGTGGTCAACGGACTTTGTCACGGAATCACGGATGGGAACGGATGACGGCGCGCGGGTGGAATGTCCGCTTTGGGGAGGGGGAGGCTGTCCATGCGGCGGGGTGCTGGTCAGCGGACTTTGTCACGGAATCACGGACTGGAACGGATGATGGCGCGTGGGGGGAGTCCGCTTTGGGGAGGGGGAGGCTGTCCGTGTGGCGGGGTGGTGGTCAACGGACTTTGTCACGGAATCACGGACGGGAACGGATGATGGCGCGCGGGGGGAAGTCCAGCTTCGACACGGCTTCGCCAGTCAACGCGAGGCTTTGGGGAGGGGAGACTGTCCATGCGGTGGGGGTGGGTGGTCAACGGATGCTGTCCCTGAATGAAAAGTCCCCGAAATTTTCATTCAGGGACTTTCGTTTATATTATGCCATCTCCTGTACGTGCTCATCTTCGTATTTTTCGATAAGCAAACCGAGAATTTCCATCAAAGACGCGAGGGGATGATTTTCATCTTCGCCGACGATGTCAATAAGATCGTCCAGCAGATGCACCGCCTTCTCGTATTCCTCTTCGCTATGCGGGTAATACAAGAACTCTGAGACCACTTTCCAGTGCGGCGCGGCTTGTTGAATTTTTGCGTCTAACATGGCTTACTCCTTCCACGTTCCTTCGTCATATTCTCGATGGGTTAAAACAGCGCGAATGTAAACGATCTTCCTGTTGTAATGGATGGCGGCGATCAAACGAACCTTGTTGCCGCCGATGTTGAAGACTGTCAACCCGCCAACCTGGTCTGCGCTTGGAAATGTCTCTCTCAATTCGGCAAACGACTTGAAATCCTTCGACTTTACATGCTTGTACCAATGCTTCAAACCAGGCGCGGCATCGGGATGTTTTTCTGCAAATTCGTTGAGACGTTTTCGAGTGATGATGTGCATGGTTGAATAACCAGAGTATAGCATGAAAATACACGAGCATTTGGCGGCTGTCCGTGCGGCGGGGTGTGGTGGTCAACGGACTTTGTCACGGAATCACGGACAGGAACAGATGACGGTGCGCGGGTGGAAGGATCTCACCCTGATTGGCTTGAGTAATCGGCATGTCCGTTTGGCCCTCTCCCGAGGGGAGAGGGTATGAGGTCGGTTTCTTTTCTTGGTGGGTGGGCGAGACGGTTTCCCAAAGCAAATATTCGTTGCAGGAAGGTTTGGCTTCTCCCCCTTGGGGGAGACGGGAGAGGGGTTGTTGTGGAATGGGTAACGGCGCGCGGGTGGAAGTCCGTTTCGACACGGCTCAACACAAGGCTTTGGGGAGGGGAGGCTGTCCGTGCGGCGGGGGGGGGTGGTGGTCAACGGATGGCGAGCGGATAAGCGGATGGAGGATAGGAGGCACCGAATCCGCTCATCCGTTTAATATCCGCTGACCATTGCAGCGGGGGGTGGTGGTCAACGGATGGCGAGCGGATAAGCGGATGGAGGATAAGAGGCACCGAATCCGCTCATCCGTTTAATATCCGCTGACCATTGCGGCGGGGGGTGGTGGTCAACGGATGGGGAATGGATGACGGCGCGCCGCTGAAGCCGCTGATCTGTTCAATGCCCGCTGGCATTGCCAAAGCCGGCTACCCTTGCAGTCGAGCCTCGCACAAGAACAGCGCCGCCAGCGACTTGGCATCCGGCATCTCACCGCGCCGCGCCATGTCCAGCGCGCGCCCGATGGAAACCCGTTCCACACTCAGGAACTCGTCCGCGTCGGCTTCCAGAGGATCGTGTGTCAAGTCTGTGGCGAGATACACCACCATGAATTCGGTTGAATAACCGGGCGCAAGGAAAAACTCTCCCAGCCGTTCCAACGTCCCAGCCGCAAAGCCGGTTTCCTCGCGCATCTCGCGCGCCGCGCACACATCGGGATGCTCGCCCTCATTCAATGTCCCCGCGGGAAGTTCGAGCAGCTCGCGTCCTGTAGCGTGGCGATACTGGCGGACAAAGAGCAGGTTGCCGTCCGAATCGAGCGGGGCGATCACCACCGAACCGCCATGTTCGATGATGTCGAATTTTGTTTCACGTCCGTCCGGGGTCTTCATCCAATCGCGGCGGATGGCAAAGGCGCGCCCCTGGAGGAGCGTTTCCGAGCGCAATAACTGAAAAGGCATGTTCCGTCTCCTGAGAAAGCAAATTCATCAAAAATGCCCGGGTTCATCGCCCGGGCATTGCTGCGTTCGTATCGTTTATGGCTGGATCTTGATCACCTGCCCGATGCTCAGCGTAGCGCTGAGCGGCAGATTGTTCAAAGTAGCCAGTGTCCCCGGATCCACGTCTCCGAACATGCAGGCCACGCCGTACAACGTGGTGTCATCGTTTCCGGTCACGGTGTAAGTGGCGCCGGATGGATGCGGCTTCAGGGCGCGGTCGCCGGGGAAGGAGCCGCTCTGCGGGATCGTGAGGATCGTGCCGGTTGGCAGGCTGTAGGCCTGCTCGCGCGAGAGCCCGCTCAGCGCCAGCACATCATCAGGATTTACGTTGAAGCGGCGCGCAATGCAATAGGGATGTTCGTATTTCTGCAGGGCATAGGTTGCAGGGCGCGCCCCCACCGGAACCGGGGTGAACGTGGCGGTCGGCACGGTGCAGGCCATGCCGCAGCCGCCGGGACAATCCCCGCTGGGACACACAAGCACCTGACCCGGCGCGCAGGCAACGGGCGTGCAAACCACTGCGGGTGTGGTCGGAAGAAGCGTGGACTGATCGCCGATCTGCGGCGTGGACGTGAAGGTGATCTGCGTCACCGGCGTGATGGCCGTGCTGTTCAATGTCGCGACCAGCGTCTCCGCGGCTGCGGTCGGGTTAACGGTGGAAGGAGCCAGGTTTTGCGAGGCCCTTTCGGTACGCAAGGCGTCCATCGTTGCCGATTTTTGATCGGCGAAAACGTCGGCAGGGCTGGGGGTGATCGCCAACGCTTCCGGCGCGGCATACGGGCGCGTGCAGGCCGAGAGCGCGAATGCGATCATCAGAATGCCCGTCAGCAACAATTGTTTTCTCATACAGATTCTCCTCGCAATATGAATGGCGCGATGGTAGCACATGAAGTTTAAAGCGTCAAGTTTCTTCGGATAGTCACTTCGTACGGATGCAGATTCACCTCCCACATTCGAATGCGGACATCAACGCCTCGCTTCTTTCCCGACCCCCAGCCGGTTGCGCCGTTGCCGAGTGGATGCGCCCCCAAACCTGACACACTCCCTTGCGGACGCGCGCGTCTGATTTAACCGCCAGCGTTGCCAGCCGCTCCGCCTCATCCCATTGACTGGCTCTTGCATACGCCTCGATGAATGGCAGCCACTCGATCGAATCTTCGGGAGCATAGCCCAATCGCCGCGCGTCTTCGCCCAATTGGATGACCGATTTCCAATCGCCCATCTGACGCGCCAGTTCAGCCCTGGCGTAAAAATAACACCAGGTATGTTCGGGTTCGTTTCCGAACAACGGCTTTGGCATGGACGGCGTGGGCGCGTCCACGCGGATCAGCGCCGGGTTGGAGAGTGGAATCGTTTCGGTCAGCGCGCGGCCTTGGCGGTCGTACAATGCCTCGTTGGCATAGACTGGGTCCAGCACGCGCAGGCATCCATTGCGCGGCGCGAAGACGGTGATGGACTTGCCCGGCGAGCCGTGAAATGTCACGGTGCGGTAGCGGATGGCGAGCGCGGTATCCGCTTCGAGGTCGGGGAGAGAGGCGCCGCCGAGGCGTTTTTCCGGGGAGAGCAAAATGTAGGGCAGGTTGTCGCCGTGTTGGTAATCCGGCGCGTAGATCCAGTTGAGCGGGGCGGTCAGCGAGAGGTCGGTCTCGTAGTCGAGCGGCAACTGCTTGGTGAAGATGACCGTGCCTTCTTCGAGTGCGGGGATGCGCCAGGCAAACTGCCAGAGCAGATCGCGTTGACCTTCCCAGTCGCGGCGAAAGATGTTGCCGCTGAGGAATTGACTGCCGACGGCGAGCGCGATCAACAGCGAGGAAAGAATTGTGCGGGCGCGTTCATGGCGCAGAAGTTCGAGCAGACCCGCAATGAAGAGCGCCGCTCCGAACATCATCGAGACCATGAAGCGGTCGTAACTGGATTGGAGGGTGAGCGGCAGTCCGGCGATCCAGGAGGGCAGGCGCCCAGCCAGCAGACCGAGCAGCCCGGCGAGGATGAAAAGCGTCGAAAGTGTCCGAGGGGTCGAGTCGCCGCTGTGTGTGTGCGTGCGTGTGTGAACCAGGAAAGCAAATGTTCCAACAATCAACCCGATCGCCAGCCATGCGGTTATGCCGGGAAAGACATGCGCGCCCTGGCTGAAAAGTTGTGTCCACGAGAGGATCAGCGCTTTGGAGAGCGCGTCGCCCAACGCGGAGAGCAGACTCGCAACGGTCGCCGTTGCGGTGGAGGCGTCTTCGCCGAGGGTGACGGCATAGGATTGATAGGAGCCGTATTTGTAAAAGTAAAACAGCCACGCGGCATTGGCGATCCAGATGAACAGATACGCCCCCCAATGTTTGAGCGTTTGAAGCCATCGCGGACGAAAGCCGTGTGTTGTTTCAGCGGCGATCGCCCAGATGAAAAAAAATCGGAAGAGTTCCATCCCGAAAAAATATTCGGTTTGGAAAATGCCGATGGTTTGCAGGAGGACGGCTGGGAGCGTGTATCGGAAAAATGCTTGCGGGTTGCGAAGCGCGCGCGCGGTGAGCCCAAATGAAACGAGATAGCAGATCAGCGGGATGAGTTCCTGGTTGACGTGAGTGAGCGCGACCCATTGCTGGCTGTAGCCGGGGAAGACGAGGAAGAGCAGGCAGGCGGTGAGTGTGGCGCGTTTGTGGGCGGGAAAAACCGAGTCGAGGGCGAACCATGCCGCCAGTCCGCTCATGAAGCGGACGAGCACGGCAAATGCCTGCCACGCCATGGGGTTTGTCCCAACGAGTCCGATGGTCAGCATGTAGTTGGGCGCGAGGAAGGGGCGGTAGGCGAGCGAGGCGGGCAAAAATTCTGCCAAGCCGAGGAAGCGCGCGATCCATGCGTAGGGCCAGTCGTCCCAGTAGAAGCCGGTGAAGGGAATCAGAAAGCCATACGCGAGCAGGGAAGTGATGAAGAGTAGAAACGGCGGCGATATTTTTTTGAGGGAGGGGAATTTCATCGCGCCCATTATAGCCATAAAACAAAACAGGCACGGATCAGGCGGACGGCACGGATTTAAAAAATATGCGAGCTGCCCGCGTGATCCGTATCTGCAAAATTACGGTTGCATTTCTGCCTCACGGCAGGAGTCAGCCTGACATTGCCTCAATGACTCGAGCCACTCATGCAGAACTGCGAGCAGGCTTGGGTCTGCGGCGCCGGCGATGTTTTGCAATTGATACGGGTCTGCGCGCAGATCGTAGAGTTCGATCTCGCCGTTGGCGTATTCGACGTAGGTGTATTCCGCCGTGCGCAGACCGGCGTAATTGACGGCGCGGGCGCGGTCGAGCGGAGAGTCGGGGGCTTCGAGCGCGGGGTCCGGCGTGGCTGGAATGTTACGCGAGGTCTGCGCGCTTTGCGATCCGCGTTCGAGCAGGAACGCCTCGCGCCAGTTGGAGGGAGTCTCGCCGCGCAGAAACGGGACGAGGGAACGCCCGTCCACGAATGCGGGCGCGGAGATGCCCGCCAGTTCGGCGAAGGTGGGCGCGAGGTCAATGTTGCCCGCCAGGGCTTCCACGACCGCGCCCGCTTCCACGTTGGGACCGCGAACGAGCAGAGGCACGCGGATGTCCTCTTCGTAGGGCGTGTTCTTTCCCTGCGGCAGGCGATGTTCGCCGAGGTGATAGCCGTTGTCGGCGGTGAAGACGATGTAGGTGTTGTCGAGTTGTCCGAGCGTTTCGAGTTGCGTCACGAAGTTGGCGATCATTTCATCCACGGCTTGCAGGGATTGAATCCGTTTGCGATACGCCTGCTCCAGGTTGCGGATGCCGCGCTGGCGGAGCAGGGGATTGCCGCGCAACGCCTGAGGTTTGTCCCCGATCTCTTCTTCATTGAATGAGGGCGGGCGCGGCAGGGTGAGATCCGCAAAAAGATTTTCGTGGCGCGGCGCGGGCGTGGCGGGACTGTGCGGCGCATAGACCGAAACGTAGGCGAAGAACGGTTTGCCCTCCGCAACACTGCGCGCCATGAAATCCGTCGTCTTCGCGGCGTAGACGTCGGTGCCGTAATCTTCGGGCGCGTCGCCGTAGGCAACCAATGTTCCGTTTTCATTCAAGGTGTAATTGTATTGATCGTAGGCGCTGCCCTCCACACTGCTGTACCATTCCGTCCAGCCGGGCGGAATGTATTTTTTTCCCATGTTGCCCGGATACCCGTTCAGATATTTTCCGATCAATGCGGTGTTGTAGCCCGCCTCCTGCAACCAGACCGCCAGCGTTGATTCTTCCAGCCCCAGTTGATTAAATTTTTCAAAGCCGCCGTCGGGAGGATTGTTGCCGACGATCTGCGTGTTGTGCGGATATTGCCCGCGCAACATGCAAGCACGCGACGGACAGCACAACGCCATGCTGACAAAAAAATTATCGAACGTGATGCCCTGCGCGCCGAGTAACTCCAATGTCTTTGGCATGTATTGAAGGTCGCTCGCGGCCATGTCGTCGGTCAGGATGTAAAGAATATTGGGAGAGGCGTTTGCGGCGGACGTTGCCGCTTCATGCGGGACCGTCGGAGCGGGCGAGGTCGTGGCGGGCGCGCCGCATCCCGCCAGACAGACGGCGCAGGCAAGCAGAAATAATTTGCGGATGGCTTGCATGGGGAAATTCTCCGATCGAATTTTCCTCATGCTATCCGCGCGACGTTGATATTTTGTTGGGAGAATGTAACGGGGATGTAAAAATGACGCGCCTGCTCTGCAAGATGGCGCGGCACTACCCGACCGCAAAAACTTCCACCGCCTGTTGCTTGCCCTTGAAGACCACCTCGCCCAGCGACTCGATGTGCATGTCGGCGGGGAGACCAGCCCGCGCGTGGCGTCCAATGATCAACGGGCGCTTCGCCACTTTTGTATACTCTTCGATACGCGCCGCCAGATTGACTGTGTCGCCGATGCAGGTGTAGATGGCGCGCTCCTGCGAGCCGGTATATCCGGCGATCATCGGTCCCGAGGCGATCCCGATCCCGATGCGGATGCGCGTCCCGCCCTGTTCTTCCTGCCGCCGATTAAATTCATCCAGGCGCACGAGCATATCCAGCCCGGCGCGCACCGCCAACTCGCGGTGATTCTCGCGCGGGATCGGCGCGCCGAAGACCGCCATGAACCCATCGCCGAGCAACTGACTCACCAGTCCGCCGCGTTCGTGGATCGCGCCGAACATGAGTGAAAAATATCCATTGAGCATTTCGTGAATCACAGCCGGGTCGTGCGTTTCGGAGAGTGTGGTGAATGAACGAATATCCGCAAACATGACGGTGGCGTCCACGGTCTTGCCGCCCAGCGCGAACCCGTTGCGCATTAATTCATCCGCCACTTCCTCGGTGGCAAAGGTGCGGAACCAGCGTTTCTGCTGGTCGCGCAGGCGTTTCTTTTCGAGGCTGGCGTTCACGCGCGCCTTAAGCAGGATCGGGTTAAGCGGTTTGACCAGGTAATCCTCCGCGCCCATCTCGATACACTTCACCACGCTGTCCAGTTCATCGAGCGAGGAGGTCATGATCACGCGCAGTTCGCGCAATTCGGGATCGTCGCGGCAGGCTTCGAGCGTTTGATAACCGTTCATCACCGGCATTTCGATGTCGAGCAGCATCAGGTCGAATTCGCTGCTGTGTAATTTATCCAGCGCCTCACGCCCGTTTTCAGCGGTCTCGGTGGTGTGCCCCATCTGCTGAAGATGATGAGTCAGCAGGAGGCGGTTGACGCGGTTATCGTCCACCACCAGCATGTGACCGGGTTCATGCGCGGCTGTCATACCTGTAATCCTTTTAATTCCGACGCGGCGTTTTCATACGCCTCATGCAAGGCATCCAGCAGGTTGCCGACCTCGCGCAGGTTATTACTGCGCCCGAACATTTCCAGCGCCTTTGCCAGTTCCGCCAGTTCGGTCGCGCCGAAGGTGGCGGCGTTGGTTTTCATCGAATGCGCGGCGCGGCGAAAGGTCTCGGCGTCGTTCGCATACAGCGCGGCGCGCAATTCGTCCAGCATGTGCGGCGCGTCTTCCAGGAAGGTTGAGACCAATTCTCCGATAAAGCCGGCGCCGACCATTTGCTTGAGGCTGTCGTAGGTGGCGTGATGGATGACGGAGGTCATGGGGTCTCCTCCTGCGGATTCACGTTGAGCAGGGATGTCACCAGTTCCTCCACGCGGATGGGCTTGGTGATGTAATTGTTCATGCCCGCCGCGAGACACTGCTCGCGGTCGCCTTGCATGGCATTGGCGGTCAGGCCGATGATGTGCGGCTGCCGTGCAAGATTTGCCAGGCTGCGGATGCGGCGCGTGGATTCGAGCCCGTCCATCTCGGGCATTTGCACATCCATGAGGATGATGTCGTAATGTTGCTTTTGCACAGTTTGCAGCGCCTCTTTGCCGTTGGCGACCACGTCGGCATGGTAGCCCATTTGGGCGAGGACGCGCAGGGCAAGTTTTTGGTTGACGAGGTTATCCTCGGCCAGCAGGATGCGCAATGGGTGACGCGCGCCCAGTTCCGGGTTCAATTGGAAGCGGCGCGGCTCCGACGCGGCCGCAGCGGGTTGGGCGTCGTGGAAGATTCCCGCCAGCGCGTCGAAGAGTTGCGATTGTTTGAGCGGCTTGGCGAGGTAGTCGGCGAACAGCGCTTCGTGCTCGCCGATTTCGCGGCGGCCCAGCGAACTGAAGAGGATCAGCGGCAGGGAGGCGGTTTGTGAGCGGATGTGTTTGGCGAGGGTCAGGCCGTCCATTTCGGGCATGTGCATGTCGAGGATGGCGAGGTCGAAGATTTCGCCGCTGGAAACCCAGTGCAGCGCCTGTTGCGGAGATTCGGTGTCGCGCGTGCTCATGCCCCATTTGCTGGTTTGCATGTTGAGGATGCGGCGGTTGGTGGCGTTGTCGTCCACGATCAGCAGGCGGCGGCCCTTGAGTTGCGGCTGGATGCCGCTGATGTCGCGGCGTTTGGGAGCGGGCAGGCTGGCGCTGGGCGCGTTGATGGTGAAGGTGAAGGTGGTGCCTTTGCCGGGGCCTTCACTTTCGGCCCACATGCTGCCGCCCATGAGTTCCGCGAGGCGTTTGCTGATGGCGAGGCCGAGGCCGGTGCCGCCATATTTGCGCGTGGTGGAAGAGTCGGCTTGCGAGAAGGATTGGAAGAGGCGGCTCATGCCTTCCTCTGTGAGTCCGATGCCGGTGTCGCGCACCGAAAACATGAGCGCGGCGTTTTCCGGCGTTTGTTTGCCGGGGCGCACGGTCGGCGCGGGGAAGCGCGCCACGGTCAGAACCACCTCGCCTTGCTCGGTGAATTTGACGGCGTTGCTGAACAGGTTGATCAGCACCTGGCGCAGGCGCGTTTCGTCGCCGAGGATAACGGCGAGAGTGTCGTCTTCGAAAATGTAGGCGATTTCGATTCCCTTTTGGGCGGCGCGCACCGCCACCAGGTCCAGCGCGGATTCGATGCAGGCGCGCAAGTCGAACGGATGAGATTCGATGTCCATGCGCCCGGCTTCGATCTTGCTGAAGTCGAGGATGTCGTTGATGATGCTGAGCAGCGCGTCGCCGGAATCGCGGATGGTCTCCACAAAGTCCTGTTGTTCGTGATCGAGCGCGGTGTCCAGCAGCAGCCCGCTCATGCCGATGACGGCGTTCATCGGCGTGCGGATCTCGTGACTCATGGTGGCGAGGAAGGCGCTCTTGGCGTCATTGGCGGCAATGGCCTCCTGGCGGGCGCGCTGGAGTTCGGTGATATCGTGATACAGCGCGTAGATGCCCTGTTTGATTCCCTGCACGATGATGGGGACCGCGGAGAGTTCCACATCCACGAGGCTGCCGTCTTTGCGCGTCCGTTTAACGATGGATTGGAATGCGCCGCCCTGCGGGGTGAGGCCGGCCCGCGATAGTTCGACCGCCTCTTCGTAGAGGTCATCGCGTTTGGCGACGAGGCTGTCCACGTTGCGGCCGACGGCTTCTTCGCGGGTGTAGCCAAAGAGCCGTTCAGCGGCCGGGTTCCATGAGGTGATGGCGGCGTTGTTGTCAATCGTCACAACGGCGACGGGGTTGTTTTGGAAGAGCGCTTCGAAATATTCCTTGCGGCGCACCACTTCGTTGAAGAGGCGCGCGTTTTGAATGGCGGTGCCAACGTTGGCTGCGATGGTTTCGAGCAGGCTCACCGAGAGATTGGTGAAGGCGTCTTCGTGTTCCATATCCTGGAGGGTGATTCCCCCCACCAGTTCCTTGCCCGCCGTGAGTGGGAATAGCACAAACGATTGGGGCGCCCCGGACTCATTTGCAGAGATTCCACCGGTCTTTTGCCAGGCCTTGTGCGCGTTGCGGTTTACAACCAGGGAGCGCCCGTTCTGCGACATGCGGCGGCTGAACTCGTTCAACGCGAAGGGTTCAACGCTGACGCGCTGGCCGTTGCGATAGACGTAGAGCGGGGTCATCAGGTTGGTCTTCGAATCGTAGATGCCGATGCCGATATTCTGCGCGTGGAAGGCCTCGCGCAATTGGTCGCCGACGCATTCGATGAGAGTGTCGAGCTCGATCTTCTGTGTCAGGGTCTGTCCAACGATGTTGATGAATTGCAGTTCGCTGGCGCGCCGTTCGGTCTCTTCGAGCAGGCGTTGTGTCTCGTCGAGCAGGCGCGCGTTTTCGAGCGCGATGCTCATGGCGTTGGCGAGCGTTTCGAGCAGGCGCACGTCGGAGGGCGAGAAGAAATGTTCGTATTCCAGGCTTTGCAGGGAGATGCCGGTCAGCACATCCCCATGCTGGTGGATTGGAACCGCCACAAACGATTTGGGGACCACGGCGCGGGCGGCATGATAGTCGGCGAATTGGGATGCGAATTCATTGAAGTGTTCATTGACGACAATCGGTTTGCGCGTCCGCATGATGGTGTCCACGATGTAATCGTGCAGGCCGGTGAAGGGACGCGGCGGGGTCTGCCATTTTTGTCCCTTCTCGAAGGCGTATTCGTAATGGATCACGCGCATGGTCAGGTCGGCTGAATAGATCGCGACGGTCTGCACGTTGAAGATCTCGCGCAGTTTGTCGCCGACCGATTCATAGATGGAATGGATGTCGAGTTTGGAAGCGAGCGCCTCCTGCACCGCGTTGATCACCGAAAGTTCGGCGGCGCGGTGTTCCGTTTCTTGCAGCAGGCGCTGGGTCTCGTCGAAGAGCCGCGCGTTCTCGAGCGCCACGCCCAGGCTGGAGGCGAGCGTCTGCAAGAGGCGCACATCCGATTCCGAGAATGCCTGCTCGCGGCGGTAGTTTTGAACGTTGAGCGTGCCAATGGCTTGCTCGCCAATGATTATGGGCACTGTGAGCCATGACTTTGGCAGGTTCTGCACACCGGGGAAAACGGCTTTTTCGAGGCGGGCGCGCATCTCCGCTTGCGAGTTTAAGAGCAGGGGTTGTTTCGTTTCCAACACGATCGAGATCAGCCCTTTTCCAAGCGGAACGATCTTATCGCGGAAGAGTTGTCCATCCTCCACCAGGTACGGCACGCGGATGACTTTGTTGACATGGTCCACCACAGTGATGCCCGCGCCGTGCGCGTCGAAGATCTCGCGGATCTTTTCGCCGACCAGATCATAAATGGTCTGCATGTCGAGTTGGGCGGCGAGCGCGCCTTGCACGCTGTTGACGATGGCGAGTTCGGCGTTGCGTTGTTCGGTCTCTTTGAGCAGGCGTTGCGTTTCATCGAAGAGACGCGCGTTTTCGAGCGCAACGCTCATGGCGTTGGCAAGCGTTTGCAGGAGGCGCACGTCGTTCTGGTTGAATACATTCCGCCGATAACTTTGAATGCTCAAAACGCCGGTCACTTCGTTTTCGTGCATGATCGGCACGGCAAGGAAGGATTCGTTTAGTTCCTTATCCTGCCCCGGCGAGTTGATGATGGTTGCGCCCGCCTGGATATATTCCTCCTGCGTGCCGAATAAAACCGGCTGGCGGGAGGTGATCACTTTGGTATATAGCCCGCGCCCAAACGGAAGGGCGCCGGGCGGGAAACGCTGTCCGCGTTCCACGTAGTAGTGGGAAAAAACGGTTTGAGTCTTCGCCGTATACGAATGAATATACGTGGTATCGGCTTGGAATATCTCCCCCACCTTGTCGCCGATCAGTTCATAGATCGCCTGAATATCCAGATTGGAGGAAAGACCCTCCTGCACGCTGTTGATGATCGCCAGTTCGGCATTGCGCTGTTCGGTCTCTTTGAGCAGGCGCTGGGTCTCGTCGAACAGACGCGCGTTCTCGAGCGCCACGCCCATACTGGCGGCCAGCGTTTCCAACAGGCGTACATCCGATTCGTTAAAGGCGTTGGCGCGGCTGATGCTTTGCAGTGACACGGAAGTATTCACCCGTCCGCCCATGCGGATGGGAACGATCAACACCGAGCGGGGCATTTTCCCAGCCGGGGGGGTGTGACCGAATTCCTTCAGCAGTGTCTTTGTGATGTTGTTATTCAATACGCTCCGGCCGCTTTCCAGGGTCGGGCGCAGATACAGGTTCAACGGCGAAGTTGGGCGTTCAATGCCTTCAAACCGCTGCCCCTTTTCATACATGTATTCGTACCGAATGGTATCTTTCCTTTCCCAACTTTCAATGACCACCGCCTCGGCGCCGGAAATCTCCGTCAATTTATCTCCCACCAGTCTGTAAATGGAACCCATATCCATTTTGGAGGCCAACCCCTGCTGGATCGAATTGATGATTTCCAGCTCCGCCTCGCGGCGCGTCAGTTCCTCCGCCATGTTTTTCGCGGGCGCGGCGACAGGCCTCCCCTTCTTTGACCTGCTTCTTTTAACAGGTTGCTGCTCGGGCGATAATGTTCCGGTCACTTCCGATGCTCCTCGTTACCTTTGCGGCGATGAATGGATGATACAACCCGCCGGGAAGCGCGTCAATGCACAAAAACATGTTAAACAGAAAGGGCTTCCACGTTACGCAGCGGCGTGCCAGGGACGAGATCACAACCCGGCCAGACGGCGTCCACGCCCGCCTCCTTCGCCCTCCGGGCGGACACCCGTGCCTGATCCGGGTCACCCTGCCAGAGCGTTGCCACCGGATCCACGTTCCCGAACAGAAGCGTTCCTCCCAGCGCGGAACGGGCGGAGGCGAGGTCAACTGTTTGGTCCAGCGAGATTCCATCTGCGCCCGAATCCGCCAGCAGAGTCAGCGATTTGGTCGCGTCGCCGCATACCGAAAGCACATTCGGTTTCGGCAAACGCTCGATCAACTTTTTCAACGCCGGGTGGACGAACTGCTCATAGCGCGCCGGGCCGATGAAGCCCGGCGACCCGCCCATCTCGTGGACGGTCACAAAGTCCGCGCCCGCCTCGCGATACGCCATGCCGATGCGCGCCAGGAAAGAGGCGAGAAGAACGAGGGCGTTGATGACCGCCTGAGGTTCCCGCTTCATTTCAATGAAAAGATTTTTTGGGTTGCAGAGATAAAGCAATAACGTGTACGGTCCGGGGATCATCCCCGAAAGGACCGCCTCGCCGCCAATCTCATTTTTTGTCCGCCGCAGCGCCTCGAGGATGACCGGCATTCTCCCGCTTCGCAAAACATCCGTGTTCTCTGTGATCCCTGCGGTGATTTGTGTTGCAGACTCCACCAAAAACGTTTTCACCTGCGGAAGCATGTTCTCTTCTGCGCCGTAAAAGACCAGTTCCGTGCCGAGCGCTTCGGCGGGGGCGCAAAAATCCAGCGGCAATGTCGCGGAGGGGAGTCGCGTTGCGCGGAATGTGCTTGCCGCGGCGCGTGACATCTTCGCCGCGTCGTGATGAATCTCCGTCCACGCCAGTCCCTCGCGCTTCACGCCCTCCACCGTAACGTGAATCAACCCGCTGAAGGCGGGGGCATCCTTCACGGGTTGCCCGTTTAAGAGCGAGAGAATTTTTTCGCGTGAGTTCATGGGTTTGGTAGTTCGAGATAGTATCTCGAACTACTAATTCCTGAGAGAGTGTTTCTTAAGTAGTCGGGTAAGATTGGAGAATGACCAAATTCAACCAAACCTACCCGACCGACCTCAAGTATACCGAATGGCAACTGATTGCGGACTTTTTTCCGGCCAAGCAGATGGGA
>JABARH010000048.1 GCA_019187665.1 Anaerolineales bacterium
ATCAGTTTTTGGAGTTCAACGCGCTCTGCTTGCGTAAGGTGAACTTTGTAGTTTCTCATCTTGTGCCTCCGGTGTTTGTACTGCATCACCGGAAACACTATATCACTAAATTAGGTTTGACGGACTATTACTTCACTTCGTATTCCGTCAGCGCGTGTTCATCTCCCGCGGACGAAGTGGTCAGGATCAGCCCGACTCCCTTTGCGTAAAAATACTGCGTGACATATTTCATCGGGATTGCGTTTCCGTTCATGGACATTGCGCTATCGGCTTCGATGAGGATCACATCCTTGAACGTCGCGCCATTCACATCTTTCGAAATGCCGCTCTCCTTGACTCTGTACGTCAGTGTCGTATCAATCCCATTGACCTTGTACGAGTTGACCCACGTGTCGCCCACTTTCAAATTTTCCTTGAAGCCGATCATGGTCCTGCCCGTCTCGGGACTGTCGCTATGATATTCGTCGCCGATCTTTTTGACGCGCGAGACGGCGTTGACCAGAGTCGTGGATACGATGAACGCATCGCCGTCCTGGCCGGTCACAGCGCTGGTGTAGGATCGCCCGCCTTTGATCTGATACGTCCACGTGTTGCCAACGGCGAGAGGATAGTGATTGATTGTCATGAAAGGCTCCGCGGCAAAGACTGGGTAAAACAGGGCTTGGCATAATTGGCGTTCTCGAACGCCAGCCGCCCGTTCGGCGCGTTAAACCTTCGGCGCGCCCTGCGCAAGGGTTTGCGTACGTCCTGTAAAAGCGAATCGATCTCAGCCAGGCAATGTTCTTTGGCATGTGCGCCCGTGTTTCTATGCAGGCCCAACCTGTTTCCCCATCAACTGCTCGCGCACCTGCTCACGATACCCGACCGTGTTATACGTGCAAAACGGAATCATCCTGCCGTCGGGAGTCAAAAACTCTACGCAACACTTCATCGCATTTTTTACGTTGAACGTCCACGGGTCCATAAAATCGCGGGTGTTGATCATAAAGATGTGACGTCCGAGGTCGCGCGGCGCGTGCTCGCTCAATGGAAGATGCGCGTGGCAGGAGACACAGCGCTGTTCGGCGCGCGTCGCTTCCAACGTCGGGACAGCGGGATGATGTCCATTGCCGCCGTTTGATTTCCCTTTGAGCATGGACGTGATATCCTGCGCGGACTCGTCTGAGCCGACCTTGGCGGAACTGCTCCACAGTCGTTCGAGAGTCTTCAACAGGTCATCGTTCAACGCCGGGACGGTGCGATTCTTGATGTAGTCCAGATAAAAAGACACGTCGAGGATGCGCGTGATGGGCGTGACCGAGTCGCCGTCAATCATCGCGTACGTGACGAAGTTGCAAGTGGGCATACAGCACGGCACGGGGACAAAGTCATCGAGGCGGAGCAAGCCCTTCGTCTGTTCTTCGAGGCGCATCAACACGTCCGGGATGGTCATGCGTGTCAGCGGGTCCGCTTCGATGTGACGCTGGGCGCGAAAGGCTGGTTGGAAGTTTACGCCGAAAACAGCCGGGTGACCGAGACCGAACTCTACGATGCGGCCGATCTCATGTTCATTTACGCCGCGCTCGATGGCCGCGACGAGGACGACGCGCATGTCCGCCTCGGCGAGACGGTCAAGGGCTTTAAGTTTCGTTTCGAGCAGATCCGATTTTCCGCGCAGAAGTTCATTGGTGCGCGCATCGAAACCGTCGAACTGCAAATAAACGTGCGCCTTTGTTTTTGCGAGCGCCGCAAGGAATTTGTCGTCACGCGCAATGCGGATGCCGTTGGTGTTGAGCATCACGTATTTGATCCCCTTGCGATTCGCGAGTTCGATGAACTCAATGATCTGCGGATGCAGGCTCGGTTCGCCGCCGGAGAATTGCAACACTTCGGGATTTCCCTCCGCGGCGATGTACGAGTCGATCATGAACTCGACCTGCTCATAGGTGAGTTGGAATCCGTTGTGGGCGTAATGCGTGCCAGAGTCCGCGAAGCAGAGGGGACAGTCAAGGTTGCAGGCGTTGTTGACTTCGATCAATGCGAGGCAGGCATGCTGCTGATGGTCGGGACACAGCCCGCAATCGAGCGGACAGCCCTCGTGCACTTCGGTAGCGAACTTGAGGGGGATCGTCCCTGGCTTGTTGTACGGCGCGATCTTCACGTAGAGTTCCGCGTCGCCGAAGAAAAGCGCCTCGAACTTTCCGTGCTCCGCGCACCATTTGCGGATGAACACTTTCCCGTCGCGCAGGATGATGCGCGCGTCGATCACTTTTTTGCAGTCCGGGCAAATGGACTTGGTCAGTTCCCAGAAAATTTCTCCGCGTTCTTCTTTGACGACGGGTGCGATCAAGGGACCTCCATGAAATTTGCTTATGTGCCGCAACCTTCAGGTTGCGCGCCAGCATAGGCAAAGTGAACTTTGCCGTACCGCAACCTGAAGGTTGCGGCAGCAGGGCAAGTCCAATCTTGCCGTGCTGCATCAATTATTGATACGACCCCAATAACACAAAACAAACGGCGAGCGTGATCAGAAACAAACAGACCACGATCAGCAACGAGATTCCAAATCCCGCCAGCATGCCCAGCGCCATCTGTGGACGTTTGAAGGCCAGGAAAATGAGCAGGCCGATGTTGATCACCCAGGGTATTAAATTAAGCGCTATGCCGATGATGGTCATGGCATCGGAATTGGAAAAGTCGGGAGCCAGCGTCGTCACCAACGCGTATACCGCGATCTGGATCGCCCAAAGCAAAAGGTTTAACCCGAAGAAGATGCCTACTCCCAGCCAAAAGTCGCGGCGTTTCGCGGCAAGTTCCGGCGCGAGCAGAGGCGGCTCGATGCCCAGTTCCTTGAGCGACTTCTTCGCCTCCTTGCGGACCGATCCGGCCGGGTCGTTCGACGCGAGCGTTTTCAGCGCTTCGACGACTCGCGCGTCTGTGATGTTCTGTCCACGGGCGCTTTGAATGCCCTGCCTGCGGGTGGATATGTCACTGCTTTGCAGGTCTTGTAAAAATTTTTCGATTTCCGAAGTGGGCGGAACTTCAGAGATGGGTTCGTTGGAGGGTTCCTGGGTCATGGCGGCGTCTCCTTGTCACTGACTCAACGCTGACGTGCGCGCAGGAAGCATTTGCCTGCCGTAGTACACCGCAAGCGCGATCAGAATCGCGATGCACGCGAACTGCTGACCGGTCAAGCCGAGCGCAAGCGCTTGATTGTTCCGCACGAATTCCACGAAGAAGCGGAAGACCATGTAACCGGCCAGTCCGAACTTGAGCAGGTTTCCGTTTTGCAGTTTGGGATGGTCGCGCAGAGAGAGCAGGACCGCCAGCCAGATCAGGTTGAACGCGGCATCGTATAACGGCGCCGGGTGGACGAGATATTCCACGCCGGGCACCGGGACTCCCCACGGAAGGGTGGTGGGTTTGCCGAGCATATCCTCCGCGGCGAGGAAGTCACCGATGCGGCCGATGGCGGTGGCGAGCGCCATGGCGGGCGCGAACGCGTCACAGGCGCAGCCCGCTTTCCCGATGGCTTTCGAGGCGATATATCCCCCGATGTATGCGCCCGCCACGCCTCCCAGAATCGAACCGGGTCCGACGCGCGGGTCGAAGAGCGCGTAGAAATTTAAAACAAGCGGCGCGGTCTCCCATCCATTGAAGAACAGGATGGAAAGCCGCGCGCCGATCATTCCGCCGACGAAGGCCGCCAGCGTGATAGGGATAACTTCCTCTTTGGGCCAGCGTCTGCGTTTTGCTTCGAGCAGGAGCAAGGCCAGCCCAGCCAGCAGGCCGAACAGGAAGAAAAATCCATGTGAGTAGATCTTGATGCCGCCAATCTCAAACAGAACGGGGACCATGGCGCCTCCTTTGGTGAGTGCGATGAGTATCAGCAGATCACGAAAACGGGTTCTTGACGCAGTACAACTGTCGCCTAAACTTTCGTTGAGTAGATTATACGACTGATTAATTAATTCCCAACAGGAAAACAGCCGCTGCTATTCCGCAAACGGCAACCCCCACCGCCGCTATCAGAAGCAGGACAACTCGCCCTCCGCCCGCATCCTCCTGCGCGAACGGGTCATTCCCTATCGCGGATTCATACGGCGTGTTTCCTCTTGAAGCGCGCGGCATCGTCGCTTCGATTTGGTCCACCGCGTCTTTGGCTTCCTTCAGGCCGATACCGTATTCTTCGCGATAGATCTTCACGGCTTCGATCTTCTTGCCTTTGGCAAGCAACGATTTGACCTTGCTTTCGAGAACGGGGTTGTCGTAGTCGCGCGAATCTGACGAAGGTCTTGCCGCTTCCATCCGCCTCATTTCATCAACGGCTTGTTTTGCTTCGGCAAGACTGACGCCTGTTGCCGAGCGGTATACCTGAATCGCCTGAATGATCTGGTTTGCATCAATCAATTCGTGAATTTTTTGCACGTGCTGAGGTTGTAGGCTGGGCATGCGATACTCCTTTTATCGGATTCCTGTAAAAGTCTCTCTACCGTACATTTGCACCGCTACGCCCGCAAAGAACGCAAAGAAAACCTTTTTAACTTGGCGACCTTAGCGTGCTTTGCGGTAAAAATCTTCTCATGTACGGTAGAGAGGTAAAAGTTTAAACTTTTGCAAAGATTACATAAATTGGGTTCCACTATTCTCTATCGTACCAATGTGAGGAAAAGACCGTCATAAACTCAGTAGCGCCAGACGTACGCAACATATTGCGTAGCCACGTTAGGAAACGCCGGTGATGGGTAGTCGAGTGATTATATTGTAAGCGTTTTTAGCCTGAAGGTGATGCGTCTTGCTGGCGTCTGCGCGAGCGGGGAAAATCTGATGCAACTTCCAGTGAATATGCCCGCCTACAGGAAAATCACAACCAAAGTCAATATCGCCCCCGTTGCCCCGCACGCAAAGTTGACCCAGTCATTCGTCAGCCAACTCCATCCGCGCACGCGGACTGTCTCTGTGCCGCAGGTGTGAAGGGGATGCCGCTCGGTCTCTTTCTGGTCTTTGGGACAAAAGTAGATGGCTTGGACTGTCGCGCCGAGGAGAGAGTCGAAGAGGGAACCGGCGAGGCCAGCGAAAGTGATCAGTAAGAAGTGAGAAGTGGTCAGTGAAAGATGGTCTGGAGGAAATACAAAAGCGAAAATGGCGATGATGCCAGAGCCAGCGAGAGCGGCGAGGGTGCCGACAATTGAGACTCCACCGGATGTTCCCTTTTCAACAACTTTCCGCAAGTTTGTGATCATGCGCGGGGAATGTGGATTTAACACGCCGAGTTCGGTTGCCCACGTGTCCGCGTTGACGGCGGCGAGGGCGGCGGCGAATCCCAGCCACGGCCAGATTTCGCCGGGGAAGAATCCGTGCAGGAGGGCGAAGAGGGTGGCGACTCCGCCATTGCCGAAGACCTGACCCGCGTCGCGTTCGTGACCCTTGGAATATTTTTCGTCCAGTCCCTGTTTGCGTTTTTCGAAGGCGCGGCTCAACACGGACGAGGTGATGAAAAAGGTGAGAAGCAGAATCGCCCACTGCCATCCGCCTACTCCGAAGATGACCGTGCCGGTAACAGTTGCCGCAATAGCCCCGCTTTTATTCAGGCTATGTGCGCGATAGGCGAGGAAGGCAATAATGAGGGCGAGGATGAAGCCGTAGAGGAGTTGCATGGGGAAAGGATGAATGATGAATTTCGTAATGCGTATTGCGTGTTACGTACTGGGAGATGTATATCTCGCATTTACGGTTTGTGGAAGTCCGCGCGGCAATTGTATCTGGAAATGTCCCGCAAGGCAGTATAATTTGAGCAGGCAACCACCATGAAAAACTCCGAATTCGAATGGGACGATGAAAAGGCAGAGAGCAATCTCAGAAAACATCGCATCAGTTTCGAGGAAGGCGCGACCATTTTCAACGACCCAAAGGTTGCCACCATTTCCGACCCCGACCATTCGAAGCAGGAAGATCGCTACGTCTCGATTGGAACGTCGGTGATGAGACGTTTGTTATCTATCGGTCATTCACACATACCGACGAGAAAAAATTTGATTGATTAGTGCCAGAAAGGCGACCCAGGCCGAAAGAAAATATTATGAAAACGACTAAGAAAAAGGAAAGCGATGAAATGCGCGCTGAATACGATTTCAGCAAGGCCGAACGCGGGAAGTTCTATCGTCCGATGGATCAGGGCTATACCGTCCATGTGACAAAAAAGGACGGGACCGTTGAAGTCAATCACTACACCCTGGCCGAGGGAACGGTGTTGCTCGCGCCTGATGTGGCCGAATATTTTCCAGATTCAGAATCGGTCAATGAGGCCTTACGGTCGTTGATTCAGTTGGTGGGTAAAGTGCCTGCGAAGAAATACAAGCAATCCAAAACGGCGGCTTATCAGGTTGCCGAACGGCGGTAGTAAGTGATCGGTGTTCAAGGCCAATCCTGACAAATTGTCAATCCGATTGCCAATTTGTCAAGGCGCTGCTCCATCCGCCCACGCCGAAGATAACCGTGCCGGTAACAGTTGCCGCAATAGCCCCGCTTTTATTCAGGCTATGTGCGCGATAGGCGAGGAAGGCAATAATGAGGGCGAGGATGAAGCCGTAGAGGAGTTGCATTGGATTGGGGAGTCTATATGGCAATTGTATCTGGAAATGTCCCCGCGTGGAAAATGGTGATGATTTGTCAGAGTATTTTCTCCTGCTTGCGCGGAGAGAATTTATCGAACCTGCCTTATTTCATTCAGAAAATTTTTGTTGTCAACCAATTTCAACGTATGAGGCAATGGAAAGACAGGCGTCGGCTTTTGGGATTCGTATTTGATCTCGAAGCACTGATATTCCTTGTCGTAATTCTCCAGCACAACATCCACTTCCCTGCCGCCATATTCACGGTAAAAATACATGCTCAAAGACAGGCGCTGTGTCCTTCTTCGTTTCTCCAATTCGGAAACGATGAAATTTTCGAAGACGCCGCCTTTGTCAGGGCGCAGGTCGAGGCGTCGGAAGTCCTTCACCAGCGCGTTGCGAATGCCAAGATCGTAAAAATACAATTTCCTGTTTTCCGAAACCGCCCTGCGGAGGTTGGTCTTGAAGGAGGGCAGGGGAATCAGGATATAGTTCTTGATAAAGATTTCGATGTAGTTCGAAACGGTGCTGACATTTGCCAACAGCGACGAGGCGATTTCGCGCACCGAAACTTCCTGTCCGATTTGCAGGGCGATCTTGGTCAGGATGTCTTTGGCGAGTTTTAGGTTTTTGAGTTCGTACAGGGAAACGATGTCTTTCAAGATGTAACTTTCCACGATGTTTTCGAGCAGGCTGGTTTTATCTTTCTTTTGTTCAGAAGCGGCAAAGACTTCGGGATAGGAGCCGTAGACCAGAACTTCCTCCCTCAGTTGGTTCACAAAGCCCGCTTCCTCATACGCCTTATGAGGCGTGTTGTCACTGATCTCATCCACGGAAAAGGGCAGGCAATACAATTCCTGGTATCTTCCCGCCAGGCTGTCAAATTCCTGGCCTTTCTTCCGCAACTCGCTGGAGCCAGTGGCAATGATCTTAACC
This sequence comes from Anaerolineales bacterium, assembly GCA_019187665.1. GTDB lineage: Bacteria > Chloroflexota > Anaerolineae > Anaerolineales > Villigracilaceae > Denitrolinea. Next base: position 7,527 of record JABARH010000048.1, read on the forward strand.
TTGTATTCGTCATGCAAAAGTTTCAGCGGTACGGTCGATTCAGGAAAACTTTGCACTTCATCAATCAAAATGATCGGGTAATTTCGGGCAAGTTCTTCCAAAATTTCCCTTCTGGGCTGAAATCCCTCCCTGTCCGATAGAAATTCAAAATTGAATATGCGGGCATTTTGCTCCGCGCTGATTTTTGCGAGCAGGGTGGACTTCCCGGATCTGCGCGGCCCCCAAATGAAGAGGATCTTGTGCGTCTCTCCGCTCAGGTGTTCGTGAATATCCTTCTCAATGCTTCGCATGAACATATTCGTATTATATCAGATTTACAGTAAAGTGTATAATGCCACTATGCAAAATGAGTATAAAATGCACAACGCCACTTTCCAATTCGCGTTTTGGTTTTGCTGCTTCGACACATTGTTCCTGTCTCAAAGGCCCCCCCTGTCTCGTAGTGTGTAAGAAATTTACACGCGGTAAAAAAACCGTCTTCTATATCGGCGTTGTCACAATGAACAGTACTGCCAGCAAAAACAACAGGCTGCTCACCGTGCTCGAGATCCACACGATGACCGCGAGCGGTTGTTGTTTTTCTTCACGGTAGAAAAAAAGTCCGGTGAAAAATCCCGCCACGAAAAGAGAGGCGCTCAAAAGAGGCAGGAGGATCAACCGCACCGAAGGGACCGGTTCCAGCGCGGCGCCGGTTGGGTCGAAGCCGAGGGTGACGCGAGTCACAGAGGGGATGAGGAAGGTCACCCACGCGACGAGGCCGAGGTTGATGAGCAGTCCGCTGATCCACAAAAATCGCGCGGCGAGATTCTCCCATGCGCGCGCCAGCAGGAACGACGGATATTGCGAAATAGATTCGGCGGGGAGCAGGCTTCCCAACTCGGTGGCGCGGCGGAAGGTGGCGAGAAAGTCCGCAGCGCGCTCGGGCGAGATGGCGTAGGTCCGTTTGGCGGTGGCGACCAGCAGGAGGTCATGCCGGGTCGAGGCGATGAACTCAACGGGACCAAGGTCCGCGTGGCGGCGAACTCCGAGGATTCCACCGGGCAGGCTCAACGTCGGAGTGTGAAGCGGAGAGGAGAGATCGGTGGCGGGACGAATCCATTCGATGTCGGTCAGCGGGATGTCCTCCACACGCAAGCCCCAGATGAAAGAAAGCGAGTCGCGGTCCAGCACGTAGTCGGCGCGCAGAAGCGAGAAGAGTCGGTATCCAAAAAACGGAAGCGGTAGAAGAGTCGCGAGGAAGACAATCAAATAAATGATGATGGTCGGACCGACCGGCGCGCGAGATAAATTGAGGAAAGCCCACACAGCGGCGGCGCTGAGCGCGACGATGAGCGCGCCAAAAAGAATCAGCCCGCTGCGTTTGGGCGGAGGGAACGAGCCGGTGTTCATCCTTCGCTCACCACCTGACGAATCGCCTGGCACACATACTCGACCTGCTCTTCGCTCATCACGCCGCTGAACGGAACAGCCAGTCCGCGCCTGCCGAGGTCTTCGGTGACGGGGAAGTCGCCTTCGCGCCAGCCAAATTTTTCAACCATGTACGGCTGCAAATGGATCGGGAGAAAATACGGGCGGACTGGCACGCCGCGCGCCTCGAGTTTTTTCGCGAGCGCGTCGCGATTCAATTTTGCGTCGAAACGAATCACATAGACGAACCACGACATGCGCGTGGTGGTCGGCTCGACGTAGGGGACTTCGACGCCTGGAATTTCTGCGAGTCTCGCTTCATACCACGCCGCAACCTGCTCCCGCTTCGCGAGCAACTCATCCAGCCTCTGCATTTGTGCGTGCCCCATCGCGGCGGACATCTCGTCAATGCGATAGTTGTAACCAAGATAGGTGTGTGAGAGCCACGTGTCGCCGGGCGCGCGGCCTTGATTGCGCAGTGCGCGCATGAAGTCGGCGGCTTTGTCGTCGCTGGTGATGATGACGCCGCCTTCGCCGGTCGTGATCTGCTTGTTGGGATAGAACGCGAACACGCCGTAGTCGCCGAACGTGCCAGCATGTTTGCCTTTGTACGTCGCGCCGAGAGCCTCGCAGGAGTCTTCGATGACGGCGAGTCCGTTTTGTTTGGCGATGGCGTTGATGGAATCCATGTCGGCGGGTTGACCGAAAACATCGACGGGGAGGATGGCTTTCAGTTTGCGATATTCGATATTCGAATTTCGAGTATTCGATATTCGAGTATTCGGGGGTAGGTATTTTTCGATATTCTTCGCCGCATCGGCGATTAACTCTGGATTGATGTTGCCAGTCTTGGGATCAATGTCCACAAAAACGGGAATCGCATTTTCAAACAATAAAACATTGGTCGAGGCGACGAACGAGAACGGCGTGGTGATGACCAAATCGCCTGCGCCGATGCCTGCCGCGCGGACGCACAGGTGCAGTCCCGCCGTGCCGGAGTTGACCGAGATGGCATGCTTGGCGCCGGTCAGGTCACAGAAAGTTTTCTCGAAGGCGGGCGTGAACTTGCCCATGCTCAGCACAGGCGTGTTGATGACTTCGATCACGGCCTGGCGGTCTGCGTCTGTCAGGTCGGGGGAGGACATGCTGATTTTCATGTTGGAAGATTGATTACTCGACATTATCGTAGTTAAACTCAACTTTACTTTGAAGGATAATCTCATCCAGGATTTGGCGTAAATACCCCTGTTTCTGTGCGGTTCGGAAACAACCAATCAATACAGGAATGTTGATAATTTCCTCGATACAGGCCATATACTTTTCAACAATCGCGTTGATGGAGTAAAGCCTTTGCGCCCCATCGCGAAGTCTTTGTCGAATTGTGTCCACATCTTCGATTGATTTCACGACAAACGAAATTGGAAAGCGTTCGATTTTGTCTATATCGAGAAAATACTTTTTTACGTCCAGTGTTTCTGTCACTTGAAAAAAAACGACCCAATGGCCGCATGACGAAATCAATGCCGCCGTCGTTGGCATTGGTTCTGCTGGTTTTGAAGAGGCGCAGGTCTTCTGGCTTGATATTGGCAAGGTCAAAGCCGAAATACACGACTTGATCATGGTAATAGTAGCGCAAGATGGCGTAACTTGCGATTTCAAAAATCCTTGCGTCCACGTTTGACGCGAGGAGACCCTCGATAAAGTGAGATACCGCAATGTCGTTTTCTTCGGGAATTGATTTCAATCGTTCGCAGGTTTGGATGAATGTTTGGAACGCGGTTACTTTTGCCTGAACGTAGCAGTCAATGATTTCAATGACAGCGTGCGCGATGTTGTGAGTTTTTTTCCCATCCTTCATTTTGAGCAAATTCTCGTTGAACCAATATCGATTCTCTTGAACGTCGCGTAGAATCGGAATGTACTCAACTTCGGGGAAATACTTTCTAAATTCCTCGTTCAAACGGTGGTTGAGCGCATGGTTTTGTAATTTGCTTCCGAACGGCAATTCTCTCTGGCGCGCCAATAACGATGTAAATCTTGCCCCCTCGTATTTGTTGTAACCTTTTCGAGCGTCAAAGCCGTTCCGCAAATAATCTTCTATGAGAACATAAATGGCATACAAGTTTGCGAAACTGCCGCGAGACTTGGAACCTCTCTCGGCGGAGCGGGTCTTGATATTCAAGTATTGAAGCAGGTGACTTTTCTCGAAAATAGGAATTCCCCTGTCTCCGAAGTTATTTCTCAATACATCCAGTATTTGCGCGGTGAATTCATGTTCCATTTGGCGTTATCCAAATAATTCGAGCGTCGGTTGGGCGGGGTCAACTTTCTCGAACGTGCGCGGCGCGCGGCGAAGCGTCTCCCCGTTGTACGTGGAGAGAATTCCCAATCGGCGCAGGCCGATCTTGACATATTCTTCTTCGATCTCAATGCCGACTGATTGGCGTCCAAACTTCTTCGCTACAAATGACGTGGTGAAGGTTCCAGGGAATGGATCGAGAACCACATCGCCCAGATTGGAACTGGCAAGGATAATCCGCTCCAATAACGCGACAGGCTTTTGGGTGGGATGGTTTTCGTATTCGCCCATGCGGTAACGGACGCGAGGAAATTCCCAAACATTGCCTGGCACTTTTTGTGAGTTGTAAACGGTCGGAACTGGTTTGCGATAGTCAATTAGTTTTCGCTTCGCGCCCGTTTTGGCTTCCACTAAAACCGCTTCGCTGTTGAACGTGTAACTATCCTTGTCTTTCACACAAAACAAAATCGGTTCATACATCGAACCGTAATACCGCTTTGCCTGAACGCCAGAACTATCGTAATGCCAAACAATCCTGGAAAGGACCTCCAGTTTCTTGCGCAGGTAAATATCGAAAAACGGCATGGCTTGGGTGGAAGTCATCACGTAGAAACTGCCGTTCGGCTTCAGTTTTTGGACGCACAGATTGAGCCATTGGTAACACCATTCGAGATACGACTCGTCTGACCCCCACTTATCTTTCCGGCCATTGAAATCTTTGCCGATGTTGTAAGGAGGGTCGGCGAAGATCAAGTCAATGGATTGATCCGGGATCAAATCCTTCATTGCTTTCAGGGAGTCGCCGAGGATAATTTTATGGCTGTCTCGCTCGAAAACTTTCGATTCGGTGTTCATGTCTCTTGGCCTACATTTTTTGAATCGCAGAAATTATCTTGGTATTGGTAATAAGTACGTTCTCTGCTCCAGTTCGCTTCTTCAATTCTACCATCCCCCCTATCAGATTTTTCTCTCCCACCGTCACGCGGACCGGGCACCCGATCAGATCCGCGTCGTTGAATTTGACCCCGGCGCGTTCGTCGCGGTCATCGAAGAGAACGGAGATACCGGCGTTCTGAATCTCACCATAAATTTCCTCGGCCTTGGCCTTGGTATCCATCGTCTTGCCGGGGACGTGCATGAGGTACACATCAAACGGTGCGGTGGATTTGGGGAAGGTTAGTCCCTTGTCATCGTGGTGGGACTCGGCAAGGGCGAGCAGAATGTTTTCAAAGCGGAATCCGTTTCTGTCTTTGAGCAGGAGTGCATTGACCTCCTCGAGCGGACTGCCGCACATCGCGCAGGTGTGACCGGCATTTGCTAATGCAAGGTCGGTGACGATCTCAGGGAAATAGTCATGTCCGCAGTTGGTGTTGAGCAGATGATAGCCCGCCTCGTTTGCGCCCGCGACCAGATTTGTGGAGTGCGGGATGAGATCGTCAACGACGATGAGGGCATCGGTCAAGCCGATGGGGGAGGCGTAGCCCGGAGTTGCACCCGCGCGTTCAATCTCCTCTGTTGTCGCAAGGCGAACGTCACCAACGGCGTTCGTGAGTTTGGACTCGCTCAAGGCCATGTCACCGCGGATGACGACGAAGACGAATTTTCCGCTCGGGACGCGGGTGAACATCATCGCCTTGGCAGTCTTCTCTTTGAGGATGTTCAGGTACGAGGCCAGCGCCTCGATTGTGTGACAATCCGGCGTTTCGATTTTTTCCGCAGGCAGGGGTTCCTCGGCCGGGAGCGGAGTCTTTTGGAATAACGCCAATTCCTTGCGGGCGGAATATCCGCAGGCGGGACAGTGGATGACTTCGATTGGGCCGGTGGAAAAAGGGAAGTAATCTTCCTCAAGGTTGCGAAAAACAAATAATCTCGATGCAGGCTCTTCGTTGTGTTTCTTCAAATGCTCGACCGCATATTTGCCGAGCGAAGTCAATTCATTTTCACGGGTAAGGAATCCCGCGCGGACGAGCCAACCGAATCCCTCTGTGCGGGCGTTGTTCGGAAATTCGCGTTGAGTCTGGATTTGCAGGTCGCGATATTTCATGGAGTCAAAAGAATAGGACGCGGATAGACACTGATTTACACGGATTGACGCGGATATTTTAAATTCCCGCGTTCATCCGTGAAATCCGCGTAATCCGTGTCCCATTATGAAGTTGCTTTTTTCTTTCTGATAATTGTGGACGGGGTCGAGTCAGTCGCAGGGACAGCCATCGGAGTGGCCGCGATGGATTCTGCCTGGGCGGCTTCGGCAGGTGTGGACTCAGGAGCCGCTTCGAGATCCAGCTCGACGCGTTCCTCCATGCGGATCTGTCCGCGCAGGAAGGCACCCTCTTCGGTCACAAAGGCGGTCGTCACCACGTCGCCCCATACGCGGCCGCTGGCACGGATCTCCAATTTCTGCGTGGTGATGTTTCCGCGCACCGCGCCCGCCACGATGACCGCACTGGCGCGGATGTTTTCGCAAGTCACGCGCCCGGTCTCGCCGACAACGAGAATGCCGTGCAGGGCGATCTCGCCTTCAAAGGCGCCCTCGACCCGCACACCGCCGGTGCCGTTGATGGCGCCGTGCCAGATCAAGCCCGGTCCGAGCACGGAGGTGATGCGCTCTACGGCTTGAATCGGTTGAGATGATTCAGTGGAAGTGGTTGGGCGTTTGAACATGAGATTATTTTACCGTTAAAATAAAAAGGGCGGACATGCAGGTCCGCCCCAACTGATCACTGATCACTGATCACTGATCACTGATGACTGATGACTGATGACTGATGACTGATGACTGACTCACTCGCTCTTCGCGTCCGGGTTCATTTGCACGCCGATGGTGTTGAAGCCGCTGTCCACGTACATGATCTCGCCGGTGATGCGCGCCGAGAGGTCCGAAGCAAGGAAGACCGCCGCGTTGCCCACATCTTCGATGGTGACGTTCTCGCGCAGGGGGGAGATGTCCGCGAAGTGTTTGTACATATCGCGGAAACCGCCCACGCCCGCCGCCGCCAGCGTGCGGATCGGTCCCGCCGAGATGGCGTTCACGCGGATCTTCTGCGGACCGAGATCGTACGCCAGATAACGTGTCGAAGATTCGAGCGCGGCTTTTGCCACGCCCATCACGTTGTAGTGCGGCGCAACCTTCACCGCGCCCGATCCATAGGTGAGGCACATCACCGACGCGCCGGGGTTGAGATGCGGCAAAAACGCATTGGTCAAAGCCACCAACGAGAACACGGAAATATCCAGCGCATTTTTAAATCCGTCGCGTGAGGTTTGATAATACGGCTTGCTCAATTCGTCGCGCCCCGCGAAGGCGATGGAATGAACCAGCACGTCAATCTTCCCAAAATGTTTCGCGGCGCTCGCGGCGGTGGCGGCGATCATGTCGTCTTTTGTCACGTCGCATTCCTCGACCCACTTGCAACCCACCTGTTCCGCCAGCGGGTCCACACGCTTCTTTAACATTTCGCCCGCGTAACTAATGCCGAGGTTCGCGCCCTCGCGCTTGAACGCCTGCGTGATGCCCCACGCAATCGAGCGTTCGTTTGCCAATCCGAAGATCAGCGCGTTCTTGCCTTCAAGTAATCCCATGAAAACCTCCGAGAAATCAATATTCGATACTCGATACTCGATATTCGATATTCGATATTCGACTATCGTTTTTCGAATATCGAGTATCGCTTTACTAAAAACCGCCAGGGCTTCGACTTCCACGGCTCCGGCACAGTATATAAACCCACACGCGGACTAATCGTCACGGCGGAATCGGGGACGGGCGCCCCCGCCTCGATCCACAACCCCGAAGCGGATTCTGTCAAATCAACCTGATTCTCCGCCCGGCCGATTCCCATCGCCTGCGTGAGTTTCCCCGGCCCGAACGTATCGCGTCCATCCCTTCGCTTGGACATGATCTCCGCACCCTCGACCGGCCAGACCGCACGGATTAGCACCGCCGCTGGGAAGCCTTCTTTCTCAGTGACCGCGTTCAGCATCCAGTGATGTCCATAGGTGAAATACACATACGCATGTCCCGGCGGACCGTACATGGGCAGCGTGCGCGGTGTTCGCCCGGCTTTGGCATGGCAGGCCTGATCCTCCTCGCCGATATATCCCTCCGTCTCGGTGATGATGCCGACCAATTTGACGCCGTCGAGAATCCGCACCAACTGCGCGCCGATCAGTTCGCGCGCGACGATCAGCGTGGGGCGGTTGTAGAATTTACGGGGAAGAAGAAAATTGGCCACTGAGATCACAGAACGCACAGAGATTTTTAGAGATCGGGAGTACGCTATTCGGGCGGCCTTGCAGCCCTGCATCTGTGTTAGACGGTCAGATGCAAAATTTGGATTTCGCATGCGCCGGCGCGCTACAACAAACTGATCGGTTCTGTTTCCACGCGCCAATCGTCCAGGCGCAGGCCGCGTAATAATGAGGCCGGGTCAGGCCCGCGCAGCACGATCTGCCAGCGATGGAGGCCTTCCACTTTGGCGAAGAAGCAGGGAACGGCGGATGCGGCGGTCTGTGTGCGGCGTTCGGCTTTCAGCTTTTCCTGAATGAGTTTGAGGACGCGCTGAGATTCCAATTCGGCTTTGGCGTTATCACGATGGCGGTATTCCAGACGAGACAGGCGCGCAAACGGAGGGTAGCCAAGTTGCCGGCGATAATTTAATTCCAGGTTGTGGAAGCCGTTCACATCGTGCTGCGCGGCGGATTGAATGACGTAATGTTCGGGCGCGAAGGTTTGCAGGATCACGCGTCCGCCGCGCGCGGAGCGTCCGGCGCGTCCGGCCACCTGGGTCAGCAGTTGGAAGGCGCGTTCGGCCGCGAAGGGATCGGGCAGGTTGAGTCCCACATCGGCGAGGACGATACCCACGAGAGTCACGCGCGGCAGGTCGAGTCCTTTGGCGATCATCTGTGTGCCGACCAGCACGTCGGCTTGATGATTGGCGAAGTGGGTCAAAATAATTTCGTGCGCGTCTTTTTGGCGCGTGGTTTCCCAATCCCAGCGCAGGGTGCGCGCCTGCGGGAACATGGCTTGCACATCCGCTTCCACCTTTTCACTGCCGAGTCCGTATTGGCGGATCTGGTCGCTTTTGCAAACGGCGCAGGTTTTTGGCATCTGCCGCGTGTACCCGCAGCGGTGACAGAGCAGCCCGCTCTTTTCGATGTGGAACGTGAGCGGCGTATCGCAGTTGGGGCATTTGAGAGTCGTTCCGCAGTTGCGGCAGAAAACATATGTGGCCGTGCCGCGCCGATTTAGGAAGAGGATGGCCTGCTCGCCGCGCGCGAGAGTCTCCGCGATGGATTCGCCCAGCGCGCGGCTGAACACGCCGCGATTGCCCGATTTGAGTTCGGCGCGCAGGTCCACAACGGTGACGGGAGGCAGGTCCGATTCGGTGACGCGTTGAGGCAGGGAGAGCCGCCGTAACCGGATCCCCGACTCCTGCCCTGCAAGGGAAGGGGAGTCGAGGAAGTTGAATTGTTGTTCAATGGTCGGGGTGGCGGAACCCATCACAAAGACTGCGCCGCACAAACGCGCATATTCGCGCGCGGATGCGACCGCATGGTAGAACGGCGGCTCGGATTGATAGTAGGAAGAGTCGTGGCACTCGTCCGCGACGATGAGGCCGATGTTTGGAAGCGGCGCAAATAACGCGGAACGCGCGCCGATGATGATCTTCAATGCGCCGGCGCGGGCGCGTCGCCATGTATCGTAACGCTCGCCCTCGGATAATTTCGAATGGACGAGTCCCACCTGGCCGGGAAAGCGCTCAAGAAAGCGTCGCACCGTTTGCGGCGTAAGGGCGATCTCTGGCACGAGGATGACGGCCTGTTTGCCGCGCTGGATCGTCTCTTGCGCGGCGCGGATGTAAATTTCGGTTTTCCCTGAACCGGTGACGCCGTGTAAAAGATAATGGGTCGCTGGAGATTGGAGATTGGCGAGCGCCGCAAGAATTTCATGCAGGGCAGTGTTCTGATCGGGCGTCAACTCGAACCCCGGTGTCAGTGCATGTTCCTGCGCGCTTGCTTTTTCCAACGGATCGCGAAATATTTCCGACTCGAACAAGCGGACAAGCCCCAATTCTTCGAGATGTTCCAGGTCCGCGAGTTTGCATCCGCTTTCGGCGTAGACCCACGCCAGGTTGACCGCCTCCAGCGAGCGGACGAGGAATTGCAGCGCCCTTTGCCGGCGTTCAGACGTCGCGGGCGTGGCGCCCAGCCCGGATAGCGCCTGCTGCGCCTCTTCCGGCGGGACAGCCAGCTGCGCGACGCGGATCAACTTTGGGCGGACGCGCGGCGGCGGCAGGACCGATTGCGTTCGCAGGATTCCTTTGCGGGCCAGCATCTGCGCGGTCTTGCGCCAATCTACTTTTGCGAAGTGACGGTCAATTTGCCGCCCTCGTAATTTTCCTTTTTCGCGCAGTAATTTTAGAAGGCGGGAGGCGGTTGGCGATAATTCGATATTTGATAATTCGGAATCCGGGTATCGAATGTCGAATAATATGTCTGCCTGTTGACTCAGTCCCGTCGGCAACATTAATCCGATCATCGCGGCGAGAGGCTGGAGGTAGCGTTCGCTCATCCAGCGGGCGAGGCGAATCTGCGCGACGGTCAGGGCCGGTTGGGGGTCCAGCAGGGAAGCGATGGATTTTGTTTCGGCAACGGAGGCGCGCTCGACCAGTTCCAGTACGACGCCCTGCACGGTCTGTTTTCCAAACGGCGCAGTGACGAGCGAGCCAGTCCCCACCTGCCCCGCGAGGTCCGGCGGAATCGTATAATCGAATACGCCGCAGACGGCTGGAAGGTTGATGGCGAGGCGCGCGAACATGCGGCGATTATAACCCTGCGAGTTGGATATAATACTCTCAAGGAGAAGCAGACATGACCCTGACAATGATCATCGTGGCCGCGATTGCGGCGCTGGCCGTGATCGCGTTGTTGATCCCTGTGTTGCAGCGTTCGAACAAAATGGACTTGACCCGGCGCTCCGATACGCAGCCGGACTGGATGCGCGACATGCCCCCGGCGGAAACGGTCGCGCGGACGCTGGCCGACGGCGAGGGCATCACGGTCTTCGATCATGAACACGGGGAACGAATTGCATCCCCGTTCGCGGAGCAGCTCGAGGATATTGTCCGCGCGCAAATGCAGGCCGACCCGGAACTGGCTGAAATGAAAATTGATTTTGGGACGGGTAAGGATCAGACGCTGGAAATTTGGGTGAACGAAAAGCGATATCATAGCATTGGCGCATTGCCCGACGAACGCTTGAAGAAAATAGTGCGCGCGGCAGTGAAGCGCTTCCGACCCTAGCCGGATGGACGCGCATGAGTCGAGTGTGCCGATGACGCGTGCGCCAGTATGCAGGCGCATTTGATGATTTTTGCGCGCTTTGCGTTCCGGCTCTTTCCCGCTGCTGCTCCGGCTATTTACGAATGCGCCGGCGGCCTTGTTGCTTTTTTTGTCACAATTGCCGCGCCGTAGCCAACCACCCGGCTGAAATCGCCGGTCACATCGCCGGAGGTGGCGTGATGGAGTACCTGTACTTTGTCCGCTCCGAGTTCGCGCGCGGCCCACAATACCGCCGCAACGGCGGCGGCCCCGCAGGCGAATCCTTGACCGGCGTTTTCCGCTTCAAAGATTGCTTCCGGCCGGAACGATTCGAATCGTTTCAGCATTTCCGCGTCGAGTTGGCTGGCGGCGGCTTGATCATAAAAGTGAGAGAGGTCGGTGCTGGCGACCAGCAGGGCATTTTTGTTCTTTAATACCTGCGCCAGCGCGAGTCCGAGTCCGCGCGCCACGCCGGCCTGCTGTGCGCGGACCATCACCGGCAGCAGTTTGAATTCGCCCGCGAGGGCGCGCTGGAGGAAGGGCAGTTCGATTTCGAGCGAGTGTTCGCGGTCGCGCGCGATGGGCGTGAGGCCGAATCCCAGTTTGGATTTGAGGGCCGAGTTCAGATCGTTCAACGCGGGACGGTCAACAGAGATGTGGCCCAGCGGAGTATGGTACGCGCCGTGGGCGGTGGTGAGCAGGGGATGAACTTCAAAGTCGTGAAAAGGCGCGATGACGGCAACCAACTCAAACGTCCGGGTGCGAAGCGGGGCGAAGGCATACCCCGCGACGGAACCGCTGTAACGATGTCCGGCGTGCGGCGCGATGACGGCGATCACGTCTCCATGCGGCGCGGGGTTCTGCGCCGCGTCGAGGTAACCGTCCACCGCGTGCGCGAGGCGTTCGCGGTCGCGTTCGTACCATGTGCCTGCAATCGGCGAGGGGCGGAGGTCGAGATGGGTCATCGCTGAAATGAGAAACCAGGTTTCCTGCAAAACCTGGTTTCTGGCTGTGTTACGGGATGGTGTAACTTTGGATGATCTGGCTGAGTGTGTCGAAGTATTGATCTTTTGCCGAGTCAGACCATTCGATGGTAATCATCAGGAAGTTGAGCAACGCGGGCTTGCGTACTTCAAAATAGGAGAAGCCGGAGTAGCCGCCCGCCTTCGAGGTCCACTCGAGGCGCTCAGAGCCGTCGGGTTGGATTTGGTCGCCGGTCACGCGGATGTCGCCGACCGCGCCGGTGTTGCTGTAGAAGCGGTTGAGCAGATCCAGCGCAAACTTGCCATGCTGCGAGCCGGTGAACTGTTCGCCATCGTTATAGACGATGTTCTCTACCAACGCGAGTTCATCGGGGCTTTTAAACTGGTCAATGTAGTAATGATCGCCGGTCACCTGTTCGTAGGTCCAGTCGCTTGGGACTTGAATGCTGTAAAGATTGTTCTGGTCGGTGAAGGTTTTGAATCCGCCCGAATTATCCGGGCCGCCGTTGTTCGAAGGCTGCTGCGGCGGTTCGGTGGGTTGTGGCGGAGCATCGGTTGGGCGCGGGTTTTGTGAAATCGGCGTGGGCGCCTGCACGGTCGAGCTGCCCATGCACGCCAGGCCGACGATCATCACGAAAACGACGAACGATAACAGAACGAGGAATCCTTTATTTTTCATATATGTCTCCTTTTGGGCCGATCCATGTGTGGTGGCTTGCGAAAGTGCGCGGCTGATCTCTGCCGCCGGAACCTGCCGGTCATTTTATTCATAAACCGAAAAATGAACAAGTCAGGCAGACAGGATGCTTTGAGTGGCTTTGAACGCAAGCGGGGGCAGTTCGGAGCGCGCGAACCAGCCGACCTCATCTGCATCGTCGCCCGCGATTAGATTCCCCGATTCGACCTGCGCGGCGTAGACGATGACAAAATCTGCGCCGCGTGGATGTTCGCGCCCGGCCACCACCTGGAGCACCCGCGTCACGCGGACGATGAGGCCGGTCTCCTCGCGGCATTCTCTTTCTGCGGCCCGGGCCGGGTCCTCTTCTGCATCCACAAACCCGGCTGGGAGAGTCCACAGTCCACGATAGGGTTCGTTGACGCGCCGCACCAGCAAAACGCGGCTGTTCTCTTCGATCAGGACCGCCGCGGCCACCTTTGGGTCGGCGAAGTAGATCCAGTTGCACGCAGGACAGACCGGCCGCACTTTCCCGAATGTGTTTTCGAGGGTAACGGCGGTTCCGCATCGGGGGCAGTAGTGGACCTGGGTGAGGGCCATGGGATTCTAAAAAAGACTTCCGAAGTCTCGGAGACTTCGGAAGTCTTGCGTTCACTTCCCGCGCCACTTCTGAGCGGCAAGACGTTGAACGATAAACATGGAGGCCGCGCCGAGCAGGGCAATGGCGGCGAAGACGATCATCCACGCCGGGGGGATTTGGAAGGGCGCGGGGGCGGTGGCCGCTTCTGGATTTTTTGCGGCGGGAGGTTCATTGGCTGTGCGGGCTGTATCTCCTCCGGCGGCGGGTTCGGGCGTGGCGGCATCGAATACCATCTCCATGGTGGGTTCCGCTTCGGAGGGAGCCTGTGCTTCAGCAGGCACAGATTCCAGCATGGGCGCTTCGGCGGCATCGCCTCCGCCTCCGCCGATTCCGTATGCGGCTTGCGGCGCGGACGCGGCGAGTTGGGAGGTGCGATTAACGGCGAAGGAAAACAGGAACAAGAAGGCGGCGAAGCCGGTTGCAAATTTAAAGAAAGGATAACTGCGCGGCAGGGGCGGTTTTTTTCCGACCATGGCATAGGTGAGGGTGAAGTTGCGCGGGGCGCGTCGTTTGGGGAGTTGGCGGATCAAGCCTCGTGACTCGCGTAACGCCTGCAAGGTCGCGGCCAGTTCGGGGTCGGAGGCGAGGCGGGTTTCGAGTCGCGATAAATCAGACGGGCTGGTCTGCCCGTCTAAATATGCCGAGAGGAGTTCAACGTCTTTGAAGTTCATGCGGAGGTCTCGATATTGAGACGGAAGGCGGCCGGCAAAAGTTCCCAGAAGTCTTGCAGGCACTCGCGCAGGCGCAAACGGGCGCGGGCGAGGCGGCTCTTGATCGTGCCAAGCGGCGAACGGACGACGGATGCAACTTCGGTGTAGTCGAGGCCTTCGATGTCGGCCATCACAACCACGGCGCGGAAGTCGGTGGGCAGGGCGTCGAGACAGTGTTGAATGGCATGTTCGAGTTCGTTGGCTTCGAATTGTTGTTCGGGATTCATGGAGTTGTCGGCCAGCCAGCGCGGCGAATCCATTTCGTCTCCATCGTCGGTTTCGGGCTCGAGGGGAGTCGTGGGGCGGCGTTTCTGTCGGCGGAGTTCGTCGTAGCAGGCGTTGGTGACGGTGCGCAACAGCCAGGCCTTGAAGGACCCGCCGCGATAGGAGTGGATGGCGCGGAACGCGGAAATGAAGGCCTCCTGCGAGGCGTCGGCGGCTTTGTCTGAGTCGCCGAGGATGCGCAGGGCGGTGTTGAAGACCATGTCCTGATAATGAAGGACAAGGGTGTTGAAGGCGTCGAGGTTGCCGCGTTGGGCGTCCTGGATGAGGGCGGGTTCGTTCATCGGATGAGGATGGTCGGAGACTGGCTGTTGGCTTTGTATTGGATGCAGGCTTTGATATCGTCTTGATCCAGTTCGGGATAATTTCGGAGAACCTGATTTTCGTTCCAGCCCTGGGCAAGCAAGCCGGTGACGAATTCAACAGAATGGCGCGTTCCTCTGACGATGGGTTTGCCAAAGTGGATGCGCGGATCAATCGTGATTCGTTCCTGCCATTTCATGCTGAATTCCTGGATTGGGAGTATTATGGTCTTTCAAAGTCGCTTGACAAACCGGCGGGTTTGGAACGCGAATGCCACGAATAGGCGAATTTCGCGAATTTTCTTGGGTTTATTCGCGTCATTCGCTGATTGGCGTAACTCGCGTTGAGGAATCTCCGGCTTTGGTAAAGTCATATTGGGAGTATTTTATCAGGATTCGGTTGTGCTATATAATGAATCGCGCACGCGCTTGTGTAGTGGATCTTTCAAGGCGACCCTTCTACTTCCCGAGAGACGCTGCACTCGAATCATCTTGTAGGAGACTCCCATGCAGATCACTGACTCCCTCCGCGCGTTAATCGCCCTCGCCTCTTTCAATGCTGTCTTTCCCTGTTAGTGAAACTCTACTTTTACGGAGAATAAACACATGCCAAAGAAAAAAGAACCCGAAGATTGGGAATTCGAAAAATTTGCATTACAGCGAAATGACGATGCCATTCGCTTTTCGGAGACCAAAGCCGCGCTCCTATTAACCCTTACCGGTCTCCTGCTCGGCGTGGTAGCGGACAAAGTCCAGTCCTTTAAAGACCTGTTCTTCACATCCTCGTCCGGCGTTCAAATTTTGATCGTCTGTTCGTTGGCGCTCATCCTCGCAGGCATCCTCCTGGTCGCGGTTTCGTCCCTGCTGGCTGTTTTCCCGCGATTGAAAGTTGTCAAAAATATATCCCTGTTGTATTTTGATCATCTCGCCCGGCTGAGCGAGCAGGAAGCGATGGAACGATTTGAAGACCTGAATGCGAAAGAGAAACATGAGCATTTGCTTTCACAGATCTATGCCACATCGAGGATCGCGGCGCGCAAATTCAAGTTGATCCGCTCGGCGTTGTGGGGGACGGTGCTGGTTGTCATTGGTTCACTGCTGGCGATCTTCGCCATGTTTTTCGGGTAGGGCGATCATGAAGATGCCTGCTGAACTCCGCGCCCTGATCGAATCCGGCGCGCACGCGCATCTCGTCACCCTCAACCCGGACGGGAGTCCGCAGGTGACGGTGGTGTGGGTCGGCATCGAGGACGATGAAATCGTCGCGGCGCATTTGCCGAGGAATAAGAAGGTCCGCAACATCCAGCGCGACTCGCGCGTGGCGCTTTCGCTGGAGGCGGCCACGAAGAGCAACTTCGGTTTAACTGAGTACGCGGTCATCTACGGGACAGCCCGCATCACCGAAGGCGGCGCGGCGGAGTTGCTCCAGAAACTGGCGTACGTGTACATGGGTCCCGGAGTCAAATTCCCACCGATGGATAACCCTCCGCCCGGATACATCACGCGCATCCGAGTTGATCGTATTGAGGGCGTCGGTCCGTGGACGGGGAGAAATGTTTGAGATTTGGTTCATCGGAAATCGCCGTGCAGAAAATCTTTTGGACACGGATCGCACGGATTTCACGGATAAAGAAAAAGAAAAATCCGTGTGATCCGCGAAATCCGTGTCCAATGTTTTTAGAATTCGACATTCTGTGGTTTAATCCTCCCCATGTCCGTGAAATCTCTGCTTCGCTCCACGCTTTATCAAACCGAAAAACTTGTCCAGCGCGCGCGCTTCGCATCCGTGTCTGCGCCGAAAAACGGCTGGCCGACTCTTCTCAGCATTTCCTTTCCAAAAAGCGGCACGCATCTGCTCGACCAAATTTTGCTGGGTTTCTCCAATGTCGCGCCGTTCGCGAAACGCCTGCATTCGTTTTACGCCGAGTACGAAGGTGAGACCGGCCTCAAGCGCGACGCTCAACAAGCGCTCCGCTGGCTCGACTCGCTTCGTCCGCTGGATGTTGCTTCGGCGCATCTTTTCGCCCGGCCCGAGGCGGTGGCGCGCCTCACGTCACCGCGCTTCGTCCCGTACTTCATCTTCCGCGACCCGCGCGATGTGGTTGTCTCGCATGTATTCTACGTCACCGAGATGGAGTCGCGTCACGTCCACCACGATTACTACAACTCACTCCCCGATTTCGATTCGCGAGTCAAGGTCAGTATATTGGGAAGACCAGATACGAATATCGAATTTCCGAACATTGCCGAACGTTTTGCCCCATATTTAGATTGGCTGAATCATCCGCAAGTGTTGACGATTCACTTCGAAGACCTGATCCACGCCCGCGCGCAGACTCTCGCCCGCATCGCAGACCGCCTCCTCGCCCGCGTCCCGCTTCCGGCTCCCTCCGGGCGGATTCTCGAATCCCTCGAGTCGTCCATCAACCCGTCCAGGTCGCCCACGTTCCGCTCTGGAAAGACCGGGGAGTGGAAGAACCATTTCACGGAGGAGCATAAACGGATTTTTAAAAATGTCGCCGGCGATTTGTTGATTCAACTTGGATACGAATCCGACCATGATTGGTAGACCGCGCCGACCTATTTTCCCCTTCCAACCAGCAACAGTTTCTTTCCCCTCGGCATGGCTTTAATGGCCCGTTCCCTTTTCAGGGCCGCGTTGCGCGAGAGCAGCTCCTCCACATAGACCAGTTTTACCGGGCGCTTCATGCGCGTGTATCGTGCGCCGCGCCCGGCGTTGTGTTGTTTCTCGCGACGCGCAGGATCGGTCGTCCAGCCGGTGTAATACGTCCCATCCGAACATTCGAGGATGTAACAAAAGAAGGGCATACAAAAAATGCAGGACGAACTGCCGCCCGCGCGCTTGTTATTTTTGTTTTCCCGGTCGGAGCCACGTGCCGAGCAGGCGCTCGCTAAAGGAAGAAATCTCGATCGGCTGTTTGTATTCCGCGTCCCAGTCCGCGCTGAGACGGTCTTTCAGCCATTGCATCCCACCCAGGTAGGCATCGTCCACAAATTTCCCGGCAGATTTAATATCCTCCTCGTTCAACGCGGCGCGTAATTCTGCCAAGGACCGGATGGCGTTATCGAGCACGCGTATCACGTTGACGCGGTTGCACCGCACGGATTCGGTGACCGCCTCTGCCTGGTCGAGATAGAGCGCGGCGGCGGCTGCCAGCCCATAGGGGCGGCCCGCCATTTTGCGCGCCTCCTTCCAGCCGGGTTGGTTGGTGGTGGCATTCAACAACGAGAGCGACAGCAACTGTGGGAGCGTATGCAACGCGGCCATCAACCCATCCGCTTCGAACGGATCGGAAAAAAGCGGCGACGCGCCCAGCAGTTCGAGCAGATCGGTCGCGCGTTTCACTTCCGCTTCGGCTGTGTTGCGCGCAGGACAGACGAGGAACAGCGCCTGATGGAAGAGGTCCGCTTTGGAGGCAGACTGTCCCGCGCCCACGTTCAGCAGGTGATCCGGCCCGATAGACGGGACCAACCCCACGTACGAACGGCCGGCGGAGATGTATTTCTCCGCCCACTCTGCCGCTTTGGCCTTCACCGGCGCGGTGTCCAGCACAACCGCCCCCGGCTTTAGATCGTCACCGATGAATTTAAAAGTTTCCTCGAGTTCAGAGAACGGCACAGCCAGCAAAACGATATCCGCCGCGCGCACGGAGGCGGGCAGGTTAAAGTTGATCTCATCCACCGCGCCCAGCGCCTGCGCCGATCTGGCCGTGCCTGGCGTTTTGTCATGACCGACGCGCTTGATCGAAGATTTGTATGGCGCGAGCGCCAACCCAACCGACGCGCCGATCTGGCCGAGGCCGATGATGGTAATTTGCTTTTTCATATTCGCCTCTCAAGCGGAAGTAAGCGGATTATACTCGCATCCACAATTGCCTACATCAGCGGCGGCGCTGCAAGGGCTGTACCGAGAGAAGGAACTCTCCTTTTGCCTTCGTTTTCCTGGCGCGCTTTGCGGTCCCAAAAGACCCCATTAAACGTTGAGAGCCAGGGACGCCGACCCCGGCTCTCGTGAAAGGAGGAGAAGAGAAATCACCTTACGCCGTCAACTTTACCATGTCTGTTCTAATGCTACTTGACGCCGAACCTACGATTGCCCTACGCACGTTTGACAATTTGGAAAGGCGCTATGAAAATAAAAGAGCCTGTTTTTATTGGAAAAACTTCGCGAACGCCTCTCGGAATCTTCTGGGTCGCCATGACCGAGCGCGGACTGACCGCGGTGGAGTGGGATCAAGCCAGGGCGGATTTTGAGCGCTGCCTGATTCAACGACTCAAACGCCCGGTGATTTATTCTCCTGGAGAGACCTCTCTGCCGCGTCTCGAACTAACCTCGTACCTGCGCGGCGATTCCCGCGCCTTTTCCTTTCCCATTGATTGGTCTCTGCTTCGCCCGTTTCAGCGCGCCGTTTTAGAGGCTGTCTACGCCATTCCCTACGGAGAAACAACCACCTATGCCCGTATCGCCGAACAGGTCCGGCGTCCGCTTGCGTATCGCGCAGTTGGACGCGCCAACGCCACCAATCCCATGCCGCTGGTCGTTCCCTGCCACCGCGTCATCGGCATGGATGGAAAACTCCGCGGCTACGGCGGAGGCGAGGGCGTGAAGACGAAAGAATGGCTGCTTAAACTGGAAGGTGCGGCGCTGATATGAATCTCGACTACAGATTCCATGTAGCCGCGCGGCTCTGCGTGTTGTTGCTGTGGCTCACGGCTTGCGCGCCGCAATCTGCTTCCAGCATACCGCCGCCACCCTCACCCGCCCAGCCGCCTACCGCCACTGCAACCGCCACTGCCACCGCCACTGCAACCGCCACTGCCACCGCCACTGCAACCGCCCTTCCGCCATCCGCGACACAAATGCCTGCGCGTGAAATTCCCCTGCCGCCACCCGGCCATCTTTATCACGGCGTCTATCCCGGCGGAATCAGCGGCGAAGAAAGCGACCTGACGCTTAACGATTTACGCTCCTACGAAGGAGCAGTCGGCAAGAGCGCGGCCTGGGTCTATTTCTCTCACAACTGGTATGAAGGGCGCGGGTTTCCGCTCGAGACTGCCGCGTGGATTCGCGAGGCGGGAAGCATTCCCTACATCCGCTTGATGCTTCGCTCCAGCGCGGAGCAGGCTCTGGCCGAGCCGCTGTTCACCGTGCCAGCCATCCTGGACGGTCAATTCAATGCTGACTTGCGCGCCTGGTGCGCGGCGGCACGCGATTTTGGAACGCCTCTCTTAGCTGAATATGGCACGGAAATGAACGGCGAATGGTTCTCGTGGAACGGCGTCTGGAATGGAGGCGGCGCGTCCGGCGGCTACGGCGACGCGGCCCAGCCCGACGGCCCCGAACAATTTCGAGACGCCTACCGCCACATCATCGAGACCTGCCGCGAACAGGGTGCGAACAACATCACCTGGGTCTTCCACATTAATGGCGAGGACTGGCCGATTGTCGAATGGAATCACTTCGAGAACTATTATCCTGGCGATGAGTGGATTGATTGGGTGGCGGTCAGCGTGTATGGCGCGCAGACTCCCGAAGACGATTACTGGGACGGCTTCAGCGGTTACATGGATTCTGCATACGCGCGGCTGGATCGCCTTGCGCCCGATAAACCCGTCATCCTCGCCGAATTCGGCGCGACGATGAACAATCCGCTCGGAGACCAGGCCGTCTGGGCGCGCGCGGCGCTGGAAGATATAATCTCCTTCCGCTGGCCGCGGTTGATCGGATTCTCGTGGTGGAACGAATGGTGGCAGAACGATGATATTCCTGCGCACGATACAACCATGCGCGTGCAGGATAACCCTGAACTGGCTGCGGTGTTTTACGAATTGGTCGGGGCCAACCCGGTTGTGCTGGGAAGTGTTGCACCCTGAGGCTGGAAAGAAAATCTGCGCGCCGCAATGGTGCGCGACAAATCTTCGATTGCAAAACGATAGGCAGGTTCCATTTTCTTATGACAGAAAACTTTCAATCCGGTTTCGTCGCCATCATCGGACGGCCCAACGTGGGCAAGTCCACGCTGGTCAATGCCCTGATCGGCCAGAAGGTCGCGGCGGTATCGCCGCGCGCGCAAACCACGCGGCGGCGCCAGCTGGGAATTCTCACCACAGAAACGTATCAAATGGTTTTTGTGGACACACCCGGCCTGCACCGGGCGCGCCACCGGCTGGGCGATTTTTTAAACCAGGAAGCGCGCGAAGCATTTGCTGATGTGGATGCCATCCTCTGGCTTTTCGACGCGACCACGGAACCGTCGGAGGACGACGCGGAGATCGCTTTTATGTTGCCGCGCCGCATTCCGCTGACGCTGGGACTCAACAAAATTGACCTGCTCACTCCCGAAGCGCTGAACGCGCGCCGCGCGGCGCACCAGACCCTGATCAAGCGGGAGGCGAGGATCATGCCTCTTTCCGCCACGCGCGGCGACGGCTTGGCCGACCTGACGAGCCTGCTGGTCACATTCCTGCCCACGCGTCCGCCGGAGTTCGACGGTGAGCAGGTCACAGATTTGTATGAGAAAGAGATCGCCGCCGATTTAATCCGCGAGGCAGCTTTGCATATCCTGCGCGACGAGGTCCCGCACGGGATCGCCATCCGCATGGACGAATTCACCGAACGCGCCAACGGCGCGGCCTACATTGCCGCGACGATCTTCGTGGAACGCGAATCGCAAAAGGGCATCGTCATCGGCGAGGGCGGGAACATGTTGAAGCAGATCGGTTCTGCCGCGCGCAAGGAGATTGAAGCGATGGGCGGGCGGAAGATCTTTCTGGAGTTGCGCGTGAAGGTGTTGAAGGATTGGCGTAATGACGAGGAATGGCTGCGGCGCTTTGGGTACAAGATCAAACGGAAGTAGTCATACCCTTCGCCGCGCAGTTTAAAAATATTGCACGCTGGCGGCCTGCGCGGGCAGGATAATTTGGGAGGATGTGTGACGTACATTTTTATCGCGTTGTTCTTTGCCGGGCTGGAATGGCTGGCGTTGTGGAAAAAGATTCGCCCGCTGGAGTTCATCGCCAAACCGGCGGTGATGGCGGTTCTGTTTGTTCATTTGTGGGTAACCAGCGGGCTTTCGGACGCGGGCCTCTGGTTCGGCCTGGGGATTCTGTGTTCGCTGGCCGGGGATGTGTTCCTGCTCTGGCTCGACCGTTTCTTTCTCCCTGGCCTGATCGCTTTTCTTTTCGGTCACATTGCCTACATTGTCGGTTTCAACCTGCCGGCCTCCCCGTTCACGGTGTGGGGAATTATTTTGGCGGTCATGGTTGGGCTGGGCGGTCTGCGCGTCATGCGGCGCATCCTGGCCGCGCTGACCGTAACAGAAGCGCCCCGCCTGCGCGCGGCAGTGACGCTCTACGGTCTCGTCATTTCGCTGATGCTGCTCTCGGCCATGCTCAAACTCACCGATACTTCATGGAACGCCGGGGCGTCGCTTTTGGCTGCGTCAGGCGCGTTCCTCTTCTTCGTCTCGGATATTGTCCTGGCGTGGAATAAATTCATCACCCCCATTCAAAACGGACGGATCATCAATATCGGGCTGTATCATCTCGGCCAGATCGCGCTGGTCGTGGGGGTGACGCTGCAATATCCACGATAGCAACGTCCTTGCGCTCGAAGTACATCCCCGCCTTATATGACGCTGCAAGATTCATGCTGCGCGCAGCGGTGCAGATTGAACGTTGCGACTGAAACCGCATAACGTCGGTTCCATCTTTTTCTGAAACGCCCCGCTCACGAGGGTTTCAGCGAACGAAAGCCCTCGCCCAGCGCTTCGTGCGCCACGCCGACCACCATGAAGGCCTTCGGATCCGCCTCGTGGACAATGGCCTTGACCTGCGCCACCTCGGCCCGGCTGATCACCACATACAGCACAGGACGTTCCTCGCCGGTGTACGCGCCGGTGCCGGAAAGGTATGTCACGCCGCGCTCCAACTCAACCAGAATCTCATCCGCGATCTTTTGCGGCTCTGCGGTGACAATCATTGCTGTGCGGACCGTCCCGCCGCCTTCGAGGATCGTCTCCGCGACCAGGCCGCTGACGTAGAGGGTGATGATGGCATACAGCGCTTCCTTCCAGCCGAAGACGAATCCAGCCGCTAGGATGACAACCGAATCCACCATCAAGTAGGACTGCGTCATCGGGACGCCGCGCCAATGATTGAGGATGCGCGCCAGGATGTCCGACCCGCCCGATGTCCCGCGCGCGCGGTAGACGAGCCCGTAGCCCGCGCCCGCCACGACCGCTCCGTAAAGCGAGTTGAGAAAGATATCGTCGGTCAAGCCGTTTGCGGGAAAGAACGGGAAAAATAACAGCAAGTCTACAGCCAGCGAATACGAGATGATGGAAGTGGCTGTTCGCGCCGCAAAACGACGCCCGCCCAAAAATCGCCAGCCGAGGATGAAGAGAGGCACGTTGCCGATCAAGACCATCACGCCGATCGGCCAGCCAGTGAAGTGATTGATCAACTGCGAAATGCCGCTCACGCCGCCCGAGGCGAGATGCGCCGGGATGAGAAAGAGCCGCAGCGCCAGCGCCTGCATCAACGAACCGAGCAGGATCAGGGAAAAGTCACGCAGTTGAGGCCAGAATTTTTTGATGGGTTTCATGGGCAGAATTATATATCGTTAAACACGCCTCCCCCATTTTTGAAGAAAATGGGGGAGGCGGGGTGGGGGCCTTTACTTGATCTCGTACGACATGCTGACCGAAACAGTGATGGTCAACTGGCCGGGCTGGATTGGCACAGCGAGCGCTGCTTCGGCTCCGCCGCCGCCGCCCTTGCCATATCCGTCAAAGACCGGGTACGGGAGGGTATCGTAAAACGAGATGGAGGTGATGTCGCCGAGTTTTACGCCTGCCGCTGCCGCCAACTCCTGGGCCTGTTCCTGGGCGTTCTTTACAGCCATGTCACGCGCCTCTTTCATCGCGGCAGTTTTGTCGGCCACATCGAAGGCGATGCTGTTGACCGTGTTGGCGCCCGCTGTGATCACACTGTCGAGCAGGTCGCCCAGTTTGGCGAGGTCGCGTACGGTCACGTAGACGGTGTTATCCACCGCGTACTTGAGTTCGAGCGGCATGCCGTCGGGGCCGTAGTTTTGCGAGGGCCAGATGCTGAAGTTGGTGGTGCGAATGTCCTTCGCTTCCACGCCCATCTTTTTCAACGCGGCGATCACCTTTTGGGTCTGGATGTTGTTTTCAGCCACCGCCTCCGAGGCCGATGCCATTTCGGTATGCACACCGAGGTAGATGTACGCGATGTCGGGGGTCAGGCTGACCTGTCCTACACCGGTGATGCTCAAGGCGCGAGAGACCTCGCTTGCGGCTGGGGCAATGGCAGCCGGACCGCAGGCGCTCAATATCAGGACGCCAAGCATCAAAATGGAAACGAGCAACGATTTTGTACGCATGTTTTCTCCTTGTTGGTTTTATTGGACGTACGCAAAATAGGGCATGGGGTGCGGCCGCTTAACGCCTCGCCGGTCGGTTGGCGTTAGAGAACGCCGATTATGCGTAAGGCCTGTTCTTTTGTACAGAATTCAGACGCTGCCAGTCACAAAAAGTTCCTGCTTGAGTTTTTGTCTCTTTGCCTGTACAATTCTGATACATTTGTTCTAACCATGCCCATCAACTTTCAGGAAATCCACGCACGTATTCAGGAGGTCGGCGCGGGCGCGGGCGAGAGAAAAAAGATTCTCGACGAGCGGCGCGCCAAAGCGCGCGAACTGCTGGCGGACTTCGATTCACAGCCCGACGTTCTGCGCGCGAAAGTGGAGACGGTCAAAAGCGCCGACGCAAACATCCGCTGCGCGCTTCCCCGCGCGGAATCCCTCGCGGCCTCTCACCCCGCGCGGCAGGCGGCCGACGACGCGACCCTGCTCGCCGCGGACGGTTCGCAGATCCTCCCCGACCGGCACGCGGCGATCCAATTCAGCCTGATCAACGTCGGCGCGATCTGCATGCGGTTAAATTCGGGGCAAACGCCAGAGACGTTCACCGAAAGCGAATTGCTCTACGGCGACGAACTTCTGCCGCGGGGCGTTCCCTTGTCTGAAGGAATGGTGTCGCTGCGCCGCGACCTGGCCGAGCGCATCAAACTGGACGAATTATCAAACGGCATTAAAGGGCCGGTCGTCACGTTGACGGACGGTCCCATCGAATTATGGGGCGCGAAGGGCGAAGACGCGGCCGCCTATGCGGAGTTCATCCAAAAATACCTGACCATCCTTTCCCGCCTGCAAACGCGCGGCGTGATTGTGGCGGGCTATGTGGACAAGCCCTCCGCCGACCTTGTCGTTCGCCTGCTTGAGATTGCAATGGCAGACCACGAGCAGATACAAAAGATGCGCGAGTTCCATCCGTTGCGCGGCGTGAGCGACCGCTGGCTGTTTGGCGAACGCGAGAACCCGCTTCTCGGCGCGGGCGAGCGTTCGGCGGTGTTTGGTCTGCAATCGAGTTCCGAAAAAAATTACAAGGGCGCGCTGGCGTTGCATTTTTTCTATCTCAACGTCGGCACGGATGGACATCCCTGGCCCGTGCGCGTTGAGATTCCAAAGTGGGTAGCGGAGGATAAAGAGAAGTTGAATCTATTACACGCGGTGCTGGTGGATCAATGCAGGATGATGGGGAGCAGACCTTATCCCTATCTGCTTCATCGCGCGCATGAGACGGCGGTTGTAAAACACGAAGAGAAACAACAGATCGAGCAATTGCTGACAATGGAACTCCGCAAGAACAACGAAGACGTGGATGACGGCTCGTACAAACAGTCCGCGAAAGATTTACAGGGAAGAACCAAGAGATAATGTCGTTGCGAGGAGGAGCGAAGCGACGACGAAGCAATCTCCTCATTAGCGAGGAGACTGCTTCGTAACAAGCGCTCGCAGCGACATATGAAATGAGGAGATGAAATGACTCAACCAATCGAAATCGGACGGCTACTCCGCGCGGGGACGACAAGCTTCGTGGCGGGATGCCGCGTCAATCAACTGGATGCGCCGTCGTTTGGGGCGTTGGTGCGCGCGCCGCTGGGGGGCGGATATCAAATCTTCGGCATCATCCACGACATCCACATTGACGACGACGGGCTGGTGCGTCAACTCGTCACGGCGGATAATATCAGAGACGAGGTGATGAAGGATAACCGCGAGCGAAGAATCGTCCCCGTGGAAATGTCCGTGCTGGCGGTGGGATACGAGCAGGATGGAAAGATTCATCATCTTCTGCCGCCGCGTCCGCCGTTGAGTTTGGATGTGATCTTCAAGTGTGACGACAACGACATCGCGCGCTTCACCGAAAAGTTTGGATATTTCAGGCACATCTTGAACAATCAGGAAATCCCTGTGGGTGAAGTGGTGGCGGCGCATATTTTGCAGGCGCAGTCCGCGCACAAGGATAAGAGTTGGCAGGAACGCGCGATGCATGAAGTCATCACATTGCTGCGCGATGATTACCCGACGTTGATGTCCGTGCTGGGCGCGTTGAGTGATGTAAGCGCATAATTTTAGATTTGTGATTGAGGATGTTAGATTGTGTGAAGGTATAGGAGTCTGCGATGAATGAGAATGAATTGAAAAAGCGGACTAAGCAGTTCGGGTTGCGTGTGATTCGGCTGGTTGAATCATTGCCTAATGCTCAAACAGCGCGAACGATTGGGAATCAACTACTGCGATCTGGTATGTCTGTGGGCGCAAATTATCGCGCCGCGTGCCGCGGCAGGTCGAAAGCAGACTTTATTGCCAAGGCGGGTATTTCGCTGGAAGAAGCAGACGAATGTCTTTATTGGATGGAGATGTTGCAGGAAGCAGGAATTGTCCCTGCTGAAAAGCTGAAAGACCTGATGAGGGAAGCAGACGAACTGGTCGCGATCTTCACCGCATCCATTAAAACAGCCAAAGCAAATTTCAAATAAACATATGGAAAACGGACACAACTTACAGTTAATCTAAAATCAAATTTCTAAAATCAGAAATCAAGAACGGAGTTCTTATGGAACAACGAACAAAAATCGGATATTTGGTTGGCGGCGGACTCAAAGAGAATTTTCGCGTGAGGCTCACGGTTTCCCCGCAGGAGATTCAGGAGGGGGCGTTTGTGGTCATCCAAAGCGGAGAGTGGAATTATTACGGCATCGTCACGGACATTGTGCTCGGGGCGACGGACCCGCGCTTTGCGGATGAGCAGATGGAGGGACGGTTCCCGTCGCATATTTCGAAGGCGTTGCACGGGCAGACGCTGTACGCGAATCTCGAAGTGTTGCCGAACCTGATGCTGGAGATCGGTCCGCAGTTGGGGACGGCGGAGTATAAAGATTGGCGCGGTCGAATTGACGCGGGACTCAAAGATGAGCCGCGCATACTGCCCGTCAAGAATGTGCCGCCGCATCACGCGCAGGTGTTTCTGGCGAACGAAGGCGACATCGCGGAAATTTTCGGCGACCCGAACGAGAAGGGCAACTTCATCATCGGGTACACGCGCGAACAGAATCATCCCGTGTGCATTGACATGGAGAAGTTCGTGCAAAGATCGTCGGGCGTGTTCGGCGCGACTGGCACGGGCAAGTCGTTCCTCACGCGGCTAGCGCTGGCGGGCTTGATGCACTACAACAAAGCCTCGGTGTTCGTGCTGGATATGCACAACGAATATGGTTTTGACGATGTGGCGTCAGACACGAAAAAAGCCGTGACGGGATTGAAGACCAAGTTCAAGTCGAAGGTTCGAATCGTCGGCTTGGGAGGCGGATCAACCATCCGAGGGCAAGTCCCCGATTTTAATTTGGAGATCTCGACGGGCGACATATCCACAAGCGACATTGAGACGTTGATGCGCGAATTGAATCTGCGCGACACCACACCGACGACGTTGAACGCGTTGTACGCGTCGTTTCGGGATGAGTGGTTTGCGCGGTTCCGCGATATGTCGCGTGAGACAGTGATCATCGAAGACGAAAGAGGGAAGAAGAAAGAGGTGCCCGCGGAGGGAAGCGTGGCGGCGTGGGCAAATGAAAATGGAGTCAATGTGGCGGCGGCGGAGGCTCTGCACGACAAACTGCGCAGGCTGTTCGGTAAGCCGTATATCGTCGAGAAGCCCGCGGCGGATTCGGTGAAGGAGATCATCGCATCGCTGGAGAACGGACAGCATGTGATCCTGTCGTTCGGCGAACACGAAAGCGATTTGGATTATCTGCTCGTGTCGAATCTGTTGACGCGCAAGATTCGCAACGCGTGGGAGCATAAGACCAACGCGTTCCGCACGCATGGAAAAGAGGAGCCGCGTCAGTTGATCATCGTCGTGGAAGAGGCGCACAAGTTGTTGAACCGCGAGATGGCGGCACAGACGACCTTCGCGACCATCGCGCGCGAACTCCGCAAATATTATGTGACGCTGTTGATCGTGGACCAGCGCCCGTCGCAAATTTATGACGAGGTCATGTCGCAGTTGGGGACGCGTATCTCAGGCTGGCTCGGCGACGAGGACGATATCCACGCCGTGCTTTCGGGTCTCGCGGGACGGGAGGCGTTACGCGGTATGCTGGCGCGACTCCAACCGAAAGAGGAAGTGTTGTTGCTTGGATGGGGCGTGCCGATGCCGTTGCCTGTGCGGTCGCGCAGGTATGACGAGGAGTTTTGGAAGGAATTGCTCGGTGAGAAGGTGAGGAAGAGCAAGGAGCAGAATTTGAAGGAACTTGGATTCTGATTTGAATTAGAATTGTTTCAATTTGTGATTGGAGGATAAATGGCTAAGCCCACCCTTACAATGAAATACGCTGGCGGATTAATTAAGCATCTAGGGTTGCAGATGTATTCTGGTGCCGTCCCTTCAATAGCTGAACTTATAAAAAACGCATATGATGCCAATGCAACTGAGGTAAATATATCAATCCCTTTCGGTTTACCTTGGAGTGCAGATTCTGTAATCGTTGTTGAAGACAACGGGCATGGAATGAGTTTTTCAGATTGCGACGATAAGTACCTTGTAATTGGTCGTGATAGAAGAGAAGCAGAGGGTGATACGGTATTGGGTAATCCCAAAAGACGTCCAATTGGGAGAAAAGGTATTGGTAAATTAGCTGGATTTGGAATTGCGGATACTGTGAACGTGACAACCATTCAGAACAGTAAACGGTCAATCTTCGAGATGGTCTATCGAGATATAGAAAAATTAAATCTAGGAGAAGAATACCATCCTAATGTTATTGAAGCGAACGTCAAAACAGGCAATTCTCCTGGCACAACTGTTACTTTGCAAAATATAAAACTTCAGCGAACAATCAATGAAGATGAATTTCGTTATAGTATGGCGAGAAGATTTTCTCTAATCTCGGGAGATTTTGTTATCAAAGTAAATGGAAAGCCCCTAAAGAGGGATGAGGTTGCCTTGCAATTTCGCTTTCCAGAAAAGAAATTACAAACAGAAACCATAACTGGTTCTGGTACTATCCAGTGGTGGATTGGTTTCACTGATAAACCAATTGAACGCGATGAGGATCGCGGCATTGTGATTGTTGTACGCGGTACTCTTGCACAACAAACCCCATTTTTCTTCGGGTTAACTGGGGGTTTTGAAGGACAATTAGGGCTTCAATACATTACTGGCGAAATATATGCTGACTTTTTAGATCAGGCATTTGATGCTGTAGCAACAGACAGAGGGAGCATTAACTGGGAAAGGGAAGAAGCCCAGCCATTATTAGCATGGGGAAAGGAAAAGGTTAGAACTCTACTAAAAGAGTGGGCAAAACTGCGTAGAGCGATTCAGGAAAACAGATTAAGACGAGAAACAAAATACATTGACCTGATACAGCAATTTCCAGACAGACAGCGTGACGAGTTAATTAATGCTATCACCAAGTTGGCTAGTATTCCAACAATAGAGGATGATCGGTTAGATGAACTGGTTGCATTCTTGATTGAAGCCTACCAGAGAGCAGATGTGATGGCAATTATTAGACAACTGATGAAAGCAAATACAATAGAACGGGCTCAAATGTTTGAAATCCTCTCTGAATGGGATGTCGTTGAAGCGATACAGTTTGCTGGAATAGTCAAAGGAAGATTGGCAATTATTGACAAGTTTGAACAACTAATTGAAGAGGGTGCGCCCGAAAAGGTTTCGGACAGAGATGACATGCAAGGCTTTTTGGAAAAGCATCCTTGGTTAATTGATAATTCTCTGGCGCTAATGGATCACGAGAAGAAACTAGATTCGGTTTTGGTGAAACACTTTAAAATTGAATCTTCTACAAAAGAAGAAGGCTCACACCGAGTAGACTTTTTTTGTGTCAACGATGCAAATAATATCGTGATTGTGGAAGTAAAAGGCGCGGATATATCTGCTGGCAAGAAAGAGTTTCGCCAAATAATAGATTATGTTGAGTTTTTCCGAGATGAACAGGATAAGAAAAAATCGACAGATCCCAAATATCCCAAGAAAAACATTCGCGGTTTTCTAATTGCAAAACAAATAAAAGACGATGCGCACGGAGAGTCGAGTCGGGCGTTAAGTACTGGCGTTACATTCCAGCCTTGGGAAGGTCTAGCTGACGCCGCACGTAGGTCGAATCAGGAGTTCTACAGAATTGTAAAACAAAGAGCCAACGCGAAAGATCCGAGAATTGAAGCCTTAGAAAATTTAGATAAAATACTGTAAAGAGAATATAAGTGACAGCGACAAACGAAATCAAGAAGTTTATTTTAAAGAAACGCGTTCGGCGAGGTTTTTCTGCCCTGACCGCTATTTCATTGTTTTCAGGCGCGGGTATTAGCGATTTAGGGTACGAATTAGCTGGCTTTCAAATTGTTGTCCAATCCGAAAAGGATTTTGATAGAGCCAATATTTGTGAACAAAATTTCCCAAATTCAACTTGTATAAAGGGAGACATTGAAAAGACTTGGAAAAAAATTATCAGGCAATACAGAAAAAGTGAAAAACAACAAAGATTATCTCTTTTAACCGTTACGCCACCATGTCAAGGAATGAGTTCTTCCAATCCCGGAAGAGGAAAAATAACCGATCCTGAACATGGTGTTCGTGACGAACGAAATTTATTGCTACTGTCTGCAATTCCCATAATCAACCAACTAAAGCCAAGAGTAGTGGTGGCTGAAAATGTGCCTGCTCTGTTAAACAGAGTTATTCGTGAAAAAAACACAGGCAAAATCAAGACGGTTGTTCAGGCATTTGCTGATGAACTTATTGAATATGAATTGTTTGTTGGCGTAGTTCAAATGGCAGATTATGGAATTCCTCAATTAAGAAGAAGAGCAATTCTGGTTGCGGTCCACAAAGATGAAAAATGGCTTGAAAATCTCAAGAAGGGAAAATTATTGCCCTGGGTACGACCTACACATTCGGAAACAGCTATTGACAATCGAAAAAAATGGGTGAGCGTAAGATCTTGGTTAAATCAAATGAGATATTCTGCCCTAGATGCAAAGACAAAACCTAGCAATCCCAAGGACGCTTTACATTACGTGCCCAGCTATGATGGTGACAGATATTTGATGGTTTTAAGCATTCCACCATACAGCGGAAAGAATGCTTATCAGAATTCTATATGTCCTGAGTGCAACAAAAATAGCATTCCACTCGAAGTAGCCTATTGTCCTCATTGTGGCAACCTGCTACGCAATCGCCCTTACGTGCTCAGAAAGAATGGAAGAGCAAGGCTGATCAAAGGTTTCCATTCGAGTTATCGAAGAATGCCACCCGACCGCCCAGCATCTACTGTCACAACAAATAGTAGCCACATTGGAGGGGATTACAAGATTCATCCATGGGAAAACCGAGTAATGAGTGCTAGAGAATGTGCGGATTTACAAACAGTTCCTAGAACTTTCAAATGGAATTGGGCTTTTGAAAATGATCATAGATACTATATTCGCAACGTAATAGGTGAAGCATTACCAACTTATTTCGCATATTTGCATGGAAAAATTTTGATGCAACTTCTTCAAGGAAAATTTCCCGAAGATAGTCTTTCGAGATTTGGAGTTGATGGGCAAGATCGCAAGATAAGTAAAATTCATGAGCAAGAATAACTCAAACTAATTTGTACATACGAGAATGAGTTTAATATTGTCTATTGAAATTGCAAATGAATATTCAAGCCCCGCCCAGCGAATCCGTGTAATGACGGAAGAATGGGTAAGCCGTGCGGGGTTCTGTCCCATTTGCGGGAATTGTTCGGAAGAATACGAAAAGGATGAATTTTTGCTGGAGGACGCCTATGCTTTTGAGGGACATTTGCAGGCGAAGCATCCGTCCAATAACAATGTGCGGGCGAAGATCAGACAACAACTTCAGTCCCTGCGGGATAAGGATGTGATCCAATTTTTGGGGAGAGGGCGGTATCGGAGGATGAATTGACAGAGGGTCTCTTTGGGGGTATATTTCTGATTGATTAATCGGTTAATCAATCGAGAGGAAGCCATGCTAAAAACAATCAGCGCCACAAAAGCCCGAATCAACTTCGGGGATGTGATGAAACAAGCCAAGATCGCCCCTGTCATTGTGGAACGCGGCGGAAAAGCAGAAGTCGTTGTCCTTTCTAAAAAGGCGTACGATCAATTGGTCGCGGAAAAGAAAGGTAAAGACTGGCGGAAACTGTTGGAAGAAGCCCATGAAAGTATTCGCATTGCATTGAACGGGCGCGAACTGCCAGATCCAGCCGAGATGATTCGCCAAGGGCGGGAGGAACGAGATGAGCAACTCCTTAACGCATTGCGTTGACGCAAGCGTGATTGTTCGTCACGTGACATCGAAAACAGTGACAAATTTATGGGAAAGTTGGATGCAAGCGGACGCGAGAATTGTCGCTCCGTCCTTGCTGTACTATGAAGTTACAAACGGCCTATATCGTTATCAAAAAGCAGGCAGTTTACCGTCTGATGCAGTTGAAAAGGCGCTTACAGCGGCATTGACTTTGCCAATCGAACTGGTTTCGAATGCAGAATTACACTCGCGCGCCAAAAAGGCGGCAGTTAAATACAATCTATCTGCCACCTATGATGCGCATTACATCGCTCTGGCAGAATGGATGGGTATTGAATTCTGGACGGCAGACAAGAAACTCGTCAACACATTGAAGCCATTCAAGTTTGATTGGGTAAAGGGAATTGAATAGGCAGAGCAATTCTTCTGCTCGGCTGGGGAGTCGCATAGATATGACGAGGGGTTTTGGAAGGAACTACTCGGTGAGAAGGTGAGGAAGAGCAAGGAGCAGAATTTGCCTGTCCCGTCGAAGGTGGGGAAGGAGTTGGGGGTTTGAGTTGACAGCCCCTCGAAGCGCAATTTGTGACCGAGTGCGGTATGGCAGGAGTTGGGGGTAGACCGCGAAGAGGCGCAGGCCTCGAATCCTGCAACACATGGGCAGTCAAATTTGTCAGGCGGGTATAATTTCAACGAAATGAAATCCCATATTCCGATTATTGTCTCCGGCCTCCTCCTCGGCGCGGGATTCTCCGCGCTTCAACCCGGTAATTTTTTCACCGGCTGGTTGATTTTCTCCTTCATCTTTCTTCTTTCGTTTTACGTTTTACGTTACGCCTCTCATTGGGCGCCGGACTCGCAAGAAGTTCAACCTGCAACCTTCAACCTGCAACTTGTTCTTGCCCTAGCCTTCCTCCTGCGCCTTGCCCTCGGCGTGACGCTTTACCTCGCCCTGCCTCTCCAGCCCGATGCCGCCGACGATCACCGCAACGGCTACATTTACACCGACGCCTATCGCCGCGACATGCAGGCTTGGGAACTGTCGCAGTCCGGCCAGCCCATCTGGGAATCCTTCAACAAGTCGCATTATTCCGATCAATACGGCGGACTGCTCGCCATCCTGACCGCCTCCTATCGTTATCTTTCGCCGGATGCACACCGGCCACTGCTCCCGATTCTCCTCGCCGCGTTGACCGCCGCCCTCGGCATCCCCTTCCTCTGGAAATTCGCTTCATTGCTTTGGGGTGGGCGGGTGGCTTCCATCGCGGTCGGAATCTACGCCCTCTACCCCGAGTCGATTCTGCTTGGCAGTTCGCAGATGCGCGAACCGTTTTTGATGACCTTCATGGCAATCGCGTTGTGGGGATTTGTTTCTCGACGCGTTGAACAGAGCGAAGCACACAGCCGAAGCGCGACGCTCTGGCTCGCCCTTGGCTTCCTCGGCATGTTGCTCATTTCTCCCGCCGTCGCCTTGCTGACCCTGGTCATCCTCGCCGGTTGGATGTTTGTCCAACGCGAGCACGGACGAGTCTCGTGGACCGCGCTGTTGGCGACCGGATTCATTTTCATCGCGGGTCTCTATCTCCTCGCCTGGGGACTTGAGCGCGAACAGCCCTTCGGTTCCTCGCCTATCGGCATCGTGATGAACTTCGCGCGCGACGCGGTCAAATGGGACACCTATCAACTCGTGCGCGGATCGGGCTGGGTGCAAAAACTATTCAGTGAAATGCCGGAAGGATTGCATCCGCTCTTTGTGATAATCTATGGACTGTGCCAGCCTGTTTTACCCGCCGCCTTCGTCGAGCCGACCACGCTGACCCTGCGCCTGCTTGGCATCTTCCGCGCGCTGGGCTGGTATGCTCTTGTCCCGTTGTTGTTCTACGCTCCGTTCGCGGTCACCCGCTCTGAAGTAGGAGAGAAGCGCCGGTTGTGGCTATGGCTGATCGCCCTCGTCTGGATCTGGTGCATCGTCGCGGCCTTGCGCGGCGGCGCGGATCAGTGGGACAATCCCCGCTATCGCGCCATCCTGATCGTGATCGAGGCTTGCGTCGCCGCGTACGCCTGGGTGAATCGCGATCGCTGGCTCACGCGCTGGATTCTTGTCGAAATTATTTTTCTTGTTTTCTTCACGCAATGGTACGCCAGCCGCTATTACCATCTCGGCGGACAGATTCCGTTTGGGATCATGGTCGCCGTCATCGTTGCGCTTGCCGCGCTTATCCTCGGGGGAGGCTGGTGGCGCGACCGCCGCAGAAAACTGTTGCCTTGAAATTTCACGATATAATTCAGCCGCTGAATTTTGAAACAAGAATGGCGCGTACGATGCGCTCTCTGGCGCACCGCCGACGTTAGAGAACGTCTGCTGCGCTCCATACCAGGAGACTGAATGCCAACTGCCATCATCACAGGAATCACGGGACAGGACGGATCGTATCTCGCGGAACTCCTGCTTTCCAAAGGCTATAACGTGGTCGGAGTGGCGCGCCGCGCCAGCACCTTCACGCTGGAACGCGTCGCCCACCTGCTGGACAAGATCACCGTTGTTCAAGGCGACCTGCACGACCAGGGTTCGTTCATGGCGCTGTTCGAGGAATACAAGCCGACCGAATTCTACAACCTCGCCGCGCAATCCTTCGTGCCGACCTCGTGGAATCAACCGACGCTGACCGGCGAAGTGACCGCCCTCGGCGTGACGCGCATCCTCGAAGCCATCCGTTACTACAATCCGAAGATTCGTTTTTATCAAGCCTCTTCCAGCGAGATGTACGGCAAAGTACTTGAGATTCCTCAAAGCGAGACGACTCCGTTCTATCCGCGCTCGCCGTATGGCGTTGCCAAAGTGTACGGACACTACATCACCATCAATTATCGCGAGTCATTCGATCTCTTTGCCGTCTCCGGGATTCTCTTCAATCACGAATCCCCCCGCCGCGGACTTGAATTCGTGACGCGCAAGATCGCCGACGGCGTGGCGAAGATCAAACTTGGACTGACGAAGGAACTGCGCCTCGGCAACCTCGAATCGAAACGCGACTGGGGATTCGCCGGCGACTACGTGGACGCCATGTGGCGCATGTTACAGCACGACCAGCCCGATAATTTCGTCATCGGCACCGGCGAGACTCATACCGTGCGCGAATTTTGCGAGATCGCCTTCGCCCACGCGGACCTCGACTGGCAGAAATACGTGATCGTGGACGAACGCTTCTACCGCCCCGCCGAAGTGGACATCCTGCTCTCCGACCCGTCCAAAGCGGGACGCGAACTCGGCTGGGAGCCGAAAGTCGGCTTCGTGGATTTGGTCAAGATGATGGTTGACTCGGATATGGAACGCATCCGCAAACAGGTTGCAAATTCTTAATTCCATGCCCGAACTTTCCCTGATTGTCCCGGTCTATAATGAAGAGGAAAACATTCCCCTGCTTTTCGATGCGATTCAAAAAGCCCTCGCGCCTCTGAACCAGACCTGGGAACTGATCCTCGTGGACGACGGCAGCCGCGACGGAAGCGCCGCGGCCTTGGAAAAACTTTATCAGCAGGATCCGCTTCACGTCCGCGTGATCGAACTGCGCCGCAACTTCGGTCAGACCGCCGCCATCGCCGCCGGTATTGATCACGCGCGCGGCAACATCATCGTCCTGCTCGACGCCGACCTGCAAAACGATCCCGCCGATATTCCCAACCTGCTCACAAAATTAAATGAAGGCTACGATCTCGTCAGCGGCTGGCGCAAAAATCGCAAAGACAACGCGCTCACGCGCAACCTGCCCTCGCACGCCGCCAACTGGTTGATCTCCGCCGTCACGGGCGTGCGCCTGCACGATTACGGTTGCACACTCAAAGCCTATCGCCGCGATGCGCTTGAAGGGTTCAAGCTCTACGGCGAAATGCACCGCTTCATTCCGGTCTTCGCGCATTCCGTTGGAGCGCGCATCGCCGAGATCGAAGTGAATCATCACCCGCGCAGATTCGGCAAAGCCAAATACGGACTCGAGCGCACGATTAAAGTTTTGCTCGATCTGTTCACCGTTAAATTTTTGCTCAGTTATTCCAGCAAGCCCATTTATCTTTTCGGCGGCGCGGGACTCGCGCTGATGTTCCTCGGTCTCGCCGACCTTCTTTATCTTTTCATCCGCCGCTTCTGGGGCATCCCCGCCGCCACCTCGCCTCTGCTGGTCGTCGGCGTGATGTTCGCCATCATGGGTTTTCAATCCATCCTGATGGGACTCATCGCCGAACTGCTTGCGCGCACTTATCACGAGTCGCAGCAGAAGCCCACCTACACCATCCGCACCATTCTCGAATCCAAATAACATGCGCGTCCTCGTCCTCATCCACGAATTCCCGCCCATCGGCGGAGGGGGAGGCGCCGCCGCGCGCGACATTTGCATCGCTCTCGCCAAGCGCGGACACGATGTAAAAGTGTTGACCGCGCATTTCGACGGCCTGCCCAAGCGCGAAACGATTCAAGGCGTGGATGTGATGCGACTCGCCTCACTGCGGCGTGAAGCCTTCCGCGCGCGTTTGCCGGAGATGACCGCCTTCGTCCTCTCTGCGCTGACAGCGGGCGCACCCCTCGCACGCCGCTTCCACCCCGATGTGATCCACGCGCACTTCGCCGTCCCGGCCGGAGCCGCCGCCTGGACTCTCTCCCGCCTCACACAGATTCCCTGCGTCCTCACCGCCCACCTCGGCGACGTGCCCGGCGGCGTCCCCGAAAAGACCGGCAAATGGTTTCGCATCATCCAGCCGTTCACGCAACCCATCTGGCGCGGCGCGAAACGAGTCGTTGCCGTCAGTCAATTCACGCGCGCACTTGCCCTCCAGCATTATGCAATCCCGATTGACGTGATCCCCAACGGCGTGGACGTGAGCGCGCTCCGTCCGCAGACTCTCGAAATCCACAACCCGCCGCGACTCGTTTTCGCCGGTCGCTTTGTGGAGCAAAAAAATCCCCTGCAGATCGTGCGCGTCCTCTCGAAGTTACGCCACCTCGCGTGGACGTGTTCCCTGCTCGGGGACGGCGTCTTGCGCGAGGCGGTCCGCCGCGAGATCGAATCGCTCGACCTCGCGGATCGTTTTCACCTGCCCGGCTGGGTCACGCCGGAACAGGTCATCGCCGAGTTTCAAAAAAGCGACATCCTCTTCATGCCCTCGCGCTCCGAAGGTCTGCCCGTTGTCGGCGTGCAAGCCCTGGCGTGCGGACTCGCCCTCGTCGTCGGCCGCGCCGGTGGATTTGTAGATTTGGTCAACGGCAACGGCGCGATCTGTGACCCCGATGACACAGAGTCGCTGACCTCTGCTCTCTCCTCACTGCTCGCCTCGCCTCCCGCGCTCCTTGCCGCGCGCCAAAAAAGCCTTGACCTCGCGCAGCCTTTCGACATTGAACGCGTGGCGGATGCCTACGAGAATCTCTTTCGTGAAGTCTCCGGGAAATAAGCGCTCCCGCCCTTCCGTTATAATGGCATCCGCCAGCCCCATGCACAAGCGCCCCCTTTCCTTTTACCTGATTCGAATCGTCGCCCTGCTCCCCATCGCCCTCGTCCTTGTCGGCGCGGCGGGGCAGGTGCAGCGCGTTGCCTGGGGAACGGGTAACTGGCTGGGCGAATATTCCCTCAAATGGGGCATGGGATTCTTCCTCTTCGTTCTCTTTTGCCTCGCCCTCTTCGCCCTCGCCTTCCTCGCTACCTGCTTCCCGCATAAATTGCCAGCCGCCAATTACCAGACTCCATCCCTGCTCCGCTGGCCGGTGATCGTTTTTCTCATCCTCGCGCCGGTCTGGCTGTTCCAATACACCTATTGGGGCATGATCCTCACCAGCCTATCCTTTCGCGTGCTTGTCTGGGGACTCGCCTTCCTCCTCGTTGCCAGCATCCTGACTCGCCAGGTACCAATGCCCAATGAGCAGACTCTTCTCATCTCCATCCTCCTGACCGGCTCTGTCCTGGCTGCCGCCATCCCCCTTGTCAACGTGACCTCCCATCCGTTCTCACTGGAATGGTCGGAGGGGAATCGCTTGTGGGACTACTCCACCCTCTTTGGGCGCGGCCTGTATATTTACCCGGCCGATCAGCCTCTCGTTCCTTTTCTCGACTTTGGCCGGCAGTTGATCGGCGGCCTGCCCTTCCTTCTTCCAAACGTGACCATTGCCGGGGAACGCCTGTGGGTGGCGCTGGTCGCGATTGTGCCATATCTGCTCCTCGGTTGGAGCGCCTTTGCTGCCACCGGCGCGAAACGTTCCACGATCTTTTTCGCGGGCATGTGGGCCTTCCTTTTTTTGCGGCAGGGACCGATCCATGCTCCGCTGGTGATCAGCGCCATTCTCGTCGCGCTTGCGTGGCGCAGGCCGTTGTGGGTCTCGCTTCCGGCCATCATGCTTGCCTCGTGGTTCGCCTCGGTCAGCCGCTTCACGTGGATGTTCGCGCCGGGCATGTGGACGGCGATGCTCGTGCTGGCTGAATCTTCCGCGACGGCGAACCCACTGCCCCCGTCCGCGCGAACGTGGGGCAGGGCAATTTTGCTGGGCGTGATCGGCGCGGCATCCGGCTATTTTCTTCCACAGGTGGATTTCATCCACGCGCGCGGCGCGGCGCAGGCCGCCTCGGATGTGCTGCTGAATCAATCACTGCTGTGGTATCGCCTGCTTCCGAATAGCACGTATGATCTGGGCGTCCTGGTCAACCTGTCGCTGGCGGCGCTGCCCCTGGTCGCTGCGCTGATTCTGCTGGCGGCGCGTAACGACTGGCCGCTTTCGCTCTGGCAGAAACTCGCGCTTGTGTCATCGTTACTTGCCTTCCTGGTCATCGGATTGATCGCCAGCACAAAGATCGGCGGCGGCGCAGACTTGCACAACCTGGACATGTTTCTGATCGGCGCGCTGTTTGTGGCGAGCCTGGCCTGGCCCCGGCTTGAAGCGGCCTGGAAGGAATCGCCGCGCGTTCGCCATATCATTTTACTGATGGCTTTTCTGCCGGCGTTGTTCGCCCTGCGCGACATGCAGCCGCTCTTGCGCGCCGAAGACCTGGAGCGCCTGAAAGTATTAACCGGGCGCGAGAACATGTATCGCAACGACCCGAACCTGCTGGGCTTATTACCTTCTCACGAAAAAACGGAACGCATACTGGATGCGATTCGCAATGAAGTCGCCGCCGCGAGTCAAGATGGCGAAGTGCTATTCATGGATCAACGCCAACTGCTCACGTTTGGGTTTGTGGAGACCGCGTTGGTTCCGGAATATGATAAAAAATACCTGATGGACCGCGCCATGACCGATTCGTTCCAGCCCGTGTTTCGATCCTTCTATGCCGACCTGGCCGCGCGCCGTTTCGCGCTGATCGTCACCGACCCGTTGCGCCGTCCGGACAAGGGCGCGGAATCTAGTTTCGGCGAGGAGAACAATGCCTGGGTTAAGTGGGTAGCCGCGCCCATTCTGTGTTTTTACATCGTCAAGACCGACCTCGACGATGTCCGCATCCAGTTGCTTGTGCCGCGCGGCGACTCGCCCGACTGCGCTTTGCCTCACTAGGAGAATCATGCCCGAACGCAAAACAGTCCTCGTCACCGGCGGAAGCGGATTCATCGGCGCCAATCTCGTGCGCCGGCTGATTCAAAATTATCGCGTCGTTAACCTGGACCGCCTGACGTATGCCGCCAACCCACTCTCGCTTGCGGATCTCGACACGCATCCCGCCTACGAATTCGTCCACGCTTCCATCGCCGACCGCGAGCGGGTGAGCGCGTTGTTGACGCGCACCCAACCCGATGCGATTCTGCATCTGGCCGCCGAATCGCATGTGGATCGCTCCATCGAGGATGCCGAAGATTTTATTCAGACGAATGTCGTTGGCACGTACGTCCTGCTCGAAGCCGCGCGCGGCTACTGGAACAATCTTCCCCAGGGTCGCAAAGCGGACTTTCGCTTCCTGCATGTTTCCACCGATGAAGTCTTTGGCTCGCTCGGCGCGAACGGTTATTTTTCCGAGACGACGCCCTACGCGCCCAACTCGCCCTATTCCGCCTCGAAAGCCTCCAGTGATCATTTCGTCCGCGCATATCATCACACGCACGGATTGCCGACGGTCATCACTAATTGTTCCAATAATTATGGACCGTATCAATTCCCGGAGAAAATGATTCCATTGATGATCCTTAACGCCATCTCTGGCAAGACTCTCCCGGTCTATGGACAGGGAACCAACGTCCGCGATTGGATCTATGTGGAGGATCACTGCCGCGCCCTGCAACTTGCATTTGAAAAAGGAATCGCCGGCGAGACGTATGTCTTCGGCGCGGACACGGAACAGGTGAACCTGGACCTCGTCCACAAGATTTGCGCCCTGCTGGATGAGATCGCCCCCGTGGACGAGAATCCGCTCACGCGCGGTCGTGGACTCAACACCTATGCCGGCCTGATCCGCTTCGTGACCGATCGCCCCGGTCACGATCAGCGCTACGCGATCGACTCTGCGAAGGCGCGGCGCGAGTTGGGCTGGTCGCCGCGCGAAGATTTTGAATCCGGTTTGCGGAAAACGGTCGAGTGGTATTTGTCGAATCCGAAATGGGTCGCGCAAGCCAGCGGCGGCGCGTACAGCGAATGGATGCAAAAAAATTACGCCTGGCGCGCGCACAAGGAGGCCAAGTGAAAGGAATCATTCTTGCGGGCGGGCGCGGCACGCGGCTCTATCCGCTGACTGTTTCGATCAGCAAACAAATCCTGCCGGTCTATGATAAGCCGATGGTATATTATCCGTTGTCCATGCTTATGCTGGCGGGCATACGCGAGATTCTGGTAATCAGCGCGCCGGACGCGCTGGGTGACTTCCGCGCATTGCTGGGCGACGGAAAGCAATGGGGACTCTCGTTTGAGTATGCGGAACAAGCCGACCCGCGCGGACTGGCCGATGCGTTCATTGTTGGGCGCGAGTTCATTGGCGACAGTGAAGTGTGTTTGATCCTTGGCGATAATATTTTTTACGGCCAGGGTCTGGTCGCGCTCATGCGCGAGGGCGCGGAACTGACGGAAGGCGCGCTGATCTTCGGATACCCGGTGCATGACCCGCATAGTTACGGCATCGTTGAATTCGATGAAGGCGGCAATGCCATCAGCCTGGAGGAGAAACCGGAGCATCCGCGCTCGAATTTTGCCGTGCCCGGCATTTATTTTTACGACAATCAAGTTGTAAAAATGGCTGAAGAACTCAAGCCATCCCCGCGCGGAGAATTGGAGATCACCGACCTCAACCGCGTTTACCTTGAACGCGGGCAATTGAAGGTGGTGCGTTTCGGGCGCGGCGTGGCATGGCTGGATGCCGGCACGCACGAGTCTCTGCTGGAGGCGGCGAATTTTGTGCGCGCCGTGCAAAACCGGCAGGGGTTGATGATCGCCTCTCCGGAGGAGATCGCATATCGGCGGGGATATATCACCGCCGAGCAATTGCGCGCGCTGGCGCGGGGCATGGCGAACACCTCCTATGCCGATTTTTTAATTCAGATCCTGGACGAGCGCCAATGAGCGATCACTTTGTCCACCCGCAGGCAATCGTGGAGCCGGGCGCGCAGATCGGCGCGAGGACGCGCATCTGGGCGTTCGCGCATATTTTGCCCGCTGCAAAGATCGGCGCGGACTGCAACATCTGCGACGGCGTATTTATTGAAAACGACGTTTCGATTGGCGACCGCGTGACCATTAAAGGCGGGGTTCAACTTTGGGATGGCATCACGCTCGAAGAGGATGTGTTTGTGGGACCAAACGCGACGTTCGCCAACGATCCGTTCCCGCGCAGCAAACGTTATCCAGAACAATTCGTGAGGACATTAATAAAACGCGGCGCGTCCATCGGCGCAAACGCGACCATCCTGCCCGGCGTGTCGGTGGGGCGTCATGCCATGGTCGGCGCGGGCGCGGTCGTTTCCCGGGATGTGCCTCCGAACGCGGTCGTCATGGGCGTTCCTGCGCGCGTGACCGGGTTCGTCAATGCGGATCACAGCGGGCAGTTGAAACCGGCCGGCATGGGCGGGGACCTGGCGGAATTAAACGCAACCGGCGCCGCGTTGATCAACCTGCATGTGATCGCTGAACCGGGCGGGAGCCTGGCGGTGAACGAGATGGCGAAACTCCTGCCGTTTTCTCCGGTTCGCTATTTTGTCGTTTATGATGTTCCGCCGCATGAAGTGCGCGGCGGGCACGCGCATCGCGTCCAGCATCAGTTCCTGACGTGTTTGCGCGGCTCGGTGCATGTGATGGTGGATGACGGCCATCATCGCGCCGAGGTGATCCTCGATTCGCCGGGCGCGGGCTTGCACATTCCGCCGCGGCGTTGGGCATATCAATATAAATATTCGCCCGGCTCCGCGTTGCTGGCGCTTTGCTCCGACGGATACGATCCGCAAGAATACATCAACGATTACGATGAGTTTCTTTCCATCACGGGCGC
Source organism: Anaerolineales bacterium (assembly GCA_019187665.1). GTDB lineage: Bacteria > Chloroflexota > Anaerolineae > Anaerolineales > Villigracilaceae > Denitrolinea. The sequence goes on from JABARH010000048.1 coordinate 50,308, forward strand.
GGCATGACTGAAATCTCGATTCCCTTTCTCGACATGAGATCTCCCTACGAGGAATTGCGCGACGAGATGGACGCGGCCTATCGCCGCGTGATGGAGTCGGGCTGGTACATCCTCGGCGAAGAGACCGAACGCTTTGAGCAGGAGTTTGCGCGCTATTGCGGCGTGAAGCATTGCATCGGTCTCGGCAACGGACTCGAAGCATTGCATTTGATCCTGCGCGCATACGACATCGGGGAGGGGGATGAGGTCATCGTCCCGGCCAACACATATATCGCAAGCTGGCTCGCGGTGACGTATGCGGGCGCGAAGCCGGTGCCGGTCGAACCGATTGAAGCGACGTACAACCTCGACCCCTCACGAGTCGAGTCTGCCATCACGCCGCGCACGCGCGCCATCATGGCGGTGCATCTCTACGGGCAACCGGCGGACATGGATTCGCTCCGCGAGGTGGCGGCCCGCCATGGGTTGAGTCTGATCGAGGATGCGGCGCAGGCTCACGGCGCGACGGTGAACGGTCGCCGGGCCGGTTCGTTATCGGACGCCGCGGGCTGGTCCTTCTATCCCGGAAAGAATCTTGGGGCGATGGGCGACGCGGGCGGAGTCACCACGGATGACGATCAACTCGCGGATCGAATCCGGGTCTTGAGAAATTATGGCTCGCGCGTGAAATATCACAACGAAGTGAAAGGATTCAATTCGCGGCTCGACCCGCTGCACGCGGCGTTCATGCGCGTGAAGTTGAAGTATCTCGAAGAATGGAACGCGCGCCGCAAAGCGCTGGCGGGACGTTACCTCGAAGCGCTGGCGGATGTCCCCGATTTAATTCTGCCGCACGCGCCGAGGTGGGCAGACCCATCGTGGCATTTGTTCGTGATCCGCCACCCCGAGCGCGACGCATTGCAAAAGCATTTGACCGAACATGGAATCGGCACGCTCATCCATTATCCGATTCCGCCGCATCTTTCGGACGCCTATCGCGAGATGGGTTACAAGCAAGGCGACTTCCCGATCACCGAGGCGATCCATCGCACCGCGTTGAGTCTCCCGATGGGTCCGCACCTCCGCACCGATCAGTTGGATCGCGTGGTGGATGCAATCCGTTTGTTTCGATAAGGGATCCATGCCGTCTCCTCGCGTTTCCATCCTCTGCATCACCTATAACCAGCAAGACCTGGTCGAGCAGACACTGCTGTCCGCGCTCGAGCAAGAGTACGACAACCTTCAAGTTGTCGCCTCCGACGACGCCTCGCCCGATTCGACGGCGAAGGTGATCCGCGCGCTGGCGAAAAAGTATCGCGGACGACTCGTTCCAGTTTTGAATAAATCGCGCGGCGGCATCACGCTCAACATGAATCGCGGGCTGGCGCATTGCGATGGCGACTACGTTGCCTTCCTCGGCGGCGACGATATTTTCCTGCCGGGCAAAATTGCGAAACAGGTCGCATTCATGCAAGCCGATCCGAATCTCATCCTTTCCCATCACGACGCGGACGTATTTGACTCCGCCACGAATCAGACTCTCTATCATTGGTCGGAGCGCTACGGCAAACACAGCGGCGGCGCGGATTCGGTCATCCGTCTCGGCACGTACATGTGCGGCACGACTGTGATGGCGCGGCGTGAGCGCATCCCGTCTGGCGGCGCGGATCCGCGCATCCCGGCCGCCTCCGATTGGCTGATGTGGGTCGAGATGCTGGCGGAAAGCGGCGGTCAATTCGGCTACCTGGATGAGACGCTGGCGCGTTATCGTCGTTCGGGCGGAAACATCACACGTGCCTGGGATTGGAAATTCGAGGAACAGAATCTCACGCTGGCGATCATCGAAGCGCGCTGGCCGCAATACGCCACGCTGGTCCGCGAGCGGCGTTCAGAATTGTATTTTGTACAGGCTGTGCGGCGATTCCGCTTTAAGGAATGGAAGGCCGCCTGGCATCTTGCGTGGGGCGCCCTGTTTGGTTCCTTCCCTTCGCCTGCCTGGCTGCGCATCGCCTCCCGTGAGTTGTGGTTTTTCATCCGCCGCAGAGGCAGGACGGATGATTTGCTGGACAGTTTCTCCACGCGCCACGAGCAGCCATGAATCCACGCATTTCCAAATTCCTCTCCTCGATCAAATGGCAGGACATCCTCAAGGTCCTGCTTGCTTTGATATTGATCGGCGTGGTGCTCTCGCGCACCAGTCCGGCCGAGATCACTGCCCTGCGAGACCGCATCTCGTGGGAGTGGCTCGCCGCTGGTTTTTTCCTGTTTATCGCGATGACTCTCATAAAATCCCTGCAATATTGGGCGCTGCTCGGCAGGCAGACCTCCTATCGCAACACACTCCGCATCGTCATCATCCAAAACGCGCTGACCAACTTCGTCGCCAGCACGGCTGGCGTCGCCTCGTATCTGGCGATGTTCCACATGGAGGAAAATGTCAAAGTGCGGAAATCAGGCGCGGTCTTTATTTTGACCAAAGCCGGCGATCTGCTCTGCATGGGACTCTTTCTCCTCGTCTCCGCTTCGTTCGTCTGGACGCGGGTCGTGCCTCTGCATCAACTCATCGTTTTCATCCTCGTCGCCCTCGCCGCCGGCCTGACCGTATTCTGGACTGCCGTCTTCCTGCGCCAAACCTTCGTTGAGTTTCTGCGCCGCCTGGCCGGGATGATTCGCGCGGATCGTTTATCGCTGGTTCAGAAAATTCTTTCCGCGCTCGAGTCGCTTGCCGCGCAGGACACAAAAACGGTTACACAGACTCTCGCGCTTGGGAGTCTCCTTTCACTGACGTATATGCTTGCCACCATGGCCTACGGTTACAGTCGCGTACAGTCGTTTCAAATCCCGCTCGAATTTTGGGGCATCATTTTCATCGCCTCGCTCATGCAATTTATTTCGGTAATTCCATTTCAGGTCTTCGGCGGACTCGGCGTGACAGAGATCAGCATGGTTTTCCTGTACGGACTCTTCGGATTCGTGGACGAGATTCCCGCCATCCTGGTCGCGTTGCGTGTGTTGTTCTACCTCTTCAATCTCATCCTGCTGGCTTACGTTCCGTTGGATACATTCCTCGACCGCGCTCAGACTGTCCCTGCCGATGGAAAATAGACCCTCGCTCGCCCCCTCGGATATCCGCTTTATGATCGTCGGCGCGGAAAAAAGCGGCACCACCTGGCTGGCGGATATGCTGCGTCAACACCCTCAGGTCTTCGTCCCCGCGCAGAAGGAACTGCATTATTTCAATCATTGCATGGATGAATCGCCGCACCTCGAAAACTATAATTTCACCAAACCGGTGGATTGGTATCTGAACTTTTACCGCGCCGCTGGCCCGGGGCAGACGCTCGGCGAGGCGTGTCCCGCGTACCTGTGGGATGAGGCGGCCCCGTCGCGCATCCACGACTTCCATGCGGGTGTCCGCATCGTGATCATTCTGCGCGACCCGGTGGATCGCTTTTTATCGGCGTATCGTTACGGCGTCCAGCGCGGCAGTGTCATCCCTGCGGACGCGCAGACGATCTACACAAAATACAGAAAACTTCTGCTCGAACGCGGGTTATATTTTGGACAGGTGAAACGCTATCTCGATCTTTTCCCGCGCGAACAGGTCGCTGTATTTCTTTATGACGACCTGCGCCGCGACAGCCGCGCCTTTCTGTTGAACGTCGAAACCTTCCTTGGCGTATCGCCGCATCTCCCCGGCAACGTGGACGAGGATATAAATGCGGCCGGTGCGCCGCGCTTCCCTATTCTCAGCCGGGCGTTTGCCGCTTTTCGGCGGTGGACACGCGCACATAAACTGACCTGGTTGATCGAACCCGCCCGGCGGCTTGGACTTGCGGAATGGCTCACCCGCGCGCGCGCGCGCAACAAATCCCGCTCCGCGCCCGCCTCTGCGACCGATGTGAGCGTCTTTGACCGCGGCTGGCTGCGGCGTTTTTATGCGGATGATGTCGCCGGGTTGGAAACCCTGCTCGAACTGGATTTGCGTGATTGGAAAGGAAAAGGCCCCGATAGGCAGGTATGAAACGGCCAACCTTTTTCGTTGTGGGGGCGCCTCGCTGCGGAACGACCGCGCTGTATACGTATTTAAGTGAACACCCTTCCATCTTCCTGCCCGTCATCAAGGAATTGCATTATTTCGCCGCCGATTTCCCGGATGTGCACAAGATTCAATTCCGCTCCGATGAGGATTACCTCAAGATGTTCGCGGATGCGGACAGCGAAGTTTTGGCTGCGGGGGATATTTCGCCGCTTCATATTTATTCGCGGACGGCATTGGAACGCATCCATGCCTTCAACCCGGCTGCGAAGATCCTGCTGATCTTGCGCAACCCGGTGGATTTTGTGCAATCAATCCACCAACTGAATCTCGGCATCCTGCGCGAAGATGTGAAAGATCTTGCGCGAGCCTGGGATTTGCAGGAGGAACGCAGACAGGGTAGGCAGATGCCCCCCAGTTGCCGCGAACCCCAATTGGTTCAATATGGCAACCTGGGCTCTTTCGGAAAACATCTTGAACGTGTTTATTCCGTGTTCCCCAGAAAACAAGTGATGGTGATCCTGTTCGATGATTTTGCTGCCGATCCAAAGGCGGTCTATGAATCGATTCTCGCCTTCCTCAAGGTACCCTCGGATGGGCGGACGAATTTTCCCACCGTCAATGCCAGCTTTGAACAGCGTTCGCAGTTTGTAGCGCGCATCTTTCACCCCGCACGTTCGGTCTATCGCTTCTTTATGAAAGTCATCTCCATCTTCGGCGTTAACTTCATGAAAAACGTCAGCGTATTCTATGGCAAGGTGGAAGCGCTCAACACCCGGCCTGCTCCGCGCGCAAAAATGGACCCGGCCCTGCGCGCGCGCCTGCAAGCCTACTTCCGCGATGATATTGAAAAACTCGCCCGCCTTTTGGGCCGCGATCTTTCGGCGTGGTTATAAGCCTCTCGAATCCCCTTTCATCCCATATGGATATTCGTAAATCGTCCGCCGCTCTCTTAAAGATTTTCATCCTGCTTGCCGCCGGGTTAATGCTGGTCAACGCCGGGCGGGATCTCTTCAACGCCGCGTGGGGATCGGGAACGTGGCTCGGTCTCTTCCTGCCGAAGTGGGGCATGGCGTTTTTTGCGTTCGTCATCCTGTCCGTTGCGGGATGGGCGGTGCTGGCTCGGGCGTTGATTCAGCCGGAGCGGGCCGAGTCCGCTTTGGGTCCGGTTGGAGGCGCGCGTGAGCGGACCGGATTCCTGCGCTGGATTTTCGCCGCGTTGATGGTCGTCCTCCCGCCCTGGCTTTTTCAGTATTCCTACATTGGATTGGTTTTTCTTTCGCCGTCGCTGCGTTTGACCGTGTGGATCGCCTGCGCGCTGGCGTGCGGTTTTTTTCTGACGCGCGGATCGCGCTTCATGGATTGGAGCGGGTTGCTGACCGGGCTTCTCGTTTCCGGCGGCGCGATCCTGCTGGCGTTTCCGTTGCAGGGCGTGAGCGCGTATCCGTTTTCGCTGGGTTGGAGCGAGGGCAACCGCTTGTACGATTATTCGATTCTGTTTGGGCGTGCGCGCTATATTTTTCCCGCCAATGAACCGCTTGCGCCGTTCCTCGATCTCGGACGGCAGATCACCGGCGGATTGATTTTTATTTTTCCCGGACTCACGATCTGGCAGGCGCGCCTGTGGCAGGGCGTGATGAGCATTGCGCCGTACCTCGCGGTTACGCTGGCTGTGTTTTGGCGCGCGCGCAAAGAATCAATTTGGTTGTGGTTGTTGGCGGGGTTATGGGGCTACGCATTTCTGCGTCAGGGACCGATCCACACGCCGCTTGTGTTTGTCGCGTTCATGGTTGCGCTTGCGTGGCGCAGGCCGTTGTGGCTCGCCATGCCGTTGCTCGCGCTCGCCGCGTACATTGCCGCGTTCAGCCGCTTCACATGGATCTTCGCGCCAGCCATGTGGGTGGGGATGATGGTCTTTGCAGATTCGATTCTTGAAAACGGACGATTGCCGCGTTCCACATGGACGCGTGCAATCCTGCTGGCGGGTTCCGCGCTGACGGGCGGACTCATCTATTGGGCAACCGGATTCCTGAGTCGCTTCTTTGAAGCGAATCGAGGCGTGGACGTGGTTGGACGCCAGCCGCTGTTGTGGTATCGCCTCTTCCCAAACGAGACGCTGGGTCCCGGTATCCTCGCGCTTTTAATTTTTGCGACATTGCCATTGATCGTGATGTTATTCTTCCTCGCCCGCCCGCCGCGCTGGACTTTAAATCGCTGGCAGAAATTTGCCCTGCTCGCGCCATTAACCGCCTTCCTCATTGTCGGACTCATCGCCAGCGCAAAGATCGGCGGCGGCGGCGACCTGCACAACCTCGACATGTTCCTCATTGGATTAATTTTTGCCGTAGGCGTTGCCGCTGATAAATGCGGTTATCGCTGGATTCTTGACTCTGCAAATCCATTCGCGATGAAAGTCACCATCGTGTTGATGCTGGCCATGCCGGTTTATTTTCCGTTGATCAACATGCGCCCGCTCCTCGACGCCGGAGTGTTCCCCAACCTCAAATTGTTAACGGGCGCCGAGTCGCCGCGCCAGGCCGGGCTGTTGCCCTCTCCCGCCGAAACAGACGCGACCCTCGCCGACATTCAACGCCGCGTCGCGCGAGTCTTGCCGGGCGAAGTCCTCTTCATGGATCAACGCCAGTTGTTGACCTTCGGCTACATCCAGGTCCCGTTGATTTCCGAATACGAAAAAAAATTATTGATGGATCGCGCCATGGCAGACACGCCCCAACCGATCTTCGAATCTTTTTATGCCGACCTTGCCGCGCATCGTTTTGCGCTCATCGTCAGCGAGCCTCTGCGCGTTCCGATCAAGGGACAGGAGTCCATCTTCGGCGAGGAGAACGACGCCTGGGTCAAATGGGTTTCGTCCGCTGTGTTGTGTTACTATGAGCCCGATAAAACCTACGCCGACGTTCGCATCCAACTCCTTGTTCCGCGCGAGACTCCCATCGAATGCGAACTGCCGATTCCATCCTTCAGGTGACTCTTGAATCTCCGCTATCTGACTCTGCGCCTCATCCGGCATTTCCTTCCCGAAGGAATCACCCGCTTCCTCCTCCGCCGCGGCTGGATCATCCGCCCCGGCATGGAGACGCGCGATCCGGGCGGCGCCGTCGCGCGCTATCGCGAGACTCTCGCCGAGCGGAATGAATCGCTGGACGACAAGCGCGTGCTGGTCTTTGGCTATGGCGGCAACTTCGCGGTCGGCGCGGAGTTGCTCCGGGCGGGCGCGTCACACGTCACCCTGCTGGATCGTTTTGCCCCGCCGGATAATCGCAAGAACGCGCAACTGCTTTCGCCCTATCCCGAATATTTTCAAATTGAAAATGGCGCGGTGAAGCCTGTCCCTGAATTCATCACGTTGATTCACGACGACATCAAAAATATCATCGCAGGCGGAATCGAACCCTTCGACGTTGTGGTCAGCACCTCGGTCTATGAACACCTCGACGATGTGCCCGGCCTGACCGCCGCCCTCGCCGCGTTGACCCGTCCCGACGGCGCCGACATCCATTTTGTGGACCTGCGCGACCACTACTTCAAACTTCCGTTCGAGATGTTGAAGTTTTCGGAGTCAACCTGGAAGAACTGGCTCAACCCCACCAGTAATTTGAACCGCTATCGTCTGCACGATTATCAGCGCGCCTTCGAGAATCTTTTCGCGGACGTGGAAGCCCGCGTGTTGGAGCGCGACCAGGATTCGTTCTTGAGAGCCAAACCGAAAATCCGCTCGGAGTTTCTCAGTGGGGATGATGAACACGACGCGGTCACGTTGATTCGCGTGACAGCGCGAAAGCCAAAGTAAATAATTCTTAAACACGAAGGCACGAAGCCACAAAGAATAAAAACTTTGTGGCTTCGTGTTTTAGTGTCTTTGTGTTGATCTTTTACGGCACGGTGTATTTCAAGAGCGGGATGCGCCGCAGGATATGGGTGATCAACAGCGAGATGGAAAAGGCGATCACAGTCACAATTGGGACGACGATAATGGAAGAGCCGCTGGTTACCTCGCGTCCGAGCGATTTCCAAAGCAACTCCATCCAATACATCGCAAGCGGATGAATCAAGTAGACGCCGAAACTTGAGTCGCTTAAAAAACCGAGAGACGGGATGAAACGCGCGGGGATGCGGTTTCCCGCCGCCTTCAAGAGTGGGAACGCCGCGCTCGCAAGGATGATGATGTTCAAACTCAAGTGACTCCGAAAGGGAAGTTCGTTGCCGGGTGGGTATTCGTAATGAAACGCGAGCATGCAAAATAGAAAACTGACGGCAAACACGGCGGCAGAGATCCATAGCCGTTTGAGTGTCAGTTCCATCCGCCCCAGCAACAGGCCGATCAGCAGATATCCGACAAATCCGGCCGCAAATTGCATTTCAAAGCGGATGCGGATGTCGGTGTAGGCCTCCACAATGAAGAGAATCGGAACGACAAAAAGCCAGAGCGCGATGTAGTAGAGCAGGTCGCTGTTGCGCGCGCGCGCCGCGAACAATCTCAGGATCGGCATGAAGAAATATAACCCGATCAGCGCGTACAGGTACCACAAATGCCCGGCGCGCGGGCTGGCTAGAATCCGCAGGAACATATCGTAGGTTGCCGCAAAGGTCACGCCGCTTTCATGGTAAGCCCCATTGACAGCCACATCATAGACAACCGACCAGAAGAAAAATGGAATGAGCACTTTTCCCGCCCGCTTTTTCAGAAAAACCTGCCAGCTTTCTTCTTTGGGTAACAGGAGATAGCCGCTCAACATGAAAAAAATCGGAACAGAGATGCGCGCCAGCGTGTGATAAAACGTCTTTGCCATGGCGGGACCGCCACCCCAAACCTGGCTGTGAACCAGGATCACCAGAAACGCGCTCACCACCCGGAGAAAGTCCACCCAGGTTAATCGGGAAGACCGCTGTCCTGACTCTGCAAGTGAATTATTCATAAGAGAGTGTTTCTTAAGTCAATTTGTCGCCAGTTTCAACATGCGACGAATGCTGGCAATGTAAACCATGGATTCGCTGGAAGAGACAGTATGTTCAAAATCTCGTGACAAACGGCGATACCGTCC
>JABARH010000033.1 GCA_019187665.1 Anaerolineales bacterium
CCGCTTGCGCGGCTGAAAGCGAGGCGTAGAGACTCTCTTTGAGAAATTCAAAATAGGCTTCATCCCCGCCCGCGTCATCGCTTCGGCGCATGGACGCGAAATTTTCTTTATCGTATTGACCTTCGGGGAGGAAGACGATTGCGCCGTTGGGGTCATTCTGCGTGAAAAGCGTGAAGTCGCTTCCATCGGTTCCGCCTGCGGGTCGCCAGGGGTTCACGCCGATCAGCGACATGTCGGTGGACTGCGTAGCGGGACTCTTCCAATCACTGTTCACATCCAAGCCCGCGCATTCGGCGGCTTCGTACAGGTTGACGTATAGATTGCCGCCGCTCCAATAACGGATGTCGCTCACGCCGCTTGCCTGCATGATGTAACCGATCTCTTCCTTCATCACATTGCACCATTGCTGAACGAAAAGCGGCTCGGGATTTTTTCCGAGATGCGCGTCTTCGTGGAAGTGCAGGGCGAGTTCATGTCCGCGCGCGGCGAGGTCGGCGAGGATGGTATTGCCCGATTCAATCGCAACCGTCGTGAACGGACTCTGCGCTTGAATCGTCATGCGTCCGCCGTGCGCTTCGACGATCTGGGCTAGGGTCAGCATATCCTCCACATGTCTCTCGAAAAACTGCGGCTTGTGATAATCGTTCTTGCCGCTCGGAAATCCTTGCGCCGTTTCGCCCATCGGTTCGATGTGCATTCCGATATCGAAGAGCAGGATGGCGGAGCCCGCTTCATTTTCGACGGGCTGGCTGGTCGCGGCCTCGGCGGGCATATTCCTCGCGGACGGTGCGCAAGCCGAGAGCGCCAGCGTCATCAAAACGCAGAGGCGGAAGAAGTTTATTTTCATGACAGTCTCCTTTGCAAAACAGATTTGAGTCCTGTTTTACACGGCGCAAGCCAACAGGTGGTGAAGAGGCTGTAACCGATTTGTAAAATAAGGTATAAACGGCGGGATGATTGAGATACGCGATCTATTGATCCAACGCAACGGGCGCGACGCATTGTGCGTGGACGCGCTCGACATAGCGCGCGGCGAAACGCTGGCGATCGTGGGGCCGAACGGCGCGGGAAAGTCAACGCTGCTGTTGGGGTTGGCGCGTCTGATCCCCCTTGTGCGCGGCAAGATTCGATTCGAGGGAAGGGTTTTGACGGAATGGGACGAGTTGGAATATCGCCGTAAAATCGCCTTTGTGTTTCAGGACCCGCTCTTGATGGATATGCCGGTCTGGGATAACGTAGCGCTGGGGCTGAAGTTTCGCGGTGCAGACGCGGAGACGATTCGCGCCCGCTCGCTTCACTGGATGCGGGCAATGGGGATCGAGGCGCTGGCAGAACGGCGCGCAGGGCGGTTATCCGGCGGAGAGGCGCAGCGCGTCAGCCTGGCACGCGCATTCGTGTTGGAGCCGCAACTGCTGTTGATGGACGAGCCGTTTTCCGCGGTGGACCCGCAGACACGCGCGCAGTTGCTGCGCGATCTTTCTTCACTGCTGTCGCAGGAACAGCGCACGACGATCATTGTGACGCACAGCTTGAAGGAAGCCGCGCAGTTGGGCGACCGCGTGGCGATCATCATCGGCGGGAGGCTGAAACAGGTCGGCGCGCCAAGCGAGGTCAAATCGAATCCGGTGGACGAGTCGGTGCGGGCGTTTTTAAGGGGGTTTTGAGAGGCTGCGCCGGGTCTGAAGCGGCGTTGATGAACAGCCGCGTTGCGGCCATTAATGCGCCGGGGATTTTGAGAACAGGTTGACAATCACAATTCCGAGCATGATCAGGAAGATGCCGATGCCGCGCGCCCAGTCCATGGGTTCGCGCCAGATGAGCATGCCTGCGATCACGGTCAGGACGATGCCGATCCCCGACCAGAGGGCATACGCAGCGCCAAGCGGAAGTTCTTTGAGACTCAGCGAGAGCAGGTAAAACGACAGGCCGTAGCCAACCACCACGACCAGGCTGGGAATCCATTTGGTGAATCCCTCCGAAAATTTCAAGGCAGTGGTGGCGGTCACTTCGCTGAGTACGGCAAAAAAGAAAATGACGGCAGTTTTCATGGCGCTTCCCTTTCCATCTGGTTTTTTTCAAATTGTACCCGCGCATTCAAAAAACGTCCGCACATTGGCAGACTGTTTATAATCAACGTCCATGAACACACCCTCATTCGATTTGCCGATCGCACGCGGCCGTACGGCCGAGGTCTTTGCCTGGGATGAGCAACACATCCTCAAACTCTTCCATGATTGGTTTTCACTGGAGGATATCGAATATGAGTTTAAGATCGCAAAAGCCGTCCATGCCAGCGGGGTCAAATCGCCTGCGGTGAAAGAGATCGTGCAGGTGAATGGGCGGAACGGCCTGGTTTATGAACGAATCCACGGCGAAACGATGTTCGCTTTGTTAAAACGCCGGCCCTGGAGGGTGTTTCATCTCGGTACATTGCTTGCTCAATATCATTTTCAAATGCACACTTGCAATTTCGACGCGGAGGTTCCCGTCCTGAAAGATAAACTCCGAAATAGGCTCAAACGCGCCAAGGCTTTACTTGGCCCTATTCAACCGAGGCTGCTCGACGCGTTGGGGCCATTGTCTGCCGGGAATAAGGTTTGTCACGGCGATTTTCACCCCGGCAATATCCTCCTGGCAAACGACAGCGCAATGGTCATTGATTGGATTGACGCGTCCAGGGGGAATCCGCTGGCAGATGTGGCGCGGACGAGCGTGCTGGCGTTGGGAGCGGCATCCACCTTCGGTTCGGGTATGAAGTTATTCATCAAATTATTTCACGCGGCTTACTTGAAAGAATATTTTCGATTAAGTCCCGCTGGAAAAGAGGAATATCGAAAATGGATCCCGATCGTGGCGGGCGCGCGGTTGGACGAGAATATCCCCGAGTTGAAAACCTGGCTGTTGGAACAGGCGCGGGCATAAGCCCTCCCCTTGAGGCCGGCGATGCAGTCGTCGGCCAGTACCCATATCCACCCGTATGCCGCGACTTCCGTCAACGTGAGCGGTCGGTGACCGGGAGGTTGTAAACGACAACGGCGACGGAGGCTAGCCGCGCTCCCTTCTGAATTGTGTTTCATACAACTGGGCGTATAACCCGCTGAGCGCGAGCAGCTGCTCGTGCGTGCCGCGTTCAACGATTTTTCCCCGGTCCATCACCAGAATCAGGTCCGCCGCGAGAATCGTGGACAGGCGATGAGCGATGACGATGCTCGTGCGCCCGGCCATGACGCGTTTCAACGCATCCTGGATCAGGGATTCAGATTCGCTGTCGAGCGAGGAGGTGGCTTCGTCGAGGACAAGGATGCGCGGGTCTTTGAGGATCACGCGCGCGAGGGCGACGCGCTGTTTTTCGCCGCCGCTCAGGCGGTAGCCGCGCTCGCCCACGATCGTGTCATAGCCGTCGGGCAGTTCCACAATGAAGTTATGGATGTTGGCGGCGCGCGCGGCAGATTCGATCTCGGCTTGCGTCGCGTCCAGTTTTGCGTAGGTTAGATTCGTGCGGATGGTATCGTGGAAGAGGTATGTCTCTTGCGTCACCATGCCGATGGCTGAGGAAAGCGAATCAAGCGTCAGATCGCGCAGGTTGTGTCCGTCAATGCGGATGACTCCATCTGTGGGGTCGTACAGGCGCGGGATGAGATAGGTCATGGTGGTCTTGCCCGCACCCGAGGGGCCGACCAGCGCGACCAACTGCCCGGGACGCGCGCGGAAGGAGATCTGTTCGAGGGCGACCGCGCGCGCCTGCGAGGTGGGATCCGCCTCCCCCAAGTCCGGCGCGTTCTCCGGCGTTTGTCGCAGGGCGGGTTTGTCCTTCTTGTTGTCCGCCAGGGAAAGCGCCGCATCTACGGTGTCCATGCGGCCGTAGCGTTTGACCTCCCTGAGCAGCAAGGCGTCGTCCATGCGGTAGTTGAATGTGACGCGGTCGAATTCGAGTTCGCCTTTCACGTCGCGCAGTTCGCCTGCATTTTCTTTTTCGAGGATGTCCTGCGGAAGGTCGAGAATCTCGAAGACGCGTTCGAACGAGACCATGCTGGATGCAAATTCCGCCGGCGCGCTGACCAGCCCCTGCAATGCGCCGTAGATCTGGCCGAGGTAGGAGCCGAAGGCGACGATGGTACCGACGGTGAATACATCGGTGATGACGTAGTGGCCGCCGAGGCCGTAGACCAGCGCCGTGCCGACCGCGCTGACAAGGCCGAAGAAGACATAGAAGGTGGAGCTTACCACGGCGCGCTTGATGCCGATGTCGCGTACGCTGGCGGCGCGTTCACGGAAACGTTTTTCCTCTGCGTGGGCGCGGCCAAAGAGTTTGACGAGCAGCGAACCGCCGATGTTGAGGGTCTCGTTCATGTGGGCGTTCATTTGCGCGTTCAGTTCCATCGAGCGGTGGGCGATCTCGCGCAGCACCAGGCTGAGCCGCCGCGCCGCGAGGGCGAAGAGCGGGAGGATCATAACGCTGATGAGGGTCAGCCGCCATTCGAGCGCCAGCATGACCAGCGCCAGGGCGGCGGTTTCGATCAGGTTGGTGACGATGTTGACGATGGTGTTGCTAATGGCGGTCTGCGCGCCGATCACGTCGTTGTTGAGGCGCGACATTAATTCCCCGACCCGGGTGTTTGTGAAGAACCTCAACGACATCTGTTGCAGGCGCGCGAACAGCGAGGAGCGCAGGTCGTAGATCACGCCTTCGCCAACGACGGCGTTGAGCCTGCGCTGGAAAACGTTGATCACGCCTTCGAGGGCAGGGATGCCCAGCAGGGCGAGCGCGAGCAGGATGAGTCGGTTCGTGTCTTTGGCGGGGATCGCCACGTCTATCATGTTGCGGAAGATGAGCGGCGTGAGCAGGGACAGTCCGGTTGTGAGCAGGATCGCCGCTAACATGCCCGCGATGTGCCACCAGTAACCGCGCGCATAGGAAAGTACCCGTAATAAAAGTTGTCGCGTCACTTTGGGCTTTTCACCGCCCGAACGCATGGAAGTCCACCAGTTGTAGCGCATGGTTTGTTCGTCTCCTGTCCGCAGGGTCTGTTGGGTTGACCGGTCGGGTGTTTCGCACGCGTAGCGCCAACCGCCCCCCAATCTCTTTCGACTATAAGGCCATCCGGCTCATCACGCAACTGTATCGAGGAGATGGATGATGAAAACCTGATGTGACAAAGTGAGTTTCCCCATCCGCGCTGACGAAGACGCGTATTTGGCGATCTCTGCCGCGAGTCTTGCGCGCTGCGCGAAGAACGCAGGTCATGCGGGGCGTTCGTGAACTACGGAGTATTGAAACCGCGCAGCGGCTGTCGTTACCTGGGCGCTTCTCTCAGCTGCAAATCGGAGAAGGCAATCTCCAGGCTGGATTTCGCGGTGGGCGCGACCGCCAGATATAATTTGCCGCGCATGAACTGATCGTCTTGAAAGGATGCCGCCAACGCGCCGTTCAAGTAAACACGGAACTGTCGTCCTTTGCAGAGAACACGCAGGCGGTTTGTCATATTCATCCCTGCGCGGAGGGCGGTGTGATTGGTCCATGGCAGCAGATCTTCCCATTGCAGTTCGTTCTTTCCGTCTTTTTTATAGCAGCCGATGGTGTACGATCCCAACACAGACACCAGCGCGGCATATCCGCCGCGGTCGGAGAAGCGCAAATAAAAGCCGGCGCGGACGCTGTCTCTGTCGCCGGCAATAAATTTGAGGTTGACGCCAGCGTCGAAGTCGTCCAGCAATCCCGAACTTTTCAACACATAATAGGAATTGAGGCTGGGTTTGTAGACGCCGCGCAACTCGGACGGGTTGCCTGTGTGGAATGTGAGCAGTTCTTCGTTGACCACTTCCCAGCCTGGCATGGTCTTGCTGCCGAAGTCCGCGCCGAGGATCAAATCTCCCATGTCGGGTTCGGGCGTAAGGGACTTCGGCACGCGGAAACTGACACCGCAGAATTCGCATGAAGCCAGGTCGGCCCCTTTGATCTCTTTTTTAGGGAGCGCCGCTCCACAGTTGGGACAGTTGAAGGCTTGCATATGTTGTTCGATTTTATATCAGAATGAACCCCTGGGCAATGTAAAAGCCGACAGTCAAAAAGGCCTGATCCGTCTGGCCCGCCAAACCAAGTGAGAAGCGCAGAAATGGCTGATGGATGCAGGAGATTCTTTTATAATCAAAGAGGAGAACGCCATAGGGTGGATGAACGCGGGATTATAATAAATCGCAGGAACGCAAAGCAAACCCTGGAGAATAGCCATGAGTAAAGACAACATCGAGGTCCAGCGCCGCCGCCGGGACGATCGGCGTCCGAGTGGGCGGGCAGAGGCTCCACAACGCGATACCGGCGGGGGTCAGGGCGGCAGCGGAGGATTTGGATCCTCCTCCGGAGGCGGATTCCCGCGTCCCCCTGGCGGCGGTTTTTCTTCGCGCGGGCGTCAGGTTGGCGGGTGCGGTTCGATCCTGTTGGTTCTCGTGGTCGTTGCCGCATATATTTTTTCCAACGGGCAGATTGATCTCGCGGGAATCGGCGCGCCGTCTGATCAGGGGTATTACGAAGAGACGCAACCGCCCTACGAACCGCCGTCGAATCAATCCTCCGGACCGCCTTCGAATTTCACACCGCCGGTCCCGGCTTCGGGCGCGGGTCAAACCTGGACGATCATGCTGTATCAGGATGCCGACGATCAGATCCTCGAAAAGGATATTTTCGTGGACTTGAACGAGGCCGAGCGCGTCGGCTCGAGCGAACGCGTCAATATTGTCACGCAGATAGACCGCTTCACCGGGGCATATTCCGGTGACGGTAACTGGAGCGGCGCGCGGCGTTATTATGTCACGCAGGATAACGACCTTAACCAGATCAACTCGCAACTGGCACAGGATCTCGGCGAAGTGGACATGGCCGACGCGCGATCGCTGGCAGATTTTGTGCAGTGGTCGGCAGCCAATTTTCCGGCGGATCATTACGTGCTGATCCTTTCGGATCACGGCATGGGCTGGCCCGGCGGTTGGAGCGACCCGGCGCCCGGCGGGCGGTCTTCGAATCGCGCGCCCCTCGCGTCGCGCCTCGGCCCCAATATTTATTTGAACGAACTGGACCAGGCTCTGGCGGATGCGCGCCAGGCCGCCGGCATTGACCAGTTTGAGATCGTCGGCATGGACGCCTGCCTGATGGCCCAGCTCGAGATCATGGCCGCGCTGCAACCGCACGCGCGTTATGCCGTCGCATCCGAAGAAACCGAACCCTCGCTGGGCTGGGCCTATGCCTCCTTCCTCGGCGACCTGGTGACCAACCCAGACATGAGCGGCGCGCAATTGAGTCAGTTGATCGTGCAAAGCTACATCGCCGACGACCAGCGCGTGATTGACCCGGCCGCGCGCAATGATTTCCTGAATCAAGGTTCGCCGCTGGGCGGAATCTTCGGCGGAGGCGGCGGCAGTTCCGCGAGCCAGGTCATCGCGCAACTGGAGCAGAACATCACCATCTCGGCCATTGACCTGCACGCGCTTCCAAACGTGATGTCGAGCATGAACGATTTTGCCTACGCCCTGCAAGATGAGGATCAATCTCTGGTGGCTCAGGCGCGCGCCTACGCCCAATCGTACACAAGCATCTTCGGCAGGCAGGTCCCGCCCGCGTATATTGACCTCGGTCACTTCGCGCTATTGATCGCAGGCAACACATCGAACGCGCGTATCAAACAAGCCGCCGAGACTCTCGTCGCAAATTTGGGCGAGGCGATCGTCGCGGAACGTCATGGCAACGGAAAAAAAGGCTCCACCGGACTCGCCATCTACTTCCCCAATTCGACGCTCTACTCCTCGCCCATCGCCGGGCCGCAATCGTACCTTGCCATCGCGGAGCGTTTTGCCTCCACCTCGTTGTGGGATGACTTCCTCGCCTATCATTATCTCGAGCGCGGTTTCGAAGCGCAAACGCGCGAACCGTACGTGCCAAGCGATGGCTTCGCCGTTCGCGCGCCGGGACAGGGAAACATCACCGTCTCGGAGATCGCCCAATCCAGCGACACGGCCTCACCCGGCCAGCCCGTCCGCCTGAGCGTGGACATCCGCGGCGAGAACATCGGCTACATCTATCTTTTCGTTGGCTATCGCGATTCCGCCTCCGACTCGATCGCGGTCCTCGACATGGATTATCTCGAGAGTCCAACCACGCGCGAAGTCAACGGCGTCTATTACCCCGAATGGAGCAACGACTTTACCATGTCCTTCCAGTGGGACCCGATCGTTTTCAACCTCAACAACGGGCAGATGACCGCCACGACCCTCTTCATGCCGCAATCCTACGGCGCGACATTCGAGACGGCGGTATACGCTGTGGAAGGTTTATACACGTTCAAGGACAGCCGCGAAACGATCCACGCCCGCCTCCATTTTCAGGATGGGAAACTGGTTTCAGTCTTCGGCGTGACCGGCGATAATGAAACCGGCGCGCCGCGCGAGATCACGCCGCAGCCCGGCGACACCTTCACCATACAGGAAAAATGGCTGGAAGGCATCTCCACAGGCGGCGGAGTGCGCATTGTCTACGAAAACGGCGTGACGCTCGCCTTTGGGGCGGCGCCGTTCACGTGGGAGCAACTCTACGCCGCCGCAGGCGAGTACGTGGTCGGCTTCATCATCACCGACCTCGACGGGAACGAGTATCCGGTCTACACCCAGGTCACAGTACAGTAATTCGTCCTGCCAGTGAATCAAACGACAGCCGTCATCGGACGGCTGTCGTTTCCGTTAACCAACTCAGAGGAAGAGAGAGGCTGTTCCCGCTGCGCCGTCGGCGCGCAAAAGGTTTTATACTGGGTCGAAGTCAGGGTTCGTGCCGCACCATTTGCAGGCGGCCTTGTCCAGCAGATTGCAGGCTTCCGCGTTGGAACAGCGATGGGCAACAATACGCGGCGCCTGCTCGGGCAATTGCTCGGCGGGATAGATCACCTCCGCTTCGAGCGCGATCTCGCGGCCGACATGTTCGCAATACTTGATCTTCTCGATTTGCCAGGTCCGAAATGCCATGTGTGCCTCCTGACTTGTATCCAGTGTAAAGGACGCTGTGTCTGCCTGCCAGTGACAGGCGTCACACATTCACGTGACAAAGAGCCGATTTAAGACGAGGTACCCCGATTTTATCCGCTTTCTGCAGGAATATCAATGAACGCGTTCACTTCGGTTGTAAACGCAGAATACTGCCGTTGTGATTCACAATATAGAGCGCGCCGTTCTCGTCCACGCCAAAAGCAGAGATCAGCGCATCCAGTTGAAAGAGGTATTCGGTGTTGAACGATTCATCCGCGCCGCCGACCGTGTGCAGCGTGGCCCAAATATTGCCCGTGCAGTAATCGCCAAAGAGATGGATTCCGTACCATTCGGGCATGCGGCCGCGATACACATATCCGCTGACCACCGAACAACCGCTGACCGTCGCGGCGTGATCGTATTCAAAGAACGGCATCCAGTGATCCTCCGGCGGGCGGTTGCCCTCGAAGGGATGCATGCCTTCCATCAGGCTCCAGCCAAAGTTGATTCCACCAGGCGAATCGGCCGGGACAAAATTCATTTCCTCGTAATCGCCCTGTCCCACATCGCCCAGCCACAAATCGCCGGTCAACGAATCGAAGGAGAAACGCCAGGGATTGCGCAATCCATAAGCCCAGATCTCATTGCCAAAGGGATTATCCGCAGGAATGGAATATCGTTCTCCGTTGTTCACATCAATCCGCAACAGCTTTCCAAGCAGTGTGGATAATTTCTGTCCATTGCCATGCGGGTCGCCGCCCGCGCCCCCGTCACCGAGACCAATGTAGAGATAACCATCCGGGCCAAACGCCAGCCCGCCGCCGTTATGATTGGGATACGGCTGGCTCACTTCGAGTAATTTTATTTCGCTATTCGGGTCGGCGGCATTTCCCGCAGCGGTGAAGCGCGCAATGACCGTGTCGCCGCCGTGCCTGGTATAGTTGACGTAGAAAAATCCATTGCTGGCAAAGTCGGGATGGAAAGCCAGGCCAAGCAGTCCCTGTTCGCTCTCACTGTCATCCACACGGTCGCGGATGTCGAGGAACGGCTCGAATTGCAGCTGCTCATTTTGGACGACCAGGATGCGTCCGCCCTGTTCCGCGATAAAGAGTCGGCCAGAGCCATCGCGTGCGTGTTGCAGATCTATCGGATGCTCAAGCCCTTGTACGATGACGGCCCATTCGTATCCGCCCGGATCGGGAAAGCGGGTCGCGGCCTCGCGTTCCAACGCGGTCGGGACGGAGGTCGCCGGGAGCGGGGGCGCGAGAGTCGGCGAGGGGGAATCCGTTGCGGGGGACGCGTGAGGCGGGGTGGGCGGAATCGGCGCGGATGTTGGAGGGGCAAGTCTGCAGGCAAGCGCGGTGAGGGTCAGCAGGAGGATGAGATGGCTGGGTTTCATGTGGGCAATTTTACCAGCGGCGGGTGCACTTTATGGCGCGGCGGCAGGAAGGCGGCCTTCATTTCTGCTCCTTCGAACGGGTGGCTGTATATCGGCCAGCGGCGAAATTTCGTATGGCGGTTTCATTGACTCATTTCGCCCTCCCGTGATATAGTTGCGCCCGAACGGTACCAGTAAGTTCGCTTTGGAAGTAAGACGCAAGGTCGGCTCATGGGACATCCCGTGAGCCGTTTTGTTTTGTACATCCGTTCGGACAGACCCGGTACCACGATCCATCTCTCTATTTGCAAAAGGAGCAAATACAATGTCTGAACGTATCATCGGCACCGTCAAGTGGTTCAATGGAAGCAAGGGCTACGGCTTCATCGAGCGCGAAGGCGGCAAGGACGTGTTCGTCCACTTCTCGGCCATCCAGGGCGACGGTTTCAAGAACTTGAACGAAGGCCAGAAGGTTGAGTTCACGGTTGAGCAGGGTCCCAAGGGCCCGCAGGCCGCAAACGTGACGGTCGTCGGCGGTTAATTCCATCGGCACGCCATTAAAAAATCCCCGTGATTTCGGTCGCGGGGGTTTTTTTGATTCTGCGAACATGCAGCAAGGCGCATGCCCATGCGGGCGCTTGCTTGATTCTATCCATGCCGCTGCATGAAGCGTTCCAGCCTGAGCAGGGCTTCCTCGATCTTGCCATACTCGGTGGCATAGCAGGCGCGGACAAAGCCCTCGCCGCCGGGTCCGAAGGCGTTGCCCGGCACGACCGCCACATGTTCCTCCTGGAGCAGCTTTTCAGCAAAGGTTTCATCGTCCAGGCCAGAGGCGCGGATGTTGGGAAAGGCATAGAACGCGCCGCGCGGCTCGAAGGTTTTGAGTCCGAGTCGGTTGAGGCCGTCCACCAGCAGGCGGCGGCGGCGGTTGTATTCGGCCACCATCTGCTGTACGAAAGGTTCGCCGTTGGACAGCGCTTCGATGGCCGCATCCTGCGCGGTGGTCGGAGCGGACATGATGGTGTATTGATGGACGCGCACGAGTCCTTTGATCAAGTCGGCAGGGCCGGCCGCGTAGCCGATGCGCCAGCCGGTCATGGCGTAGTCTTTCGAGAAACCGCCCAGCAGGATCGTGCGGCGTTTAATGCTTTCGCTCAAGGCTGGCACGCAGACATGCTCGAAATCATAAACCAGGCGGTCGTAGATCTCGTCCGAGATCAGCACGAGGTCGTTTTGTTCGGCGATTTTGGCAATCTCGATCAACGTCTCGCGCGTGGCGACCGCGCCGCTGGGGTTGCTCGGGTAGCCGATGAAGATGGCTTTGGTGCGCGGCGTGATCGCGTCGCGGATGCGTGCCGGGTCCACCTGGAAATTGTCTTCCATGCGCGCGGGTATCTCGATTGGCACGCCGCCTGCGAGGATCACCTCGGCCTGATACGCAACGAAGCATGGGGTGGGGATGATCACCTCATCGCCCGGGTCGAGAATGGCGGTCATGGCCAGATAGAGCGCCTCCGAGACGCCGACCGTGGCGATGATCTCGCTGACGGGATCGTACTTCACATCGTACAGGCGCAGCAGATTGTCGGCAATGGCCTGTCGTAATTCCAATTTGCCCGAGTTGGAAGTGTAGTGGGTCTCGCCGTTTTGCAACGAGCGGATGCCGGCTTCGAGGATCGGCTTCGGCGTGATGAAGTCCGGTTCGCCGATGCCGAGCGAGATAACATCCTTCATCGTGGCGGCGATATCGAAAAATCTGCGAATGCCGCTGGGTTTGAGGCCGGCAATGCGGCGTGATAGATACCTTGTATTTCCGGTGTCGGTCATTGGGTCTCCTTGTTGATTTTTCTTCGGTCATTGCGAGGAGCGCAGCGACGAAGCAATCTACTCACGTGGTTGGGGATTGCTGCAGGCGAGTACGCTCGCGCAATGACGATAACGGTTATGGATGAATGACCGTACTGTTATCGCCGATGTTCAGCGATGACGGTCCGTGTTGATTGGGCTGTCCTTCCACGCGGCAATGTTTCCCGATCAGGGAATGGGTCAACGCGGCGCGAAGGATGTGCGTGCCTTCTTCGATGATGCTGTCGGAAATAATCGCGGCTTCGATGCGACAATGGGCCCCAATGGAGACATGCGGACCAATGACCGAATCGCGCACCTCGGCGGTCGGATGGATGAAGGAAGGCTCAATTACCTTCACGTGTGTACCTGCATACGTGTTTCCCTGTTGACCGATTTTCTCCAGCAATAACTTGTTGGTTTCGAGGGTCGCTTCGATGGTGCCGGTGTCCAGCCAGGTGCGAATCTCGTTGACGCGGACCTGAGCGCCGCGCTCGATCATCAGCGAGATGGTGTCGGCTAAAAAATATTCGCCTTTGATGGTTAACCCGCGCCGCATTTGTTCTTCGATGGCGGCGAGCAGTTGCCGCGCGTCTTTGAAGTAATAACACCCGACCAGCGCAAGGTTGTTCTCGAGCGATTGCGGCTTTTCGATGAAGCGCGTCACCCAGCCGTCCGCGCCGACTTCCGCCACGCCGAAGCGGCGGGGGTCTTCGACCGGCATCACCCACGCGACCCCGTCGGCGGATTCATGCGCGAGGAAGGAAAAGTCGGTTTCCATGAGCGTGTCCGCGAAGCAGACGATCATTGCTCCGTGCAAATGTTCGCGCGCCAGCCAGAGCGCGTGCGACTGTCCCTTCATCTCGTGTTGCGTCACGAAATGGGCTTTCATGTTTGGGTAATGTTCTGTAATGAAGGGCGGCACATGCAGTTCGCCGAGATGCGGAGCGAGGATGAAAACGTATTCCACGTTTTGCGGATCGGGCAGGGTCTTGAACATGTCTAACAGATGTTCGAGCGAGGTTTTTCCCGCCACGCTGACGAGGGGTTTGGGCTTGCTGTATGTGTGCGGCCTCATGCGGGTCCCCCATCCAGCCATGGGTATGACGATCTTGAGTGTTTCAGACAATGAATGCTCTCCGGTGAAAGATTTCAATCCATTGTACCAAACGAGATTTCGTTTTTACCCCAGGGGAACGCCGATGGATCCCGCCTTCGATTTCTGTTCCGCCTCGGCCGGTTTTTGATCGGCCACTTTTTCCAACTCGGCGATCTGCGACTCGATCAACGTGACGGCGGATTGCAGGGTCTTTCTGTCGAAGGCGAGTTTTGCGCCCGCGGCGGCGAAGAGGTCTGGCAGAGAGGCGGTGGCGCCGAGGGCGAGCGAGTGGCGATAGGCTTGTGTCGCGGCGGCGGGATCTCTCAGCGCATTCGCCCAGATTTGCACCGCGCCGAGCTGTGCAATGCCATATTCAATGTAGTAAAACGGACTTTGAATGATGTGACTCTGATGCTGCCATTGCGCGGGCAGATATTTTTCGATGCCTTTGTAATTGACGCCGGGGATGAAGCGCGCAAAAAGTTTTTTCCATTTGGCGTCGCATTTTTTCGGGTCGGCGCCGCGTTGTGGGTTTTCGTAGATCCAATGCTGGAAGGAATCGACCAGCGCAACGTATGCCCACGAGAGCAGGATGTCTTCGAGGAATTCGATGCGCGCGCGGGCGGATTCGGCCGGGCTGTAGAGTCCGCTTTCCGTTAAGTGAGAGGCGGCCAGCAGTTCCATCGCCTGCGAAGCGATCTCGTTGAATTCCATCGGCGCGTTGCGTTGCATCATGTAGGGCAGCCGCGCCGATTCGTATCCGTGAAAGGCATGGCCGGCTTCGTGCAGGAGCGTGTACACGTCGTAGTTGATGCCGACCGCGTTCATTAAGATAAACGGTTTGCGCGACCATTCGTAGACGGTGCAATATGCGCCTTCGGTTTTGTTTTTGCGACTCTTGAGATCGAGCAGGTCTTCGGCGATCATAGCGCGGAAGTATGCGCCGAGGACCGGGTCCACGCGTTCGAAGATGGATGCCGCGCCGGAGGTTAACTGCGAGATGCGGCGGAACGGGCGCAGGGCGGGGCGGGCGAGGGGGTCCACAAATTCGTCCCACGGGCGGAGCGAGGCGCGTCCCATTTTTTTCTTGCGGCGCTCATAGGCGCGGATGGCGGCGGGGACGACCACTTTCTCGATGGAGGTGTGGAAGATTTTGCAGTCTTTGGGAGTGTAATCGAAGCGTTGTTTTTGTTTCCAAATGTAATCGCGGTAATTGTCGAAGCCCGCGTTGGCGGCGATCTGTTTGCGGAGTGAAAACAAGCCGCGCCATAAATTGTGAATGGCGGGCTGGTCCTGCCACAGGCGTTCGCGCATGGCGCGCCAGACTCGCTCGCGCGCGGAGCGATCGTTTTCCTCGACGAGAATTTTTTGCACGTCGGTGTAGGTGAGTTCCTCATCGTTCCATGGAATGGTTTGCGCGCCGATCAGTTGTTCGTATTCGGTGTCGAGTTTTTGCTCCTCCACGAGCAGGGGCAGGTTTGCGTCGCGGTATAGTTCCGCCTCGGCGCGCAGGGCGCGGATGGGAATCTGCATGCCTTTGGGGACGATGTTGGCGGCGAGGAGTTTTTCGCGCAGTTTTTGTTCGTAGGAGCGCGAGGGCGTGAAGATGTTGTCCACGTTTTCCTGGTAGCGCGCTTCGGCTTCCTTGTCGGCGGTGTCTTTCGACATTGCCACCGCCAGGCGGTTGTTTTGCTCGTGGACCGCCTCGCTCAAACGCGACCAGTTTGCCAGCCAGGACTCGACGTTGGCGGAGGTCACCTCGCGCTTGACCAGCAGGCGATAACGCGGTTCGATCTCCTTCCAGGTGAGGGACATTAATTCTTCGAGCGTGGAGGGAGGTTTGAGAGGCATGGGAAAAAAGATAAAACTTGAAGAGTGGATGGCTTTCCAAGACGGCCGCAGCGTGCCGCCTATGTTACCCCATTTTACAGGCATCCACCATTAAGATAGAACATACGTTCTATTCCTTAAATCAACTTCAGGGACGCAACGCGTGTCCCTGAAGTTGATCGGCGCTCGCCGAATGTTGCTATGTGGTCAGCCTCTCCTGCCCGGCCTCGAACGGCTCTGCCCTTGAAAATCTCGATCGCAATCCAAACAGTATTGCCAGGCTGCCAATCGCCATGACCGCGATCACTCCTTCCACGCCCAGGGCGCCAAGAATCGGCAAGAGATAAACGGCCGCCGCGTCCATCAACGCGTGCCACAGTAACGCGATCCAAAACCAGACTGGCTTTTTGTATGCAACGCTATACAACACCATGATCGAAAGTGACAGGTGTAGACAGATGGTGAAGAAGCGCTCAAGCAAGCCAAGGAATCCCATGTACGCTGGCGACGCCCAGAACGCGTCAACCTGTTGTCTCACAAGTTCCGCCTGTTCTGCCGGGATCCCCAGCGCGGACAGATCCGCGTTGCGCATGGCGGCCATTTGGATCAAGGTGAAAATGCCAAGAATCCCGATGAGAATTGCCTCCATGCCGCCGTGACCGGCGCCAACGAGCACGCCTTCGTTCCATGTGCGATTGTTCTTGAGGATGAACTTGTACAAAACCCAGCGCGCTGTTTCCTCGAAAATGCCCGCCGCAAGTCCAAGCAAGACCGCGTTGAAGATGGCGGCCCATGCCTCGGGAGGGTTGGGGAGAGTTCCGTTCTTGAACAAAGCGGTCAGTCCGTACAGAATCGGAATGTGCAAAATCTGCGACGCGATGAACGTCGCCGCGCCTGCAAAGAACAACTTCCACGAAAGTTTGAACTTGCGTGTCAGCCAGAAGCCGAGCACGATGGGCAGTATCACCATGCCCAAAACACCGACGATGGAAGTAACGATGATCATTTTTATTTTCTCCTATGCTGGAATTGAACGTTGACGCCGGACCGAGGCGCTCAACGGACGTTTGGCGATCACGTTGATCTTGTTGGCGTTCTCGATGACGTGAGTCGAAACGACCTCCCAGCCCTCTTCGCCCCATTCGTTGAGAAGCAGCTCAAGTTCATCGGCGGGGACTCCCTTGAAGAATCCGCCGACGGTCTGCACGCGGTATTCCCATTGTTGAAATTGTTCAGCCATGTCATTCTCCCATCATGTAGCGATCAATGAACTGCGATGGCAGTTTCGCACGCTCAAGCAGATCAGCACCGCATCCACCCGCCAGCGGAATACCCCAACCGCCATCTCGATGGCGACGCCCAGAAAAAGAACACCGCGGATTTGTCCGATGGCCCGCGCCAGGGCGAACAACACCAATGAAGCGCTGGCCGGATACGCTTCCACGAACGTCTTCACACTGTCGAAAGGCTCGATCGAAAGCGCTGGCTTCGACGACCGCGCTCACGGGTTTTCCCTTCGCCAGAGGATGTACGAGTAGACGATGGGGATGAAAGCCGCCGCGAGCATTGCAACCAGCATGAGCCAGATGCCCGCCTCGCCGAGGAAGGCGCTGAGGATAGTCATAACGCCGCCGAACATGAACGTCTTCGAGCCAAGCTTGTGCGTCTCGTCCCAGACGGTTTCGCTGGAAAGCGTCCATGGCGTGCGAATGCCGATGAAGAAATTGCGCCTGGCCTTACCCGTCATGTAACCGACGCCAATGAACAACAAACCGACCACCGGGATGAGCATCAAGGTCATGTTGAATGGATAACCGAGCGCGGCCGCCAGCGTGAGTGCATAGATGTAGAGCATGTACACAACAAAGGCAACGATAAACCAGTTGAAGACGCCGCGGAACTGGGCGATGTTGAACTTAAGCGGGTCGATCACTGGAATGACAAGGAACAATCCCAGCAGGCCGATGGTGATAAGCGGTATCAGGAAAACGCCCCAGAACCTTGACATATATCCGTCAATCTCCCCTGCCGCGTTCCAATGTGCGGGCATGGGGTCCGGCAGGCGGGCATAGAGGGCGACACCCACGAAAAAGGCAACCGCAATCAGGGTGAGCGAGATGGCGGCAGAAGTTTTTGTAGACATTTTTCTCCTTTGTTGGTAGCGCAACCTGGCAAGCAGCGCTGCGGCGTTTCACGTGAAACGGGCTACTTTTCTTTTTGAAGGTTATTCTGCGCGAGCGAAACCATACCGCTCAAACCGCCGAGATTCATCGTGTCTACCGCAGACGAGGGGACGATCACCAGTGCGCCCTTTTCCTTCAGCCCCTCGAACAACATGTTCATCGCGCGCAAGTGGAGCGCGGTTGGGTTATCCACGTACGCTTGCGCGGCTTCCGCGAACGAAGCCGCGATCTGCTTCTCGGACTCGCCGAGGATCACACGCGCCTGGCGTTCGCGTTCGGCCTGCGCCTGGCGCGACATGGCATCTTCGAGGTCCTGCGGGATGACAATATCACGGATCTCCACCGAGCTGACCGTCACGCCCCAGGGCGTGGTGCGTTCGTCAATAACATGCTGGAGTTCATTGTCAATGGCGGAGCGGCCCACGAGGATGTCGGCCAGCATCATGCGCCCGATAATGTCGCGCAGGGCAGTCTGTGCCGCCCATGCAATTGCAGACTGATAATCCTTCACTTCAAGCGCGGCTTTCTCGGCGTCCCACACGACCCAGAACAAGACCGCATCCACATCCACAGGGACAGTATCCTTCGTCAGCGTTTTCTCCGCCGCAAACGGAGTGACCATGACGCGATGATCAATCCACGAAGGGAGGGTGTCCACGATGGGAATAACCCAAAACAATCCCGGACCCTTCAGGCCGTGAAACCTGCCCAATCGCAGAACAACGGCTTTTTCCCATTGCGCCGCAACCTTCAACGCAAACAAGAGATAGATTGCGATAGCGATTAATGCCAGAGTCAGCATGCCAATCATCAGGGCGGACACGCGGACAGTCTCCAACACCAATGCCGTTTTAGCGGTCCCGGCCAGGATAATCGCGAAGACAAAGTAGGCAATGCCGGGAATGTGAAGATCAACTTTCTGCGCTCCAGCAGTTTCTTTTGTGTTTTTCGTTGCCATGTTCATTCTCCTTTATCAAACGAGTTGCTCTCTTTCCAGATTTTCAACTGTTCGGCGGCCGCCTGGCCGATTTCCGAGTCCGTGAAGCCCAGGCGCGCTGCCTCGCTGACATATCGCCGCGCCAGCGCGTCCAGCGACTCGCGCCGCATCCGTTCTGTAACCCTGGGCGGCGGCTTCTCTGTGATGTAGGTGCCGCGTCCTTGCTGTGTCGAGATGATTCGTTCTTCGTCAAGGATTCGATATGCCCGCGCCACGGTGTTGAAGTTGATCCGCAGATCGGCGGCCAGCGCGCGGACCGTTGGAAGTTGATCGCCGGGGCGGAGCTGAGCGCTCGCGATCTGCGCTTTGATCTGGTCCACGATCTGCTGGTAGATTGGCGAATCCGCCCGAAGGTCCAGATGGAAGCGCTTGCTGAAGGAGGGAAGCCGGTTCATGTTCACGATCCAAATTGTATCATTGTATGATTGTACCAATTGTATGCCTAACGCCTGTTTTGTCAAGCCCCCTTTCCATCGAATGGGCATTTTGTCGGTTGTGATAGAATCCCCGGCGCATTCGAACAATGTACCGTTAGATACGCGGAGCAATAAAAGGAGGCAGAAAATGGAACAACAAACTGGCACCTTCGCGGTGAAAAAAGGCCTGGCTCAAATGCTCAAAGGCGGCGTCATCATGGACGTGGTGACCGCTGAGCAGGCGAAGATCGCAGAAGATGCAGGCGCGTGCGCCGTGATGGCGCTCGAACGCGTCCCCGCCGATATTCGCGTGCAGGGCGGCGTGGCGCGCATGAGCGACCCCGAATTGATCCTCAAGATCATGGACGCGGTGACGATCCCCGTGATGGCAAAGTGCCGCATCGGGCATTTTGTCGAAGCGCAGATTCTCGAATCGCTCGGCGTAGACTACATAGACGAATCCGAGGTGCTCACCCCGGCCGATGAGTCCTTCCACATTTTGAAGCATGACTTCAAAGTCCCGTTCGTATGCGGATGCCGCAACCTCGGCGAGGCGCTTCGCCGCATCGGCGAAGGCGCGGCGATGATTCGCACCAAAGGCGAAGCCGGCACTGGCGACGTGGTCGAAGCCGTCCGGCATGCGCGTACGGTGATGGGCGAGATCCGCCGCCTGACCACAATGGACGCCGCCGAGTTGATGACCTATTCTAAAGAGATCGGCGCGCCCTATGAACTCGTTAAGGAAACCAAGGAACTTGGACGCACGCCCGTCGTCAATTTCGCGGCAGGTGGAGTCGCAACTCCTGCCGATGCGGCCTTGATGATGCAACTCGGCGTGGACGGAGTCTTCGTCGGTTCGGGAATCTTCAAGAGCGGAGATCCATCCAAGCGTGCAGCCGCCATCGTCAAGTCCGTGACACACTATCGCGATGCGTCCATCCTCGCGGAGGTCAGCAAGAATCTCGGCGAGCCAATGGTCGGGCGCACGGTCGCTCAACTGCCCGAATCCGAAAAAATGGCCGGGCGCGGTTGGTGATTTAACGTAAACACGTACACAGGTACACAGGTACACACGTAAACATGTGGACGAACCTGTGTACATGTGTACCTGTGTACATGTGTACCTGTGTACATGTCTACCTGTCTACTTGTGTACCTACCCCATGAAAATTGGTGTCCTCGCCCTGCAGGGCGATTTCGCAGAACACATCGCCACCCTCAAACGCCTCGGCGTCGAGACCCGTGAAGTGCGCCTGCCCGAAAATCTTACAGGTCTCGACGGCTTGATCATCCCCGGCGGCGAATCCACCACCATCGGCAAACTTGCCACCGACTTCAATTTAATGGAACCTTTGCGCCAGTTCGGCAAAGCACATACCGTTTGGGGCACCTGCGCGGGCGCAATCTTTCTCTCCAAAGATGTGAGCCGCCCGCAACCCCTGCTGGGCATCATGGACATCAAAGTCGAGCGCAACGCGTTTGGACGTCAGACCGATTCGTTCGAGTCTGACCTCGACATCCACGAACTCAAGCAAGCCACCAACTCATCGCACCCGTATCACGCATTTTTCATCCGCGCGCCCATCATCGAATCGGTCAGCGGCAGCGCAAAGATTCTTGCGACGCTGCCCGATGGCCGCATCGTCGCCGCACAACAGGGACACCTGCTTGCCACCTCGTTCCATCCCGAACTGACCGGCGACACACGCTTCCACGAATATTTTCTTTCGCTTGCGAGTTGACGACTTAAGTCGTCATTACATGGCATGAACATCCGCCCGCTCGATCTGCTCGACCTTCCCTCCCTCGCACGTTATCGCAACGACGCGCTCATGCTCGATGCCGTGCGCGCCATCACGCGCGGCAATCCGCTCAGCACGGCCGGATTTCTTTCGCACTTCAACCCCGCCCGTCACGTTTACACTGCCATCACAAAACAAAATGGAGATTCCCTGCTGGGAAGCGTGATCCACACCCCCGGCGAGTCTCACGCCCGACTCCTCTACCTCGCCCCATCAACGCATCTGACTCACCCAGAGATGCCGCTGCTCATCGAGCATCTCGCTGCCCAAGCCGGGACGTGGAGCGCCTTCCATGTCATCGCCGAAGTGGACGAAACCAGCAACGCCTTCCCCGCGCTGCGCTCCGCAGGCTTCGCCGTCTACGCATGGCAGAGAATGTGGGACGTTTCATCTGTGGCAGGCTCCAATTCGGGGTCAGAGTGGAAGCGTGTTCGCGAGGTGAACATCCCTGCGGTGCAGAGTCTCTATCACCAGATCGTCCCACCTCTCCTCCAACCTATCGAGCCGCCTCCGCGCCGCGCGGGCGGATTCATTTGCAGCGAAGATATGAAGTGTCACGTCAGTCCAATCTCCGGCGCGTTGGGCATTGTGCTGACGCCGCTCGTTCATCCCGATGCGACCGGCGTGGAATCCAAACTCGCTTCGCTGCTTGCCGCTCTGCCCGACCGACGCGGGCGTCCCGTGTATCTGTGTGTGCGTTCATATCAAACCTGGCTTGAGCCCGCGCTTGAGGATCTCGGCGCAAAAGCCAGCGCGCGTCAGGCCGTGATGGTGAAGCATCTCGCGCGGCTAGTGAAGGAAGAACAGGCTGTGCGCGCGACGCAACCCGCAGGCATAAGCGTCCAGCCTTCTCGGGTCAGCCGGGCACAGATCAAAAAATAATTGCGATAAAACGACACGGGGAGGAAAATCGAAATCTCGTATAATATGCCCAGATTTAAAGATGGGTAGGTACGCCGCCATGATTCACTCCTTTTAACCCCTCATCGTATCCGCCGCAGATCGTTCGCGGCTCAATTGGCTTCGCCTCTTAAGCGTCAATCGTCACCTGAAACGTGGAACTTGAAACGTGACACCTGAAACCTGAAACTATGACTCAAAAAAACATCACAGACGATCTGGACGCCCTGCTGGACGTCCTCCCCGCCACTGTGCGGCATTCTGTCGAAAAAGCAAACGACAGCGAAAACCTGCTCGAGATCATCCTCGACCTCGGACGCGTTCCGACGGCGCGCTTCGTGGAACGCGAGATCAACCTGCGCGAGGCGGAAGTCTCGCGCACCGAAATTGACTACGTGGATGAGCGCGTCGGCGACTTCGACGCGGACAACCGCTCCGGCATCGAACGCACTCTGCATCGCATCTCCGCCATCCGCAACCGGCGCGGCGCGGTTGTCGGCTTAACCTTGCGTGTCGGTCGCGCGGTCTACGGCACGGTGGACATCATCCAGGACATCATCGAGTCGGGCAAGTCCGTGCTGATCCTCGGACGCCCCGGCGTGGGCAAGACCACCCTCCTGCGCGAAGCCGCGCGCATCCTCGCCGAAAACAAACGCGTCGTCATCGTGGATACCTCCAACGAGATCGGCGGCGACGGCGACGTGCCGCATCCCGCCGTGGGCAAGGCGCGCCGCATGCAAGTGCGCGAGCCGATGCTGCAACACGAGGTGATGATCGAGGCGGTCGAGAATCACAACCCCGAGGTGATCGTCATTGACGAGATCGGGCGCGAACTCGAAGCGCAAGCCGCGCGCACCATCGCCGAACGCGGCGTGCAACTGATCGGCACCGCGCACGGTCAAACGCTCGACAATCTTTTGCTCAACCCAACCCTCAGCGACCTCGTCGGCGGCATCGAAGCCGTGACTCTTTCCGATGAGGAGGCGCGCCGCCGCGGCACACAAAAAACCGTCCTCGAACGCCGCGCTCCGCCCACCTTCGACGTGCTGATCGAGATTCAAACCCGCGACCGCTTCGCCGTCCACACCGACATCATGGCTTCGGTCGATTCACTCCTGCGCGGCTTCCCTCTCCCGCCAGAGATTCGCACACGCGACTCGGATGGCAGGATCAAGATCGAAAAAGCCGCGCCCGTTTCCTCGTCGAGGGTGGATGCGAAAGACACAACGAAAATTTCGCGCCGCACGCGGACCGTCTCCGATCAGACTCCGTCCAAGCCTGCTCCGGTTTCTCCGGCTTCGTCCTCCGCCCGTTCTGAATCGCCCACCCCGGTGACCGGCGCGATGGCGATCAAAGCCATCCGCATCTATCCCTATGGTGTGGCGCGCAACCGACTGCAACAAGCCGCGAAGCGATTCGGCGTCCCCGCCATCATCGTACGCGAAGCGGACGAAGCCGACGCGCTCGTGACGCTGCGCTCGTATTACCGCGACCGTCAAGCCACAGTGATGGATGCGGAGGCGCGCGGGATTCCGATCTATGTTCTGCGCGCAAACACCGTGGCGCAAGTGGAACAATTCATGGGCGACATCTTCCAACTGCCGCAGGAGGGCGCGAGCGGAAGTAGTGAGATTGACAGCGTGCGCGACCAGACGCAAGCCGCCATCTCCGCCGTCCTCAACGGCGAACGCTGGGTAGACTTGCCCCCAGGTCCGTCGCTTGTGCGACGCCTCCAACACGAAATGGCGCGCAGCGCTGAGTTGGTTTCACATTCATACGGCAAGGAACCGCGCAGGCATGTGAGGATTTTCCGCGAGTAGTGAATGTAGACAGGTACACAAGTAGACACGTGGCTTGTGTACCTGTTTACGTGTGTACCTATATACCCTCCCCCATGTTCATCACCCTCGAAGGACCCGAAGGCTCAGGCAAGACCTCGCACATCCCGTATCTCGTGGAATACCTCCGCGAAAAGGGACATGTTGTGTTCCCCACGCGCGAGCCAGGCGGCACGTCCATTGGCGAGCAGATACGCGAAGTGATCCATGATCTGAAAAACGTGGAGATGCATCCGCGCGCTGAGACTCTCCTCTACCAAGCCGCGCGCGCTCAAATCGTGGAGCAGGTCATCAAGCCGCGTCTCGCCGACGGGGAAATTGTCATCTCCGACCGCTACTACGACTCGACGATTGCCTATCAAGGCTACGGGCATCAACAAGACTTGGAGCAAGTCCGCGGGTTGGTGAAGTACGCGACGGGAGGACTTGTCCCTGATCTGACGGTGTTGCTGGATGTGGACGTGGAAGAAGGACTCAGACGAAAGAAGAAAGATGACGAATGGAATCGCATGGACGCGTACACCGTCGAATTCCATCAACGCGTCCGCGCGGGGTATTTGGAGATGGTGAAAGCGGAACCAGGTCGCTGGGCGGTGGTGGATGCGGGGCAGAAGTGGCAGTCCGTGCAGGAGGGGTTGAGGATGATAATTTTGAAAAAGGTAGTGAGGTCAAAATGAGTGAAAGACCAGTTAATCACAAAGAACTGTTGTCTCTTATTTCCCGCGAATGGGACAGCCTCATGGACGAGGTCTCCCGCCTCGACGAAACGCAGATGACCACACCGGACGCGGGCGGATGGTCGCCGAAGGATAACCTCGCGCATCTTACCGAATGGATGAACATCCTGCTCGGCTATCACATGGATAAACGTCCGGCGCACGAGGTGTTCGGCGTCGCGCCGGAAGTGGTGGAAGGGTGGGACTTTGACCGCATCAACCAGGTTTTGTTTGAGCGCAATCAACCGCGCTCGACGAACGATGTGATCGGGGAGATGAAAAAAGTGTATGCTCAAGTGGTGGAGCGACTCACGTCCACGCCGTTTGAAGATTTGTTGAAACCGCGCCATCCGCAGAATCCGGCAAGCGGCAACGTGCTCGATTCGGTCATTGGCGACACGTACGAACATTTCGCGGAGCATCGCGAAACCATGCAGAAAAATCGCAGACGATGATCCAGCTACCCGCGCACGACCATCTCGACAACCTCGGCATCCCCTATCAACGCGCGGAATTTTCGCCGGAGATCGAAAAGGGCGCGGCCTCCGTTGCGAATGCGCTGGGCTATCCCGAACGGCAGATGATCAAGACGCTGATCTTCGAGTTGGATACTGGAGAGCGTATCCTCGTCATGGTGGGCGCGGACCAGAACATCGTCTCGGGCAACTTGAAAAAAGCCGCGGGGTCGAGAAATATCAAGATGGCCTCCCCCGAAGCGGTCAAGGAAACGACCGGGTACGTCATCGGCTCGATCCCCCCGTTTGGCTGGCAGCCCGCAGGATTCCGCACCTTCCTCGAATCGTCCCTGATGGGCGAATCCATCCTCGGCGTTGGGACGGGCAAATGGGGGCATGAAATCCTGATTACGCCGCAGGACCTGGTCCAAGCCAGCGGCGCGAGGGCGGTCAATCTCGTCGTGCGCGAAAACCCCGCCTGAAAACAGACCCTTTTCATAACTCGCGTGTTATACTTTGTGTATCGTCAAACAGGGGTTTGGCTGACTCGACTGAGGTCATCGAACGCCTGCATTTTCCCGGCCCGCAATGCGGGCAACTGTTAGGAGACCTATGGAATCGAAGTTGTACGTCGGCAACCTGCCCTACTCAGCCACTGAAGAAGAGCTGAGCGCCATCTTTTCAAAGGCAGGCACCGTGACCTCGGTGGCAATCATCAAAGATCGCGAATCGGGTCGTTCGAAAGGTTTTGCCTTCGTTGAAATGAGCACCGCCGACGAGGCGCAAAAGGCCATCTCCACGTTGAACAACTACAACATGGGCGGGCGCGATCTGCGCGTCAGCATCGCCCGTCCGCGTGAAGAAGGCGGCCGCGGCTTCGGCGGCGGCGGCGGGCGCGGCGGCGGGCGCGGCAACCGCGGAGGCTATGGCGGCGGTCAACGCCGCAACGACTACTAGCAGAATCAAAATCCCCGGTCTTGTGAGACCGGGGATTTTTTATAGATCGTCGTCAAAAGCCGCGCTCGCGTTACCCAGTTCTGGCGCTTCTTTTTCAATTTCATCCGGGCTTTGGCCAGACTCGAGACGGCTCACCACATCGTCGAATTCCGGCGGCAGGTCTTCGCCCATTTCGTTTCCCATTTTCCGCATCATTTTTCCCAGCGCTTTCGGATCGTCCTCGAGACCTTCGAGGTTGCCGAAGTCGCTTTCCATATTATCCATGCGCGCCTCCTGCGATTTGGCGATACGCACCTTCGTCATTCGGCGGCGCACCTGGTCGCTGCTGCAATGCACGCAATTCACAGATTTTTTTCCGTACTCATTGTAGGTCAGGAATACTTCGAATCGCTGGTGGCAGGTCTGGCAGATGAAATCGTAAATTGGCATGAGGTAATTTTAACCCATCTTTCAGGTACAATAACGACATGTCCTCCTCCGAAGCCAAATTCGACCTGCCTCATTCTCATCCCCTGCTCATTGTCATCTCCGGCCCCTCCGGCGTGGGCAAAGATACCGTGATCCAATACATGATGGAACGCGGCATGCCGTTCCACTTTGTGGTCACGGCCACTACGCGTCCCGTGCGTCCAGACGAAGTTCACGGCCGCGACTATTGGTTCGTGAGCAAGGAGGAGTTCGCGCGCATGATCGAAGCGGACGAGTTGATCGAATACGCCATGGTCTACGGTGATTATAAAGGCATTCCAAAACAACAAGTGCGCGAAGCGCTCTCCAGCGGCAAGGATGTGGTGCTGCGCATTGATGTGCAGGGCGCCGAAACCATTCGCAAGCTCGCGTCCGGGGCGCTGTTGATCTTCATCACCACCAACAGCGAGGAGGAACTGGTGCGCCGCCTCGAAACACGCAAGACCGAAACGCTTGAAGAACTCAAACTGCGCATCGCCACCGCGCGCAAGGAACTCCAGCGCATCGGAGCGTTCGACTACGTCATCGTCAATCACGATTTCCACCTCGACGACACGGTTGCGGCGATCCGCTCCATCATTGACGCAGAACATCATCGCGTGGAACCGCGCGTGGTATCGCTGTGAACCAGCCTCCCGCCTCGCCCCCCAACCTGAATCCGGCTGCGCCCGCTGCGGGTGTGATCTCCATCCGCCTCCCGTCTTCGTCGCCGCGCGTCACGTATACGCTGCTCGCCGTCACGATCGGCGTCTATCTCCTGCAAATCCTTTCGCAGTTCCTGCTCGGCTTCGATCTATTGATCGCGCTGGGCGCAAAGTCGGGCGAACTGATCCGCGACGGGGAATTGTGGCGGCTGTTCACACCCATGTTCCTGCACGTGGGTATCGTTCATCTTGGTTTCAATATGTATTTTTTGTATTCCTTCGGGGTGGGACTGGAACAACGCTTTGGACATGCTCGTTTTCTGTTATTGTATCTCCTCGGCGGATTTGCCGGAAACGCGCTTTCGTTTTTGATCACGCCCGTACCCGCGGTCGGATCATCCACATCCGTGTTTGGGCTGGTTGCGGCGGAGGGGATTTTTCTGTATCAGCATAGAAGGTTATTTGGCGCAGAAACGAAGAACGCCATCAACAATATCGTGATGACGATTGTCATCAACCTGGCAATCGGCTTTTCGAGCGGCGGCTACATTGACAACTGGGGACACATCGGCGGCCTGCTGGGGGGACTCATCTTCACCTGGTTCAGCGGTCCACTGTGGGAAGTGGAAGGGATCTATCCCCTGTTGCGCCTCGTGGACCGACGCGGCGAATCACGCGATATGATCGTGGGCGCGGCGGCGGTGCTGTTCATCTTTGGAGCGCTGGTCCTGGTCGCCTTTTTCCGTCCGTTGGGATGACACATCGAATTGACGCGGCGAAACTCAAGCGTGTGCGCGGCAGGGCAACAAAAATAAAAGCAGGTCTCCGCCAAAGCAGGAAACCTGTTTTTGTTTACTGGTTCTCTACCGTACATGAGAAGATTTTTACCGCAAAGCACGCTAAGGTCGCCAGGTTAAAAAGGTTTTCTTTGCGTTCTTTGCGGTGCAAATGTACGGTAGAGAGTTTACTGGAAGATATCCAGCCATTTTCGCCAGAGTTCGGACAACCAAAACTCCTCGCCTTCGCCAGGCAGTGAATTCCAATAGGCGGGATTCCAAATGTCCAGCCCGCCCTGCTCACATTCGGCCAGAACGAATTCAGCCGGGGCGTTATCGGGTAAGAGACAGACTGTGGAGGGCGAGCCGTCGGGCTGGGGAGGAAAGGTTCCACTGGTCAGGCTGTTGGGCAAGCCGGGCGTCGGAAAGCAGCGATCCAGCCACGAGCCATACCCGTCGGTGTAGCGGCAGTACGCTTTGTCCAAGGCATCCTGCGCCGGGTAGGTATATGCATCAACGATGGTGTAGTTGCTGGCCTTGACGAGACGGATCGTGTCGCCCGCGTCGCTCATGAAGAAGCCAGTCTGCGAGGCGTAAAAGACTGCGATCTCGCCGGGTTGGAGGGTCTTCCCCGGCAGGGCGAAGCCGTTCTTGATCTCGTTGCCGTTTGCGTCCTGTTCGTAATCGTCGAGTTTGTACTGGCTGAGGTTGACCGCCACCTGCCCGGCGTTGATCACTTCCACGAACTCATCGTAGGTGTTGACCTCGCCATCGCCGTTCCAGTCGTGACCGGGGCGCGCCACGAATTCGTTCAGCACCAGCACCGGGCCGGGGATGGCCTGCGGTGTGCGCGTGCGCGTGGGCGTGTTGGTGGCGCGCGGCGTGGCAGTGACATTGAAGGCCCAGTTGGCATGCTTGGGCGTGCCGTTGATTTTATTCCCGCCAACATCCTCCCCCCAGCGCGGGTTGCCGTCCGGATGCGTGAACCAGTTGCCATCCTCATTGCTGATCAGGTTTCTTCGCTCCATGGTTCCGAAGATGCTGGCGTTTCCAGCGGGCCAGGGATTGGTGGTGGAGGGGGATGGGGTGGGAGTCCCTGCGCCGATATTGTAACCATTGGCAAAGTCAACCACATTCGCGTTCAAGTTAGGGGCGGTGGGCTTGCAGTTGTCCAGCGCGACATTGGCGGGTGTGCAAAGCAGGAGCATCTCTCCACTGTTGTTCAATTGGGTCGAGACGCCCAGATATGTAGTTGGATAAAGTACATCGGCGGAAATATCGGACACGTTGTTATCGCTCGTGCCGCGTTCCAAAAGAAAATATTCCCCAGGGTCAATGATACACGTCCCCTGGCAGGTTGTGGCGTCTATGGGAATGATCCGGGGGGTGGAATTGATCGCGCTAAAAGCGCGAATCTGCCAGCCCGTCATATTGACCGCAGCCGCTCCGGGGTTGAATAATTCGATCCATTCATCGTTTGAGGAGGCCCGGGTGCCCATCCACGCCACCTCGGTGATGACGACGGTTTTGGAGGGGGTGAGACCGGAAACAGTCGCTCCGGCATCGTCATCGGTCGTGGTGGATCCATCGCCCGGGATGGAATCGGGATCAAATTGATTCGAAGATTTTACCTCCGCCCAGTTGGCAGAAACTCCGCTGGTGTTGATCGTCGCGACAATTTTCAGTGTGGCGCTGGAGCCGTTGGTCAATAGTCCTATATTCCATATTCCGTAGTTCGGACCGGGATTGGTTTCGTATGAGCCGCCCCCTGGAGTGACTGTGTGAGATACATAGGTTACGTCAGCAGGCAATTGATCCAGCACAGAGACATTTGACGCGTGTCCTGGCCCGGAGTTTTGAACGGTTATGGTGTATTCCACAGTCGAGCCAACAGTCGCGGCGATGGGGTTGGCGGATTTGGTAACACTTAAGTCCGCAAACAGGACACCCTTGGTATCATCTTCCGATGTTGTGATCGCGCCATTTCCCGGGGTCGAATCTGTGTCGAATTGGTCCGCTGTCCACACTTCTGCCCAATTGGTTGACGGGCCATTCACAAGCGCCTGCGCCCTCAGTTTGAGAGTCCGGGTCTCTCCCACATTCATGTTGCCTATGGTCCAAATCCCTGTTGCAGGAACATAGATTCCTCCGTCGAGATCCTCATGGGATAAATAAAGATAATCCGACGGAGAAAGCAAGTCCTTCACCGAAACGTTCGTGGCAGGATTCGGCCCTGCATTGGTTACTGTGATCGTGAATTCCACAAGGTCGTTCAAGAGAAGCGTCGGGTCATCCACGATCAGCGTCAGGCTCAGGTCCGCGGAACGCGGGGTGACGACAACAGAGGCGGAATTATTATAGGCAATGGGGTCATATTGATCGCTCGACCAAAGTTCTGCGCTATTTGTTTTTTGTCCGGGCGTTGTAACCGTGGTGTTGATGTCTATAAAGTCGGATGAACCGGGCGAGTAAGGCGCGCCGCACCCCGGCGTTGTATTGGGGAGCAATGTTCCGACCGACCAAAAACCAGTCGCTGGATTGTACGTAGCCCCCAAATCTGAATCCGACACATAATCCACGCCGCCGGGTAATTCATCTTTGACAACAATATTATCGGCGGCATCCGGGCCGCAATTGACCACTGTGATCTTAAATTGGATACTGTCCCCTTTATCTGGATTCGGGTCGTTAACCGATTTGAGTACCATTAAATCGGATTGCTTTGGATTGATGGTTACTGTCCGGTTATCATCCTCTAACGGATAAGGAACATTATTCGCCGGGGTCGAATCTGGATCAGCCTGATCCGCCGTCCAAATTTCAGCAGTGTTTTGGATGGATCCAGTCTGCGCGACAATAGCCGATAGTTTCAGCTGTGCGGTTGCGCCGCCGGGCAAAGCGCCTACAACCCAGATTCCCGTGGATGGGTTGTAAGTGCCGCCGCCATCGTCGGATTTATAGGTTAATCCGACCGGCAGAGAATCCTTTACCGTAATTCCTGTTGCGATATCACTGCTCTCATTTTTAACCTTTATCGTAAATGTAACTGTCTCCCCCAGGTTTGGAAACTGATCGCTGGGCGGAATGGTCATATCCAATGAAAGGTCTCTATCCCCGGGAGCCAGCGGGGGTGCCTGAACCACAAAATTTGCCCTCCCGACGTTTGGAGTTGCGGAAGCGGTTGGAGTGATTGTCGAAACCGCCATCTGCGCCGCCTCCACTCGCGTCAACCTCTGCCCGCCCAGCGCGCCGAAAAATAGCGCAACCAGCATCAGCAGGGACAATGTCCAGCGAGAGAGAAAATTACGGCGAGACATGCGTCAATTTTACACGATAACCGGAAAAAAACACCGGGGTGGTCATGCTCCAGGAAGGCGATGCCACTCAATCTCAGGTCTGGGTCGGACGCGGCTCAACCACAAACTTGATGGCGGTGCGTACCTTGTCCTCGATCTCGATATCCACAAATTCCGGTACACACGCAATATCAATACCGTCATTCTTCAAATAATTCGCCGCAAGCGCCAGCGCCTTCACAGCCTGATTGACCGCCCCCGCGCCGATGGCTTGCACCTCCGCCCGCTTATGTTCGCGGATCACGCCGGCAATCGCCCCCGCCACGGCGGACGTTCGGGAGTTCGCTGAAACCTTGATCATGTCCATGACTGCCTCCCAGCAATGAAGAAAAAAGGCAACGGCGCTTTCATTGTACATTTTTTCCGCCCGTATTACAAGAAAAATAAGATTGTATTATTCTGTTAATCTTAGTAGTCACAGTAGGGGCTGTGGACAATGTGGAAAGCCGGGCCCTCCTCAACCCGCCAACCTACAAATAGGTCAATGCGGCGCCTCACCCCCAAATAACGTACAACAACTCAACAAATTTTTCCCAAGTCAAATGTGGAAAATAACGGAAAAAGACGGAAAAAAAATAGAGGGCGATTCATCCTCGCCACATTTTGGATGCACGCCGGAGCGCCCCCCATATATGGGTTCGCCTCTCCCTTGACATTGAGCCGGGTCCCGTCTTCGGAAGCCTGATTCTCCACACCGGAGGCGGGTTTTCCACAGAAAAGCCTCACTTATCCACAATTTCAGCCAGCCCGGAACGGCTTCCCGAATTCCCCATAGCCCAAATGTGGGGGTATATGTAGGCTTATTGTTTAGACAAAACCGGGCTGAATATAATACCCACGGTCACAAATTGCGCATTCCACCTTCTAAAAAAGCGCAATTTGTGACCGAGTGCGGTATAACGCTTTCTACAAACTTGTCGAAGTTTCCAACCCGTTGGCGGCGGCCATCTCATCCAGCAGAATCTCCACCTCGTCCAGGAACGAGTCCAGCCCCTCCACTTTCTCGCCGAAGCCGCCTCCGGTCAAGCCGAGTTCGGCGCAGGCGGCTTGCCAGCCGTGTGTCTTCTCCTCGGGTAAAACGGAGGCGGCAAGCGTCCACGTATGAAGCAGGGGCCAGAGCGGGGCGAGGCGATTGTCGCTTGCCAGCATGGCGTCGAAAGATTTGCGATAGTAGGCGAGGCGCGCCGTGTGGATGCGCGGATCGGCTTTGCCGGTTTCGGCGGCGGAGGTGAATTCCGCCTGCCAATCGGGAATCCATTCGGCGGGGATGCCCTCCGCGAGGTTGTGCCCGCCCAGCAGTCCGATCAGACCCGCCGCCATCCCCGCGCGATCCGCCTGCGCCGCGCGAGTCGGAAAGTCCAGCAAGAGTCGGCGTTCGGCGAGCGGGTTGCCTGCGTTGAGTTCGCCCACCGCGCACACAGCATGATAAACGGACTTGAGGTAGTGCGCAACTTCGGCGGGACCGGTTTTCTCGACGCTGAGCAGGTCGGTCCACACGCCGCGCCCGTGACTGAGCAGGGTGCGACAGCGTTGGAGCGTGAGGGCCGGACCGTTGAATTCGAATCCGCCGCGCACGGCGGCTTGCACGAAGTCGAAGAATTTTTCGCGTTCGTAGATCAGCATCGGCGCGTAGATCTCCGGTCCGAGCCAGGGGTTGACGCGCAACTCGCGAGCGGGATTGTATTCGGCGCGCGCGTGATAAGTGATGTCCACGTGGAAGTCGCCGGTCAACTTGACGATCTCGCGCGTGCGTTTTGGATTTCCGGCTGTGACGAAGACCAGGTCAATGTCGGTCACGCCGCCGAGGAAGGGGTCATCCGTCAGCAGGGAGCCGATCAGGTATGCCGCGAGGATGTCCTTGTCGTTGTAGGCGCGGGCTTGGGTGGTTT
Source organism: Anaerolineales bacterium (assembly GCA_019187665.1). Lineage (GTDB taxonomy): Bacteria > Chloroflexota > Anaerolineae > Anaerolineales > Villigracilaceae > Denitrolinea. Next base: position 32,553 of record JABARH010000033.1, read on the forward strand.
CTTTGGCGAGGCGGATGAGGGTTTCGCGTGTGACGCGCATAAATACTCCGGGGGATTAACCGCTACGTCCGCCAGGAGCGCAAAGAAAATCTTTTTGATCTTTCTTCGCGGACTTTGCGTGCTTCGCGGTTGGTGAATCTTTGTGAATCACTGTTTCATCGGCAGGCTGGGCTGAAAAGGCGCGATGCCCAGGGTTTCGCGGATTTTGCCTTCCACAAATTTCAGATGCTCCGGGTCGGAGACGAAGTTGAGCGGGTTCGTGTCAATGATCAAGACCGGTGTGTGATCGTAGGGTTTCGAGAAAAAATCGTCGTAGGCGTGATTCAATTCGTCAATGTATGTGCGTTCCATGTTGCGCTCATACGAACGGTCGCGCAGGGCAATGCGTTGCATCAGCACGTCTGTGTCCGCGCGTAAATAAACAAGCAAGTCGGGCGTGGTGATCTTTTCCGCCAGCGCCTCGTGGACGCGGCGGTACATGTCCAGCTCGTCGCCTTTCAAGTTGATGCGGGCGAAGAGCGCGTCTTTGGCGAAGGTGTAATCGGAGAGCAGGTTTTTTCCCGCCGCAAGGAGCTCGGTTACGCCGCGGCGTTGCTGGTGATAGCGCGAAAGCAAAAAGAAAATTTGCGTCTGAAAGGCATAGCGCTCGCGGTCGCCGTAAAAATCGGAGAGAAACGGATTCTCCTCGAAGACTTCGAGCAGGATATCGGCGTTGAAGGATGGTTGCAAGAGACGGGCCAGGGTGGTCTTGCCGACTCCGATGACCCCTTCGATGGCGACGTACATGCGCGCTCCGCGAGGTGAGATGGGGCAAGGATACCATAAAGGCGTAGACAGGTACACAGGTACACACGTGGACACGTAGACACGTACACACGTAGACAGGGATGACCGGAAACGTGTGCATCTGTGTCCGCTTATAATGGCAATATGGCAACGATCGGAATTGTTCCCCGTGTGGATGGGATCGGCGGCATGGCCTCGTTTCGACTTAAGTTCGAAGCGGGGCTTGCCTCGCGCGGCTTCAGCGTGACTCATGATCCGGCTGAAGCGGACACCTGCATCCTCGTCATTGCCGGGACGAGGGACCTGATTCCGCTGTGGCGCGCCAAACGCCGCGGCGTGCGTATTGTGCAACGGTTGGATGGGATCAACTGGCTCCATCGCAAACGTAACACGGGCTGGCGCCACTTTGTCCGCGCGGAGTATGGCAATTTTATTTTGTCGTTCATCCGCCGGTTCATCGCGGATCATATTTTGTATCAAAGCGAGTTTTCGAAACAATGGTGGGAGGACTGGTACGGCAGGACGCGTGTTTCATCCACGGTGGTGCATAACGGTGTGGATTTGAATGTATATTCCCCCATGACGGTAAAGCGAGATACCATCTCGCTCCACAGACTCCTCGTCGTCGAAGGCAGTCTCGGCGGCGGATATGAAATGGGACTCGATAATGCCCTGCGCCTCGCTGAAACCTTAAATGAAAAGCATAGCCTGCCGATGCAATTGGTTGTGGTTGGAAAAATCAGCGCTGATCATCGCGCGCGCGTGGAATCGAAGACGAACATTCCCATCGAATGGATGGGTGTTGTGCCGCGCGAACGCATCCCCGAAATAGACCGCTCCGCACACCTGCTTTTTTCCGCCGACTTGAACGCCGCCTGCCCGAACTCGGTCATCGAGGCGCTGGCGTGCGGACTCCCGGTCGCATCTTTTGACACCGGTGCGTTGCGTGAACTTGTGGTCGGCGACGCGGGGCGACTCGTTCCCTACGGCGGCGATGTGTGGAATCTCGATCCGCCGGAGGTTGAGTCGCTGGCGGTCGCCTCCGCTGAAATTCTGCGCGATCCGCCTCGATTTGCGAACGCCGCGCGTGTCCACGCCGAATCCGCGCTGGGGTTGGACAAGATGGTGGATGGGTATCTTCGCGTTTTATTAGATGACTGAACACAAAGACACACAGGCAAGTCTTCGCGCCTTCGCGTTAAGGAGACAACATGGATGAAATCGAAACCTTCCTGCGAAAACATTTGCAGGGCATCAATGAAAATAATATTTCTTCCTATCACGAGACGACCTCGCCCGATCTGACTTTGTATGAGTGGTGGGTCACGCCACAGCGTATTGACGGACTGCCCTTCCATGAATTTATGATGTCCGCCAACGCGGAGAAAGGCACGGTCTTCGGTGCGGAGGCAAAGGGAGAGAAAGCCAAAACGCGCTTCGATCTTTCAAATCTGCACATTCAACGCTACGGCGATTGTGCAGTTGCGAGTTACACCTTGCTGATCAGCACAGCGACCGCGGACGGAGTCAAAGTCGCGGCGCATAACGAGACACGCGTGATCGTCAGGATGCGCGGCGCGTGGAAGGTTGTCCATGTCCACAAGTCACCGGCGTATTCGGCGCCGCACGTTGGGTAAAAGCAGAGAACAGTGATCAGTCATCAGTCATCAGCGGTCAGTGCGGCGTTTGGCGGGCGGCTGGGGGTTCAGCAGAGAGTCCTGCCGAATTATCGCGTCCCGTTTTTTGATATGCTGGCGGGCGCGTGCGAAGGCGGGATGAGTCTCTTCGCGGGGATGGCGCGGGCGGAGGAGGGCATTGCTTCGGCGGATCTATTCCGCATTCCGTATTCCGTGCCCGCTGAGAACCTGCATTTATTTCGCGGTCGCTTCTATCTGTGTTATCAACGCGGGCTGATTCGCTGGCTGGAAAAAACAAACCCCGACGCGCTGATCGTGGAAGCCAACCCGCGCTACCTCGCCACTCCCTTCGCTGTAAAGTGGATGCGCGCCCGCGGACGAAAGGTGATTGGCTGGGGATTGGGCGCGCCCTGGCCCCCCTCATCCCTTCGGGACACTCCCCCCATTTCTGAAAGAAATGGGGGGAGATGGAGGGGGGTCTGGTCGCAATTCATCAATCAATTCGACGCGTTGATCGCGTACAGTCAACGCGGCGCGGACGAATATACCGCGCTCGGTTTTCCCCGCGAAAAAATATTCGTTGCAATGAACGCCGTCGCGCCGAAGCCAACCTCTCCCCTTGACTTTCGACCTTTGATCTTCGACCAACCTTCCATTCTTTTTGTTGGAAGATTGCAAGCCAGAAAAAGAGTCGATTGGCTGTTGCGCGCCTGCGCCGAGATGGAAAGGCAGCCGCGTCTCGTCATTGTCGGTGACGGACCCGAACGCGCGGCATTGGAGTCTTTGGCGCGCGAGGTGTATCCCGCCGCGCAGTTTGCCGGGGCAAAGCATGGCGCAGAGTTAAATCCCTATTTCGCACAAGCCAATCTGTTCGTCCTGCCCGGAACCGGCGGATTGGCGATTCAAGAGGCGATGTCGCACGGATTGCCGGTCATCGTGGCGAAGGGCGACGGCACGCAGGATGACCTGGTGCGCGAAACGAACGGCTGGCAGATTCCGCCGGAGGAGTACGATGCGCTGGTGGGCGTGATGCGCGAGGCGCTGACGGATATGAATCGCTTGCGCAGGATGGGGGACGAGTCGCGCCGAATCGTCGCGCAGGAGATCAACCTCGAGACGATGGTCGCGGCGTTCGTGCGCGCGTTAGAGTTCGTTCGTTAATGACTCACATTACGTAGTACCGCAAGATTTATCTTGCGTTCCGCAAGGCAACTTGAAAGTTGCGGTACTGGCAAACTGCGTAACATCAGTTAAATCATGTTTTCATTCTTTTCGGATACGGATTTCACGGATCACACGGATTTTTCCGTGAAATCCGCGCGATCCGTGTCCAAAATGAGAATTTCAAAACACTCTCTTACGGATAGGGTCCGTCGCCGGGCGTGCCGCCAGGAACCGCATCCCAATTACCCTCCATATCCTCCACCAGCGGGTTGATGCGTTCGGCAGACTGGCACTCGCTCAAGACCAGGGGCAGATGATCGTTGAAGTCGTCGTTGATATCGGAGTCGTTGGGGTGCGGCCCGGCGATGAAGGGAGTGCCGTACGCGTCAATGATCGCGTCCATCACGGTCAGCCCGCCGCGATAGAGGGTGAGCGTGTCCGAGCCGTTGTCGGCAGCGATGATTCCGAAAAGGTCGTCACCGAGGGTGTCGCTGGAGGCGATGGTGAGGATGATCGTTCCGGCCGGGATGAGATAGGGCATGCGATGGGGAGGCGGCCCTTGTGCATACTGCGGCGAGAGAACCAGGGCAAAGCCGTGCGGGGGAATGAGAGTGGTGTTGACGATCAGCCCCGGGTCCAGCGCGAACGGGGAACGGGAGACCCACGGCACAAGCTGGTCCGGCGTCCCGGATTCACCCTCGTCGAAGAAATACATCCCGTTCACATCCACCGCCGTCTCGCCGTAATTATAAAGTTCAATGTACTGGTTATATTTTTTGAGCTCCAGGCCGCCGCAGACATTGGCCATCACCTCGCTGATGACGAGCGTGGGCCGGTTCGGGTGCGTGAACGCGCCGCCCGTCGAGGGCCGCGCGCCGCCGTTGATCACGAGGCAGTCGCGGCTGAACGAAAAAGGCGAGGGGGTGCCGGAAACGAATGTGACCGTGATGGTCGCCACCCCCGCCTCCGCCGGGGCGATGAACGTGGCCGCCAGCCCCTGCCCGGTCCATACCACGTTGCCGGCTGTGGCCGACCAGTTGATCTGCAACCCTGCGGGAATTTGCCCGGAGAGCGAAAGCGCCACCTGTCCGCCCGCCTGCACACTGCAATCCTGCGGCAAAATTTTAAGGTTGATGTTTTCCGCGCTCGCGCCCGGCGCGCAGGCGGCGGCGAACAGAGACAGAGCCAGAGCGATGAGGCAGAGACGTTGAGTGCGCATGAGAAATACCACCCCGTTTCACGGTCAGGGCTGAACGATGGTTTCAAGATTGAAGATCGAGGTTTGCGAACAGAAATTTTCCGAAACGATCACGGTCAAAAACCCATCGCCCGCTTCGCGTCCGAAGTGAATATTCACCTGGCAGCCGCGCTGCGCGCCCGGCGTGTCGAAGACCGGGCCCGCGTATTCCCACGCGCAGGAGAGGGTCGCGCCCGGCCGCGCCGACCGCGCACTGACGGTGATCGTTTCACCCGGCAGAACCTTCAGCGATTCGGACGGCTGGTAGGAGTGATCACGCCCGGAGATGTCGAAGAATATGGCCGCGGGCGGCTGGCAGGAGGGAAACACCGTCCAGAACCCGGCCAGCGCGGCAGCCCAGATCAGGAACAGCGCCCATAGCGGCAGGCCGGTCAAATAACGCATGGCGCGTTCGGAGGCGCTCACGAAATTTTTCAGTTTGGGAATCTCGACGCCGAATCCGATCAGGATCAACAGTGTGGCGCTCGCCAGCGCACTGAAATAGTAGAGCGCGCGCTGCGGGTCGCGGCTACCGCCCAGCCACTCGATCAACGACGGTGGGACGAACGGCAGGCGCAGAATAATGCCCCAGCCGATGAGCAGCGCGAACACCACGAACAGCGCCAGCCCCGAAATAAATTCAAGCGGTTTACGACTCATAATTCACCGCCGCCATTATAGCCAGCGCACGCCGTTTCTCTCTTTACGGAGGCTTTACAAATTGAACAGAACCTACGCATAATTGGCGTTCTCTCGCCAGCAGGCGCGTTAGACCTTCGGCGCGCCCTACGCAAGGTTTTACGTAAGTCCTGTTGATGTTTATAATCTGGGAGATATGAGTGATTCGAAATTGATCCTCGTCACCGGTGCGACCGGCTACGTGGGCGGACGCCTCGTGCCGCGCCTGCTCGAAGCCGGTCAGCGCGTGCGCTGCCTCGTGCGTGACCCGGCGCGCCTGGAAGGGCGCCCCTGGCGCGCGCAGGTGGAAGTCGTCGGCGGCGACGCCCTCGACCAGCGCCTCCTGGCCGATGCCATGCGCGGCGTCTCGATTGCCTACTATCTCATGCACGGCTTGCAGGGCGGCAAGATCAACGCGGAGCGCGACCTGTTCGTGGCGCGCAACTTTGCCGCCGCCGCCGACGAGGCCGGGATCGAGCGCATCATCTACCTCGGCGAACTGGTGGACCCCACTGCGAATCTTTCGCCGTATCTGCGTGCCCGCCACGAGACGGGATATTTACTGCGTTACAGCAAAGTTCCAGTCACTGAATTGCGCGCGGGCATGATCGTCGGATCGGGAAGCGTGCTGTTCGAAATGATCCGCTTCATCGCCGAACGCCAGCCGGTCTTCATTTGCCCGGCCTGGTATTTTTCTGAAGCGCAGCCCATCGGCATCCGCGACGTGCTTTCCTATCTCATCGCCGCGCTCCACGAACCCGAGTCGCTCAACCGCGTCATCGAACTGGGAGGCCCGACGCGCCTGACCTATGCCGATATGCTGCTCGAATATGCCCGCGAACGCGGACTCAAACGCCGCGTCATCCGCACGCCCTTCCATGCGCCGCATCTTTCCGCCTATTGGGTTCACATGCTCACGCCGATCCACTGGCGCGTGGTCGAGCCGCTGATCGAAGGGCTGCGCGCGCGCCTCATCGTCCGCGACGACGCGGCGCGCAAAATTTTCCCACACATCCAGCCGATGGATTTTCGCACCGCCGTGCGCCTCGCGCTCAACCGCGTCCAGCGCGACAACGTGGAGACCAGCTGGATGGACGCGCTCGTCACCGCACAGGGCGATCTCAAACCCTATCGCTTCACCGTGGAAGACGGCTTGTTCGTCGAACGACGGCAGACACGGCTCGACCTCCCCGCGGAAACGATCTTTCGCGCCTTCAGCGGAATCGGCGGCACGCGCGGCTGGCTCTACATGGATTGGGCCTGGGCGCTGCGCGGCTGGCTGGATAAGGCCATCGGCGGCGTAGGACTGCGCCGCGGCCGCCGCCATCCCGACCAGATTCGCACCGGCGAGTCGCTCGACTTTTGGCGCGTCGAAGCCGTCGAACCAAACCGCCTGCTGCGGTTGCGCGCCGAAATGAAAATCCCCGGCAAAGCCTGGCTCGAATTTAATTCCGAGTTGCAGGAAGGAGCAACCCTTTTCACCGTCGCGGCCTATTTCGACCCGCACGGCCTGGCCGGTTTTTTGTATTGGTATGCCATGTGGCCCTTCCACAAATTCATCTTCGACGGCCTGACGCGGCGCATTGCCTCGCGGGCGCGCGTGCTGGCGCGCTGACCTGCCCATTCCATGCTCATCCTCGTCACCGGCGCGACCGGATACATTGCCAGCCGGCTCATCCCCCGCCTTTTGGCAATGGGCCATCGCGTGCGCGCCCTCGCCCGCGACCCGCGTCGACTCGACGGGCGCGCCTGGTCGGCCTCGACGGAAATCTTCTCCGGCGACGTGACCGACTCTCCGTCCGCGCTCTGCGCCGCGCTGAAAGGCACGCAGGCCGCGTACTATCTCGTCCACAACATGTCCAGCGGACGCGGCTACACAGACAAAGAGACCGAAGGCGCGCGCAACTTTGCCGCCGCGTGCGCGGCGGCGGGCGTGAGACACATCATCTACCTCGGCGGGCTGGCCGATCCACAGCGACAGCTCGCGGCACACATGCGCTCGCGCATCGAGACGGGAAACATTCTGCGCGCGGGACGCGTTCCCGTCACCGAGTTTCGCGCGGGCATCATCGTCGGCTCGGGCAGCATCTCCTTCGAGATGATCCGTTTTATAACCGAACTGCTCCCCATCATTCCGGGCCCGCGCCATCTGCGAAACAAATCCCAGCCCATCGCGGTTCAAAACGTGATTGACTACCTGCTGGCCGCGCTCGACCACAACGAGGGTCACGGACGGGTTTTCGAGATCGGCGGCCCTGATGTGAACGACTACGCCGACTTGATGCTTCGTTATGCACGCCTGCGCGGCCTCAAACGACATCTGTGGCTGCTGCCCCACATTCCAGTCTGGCTGATGGCCTTTGGAATCGGTCTCGTGACGCCCGTCCCGAGTTCCATCGCGTATGCCCTCGTGGGCGGCCTCTCCTCCGACAGCGTGATCCTGCACGAAGACGCGCGCCGCGTCTTCCTCGAAGTGAAGTTGATCGGTTTCGACTCTGCCGCGCGCGACGCGCTGACCCGCCTGCATCCCGACCGTATCGAACGCATTTGGACAGCGGATGAACGTATCCGCTCGCTCAAACACGAAGGTTTTTTCATTTTGCATCGAAAACACGCCGGGCGAAGTATCATTCCGCCCCCATCCGATGCAGCGGAATACTATCCTGCCCTGCAAAATAAATGGCAGGTGGAAATCAATGATCCAACGCGCGTGTTGCTTTACCGCCCGCGTCCCTTCGGCGAGGAATGGATCGAACGGCGTATTGTAGGTCGAGATAGTATCTCGACTTACTTCTTCGCCCCGCGCGGCATCGTCGGATTCCTGTATTGGTATCTGCTGCTGCCATTTCACATTTTCACCTTTCGCCGTCCGTTTGCATGATTTGCAACCGATTCATCTTCCTTCAATACGCGATCAACCTCCATTGACGTTTCCCCGCGCGCGGCATACAATGGCCGCACAATTTCATACGCCCAGTCCGCGGCGAAGCCAGTGAAACTCTGGCGCTGTCCCGCAACTGTGAGGTTAGTTGGCTAATCCCTGGTCACTCGACTAAAAGAATAGAAGACTAGAAGACTAGAAGACTAACCAAGTCAGGTCGCCCGCAACTGGTCGGTTCTACCACACTCTCGTGGAAAGGAGGTGGAGACAGGCCTGTTTGGAATGCCTCTCCCCTCCCCAGTCGCATCGGCTGGGGATTTTGATTCTCTTACGGTTAACATATTTTTAGGAGAAACCATGATACGAAAAATTTTTGCGCTCACCTTGCTGGCCGCGCTCATGCTCGCGGCCTGCGCGCCCGCCCTCCCGTCGAATGACGCGGCGGGGATCACCCTCAGCGACGGACTCGGCCGCGAGGTCAAATTGGAATCGGCCGCGCAGCGCGTCGTTTCCCTCGCGCCGTCCAACACTGAAATCCTGTTCGCGCTCGGCGCGGGAGATCAAGTCATTGGCCGCGACGAAACCTCCGATTATCCCGAAGCCGCGCTTGCCCTGCCGACCGTCGGCGGTTGGAGCGGATTCAGCACGGAGGCCATCGTGGCGCTCAAGCCCGACCTCGTGCTGGCCGCGGAGATCAACTCGCCTGAGCTGGTGGCCGAACTCGAAAAACTCGGCGTGACAGTGTATTATCTTTCCAACCCAAAGACGCTCGAAGACCTGTACGCGAATATCGAAATCGTCGCCACGTTAACGGGGCGCGACGCGGCCAAACTGACCGATTCGCTCAAGGCACGCGTCGCGGCCGTGGACGAGAAGATCGCGCCGCTGAGCTCGCGTCCGTCCGTGTTTTACGAAGTGGACGCCACCGATCCGTCCAAACCGTATACGGCTGGCCCAGGCACGTTCATTGATTTGTTGATTCAGCGCGCAGGCGGACAGAACGTCGTCTCGCTGGCGGGCATCACGGATCCGTATCCGCAGATCGGTCTCGAACAATTGGTCGTCATGCCGCCCGACATCATCCTGCTTGGCGACGCGGCCTACGGTCAATCGGCTGAGACGGTCGCGGCGCGCCAGGGCTGGGATACGCTCAAGGCGGTCGTGGATGGAAAAATTTTCCCGTTCGACGATAACCTGCTCACCCGTCCAGGCCCGCGCCTGGTGGATGGTCTCGAAGCGCTGGCGCGGTTGCTGCATCCAGAAGCCTTTGAGTAAATACGGGAGTGTGTAGATACGGATACAGGTACACAGGTATACACGTACACAGGTACACAGGTACACAGGTACACAGGTACACAGGTACACAGGTACACACGTACACAGGTACACAGGTACACAGGTACACAGGTACACAGGTACACACGTACACAGGTACACACGTACACATGTACACACGTAACTCGTAACTCGTAACTTATACCCCGTACCTCGCCCCTCATGCCCCGCCCCCTCCTCCTCTCCCTCTCTCTCCTGCTCGCGACAATGCTCCTCAGCCTCGCGATCGGTTCGGTATTCATCCCTCCCGCCGAACTTTTGAAAATCTTGCGCGGCGCGGGCGAGGAGACCTTCGCGATCATCGTCTGGAACATCCGCCTGCCGCGCACGGTTCTGATCGCGCTGGCGGGCGCGGCGTTGGGCGGGAGCGGCGCGGCCTATCAGGGACTCTTCCGCAACCCGCTGGCCGATCCATTCCTGATCGGCGTCGCTTCGGGCGCGGGGCTGGGCGCGGTGATCGCCATGAGCATCCGTTGGCCGTATTCGTTTTGGGGCCTGATGGCGATTCCGCTGGCCGCGTTCCTCGCCGCGCTGCTGACCGTCTTCCTCGTCTACCAACTCGCGCGCGTCGGCCGCATCGTTCCGACCACAAACCTGATCCTGGCAGGCGTGGCTTTTTCCTCCTTCGCCACCTCCCTGACTTCCTTTTTGATGATCCGCTCAACAGACGAAGTGCGCCGCGCCCTCGGCTGGCTTCTCGGCGGGATCAGCCTCGCAGGCTGGGAGGCCGTCCTCAGCCTGATCCCCTACCTCGTCATCGGCTTTGGCGGATTGCTCCTCAGCGGACATGCCCTCAACCTGATGCAGTTCGGCGACGACCAGGCGCAGCAAATGGGACTCAACGTGGGCCGCGCGCGCGCCGTCATCCTGGCGGCCTCCTCGCTGACCACAGCCGCGGCGGTGGCCTTCGCGGGCATCATCGGGTTCATCGGGCTGGTCGTCCCGCACATCGTCCGCATGTGGTTCGGCGCGGACTATCGCCGCGTGATTCCGCTCTCCATCCTCGGCGGCGCGTCGGCGCTGCTGATCTCAGATGTGATCGCGCGCGTCGTCATCGCGCCGCAGGAGATTCCCGTCGGCATTGTCACCGCCCTGGCGGGCGCGCCGTTCTTTTTGTGGGTGTTGAGACGCGCGAAGAATCAGGGCTATTGGTAGCGCACGCGCAGGCAGGTTGATTATGTTGAAGATCGAAAACCTCTCCGTTGATTATGGCTCCCGGCGCGTCCTGCACGATGTGACTCTCTCCGTGCAGTCGGGCGAGATACTCGCGCTGATCGGACCGAACGGCGCGGGCAAGTCCACGTTGATCCGCGCGGCCAGCGGAGTGATTCCGTTCAGCGGACAAGTGCGCACGAACGGCGACACGTTTCATGCGTTGACGCCCATTCAGCGTGCGCGTTACATTGCCGTCGTCCCGCAGGCGATCTCGCTCCCGCCCGCGTTCACGGTCTGGGAGACGGTGTTGATGGGGCGCACGCCGCATCTTGGATTCCTCGGTCAAACCTCCCGCGCAGACGAGACGCTGGCGTGGAACGCTCTCGAACGCGTCCACGCGGACGAACTCGCGGAGCGGCGCGTCGGCGAGTTGTCGGGCGGGGAGCGTCAACGCGTGTTGCTGGCGCGCGCGCTGTGCCAGTCCACGCCTATTTTGTTGCTGGACGAACCGACCGCGCATCTCGATCTGCAATATCAAATGAGTCTGTTGGAATTGACGCGGAAACTTGTCCGCGAGGATGACCTGGCCGTTCTGATCGCCCTCCACGATTTGAATCTCGCCGCGCGTTTTGCGCAGCGCATCGCGCTGATGGTGGACGGGCGTATCCGCTCGGTTGGCGCGCCGCGCACAGTGCTGACGCCCGAATTAATTACTGAATCCTATGGCTGGCCGGTGGATGTGATGGAACATCCGCTGGCCCATTTCCCGCTGGTTTTGCCGCGCTAAATTGCCACAAACAAACAGGCCGCGTCCACGGACGCGGCCTGTTCATTCCCAATGACCAACTACTCCACCCTGCCCGTCACCGTCGCCATCTTCAACTCTCCGATGGCCTGCGTGATCTGAATCTCGCGCGGGCAGGCCATGGTGCAGTTGAATGCTGTATGACAGCGCGCCAAGCCGTTGGTCTCGGCTACGATCTCGAGACGTTCGCTGGCGGCCTGGTCGCGGCTGTCGAAGACGAAGCGATGCGCGGCCACGAACGCGGCCGGGCCGAGATAATCGTCGCTGGCCCAGAACGAGGGACAGGAGGTGGTGCAGGCCGCGCACAAAATGCACTTGGTCGACTCGTCGAAACGGGCGCGTTGTTCGGGGCTTTGCAGGCGTTCGCGCCCATCGGCGGGGGTGGGCGCGTCGCTGATGAACCAGGGCAATACCTTCTTGTAATTGTCGAAGAAGGGTTCCATGTCCACGATCAGGTCTTTGACCACTTTCAAGCCCATGATCGGTTCGACGGTGATCTGGTCGCCAATGTCGCGCACCAGCGTTTTACAGGCCAGCATGTTATGCCCGTTGATGCGCATCGCGTCCGAGCCGCAGACCCCGTGCGCGCATGAACGGCGGAACGAGAGCGTGCCGTCGTTATAGCCTTTTACGTGTTCGAGCAGGTCGAGCACGCGGTCGGTCTCGTGCGCGTTCTCGACAACGTAGGTCTCGTAGTGGAATTTCTTGTCCTGTTCAGGATTGTAGCGAAAAATTTTAATGGTGACTTTCATGAGGGTCTCCGATAAGAAGTGTCGCGGTGGCGCATGACGCGGGGCGATGGCGCTGAAGACCGCGTGCCGTCATTAATAAACGCGCTTCTTAGGCTGATATTTCGTGATCGTGACGGGTTTGTACTCCACGCGGGTCTTGCCGCCCGTGTGCCAGGCCAGCGTGTGTTTCAGCCAGTTCTCGTCGTCGCGCTCCGGAAAATCTTCGCGCGAATGTCCGCCGCGCGACTCCTGGCGGTTCAACGCGCACTCCGCCACCACCTCGGCGATCTCGAGCATGTTGCCCAACTCCCAGGCGTTGAGCAATTCGGTGTTGAAGATGCGTCCCGTGTCCGCGACGCGCACGTGCTTGAAGCGTTCCTTCAACTCGCGGACTTTTTCGATGGCGGCCCGCATCCCTTTTTCATTGCGATAGATGCCGACATCCTCGAACATGACCTTTTTCATCTCAACGGTGATATCGAACGCGTTCTCTTTGCCCGACCCATTGCGCAGCGCGTCGAGCGCGGACCTCGCGCCGGCGTCCGCATCCCCTGGCAGATTCTGCCAGTCGGCGTTTTTCGCGTACTCGGCGGCTTTGAGTCCAGCGTGCTTGCCGAAGACCACTAGATCGAGCAGCGAGTTCGTGCCGAGTCGATTCGCCCCGTGGACCGAAACGCACGCGCACTCGCCCGCCGCGTACAACCCAGGGAAGACCGTGTTCCTGTCATCAATCACCACTTCGCCAAATTTATTCGTCGGGATGCCGCCCATCGTGTAATGTGCCGTCGGCTGGATGGGCATCATCTGCGTGATCGGGTCCACGCCGAGGTAGACGCGGCAGAAGTCAATGATGTCGGGCAGTTTTTGCAGAACCTGCTCGCCAGTGATCGTGTACGGCGTCCCGTCGGGGTTGAGGCGTCCGTCCAGCGCGGCGAACTTGTTGATCGTCTCTGGCCGCGCGTCCAGCCAGACGTAATTTTTTCCGTCCACACCGTTGCCCGCGCGGATCTCGGTGTAGATGGCGCGGCTGACCACGTCACGCGAGGCCAGGTCTTTCACGGTCGGCGCGTATTTTGGCATGAAGCGCTCGCCCTTGCCGTTGATCAAAACGCCGCCCTCGCCGCGCACGCCCTCGGTGATGAGGATGCCGAGTTTGTAAATGCCTGTGGGATGGAACTGGAAAAATTCCATATCCTCCAGCGGCAGACCGTGACGCAAAAGAATCGCCGCGCCATCGCCCGTGTAAACGTAGGCGTTGGACGTGACCTCGAAGATGCGGCCATGTCCGCCTGTGGCAAAGATGACGGCCTTCGCGTGGAAGGTGTGCAGTTCGCCTGTCGCGAGTTCGATCGCCACCACGCCCGCGGCCCTGCCGTTGACGATGAGAAAGTCCAACACTTGATACTCATCGAAGAAATTAACTTTGTTCTTCAGGCATTGCTGGTACAGCGTTTGCAGGATCATGTGACCCGTGCGGTCAGCAGCATGCGCCGCGCGGCGGACGGGTTTGCCCGTCTCATTGTTGGTATGCCCGCCAAACGGCCGCTGTGAAATCTTGCCCTGCGGCGTTCGGTCGAAGGGCAGTCCCATGTGTTCAAGTTCCAGCACCGCTTCGATCGCTTCGTTGCACATGAACTCGATCGCGTCCTGGTCGCCGAGATAATCGGAGCCTTTGACCGTGTCGTAGGTGTGCCATTCGGGCTTGTCTTCCTCGTAATTGCCGAGCGCTGCGCTGATCCCGCCCTGCGCCGCGCCCGTGTGCGAGCGCGTGGGATAGAGTTTGCTGATGACCGCCGTCTTCGCGCCGCGTGAAGCGTAAAGACCCGCCATGAGTCCCGCCCCGCCCGCGCCGACCACGATCACGTCGAATTGATGAACTTTTGCCATGAAAGAATGCTCCCGAAGAATTTCCCGCCGCAGCGTTCGCAGAGAATATTGAGAAGAATCTCTGCGGACTCTGTGGCGAATATTTACGAAATCCAGATCACATACAACCCGATGAGACTCATTGAGATCATCATAATAATGCTGAGGACGCGCACGATCCGCCGCCCGCGCGGCGTGACGATGTAATCGTCCGCGATGGCAACCAGGCCGTGAACCCCGTGCGCGGTGGCAACCAGCAGCAGCAGGCTGGCGACCGTCCGCCAGAAGGGAGTGGACCACGGCGCCAGGTCGGGGACGTCTGTGTTGAGAACGTGGGGGTTGTTGGGCATGAAGCCCCAGCGCAGCACGTCTGCCAGGTTCATCTGGTTGCGCGCGCCCATGATCAACGCGCCGACGATCGCGGTCAGGATCAAGCCATACATCGCCAGCGCGGTCAGGCGCGTGATGATCCACATGAACATTTCGAAATTCATTCCGCGCTTATTGAGCGGGAGGACTTTCGGTTTGGCTTTTTCCATCCTAGCCTCCCAACGCGGTGGAGACGATCACATAGACCGTCAACAAATAAAGCGGCACAAAGACCGCCATCTCCACCCAGATGGCTTCGCGCAGGTGTGGGATCAGTTTCGGAAACAAATCCAGGATCGTGATGCGCAACCCGTTGATGGCGTGGAACAGAACGCAGAAAAAAATGAAAACCTGGAAAGCCCAGTTCTGGTACACATCATTGAAAAATCCGCCCACGTTTCCCCCGATGAACGAAGCGAGGATGTGTATCGTAATGAAAGTAGCCATGCCCAATCCGCCCACGCGATGCAGAATATACGCCCACATCGGTCCCTGCCCTTTGTAACGCAGGGCTGTGGCCAGGCTCACGTTCCTTGTCAGGCCCATCAGTGCCTCCTTGAAGAAGAATTTATAGCAAGACTTTCGCTTGTCCGCAAATCGGCGCAAGAGCGCGCCTTGCACGCTCAGGACTTACGCAAAACCTTGCGTAGGGCGCGTTCTCTAACGCTGGATGAAGCGAAAGTCCTGTATAGAAATGGTCGTTCACGAAATCGGTGACAACGCGAGGGTACGCATTAAGTCGCCGCGCTGGGCGCAAGATCAACCGTGCGGTACGGCAGGATGATCTGCCAGATTTCGCCGCGCCCCAAATTTTAGTGACAATACTCATGGATTATTGGTTTCAGTTGTCCTCCAATAAAGAGGGAGTTGACCCGTATAATCCAGTCACGCCGTCACGAAGCGCCTAATTCTAATCCAAACTTTACGCTCATGCGAGGCATAAGTAGATGTCAAAAATCTCTTTGAAAAAGAGTTTTGTCGTTGCGAGGGCGATGCTCTTTCGCCCGAAGCAATCCCCTTATCTGTAAGGGGATTGCTTCGTCGCTACCGCTCCTCGCAAGGATATCAATTTAAGAGACTTTTCGGTGGGCGCTTAAAAACATATTTTGGAGGCTGTATGGCAGAACTAAGCCGCAGGGATTTCATGAAAGCCGCCGTCTATTTTATAGGCGGGTTGGTGGGCGTTTCCGTCGGGCTGCCATCCATCGCATACCTGATTGACCCCGCGCTGGACGGCGCGACCAAAGAGGCCTGGATTCCCATCGGCAAACTGGCCGACATGACCGAGATCAACCGTCCCTATCCGTTCTCCTTCACGCGCGTCCAGGTGAACGGGTGGGAGCGCACCGCCACCAGTCACGGGGGATTCGTGATTCGCAAGTCGGAAGATCCAAACGACCTGCTCATCATCAACAGCCGCTGCACGCATCTGGCCTGCACCGTCAACTGGGTGGAGGATGAGCGTGTCTTTGCCTGCCCCTGTCACGACGCGAGTTTCGACGCGCAAGGCGCGGTCCTCGACGGCCCGCCTCCCCGTCCGCTCGACCGTTACGCGGAGTTCCGCGTCAGCGAGGCGGGCGTCCTCGAAATTTTCTACAAGGAGGGTTAATCCATGTGGAAAAAAATCTTCGCCTGGCTGGAGGAACGCCTCGGCCTGAACGACCTGCAAAAATCACTGCTTGAGCGCCCCGAACCCAAAGGCAACTGGTGGAACACGCTCGGCTCGGCCAGTCTTTTTCTTTTTATTTTGCAGGGGTTTACGGGCATCTTCCTGACCGTCTATTACACCCCCTCGCCCGATCACGCCTATGACTCGGTCCAATACATTATGAGCGGCGTCGCGTTCGGCTGGCTGGTGCGCGGCATCCATCACTGGGGCGCGACCTTGATGGTGATCGTGGTCTTCATCCACATGCTGCGCGTCTTCGCCACCGCCTCGTTCAAATACCCCCGTGAATTAACCTGGATCATCGGCGTCGGCCTGCTGGTGGCCACGCTCGGCATGGGCTTCACGGGTTACCTCCTGCCGTGGAACCAGCGCGCGTATTGGGCCACAACCGTCGGCACGCAGATCGCGGGGACGGTTCCCCTCATTGGCGAATTCATCCTCAAGACCCTGCGCGGTGGCCCCGACCTTTCGGCTCTCACCCTGCAGCGTTTCTTCGCGGGACACATCTGGATGCTGCCCCTCGTCCTGGCGGGCTTGATCGGCGCGCATCTCTACCTCATCATTCGCCACGGCGAATCGCACTGGCCGAAAAAGGAAGACTAGCAACGGATTGCTCTGCAAAACGGATCAACGGATTGCTTCGCGAAACGGATCAGCGGATTGCTCTGCAAAACGGAACAACGGATTGCTTCGCGAAACGGATCAACGGATTGCTTCGCGAAACGGATCAACGGATTGCTTCGCGAAACGGATCAGCGGATTGCTCTGCAAAACGGATCAACGGATTGCTTCGCGAAACGGATCAACGGATTGCTTCGCGAAACGGATCAACGGATTGCTTCGCGAAACGGATCAACGGATTGCTTCGCGAAACGGAACAACGGATTGCTCTGCAAAACGGATCAACGGATTGGAAACGGATTATGAATGGCGAAACCAAAAAGAAACTCGACGAACGCTACCAGCGTGAATTGTACGAGGGCGAATTTTTCTGGCCCGACAGCATCTTCAAAGACGCGGTCGTCGCCCTCGGAATTTCCATCCTGCTGATTCTGCTCGCGACCTTCGTCGGGGTGGCGGGCGAGCCCAAAGCGGACCCCTCAGACACCTCATACATTCCCCGCCCTGAGTGGTATTTCCTTTTCCTCTTCAAGTTCCTCGCGCTCTACGGACAGATTCCCCTGATCGGCAAGATCGAGTGGCTCGCCACTGTCCTCGTCCCCAGCATCGCCATCGGCCTACTTCTCTTCCTGCCCTTCGTTGACCGCAGCCAGGATCGTCACTACGCCAAACGCGCCATGCCGCTGGGCGTCATGTTCATCATGGTCCTCGACATCCTCATCCTGACGTTGATCTCCGACGTCCCCACCGTCGCGGCAGACGACGCGACGCGCTGGGTGAAACTCTCGGCCTCGCTCCAACCGTACGCGGGACTCGTCATCCCAGGCGCGGTCATGCTGGCGCTGATCGCGCTGGCAAAATTCTTTAAGACCGCTTCATGGAAATGGATGGCGTGGACCACGGGAGGCGGCTCGTTCCTGATGGTCGCGTTGACCCTCGCCATCTTTGCCTTCGCGCCGACCGTCGCGGCGGATGAAAGCGCAGTCGCCGAGACTCTCGTGGATCAGATTCTCGCGGGGCAGGATCTGTATTCCGTGCAATGCGTGGAATGTCACGGCGACGATGGCAAGGTGACGATCATCGAAGGCGTGAAAGGACTCGAAGGAAAAGAAATTTCTCCCATCAACAGCCGCGACGTGCTGTATACGATCAATGATGCCTCAATGGCCGAACTCATCGCCTATGGCCGCCCCGATTCGGGCATGAATCCGTTCGGGAAGATGTACAACCCCGAAGGCCTGAGCCGAAGCGAGATTGACAACATCGTCATCTTCATGCGCTACATGTGGGACGACCGCTTCGAGCTTCCCGCCGAGGCGCTTCAGCCGCTCTTCCCGCCGCTGGCGGATGGCGAAGTCCCCTCGTACGATGTGCATATCGCGCCGATCGTCAAACGCTACTGCATCTCCTGTCACCGCGAGGGGAAGGAGAATAACAACTATTTGATGGACACCTACGACAACGTGATCAACATGGGCGATAACGCGCCGAACCTGGTTGCGGGCGACGCGAACTCGATTCTGTTGCAGGTGATTCAGGGACACGAAATCCTGGACGCGCAGGGCGAGGTGATCATCGGCGTGATGCCGCCCAAGTCCACGCTTAAGCCCAATGTGGTGGAGGCATTCCTGCGCTGGATCATGGCGGGCATGCCGCGCACCGCCGCGGACGCGGGCGCGCTGTCTGTGCCGCCCGCGCCGTGATTAAGATTGAAACGAATCTAAGGAGACTGCCTATGCAGGCGGTCTCCTTTTTATTGAAGTCTATTTCTCTATCGGGCGAACTTTCAACGCGAGTATCGCGAATAGACAAATGACGCGAATTTTCTTAATGGGCATTCGCGAAATTCGCTCATTCGTGACATTCGCGTTAAAATGGGACATCTTATGTTTCAGGAGAAACCATGAAAACCTCAAGCGGACTCGAATACATCGAAATCGAAGCAGGCGCGGGCGCGCAAGCGGAGACGGGTAAAACCGTAAGCGTGCATTACACGGGAAAATTTCAAGATGGAGGCGTGTTCGATAGTTCAGTCTCGCGCGGCGAGCCGATAACGTTTCCGCTTGGACAGGGACGCGTGATCAAAGGCTGGGACGAAGGCATCGCGTTGATGAAGGTCGGCGGCAAGGCGCAGCTGGTCATCCCGCCGAATCTTGCTTACGGCGAGCGCGGCGCGGGCGGAGTCATCCCGCCAAATGCGACTTTGGTGTTTGACGTTGAGTTGGTGGATGTGAAGTAGACAAAAGTCGGGACTTAAAAATCCCAATTTTTGTTTCCATTTCATTTCTAAATACTGGGTGAGAACATTGTGGAGGGGTAAAGTTTGAACATTCTGGTTCGTCCATGTCTCAATCAACTTTAGGAGAGAAACATGAAACGAATCACGCTTGTCATTTTAGTCATTGCCGCCCTCGCATTGACCGCATGCGAAAATCCTACGCCAGCGGTAACAGCATCGCCTGTTGTGGAAGTTCCCAACACGGAGCCGCCCGCTGTCGAGTTGACCGCGGCCCAGCCTCCCGTCCAGTCTGCCGCGACCGATACGTCCGCCGCGCCCACTGGCGGGAACGAAGTCATCATCACATTGGCCGACAACACCCTCGAGTCCTCGCAGACGAGTTTCCAGGCTGGCGTGGTTTACACCTTCGTCATCACCAACAATGGAAGCCGCAAACACAACTTCAACATCAATCCGCCGACCTCCGTCGCGGGCAGTCTCGACGCGGCGCTGGCGCAGGCGCTGCTGATCGTGACGCGGGAGCATCTCGGCCCAGGTCAAACGTATTCGGTGGATTTCACGTTTCCCGCTTCCGCCATTGGACAGCCGCTGGAATTATCCTGCCTCATTCAGAGACATTACGATGACGGGATGAGGGTGAACATCACCGTGACGCAGTAAAGTTTAAGAATCAAAAGTCGGGACGCGCGCGTCCCGACTTTTGATTCTCGTAGAAGCGGATTTATCTTACGCCGACCAACACTGCCCGCACCATACGCCTTAGGAAATAGTTATCCATCAGCGAGGTTGAGCATAAAGGCGTGGAGCGCAGGAAACAACTTCGCTCTGAAACGTTAGTTTTTCCTTCTCAAGTCAATCGCGCGTGCTTCAAGGTCCTTCGGATCCTTACCAAACAGGAAGATAAAAGCGAACAATACGAACAGGATGAACAAGCACGAAATAACAGAGTATAAGACGATCGATGTAAAAGTCGAAGGCGGGAAGACCATGTCAATGGGCGTGGCTTTGTCTGCCATGAGCGGCTTGAGCGCGTTCACCGCCTTTTGAACCTGGTCGGGGTTGGTATATAGCGCGCTCAAGATGATTATCTCCCCTGTGGCGGTATTGAATTCCGCATGAGCGCTACATCCTTTATTAGGACCAGCGCCCTTGCAGGTGAGTTCGCTTGCTATATCATAAACCTGTTCGGCGCTTACTTCCGAGATGGTGACACCGAACAGCGTATCGCGGGCTTGACAAGTATAGACTTGATCGTTCTGCAAATCACAGCGGACAGCCAGCGATGAGACGAGTAATCCGAGTGATAGGAACACGACTACCATGACGACGATTCCAATTAATATTGAAATTACCCTGCGCATATGACATCGGTAGCACTCCAGTAAAGCGTGGTAGTGCGTAAATCTTGCAGAAAACGGGGTTCACTGGCACACTCGTGCGATCAGCAAACCGAGCGAGAGGCCAATGAACCCACAAGAACTATTTTGCCCGAACA
>JABARH010000035.1 GCA_019187665.1 Anaerolineales bacterium
GCGCCCGCCGTGGCAAGAAAGAAGGGAGTCGCCGTCCGTTCAGGATCAGCCTCCCCGTGAGTCTGAACGTAGAGGATCTTTTTCACATCGGGGTCGTTCGTCTTCCAGACGCTCATGGGTGGGTCTCCGTGGGGAGGTACACACGTATACACGTATACACGTATACATGTCCTTGTCTACCTGTCTACCTGTCTACCTGTGTACCTGTCTACCTGTCTACCTGTCTACCTGTCTACCTGTGTACCTGTCTACCTGTGTACCTGTCTACCTGTGTACCTGTGTACCTGTCTACCTGTCTACCTGTCTACCTACCTAAATAAACAACTGCACATCCGCGTCCGCCGCGTACTCGAGGAAGGTCGCCGCGCCGCCGATCTCCGCTTCCTTGATGAAGTCCTCGCGTTTGAAGCCGAAGACGTCCATCGTCATCTGACAGCCGATCAGGCGCACATCCATTTCAATCGCCGTGTCGCGTAATTCCTCGATGGTGGCGACGCCCTTGTTCTCAAAGGTCTGCTTCATTAAAGTAGTGGCGAGCGCGTTGAAGCCAGGCACATTCGTCATAATCAGTTGCGGAATCGGCCAGTTAAGATTCTGGAAGCCCTCGGGGCCGAACGGCATCTTCATCGGCATGGCAGGATTCCCAATCGGAGTAACCTGCGCGCTCAACTTCGGCTTGAGCAGGGTCAGGCCGAAGAACGTAAAGAAAATGCCCACCTCCCAACCCATCGCGCCCGCCGCGGTCGCGAGGATGAACGGAGGATAGGCCCAGTCGAGAGTTCCTTTTGAAGCGATCAGCGCGAGCCGCTTCGGAGCGTTCGGATCAGATTTGGACATGTCAGCCTCCTTTGGCCTTTATCATTGTGAAATGCGCAGCAGACGTTAATAGCGAGACGCATAGCAGACGTTCTTTCACGCCCGCGCAAACCTCAAGATTATTTCACTCGTTTGATGTAAAAAACAAACTTGCCGTCCTCCTGCATCGAACGCAGTAATTCATTCCCCGTCTGCCTGCTCCACGCCTCCATATCGGGCGGCGCGCCTGGGTCGGTGGCGACCATCTTCAACACCTGACCGATCTCCAGCGCCTTGACTGCCTTCGACGCTTTCACCACAGGCATCGGACACAACATCCCCGAGCAATCGAGAACCTGATCCTCTTTGATCACATCCATCGCAGCCTCCTTTGTTGACGCAATGATAACCCCGCCAACGCGTTCGCGCCATCCCGTTAACGGGTGAGACGCGCCTCCCCCGCGCGGGGGATGTGGGTATAATCCCACTCATGCTCGCGAAACTGGAAACCCTCTTTCGTTCAGACCGCGTCTTCGTCTTCCTCGTCGTCTTTCGCTGGGCAGCGCTTCTTCCCGCGCTCCTCACCTTGCGCGTCACGCCCTCGTTCATCCCGCCCCTCTCGGCGCTTCTCGCCGCCAGCCTGGTCAACCTCGCCATCTCGTTTTTCCACACGCGGCTCAACCGACTCGTCGTCGCGCGCCCGCTCCTCATCGGCGTTGACCTGCTCTTCGCCGCCTCCCTCCTGACCCTCAGCGGGGGATCGCGCAGCCCATACTTTCTCTACGCCCTCAGTCCCCTGCTCGCCAGCGCGTTCTTTTTTCAGATGCGCGGCGCGCTCATCTCGGCTGGAATTTTCACGCCGCTCTATTTTCTCGCCGACCTGCTTGCGCATCGCTTCTCCGACGGGCAAACGGGTGAGGCCATCGCCATCGCGACCCAACTCGCGGCCATCTGGCTGATCCCCGCCCTGTTCGCTTACCCCGCGCTCCTGTTGAAAACCGTCCACCAGACCAGCGACCAGCTCACCCTCGCCCGCGACCAACTGGCCGAACAAAACGTAAGCCTCGGCGCGGCGCATCGCCAGCTGCGCGTCATCCACGAACTGACCGTCCTCCTGCAAGCCGCGCCCGACCTCGTCTCCGTCCAGCAGCGCGTCCTCGGCGCGGTCACCACAGGCCTCGGCTTCCGCCACGCCGTCGTCGGACTCGTGGACCCCGCCCGCGAAGAACTCGGCGACTGGGTGCTGCACCCCGTCAACTCCTCCTTCCCCAGGGCCGCGCCGCTTTCCATTAAAGAAGAGAACGGCGAAATTTTCAAATCCCTGCTTGAACGAAAACGACACCGCACAGACGCGCCCGATGAAATCCTTATCGCCCAGCCCGCGCTCAACGCCTGGCTCAAAACCAGCGAGTGGATGATCCTGCCTCTTTCGCTGCGCGAACATGCCGTGGGAGTCCTGCTCGTCGAAATGGACAAGACCGCCGTCCTGACGCGCGCCCGCGAAGAAGCGCTGACCAACGTCTCGAATCAAGCCGCCCTCGCGCTTGGCACCACCATCCTGTGCATTGACCGCGCCCAGCGCCTCGCCGTCGAAACCGAGCGTAACCGCATCGCCCGCGACATCCACGACACCGTCGCCCAGTCTCTTTTTGGAATTGTCTACTCGCTCGACGCCTGCATCACCATGCTCCCGCATCAAGCCGAAGACGTGAAGCGCGAACTGGCCGACCTGCGCGCCCTCGCTTCCAACGCGCACGACGAGGTGCGCCGCTCCATCTTTGACCTGTGGCCCTCCGCGCTGACCCTCGACCTGTTCAAATCCGACATCTCCGCCTACGTCAACAGTTGCTGCCGCCCAAAACAATTCCGCATCGAATTCGAGACCGAAGGAAATTTCGACAGCCTCCCCTCTGGCCTGCGCCGCGCCGTCTATCGCATGGCGCAGGAGGCGCTCGCCAATTCCGCGCGGCATTCGGGCGCGCCCTCCGCAAAACTCCGCCTCGCCGTTGACGATGGCGAAGTATCTCTCATTATCAGCGACGCAGGCCGCGGCTTCGACCCGTCCGCCGCGCTCTCGCGCAGTCATAACCGCGAACACTTTGGCCTGCATGGACTTCAGGAACGCGCCCGCGCCCTCGGCGGCAATTGTGAAATTCACAGTCAACCCAACGCGGGCGCTCGCGTTTCGATCCGTCTCCCGCTGGAGCGCCTGCCAGTGCACGCGTGAATTGTCTACGTGTGTACCTGTCTACGTGTGTACGTGTGTACCTGTCTACGTGTGTACGTGTGTACGTGTGTACCTGTCTACGTGTGTACGTGTGTACGTATGTACCTGTCTACGTGTCTACCTGTGTACGCATCCGCCAACTACGTAACCGTCAAACTACCAAATCCCCATGCCCAACCCCATCCGCGTTCTCATCGTTGACGACCACGCCGTAGTCCGCAAAGGGCTGGCGATGGTCTTGAAATTGGAATCCAGCCTCGAGGTCGTGGGCGAAGCGGAGAATGGCCGCGCGGGACTCGCAGCCGCGCAGAGTCTGAATCCCGATATCGTCCTCGTGGATCTGGTCATGCCCGAGATGGACGGGCAGGCGCTGGCGCTGGCGCTGCGGAAATCGAATCCCGAAATCAAAGTGATGATGCTGACAGGCACCGAAGTGGACGACCGCGTCTTCGATCTGGTGGCCGCGGGCATCGAAGGGTACGTGCTGAAAAATATCGAACCGTCCGAGTTGATCGGCGCGATCCGCGCGGTGATGCGCGGCGAGGCCTATCTGCACCCCGACGTGATGAGGCAGATCGCTAAAAAAATGCGCGGTGCAACGAATCCCGCCCCATCCGTTTCGCTCACCCCGCGCGAACTCGATGTCCTCGAATGGATGGCGACGGCCAACACGTACAAACAGATCGCGAAGCGACTCAACGTGGGGGAAGAGACGATCCGCAGCCACGCGAAAAGCATTTTGGAAAAGTTGCGCCAGCCCAACCGCGCCCAGGCCGTGCTGGCTGCGATGAGAATGGGACTGGTCAAATAGGTTCTTGTTTCCCCCATTCGGCCCAATGAAATGCGCCGTATCTTTACAGTAGACATCTTGCAAAAGCGCGCTAGAGAACGCACATGACGCCCTTGCGTAGACGACGTTCTCTAACGTCGGTTGACTTATGCAAGAGATCAAGTAACCAACAAAGAACCGACCTTCTTCGAGTCGATTCTTTGTTGGCAGATTCAACTTGTCTCACGGGCAATACGGACTCAACTTGTTCGCCTCATGCACGGCGTTGTACCAGCTAAACTCCTCGTTGTCGCTGAAGTAGTAATAGGTTGCGCCGTTGGGCATCATCACAACGGTGATACCGCCATAGCCGGACATGAAAGGTGTATAGAATGTGCACGTATATTGCGGGAACGCGGCGGGGGTGAAATCTTCCGCCCAGAAGGCATTGTTATATTTGAAGCCTGTTCCGCCGGTCGTATCCACGCCTCTATCGGAGGGATCGTCCTGCATAGAATCGGCGAGCATATCTGCGTTGAGGATCTGCGTCCCGTTCGCGAAGCCGTTGTCGTTGTTGAGAAATTTGGCGACCTTGGCGATATCATCTTGAGTCCAGAAGAGACCGTATCCGCCGAACGGCGCGCCCGTGGACGAATTGTCCGTGCGGATGGCGCTCATGCCCGCGCTTAACTTGATCGGCGCGAACACTTCATTCTTGAGCATGTTGTAAATATCCGCGCCAGAGCCTTCCTGTGATTGCAGATAATTATTCATCGCGCGCGTGACGATGAACGTATCGGACGTGTGATAGGTCCAGTAGGTGCCAGGCGCAGCCTTATACGGGAAGTTGAACGCGGCAGTGATCTTGGTGGAAAATGGTTCAGCAAGGAAGAAGTCACTCATATATGAGCCGTCTTCATCAGACATATACCCTGCTACACGATAATTTCCTGTCGCCATGTCAATCGTGTTATTGAATGTGACGTTCGTCCACACGCCTGGGCTGGATGTGTATTCAGGGACATAATCCCTGATGAGCAGGTTGTAAACTCCGCTTCCGTATTTTTGACCGAGACGCATGAGCGCGATTCCTGCAAATGATGTCTTGGCTGTTGAATAGGATGCGGCGCGCATGTTCTCGCAGAAGGCGTAGGTCCCGTAACGAGTGTTGCAACCCGAAACATAATTGACGCCGTTATAGACCACGCCATAAAACGTCATATGCGCGGGAGTGACTCCACTGCCGAAGACGGAAACGTTCACGCCAGAGGCAGGATAATCGGAGGCGAGCGCAGGTATCGGCTTGGTCGGGAGGCGGTTCCCCACTTCCGTCGCGTGATTCGCTTTGAGAGTCGCGGCGTTAGTCACGGCGTACGATGTATATGTCCCGTTGAGTTGTCCCCATAGATTCACTTTGTAATACGCGCACGTCTCCTGCGTGATCTGATAGCGGACTTTCGAGATGCCGCTGTTGTTGAAGAGGAAAGTCATCACGCCGTTGTGTGTGCAATTTGCATTTCGTTCGATCAATGCAAACGGGAAGGATGCGCGTGAATATCCGTTATCGGAATTTTCTTTCCAGGCGCGTCCAGGTCCGATGAGGTAATTCCAATTTGGATGACCCGTGTAGATCAAACCTTGAGTCGCGGGGATTAAGTGACTTCCATTTTGCACGAACTCAAAACTGAACTCAGGCAAATGTTTGCGCGGATGATCGCCGTTGCCCGTGTAGGCAAAACTATCTTTGATCTCTGAAAATCCGCCGCTTGTCGCTTCGTTGGATAATTCAAGCCGACCCTCAAAGGCATGGTCGGGCATGGCGGCATTGACGGGCAACGCGAACGCGCTGTCATCCACTGGCGCGGAGGATGAGCCAGTGAACAGGTCGTTATAAGTCAACAACGCGCGCGTGACGTTTCCATTTCCAGTGAGCGGATCGCCAGGGACAGAACCGCCAGGCGGAGGCGTGGGAGTCGGTCCCTGCGGCGTGTTGGTGGGAGTTGGTGTATTCGTCGGCGGCGTGCCAGCCGTGCCAGTGACCGTTATATCTTCGGCATAACAATAATCGCCAGTCGTCGCGCCATTGCCGCGATAACGGACTTGGAAATTCGCATTTTGATTCGCGCCAGCAACATTATTGGCTGTGCCATTGAAAAATGTAGAATTATCCTGTCCGTCATTCAATGTGCCGATGGCAGTCCAGCCACTGCCTGTATTGACTTCGATATAACAGTGGTCAGCGCTTTCCAACGATGATGCCGCCAGATTCCATGTGACAGAAATATTGGAATAGCCGACGGTTGAAACCGTGCGCGTGATGCTCGCGCTCCCCCGCAAGCGGACTGAGTTCGGTTGAATAACGGGATACGCCACACTTGAAACGTTTCCACTTGTTGTCCAACCTGAATATCCGCTGTTAAAATTCGTGAAATAGATCTGCGAAGACTGCGCCTTCACTGCGCTGGGAATACAACTCAGAAGCAAGGCAAGGACCAGAAACACTGCAAACGCGGCGGGGAAGAATGACCTTTTCATGTTCTCTCCTTTGGTGAAAAAAGTTGAACAACGCAGACCGATTGCCGAAACTAATTTTTTAGCAGTGAGCCAAAACCTCAGCCACTGATTTCACGGATTCACACGGATTGTTCTAATAAATCAGTGAAATCTGTGTAAATCCGTGGCAAAGAAATTCTTTCACGAGAAGCCTACTGATCCATTTTTATCAACGCGACCCCAACTCGCGCTTGAACTCCAACTTGCTCAGCCCCCCGAAACTATCAGCAGGCATTTTCCCATTTTGATACATCGGGAAGGTATGACCCGAGTCTCTTAACTGCTTCAGCGTTTGCGCCAGACCGAGGGTGCCGAACTCACGCGTCCGCGTGGTGTGATCGAGGTCTATCATCTCCGTCATAAAAGTCTGGCTCGTCCCCGCTTCCTGCATCACGCGCCCGTCGGGGTCAATGATCGTGGAGCGCCCTCCGCCCCACTCGCCGATGCCGTTGACGCTCACGAAATAACATTGGTTGAACAACGCGTTGGCGCGCGCCATGATCAACTCCAGCGGACGATCCGACGTGGGCGTCAGCGTCGGCTGGATGATCACCTCCGCGCCCATCCACGCCAGCGAGCGCGCCGTTTCGGGGAACCACATGTCGTAACAAATGCACAGACCGAACCGCCCCACATTCGGAATATCGAACACGCAAAACGAATCGCCCGCGCTCGTCCCCGCTTCATACGGAAGCCACGGGAACATCTTGCGATACTTCGTCACAATGTCGCCGTCGGGCGAGATCACCACCGACGTGTTGTACATCTTCCCGTCTGCGATCTCCCACATCGAGCCTGGCACAAGCCACACGCGCGCCTTGCGCGCCAACTCGCATAAACGATCCGTCTGCGGTCCAGGCACGGGTCCGCTGTTCTTCTTCCACCAATCCGCATCAATCGGCGTTTTGAACTGCACCAGCCCAGGCACCACCAACTCATGGAACACCACCATGTTCACCCACGGAAAACCTTTGTGGATGTTCAACGTCACGTCCGACATCTTCTCGAACGTGCCGTCCATGTCCCATGTTTTCACAGACATTTGCACTCCCGCGATTCCAAATAAACGACTCATGATCAACTCCTCATTCCACAAAATGACATGCGACTCGTCTCACATTTTCTGAAGACGAAGTGCCGCTTCGTACCTGACGTAAAGCTGGTTCTGTTTCCTGACAAATTCTCCGCCCCGCGGCGATCGGGCACCGCGTATGGAATCGGCATCCGCTCGGCGGGTTGACGGGACTCGGCACGTTCCCTTCCAACACTTTCAACTCGCGCTTCCTATCCACAACAGGCATGGGGATCGCGCCGAACAACGCCTGCGTGTACGGATGCAACGGCTCATTGAACACTTCTTCTGCATCGCCCAACTCGACCAACTTGCCCAAATACATCACGCCGATTCGGTCGCTGATGTGTTGCACAACATTGAGATCATGCGAGATAAATAAATATGTGAGTCCCAGCGACTTCTTGAGTTCATCCAGCAAATTGATGATCTGCGCCTGAACGGATACATCCAATGCGGAGGTTGGCTCGTCCAGCACGATCAACTTGGGATTCAACGCCAACGCCCGCGCCACCGCCACGCGTTGACATTGCCCGCCCGACATCTCATGCGGAAAACGGTCAAGGTGTTGTTTGCCCAAGCCGACTTGTTCCAGCAACTCAACGACTCGATTCCGAATCTCATTCGCTGGCAACGCCTTATGCGCATTCAACGGCTCGGCGATGATCTGCTCCACCGTCAAGCGTGGACTCAACGACGAAAGCGGATTCTGGAACACGATCTGCATCTCGCGCCGAATCGGTTTCATTTTGTTTTTGTCAATCGCTGTAATATCTTTCCCGTCAAAGACCACTTTGCCCGAAGTCGGCTCGATGAGCCGCAAGACCATCCGCCCGAGGGTTGTCTTCCCGCATCCCGATTCGCCGACCAAGCCAAACGTCTCGCCTGAAGCGATGGTCAAATCCACCCCATCCACCGCATAGACGTGTTGAACTTGTCCCGAAAGCCACCCGCCAGGCAATCGGAAATATTTTTTGAGAGCGTGAAGTTCGATGAGGGCAGTCATTGGTTATCAGTTATTAGTGATCAGTTATCAGTTCTTGTTTCAAATTTATTTCGGTGGTCTCGATACTGTGGGCGAATGCCGCCTACTCGACCATCGAGGTCTCCACCAAAAAACACGCCGCCTTATGCCCTTCGCTGACCTTCAACAACGCGGGCGATTCAACGCGGCAGCGTTCAAACACAAACTCACAGCGGTCCGCAAACGCACAGCCTCGAATCGCTCCAGGGTTCGACGGGACCGTGCCAGGGATCGCCGCCATCTTTTTGCCACGCGAGCCAGGGCGTGGAATGGCGTTCATCAACCCGCGTGTGTAGGGATGCTTCGGGTTGTTGAAAATATCCTCGGTCGAGCCGATCTCCGCCACACGACCCGCGTATAAAACGGCGAGACGGTCACAGGTTTGCGCGACGACTCCCAAATTGTGTGTGATAAGAATGACCGAAAAATCGAATTGCGCTTGCAGGTCTTTGAGAAGTTTCAATATCTGCGCTTGAATGGTGACATCCAGCGCCGTGGTCGGTTCATCGGCGATCAACAATTGCGGACGGCACGAGAGCGCCATGGCGATCATCACTCGTTGTTGTTGTCCGCCCGAGAGTTGATGCGGATACGATCTCAAAATTCTCCCCACATCGGGCAAGCCCACCGCTTCGAGCATTTCGTTTGCCCGCGCGGAGGCTTGCGCCGCGTTCAACTCGGTGTGTTGACGAATGACTCGCATGATCTGTGAGCCGACGGTGAAGACAGGGTTGAGCGATGAAGATGGGTCTTGAAAGATCATCGCAATTTTTCCGCCGCGCACTCGTTCCATTTCGTGAGCGGGCAGGTCGAGCAGGTTGGTTTCGTCGAAATGGATCATGCCGTTCGTGATCCGCGCCGAACGCGGCAGGAGGTTCAAGACCGAAAGCCCTGTCACCGTTTTGCCGCATCCCGTTTCACCGACGAGCCCGAACACTTCGCCGCGTTTTACGTCGAACGAGATTCCATTCAACGCCTTGAGCGCGCCGCGCGAAGTTCTGAATTCGAGATTCAGATCGGAAACGGTGAGGAGAGGTGTGTTCATAAAAAATTCTGATCCGTCATTGCGAGCGAAGCGAAGCAATCCCCTGCGAGGACGATGTCTCCAACACAGTGACGGGGATTGCTTCGTCGGGCTAACGCCCTCCTCGCAATGACGGTAGTGTTCATCGGTATTGTCTCGGGTCAAAAATATCTCGCAGGGTATCGCCAAGCAAATTAAAAGCCAGCACCACGATAAAGATCGCCATGCCAGGGAACGTCGCGATCCACCATTGATTGAGCATGTACGTGCGCCCATCGCTGACCATCAAGCCCCAATCGGGCGCGGGGGGCTGGGTGCCGAGTCCCAGAAACGCGAGCCCGCCCATCGCAAGGATGACCGTACCCATATCCACTGTGGCTTGCACAAGGATCGGCGAGATCGTATTCGGCAAAATGTGACGGAGGACGATCACCGCGTCACTCACCCCCGCGGCTTGCGCGGCTTCGACGAAATATCTCTCCCTCAAGCCGACCGCCACGCCGCGCGCAATGCGCGTGTACCAGGGCCACCACGAGATGATGAGCGCGATGGCGGCTTTATCGAGTCCGCGACCGAGTGCGAATGCGATTGCCATTGCCAACAATAATGATGGGAATGCCAAAAATAAATCCGTGATGCGCATGACGATCTCGTCAATCCAGCCGCCTTTGTAGCCTGCCAACGCTCCCAGCGGCGCGCCGATCAACACTGCCAGCGCCACCACAAAGATGGGAATGATCAACGCCGCCCGCGCGCCGACAATGACACGGCTCAAAATGTCGCGCCCGAGTTTGTCCGCGCCGAAGAGGTTGTGCGACGAAGGCACAGCCAGCGTATTGGATGCGTTCGTCCGCCCCGCGCCTTCTTCTGGAAACGGCGCGACTTGATTCGCAAAGACCGCCATCAAGATGAAGACCGCGATGATGATCACGCTCGCCAGCGAAAGCGGGTCGCGCGCGATGACAGAAACCACATGCCGCCACGTGCGGGTGGATTCGGGTTCGAGGGAGGGGATGGCGGGTAGAGTCATATTTTTTCTCGTACGGCAAATTTCAATTTGCCCTGCTCGGCGCAAGATAAATCTTTCCGTACGGCAACTTTCAAGTTGCCCAACGAAGTGCAAGATAAATCTTGCGGTACGCGTTCACTTCAAACTTATCCTCGGATCAACCCAGGCTTGGAGGATATCCACAACAAGATTGATCAACACATAGCCCGTCGCGCCGAAAACGTACGGCAACTTTCAAGTTGCCCCATTGGGCGCAAGATAAATCTTGCGGTACGCGTTCACTTTAAACTTATCCGAGGGTCAACCCAGGCTTGGAGGATATCCACAACGAGGTTGATGAGCACGTAGCCCGTCGCGCCGAAGAGGGTCATGCCCATGATGGCGGGATAGTCGAGGCTCAATAATGAGCGGACGGTAAACAATCCAAGCCCAGGCCAGTTGAAAATAATTTCGACGAAGAACGTGCCAGTTAATGCGAATGCAAACGTGAGACCAAGCACCGTCAACGTGGGACTGATGGCGTTCTTGAGCGCGTACAGATAAATAATGACGCGTTGTTTGATGCCGTACGCTTTCGCCGTGCGGATGTAATCCTGTTCGAGAGTCTCGAGCATGGCGGCGCGCGTCATGCGGGCGATGAGTCCCGTCGGGTAGGCGGACAGGGTGACGGCGGGAAGGATGAGGTGTAGAAAAGCATCCTTGAGGGTGACCCAGTTCGAGGTCAGAAAAGAATCGAGCAGGATGAAATCCGTAATTTTGGTCAACGGATCCGTGAATCGCAGGTCCGCATCCACACGTCCCGCGAGAGGCAGGAGTTCGAGATTGCGAAAGAAAATAATTTGAAGGATGAGTCCAAGAAAAAAGGCGGGCATCGAAACGCCGATGATCGAAAGCGAGCGGACGGCGAGGTCGGGGAGTTTGCCTTGCGATTGCGCGCTCAACACACCGAGCGGAACGCCGATGGCGGCGGCGAGAAACATGCCGAAGAAAAGTAATTCGAGCGTGGCGGGCAGGCGACCCGTCAACTCTTGTAACACGGGACGTTTTGTCGCGATGGATGTGCCAAGATCGCCGCGCGAAAGTTCCTGCATGTAGATGACGTATTGCACGGGGAGCGGTTTATCGAGACCGAGTTGTTTGGTGACGCGGTCAATGTCCTCCTGCCGCGCTTTGGGACCGATGTACATCGCGGCGGCGTCGTTCGGCGCCACGCGCGCGATGAAGAACGTGATGACCGACACGCCCAGCAATACAAAGATGGAGGTAAGCAATCGGCGGAGGATGAATTCGAGTCGTTGCATGAAATTCTGCCACAGAGACACAGAGCCACAGAGAGTTTTTAAATTTTACTCAGCGCTCTCTGTGACTCTGTGGCTAATTCAATGGTCAGTGATTAATTAGGTAGTCGTCCAGAAGTCTTCATAAATTTGGGCGTGTAGTTGGCGTTCTCTAACGCCAACGGGGACGTTAGAGAACGTCCCCTACACGTAAAAATATTTTCGGACGATTATTTGGCGGCTCTCAACTGATAGAAGAAGTAATGCACGAACGGATAGTTGAGATTGTACTTGAAGCCCTCGATGCTCTTCGGCACGACGAAGACCGCCATCGTATCGAAGAAGAACACGGCGGGCGCTTCCTCCACAAGGAGTTTATTCGCTTCGACGTATTTGGCTTTCGAGCCTGCATAGTCGGTGGCAGTGATCGCGCCAGCCACGTCCATCAACGCGTTGTATTCATCGTTCTTCCAATAGGACAGGTTGAACTTGGTCGCGTTGAGATACGGAGGTTCCGCGCCCGCATAGAACATGGACCACATGTTGTCCGCGCCCGCATCGGAATAGGTGGGCCAATACAACAGGAGGAACATATCTTGCGCGGTGGCGGGATCGGTCTTGGCGAGTTCCCACTGCTGACCAAACGCCAGCGGCTCGACGGTCACATCCACGCCGATCTGCGCGAACGAATCTTTAATGAGCGGCGCGAAGGCTGCCTCAACAGCGTTCTCAGAGGCGTACGTCAAGCGGATGCTGAATCCGCCGCCCTCGTGACCCGCTTCTTTGAGCAGGGCTTTGGCTTTATCGAGATCATACGAGTAGCGGAAGACGCTGTCGTCCCACGGGAAGACGCCCGCAGGAACGGGACCATAACTTTGTGTGCCGAGTCCGTTCGCGCCGATGGCGATGATGTCGTCATACGGAATCGCGTACGAAAGCGCCTGACGGACTTTCACATCATCCAATGGAGCTTTCAACGTATTGAAGAAGCCGACGTAGTTAAAGAATGAAGGTTCTCTGAATACGGTGTAGTTGGGATCGTTGTCAAACGCGGCGATGTTATCGGCGGGCAAACCAGCGGCAAGTTCCACTTCGCCGCCTTCGAGCATTTGCTGGCGCGTCGTCGCCTCAGGGACGATGGATACGACAACCTTTTCATATTGACCCGCTTCCCATCCGCCCCAGTATTCGGTGTTCTGCGTGAAGACGATCTCGGCATCGGGCGTGTACGACTCAACCATGTACGGACCCGTCCCATAACTCTTGCCGTCTGCCCAGAAGGTTTCGTCGGCGGCTCCCGCTTCGAGCGCTTTCGGGCTGACGATCCAGGCTCCGTAGAGGGAGGAAGCGATCAAGTCCACAGGCGCCGCCCACTTGAGGTTGAATTTCACGGTGGAGTCGTCCACCACTTCCACATTATCAAGCGGAAGCCAGATGAACGATGCACCCGCGCGTTCGACAGCCGCGTCAATGGATGCTTTCACAGCGGCGGCATTCATCGGCTCGCCGTCGTGGAATTTGACTCCCGAACGCAGATGGAACGTGTACGCCAAACCGTCGGCGCTCACTTCCCAGCTTTCGGCAAGCAACGGCGTGTATGTTTCTGCCGAGCCAGGCGGGTTGATGCGCAAGAGCTGTTCATAGGAGTTGGCGAGATACGAAGCCTCGGTGGAGAACGAAGCGATCGGGTCCCACGTGGTGATGTTGGCGGAGTTGGCGATCTTCAGCACCAACGGCGCGGCTGGCGGTTCAGTCGGCGCGGCAGTGGCGGGCGCGTCCGTCGCGGGCGCATCCGTCGCCGCTGGGGGCGCTTCGACGGCGGGCGCGCACGCGCTCAGGATCACCGACAGCGCTACGAGCAAAGACAAAAACAGGGTAAAGCGTTTCATGGTTTCTCCTTTTGGCATGTGGATAACGCTGGCAGTGTATCATGCTCGGTTTGCAAAAAGTTTGCAGGCAGAGGTTCCAAAAACCCCTCTCCCGTCTACCACTCGCTACGCTCGGGTATGCTTCGCGATCCCCCAAGGGGGAGATGCCCAAGCCTCCTCAACCCAACCTGTGACTTGGAAATTCAACAAAATCATCAACCGACCAGCCCCCTTCCCACCCTTCGACAGGCTCAGGGCAGGTTTGGGAAGCGCCGCGCTGAGCGTGCCGAAGCGGGCGGGGGGATAGGTCAAACGGACACGCCGATCATTATGGTTATGGGGGTGAGTTCCCCAAAAAGGACGGACAAGAAAAATATCAGGTTGCGCAAATCTTTTTGTTGTAAAATTGACTCATGCGAACCGTCGAGTTCCGTCGGCTGTTGGATTACGACAATGCCCTGCGTGTCATGTTCGAGACGGAGCGCGGACAAATCCTTCGGTTTGTTGTGCAATTGGAATGTCAATTTATGGAAGACGGCGAGTGGATTCCTGTGGTCAGGTATGATACCGCTCACGGATACGCCCACCGAGACATCATGCACCCAACCCAAAAGGAAGAAAAGACGGAAATGCCTGTGCCGAATTACAATGAAGCCTTTACGATTGCAATGGATGATGTTGTCGAAAAGCGATATGATTATCGCAGGAGATACGAACAATGGCTAAACCAAAAGTAAACGATGAAGTCGTCAAGAGGAATGTTCGCCTAACGGGCGAGATTATCAAGTATGTGTTGAACAACCCGAAAATATTGGTTGTTCTGCCAGAGAAATTCGAGTTGGTGCTTTTGCCCGAAGACGATCCCGAAGTCCGCATGTTGAATCTGGACTTGCTGGATAAATACGGAAGCGAAGGCAAGCCCATCGTGTTTGCCCGTGTCAACACGCACGCGCCAAAATGGAAACCGAATATCTTTGTGCCAGTCGCGGCATGAAAAAGAGAGTAGATCAGGAGAGACTATGATTTGTGATATTTGCGGTAAAAAAGGAGCGGAAGTCCGCCATGTGACTCGCAGTTACGGCAAAGGCGCGAACTTGCTGATCATCGAGAACGTGCCTGTGGTGGTCTGTCCCAACTGCGGAGAGACATATCTCACTGCGGAAACCTTGCATGAGATCGAGCGAATCAAGATGCACCGAAAGAATCTGGCTAAGAAGCGAAGCATCGCTGTCGCGGAGTTTGTGGAGGCATAGGTTGAAAATCCGAAGTCACGTGGCTTCGGATTTTTTGTTGCGGCGAAACCCCTCTCCCGTCTACCACTCGCTACGCTCGGGTATGCTTCGCGATCCCCCAAGGGGAAGATGCCAATCCATCATCGAACAAAATCTTTCCCATGGAAATTCAATAAAATCATCAACCGATCAGCCCCCCTTCCCACCCCTCGACAGGCTCAGGGCAGGTTTGGGAAGCGCCGCGCTGAGCGTGCCGAAGCGGGCGGGGGGATAGGTCAAGCCGTCGTGCCGATTATTACGATTCTCGGGGTGAGGTCAAACGGATGCGCCGATCAATCATCAAAATTGAGGTGAGGCTCAACCGAAAAAGAAGAATTTGCAGTCTTGCGCCTGTGTACACTTGTGCATATAATGGTGGGTAATGAGTTACGAATGGGATCCCAACAAGGAAAAATCGAACTTCAGAAAACACGGCATTAAATTCGCGGATGCTGTGGGAGTCTTTGAGGATGAGAATGCCATCACGATTGAAGACGATGATGCAAGAGAAAGCCGCTTCATCGCCATCGGCATGGACTTTTTGAGCCGCATTCTGGTCGTGGTTTATACGTTTCGTAACATTGTTATTCGGATCATTTCCGCGCGAAAAGCGACCGCGCGTGAAAGAAAGATATACGAGGAGCAGAGATGAAAAAAGAATACGATTTCAGCAAAGGCAAGCGTGGAGCAGTTCGCCCTGCGCCGAAGGGAAAGACCCGCATTACCATTCGCATTGACGATGACATTCTGGATTGGTTTCGCGGTGAAGTAGACGCGGCAGGAGGCGGGAATTACCAAACGCTTATCAACAATGCTTTACGCGAACACATCACGCGCCAGCAGGAACCCATCGAAGTAATTCTACGGCGGGTGGTTCGCGAAGAATTGCAAAGCGTTGCGTAGTCAGCAGAAAAGAATTCATCACCATGCCCTCTCCCCTGCGAAGCGCCTCTGAAGTGAAACGAAGGGGGTTGGGAGCCCACAGGGTGCTGTGCGAAGGGGGAACTGCTGACATGTCTCAAAAAGCGCATTGCCAAGTAGGAGGTTGGGGTAAAATATGGTGGTCGTTTACAGCAAGGAGTTTGAGATGACAATGCAAGAGATTGAACAGGCAGTCACTGAACTATCCCAAAAGGAATTGGCGCGTTTCCGCGAGTGGTTTGAGGAATTCGATGCCCAAGCCTGGGATGACCAGATCGAACGAGATGCCAAGTCTGGCAAATTGGATAAGATTGCCGAAAAGGCAATCCAAGATTACCGCGCGGGGAAAGCCAAAGAGTTATGAGGCATTTCGCCAGTCCTGAGTTTTGGGAACGATACAAGAAACTCCCTGATTCCATTCAAGAGCTGGCAGACAAGAACTTTGAATTACTCAAAGCCGATTCTAAGCACCCATCCCTGCATTTGAAGAAAGTTGGAAAGTATTGGTCTGTGCGAGTGGGACGAAAATACCGTGCGGTTGGTGTCGATGTAGAAGAAGGGATAGTATGGTTCTGGATCGGTACACATGCCGAGTATGATAAATTGGTGGAAGCGTAGATTGAAAATCCGAAGTCGTGTGGCTTCGGATTTTTTATTGGGGCAGAAAAACCCCTCTCCCGTCTACCACTCGCTACGCTCGGGTATGCTTCGCGATCCCCCAAGGGGAAGATGCCAATCCATCATCGAACAAAATCTTTCCCATGGAAATTCAATAAAATCATCAACCGATCAGCCCCCCTTCCCACCCTTCGACAGGCTCAGGGCAAGTTTGGGAAGCGCGGCGCTGAGCGTGCCGAAGCGGGCGGGGGGATAGGTCAACCGTCGTGCCCATCATTACGGTTATCTGGGTGAGGTCCAACCAAAAACAGGGGATTTGCAGTCTTGCGCCTGTGTACATTTGTGCATATAATGGCGGGTAATGAGTTACGAATGGGATCCCAACAAGGAAAAATCGAACTTCAGAAAACACGGCATTAAATTCGCGGATGCTGTGGGAGTCTTTGAGGATGAGAACGCCATCACGATTGAAGACGATGATGCAAGAGAAAGCCGCTTCATCACCATCGGCATGGACTTTTTGAACCGCATCCTGGTTGTGGTTTATACGTTTCGTAACATTGTTATTCGGATCATTTCCGCGCGAAAAGCGACCGCGCGTGAAAGAAAGATATACGAGGAGCAGAGATGAAAAAAGAATACGATTTCAGCAAAGGCAAGCGTGGAGCAGTTCGCCCTGCGCCGAAGGGAAAGACCCGCATTACCATTCGCATTGACGATGACATTCTGGATTGGTTTCGCGGTGAAGTAGACGCGGCAGGAGGCGGGAATTACCAAACGTTTATCAACAATGCTTTACGCGAACACATCACGCGCCAGCAGGAACCTATCGAGGTGATTCTTCGGCGGGTGGTGCGTGAAGAGTTGCAAAGCGTTGCGTAATCAGCAGAAAACTACCCCTCTTCATTTCCCTCTAACGCTAAAGGGTTCTTCGCGAAGGGATAAACATGAGAGGTATAATACCGTCAATCTTCGAAAGGATGAAAATGACAAAGGAATTCAACGTTGTGATCGAACGAGACGAGGAAGGTTATTACGTTGCCAGCGTCCCTGAATTGCAGGGATGTCACACACAAGCCAAGTCATTGGATAAACTGATGGAGCGAATCCGTGAGGCGATTGAGTTATGTCTCGAAATGGAAGGGGATATTGTCTCTAACGAGTTCATCGGCGTGCAAAGGATTGCCGTTGAAGTATGATGGTGAAAATGGCGCGGCTGACAGGGCAGGACGTTATCGCCGCATTGAAAAAGGCGGGATTTGAAGTTTTGCGTATCAAAGGCAGTCATCATTTTATGGGACACACAGACGGCAGGCGAACCGTTGTGCCTGTGCATCGCGGCGAAATTATCGGTCCAGGGTTGATGCTGAAAATCCTGCGCGACTGCGAGATCGAGCGCGATGAATTTATGAAGTTGACGAAATGAAGAAAGTTAGGGAAATCCGAAGTCGTGTGGCTTCGGATTTTTTATTGGGGCAGAAAAACCCTCTCCCGTCTACCACTCGCTACGCTCGGGTATGCTTCGCGATCCCCCAAGGGGGAGATGCCAATCCATCATCGAACAAAATCTTTCCCATGGAAATTCAATAAAATCATCAACCGATCAGCCCCCTTCCCACCTCTCGACAGGCTCAGGGCAGGTTTGGGAAGGGCGGGGGGATAGGTCAAGCCGTCGTGCCGATTATTACGATTCTCGGGGTGAGATCAAACCGAGACGCCAGACTCAAACTCTATTTGATTTTATATTCCGCCATGTTCTCAAACACGGCGCGATATTCGTCAGGTCTCAAGACCGTATCGTACAAGCCAATGTCTTTCCCTGCATGTTTGTCCACGCCCGCGTAGACGAGGCTGGCGTCTTCGTAGCGTTTGAATTTGAAGACGGCATCGTTCATCAGCGCGGAGTTGAAGACGTTGAGGCTGACGAGCAGTTCAAAATCTTTCACTTCCAAGCCCGTGACTCTTTTGAAGAGACCAGGCTCCAGTTTGGTGATGACATCGCGCAAGGTTTCTTCGCGGTAGTCGGTGAGGTACATGAAGACGGGGACGCGCGTGGCGAACTTGATTAATTTTTCTTGAATCAGTTTGCGCTTGCTCTTGTATTCCTTTTCGGCTTCGGTCAGTTCGCGCTTTTGCTTTTCGGTCAGTTCCTGGTCGTTGGCGTCGCGTTTGGCTTTCTTGACCGCTTCGGATTTGTTGATGATGGTTTCGATGTCTTGATTGAGATTGCGGAAACCTTCGATGCTCATCAGCGCGTCCATCGCCAGTTGATTTGCCATGAGTTTGGAGAGCGTTTCGTTATCCACGTTGACAAGCAGGGCGCTCTCCCATCTTCGCGCAAGCAGGGTGGCGGTGGTGCCGCTCATGGCGATGTCGAGGATGCCCGCCGCGTCAATCTGTTTCATGG
Organism: Anaerolineales bacterium; assembly: GCA_019187665.1. Lineage (GTDB taxonomy): Bacteria > Chloroflexota > Anaerolineae > Anaerolineales > Villigracilaceae > Denitrolinea. The sequence goes on from JABARH010000035.1 coordinate 18,836, forward strand.
ATGAGCCGTCGTAGGCGAGGACGGGCAAAAAGTTGATGAACTCCGCCACTTTGGCTTCCGCGCTGGTTCGTTCGTCCACGTTGAGGCGCGCGGCGTATTCGGCGATCTGGCGCAGGGCGCGGTCGGGGGCGAAGTCGAAGACGTAACATTCCTGCTTGATGACTTCTTCGGCGTTGGGATGCAAGCCGTCGGGGTTGTTCACCGTCCACGGCGATTGGACGCGGAAGGCGGCTTGAAAATAGGTTTCGGGGCTGGAGGAATTGCGGAGCATGAAGATGCCCGTCCAGGGTTTGACGGTGACGCCTGTGGTGAGTTTGCCGCACGAGAGCGTGATGGTTTTCGTTTCGAGCGGGTTGCCCATTTCTTGATAAACAGGCGGCAGGGCGTCCACGCCGATGCCCGCAGATGCGCCCGCCGCGACAATGACTTTGTAGTCGTGATAGAACTTGTTTTGTTTTTGCGCCAGTAAATTTGACATGGCATGACACGCCGCCACGCTGGGCAAAAACCAAAAGGTGTGCGAAAGCAGATTGAGCAGGCGCACGTCCGAGAAGGGCATGGGCGGCTTCTTCGCGCCGAGTTTGAGGTTATCCACCGTAGTTTCGAGGAACGCGCCGCGAATCAGGTCGAGCCATTTTTGCACTTCATCTTCATATTTGAAACGCGCCAGCGCTCCCGCGCCTTCGGCAGAGAAGAAGACGTTGAGGTCGAACTCGTTGAAGTCGCCCTGCATGGCAATCTCGCGAATCGAATCGGGCAGTTGGTAGGTGAGCAGAACCATGCGCGGGAGCATGGCGTAGGGGTTGGGCGTTTTCGTCCAATTGGCTTTGGCGCGTTGCTCGTCCGAATAGGTCCAGTTGAAGATTTGTTCTTCGATGAATTCGCCCGAAGCGATGGCGCGGAAGGGCGTGCCTGAGAGATAGAGATAATGGTCGGTGGTGATGGGCAGGATGTCTGCGATTTCTTCGTTTGTGTCTTTCAGGTATTCGGCGCCTTCGCCCTGCGCGAATTTAATTTCGTCTTTGTCTTCGGCTTCAAACAGGTCTTTGGCTTTGTCGCGCCACGCGCCGTAGTGATATTCGTCGAGGATGACGCAATCCCAATTCGTTTCGTGAACCCATTCGTTCTTGGCTTTGACTCCGCCCGTGCTTTTGTTTTTGCCCAAATAATCTTGAAACGAGCCGAAGCAGACGATGGGCTGGCGCTTGTCCGCGTCCGCGTAGGACAAACCGTCGGGCGAGATGAACTGCCAACCCTTAAAGTCGAGATGCGTTTTCAGGTCTTCATCCCAGGCGCTTTGCACGGCGGGCTTGAAGGTGAGGACGAGAATCTTCTTCCAGTTCATGCGTTTGGCGAGTTGATAGGCGGCGAAGGTTTTGCCGAAACGCATTTTGGCGTTCCACAAAAAGTGCGGTGTCTTGCGTTTGTTGGCGCGTTCTTTTTTGAAGTCTTCAAAATAGGCGGCGGTCTGTTGCACGGCGGCGCGTTGTTCGGGGCGCATGGAGAAGTTATGCGGACGGCTTTCTGCGTGGGTCTCGCCCGTTTTGACGGCGAGATAGGCGGCTTGCAGTTCCTTCACCGAACACGCGAACCATTCGCCCTCGGGATTTTGGACGCCCATGCCGCGCAGTTGACGGTGAATTTCGTGGTCGTCGAAGACCGTGCCGTCGTGCTTCATGGCGGTTGCTTCAAAGACGATGCGATACGGCGCCGCGCCTGGTCTCAGCGTGGGATATTGCGCCGCGACTCGTTCTTGCGCGTTTTTGGCGGTGTAGCCCACTTTGAGCAGACCCGTGTACTGCGGGTGGGTGTCTTCGTAGGCGTAGATGGCAGGCGTTGCCGCAGGGCGCGGGGGGAAGAAGTTGTCAGTCATTGGATTTACCTTTTGCCATGACACGGCGGGGAATAAATTCCTGCCTCAGTTCATGAAAATCCGCTGAAGCGGATTCCGCGCAATCAGCCCGCAGGGCTTCCATGCCCTGAGCGAGGGATTTATCCCGAACGAATATCCCGAACGAACCCTGCCCGCATAGTTCGTTACTCATCGGCTTCGGCTCCAACCGTGCGAATCTTGGAATCAATAAATTCCCATTCATCTTTTGTAATACCCCATCGCTTGCAAAGCATTTCGTCTGTATATTCACCTTCATATTTCCCTAATTCAGGTACAAACACAAAATTTTGTTTTGTAACATGTTGTGACACCACGGTTTGCAGCAAAAGGAATCTTACAATCTTTGTGAAAAGATATGACCTGAACGACAGCACTTCTGTTTTTGTTGAAAAAGCACATGCAACCAACCACGATTCTGTGCAACATTCTCCAGGCTTTGCGATTCTCACATTTGCATCATAATAAAAGGCAACAGGTTTAGAGAAATCGGTTTGACCTGCTATTGGAGCAGGTGGTATCAGGAGTTTCCATTTTTCTAACAAGTCTTGTTCATCTTTTACATCTGATTGGCTTGCATATTTTAAACCTATTCTTTGTGTAAACCAACACGGAACTCCTTTGGTTTTCGGCTCGTAATTGGTTGGCAATCCGAAAGGTTTTCTGGAAGAAATCAAATCACTTAAGAATTTATTGCCTTTGTTCTTTTCAATTACTTTGTGAACAATCGATGCTCCTTTGCCGTGTCTAACGAATGTATCAAACTCATCAAGTTGTCGAATTGAAACAATTTTTTCTCCTTGGTGGAAGTTAGTTACTTCGCAAAGCCCTTCAGAATCACGTTCCCAAAGAAAATAACAAACACCACCAGCAATATCTACGCCAGGAAAGACATCGGCGCTATTTTCGAAATCAGTCAATTTGCGAATTCCCTTATCGGAGAGCATACTTTCGCGAAATTCATCCAACCCCTTTCCGCCCGCAAACCAACGGGCAGGAATAATCATCGTTAAATACCTAGGTTGAAGTTTTTTTGCCTGTTCAACAAATCTTTGATAGATAGGTGAGGCACTTCTACCAAAACCTGCATCGCTCAACTGATACGGTGGATTACCGACAATGACATCGAATTTCATGTTTGCAAACTCCTTGCTTCGTCCGCCAAACAGGGCGAGCGGGTCATCGGTGTGAATGAACTGATAGGCGTGGCTTTCGAGCGTGGGGTCGCGGTCGTATTCGTGCAAACTCGCGCCGCAAAATTTACAGCGCTCGCCCTCCCACTCGTGAATCATGCGCTTGAAAATAATATTGCCGTCCGCGTCGTCAAAGCCTTCGCAGACCGAATACTTGCCGTTCGCCTTCTTCGAGCAATACACACTGCGGCGCGAGAGCAGGGCGGTCATGTCGGTGATGGCGATGCCGAACAACTGCTTGGTGAAGATGTGGTTGCGGCGCTTCTGCGGGTCGGGGAACGCGTCTGCCAGCCCCGTCATTAATCGCTTGGCGATCTCGCGCAAAAAGACTCCCGTCTTGGTGGCGGGGTCAAGGAAGGTGACGTTCGGGTCGCGCCAGATTTCTGCGGGGAGCAGGTCCAGCATCTGGTTGGCGATGCTCGGCGGCGTAAAGACCTCGTCGCTGGAGAGGTTGGCGAGGCAGGTGAGGACATCGGGGTTGTAGGTGGGGAGCATGGTCATTTCCCCAATAAAAAGGCTCTAGTCAAAAATTCAGGAGCGATGGTTTGTTCCTGCGGCAGATAAATAGAGGCTTGCACGCTCATTTTTGAAAGGTACTTGCACATTAACGGTCCCATGTCTTTCCAGTCCAACCCGCCCAACCCACAGCCGAGCGCGGGCATGGCAATAGATTGAATCCCTGCGATTTTGTAATTGTCCACTAGCCATTGCAAGCCTTTTTCGATTCCTGCGAAGTCCGAACCTTCCTTCCAATGATTTTTGGTTGCGAAAAGCAGGAACCATTTATTTGCGTTCGGGTTAGGCAAGGAAAACGGCTCATCCGCCAAGTCTTCGTCCAGCGAGGCTTCACGTTTGTACAAATAAGGCTTGCCCATCGTCAGTGTTTTGTCTTTGCACACATCCTGATACACGACATACATATCGGGGAATTGATATTTCGCGCGCGAAGCCAGTCCCTTGCCCATCACGCCCACGGTGTTCACGCTCACGGTCAGCGTCTGCATCTGCGAAAAGAACATGTCGCCGTCCACCCACGATAATTTATCCGTGATCGCGCCGTGTCTGCGCGGCTGGAAGAACATGTGCGGCTCAACGACAACTTCTACGGGATAGGGGAGTCCGCTCAATAGCGGGCGAATTTTCTCTGCAACTGACGAGTTTGCAACATACACAGAATGAATCTCTGCGGGTGAAATACCTGTTGGCACAAGGCACTCCGCCATGATTTTGCGCTTTGAGCCGTCTTCGGTCGTCCACCAATCGCTGTTGATGATGCGCCAGTATTCGCCATTGATATCTTTCAAGCCTGTTTTCACATCTACAAGCGAAGATAACGAATGTGCCGCATTGCCCAGTGAAATGAACGCGTCTTTAGCGTCCAAAATTTGCGGCTTAACTCCCAGGATAACCACGTCTTTTTTATCGGCTTCGCTCAACACTTTGTAAAGCATGGGGTTGCGCGGCTGGAAGTAAACATTCGCATACTCCCACAGACTCTTTTTGTCGGGGGTTAATATCCGCTCTCGATTGGCGACAATTTCCGCGTTATAGACAGGCGTAAAGGGAACGCCCAGCGCCTGCACTTGCCGATGAGAAAGAATCCCGTATTGAAACATGGAAGGAAGATTGTTGATGTGTGTGATATAGAAAAGGCTTTTGATCGCTGGCTTTGCCATTTTAATCTTCTCCGATCTTCAAAAAATGCGTCAGCGGGTAACTGCGCGTCTCGGTCGGCAGGAAAACTTTTTCTCCCAAATCTGAAAGGCGTTCGTTCGCTGAAAACAAATCGAGTTGATCGCGCCTGCCCGTTTCGTTCGGCAATAACTCGGCAAACACAAAATCCCTGCGTTTGATCTGGCTGTTGTGGAAAGGGAAAGACCATTCCGAAAAGATAATTTGATGCGGGTCTGCGCCCACCGTCTTCAGATCCAGCGCGTCACCCCAAATGATATTCTTCTCAAGGATGAATTGAATAGCGCGGCGGACTTCGTTTTTTGCGTTCTTTTTGAAAAGCGCTGTGTACGCTTTGTCGGCAATGTCAAATAGGCGTTTGCGGCACTCGATAATGTTATCTTCTAAAATATCAATGCCGTAGATGGAAGAGACTGCGGCAACAAGATTGCGTTCAAACTCCAACTGGCTTTTGCGATATTTGGCTTCCACTACCTTCAACTTACGATTCAGGATTTCGGTCAGGAAGTTGCCTGTCCCGCAGGCGGGTTCAAGGAAGCGCGAGTCGATTCGCTCGGTCTCCTGCTTCACAAGATCGAGCATGGCATTCACCTCGCGCTCGCTGGTGAACACTTCGCCGTGATCGGCAACACGCTGTTTGGAAACAACCTGGCTGGTCATTGCAGAAAATTATAACTGCACTTGATAAACTTTGAATTTCTATTTCAAGTTAATCCGCCGCTATCGCGCCTGGATCCAAACAAAAAGCCGATGGACAGAACCAACCATCGGCTTGCAAAATGGACATTTCTACTTCCCCCTCAAAGCCCATTCGAAATTCTCGAAACCTGCTTAATTTGTCGTAACCTGACGCAGATCGGCAACTACGGGGAGTGAAAACAACTCGCTCCGAAGCAAACGACTGGTGAAGAACAGCACTTCAAAATTCTCCACCTTGCGCGTTTTCGGGTTGAGCCGCACGATGATCTCGTCCTCCATCTCTTCCGATTCCTGTTCGGCATACGGCGGAACGGTGTTGATATATAAAATATCCGCATCGCGGTCGTATTGGAAAGTCAACTTTTCTGCCATTCGATTTCTTCATTCAAATAAGGACAGAGAAACGTTTTCATAGCGCTGTTCCATCATTATACTCTCCTTCATCCCAAGGCTCTCCTCTTGCGTATTGAGCGGCGATGGGCGGTGGCTTTATAATTGCCGCGTTGAAACCCTCCATCCTCCTCCGCACCAAATTTCTTGTCCCGCGTCCGCGCGCCGATTTTCTGCCCCGCCCCCGCCTGCTCGATTGGCTCGACTCAAATTCGGACAAGCGGCTGACTCTGCTCTCTGCCCCCGCGGGATACGGCAAGACGACCCTGCTTGCGGATTTCATTCACGCTTCCTCTCTCCCTTTTGGCTGGTTCACCCTCGACGCGCAGGATTCCGACCCGACAGTTTTCCTCACCTACCTCATCGAATCCCTGCGGAGCATGAAGCGCGCCCCAGAGACTCTCACCCGCGCCATCGGTCAGACCGCGCAATCCTTGTTGGACAGCGCCGAAGCGACCGTCTCGCCGCAACGCGTGTTGACCGTGCTCATCAACGAACTCGCCGAGCAGACGATCTCGCCGTGGTTGCTCGTGCTGGAAGATTATCACTACGTCGCCAGTCCTGTTGTGCATCAACTCGTAGACTTTCTGCTTGAGAACGCGCCCGAAGGTTTGCGCGTGATCATCTCGACCCGCGTGGACCCTCCGCTGGCGTTGGCGCGATTGAGGGCAAGAGGTCAATTAGCCGAGTTGCGTTCCTCGTCCCTGCGTTTCCGCGACGACGAAGTGACAAAATGGATGCAAGCCGACGCGCCCGAACTCTCCGATGAAAATTTGAATCTGTTGAATGAAAAGACCGAAGGCTGGGCGGCGGCGTTGCAAATTATCCGTTCGTCGTTGAACACAGGAGAGACGCAGGATTTCAACGCGTTGTTATCTGGCTTGAGCGGCTCACAACAATTTGTGTTCGACTATCTCGCCGAGGAAGTGTTCAAAAGACTCCCCGAAGACTTGCAGGAATTTTTGTTGCGCACGTCCATCTTACAGCAAATGGATTCAGCGGCATGCAACGCCGTTGCGGACGTGAACGACGCGCAGTCCATTTTGGAGGAACTCGAAAAGCAGAACTTGTTCCTTTCGAGTTTGGATTCGCAAAAGCGCTGGTATCGCTATCATTACTTGTTCCGCGAGTTCCTCCTCAGCCGCGTACAACGCGTCGAAGCAGAATCAGTTATCGGGCTGGAGAGAAGCGCAGGCGCGCATTACGAGTCGCAGGGTGAGTTGGAAGTCGCATTGAATCACTATCTGAATGCGCGGGAGTACGAATCATCCGCCAGGGTTGTTTCCATCTTCGCGGCGGATTACGTCGAGCGCGGGCGCGTGGAAGCGCTGCATCGCTACTTGAGCGCGTTGCCCGCAAGAATCATGAAAGCCAATCCCGAATTGTCGTTGCAACACGGCAACGCGCATTGGCGGCTGGGGCAAACAGGCGCGGCGATCGCGGCGTATGAAGACGCGCGCGCGTCGTTTTCATCGCAAAACAATTCGAACGGTGTGTGCCGCGCGTTGACGCGCCTCGCGGAAGTGAACCGCGCGCAAGGGAATTATCGTCAAGCCGAAGCGTTATCGAATGAAGCCTTATCGTTCGCGGATCTGGATCACGCCGCGCGCGCCGAAGCGTTGATGGCGCTGGCGAAAAGCGTGGGCTTTTTGACGGGCATGGACAAGGGACGCGAACTCGCCGAGCATGCCGTGAACGAAGCGCGGCTGGCGGGCGATGCGGTCAGCGCGTTGGCGCGCGCAAATTTTTTGCAATCACTTGGGCAGATCTGCTGGTGGCACGGCGACCCGCAAGCGACGGTGCGCTATTGCCAGGAGGCGTTGCAGATCGCGCCCGATGAATTTTCTCCCATCGGCGCGCAGGCTCATATTTCATTGGCGACTCCATATTTATATTGGCATGAATTAGACAAAGCCCTGCGCGATGCGGAACGCGGTTTGCAAATTGCACAAACTTTGCATTTGAAAGAATTATTGCCGAGCGCGTATACCGCCTTGGGAAATATCTTGACGCGTATGGGCGAGACCGCGCGCGCCGAAGCGTGTCTGCGGCAGGGCATGGAGATCGGTCAGCAGTTGGGGTCGGCTTCGTTCGAGCAGTTGATGGCGACGGGCTTCCTCGCCTACAACTTATGCGGACAGGGACGCGTGGAGGAAGCGCGTCAACTGGCGGAGGGCGCGTTGTGGTCGCACACGGGCAACCCCGATACATATGAAGCGTACGTCTGCCGCAGTGTGCTGGCGGATGTGGCGCTGGAGAACGGTCAACGCGAGAAAGCCGAAGCGTTATTCACCGAGTTGATCGAAGCGGGCGAACGCAGGCAGTTCCGCCTTCCGCTGGCGATGGTGTATTTTGGGCTGGCATACATTCACCTCGAAACGAAGCGCAACGAAAGCGGATTGAAATATGCGCGCGAAACATTGCGTCTCATCGAAGCCTCGCGCACATTTCAACTTTTTCTCGATCAGGGCGCGCGCTCGCTCATCGTGGCGCAGGCGTTGATCCGCGCGGGCGAGAAGAGTCCGTTTTTGGAGAGGGTGTTGGAGAATCTGCCAGAGAAACCAGCCGCAACAATTTCGATTCAAGACCATGTGATCCAGGTCCAATGCTTTGGGAATTTCCGCGTCTCGGTGAACGGGCAGGAGGTTTCGCAAGAGCGTTGGGTCTCTGCGAAAGCCAGGGATTTGCTCGCCTACTTCGTCACGATGCGCGGCGAAAAGATTCCCGCCGATAAAGCCTTCGACGCCATCTGGGGTGAAAAGGAACGGACGAGCCGCACGGCTTTCCACACCGCGTTATCCCGTTTGCGGAACGCGCTCAAAAGCGGAGAGGACAACCCGCGCTTGATTTTGGTCGAGGTCGGCGAATACTGGCTGGACTCTGCCCGCTTCCGCATTGACGTGGACGAGTTCAACTCCGCGCTGGCGCAGGCGCGCGCCGCCACCAACTCCGCGACCCGCGCCGAATGGCATGAGCGCGCGGTCTCGCTCTATCACGGCGAATATTTGCAGAATCTGTATTACGAATGGGTCTTCCCCGAACGCAGACGATTGACTCAGTCCTATCTCGGCGCGTTGCAGGAACTCGCAGCCTATTGTTTGACTATCCAAAACCCACAACAAGCCGTTACATACATCGAAAAAGCGATCCCGCTCGATCCATTGGACGAAGATTTATATTGTCTGGGGATGCGGGCCTATGCCGAGTCGCATCGCCGCGCCAACGTTTCCCGCCTCTTCTCCGACCTCAGCCTGCTTCTGCAAAAGGAAATGAATACCAGGCCCCTGCCAGAGACGGCCGCGTTATATCAAAGTTTAATGAGTAAGTGACTTACGCAATGAGGATGCGGATGGGATCAGGCATGCTGATGTCCGTTGACGGGAAGATGAATCGTCAGCCGCGCCCCAGCGTCTGGGCGGGAGACGATCTCGCGCTCGCCGCCGAGGGAGAGGGCGCGTTCTCTAACGCGCCAAGCGGATGGTTGGCGTTAGCCTTGGTTGTATAATAACTGCATGGCATTCCCCGTCATCACCACCAAGGTTAGCCTGCCGATCCTGCGGCAACGTTTGGTTTCCCGTCGAAACGCGCTCGGACAATTGAACGCGGGATTGCGCGACGGACATTTGCTCACACTGGTCTCTGCCCCGGCGGGATATGGAAAAACAACGACGATTCGCATGTGGGTGAACGAGGCGGGATGCCCGGTGGCATGGGTTACGCTGGAAAAATCCGACAACGATCTCAAACAATTTCTCACGTACGTTTTGACCGCGCTGGGAGAGGCGGTGGAAGATCTCGGCCTGTCCGCGTTGGAGGCGGTGGAAAGCGCGCAGGAAGTCCACGTACAGCCCACGCTTGGATTGCTGGTCAACGAATTACATGAGTTGGATCAGCCGGTCATCCTCGTGCTGGAAGAATATCACCTGATCGAAAATGAGAGCGTGGATGAGGCTGTTGAATTCCTGTTGAATCAAGCCGTTGCCAATTTGCGTATGGTGATTGCCACCCGCGAAGACCCGCATCTATCGTTGACGCGCCTGCGCGTGCGAAATCAACTCACGGAGATCCGCGCCGCAGATTTGAGTTTCTCGCTCGAAGAAGCGGGTGAGTTTTTCTCGGACGTGATGGGAGTCAACCTCTCAAACAAAGAAACAGAGATTCTAAAAAACAAGACCGAAGGCTGGGCGGCAGGACTGCAACTGGCTGGTTTGTCGTTGAAAGAAAACACAGACACGGCAAAATTTGTGGAAGCGTTCGGCGGCACGCATCGTCACGTGTTGGATTACCTGATCGAAGAGACGCTCAACAACCAGCCGGAAGAAATACGGGAATTCCTGCGGCGCACGTCCATTTTGGATCAATTGTCCGCCTCCCTGTGCGAAGCGGTGACCGGTCAGCGCGAGAGTAGAAAATATCTTCAATATCTGGAAGGCAATAATCTATTTTTGGTGTCGCTCGATGAAGAACGCAACTGGTATCGTTATCATGCGCTATTCGGCGAACTGTTGAAGGATCAACTCATGCAGGTCGAACCGGACCGCGTGGACGATCTGCACGCGCGCGCTGCGGACTGGTACGAAAAACACGGCTTCGTTCAAAAAGCGGTTGAACATGCCTTTCAAATTTCGAACGACAGCAAAGTATCCGGCTTGATCGAGCGACACGCCTTTCCCATGTTTTGTCAGGGCGAAACGGCTATGGTGCTGAGCTGGTTCGACCGATTGCCGGAAGCGTTCGTGCGAGACTCGTCAATGATATGCATCAGCAAGGCGTGGGCGCTAGCTCTGACGCATCACCGCGCGCGTGTGGAGGAAATCGAACAGGCATTGCAGGCGGCGGACCTGGCTTTGAATCTGTGTTACGCGGACGAGGCGCACCGAAACCTCGTCGCCGGTCATGCCGCGAGTATTCAGGCGTACCTGATGCAGACTCCGAATTTAACCAACAAAGATGCCCAAAGGTTGATCGAGACCTCTCAAAGAGCGCAGCGACTCTTGCCGGAGAATGAAAAAGCCATCCGCAGCATTAACGCGCTAAACATCGGTTATGCGCGCCTGTCGCTCGCCGATTTGGCGGCGGCTGGGGAGGCGTACGAACAGACATTCGAGGATGGAATCGCTGGGAGAAATTTTTATGTCGCCATTTATGGGGCGATTGGTTTGATTGTTATCGAAATCATCAAGGGAGAGTTGAAAAATGCGTTGCAGTTGTGTGAGACGAAAATCACCCAGTTCAACCAGTTTCTAGCCGGGCAAAGGTTCGCGCCCATCGGCGATCTCTACAATCTCAAAGGCAGTCTCCTTTTGGAAGAAAACCGGTTGGCGGAGGCGGAACAGGCATTGACGCAGGGCTTGAGTCTCATCCGCTTCGTCAGGGTGTACGAAGCTCATATCCGAGGATATTCAGCCCTGGCGCGACTGCGTTCCATTCAAGGCGACTGGGCGGGGGTGTTGGAAAACCTAAAAGCGCTTCAAGAAACCTATTCACGCAGCGCCCTCTATGCAGACGCGCTGCGTCACCGCTTGGCGGTACGCGACCCGGCGGTGAATAACGCCACACTCGAGCAAGCGCACCATTGGGTGACGCAGGCGGTAGGCGGGTTGAATACCTTGCCCGATATTGACATGGTTGATCTTGACAGCAGAATCCGCTTTCAAACCCTGCTGAGCACAGCGCATATCGTGACCAGATTGGCGGCGCGAAATCCACATGCGTATTCACTGCGGGCCGTTCACAAATACCTTGCCCGCCTGGAAAAGTTCGCCTCCGCCCACGGTCTGCCTGGCTGGACGATTGAAATTTGGCTGGTCAGGGCTTTGATGTATCACGTGGAGGGAAAAGCGGAGGAAGCGCGCGCCCAAATCGAATGCGCGTTGGAGGCGTCTGCCCCGCGCGGTTACTTCCGCATCTTTCTGGATGAGAGCGATCTCCTCCGTCCCCTGCTTGAATCCACCCTTCGACAATTGAAAGACGACAACCTGTCCGCCTACGGCAAGCGCCTGCTGGACGCGATGCCCAACGATAGTCTGCAAAGCGAACGTTCTCTAACGTCCGTCCCAACATCCGACGCAAACCTGACCGACCGCGAACTCGACGTGTTGAAATTATTGGCGGCGGGGGAATCCTATAACGGAATCGGGCAGAAACTTTTCCTCAGCCTGAACACGGTTCAATTCCACATCAAGAGCATTTATCGCAAACTACTGGTCAACAAACGGATGCAAGCCGTCGAAAAAGCGCGGGAGATGAAGTTGATCTAGCCGGTTACGCTGTCACATTGCTCCCAATATGACAGCGTAACCGGCGGACGCAAGAGCGATCTGGCAGCGCCACAACCACATATTTTCCGTCGAAGAACCACATATTCCTGTGGTTCTTTTTTCTGCCTTGAGTCCTAGAATAGCGGCAATGGTTCGCTTGAACGCGTTGTAGCGTCGAACCTTGCGCTGTAAAAAAAGGAGACTCCGACCATGAAATTAATCCATCTGTTTATCTTTCTTCATCTTTGGCCGTGGAAACGGTCGCCGCGGCCGCCGATGAGCGATTACTGAATCGGTGAAAGTCGCTGGGCAGATTTCTATTATTGATGCCCATGAAAGGCAAATTAGGAAAGAAAGATTATGGACACACATGATTTGGTAATCAGTACCGAAGGGCTCGGAAAATCGTTTGACGAGGTACATGCGCTCAAGTCGCTTGACTTGCGCGTCCCTCAGAAGTCAATCTTCGCCTTCCTGGGAACCAACGGCGCAGGCAAGACGACGACGATAAAACTGTTGCTGGGCTTGCTCAAACCCACCCGCGGGGGCGGCAAAATCCTGGGCATGGACATCGTTCGGGACAGCGTCGACATCCGCGCCCGGATCGGCTACCTGCCTCAGGATACCCGATTCTACGAGCACATGACCGCCCGCCAGACGCTGGCATACACCGCCCAGTTCTTCTATGCCGGACCGCAGTCGGAGATCAACAAGCGTGTGAACGAGATGATCGAACTGGTCGGGCTGGAGGGCAAGGCGGATCGTCCGATCAAAAGTTTTTCCGGCGGCGAGCGTCAGCGATTGGGAATTGCCCAGGCAGAGATTAATTACCCAGACCTGTTGATCCTGGATGAACCCGCCGCCAGCCTTGACCCGCAGGGACGTCGGGATGTGCTCGAAGTAATGTCGCGCCTTAGTAAGCATTCCACTATTTTCTACTGCACGCATATTCTGGATGATGTTCAAAAAGTCAGCGATCGAGTCGCCATTGTCAATCAAGGGAAATTGGTCAAGCAGGCGCCCATTCAGGAACTATTGTCCGGCGCTGGCGATGTAACCTATGCCATAACACTCACAGGTGACGCTCAAAACGCATACACACAGGTTAACCAACAACAATGGGTGTCTGGGGTCGAATCCAAAACCAAGGACGGTCAGACCACCTGGTTTGTGAGCGTAACGGACGAATCTGCCGCGAAAGACCGTTTGTTGAACCTGCTGATATCCAACGGCTTGAATGTCCTTAACTTCAGCCGAAAAGAACAAAACCTGGAGGACGTGTTCCTCAACATTATCGAAGGGAGCCGGAAATGAGCGCTAATACATTGAATCAGTTTCAACTTGTCAATGAAAAAGGCTGGAAGCGAGGCCTGGGTAACTTACTGCAAGGCGAGTGGTCATCATGGTTCAAATCCTCCAGATGGTGGAAACACAGCCTCATGTGGTTTTCGATCGTCAACGTGATGATGGGAACCATGGTCTTTGCCTCTGCCGACGCCGCTCGAAAGGGGTTCGAAGGACCGCCTGTCCTGTTTATGTACGGCATTTTCGGCGGAATGTTTGTGGCGATTGGGGTGATGATCATTATGCAACGGGTCATGGTTGGGGAAAAGGAACATGGCACAGCCGCCTGGGTACTCTCCAAACCGGTCACTCGCACAGCGTTTGTCGTATCCCGGCTGGTTGTCAATTCCGCCGCCATCCTGCTTACATCCGTGATCGTGCCAGGAGTGATTTTCTACCTAACCCTAGGGTGGTATAGCGCTATTGGGTGGCTTTTTCCCGTAGGGTTTGCCGCTGCGCTCTTGATGTTTGTACTGCATACGTTCTATTGGATCGCCTTTGTAGTGATGATGGGGACACTGCTTGAATCTACGGGCGGCGTCATCGGCGTATCCATGTTTCTTTTTTCCACATTCTGGTACGGGCCAGCCGTGATCCCCGGTTTGATCTATATCTCTCCTTTGCTGCTGATATTCAGTCCATCCCCGGATCTGTTTAATTCGCTGCCCGGTTCTTTTATGACCGGTGATCCGGTCTTCTCCTGGCTGCCGCTAATTTCGACAGTATTGTCGTCCGTTATTTTTATCGCCGTTGCCATCTGGCGTTTCAACCGCCAGGAGTTCTAAACCAACGAACAGGCGGTCTTTGTCCAAAAAAGGAGATTCAAATGTCAACGCAAGAACTCGCTTCAACAAACAAGGCACAGGAAATTTCCGTTTCGACGACGGATCAATACACCCTCTGGCAGATTCTCGGAATCTGGCTTGCTGCTGCCGCGCCGATGGGACTGTTGGGCTGGGTAGTGTTCCCCGCAGTGAGCGCGGGTCTCGCGCCGCTGGACGCGGGTCTGTTCCGCATAAAATTATTGGCTGTTGGGCTGGTATGGCAATTCGTTCTGGCAATGATCATCCTCTACCGCGAAGAGGGGAACTTCCGTCCGAGTACGATCAGCCGCCGCTTCTGGCTCAACCACCCAAAGTCTGCGCGAAGCGGAGAGACGAAGAAAGCCTTGTGGTGGTGGCTCATCCCGCTGATCCTGCTCGTGGCCGCGCTGGAGATGGGTTTGCGATCCACGCTCGTGGATGTGTGGACGGGAATCTTTCCCATCTTCGCCGAGCCTGAGGGTTACGACATGTCTGCTATGTTTACGCCAGAGTTGCGCGCGCAGATGGTTGGGGATTGGGGTTTGCTTGGATTGTTCTTCGTGCTGGCGCTGTTCAACACGTTCCTCGGCGAGGAACTTCTATTTCGCGGCGTGTTGCTGCCAAAGATGGAAGGCGTTTTTGGAAAATGGGATTGGGTGGCGAACGGCGTCCTGTTCTCCCTTTATCACCTTCATCAACCGTGGGGCATTCTGGCAACGCTTCCGGCGGACCTGGTATTTGCGTTCTCCGGCAAACGCTTTCACAGCAACTGGTTCCCCATCATTTTGCATTCAGGGCAGAGTGTATTCTTCCTGTTCCTGATTCTGGGACTCGTCCTCGGCCTGGCGTGACACATAGATTGATTATGCCGCAACTCATCAGTTTGAATTCGCAGAATAGATACGAGATCAAAGTCTACGGTCAACTGGATGAATCCTGCTTGAACTGGTTCGGGAATGCAAAGGTTCAAGTCGAAACACTGGCGGATAACGACCAGGCGACCACGTTCTCCGATTTCGTCATGGATCAGGCTGGCCTGGTCGGTCTCATCCGCCGATTGCACGGACACGGCATCGTGTTGATCTCCGTCATTGGACGCGGCGACCCCGCTATATCAAAGGAAACACAAAATGACTGACTCTTTTTCGCTCGAACAAAAGACAAACGCTTCACCCGCTCACATTTTGCGGAATCGCAACTTTCGTCTGTTATGGATTGGGGAAGGCGTCTCGCTTCTCGGCGACCAGTTTTACCTGATTGCCCTGCCCTGGCTTGTCCTTTCGCTGACGGGGAATCCGCTGGCGGTCGGGACGGTGCTGGCGACGGCGGGAATCCCGCGCGCGTTATTCATGCTCGTCGGCGGCGCGTTGACCGATCGCTTCACTCCGCGCCGATTGATGATCAATTCCAATGTAGCGCGCATGGCGTTGACCGCTTTACTCGCCATTCTTGTGGCGACGAACCTCATTCAACTGTGGATGCTCTACATCTCCGCCTTGCTCTTCGGTCTGGCTGACGCGTTCTTCTTCCCCGCGCAAACTTCCATTGTGCCGCGCCTCGTAGATAAGGATCAGTTGCAGGCGGGCAACGCGCTGATTCAAGGGACGGCACACTTGAGTTTGTTCGTCGGTCCTGTCGCGGCGGGATTGCTCGTCTCGTGGCTGGATGGCGGCGCGACCCATTCCACGTTTGGGATTGGGCTCGCCATTGCGATTGACTCGCTTTCATTCCTCGCGTCCATCACAGCGTTGAGCCTGATCAAAATCGAAAACGCAGGCGAAAGCGCAGGAAACGGTAAGGGCGGAGTCATCGCCTCCATCCGCGATGGACTGCTCTACGTCTGGAATGACGCGACGCTTCGGATGGTCTTCCCCATCACATTGGGACTCAACATCCTCATCAATGGTCCCTTCGCGGTCGGCATCCCCGTAATCGCGCGGACGAGATTCCCCGAAGGAGCGGCGGCGTTCGGTTTGATCCTGTCCTTGTTTGGCGGCGGCGCCTTACTGGGAACGACTCTCGCGGGCGTTCTGCCGAAGCCATCCAAAAAATTGCTTGGCACGGTTGCGTTGAGCGTGATCAGCATGATGGGAGTTGGGCTGGCGGTGATCGGCATCGCTCCGACGATGTATGTCGCCGCGGCGGCAGGACTGTTGATGGGAATCGCCAACGGTTACGCCAACATCATGCTAATCACCTGGCTGCAACAAAAGGTCGCGCCGGAGATGATCGGACGAGTCATGAGCCTGGTCATGTTCGCGGCGGTGGGACTCAATCCCGTTTCGAACGCGCTGGCTGGCATGTTGATCGGACTCAACATAACAGTTTTACTTGTCTGCGCGGGAAGCCTGATGACTCTCTTTACATTGTCCGCCGCGTTCAGTCCCGCTGTTCGTTCAGGTATGTAACCAGAAAAGAGGTATGTAAAATGAAAAAAATGTTTGTCAACGAAGAAGTAAAGTTCGCCGTGAATGGCAAAGAACTTAATGGAGTCCTGACTTGCCCCACCTCGGGCGCTCGCTACCCCGCGATCATCCTGTTGCATGGCTCTGACAGATCGGGCAGGGATGATCCCTATTACACTGCGCATGCCGAGAATCTCGTCCGCTCCGGGTTTGCCGTGCTGAGATACGATGGACCCGGTTGGGGAGGCGGTTCTTCGGGCGGCTCTGGCTTCGAGACTTTGGAATACAGGATGGAAGAAGCGCTTGCCGCCGTCAAGTATTTGCAATCTCGTCCCGACATCAAACCCAATGCCGTCGGTTTGTGGGGCGTCAGCCAGGGAGGCTGGATCTGCCAGATGGCGGCGGCATCGTATGACGGCGTGGCGTTCATCATCCCCGTTTCGGGACCGGGTGTCACGCCCGCCGAGCAGGAAGTCTATCGGGTCGAAGCGGAGAGTCGCGCCGCTGGTTTCGACGAAGATGAGATCGCCAAAGCAGTCCTGATAAGGCGCTTGATGGTTGACATGATCCTGCCCGCGCCAATGTATCGGGAAGTCAACTTGTCCGATTCCCGACGGTTGGGACGCGGACTCTGGAACGAATTCACGGAACTGACCTACAGCGCAAATCCCGTTGACCTCGTTGCCGAGCATGGAAATGTCATCAAGATTTTGAAAGGCATTGAAGATGAACGCTGGACGAAATTCCTGCACCTGGATGAGGTTCTGCCCATGCTTGAAAGTTTCCCGCCGCAGGCTTGGGGCATGGTGAAAGAACAAATGCGGGCAGTTATGACTGTCAACCCCGCCGATTTTTTGACGCGGGTTCGTTGTCCCGTGTTGGCGATCTTCGGTGAGAACGATACATCTGTGCCTGTGGAGAAAAGCGTCGCCCTCTATAAACAATACCTGCGCGAAGCGGGCAACCAGGCGTTTACCATTAAGATCTTCCCGAAGGCAAGCCACACCCTTCGCGTGGACGGAGAGTTTGCTCAGGGTTATTTCGATCTGATGATGGATTGGCTGGGCAACCTGCCGATTGAATAAGAATGGCAACGCGTAGTTGGCGCTCTCTAACTACGCGTAGGTCTTGTTTGTTGAGAAAGGAACATCCCATGAAAACCCTCATCATTGGCACAGGAGTCATCGGCGTCATCTACGGCTGGGCGTTGAGCGCGGCAGGCGTGGACGTGACTCACTACGTCCGCAAAGGCAGGAGCGGCAAGTTCAAAGACGGCGTCACGCTCGACCTGTTGGATGAACGCAAAGGGCATCCCAAGAAGAACATCATCAAGTACGCGCTCAAATGCGTCGAAGACGTTTCGCCTTCAGATGGTTACGAGTTCATCATCGTTCCGACCAACTCCTATCAAACGGAAGAAGTCGTGAAGGCGCTCGCGCCCGTTTCAGGCAATGCCATCTTCTTTATTTTCGCCGCAAACTGGGAAGGCGCCGACTTCATTGACCGTCTCCTGCCGCGCGAACGCTACGTGATGGGCTATCCCGACGGCGGCGGCACGGTTCGAGATGGCGCATATTGGACGAATCTCGGCGGCGAAGTCCACCTGGGCGAAGTGGACGGGAAACCGACAGATAAACTCGAAAAGGTGAAGTCACTCTTTGCGCGGGCAGATATCCAGCCCGATGTGCAGGACAACATCCTGCACTGGCTCTGGCTTCATAACGCGATGAGCATCGGCATTTGGGCGGGCTTCGCCAAATATCGCGACGTGAAGACCTTCCTCAAGGACAAAGAACTGCTCCGCGAGTGTTACGCCTCCACGAAGGAACTGCTCGAATTGTGCAAGCGGCGCGGCGTTGACCTCAAGAAGTATCCAGAAATCGGCGCGTTCAATCTGCCGACCTGGTTGTTCATTCCGCTGTTCCGCTGGCTGTACACCTATAACCAAAGTATGCAGCGTTTCACCGCCCACGCCGCCGACAGTTTGCAGGAAGCGCGCGAGAACTACAACAACATCATGAAGACCGCAGATGAACTGTCCTTCGACATGCCGCATACCAAAGCCGTCGGTGTGTATTTGAAGTAGCGCCATGGAACTTCGCTAATGGACGCGATGCAAGCCTTGACTCACGCGCGCTTCGAACAATGGATGGAAACGTATGGCCGTGCCAGCGCCGAGAGTCTTGTTCGCCTGCGCATCGCGGGAGGCTCCATCTGGAACGGGGATGAAAACCCGCGTTTGATCCTGGTCGAGGTCGGCGAGTACTGGCTGGACTCCGCCCGCTTCCGCATTGACGTGGACGAGTTCAACTCCGCGCTGGCGCAGGCGCACGCCGCCACCAGCATTTCCCGCCTCTTCTCCGACCTCAGCCTGCTTCTGCAAAAGGAAATGAATACCAGGCCCCTGCCAGCGACGGCCGCGTTATATCAAAGTTTAATGAGTAACTGATGTTACGCAAGGTCAGCGCCACAACCTTCAATCTGCCCCGCTGGGCGCAAGAGAGTGTTTCTTAAATCATGTTTTCATTCTTTTCGGACACGGGTTTTTCCTGCGATTTTTCCGTGAAATCCGCGCGATCCGTGTCCAAGATGAGAATTTCAAAACACTCTCTAATGCAAGAAACGTAATTTCAGATTTGCATCAACTTCGGCCGATACTGCAACGCCTCCGCCAGATGTGTGGATTGGATCTCTTCGCTCCCCGCCAGGTCCGCGATGGTGCGCGCCAGTTTGAGGATGCGGTGATACGCCCGCGCCGATAGATTCATCTGGCTCATCGCCGCCCGCATCAGGCTTTGACCTTCATCCTGCAACGCGCAAAACTGACGTATCTCCCCCACGCGCATATCGGCGTTGCAAATGATTTCCGAGTTGCTGTTTGAAAATCGTTTCTGTTGAATATCTCTGGCGGCTTGCACACGCGCGCAGACCGCTTCGCTTGACTCACCCAAACGATCTCCGCTCAACTTTTCATAGTCCACGCGCGGGACTTCGATGTGAATGTCAATCCGATCGAGCATGGGACCGGAAATCCGTTTTTGATACTTCGTCACGACCACCGGCGCGCAGGTGCAGGGTTTTTGCGAGTCGCCGTAGTAGCCGCACGGACAGGGATTCATCGCCGCGATCAATTGAAAGTTCGCGGAAAAAGTCAACGAACCTTTGGCGCGGCTGATGGTGACGACTTTATCCTCCATCGGCTGGCGCATCACCTCGAGCACGCGCGAACCGAATTCGGGAAACTCATCCAGGAACAACACGCCGCGATGCGCCAGCGAGATCTCGCCCGGCTTGGGGATATTTCCCCCGCCCACGAGTCCCGCGTGACTGATGGTGTGATGCGGCGAGCGGAACGGTCTTTGCCGGATGAGCGGCGTTCCGGCCGGGAGTTGGTCGGCCACCGAATAGATCTTCGTCACTTCGAGCGATTCGTCTATGCTCATGCCGGGCAAAATGCCGGGCAGGGCGCGCGCCAAAAGAGTCTTGCCCGCGCCCGGACTGCCCACCATCAATACGTTGTGCCCCCCGGCCGCGGCCACCTCCAACGCGCGCTTAACGTGCTCCTGTCCTTTGACCTCTGCGAAATCGGTTGGGGGAAACAAGGGGGGCGGTTCTTCGCCGGAGGGCCGATAGGGCTCAATGCGGCGAAACCCGGCCAGGTGTCCGTACAGAGCCGAAAGTGTGTTGACGGGAAAAACTTCCAGTCCGGGAATCAGCGCGGCCTCGGGCGCATCCTGTTCGGAGACGAAGATGCGCTTGAATCCTTTTTCGCGCGCGGTGGCGGCCATGGGTAACACGCCGCGCGCATGGCGGACAATTCCATCCAGCGAGAGTTCGCCGATCACCAGCGCGTCTTTGATACCGTCAGGGTTGAGGTTGCCCTGCATCATTACAATGCCGAGCGCGATCGGCAGGTCGTAGGCCGGGCCTTCCTTGCGGACGGAGGCGGGCGCCAGGTTGACGACGACGCGCTCACGCGGATAGGGCAGCCCCGCGTTGCGGATCGCAGTCTGGACGCGGGCCGCGCTTTCCTTCACGGCCGCGTCGGGCAGGCCGACGATGTCCATGCCGGGCCAGCCTTGTGTGATGTCCGTCTCGACCTCGACGATGACGCCTTCGAGTCCCACCACCGCGCAGGAGTAGATGCGTGCGAGCATGGGGGTATTGTACATGATGTTGCGAAAAAAAATGGCAGTGTCTTTTTACATCCATGCCGCTCCCGCCTTCTTCCTTAAAAATATGGCTCTACCGTTTTTAACGGGAAACCATGTTTCAAACACAAAGACTTGTACTGAGCCTGTCGAAGTGACACGACAGTCACAAAGGAAAAACACAAGGGATCCAGGGTCTTTTCCCCTCTTCGTGTCCTTCGTGGTGAGGCTCTTTCCCGTTGATTACGGGAGACCCAAATTTTTTTCTCTTCCGTACCTGAGTCATCTTGCATCTCGAAAAATTTGGTCCATCCCCGCCTGGCCGGCTCCGGTTTTATTTTTGCGCGGTATCCCTCATCGCCGGGATTTGTGCGCGGCGCGCCTGTTCCTCTTCCACCAATTGGATTCCGTTTTGCACCTGATGGGCGAGTTTGCCGAGTTCATCCTGCAATCGTTGCAGTGTAGTGACGACGTATTCGTCGGCATCGTGACGGATATTTTCCGCGTCGCCGCGCGCCTGGCTGAGGATCTGGTCGGCGCGTCGCTGGGCTTCCTGCACCACCAGATCGCGGTGGACCAATTCCTCGGCTTTGCCGCGCGCGATCTCAACCGTGCGGTTGGCTTCCTCCTGCGCCTGCGCCATGACGCGGTCGCGCTGGGCGAGGAGTTGCTGTGCCTTCTTGACCTCTTCGGGAATCGCAATGCGCATCTGGTCAATGATGTCCAGCATTTTATCTTCGTCCACCATCACGTTACGCGTGAGCGGAACGGCGCGGCTGTCGTTGAAGAGTTCTTCGAGGCGGTCAATCAGGTGAAGGATGTCCATAAAATGCCTCCGTGGAACGGATGCCGTTATTCTATCGCATTTTTATGAGTACACAAGTACACAGGTAGGCACATAAGTAGATAACTCAAGCATAGGTATACGTGTTTACGTGTCTACGTGTGTACGTGTCTACGTGTCTACGTGTGTACGTGTGTACGTGTCTACGTGTCTACGTGTCTACGTGTCTACGTGTCTACGTGCGTACGTGTCTACGTGTCTACGTGTTTACGTGTCTACGTGTCTACGTGTGTACGTGTCTACGTGTCTACGTGTGTACCTATTTACTCAGTCCCTCAGCGCGTTCGGCGGCGAGGGATGATCCCCATCGCCGATCTTGCGTTTCATCGCCTCGCGGACGAAGGGCGGCACCATCGAAGAGACATCACCGTCCAGCATGGCGATCTCTTTGACCGTGCTGGAGGAGAGGAAGGTGTGCTGCTCGGCTGTGATCAGCGCGACCGTTTCGATGTCGGGGGTGAGGCGTTGATTCGCCAGCGCCATGCGGAACTCGAATTCGAAGTCTGAGAAGACGCGCAGTCCGCGCACGATGACATGCGCGCCGATACTGCGCGCGTATTCCACCGTCAGCCCGGAGTAGCCCGTGACAGAGACCTTGGGATTGTCGGCAAACGCCTGCGTGACGAGAGAGATGCGCTCTTCGGGGGAAAACAATAAATTCTTAAGCGGTTTGTCGTAGACCGCCATGAGGACTTCATCGAAGAGACGCGAGGCGCGGCGGGCGATGTCCATGTGGCCGTAGTGGATGGGGTCGAAGGTGCCGGGGAAGATTGCTTTGACCATGTTAGTTCCGTAGTTTGGTAGTTTGGTAGTTTGGTAGTTTAGATAGTTATGTAGTTTTTGGTCTGGTGGTTTTCGTTGACTTGCGAAGATAGGCGATCATGCCGTTGATGAGGCGTTTAGATTCGGTGGCGAGGCCGTAGGCTTTTTTTAGTTCCTCTTCGGTGATGTATTTTCGGTCAAGAGCAAGGTAAAGTTCAGATTGGACTTCGCTGGCAGAGCGGCGCGATATTTTCATGAAGCGGATAAACTCAGGGTTGGTGCCGGAGTCGAATCCTTCGGCGATATTGTGCATGACAGAGCCAGCCGCGTCCTGGATTTGGTCGCGCAGGCGAAAATCTTTCGAGAATTTCAGATGTTCGGTCAGATCATATATCAAGTTGGCAAGTTGACGGCCTTTCTGCCAACTTTGCAAATCCTCGAACTTCTCGATTTTCGCCATTCAGCCTCCTCAAAAATTTCGCGAGACTCCAAACTCACTCAGCCAACTACCTAAACTATCTAACTACCTAAACTATCTAACTACCTAAACTACCTAACTAACATCACCCTTCCCCGTTCCCCAAAACCTTCCAAGCGCTTCGGCGAGGAGTTTGTGTTCGGGCATTTCGAGATTGGGATCTTTCTCGAATAATGATTGCGCCTGGTTGCGGGCTTTTTCGATCAGCGGCAGATCGGTGATGGATGCCATTTTTAACACGCCGAATCCCGCCTGGCGCGTGCCGAGGAATTCGCCGGGACCGCGTTGTTGCAGGTCGCGGTCGGCGAGGATGAATCCGTCGTTGGTCTCTGCCATGGCTTGCAGACGTTCATTCTCGACCGCGTCTTCGTGATCGGGGACCAGCAGGCAGTAGGATTGCGCCGCGCCGCGTCCGACACGTCCGCGCAGTTGGTGGAGTTGGGCGAGACCGAAATGATTGGCGCCCTCCACCAGCATGACCGTCGCGTTCGGCACATCCACGCCGACTTCGACCACGGTGGTCGAGACGAGGATGTGATACTTCTTGTCGCGGAAGTCGGCCATGACGCGCTCTTTTTCGTCGGGCTTCATGCGTCCGTGCAGGAGACCGAGTTTCAGATCGGGGAAAACGTCCTTTTGGAGTCTTTCGTGTTCTTCGGTGGCGGCTTTAAGGTTGTCCAGTTTCTCGCTCTCTTCCACGAGCGGATAGATGATGAAGGCTTGCCGTCCATCTTTGATCTGGGATCGAATCAACGAAAAGGCGCGTTCCAATTCCTGCGGACGAAGCACATACGTTTCGATGGGCTGGCGTCCCACGGGCATCTCGTCCATCACGGAGAGGTCGAGGTCGCCGTAGAGGGTCAGGGCCAGCGAACGCGGAATCGGGGTGGCGGTCATCACGAGCAGATGAGGCGTCGTGCCTTTGTTGCGCAGTGCGGCGCGTTGGTCCACGCCGAAGCGATGTTGTTCGTCAATGACGGCGAGTTGCAAATCTTTGAACTGTACCGGGTCTTCGATCAGCGCGTGCGTGCCGACGACAATTTGAATCGTCCCGTCCGCAAGCCCCGCGCGGATTTCTTCTTTTTCTTTTTCGGGCGTGTCGCCGATCAAAAGGCGGATTCTGCCCTCACCCCCATCCCCTCTCCCGATTTCGGGAGAGGGGTGCAGGGGAGAGGGCGCGAGGAGATTTGTAAAATTGCGGAAATGTTGTTCGGCGAGAATCGAGGTCGGCGCCATGATGGCTGCTTGCGCGTTGGATTGATTCACCAGCGCGGCGGCGAGCGCGGCAATGACCGTTTTGCCCGAACCGACATCGCCTTGCAGGAGGCGGTTCATCGGGCGGCCCGAGTTGAGGTCGCGGCGGATCTCGTCGAGGGCGCGGGTCTGCGCGCCGGTCAGGGTGAAGGGCAGGCTCGCCAGGCGCGCGCCCAGCCACTCGTCGGAGGTTTCGAAGCGGCGCGCGGTCGCGGCTTGCCAGTCGCGCTTTTGTCCCAGCACGCCCATCTGCAAAAAGAAAATTTCGTCGAAGGCGAGGCGCGCGCGGGCTTTCTTCAGTTCATCTTGCGAATCGGGAAAATGCGCCTGACCGACGGCGCGCCCGAGCGGGGGCAAATTTGCGGAGGCGCGAATCGAATCGGGCAGGTGATCCACCAGCGCGGGCGCCCAATATTTCACCACTTGATTCATCAACCCGCGCAGCCATTTTTGCGTGATGCGCTGCGTGAGCGGATAAATAGGGACGATGCGATTCGTGTGCAGGTGTTCGGCTTCGACGGGTTCAAAGTCGGGGTTGGTCATCACGAGTCGCCCCAGGTTTTGACTCAGTTTTCCAGAGGCGGCGATGTTGTCGCCCTCTTTCATGCGGTTGGCGATCCACGGCTGATTGAACCACGTGAGTCGCAACGCGCCCGTGCCGTCGGTGATGACGACTTCGGTGAGTTGCAATTTGCCGCCCTTCACTGGCCGCGTACTCACCGACTGCACCGCGCCGATGACGGTGACGATTTCGTTGACCCACAAATTTTTGATGGGCTTGAGTTGGCTGTAATCTTCGTAGCGGCGCGGAAAATAATAGAGCATGTCGCCGAGCGTGAACATGCCGAGTTGCGAAAGTGTGCTGGCGTGTTTTTGTCCGACGCCCTGCAGGACGGTCAGCTGCGCGTTGAGCGCGGCGGGCGTGGCGGATGTTTTGCCGCCTGGCGCGGTGTCGCTTCTTCCCTGGGCTGGGGCGGGCGCGCGCGGAGCGGGCTTTGATCCCCCTCCCGTCCCCCCCACGGGGGGGGAGGCTTGTGGAGGAGCAGACTTGGTTTCTGGCTCCAACCACTTCGGCATTTCCTCGCCTTCGACTTTCGGCGCGGGTGTTTGCTGAACTTGCTGATTTGCTTGCGGTTGTTGCTGTGGTCTCGGTTGCTGCGGTCTTGGTTGCGGACGGGGTTGGCCTTGCGGTTTTTGCTGGGTGTCGGGATAGGTTTCGCCGAGACGTTTCCATAACCCCTTGAGCGAGTCGGCGCGACCTGAGGGAGTCAACGCTTCGTAGCCTTTGAGTCGCTGGGTCACAGCCTGGACGACGGCTTCATCCACGCTCTCGGCGCGGGCTTCACTTTCCCAAAAGTCGAGGATCTTGACGAGTCCGCCGATGATGGCGGTGTTGTTGTATCCGTTCTCGTGTTCGAGACGGAAGAATTTGCGGAGTTTTTCGAGGGAGGGGAGCATGGGGGTATTTTATCATGGGGGGAATACGGGACGCGGATGAACGCTGATTGGACGGAAACAAACTCCCCTCTCGTTTACCGAAAGGGGAGTTGCGATTTACAAACTCAGAACCAATTGCTGTTTGAAAGGTTCTATTCGTTCTTCTGCAATCCTGATGTATTCAGGGTCAACATCATAGCCCACGTATTTTCTTTCGGATTTCAAGGCCGCAATCGCTGTCGACCCGCTTCCCATGAACGGGTCAAGGACGATGTCGCCTTTGAATGTGTAAAGTTGCGTCAGGCGATATGGCAATTCGACGGGGAACGGCGCAGGATGTTTTACCTTCTTTGCCGATTCTGGATTCATCGTCCAGACTGATTTTGTCCATTCCATGAATTGCTCTTTGGTGATAGTGTTTTCTCGCTCTCCTTTTTTACGGTCATACGCGCCTTTCGAGAAAACCATAATGTATTCGTGCGTATCGCGCAAAACGGGATTCGACGCGGATTGCCAACTTCCCCACGCCATGGAAACACCTGCGCCCGCGCCTTTTGCCCAGATGATCTCACCGCGCATTTTGAAGCCAATATCAATCATCATGTGGGAAATGTGATCAGAAAGCGGGATATAAGGTTTCCTGCCAAGATTTGCGACATTCACGCAAGCGCGGCCGCCGTAAACCAGCACGCGATAGGTTTCGGTAAAGACACTCCTGAGAAGTTGCAGGTATTCTTTCAGTGACAAGTCGTTATCGTATTCTTTTGAAACATTGTAAGGCGGTGACGTGACCATTAAATGCAAAGAGTTGTCGGGAATTTCCTTCATATTTTCGGAAGTTCCCAAAATGATTTTGTTTTCGTATTCAACAGGGAAAAGATTATCCGCGACAGGTTTGGAGCCATTCCCATTGTGGCCGTTGTCGGATAATTCGGAATAAAGTTTGGAATTGTAGTAATCCGAAGAGTCGTGGTTGACTCTCGAGGTTGTTCCAAACTTGGTCGTTTTAGAGCCTTTTTTCATTTCTCAGTCCTCTTGCCAGAAGTCGAGCCATCGCCGATAAGGATTGTATTCTACCTTTGTTCTATGCCATTGTACTGGAAAATGGAGCGTCTGCGGGTGCTTCGACAAAATATCCAATGCCTTTCCAGACACTTCAACACCGCGCGGGTTTGTTCCAGGCTTTGGTAATTTGATATATCCCGCCCTTCCCATCCCTTCCAAAGTTTCGATTTGTGCTTCCTGCGAAAACAGGAACACGCCGCCAGTATTATCCCAATTGACTTGAACCAGCAACATATCACAACTGGGAACGTACCGATGGGCAAATTCGATTGCTTGTTCCGCGTCCACCGTCCAGATTAGTTTGACGCTTTTGAAAGTTACGCCTGTCATGGTTTTAATGGAAAGCGGCCTGCCAAACACGATCACATCGGCCTCGGGTTCATGGATTGGCAAGTCGGTTTTGACATTCTGCTCGCCAAATTTGTAGAGCAACAGCGCGATGAGTATCTTTTCCCTGACCGAACCTACTTCCATGCCAACCTTGCCTGCGCGGGAACTTTCTAATTCAGCCAGATAAAACAATTCTGGCAGACGTTTTTGGACTTTGGCGATGATTACTTGATCTGTGAAGATGTCAATGATGGTCATTGGTAGCCCTTCCTTGAATGTGCCAAATTTATCGTGACGCCATTTTACCTCATCAAAAGTTGTTGCTCAATTTATTGTCCGTCTCTGACGGATTCCAACCACTCACCCTTGTCCCACGGCGAACTTTGCTTCGGGTCGGGGTCGCCGAACCAGGTCAACGCCGCGGGGATGAATGGGTCAGCGGAGACCTGCCCTCACCCCTAACCCCTCTCCCGATTACAGGAGCGGGGAACGCGCACAGACGGGAAGCACCGCCCTCCTCCCACGCGAACCTTGCTTCGGGTCGGGGTCGCCGAACCAGGTCAACGCTGCGGCGATGAATGGGTCAGCGGAGACCTGCCCTCACCCCTAACCCCTCTCCCGATTACAGGAGCGGGGAACGCGCACAGACGGGAAGCACCGCCCTCCTCCCACGCGAACCTTGCTTCGGGTCGGGGTCGCCGAACCAGGTCAACGCTGCGGCGATGAATGGGTCAGCCTCTTACTGCCTTTTTGGTTAAAGGTTTTTCTCTCCTCGAAACTGTGTCTCATACAACTGGCTGTACAACCCTCCGCTCGCGAGTAATTGCTCGTGCGTGCCGCGCTCCACGATCCTTCCTCGATCCATTACCAAAATTAAATCCGCCGCCAAAATCGTGGAGAGGCTGTGCGATGACGATGCTTGTGCGCGCACGCGAGCAGTACATATTTCCCCACAGACTCGGAATGCAAATTATAATTTTCCCATGACCCGCTCCCAACGTTCATCCATCGTCATTCTCGCCGCGCTCGGCGGACTGCTGCCGATCCTCGTCTATTGGATCGAACATGGCGGCCTCGGCGCTCCAACCTTCGCGGGTGCGCGCGGCATGAGCGCGGCGGAACAGTTCGCGCAAGTCGCGGCTGGGCTGGTTGTCAAACCCGCCTACATGTTCATCAGTCTTGTTTTGATTCTGGCTCTGCTCCGCCAAAAGGAACGCGGCCTGGCCGCCCTGCGCTGGGGGATGATCGCCTTTCTGCTGGGTGAAATTTTCTGCGCGGTCAACTTCATTGCCTACCAGCACGAATCGCTCGTCTCGGAATACATTCATAGTTATGGCATGGCGCTGGCCTTTGGGTTCTTCACCTACGCCCTGCTCGAAATGCTCGACGCGCGCGTCCTGCACATCAATCGCGGACATTGTTCCATCAACGGACTCTGCCAGACCTGCAAGCGCGTCACGCCCCTCGCCTGCGCGGCGCGGCGGGTCGCAATCCTGATCGTCATGTTGACGATCTCCGCATCCTTCCTGCCGCTGACGGTTTCCACCTCCCCGGAAAGTTATGCCACCGATCTGTTCGGCGTGCCGTACGCCTATGCCCGCTTCGACTTTTATCAATGGTATGAGGCGCGTCTCCTGCCGGTCCTCGCGCTGATCCTCTGCGCCTGCGCGTTGATGATTCTCCTGCGCCCCACCGGCGATCCGCTTCCGCAATCGGCGAAGATTCTTTTTTCGGCGGGACTCGGCGCGCTGGGATTTTCCCTCTTCCGCGTCATCCTCGGCGCGCTCTTCGCAGGGGAACTGGTCTGGTTTGAATTTTGGGAGGAGTTGAGCGAGCTGATGTTCACCGGCGCCTTCGCTTTCCTGCTCTGGCAGTTTCGCGGCGCGCTTAACCTCAATTTCGCGGCGGGATAAACCTGTCCCCATTGGCAATTCGCGCGATAGACATCTTACAAAAAGGCAACTGCCTCACCCTCGCGCGTCACATGGACTACCCGACTAGAAGACTAAAAGACTACCCGACTAGAAGACTAGAAGACTACCCGACTAAAAGACTAAAAGACTAAAAGACTAAAACCTCCTACTCCCCCAACAACCAATCCATCCAGCCTTTTTTCTTTTCCTCCACCGGGCGCGGCTTCGGAATCGAAATGAGGATCACGGTCGTGTTATCGTGACCGCCGCGCTCATTGGCCTTCGCCACCAAATTCTGCGCGGCAGTCTTCAGGCTATCTGCTTCCAGGATGATCTGTTGGATCTCATCCGCATAGACCATGTCGGTCAAGCCGTCGGAGCAGAGCAACAAGACATCGTGCGGCTGGAGCGGCGCGCCCTGATTCTTTGAGGACTGGATGCTGTTTTCACTGTCGCTCAACTTCAAGCGAAAATCCACCTCGGGCAATTTCACCGAACCAAGATAACGGCGGATGACATGCACGTTGGGATGTCCGCGCACATCTTCGGGCTTGATCAGATTCTTCTCCACCGCCTCCTGCACCCAGGTGTGATCGGTGGTGAGTTGTTGAATCTTTCCTCCGCGCAGGAAATAGATGCGCGAATCCCCCACAAAGGCGATGTACAATTTGTCCGCCACGATCCAAACGCAGGCACAGGTGGCGCCCATGCCATGATGATCGTTGTCCGAGGCAGAATGATGCGCGATAGCATTGCTGGCCGCGTGGATCGCATCTTCCAAAATGGCACGCGGGTCGCGCCCGTCGCTGTTGGAGACTGCCTCGCTGATATGATTCACCGCCAGGTCCGCCGCCACCTCACCAGAGCGATGACCGCCGATGCCGTCACACAGCACGGCAAAGAGCGAGGGCGTTGGGTCATCCTTGCCAAGCACGTGCGAAAGCACGGCAAAACGGTCTTCATTATTCTTGCCCGTCATGCCGGGATGGCTGAGGGCGGCAACATGCACGTGAGCGCGTTGAGTTCGGATCATGGATCGAGAAAAGTGACCAGGGGTTCAGAATCAGACGGCGGGTCTTTCAACACAAAGCGATACAACAAGCCTCCCAAGTGTACCTTATCGCCATGTTTTAAGGGATAGCCCTCGCGGGTGACTGTCTCATAGTTCACCCACGTCCCCGCGGCGGAGCCGGGATCGCTGATAACGTACCCCTCTGAAGTATGCGTGATGCGCGCATGCAGCGGCGCGATGACCGCCTCGTCCAGAATGAAGGATGCCTGGACCGGGTCCGTGCCGATGGTCAGTTCGTCGGCGGGGATGGGGATGGGCAACGTGGAAGCCGCTTCCCCGTCGGGGGTGAGGCGGAGCAGGGCGGCGGGCGATTCCACATTTGCGGATTTTAATCGCCGCGTCTTTTTCAACGGGTCGGTGGGCGGCTCGATGGACGCGATCGCGACGGGTTGGGTCAACGGATCGGCGTAGCGTTGTTTTTTCTCGCGGCGGGCGCGCGCCGAGGGCAGACGCAATCGCCCGCTGGCAAGGATGCCGAACAGGATGATCCCGGCGATGGCGATCACGCTCCCGACAATGACGAAGCGGTAGCGCGCCAACAGGGTGAGGGGGGTGACGGGCGGGCGCACAACCTGAACGAGGACCGGGGTTTCGAGGCTGGCGCCGGTCAGGTTGAGCAGGTCGGTGGCTTCGACGCGCAGAGTGTGTTGACCGCTTTCGGTGTAGGCGCTTAAATCCCAGGTGAATTTATCGAGCGCGCCGCTGGTGTTGGTCGCGGCTGGCTGTCCGTCAATAAAGAGCGTTACGCTGAGGATCGGGCGTTGATGCCCGTCGGGGAAGTCGAAGATGACTTCGATGGCTTGTTGCGCGGGGAGCAGAATTTTTTCATTGAATGGATCGTCCTCCGGGGCGCGGCGCGTGATCTGCGCGGGCAGGACGGTGATGATCGGATTCGGCGCCTGCACGTTGAGCGCAAAGGTCTGCGCGGCGGAGGCGATGCGCGCGCCGTCGAGGTTCACTTCCGCGCTTAATCTGTGATCGCCGGTGGTGTTAAGTTTGGATGAATAGGTCAGGCGGTAGGCATTGCGAAGCGGAGTGAAATAGGTTTCAGGGTCGGGCAGTGCGCTGTTGTCGAAGAGAACGAACGACCCGCCGGTCTGCTGGGTGAGAGTTTGGAAGAGTGCAATGCTCGAATGGTTGAAATTGAGTTCGCTATCCGCCAGCCAGATGAAAATGCGCACATGTCCTTGCATGGCGCGTTGACCGATGGAGGTCAGCGCTTCGGCGAGATTGGCGTCTTCCATGTGCGGCGTGACAAAGAGGATCGCGCGTTTCATGCCCACTTCCGGCGTCGAGGCGAGGGCGGCGTCCATGGCGATCGAGAGGGTTTGAATGTTCGGCGTGCTGGCGCGAAATTCCGGCTGAAAGGCGGAGAGCGCCGCGCTGAATTCGAGCGGACCGCTGTGGGCGCTGATCAGCCCGGCGATCGAGACGAGACTCAAGTCGTCGCCTTTTTTTTCGTCGAGCGCGCGCGACCAGGTTTCGATGGCGCGTTGGATCTTTTGATAGCGCGTGATGCCCTGTCCGTCGCGGACTCCCAGCGCGGGACCGGTGTTGAACGCCACCACGATCTGCGCGCCGACCGGATACTCGGTTAGTTCGTCCACCGGGCGGGCGGAGTCGTCCTCGCGCATGGTCACGTCGGCGAGGCTGAGTCCGCTCACAAATTGGCCCGAGGCGTCGTACACATCCAGCACCGTGGAGACGGTTGGGAAACCGCTTGTGTCCGGCGCGTCAATCTCCACGTAGGCGGCATTTTGCGCGGAGGCGGGAGATGATATTAAAGAAGAAAGAACGAAGATCAGAGCCAGAAACGCAGAAACACGCGCGGTGGCGCGGGAGTCATTTCGCGCCCCTCGCGTTATTTCATGTCCGACTATTTTTTGCGCAGTATCTTGCATGGTCTCAATCGTCAAATCGGAAATCAAAAATCGAAAATTTCTTCACTCCCATTCGATCGTCGCAGGCGGTTTGCTCGTAATATCATACACGACGCGATTGATTCCGTCCACTTCGTTCACAATACGATTCGCCACCTTTGCCAGCAGGTCGTGCGGCAGGCGCGCCCAGTCGGCGGTCATAAAATCCTCGGTCGTCACCGCGCGGATCGCCGCCGCTTCTTGATATGTCCGTTGATCTCCCATGACTCCCACCGATCTCACCGGCAACAAAACCACGAACGCCTGCGACGTATCGGCATTCTTCCCCAAAAACCCAGCATTGGACAATTCCTCGATCAGGATCGCATCCGCCGCCCGCAAACGGGACACACGCTCCGGCGTCACCTCCCCGAGGCAGCGCACGGTCAAACCCGGACCCGGGAACGGTTGCCGCCAAACCAACGCTTCCGGCAATCCCAGCGCTTCGCCCACCGCCCGGACTTCATCTTTGAACAAATATCGCAACGGCTCAACCAACTCGAACTGCATATCTTCGGGCAATCCGCCCACATTGTGATGTGACTTGATTTTCTGCGCCTTGTTCCTATCGGGAGCAGACGACTCGACCACATCGGGATAGATCGTCCCTTGCACTAAAAATTTCGGCTGACCGACTTGCTTCGCCTGTTCTTCAAAAATGCGGATGAACTTCTCGCCGACGATCTTTCGTTTTTGTTCCGGGTCTTCCACGCCTTTGAGCGCGGCGAAATATTCGTCTGCGGCTTCGACTGCGATCAACTCGGCATGGAGATTCTCGCGGAACGCGTCCGCGACCTGCGCGCCTTCGTTTTTCCGCAAGAGGCCGGTATCCACGAACACGCAGACTAACTGGTCGCCAATCGCTTTGTGGACCAACGCCGCCGCAACCGACGAGTCGACTCCACCCGAGACCGCCGCGAGGACCCTTTCGCTTCCCACCTGCGCGCGAATCCGTTTGACGGCTTCCTCGATGATCGACTCCGGAGTCCATTCGGGTTTGGCGCCGCAAATGTCAGTTGCAAAATATTTGAGGAGTTGACTTCCATTCGGCGTGTGATGCACTTCAGGATGAAATTGCACGCCGAAATATTTGCGGTTGAAATCGCCCATCGCCGCGAAGGGACTGTTTTGACTACTCGCCAATGCAGTAAAACCTTCAGGGAGTTTATTAATTCGATCCCCATGTGACATCCAGACTTTAGAGAGATTAGAGACTAGAGGACTAGAGACTAGCAGACGAATTTCCGCCTGCCCATATTCGCGATGCGCGGACGGATCCACCTGTCCGCCGAGGGCGTGGGTCAACGCTTGCATCCCGTAGCAGATACCGAGGATGGGAAGTCCGCTTTCGAGGATGAACTTCTGAATGTAAGGAGCCTTGTCTTCATAGACAGAACTCGGTCCGCCCGAGAGGATGAATCCCTTCGGCTGGATGGACATGATCTGTTCCTGTGGCGCGTCCCACGGGAACAGCTCGCAGTAGACCTGCGCCTCGCGCACACGGCGGGCGATGATCTGGGCGTACTGGGAACCGAAATCGAGGATGGCGATGGATTGGGTCATGAAATGATCCTGGTCAAAAGTCGAAGGTCAAAGGTCTCTTGTCTTTTCAGACTTTCGACTTTTCACCTTCGCCCCCTGATATGAGATGAAAATGCAACTGCGGAAAATCCTGAAACTCCACGCCATTAACGATGAGGCGGTAGGCGGAAGGTTACAAATACTGCCAGGGGATGACGGATATCCTGTCATCCAGTTTTTCAGGGCGGTTTCCCATGGTCACAACGAAAGCGCGTTTGACCTTGTCGCCGTAATCCGCGATAAAACTCTTCAAACCGGTCAAATCACCAGCGGTGATGCTGGCCGCGCTTTTGATTTCGATGGGGATGAGTTCGTCGTGCGATTCGATCACGCAATCCACTTCCGCGCCGGAGGATGTCCGCCAGTAATAAACCTTATGATTCGTTTTCAACAGGCGAATCCTGCGAATTAATTCGAGCACCACCGCGTGTTCGAACAACACGCCCTTTTGCACATTGAGTATTTCGGGGACAAGGGGCAGACGGGCAAGCGCGTTCCGCACACCCATGTCGAAGAAGTAGTAACGTGATGTGGATAGGATACGTTTGCGGGCATTCTTTATATATCCGTCCACGCGCTCCACAATCAGCGTGTCTTCCAGAATGGAATAGTACTGCTTGATGGTGGGAACGCGGTAGCACCGCAGTTAAACGTGGTCATTGAGCCCATTGATGAGCCAGTTGAAGCAGGGCGATAGAGGGCCTGCCGCGCTGTTTGGGCAACTTCCAACGCGGGAGAGGAATGCGGAAGTGGAATAAT
>JABARH010000043.1:0-29145 GCA_019187665.1 Anaerolineales bacterium
GTTTCCAAGTAAACGACTTTTCTCCCCCTTCTCTCTCCCATGCTTTTGGGAGAGAGAAGGGGGCCGGGGGGTTGAGTGAGGGCCAAGACCGCGCAGGCTACCTGACATGGTTTGCGTGCACACGTTTTTTCCTTTGTGACCGCCGTGTCTGTCGAGTCTCATAAAGTCGTACTACCTTTGTAGAGAGAAAGTCTCGTAAAGTCGTACCTATCAGACGGATATTGATGCACTTCGGGCAGCTCGGCTCTCAATTTGAAGGGTTTTCATGACCTGAGCGGGTGGCACTAGTCCTGCGAATACGGGTCACAAAGGCAAAAAGCAGGTTGAGTAGCCATATG
Organism: Anaerolineales bacterium; assembly: GCA_019187665.1. GTDB lineage: Bacteria > Chloroflexota > Anaerolineae > Anaerolineales > Villigracilaceae > Denitrolinea. The sequence continues at coordinate 339 of JABARH010000043.1, forward strand.
TGCTAGTGGTACGATTTTGTGAGACTTTGTTAAAGTGCAGGTGGTACGATTTTATAGGACTCGACAGTGTCCTTTGTGTTTAAAAAACGGTTTCCCGTTAAAAACGATAGAGCCAGTTTTTTTCAATAGACAGGGCGTACGCATAATTGACGTTCTCGAACGCGCCCCATGCAGGGTTTTGCGTAAGCCATGCAGAGTCAGCGATGATATAATTCTTTTAATGAAAGAAGGCGACCTGCTTAATCAGCGTTATCAACTGCTGGAAAAGATCGGCAGTGGGGGCATGGCGGAGGTCTTTCGCGCCCGCGACCTGATGCTCGAACGCCCGGTGGCGATCAAGGTCTTGCGCGCCGATTATTCCAGCGACAGGGAATTTCAGGAACGATTCCGCCAGGAGGCGCGCGCCGCCGCCAATCTTTCGCATCCCAACATTGTCACCGTGCATGATTTCGGACTCGATCACGGGCAACTCTTCATCGTGATGGAACACATCCCCGGCACCGACATGAAGAGCCTGATCCGCAAACGCGGACGCTTCACCGTTGAAGAAACGGTCAACCTGATGGTGCAAGCCTGCGCCGGATTGGGCTACGCGCATCGCGCCGGACTAGTGCATTGCGACGTGAAGCCGCACAACCTGCTCGTCACGCCGGACATGCGCCTCAAAGTGACCGACTTCGGCATCGCGCGCGCCCTCTCCACCATCCGCCCTGGCGACCGCGACGATGTGATCTGGGGCTCGCCGCAATATTTTTCGCCGGAACAGGCCAAAGGTCACGCGCCCTCGCCTGCCTCCGACGTGTATTCGCTCGGCGTGGTCATGTACGAAATGCTGACCGGCGCCCTGCCCTTCAACGCCGCCACGCCCGAAGAACTAGCGCGCATGCACGTGCATCGCAAACCGCTGCCGCTGTTCGAATACCTGCCGGACATCCCGCCCCTGCTCGAGCAGATCGAAAACAAAATTCTCTCCAAGGAACCCTCGGCGCGTTATCGCACCGCCGACCAGCTCGGCCGCGTCCTGATGCGCTTCGGCACCATCCGCGCCGCGCCGCCCATCCAACTCAGCCTGACTCCCGAAGCCGCCAACAATTTCGAAGAACTGCCGGCCGTTTCGCGCCCGGTCTCGCGCCCCATTTCGCAACCCAGCCCGGCTCCCGTCATCGAGATTCCCCAGATCGAACTCGATGTTGACTGGCCATCTGTCGGCCTGGCCCTGCTCGCGCTGATCGCGGTGGGAGGCTTGATCCCGGCCTGGATCGCGGCTTACTATGCCTGGAATCCATGAACGAAGCTTTCATCGCCCCCTCAATTTTATCTGCCGACTTCACCCGCCTCGGCGCGGACCTCGCCACCTGTCAGGCATCCGGCGCGAACTGGATCCACCTGGACATAATGGATGGCCGCTTCGTGCCCAACCTGACGATCGGTCCTGTTGTGGTGGAAGCCTGCCGCCGGGCAACAGACCTGCCTCTCGATGTTCACTTGATGATTCAACGACCGGAAAACTTGATCGAAGCCTTCGCCAAAGCCGGCGCGTCCCGCATCATCGTCCATGTGGAAACCTGCCCGCATTTGCACCGCACCTTACAACACATTAAATCCCTCGGCTGCGCGGCGGGTGTGACATTGAATCCAGCCACGCCAGCCAGCGCCATCCAACCCGTGCTGGGCATGGCGGACCAGGTTTTGGTGATGAGCGTCAACCCCGGCTTCGGCGGTCAAACGTTCATCCCCGAGTCGGTGGACAAGATTCGCCAGCTCCGCGCCATGCTGGATGAGATTAACTCTCCTGCGCGGCTGGAGGTGGACGGAGGCATCATTCCTGAAACCCTGCGCCTCGCCCGCGACGCCGGAGCGGATACCTTCGTCGCAGGCAATTTCATCTTCCATCACGGCAAGGGCATCGCGGCCGGCATCCGCGAATTGCGCGAGGCTTAAACAAAAACCACGGCTCGACGCCGTGATTCTTGACGGTGAAGCGACTCGCTTAAGCCGACTTGGCGGCGGTGCGAATGCACTTGGTGCACAGCACCTTCTGGATCTTGCGTCCATTCTCCACCAGCGTCACCTTCTGCAGGTTCGGGAGGAACTTGCGATTGGTGGCGCGTTGAGAGAACGAGCGATTATGTCCGAAGGTGGTGGTTTTACCGCAGTGAGCGCATTTCATGGGATACGTTCCTTTCAAAATTACTTCGTGCTTTTTCCAGCGAGCGCCGCATTGTACCACAGGACGTAACCATCTTCAAGACAGGTTGTTAATTAAGTACCCAAAAAGGAAAGACCATGGCAAAGGAAAACACAGTCTACGGAAGCATTCACATCGCGCCCGCCGCGGTGGCAAGCATCGCCTATTACGCCACACTCGAATCCTATGGCGTGGTGGGACTCGCCCCGCGCAACCTGGTTGAGGGACTGGCGCACAGCCTGGCCAACGAACCCTCGCGCGGCGTAAGCGTCACCTACGACGGCGACCTGCTCGACATCGAAGTCAATATCATCGTTGAATATGGCACGCGCGTACAATCGGTGGCGAACAGTGTGGCGAACACCGTCCGCTTCCACGTGGAGAAAGCGCTCGGGCTGAAGGTCAACTCGGTTAATGTCCACGTGGCGGGACTGCGCGTCAGCGACCCGGATTAAATTTACCCGCATAGCAGGCGTTCTCTAACGCCGCCGATGCGCAACCGATCGAGGAGCATTCATGAGTCTGGGTTCATCCGACATTCAAGCCAAACACCTGCGCGACCTGCGAAACAATCCCATTGATGGACAGGTATTGAAAGAACTCGTCCAGGCTGGGCTGACCTGGCTGCGCACGAATCAGGCGACGGTCAACGCGCTGAACGTCTTCCCCGTCCCGGATGGCGACACCGGCACGAACATGACCCTCACCATGCAATCCGCGTGGAATGAGATCGCCGACCTCGGCACGCGCAACGCAGGCGAAATGGCGGCGGCGGTGGCAAAGGGCGCGTTGATGGGCGCGCGCGGAAATTCGGGCGTGATCCTCTCGCAATTGTGGCGCGGATTTGCGCGCGGCTTGCAGGGCGCAGAAACGATTGACGGCGCGACGCTGGTCAAAGGATTCATCGAGGGACGCGAGACCGCCTACAAGGGAGTCGTCCGCCCGGTGGAGGGCACGATCCTGACTGTGTCCAAGGATGTGGCGGCCGCCGCCGAGTCCGCGCTGAACGAGACGCGGGATCCCATCGAAATTTTGGAGAGAGTCATTCCTGCGGCGGATGCGTCGGTTCAGAATACGCCGGAACTTTTGCCTGTGCTCAAACAAGCCGGCGTAGTCGACTCGGGCGGCAAGGGATTGTTCTTCGTGCTGGAGGGGATGATGCGTTACTTCAACGGCCTCCCGCTGGACGTTCCGACCGTGAGCGTTCAGCCGATGTCCGCGATGAATCTTAAAGAAGCGCTGGACTCCGTCGAAGAGGGACAGGATTACGAAGTCGTCGTGGACTTTTTCCCGAATAGCGATTTTGAATTGCAATCGTTTTACAGCAAACTCGAAACGATGGGCACCTCCATTCAGGTGGGCGAGGGCGAGGGCATGTACCGCATGCACATCCACGTCCCGCTCGACAAACGCTACGAGCCAATTGATTACATCATGGGCATCGGCACCATCTCGAAAGTGGCGATGGAAAATCTGCTGGCGCAGATGGACGATATTCAAAAAACGAAAAATGAAAAACTGGAATTTCAGCCCGTCGAGCCGGGACAGATCGCCGTGGTGGTCGTCTCGCCCGGTCGCGGACTGAGCCGCATCTTCGCCTCCCTCGGAGCAGCGGCGGTCGTGGAAGGCGGTCAGACCATGAACCCGTCCACGCAGGAGATTCTCGCCGCGTTCGAGAATCTCCCGACCGACAAGGTCATCATCCTGCCGAACAACAAAAATATTATTCTGGCGGCCAACCAAGCCAAAGACGTGACCGTGAAATCCGTCGCCGTCGTGCCGAGCAAAACCGTCCCGCAGGGACTCTCTGCCATGCTCGCTCACAACCCGGACGGAGACGTGAACGCCGTCGCCGAAAAAATGATCAAGTCCATTGCTTCGGTCAAGACCGGCGAGATCACCATCGCCACGCGCACTGTTGAAATTGACGGCGTGAGCGTGGAGTCGGGTCAGGTGATTGCATTGCTGGATGGCAAACTTGTTTTATCCGCCGCCGCCATCGAAGAGGCTGTGATGGGCTTCCTCGAAAAAGCCGAAGCCGCAAATCACGAACTGATCACCTTCTACTACGGCGAAGATCTGAGTCACAGCGAAGCCAACCGCATTGCGGACGTTGCCCGCGAAAAATACTCCGGTCAGGAGATCGAAGTGCAGAACGGCGGTCAACCGCATTATCCGTTCTTGATCTCGGTGGAGTGATCGTTCGACAAAACTTCCAATAGTTGCAAGCCAATAAGGTGCAGTGGGAATTATTCTGCATACTTGTAATTGGGCGCGATTCCATCCCGTCCGACGACAGTTATCGCTCACTTTGAGCCGCCACCAAACTCTCATTGAATTATGGAAATTTGGCACAGAGTCACATTTGGACATAGAGACGGAGTGGACGCTGAGATTGAGATGCTCAATCTCAGATACAAAAAATCACCTTTGCCCGGTGGGGGATATTTAATACATCTTGAAGTTTCCGAGTCCGCACCGAAATGGCCCGTGATTCATTCTATGATTCAGCGGACTCGAGCGCTTGATATATCTGACACTCTTTTCACCGATACCGAAATCTTGGTAGCCCCTTGGTCACGATTGATTCCTGTATTTGAACAAGGCTATCCACAGCCTGAAGCAACATGGTCGGCAGAACCGGTCACATTTGGAGGAGAGTGTTCTGAATGTGGGATTTATAAAAAAGAGCAACTCGAAAATTTTAGAATACGAAAAGAACCGAGGTTAGGTAATAACAGTTTCGTATCTCTTTATTGGACTTACGCCCTATTTGCAACGCCTGCTGTCTTCGCAGAACTTGCCACAAGGAAGTTACAGGGATTTAGGGAATGGAAGGTTCTTATTCATAAAACAGATCAGATTTCGGAAAATATTTCTCAAATCTATATTCCCGAGCAAACATCAGCGGACTTTGTTCCTGAGGAAACATTTCGTAGGTCAAAATGCCCAAAATGTGGCGCGGTCAAATATTTTCCCCACTTGCGAGGCGTGATGCGATTCAAAGGAAAAATTTCCGAATCCACCACTGATTTCTTGTTGTCACGAGAATGGTTTGGGGATGGGCATGCGGCGTATCGAGAAATATTGGTATCGAAAGAAGTTGCACGACTTATCGTAGAAAGTAAATTGAGAGGGGTCAAGTTGAAGCCTATTCAAATTAACCCGTGAAGTACCTACGGCGGAGGCATTGAACTCCGCCGTTTTGATTCCGTCCACGGTCTGCCGTCCACCATCCAACCATCGAATCCCAACCGAACTTGGTATAATCCCTGCCCTACGAAGTCCCGCGTTCCCTATTCTGGAGAACGCCATATTCTGCAAGGAGCAGGATGGAAAAGAAGTACCACCTCTGGACCGAAGGCTGTCAGATGAACGTGGCCGACTCGCAACGCGTCGGCTCGTCGCTGGAGCATTTGGGCTACACCTTTACCGATAAAGCCGAAGAAGCCGACGTGATCGTGATGAACACCTGCGTCGTGCGCCAGTCCGCGGAAGATAAAGCGCTGGGTCGGCTGACGCAACTGAAACCCCTCAAGAATCAAAATCCGAATCTCGTCATCAACCTGATGGGCTGTCTCGTGGGCGTGCGCGGTGCGGAAAAACTGCGCGCAAAACTTCCCTTCGTGGATGTGTTCTCCCCGCCCTCCGACCCCGGTCCGCTGATCTCGTTCCTCTCGCAGGGCGAGGTGCGCGCCATCGAAGCGGACGAGACCGCCCGCCGCTTCGGCCTGATGGACGGCGACCTGATCCTCCCCGACCACGAACGCGGAAAAACCGTCAGCGTGCATGTGCCGATCGTCTACGGCTGCTCGCACTCTTGCACGTTCTGCATCATCCCCTACCAGCGCGGCATCGAGCGTAGCCGTCCCGTCGGCGACATCGTGGGCGAGATTCGTTCGCTCGCAAAACAGGGCGTCAAGGAAGTGACTCTCCTCGGTCAGATCGTGGACCGCTACGGCAAAGACGTTCCCGACGGTCCCAACCTCGCCGCGCTCCTGCGCATCGTCCACGAGGTCGAGGGCATCGAGCGCATCCGCTTCCTCACCTCGCATCCCAACTACTTCACCGAAGAATTGATGGATACCGTGGCCGCGCTGCCCAAGGTCATGCCGCACATTGAGGTCCCGATCCAGGCCGGTGATGATCAAGTGCTGGCGAACATGAAACGCGGCTACACCCAGCAGGATTACCGCGACCTCGTTGCCAAAATCCGCGAACGGATTCCCGACTGCTCCATCGCGACGGACATCATCGTCGGTTTCCCCGGCGAGACGGACGCGCAGTTCATGGAGACTCACCGCGTCCTCTCCGACCTCCGGCTGGATGTAGCGCATCTGGCCCGTTACTCGATGCGAGAGGGGACCGTCGCCACGCGCCGCATGGACGACAATGTGACCGACGAAGAAAAAATGCGCCGCTTCCGCATGCTCGAAGAGTTGCAAGAGCAGATCGTCGGCGAGATCAACCAGAAGTATCTCGGCGAAAACGTGGACGTGCTGTTCGAGGAAAAAGTCAAAGGCCGCTGGCGCGGACGCACACCCACCAACAAACTGGTCTTTGTTGAATCCGATGAAGACCTGCGCGGACGAATCGAATCGGTCAAGGTCACATGGGCGGGGCCGTGGTCCATGCAGGCCGCGCTCAAACATCAACCCGAATTGATTTCAGTGGAGTGAGAATAGAATGAAACCAAAATTGGCATGGTGGAAACTGGTCGCGGGTTATTTGTTCTTTGTCTTTTTTCACCAAATCTACGACATCCTGGGCGGCGGGCCGCTGGCAGCGATCCTCGGCGAGGGCATCGAGTCGATCTATGCCCACATGAAGATGTTTTTTTACGCCTATCTGGTTGTGAGTGCCATTGACTATTTCCTGCGCCGCAAAGAATTGAAACCCGCCTTCTGGTATTCGCGTATGTTGATCGCGGCTTCCTTCCCGTGGATGTCCATTGCGATCTGGTTTATCCCCGAAGCGCTGGGAATGGAACTCGGCGGTTTTGAACTCGCTTATTCCCTGGTTCTAACCCTCGCCGGCTTGCTTTTCGCTTTTAGTCTTGAAAATGATTTGGAAACTATTGAGTTCCGCCCCATAGCCAGAAGCCTCATCTGGATCGCTTTCGCCGCCGCGCTAATCACCTATATCGGGTTTTCCTTCCATGTGCCGAACAACTTCTTCATCGCTTCGTAAGATGCTTGCGCCCGCACGATAAAGAGGGGCCGTCTAAAAAAACTTCGATCGCGCCGCTGGGACGAGGGTGGATATTGTGAAGTAACCTTTCAATTTTCATAGATTGCTAAAAATAACTTTCCATGAAATAATTAATTCCGGCAGGTCAGTGCGGGTTTTTGACAATAGTGCGCTTCTGCATCTTCAAAATCAATCCATCAAATTAAATAAGCCTTGAGCATGCGGGTCAACGCTGCTTTAAGGCTCGCCAACGGAGACATCAATGAGAAAAAACTTGGCAACCTTATGGATCCTTACCACCCTGCTCCTGGGCTTGGCAGGCTGTGCGGGCGTGGTTCAACCGCAAGCCGCGCAACAAACAATCATTGTGAATGAAAATTTATCTGGAACAATCAGGATTGGGGTGGCTTATACAAACTCCGATTTCGATCTGCTTCAAAGTTCATACGATATTGTCTCATTAACAGCGTCTCAATTGGGAGATGTGACGGGCTGGCAATCATACGACACCAATACCACCCAGGAAAGCGGATACCAGTGGGTCACTATTTCGCATGACTTCGATACCGTGGAAGAATTTTACGCATTGATCAGCGCGGGAAGCCTTGTCTCAGACACCACCACCGGCGCGGGAGGCAGTGGAAGCGGAACCCAATACCCGCCTTTAAGCCTGCAAAAGAAAAACAGCGTTTTCAAAACCGAATACCGGTTTGAAAACACGTTGATCGCCCTGGCCGCGACAAATGCCACTATTCCCACAACATTACAGGTTCAACTCCCGGGAAAAATCGTATCCACAAACGGGCGGATTCTTAACGACGGAAAAACGGTCGAATGGGAATGGGGAGCATACGATTATGTCCCGGTGGCGCTGGTCACAGAGACGACGAACACGGGGTGGATCCTCGTCACAATATTGGGACTGTCCTGTTTATGCTTGTTTGTCATTATCGGTCTGGCAGTTGTCATTTATTTCCTGATGAAAAAGAAACGACCACAGTCACCCAACCATCTTGACAAAGGAGAATGAAACGTGCAATTGAAAAACCGCAAGCAGACTCTACTCGTAATTTCGCTGGTATCCATCGTATTGCTCGCCTGCGCCACAGTTTTCGGAGCGACCCCGGCGGCGCAAGCAGAAACGGAAAACGATGCCGCCCCCACCCTGGAGGTCTTCCCATCCGCCACACCGGGCAACGCATCCGGCACGGTCTCGGTGAATCCAGTGGACGGATTGGAAGTCATCTATGTAGCGGATGGGACATTCACCATGGGCTCGGATGTGAACTTTAACTTGCGCCGGGGATTTTGCCTGACGCCACAGCATAAGGTCACGTTGGATGGTTACTGGATGAATAAAACCGAAGTGACCGTCGCCGCCTTCCAAAAATTCGTTGGGGAGACCGGCTTCACCACAGACGGCGAAAAACTCGGCAACGCCGGTTGGGTCTGGAATCACAAAGACAACGACTGGAACAAAATCGAATCGCCGGATAGCGGACCCAATTGGCGGCGTCCCCTGGGAGGCAAACAGACTCCCACCGGCATTGACGATCACCCGGTTTCACAAGTCTCGTGGTATGACGCCGCCGCCTATTGTGCCTGGGCGGGCGGACGCCTGCCGACCGAAGCCGAATGGGAGCGCGCCGCGCGCGGAGATAAGGACACCCGCAAGTATCCATGGGGAGGCGACGAGATCCTCGGAAACCTGCTTAACTTTGGCGATAAAAGCTTCCACTGCAAGTTCTGCGACTATCGCGTGAATGACAGCTATGAATATACAGCTCCAGTCGGGTCCTTCCCGTCGGGTGCAAGCCCATTTGGTTTTCTGGATATGGCTGGCAATGTATATGAATGGGTGCAGGACTCGTATGACGGATCCAGTTGTTACCCAGGCGGCAACGTGACCAATCCGGTCCCGGTGGAAGGCGGCAGTGAACGCATCATGCGCGGCGGATCGTATGCGGATTACGATGGACTCTATTGGAAACTCCGCGTGGACAACCGCTGGTCCCGCCTGCCCGGCTCTTCCTTTGCCGACGTGGGCATCCGTTGTGTTTTCGACAGCCAACCCTGATATCTGACCCAAACAACAAAGAAGCCTCTCACAACCGAGAGGCTTCTTCATCTAACAAGACCCACCCTTACGTGTGTACGTGTGTACGTGTGTACGTGTGTACATGTGTACGTGTGTACGTGTATACGTGTGTACGTGTATACGTGTGTACGTGTATACGTGTGTACGTGTGTACGTGTATACGTGTGTACGTGTATACGTGTGTACATATCTACCTCTTCACCTTAAACGTATCGAAATCCCGCGCCACAGACACATTCGGGAAGATCGCCTGCGCTTCGGCCAGCACATCCTTTTCGCGATAACGGCGAGACACGTGCGTCAGGATCAATTTTTTCACGCCCGCCTTCACCGCCAACTCCGCGCCCATGCGTGCCGTGAGATGCGAGAACTGCTTCGCCATATCGGCTTCCTCATCCAGATACGTGGACTCGATCACCAGCGCATCCGCGTCACGCGCGACTTCGAGGATATCGTCCGTGCGACCGGCGTCGCCGACCAGCACCAGCTTCGTCCCCGGCTCGAGCGCACCCAGCACATCTTCCGGCGCGATGCGTTTTCCGTCCGCGAGGATGATGGCTTCGCCCGCGACCAACTTACTGCGGTCCGGTCCGAACGGGACTCCGAGCGCGTCCGCTTTCTCCGCGAGGAATGGACGTCGCGCTTTCCCCTCGAACACATAACCCAGGCAGTCCGGTCCGCGATGCGTGACCGGAAACGCGGTGATGGTGAAATCATCCGCTTCAAAAAATGTGCCCGGCTTGATCTCGTTCATCTTCAGCGGCATCGGCGGCTGATTGCCGCGCAGGACAACGCCATATAAAAGATCATGCACGCGGTCGAGCGCGGAACGTCCGCCGAATATCTCCAACTCATCAATCGCCTCCCAGCGCAGGAAGGTGCTGAGCAACCCGCCCAGCCCCAGGATGTGATCGAGATGTCCATGAGTAAGCAGGACGCGCGTCAGGCGTTTGAATCCGATCCCCGATTGCAGGATCTGGCGCTGAGTCCCTTCGCCGCAATCTACAAGGAAGCGATACTCATTGTGGCTGACGATCTGCGCCGAAAGTCCGCGACGGGCGGATGGGGCAGATGCCGAGGTGCCAAGAAAAAGAATTTCAAACAACGAGAGTCCTTAAGGGTGGGTTGCCGCGCGTGATCTGTTACGCAATTCGCACATCCATCATGCGCGGAATTTTTTTGAACACGCGTCAATTGTACCCCAAGAAAAACAGACCATTTGTGCTATAATTTTTCGGGCAAGGAAAAAGGACACAGGTATACACGTAAACAGGTACACAAATTGCAAGACACTACGCAACACGGAATACGTAACCACCGAACTACGTAACCAAGTGACTAACCCATGCCGATTATTTTTGGCAAGAAACCCAAGACCAAAACAAGTTCGAAGACCGTCACACCAAAAAGCAGGGCGTCCTCAAAGCCTGTTTCTACCTCGCGGTCGAGTCGAAAACAAGAACCCGTTCCCCTGGCCAGGCCCGGCTGGTGGGACCGGCTCTCTCCCGAACGCAAACTCGACGTGGTGGGTGTGATCATGGCGCTTCTAGGCGCGCTGATTCTGCTCAGCCTGCTCACGGTCAACCGCAGCGCCATCACCAGCGGGCTGATCCTGCACCTCTCGCGCATCTTCGGCTGGGGCATCTACCTGTTGCCCCTCGCCTTGATCGGGTTTGGATTATGGCTGTTCCTCCGCCGAATCGAGAAACTGCCGCCGCTCAATCTCGAACGCGCGGTGGGAAGCGCGCTGTTTTTCCTCTGGCTGCTGGCCTCCATGCACGCGCTCATAGCAGACCCCGCGCGCGCCAGCGAAGCCGCCCTCAAGGGCGACGGCGGCGGATTGCTCGGTAGTTTCATCTACACTGCATTATGGAATCTCTTCGGCGGCGCGGGCGGAACGATCCTCCTCCTCGCGTGGCTTATCATCGCGGTCATTATGACCTTCGACGTCAGCGTTCACGATCTGATGGATTTCATCTCGCCGTACCTCGCCCGGCTTTGGAAGCGGATCACGCAGCGCGCGCAGCCCGAAACGGGCGCGGCCTCCCCTAACGGTTTCGCCCCGGTCAGCGTCGCGCCCGAAGCGGCGCCCGCGACCAAGACTCCGCCTCCGTTGGGCGTTCCGACCACCACAGTTAAACCGAGCCAGCCGGTCATTCACTGGAAACTGCCCGAACTGCAAAACATTTTAGATGAAGGCGACGCGCCGGCCGCCAACGAAGAATTCATCCAAAAGCGCGCCCGCCTGATCGAGGAGACGCTCGCCTCCTTCGGCGCGCCCGCGCAGGTGGTCGAGATCAGCCGCGGCCCGACGATCACCCAATTCGGCGTGGAGCCGCTGTTTGTCGAGGGACGCAGCGGGCGCACGCGCGTGCGCGTCAGCAAGATTGCCTCGCTCGCCGACGACCTCGCGCTCGCGTTAGCCGCGCCGCGCATCCGCATCCAGGCGCCGGTGCCGGGGCACAGTTACGTCGGCATTGAAGTGCCGAATGAAGAAATGGCGCGGGTGGCGTTGCGAGACATCCTCGAAAGCGAAGTATTTGCGCGCAACCGCACTGCATTGCGCTTCGCGTTGGGGCGTGATGTGGCGGGTCATCCCACCGTCGCCGACCTGACCGCCATGCCGCACTTGCTGATCGCCGGCACAACCGGCTCCGGTAAATCGGTCTGCGTCAACTCGATCCTGACCTCCTTCCTGCTTCACAACACGCCGGATGATCTGCGATTAATTCTTGTGGATCCGAAGCGCGTCGAGTTGACCGGCTATAACGGCGTTCCGCACCTGCTCGCGCCGGTCGTCGTGGAAATGGACCGCGTCATCGGCGCACTACAATGGATGACGCGCGAGATGGATAAACGCTATCACGATTTCGCCCGCATCGGCGCGCGCAACATCCAGGATTACAACGCGCGCATCGTCTCGCAGGGCGGAAAGAAATTTCCCTTCCTGGTGGTGGTGGTGGACGAACTCGCCGACCTGATGATGATCGCCCCCGATGAAACCGAGCGCACGATCACGCGCCTCGCGCAACTGGCGCGCGCCACCGGCATTCACCTGATCCTCGCCACCCAGCGCCCGTCAGTGGATGTGGTGACGGGGCTGATCAAAGCCAACTTCCCGGCGCGTGTCGCGTTTGCCGTCGCCTCCGGCGGAGACAGCCGTGTGATCCTCGACCAGCCGGGCGCGGAACGCCTGCTCGGGCGCGGCGACATGCTCTACCAATCGCCGGACGCCGCTTCCCCGGCGCGCTTGCAGGGCGTGTTCGTTTCCGATCATGAGATACAGTCGCTGGTCGAGTTTTGGCGCGCGCAATCGGTCGGCAGCGCCTACTCCATGCCCGGCGTCCCGGTGGATGCGCCGCTTCCCGCAGGCGTCCCCCTCAAACAGGCGCCGCTCTGGGAGGATATGGAAAAATCAGACGAAGACCCCCTCCTCAAAGAATCCATTGACATCGTGCGCAACGAGGGCAAGGGGTCGGTCTCGATGCTGCAACGCAAATTACGGATTGGGTACACGCGCGCTTCGCGCCTGATGGACACCCTCGAAGACAGAGGCATTGTCGGCCCGCAGGAGGGCGCGTCACAGATGCGCCGCGTGCTGGACATGGGCGACCAGGAGACGAAGGTTTACAAGTCGGATGAACCTCAAGAGGAGGCAGATCCATCCAAACCAAAACCGCTCAAGTATGATCGGTAAATTAACTGATGGTACGCAGTTTGCCAGTGCCGCAACTTTCAAGTTGCCTTGCGGAACGCAAGATAAATCTTGCGGTACGTAATGTGAGAAATTAAAACCGCAGGTCACGTTTTCGCGGTGACAGATCGTATCGAGGGGAAACGCTCCCGTTAAAAAGAGACGCCGGTTTGATGGCAAAATCCGTTATAATTTTCCCCACGCCCTGGTAGTTCAACGGATAGAACAAGGCACTCCTAAGGCTTAGATGTGGGTTCAATTCCCGCCCGGGGCACTCATCTTTTTATTATTTTTAAGGCCTTGCGCTTACCACGCAAATATAGTATTATCTCAAGCGGCAAATGTTTGGGTGCCCCCCTCACCCAGGCATTTGCCATTTAAAGGCAAAGAGTCGGGCTTCTTGTGAAGCCCGATTTTGATTCAGCCTGCGATCCTCTTCAACACAAGCCCCAGGCGTTCCACTTCTTCGAGCGTGTTGTAATGCGCCGCGCCCACGCGCACCATGCCGCCGGTTGATTCCACTTCGAGCCGCTCCGTCACATTGAGCGCGTAATAGTTCCCATCCCAAACGTACATATTTTCGCGCGCCAATTGCTCCGCCACTTTGCGCGGTGGAATATCGCCGATGCGGAATGAAAACGTGGCGACGCGCTCTGCCAGGCGATTCGGATCGGTCAAGCCATAGAGATGCAAGCCGGGGATGGATTGCAGGGTGGACAGGATCGCCCTGTTCAAGTCCATCTCGTGGGCATGGATGACGGTCATTGCCTTCTCCAAAGCGGGTCGCCGCGCTTCGTTCTTTTTTGCGCCTCCAAACTCTTTTCCGACCCACTCGAAATATTCCACCGCGCCCAACACGCCCGCAATCCCTTCGTGATTCTGCGTGCCGGTCTCGAACTTGCCGGGCAGATTATTCGTGGCTGGGCGGACTTTGTAGGCGAATAATGTTTCCAGCAGGTCGCGCCTGCCGTATAGAATCCCCGCGTGCGGGCCGAAATACTTGTACGCCGAAGAGACCAGGAAATCACAGCCCAATGCCTGCACGTCAATCAAGCCATGCGGCGCGTACTGCACCGCATCCACGTAGACCAACGTCCCGGCGGCGCGCGCCATTTGGATGATATCTGCCACGGGGTTGATCGTGCCGAGCGCGTTCGAGGCATAGCCCAGCGCGAGCAATTTCGGTTTGCGCTCCAGCGCCTTTTGCAGTTGATCTAATTTCAATGTGCCATCTTCCACGTCGAAATCCGCCCAGTTGACCTTGACCCCGCGATCCTGCGCCGCCAACACCCAGGGTGTGACGTTCGCATCGTGATCGAGGCGCGTCACCACGATCTCGTCGCCCGCGTTCCACTCGCGCGAAAGCGAGCGGCTGATGTGCAGGGTCAGCGTGGTCATGTTGTTGCCGAAGACAATTTCCTGCGGCGAAGATGCGTTATAAAAATCCGACATGGCGCGATGCGCCTCGTCCAATACCGCGTCGGATTTTTGGCTGGTCTCAAATGCGCCTTCGTGGTTGGCGTTGGATTCGAGCAGGTAGCGATTGATGCGGTCCAAACTTTGTTTTGCAATTTGAGTCCCGCCGGGATTGTCAAAGAAGATCGCGTTGCGGTTGAGCGAGGGGAATTGCCGGCGAATTAGATTTAAATCGAGGGACATTGCTTCTCCGTTCATTTATGATTTTGCCAATTGTTCGGCTTCGGCAAATTCTTCGGGCGTATTGACATTCCAAAAACACAAAGCGGGTGGGTCGAGCGCTTTCACTTCGTCCGGCGAAAGTTCGCGCACCTTTACCTCCGGGAACCAGGCGATGACCTTCCACTTGTCCGCTTGCATGGCGGATTGGATGGCAGAGACGCACGCCGCGCGGCGATAGACGGCGTGGAAGGGTTCGTAGCCCTCCTCCGATTTGGCGATGACCACATCCGCCTGCTCCTCGTCGAGGAGACCGCTCGCCGCTTGAATCAGCGAGGGACTGGCGAAGGGCATGTCGCACGCCACGACCGCGACCCTATCCCCGCTGGCGGAGGCAAGCGCGGTGTAGAGTCCGCCCAGCGCGCCGCGACCCGGCACGAGGTCCGGGATGAGGCGCAGGTTGAGGAAGGCATAATCGTCCGGGCGATTCGTCGTAACGAGGATTTCATCCGCAATTGGAATCATCCGTTCGATCACGCGCTGAATCAGCGGGCGTCCCAGAAAAGGTTTAAGCGCCTTGTCTTGTCCCATACGCGTGGATTGACCACCGGCTTGTATCACAACGCTCAACATGCGGTATATTATACGTGATGAATATTGGCGGCTTGCTCGACCGGTTGACTGCGGCGGGGGAGTTGTATCAAAAAGAAGCGGACGGCTCTGTGCGCTGTTTCGCGTGCGGGCATCGCTGTTTGATCCGCGAGGGCAAACGCGGGGTTTGCCAGGTGCGCTTCAATGAGGGAGGCGAATTGCGCGTGCCGTTCGGTTATGTTGCCGCGTTGCAAAGCGATCCCATCGAGAAGAAACCCTTTTCGCATGTGTTGCCCGGCTCCAGCGCATTAACGTTTGGGATGCTCGGTTGCGATTTCCATTGCGGGTATTGTTTTACAGGCAGGACGATTGTGATCACCAACGATGGTCCACTTTCATTGGAAGAATGTTTTTCCGGTTGCACTTCCTTTGCCCACCGCCCGCATGCAGAGATTGGAATACCATCTGATCTTTCGGTAATTTCAGCCACCGGCAAATGGAGAAGGGTAAAAGAGGTATTTAAACATTCCTATCACGGGCAGATGATCAATGTCCGCCCATATTATCTGCCAACCCTGCAATGCACGCCGGATCACCGGGTCTTTGCTACAACGAGCGCGGCCGAAAAACCCAGATTGATTCAGGCGAAAGAACTTACACAAGAGCATTATCTGGCAGTTCCCCGCAAGTTTGCGTTCTCCGCTCCTCAACTCATTCATGTGGACCAGTTTTTGAGCGGTCACCAATTTGAATATCAGACGCCGTGGAAACTATCCAATGACGATATGCAAGCCATTATGTTGGAAACTGAACGCGGTAAAACATCGCGGGAAATAGGGCTGTTATTTGGCAAGCATCCATCTTGTATTCGACATATCCGAAGTAAATTCAGGAGAGGCCAAATACAAAACTCGCGCGTCGGGGGGATGGTCAAGGAAGGAAACGCGGTCCGGTTCTCGAAGGAACATAGACCCGGTATTCCAGCAGTTGTACGATTAAACAAGGACGTTGCCAGGCTGTTGGGATTGTATTGCGCCGAGGGTTCGGTCATTGAAGGCAGGGGCCGCCCAAACAGCGCGGATGTTGTCTTCAGTTTTTCGCCAAGAGAGGTTAATTTGGCGGACGAAGTTATATCCCTCCTGCGGCGTTATTTTGATGTGCGCGCCTCCCTTGTAAAGCGGGAAACAACGCTTGGCGTATCGGCGGGAAAATCATCCCTTGGAAGATTGTTTATGAAATTGGCGGGTGGAAGAGCATCAAGGAAATGCGTGCCCCCGCAAATTTTTCATGCGGAAAAAGAAATAGTCCAGGCATTTCTCAATGCCGTTGTGGATGGAGACGGGCATCGTTTTCAAAATGGTAAAGTCAGTGTTACAACCGTCTCGCGAAGCCTGGCCTATGGGATCGCCTTCCTTGTATTAAATCTCGGATATTTACCTTCCTTGTATGACACACCCATGTCTCCCACGACGGTCATCCAGGGCAGGGAAGTCAACCGCGAACCAAATCAATATACAATCGTTTGGTATGAAAAGAAAACCGTTCCCAGGAAAATGGTGGAGACTACCGACCATTATCTGATTCCCGTAAAAGCAATTACGGTCGAAGAGTATGATGGTTTTGTCTATAACATGGAAGTGGAGGGAGAACATAACTACCTGGCTGGATTCCTTGCAGTTTCAAATTGCCAAAATTGGTTCACCTCGCAAGCCATGCGCGATCCGCACTCGGATGAATCAATAAATTTGGTGAGGCGCGTCAGCCCGGAGCAGATGGTGGAGATCGCGCAAGCGAGCGGCGCGTCGGTGATGGTCTCTTCGTATAACGAGCCGCTCATCACCAGCGAATGGGCGGCGGCGGTCTTCAAAGAGGCAAAAGCGGCGGGGTTGAAATGCGCCTATGTCTCGAATGGGAATAACACGCCCGAAGTGATGGAATATTTGCGTCCGTATCTCGACGCGTATAAGGTGGATTTGAAGTGCATGAACGACAAAAATTACCGTTCGCTCGGAGGCGTTCTACAAAACACGCTGGATGGAATCAAGCGCGCGCGGGAAATGGGCTTATGGGTGGAGGTAGTGACTCTCGTCATCCCCGGCTTCAACGATTCAAACGAGGAACTTTGGGATGCGGCGCGCTTCCTGGCTGGGCTTTCCCTCGACATCCCCTGGCATGTGACCGCCTTCCATAAAGATTACAAGATGACCGATCCCGAGAATACGGATGCGCGCACGCTTCAACGCGCCGCAGATATCGGGCGCGAGGCGGGACTGCGTTTCGTCTATGCGGGGAATCTGCCCGGCGAAGTTGGCGGATACGAGGACACTGTTTGCCCGTCGTGCAATGAGACGCTTGTACGTCGGCGGGGATACGTTGTCCGCGAGTATCGCATCACAGCGGCGGGGGCATGTCCGAAGTGCGGGGTGGGAGTCCCCGGCGTGTGGTCGGAGAATCCTGCGCGGGTCAATTTAAAAGGAACGGCCTTGCGCGGACTTTGAGCGAAATACAATCAAAAACGCCGCGGACATAAAACCGTCCACGGCGTTTTTGGTTTGAGTCGAGATTTTACCTCTTGCAAGAAGCGGCCGATGTTACGCTGGCCCTGGGGGTGAGCGCCAAGAGAGATATCTCGCACGCCAGAGCGTATTGCGCGCTCACTAGCAAGCGGTCTTCTCGTTAATAGTCAGGGCAGGGAGCCCGGACAATCCCGCCACCGTACCAGTCATCACAGCATTGCGATGACTCTTTGTAGGAGGCATCGTTATTTGGCGGTGAATCCTTGCACTTTTCCTTTTGCTCGTATTCTGGCACGGTAAAGAAGGCTTTATTATCGGCCGAACCATTCATAATGATGTAAGCAGTGTGGTTGGCGTGATACTTGGCGATCTGGCCGTTGATGGTGCATTTCAACAGGCCGGACCCGCTGGGCGAGCAGAAGGTATAGTATCCGATGCCCTGCACGAAGGTGGTGGTACTGGCGAAAAAGGGCGTTGAACTATATTCCAGGTAGACAACCACGCTGCCGTTCCTGTTCGCGGTGGCGGTTGACACCACGAACCCAGCTGCGGCAGAGGCAGGTTGTACCGCAGTGAAAACAAACGCGATAACCAGGACAAATACGAGAGCGGTTGCAGATACTTCCTTCATCATGATCTCCTTTCAAGATTGTAAGGTGCATTCTATACCTTAAGCATCTGATTTGTAAAGGTTTTTTATGATCAATTCTCTACCGTACATGAGAAGATTTTTACCGCAAAGCACGCTAAGGTCGCCAAGTTAAAAAGGTTTTCTTTGCGTTCTTTGCGGGCTTAGCGGTGCAAATGTACGGTAGAGAGATGATCAAGACTTTCGCTTGTCCACAAATCGGCGCAAGAGAGCGCCTTTTACGCTCTAAGAATTCGAACCCAGTCAGCGTTCTCCCCTGGCGCCGCCCGTGATTTGCCAGGCAAATCAGGCAGGTGTAACGCTGGATGAAACGAAAGTCCTGATGATAACTACCCGCTCAAAACTTTAGAGATTTCGGTCTTCAATCTGCCCCACGGGCGCCGCGCCAGTCAGCGCCAGAATCAAACTGCAACACGTCACACCGCCCTCGGCCTTTGCCAGTTCATCCGCCTCCACTGTGACGATAGGCTGGTTCAGTCGTTGCAGACGTTCCCTCGTGCGTGGGTACGCGGCTGGATAGATGATCGTTTCCTTGACCAATAATGCGTTGGCAGACTCCGGTTCGGAGGGATCCACTTCGATGAAGTCGAAACCGGGAAACGATTCTTTACTGATCATGTTCGAATTGATCAGGAGGGTCTTCCCCGCGACCTGTGAGACGCCGGTTTTCAAGTGCAGGCAGTTTTTCACCGGCACAGCTGCGACCGCGTAGCCCAATGGATCGAGCAGCGCGCGTAATTGCTCCACGGCGGCCGGGTTGCTGCGCAAGGTCATGCCGACGAAGATTTGCTTGCCGACAGTCAATACGTCGCCACCGTCGAGAGTGGCGGGTGCGGTGAGGCGCAACAAGCGGCGGTACGGAGCGAGCGCCCTCGCCACAGACTCAACTTCCGGCTTGCGCGAATCCGCTCCGGGGTTGGTCAGAACTGCGGCTTCGTCCAGCACGATCGCCGCGTCCTCGACAAAGACAGAATCCGGCAGGTCCGGCTCCTCGGGCAACACAATCACCTCCAGCCCCAATCCGCGCAGCGCCGCGAGATATTGCTCGTGCTGCGCGCGTGCGCGGGACAGGTTGATCGGCGTTCGGTCGAGATAGATCAACTCGCAGCGCTCAATGGCGCGGCTGACTTCGCGTGTAATCGCAAGCATGCGGCCTCCGTTAAGAAGAATTTTCTGGCGAAGATATTAAAATTCGTGGACGGTCTCTCCCAGAAATGGAATCAAAACTTGTCCTGAGTGCTTCGCAATCGAAGGGAGACGGCGTGACAATCGCCTCTTCGTTTGCAGGCACCCCTTCCCTTTAGGGAAGGGGACGGGGGTTAGGTCAATTCAGCCGCCTTTTGGTTTGAAGTTTCTGTGCCGACCTAAAACGCTTGCGAGAGATATTTTTCGGCGGCCTTCAAGAACTTTTTTGACCAGTTGATGATTTCCCGCGCTTCGCTTTCTTCCACTTCACCGATCATTCCGTAATCCCCGATGTTTCTTGTGTCCTGCGCTTCCATCAATAAACGATGAAACTCTGGACCAAGGAGCTTTGTCTTGGCGAACTCTTTTCCATACGCGGCAATGACCGCCGAATGGCTGAAAAACTCAAGCCTTTGGACAGCAACAATGCCTGGGCAATATAGAACATGGAATAGTAAGCGCGCGAAGCGGCAAAACTGGCAAAGTCATCGCGCAGTAAACTTGCGGCGGCTTTTTGACTTAACTTCGCACGTTCCAACAGTTCCTTGATCTCAGGCGTCATATCGCAATCCCCTCGCGGCGGACATTCATCAGGAAAGGTATTTGACTCTGCTCGTATTGTTGACGTGTCACGAACGCCCTTGAAATCACCACATCATTATCCAGTGATAATTTCGCCACCGCTCTCGATGTCTTTTTCAGCATTGCGCCATATTTGAAATCATCTTTCAGAACAACCAGTACGTCAATATCCGAGTCGTCGCGTGCGTCGCCGCGCGCTTGGGAGCCGTAGAGAATGACTTTCTCCACGCGTTCACCAAGCGTGTCTTTCAGTTCTTTTTGCAAGGCGCGCAGGATTCGGCGTAACTGTTTCTGTTCCATGTCTTTATTTTACTCTTTTTCAGCGATGAAAACCGTTCACGAATGGGACACGAATTCGCGAATTAGCGCGCCCTCATTCGTTTATTCATGGACGGTCTCCCCCAGAAATGGAATCAAAAAGACGGCGTGACAGCCGCCTTTCTATTCGCCGAGCAGTTTCCTGACCTGTTTCTTCAGCGGAGGCAAATCGTCCTTGGCAGTGTCCCAAATGATGTTCAGGTTGATCTCCCGATAATCGTGAGCGATTTTGTTTCGAATTGCCCGCATGAACATCCACGGGAGTTCGGGATGTTTCTCTTGGAATTCATCGGACACGTTGTTCGACGCCATACCGATGATCTCGATCTGGTGCATAACCGCGTCCTGCATCATGTGGTTTTCAAGAAAATCTTCCTTGTCCACTCCACGAAGGTAACTTTCAATGCGTTTGATGGCGTCCAACACGTCGCCGAGATAGGTCAGGTCAATTTTGTTCTTCATACAAAACCACCCTGTCTTTCTCGATGAATGGTTTGCGCCGCGGATTGAGACCTTCCTCCGTCACCAAATCCACCTCGCGTCCCAATTCCTTTTTGAGTTCCTGCTCCAGTCGCATCACTTCAAACAGTCCCAGCGCAGGCCGCAAATGGGACGGCTTGAGCGCCACCAGCAGGTCAATGTCGCTTTCAGCAGTCTCTTCGCCGCGCGCGTACGAGCCGAAGACGGAAATCCGCTTTACGTAGGGCTTTAATAACGGGGTGATCTTCTTTCCGAGTTCGGTGAAGCGATTCTTGGAGCGAAATCTTGCCTGTGCCATACTTGGATTATATCAGGCTGGACGTTCAACCTCGAGACGGGCACCCCTTCCCTTTAGGGAAGGGGACGGGGGTTAGGTCAACACAGCCGCCTTTTGGTTTGAAGCGCGTGTTTATCTCGGACCCAAGAATTTATCCCCATTGAAATGAATCATATGTGATGGTAGCTCCGCAATCCAAACTTCTGTGTCCCATGCGATTTCGTTTGAGAATTTTTTGAAAGTTGTAAAATCTAAAAAGGCCGTGACATAAACTCTGCCCGCTGTACTTGTTTCAAGAAGTTTTTCCATTTCTACGTGGCGTTTTGGTGAAACTGGACCGTGAGCGGTTACAGCCTCTATCAGAAAAAGCCAATTCTTCTTTTCATCGTAGAGGATGATGTCGGCAAACTTACCATGCTCTGAAATAGGCACATGAAGTTTGGCAAGCAAATCCCTTTCAAAAATGATTGTCTTTTTCGCTGTATCGCCCAAGTAGAGAAGTTTTGCGCCAGGCGCAAAACGCGGCCCAAATTCGGACACAATTGCGGATTGGAGTTCATTGTGTTTCCCTGGTGACAGCTTGTAGGTAGTTCCATCTGCCACCTGCAAAGGAATTTTGTTTTGCTCCCTGCTTCTTTGATAAAGGTCCAGCAACCTGCCCTGCTGGTCAAGGAATGCTTTGCGTTTTTTGCTCCATGCAGGAGAACCATAAGCGCGAATGGATTCCAGAGCCAAATTAGATAGCATGTAATTGTTCAGCCCGCTATTGGTTGGACGCATAGGATCATCCGCGTTTTGAATAACAATGCCAGCCTGCTCAAATTGATGCAATACTCTGCGTCGAATTGTCTCGCGACTGTTCTCGGCATATTCGCGACCATATCTCTGTTTGATTTCAATCAGAAGGTCATGGACGCGCAGCATCGGGTTGGCGGCATTTTTCCACGCGCTTCTTTCGGATAATTGGGCCAAAGCCAGCAACGTTAAAGCGGAGATTTCATTCTGTTGTGCGGATGGCAAGCCGAGCGCCTCCAAAATTTCTTGAGCCTGTTCAATTTTTCCCATGGTGATCCTCGTTTCCTGAATCATTGGAAATTCCTCGGCAAGCAGATTTGTTTGCCAAAGCGTAGAAAAGATAATCTTGTCGATTTCTTCGGGCGCTGGATTGTGAACGCTTTCGATTTTTTTGCCAAGTTCGGTAATGACTTCCAAAGGTGGCAAGGGTAACGCGCGAATTTCCGCGGCGTTGACTTGAGTATTTCCATTCACAATGCGAACGTATCTATCCATGATAGCGCTGTTCAAAATTGCGGCAAGACCAATTGCTTCGTGCTCCGAAAAAACATTCTTCTTTTTGGAAATTACATTCAGGTGGTTTTCAAAACCAATTTGTTCATAATCAAAATGGTTTCCAATAAATGGCGCGGAAATCAAGCGGCGGCGGTCTTCTTTGGCGCTGAACCTTCGCAATAAAACATAGTTCGAGCGCGGAACGAGTAAAGATGGATCGTTTGCCAGAATTGCCTGGGGCTTATCGAATCCTTCAAGAGGAAATTCAACCTGATAGGGCTTGACATTTTGCATCCACAGTAGTGGAACAATGCCATTCCCTGCTTTAGGCAACTTCCGCAGCAATGGTTTTGCACGAAACGGGACAACCCTTCCCGTGGACACTTGAAGTCCATATTTTTCCAGTGAACCATCCCAACGGTCAACAGCATCCAGAATTTGCTCGTCCAGGATTCCTGTGGGCAGGCGAAAGAATAGTAAACCATCCTGGTCTCTCAGAAAATGCTTGAATGAAATCTGGCGTGAAATAGCATCATCCAAATTTGTTTCATTGGCGGAAGCGGAAATATTAACCGATCCCGCTAAATAGCGATTTTCCTGGCGTGTCAATTTCTCGAAAGAGAAAATGACATTTTCTTGCAGAACCTCGTCGCTCTTAAACACATCATCGCGAGATTGAAATAAGTGAACCGAAAGCGGCATTACATCTTTGAGCAGGTCGCGGCGAAATTCGGAAAAATAAACTCCCGAACAAAAACTGCGCGGGACAATGAAACAGGCTTTCCCCTGTGGTGAAAGTAGCTTGGCTGATAATGCCATAAAGAGCGTGTAAATATTGGCGTGTCCATTCAGTTTTCCTGATACCGCCTTGACACGCGTATCTTCTGTGTTGAGTTTGAAATAAGGCGGATTACCAAGGATGAAATCAAATGGTCTGAAACGTGATTTTCCCGAAGCAAACAAAGAAGGTTGTTCATTGGGCAGGCATGCAAGAATGAAATCCTCTTGAAATACCTGCCAGTGGAGTTTTATTTTTTTCTTTTCCGCTTTTTGGCTTGCAAGTCTAAAGACCTGTCTACTGAGGTCAGCAAGCTCTTTATCTGTTTCGTATGCAACGATTGAAATTTCAAGCGGATTTTTACCTGTAATCAATCTTTCAACCAACGCACAAGCTAACACCCCTGATCCACAGGCTGGCTCAAGCAGAACAGCGCCATTTTGGATTGCTCCCAACTGTTTTGCCATGTAACGAGCAACGGCAGGAGGCGTGAGAAACTGACCGTGTTCCTTGAGCGTATTTGCTTCCCGCTTTTCAAGCGCACGTTTGCCCTGTTCATAACTGTAGGTCACTAAATCGGTAACTTCCATTGTTGAAATTATACCCGCCCATCAAATAGCCGCGTCCTATTTTTTCTTATGCGCGCCCTTCCCCTTCGACATCCTCCGATACGGCGGCATATCAATCACATGGATCTGACTCTTCGTCGCGTCGAGAATCTTATTCCACAGCCCAGGGTAATTGACCGCAAACGACTCGGGCTTGAGCGTGGACGTGATGACGGTTGGCAGGTGGGCATAGTAGCGATGGTTGAGGATCTGGTAGAGTTTGTCCTCCGCCCAGACGGAACTGGCGCCGCTCTCCTTCAGGTCGTCGAGGATCAGCAGCGGGGTGGTTTTAATTTCGTTGAAACGGCGATCAAATGAAACGTCAGAAGTGGGGCGGAAGGTTTGGCGCATGTAGTCGAGCAGGTCGGCCACTTCCACAAGGATGGCTTGTCCGCCCAGGTCAATGCGATAGTTGCCGATGGCTGCCGCGAGATGAGTCTTGCCACAGAAGGAACTCCCCAGCAGAACCAGCCAACCTTCGGGTTCCTCCGCAAACATCACCGCCGCGTTGACCGCCTTGCGGAGCGTCTTCAGGTCGTCCTGCGTCACTTTGACGCGCGTCACTTCCTTGTCCTTGACCTTGTTGCCGAAGCGATCCTGTTTCTCCACCGTGATCGTGGTCACGGCTTCCTTGCCCAGTTCGTCTTCGCGCGTTTCAAAATTCTTGAAGGTCATGGCTTTCATCTCGGGCAGGGACAACATCGAAATGCCAGGGTTACTTGTTTCGGTGGGACGGCGGAAATCGGGCGCGGTGATCCGCACGTGCGCCACGAACTCCTCGTCTTGCAGGCGCGAGCGAATGCGGCTCTCGATCTCGTCGAGCATGAGATTGGTGGTGATGACCGTCGGCAGTTTGTTGATGTAACGGAAGTTGATGATCTGGAACAATTTTTCCTGCGCCCAGCCTGTGGCGTTCTGCGTGCCGAAATCGTCCAGCACGAGCAGGTCGGCTTCCCGTACTTCCTCGAAGCGCGCCTCGAAGGTCGTCTCGGGATCGCTGTAAGCGAAGCGCAACGTGTCGAGCAGGTCGGGGACAGTGATGAACAGCGTCGGCGTTCCCATGTTGACCGCGAAGTTGGCGATGGCCGCCGCGAGATGGGTCTTGCCGCAGCCGTATCCGCCCTCGATCAACAGCCAGCCCGTCGGCGTGCGCGCGAAATTTTCCGTCGTTTCTTTCGCGGCTTGCAAACTGTGCGCGTCTTGCGGAGTCATGAACTTGGCGCTTTTATTTCCCCTCGATTCAAAATTCTCAAACGTCAAATGACTCAACCGATCGAGCCGACTCAACTCGAACAGACGCGTCCGCGCGCCCTCGGCGATATCCGCCGCGCGGCAGACGCACGCCTCCAGCCGACCGAATTTCGGGTCGCCCATCGGCACGTCAAAGCGCACGTAGCCCGCGCCGCCGCAATGCGGACAGTTCGGGTCGCCCAATGTAGAGACGCTGCGCACAGCGTCTCTACTCTCGGAAATATTCGCTGAATTCGCCCTCGGTGTATCGTTTGAAATCCTTGACAGCGTCTTCCCGATTTTTTCTTTCATCTCTGCCTTTTTCCTTCCACCGTTTCAAAATTGCTTCCACGTATTTCCAATTGCGCGCATTTTTTGCAACGGCAATTTCAAACGCCTCCTCAAACCACGCGCTCGGATATTCCTTCTCCGCCTCGCGCAGCATGTCGGCGATTAGCGGCGTCAGCGCGCCGATGTTCTGCTCGTACAACGTGAACACATTCGAATGTTCCACGGGCGGCGCGGACGTCACTGACGACGGATCGAACTTGCCGCTCTGGATGGCTTCGACCGACGCGCGTCCGCGCGGACTATTCAGGAAGACAAACTCCCCCGCCTCATTCCTGACCTCGAGCAGGCTCCCGCGCGCCACGGCTTGGTCCACGCCCGAGGCGAACTCGCCAAAGTCCGCGCGCCGCAAAAAGCGGATGGGACCCTCCGTATGCTCGATCCGCCAAATGGCAAACAGCGTCGCCCGCAGTTCGTCCGCGTCGTCAATCTGACTCAGCAACTCGCGGAAGAACGTATCGGGTACGGCGGTGAATGTCTCAGAGGAGGTGAAACCGTTGAACATTGCGATAATCAGTTACTCGATATTCGATACTCGGAATTCGACCATCGAATATCGTCTATCGTCCATCGAATATCGTCTATCGAATATCGTCTACCGAATATCGTTATTCGTTGAACCGCACATGCTTCGTCGCGGCATTTTCAAACTTTGCCAGCGCGCCGCGGAAGATCAACTCTACGCTGCCGACAGGCCCGTTGCGATGTTTCGAGACGATGATCTCGGCGATGTTTTGTTTCGCCGTATCCTTCTCGTACTGATCGGGACGATAGATGAACATCACGATATCCGCGTCCTGTTCGAGGCTTCCGCTTTCGCGCAAATCCGAAAGCACAGGTCGCTTATCCGTCCTCTGTTCCACCGCACGGGATAACTGCGCCGCGGCAAGGACTGGCACATTCAACTCGCGCGCCAGCACCTTAAGGCTGCGCGAGATGAACGAGACTTCCTGCACGCGGTTATCGTTGCGCGTGTCGCCGCTCATCAACTGGAGATAATCGAGAATGATCAAGTCAATTTTATCCTGCATGTGCAGGCGGCGGCATTTCGTGCGGAGTTGCTGAGGCGTGATGGCGGGCGTGTCATCCAGGGAGATTCTTGTTTCGCCGAAGACCTCGATGGCTTGATTGAACAACGGCCACTCATCGGGATTCAACTTTCCTGTGCGGAGTCTTTGCGAATCAATCCCCGTCTCCTGTGCGATCAGCCTCTGCGCCACCTGCTCGTTTGACATTTCCAGCGAAAAGATGGCGACGTGTTTTTTGTGAGTCAGCGCGGCGTTCTTCGCAACCGAAAGAAGGAAACCCGTCTTCCCCTGTCCCGGACGGCCTGCAATGATCAACAGATCGGAAGGCTGCAAGCCCGTCAGCATTTTGTCGAGGTCATAGAATCCCGTCGGCACGCCATGAATTTCTTCCGGGCGTTTGGCAAGATCGTCAATGCGATCGTAATATTCAGAGAGAACATTCTTGATGGGTTGCAGGTCGTGTTTCAGCCGCCGTTCACTGACGTTAAAAATCGCCTTCTCCGATTCGCCCATCACTTCATTGACGTCGGTCTCGGTGTTGTACGCGATGGAGGCGATCCTGTTCGCGGCCGCGATCATCTTGCGGCGGACGGAATGTTCCTCCACAATTTTTCCGTACGACTCGGCATTCAGCGAGGTCGGCACGGTATTGATCAGCGATGTCAAAAACGCGGGGCCGCCGACTTCGGCCAATTGTCCTGCGCGCTCGAGTTCGTCGGCCACCGTCAGCAGGTCAATCGGGACGCGTCCCTCGTGCAGGCGCGTGAACGCCTCCCAGACCCAGCGCAGGCGGTGGATGTAAAAATCCTCGCCTGTTAAAAATTGCGCCACATCGTAGTAGGCTTCGGGATTAATCAAGACCGCCCCAACGACGGCTTCTTCGGCTTCTCGGCTGTGCGGAATGGTCGGGGCGGCGGGGGAGGAAGATTCCTCAGGGGGTAGGTAATCGCTCATGGGCAGGATCAACTCGGTTGGTCGGGCGGGGGCGAAGCGGCGGGCTTATCCTTATCGTCGAGATGGTCAAGATCGAGTTTGTCAATGAAACTTTTGAAGACGTCGAGACGTTCGCTGGATTCTTCGATGGGAGGCGGGGGCGGCGCGCTGCGTTCTATCGCGGAACCCGGTGCGGGCGCGGCCTCGCTCACATCTTTCTCCGGGAGGATGCCGGCTGCCGACATAACGGTTGGGTGGACATAGACAGGCACGCGCACGCGAACGGCCAGCGCGAGCGCGTCGGACGGGCGCGAGTCGATGTTGATCTCCTGGCCGTTTTGCTCGATGACAATATTGCCGTAGAATACATCCCCGCGCAGCGCCACGATCTCAATGCGTGTGATACGCGCGTGAAAGGTGTTCAGCATGCTGCGAATCAGGTCGTGCGTCAGCGGGCGCATCATTTCCACTTCCTGTAACGCTACCGTGATGGCTTCGGCTTCGTATGGCCCAACCCAGATGGGCAGGTAGCGCTCGCCGTTGACCTCGCGCAAAACAACGAGGCGCTGAGGCGACATGAGATTGACGCGTACGCTATCAATGGCTACTTCTATCATCGGATACTCCGTGGGGTGACGCTATTGTAGCATAAGAGGTTGTCGGGCAAATCGGCAATTTGTTCCAATACGTTGTCGCCATTGCGAGGCGGATACTCTTCACGGTGCGGCCTCTCTGGGCCCACGGGGTGGCTGCTTCTCGAAAATGCGCAACGTCGGCAGAGGCAGGGGGCGGCCGTGGTTTATTTTTATTGCCAGAAATTACAAACACGGCTATAATGCCCATCGCTCGATCGGGGCGTGGCGCAGTCCGGCTAGCGCGCTTGCATGGGGTGCAAGAGGCCGGAGGTTCAAATCCTCTCGCCCCGACAGAGAGTACGAAGAGACACCCACCGGAGGGTGTCTTTATTTTTTACAGCCGGCGGTTTCCCCATTGAGGGGACGCTGCGCATCCTCTCGCCCCGACAGAGAGTACGAAGAGACACCCACCGGAGGGTGTCTTTATTTTTTTACAGCCGGCGGTTTCCCCATTGAGGGGACGCTGCGCATCCTCTCGCCCCGACAGAGAGTACGAAGAGACACCCACCGGAGGGTGTCTTTATTTTTTACAGCCGGCGGTTTCCCCATTGAGG
>JABARH010000043.1:29245-48879 GCA_019187665.1 Anaerolineales bacterium
TTTTTTACAGCCGGCGGTTTCCCCATTGAGGGGACGCTGCGCATCCTCTCGCCCCGACAGAGAGTACGAAGAGACACCCACCGGAGGGTGTCTTTATTTTTTACAGCCGGCGGTTTCCCCATTGAGGGGACGCTGCGCATCCTCTCGCCCCGACAGAGAGTACGAAGAGACACCCACCGGAGGGTGTCTTTATTTTTTACAGCCGGCGGTTTCCCCATTGAGGGGACGCTGCGCATCCTCTCGCCCCGACAGAGAGTACGAAAAAACATCCCACCGGTGGGATGTTTTTGTTTAAGCCGGCGGAAATTTTTTGGACACATATTTCGCGGATGGCACGGAAAAAATAAAAGAACATCCGTGTAATCCGTGTCCGAATTTTATCTTTCATTCCCGGTTAACCCTCTCACTTGTCAATCATCCTCCATTCGATTATCCTTGCCGCGGGAGTGGTTAGATCCCGGTGGATTTCCTGGTCTTCAAAACCTGTGGCGGGCCGCGTTGCGGGCCGCGGTGGGTTCGACTCCCATCCACTCCCGCCTGTTTTATTCTTCATGCCTGGTTGTGGCGCAAATCAAGAAGCAGGCGCAATCCATCCAGCGAGACAGTGTGAAAGTCGCCGTACTGAATCTGCGCACCCTCACAATGTACGTTGAACAGAGCGCATGCGGCCCTCTGTTTAACAGCTCTTCAATCTGCGCCCGCATTCTTCAGGGACGGGGACATGATGGAACTTCTTTTATGGAGATGGGCCGACCTTTCCAGCGCGTCAGCCAACCCAGGAGAAACTTATGTCCCTCCCCAAAAGCAAGCGACCACCCAAAGAGACCGACAAACCTTCCCTGCGAGAGAGCAGTCAGCCATTTCGCGATTTCTTCCAGCAGAGCATTGACGGCAAAACCTTGATTGATCCGCAAGGCACAGTGACGGAATGGAACGCCAGCATGGAAAGACTTTCAGGGTTCAGAGCCGAGGAAGTACTGGGACTCAAGGCGTGGGAAATGCAGTTGCTGGTGGATAAAACCACAGACCCAACGCCTGAGCGACGGGACCTGCTGAAAACGATCTATATGGATATCCTGCGATCGGGAATTGTGCCTGAAAGATACAAGGCGCTGGAAACGACCATGGCAAGAAAAGACGGTCGGGAGATTTTTGTGGTAGCACTCCAGTAAAGCGTGGTAGTGCGTAAATCTTGCAGAAAACGGGGTTCACTGGCACACTCGTGCGATCAGCAAACCGAGCGAGAGGCCAATGAACCCACAAGAACTATTTTGCCCGAACATGGATTGTCCTGCAAGAGGTCAAAAAGGAAAAGGCAATATCCAAATTCACAGTCAGAAAGACCAGCGGTGTCTCTGTACTGTGTGCGAGCAGACGTTTACGATCACGAAAGGCACGATCTTCTATCGCTTGCGACATGCGCCTGAACTGGTGATCCAAGTGTTGGTTCTACTGGCGTATGGCTGTCCGCTTCAAGCAATCGTCCAAGCCTTTGGATTGGATGAACGAACGGTTCGAGACTGGCACGCTCGTGCAGGCAAACATTGTCAGCAGGTGCATGAACATCTGGTCGAAAGCACGGTGCATGATTTGAAACAAGCCCAAGCGGACGAAATCAAAGTGAAGGCGCAGAAAGGCACATTCTGGATGGCGCTGGCGATTTGGGTTCAGCCTCGTCTATGGATCGGCGGGGTGGTCAGTCCCAAACGCGACTTGGATTTGATTCAGGCGTTGGCCGACAAAGTGAAACAGATGGCCTTATGTCGTCCGCTGTTGCTGGCGGTGGATGGGTTAGCCAGTTATGTGAGCGCCTTTCGATTTGCCTTTCGGAGCAAGTTCCCTCGCAGCAAGGGAGAAACGGGACGCTGTAAGATGGTGGCCTGGCAAGACATCGCCATTGTGCAAGTGGTCAAACAGCGCGTGGAAGGCGTCTTGCAGGTCGAACGGCGTATTGTGCAGGGCGCAACAGGTATGGTGGAACGTCTGATCCAAACGACGCAAGGCAAAGGTATGATCAATACGGCTTTCATCGAACGCCTCAACGCCACCTTTCGCCAGCGGATTAGCGCCCTGACGCGGCGCACGCGCAACTTGGCTCAACAGGCCGAGACTTTGATCGCAGGCATGTATCTGGTCGGTTGCTTCTACAACTTCTGTGACTTTCACAAAAGTCTGCGTTTGAAATTATCCGTTGGTTCCTTTGGTCATCGTTGGGTGCAACGCACGCCAGCCATCGCCGCAGGGCTGACTGATCACCAGTGGACACCCGCCGAATTATTCCACTTCCGCATTCCTCTCCCGCGTTGGAAGTTGCCCAAACAGCGCGGCAGGCCCTCTATCGCCCTGCTTCAACTGGCTCATCAATGGGCTCAATGACCACGTTTAACTGCGGTGCTACCATTTTTGTTGACCAAAAGATATTTATCATTCAAACCAGTGACGGGAATTGGCTCGGTGTGATCTCCAGAGACCTGACCGAACGGAACCAGCTCCAACGCGAAGCACGGGAAGAAAGGGATTTTGCTTTGCAGGTGATCAACACCGTTGGACAGGGACTCGCGGTCACAGATGAGGGCGGGAATTACCTTCTCGTCAACCCGGCCTTTGCTAATCTGATCGGTTATGAAGCCGGGGAACTGATCGGAAAAAACCCGCAGGGAGTGATTACAGTTGCAGCAGATGAACCAGTTCTGGACCAGGCCCATGAAGACAGAAGACGGGGAAAGACCACCACCTACTCTGCCACCCTGCTCCACAAGAAAGGAAGGCACATTCCCGTTCTGATCACTGGCTCGCCTCGCGTAAAAAACGGAGAGATTGCTGGTACGATCGCCTCCATCACAGACATAACCCGGGTCAAACGCGCCGAGGCCGAGCGCGAAGAATTGATCAAAAATCTGGAGGCACAAAACTCTGAGATGGAACGCTTCACCTACACCGTCTCGCACGATCTCCGTTCGCCGCTGGTCACCATCAAAGGCTTCCTCCATTACCTCGAACAGGATCTGGCCGCAGGAAACCAGGCGCGCCTCCACAGCGATATGCGGCGGATTGCGAATGCCGTCGAAAAAATGCAGGCGCTTTTGAACGACCTGCTCGAACTCTCGCGTATCGGCCGTGTGATGAACGCGCCGGAAGATATTTCCTTTACTGAGATCGTACAGGACGCGCTGGGTATCGTACATGGCAGGCTGGCAGCGCGCCGCGTCACGGTTCAGATATCCCTGTCCCAGTCAAACCCGCCCACCGTTCACGGCGACCGCCAGCGCCTGACCGAGGTCCTGCAAAACCTGATTGACAACGCTGCAAAATACATGGGCGATCAACCCGACCCGCGCATCGAGATCGGTCAGCGCGGCGAAGAGGCCGGCCACCAGATATTCTTTGTTAAAGATAACGGCATCGGTATCGCCCCCGAATTTCACGAACGTATCTTTGGCCTTTTTAACAAACTGGATACCGGCAGTGAAGGCACCGGGGTCGGCCTCGCCCTCGTGCAGAGAATTGTCGAGGTACACGGAGGCAGGCTCTGGGTCGAGAGCGAAGCCGGGCGGGGTTCCACCTTTTATTTTACGCTTCCAACAAAATGAGACCTGGCAGCGTCCATTCCTGCCGGGACGCATGTCCGGTTTGCGCTGCGCTTTACCTTCATCCGCGCTTGTGCTACACTCATCATAGACAAAAATCATGGAAACTCTTTCCTCCGCGCTCGACCCGCAATCCCCCGAATTCAAAGCCAACGCCGAACACAACCGCGCCCTTGCGAACGAACTCCGCAAGCGGCTGTCCCTCGTCCGCGAGGGAGGCGGCGAGAAATATCGCAAACGCCACGAGGAGCAGGGCAAGTTGTTCGTGCGCGAACGCATCGAACGCCTGCTCGATCCGGGCGCGCCCTTCCTCGAAATCTCCGCGCTGGCCGCGTGGAACATGTACAGCGACCAGCCCAACGACGCGCCCAGCGCGGGCATCGTGGTCGGCATCGGGCGCGTGAGCGGACGCGAAGTGATGATCGTCGCCAACGACGCCACCGTCAAGGGCGGCTCCTATTTCCCGATGACGGTAAAAAAACATTTGCGCGCGCAACAGATCGCCGAAGAGAATCATCTGCCCTGCCTCTACCTCGTCGACTCGGGCGGCGCAAACCTGCCCTTTCAAGATGAAGTCTTTCCCGACGCGCATCATTTCGGGCGCATCTTTTACAACCAGGCGCGCATGTCCGCCAAAAATATTCCGCAGATCGCGGCGGTGATGGGTTCCTCCACCGCGGGCGGCGCGTACGTCCCAGCCATGAGCGACGAAGCCATCATCGTCAAAGACGCAGGGACGATTTTTCTCGGCGGGCCGCCGCTCGTCAAAGCCGCGACCGGCGAGGAAGTGACCGCCGAGGAGTTGGGCGGCGCGGATGTCCACACGCGCAAATCCGGCGTGGCAGATCACTTCGCCGACGACGACGATCACGCCATCGAGATCCTGCGCTCCATCGTCGAGACCCTGCCGCGCGGGCATCGTCACACGCATCTCTCCGCCCTCGAGGTGGCTCCACCCGAGGAACCGTTATACCCTCCCGAAGAACTCTACGGCGTCCTGCCGCGCACATTCAAAGAATCTTTCGATGTGCGCGAGGTGATCGCGCGCCTCGTGGATGGCAGCCGCTTCCGCGAATTTAAAGCGCGTTACGGCACGACTCTTATTTGCGGATTCGCGCGCATTCACGGTTATCCGGTCGGCATCATCGCCAACAACGGCGTGCTGTTCAGCGAGTCCGCGCTTAAAGGGACTCACTTCATCGAACTCTGCGACCAGCGCGGCATCCCGCTCATTTTTTTGCAAAACATCACCGGCTTCATGGTCGGCAAAGACTACGAGACCGGCGGCATCGCCAAAGACGGCGCCAAGATGGTGCATGCCGTCGCCACCACGCGCGTCCCCAAGTTGACTCTCGTCATCGGCGGCTCGTTCGGCGCGGGCAACTACGCCATGGCCGGGCGCGCCTACGGTTCGCGCTTCTTGTGGATGTGGCCCAACGCGCGCATCTCGGTCATGGGCGGCGAACAAGCCGCGAACGTCCTGCTCACCATCAAACAGGACCAACTCGCCCGCGAGGGCAAGCCCGCCCTCAGCGCTGAGGAAGCCGAAGAATTCAAACGCCCCCTGCTAGAAAAATACGAACGCGAGGGCAGTCCCTATCACTCCACCGCGCGCCTGTGGGACGACGGCGTGATTGATCCCGCCGACACGCGCCAGGCGCTTGGCATGGCGCTCTCCATCGTGCTCAACTCGCCCAAAGAAGAAGGCGGGTTTGGTGTGTTTCGCATGTGATGAGTGACGAGTGAAGAGTGATGTGTAATGAATTTTGATGCATGGATCGAGACATTGCCAATAGAGATAAAGCAGGATACTTTGTGGAAAGTTGAAGCATATCGGCTTTCGCTGTTTCTCTCTGAGATCTGTTGGCATGATGTTTCTGAACTGATCAAAGATGATCGCACTCGCAGCCTGGCAGACCAGCTCTATCGCGCAGTTGGTTCAGTGAGTGCAAATATTGCGGAAGGCTATTCTAAAAGCACCGGGCGTGACCGCGCCCGTTTTTACGAATATGCCCTCGGGTCTGCCCGCGAAAGCAGAGACTGGTATTACAAAGCTCATCACGTATTGAAAAATGAAGTAGTTCAACATCGCATAAACCTTGCAACACAAATCATTCGCCTGCTGTTAACCATGGTTCCACAACAAAGAGCAACCAAAGGTATCCGAGAAGAACAAGCGCCCTACGAAATTGATGCCCCAGAAGACCTTTAACCATCCTCACGCCTCACTCATCACGCCTCACTTGTCACCCGCACAGAATTCATTCTAATGACCATAACCCCTCTCCCCTTCTCCAAAATCCTCATCGCCAACCGCGGCGAGATCGCCATCCGCATCATGCGCGCCTGCCGCGAACTCAATATTCCAAGCGTGGCAGTCTACTCGGAAGCCGACGCGAACGCGCAACATGTTCAGTGTGCGGATGAGGCTGTGCTGATCGGACCGCCCGCGCCGAAAGAATCTTATTTGAATGTGGATCACCTGCTGGATGCGGCGCGCCACAGCGGAGCGGACGCGATCCATCCGGGCTACGGCTTCCTCTCGGAGAACGCCTCCTTCGCCTCCGCAGTGGAATCAGCGCATCTGACCTTTATCGGCCCCTCAGCAGATTCGATCCGCGCCATGGGCGACAAAGCCGAGTCCAAGATCCGCATGAAGCAAGCCGCTGTGCCGACCGTGCCCGGCTTCGAGAATTTGGAATCGGAGCAGGAATTCAAACGCGCGGCAGGCGAGATCGGCTATCCTGTTCTCGTCAAAGCGGCGGCGGGCGGCGGCGGAAAAGGCATGCGCGTGGTTCATGCCGAAAGCGAGTTGAGCGAAGCCATCGCCCTCGCCCGGCGCGAAGCCCTGAACTCGTTTGGCGATGAACGTTTGCTGATCGAAAAATATCTGGTCGAAGCGCATCACGTTGAGATTCAAGTCTTCGGCGACAAACACGGCAACCTCGTGCATCTCTTCGAGCGCGAGTGTTCCGTCCAGCGACGGCACCAAAAGATCATCGAGGAATCGCCCTCGCCCTTGCTCACACCGCAGGTGCGCGCGCGCATGGGCGAAGCGGCGGTTAATGCGGCGAAGGCGGTTGGTTATTTCAACGCGGGGACGGTGGAATTTATTTTCGACCCGCGCGCAGATTCATTTTACTTTTTGGAAATGAACACGCGCCTGCAAGTGGAGCATCCCGTCACCGAACTGGTCAGCGGGCTCGATCTCGTCCAGTGGCAGATTCGCGTTGCGGCGGGCGAACGCTTCCCCTTCGAGCAAAGCGGCTTGCATCAGCGCGGTCATGCCATCGAATGCCGCGTGTATGCCGAAGACCCAGCCAGCGGATTCCTGCCCAGCACGGGGAAACTCCTGCAATTCATCGAGCCGCGCGGACCCGGCATCCGCGTGGACTCCGGTTTCCGCGCCGGTGACATCGTGACGCATTTCTACGATCCATTGCTGGCAAAGTTGATCGTGTATGGCGAGACGCGCGCGAGCGCCATTCAGCGCATGAAGATCGCCCTGCGCGATTTCATCGTCCACGGCGTGACGACGAATCTGGATTACATGCAATCCGTGCTGGCGCATGAGGATTTTGCGGCGGGGCGCGTGTCCACGAATTGGGTGGAGGATCATGTTCGCGAGTGGACGCCCGCCGTCCCGACGGAGGAAGCGTTGATCGCCGCCGCGCTGGCGGATGTGGCGTTCGCCGCCTCCAAATCGCAGTCATCCATCTCGACCGAGACGGATCCATTTAATCCGTGGAAGCAGTCGAATAATTTCAGGAATTGAGAGAGACATGAAGGTCACGTTCGGCACACACACATTGGAGATCACCCCCACAGGGGATTCGTACGTGGCTGCGCTCAATGACAAGACAATCAATGTCCAGATCGTACGAGCGGACTCGGGACGACTCGACCTGCTCGTGGATGGCAAGCGTGTCACTGCTTACGTTTCATCGGATCTCGCGAAACGTTGGGTGACACTCGATGGTCAGACCATGTTGTTGACCAAGACCTCCGGCGCAAAACCCGGTGTGCGTCACGATTATGCCGGTGGACTCACCGCGCCCATGCCGGGTCAAGTGCGAAGTGTGAGCGTGAGCGAGGGCGAGGTGGTGAAAAAGGGCCAGACGTTGTTGACGATGGAAGCGATGAAGATGGAGATCCGCATTCAGGCATTGAAAGATGGGCGCGTGAAGACGGTGCATGTGAAGCCGGGGCAAAGCGTGGAGCGCGAACAGATTTTGATGGAGATGGAGGACGAATGACTGGAAAATATTTCGAGGACCTGGAAGCCGGGATGACGTTCAAACATTCGGCGGGGCGCACAGTGAC
Organism: Anaerolineales bacterium; assembly: GCA_019187665.1. Taxonomy (GTDB): domain Bacteria; phylum Chloroflexota; class Anaerolineae; order Anaerolineales; family Villigracilaceae; genus Denitrolinea. Next base: position 37,156 of record JABARH010000043.1, read on the forward strand.
CGAGTTTGATAATGTTTTGTTCTCGTCGCTGACGATGAATACCCAGCCTCTGCATTTGAATGAGGATTTTGCCTCGCGCACGGAATTTGGCGGGCGCGTTGTGAACGGCATCTTCACGCTGGGACTGGTTGTGGGTTTGACGGTCAGCGATTTGAGCGAGGGGACGATCCTGACCAACCTGGGCTACGACAAGGTGATTCATCCTCACCCCACATTCCACAATGACACCATTTACGCCGAGAGCGAAGTGCTGGAAAAGCGCGAATCAAAATCGAGACCCGATGTGGGTATTGTGCGGCTCAGGCATGTCGGGCGCAAAGCCGACGGGACGATCGTGATTCAATTCGAGCGGACAGCCATGTTCCTCAAGAAACCCGCCCCTCGCTGAGCGGCGCCGGCCTCTTGAAAAAGCCATCTTCGTCACAAGGAAAACAGGACGTACGCAAAACCTTGCGTAGGGCGCGCCGAAGGTCTAACGCGCCTGCTGGCGTTACGCCTGCCTGATTTGCCTGGCAAATCACGGGCGGCGCCAGGGGAGAACGCCAATTATGCGTAAGTTCTGAAGATTCCAAATATCTCTGTGAATTCTACGGCTACACCACCTGCTCCGCGACCTGGTTTCCATATCCCAATAATGCCTTGACCATCTCCTGCGTTCTTCCTTCGGCATAAACACGCAAGACCGGTTCCGTTCCTGAGGGACGGATCAACAGCCACGAGTCGTCGGCCATGATATATTTCACGCCGTCACGCTGACTGATCTCATACACTTTCTGGCCGCCGATCTCCGCGGGGGCTTGCTCGGTCAGGAATTTGGTCATCTCGGCCTTCGCGACCGGGCGACTCAAGCGCAGGTCTGTGCGCTCGTAGAACGCGGGGCCGACCTCCGCCAGCAAATCCTCCACCATTTTGTAGAGAGGTTTGTCGGCGGCGGCGAGCATTTCCACCAGCAACAGCCCCATGATCGGGCCGTCGCCTTCGGGAATATGCCCCTTGAATGAAATGCCGCCCGACTCTTCCCCGCCGATCAAAATATCCTCGCTCATCATGTAATCCGCGATATGGTTGAAGCCGACGGGCGTCTCGTAGAGTTTCATGTTGTAGCGTTTGGCGAGACGATCAATCATGCGCGTCGTCGAAACCGTGCGCACGACCGCGCCGCCCAGGCCGCGCCGCTCTACGAGATATTTTAACGAGAGCGCCATGATCTTGTGCGGGTCAACGAAATTGCCGCGCTCGTCCATCGCGCCAATGCGGTCCGCGTCGCCGTCGGTGACAAGGCCGAACGCGCCCATGCCCGAACTGATGGCGGAGGCGAGCGCGCCCAAATTCTTTGCGATCGGTTCGGGATGCACGCCGCCAAAGCCGGGATTCATTTCGTTGCGGATCTCCGCGATCTCACAGCCAGTTCCCTGCAAAAACCCCCGGATCACGCCGCGCCCCGAGCCATACATCGAGTCGACGACGAACCGCTGCGGGGTGTCGGCGATCACGTCGCTATTGATCAGTTTGCGCAGGTGGTCGTAATATGCGGGCAATGGGTTGAACTTGACGATCAGTCCCTGCTCGCGCGCTTTTTGAAAATCCATCAGGTTGGGTCCGCGCGCCTGTTCCTCGTTGTCGTTGATGTAGATTTCCACGCGGCGGCATTGTTCGGGCAGCGCCGACCCGCCGAACGCGCCTTTTAATTTCACGCCGTTGTAACGCGGCGCGTTGTGCGAGGCGGTGATCATTACGCCCGCGACGGCTTCGAGATTTCGGACTGCGTACGAAATGGCGGGCGTGGGCGAATCGGATTGTGCGAGATGAACGATGAAATTATTGGCGGCCAGGACGCGCGCGACTTCGCCTGCAAACCGGTCGGATAAAAAGCGCGTGTCGTAGCCGACCACGATTCTTCCGGGACCATCCGCGGGCGATCCGTTGGCGGGCTTGTGCCAATGTTCCGATGCGACCGCGTCGGCGATGGCTTGCGCCACCATGCGAAGATTGCCGAAAGTGAACGTATCTGAAATGACGGCGCGCCAGCCGTCGGTGCCGAAATGAATGGGCATGAAGCAACTCCGTTTGTTGTGCAGGCACACGTATCTACGTGTGCGCCTGTCTCTATGTGTCTATCACTGTCTTTAGGGCGTGATCGTCGCCGTTGGCTGCCAGTTGACCACTGGCGTGGCCGTGACCAGCACAGATTGGATGATCCAGCCTTCCATGCGGATGCCGTTCTTGATGGCGGCGATCTTCACCCAGGTTACGCCGCGTACATCCTGCGTTTCGCCCAACACTTCCACGGTTACGCCGTTGTCGAGCGTGGCCAGAAATTCTCCGGCGGGATTTTTTCGCATGAACGCTCCGCCGCCTTCGATGGCGGCGATCCTGGCAAAGATGGGCGTCGGTTCGATGGTTGCTGTGGGCGTGAATGTTTCTGTGGGAGGGAAAACCACGTCTCCGCCGAGCAGGGTCGGAGAGAGGGCAAGAGTCGGCGCGGCGGTTCCACTTGGACGGGGGGAAGTGGCCGGAGACGCCGCGCCGGTCGCGGTCGGCGCGCGATGCGCAGTTGGCGAAGGCGAGGGACGCGCGGGCGGGGAAACGGCCGGCGAGGGTGTGGGAGTCCCGAAGGCGATATCCAGCATGGAATTTCCAAAGCCAGTCAGTCCGAAAAAGGCCGCGAGTATGACGAGGACGATGGTGATGTTGAACAGGACTCCGCCCGCGCCCAGGGGACGGAAGCGCAGCAGCGCCAGGGCGACCAGGCCAAAGAAGGTGGCCCACACGAAGTGAACGATAAAGACGAGCGCGGCCTCGGGCCAGACGCCGATGAGTCCTGCGCCAATGCCAAAGCCTGCCGCGCTGGCCGGGAGGTAGAACTCGTAGGCGAGCATGGCGGAGGGGATGTAGGGGCGCGTGTCGGTACGGATGAAGGTGATGACCAGGAGCATGGCGCTGGCGGCGAGAACGATCAGGTCGGGCCACCATAGGCGGCTGTGCAAATATACCTGGTTGAGCGTCATCGGTTGAAAGGGGGTGGAGGCCAGGCCAGCGATGAGGCCGAGAAGGAAAACGATGAGAACGCTGATCAGCAGCGCGCCCAGGGTCTGGGCAAAGAAGCGCGCCGCGCCGGTCATCGCGGCGAGGGTCATGCCGACCCAGGGGGTGAGCAGGGGCGCAGAAAGCGCGCCGAAGATGATGACGGCCAGCGCGTCGAAGTAGAAGCCGGCGCCGAGGATCGCGCCGCTGATGATGGCGAAGAGGTAAATTTCGTAGGAGGGGTAGGCGCGCCGCGCCAGGTCGGCGAGCATGGCGGCCTGGCCTTCGGCGTCGGAGGGGAAGGCAGCGCGATGGCCGCGTCGGCGGCGGGCGCGTGAAGTGGGCGGAATGTCCGGCGGGGGTTGCGTGGGTTCTTCGTGGAGGGAGAAAGGAGGATCGAATTGGCTCATCGGCACAGAGTCGCTTTTGCAGGGCCTTATTTCTTCCTGGCTTTTTTGGGTTTTGTTGTTTCGCGGCCGGCGCGCAGGGCGGGCAGGTAGAGCCGTTGCACGTATTCTTTTACCATGCGGCGCGTGCTGAATTGCGGCGTGACGGTCTGCATGGCGTTTTTGGCGCGCGCGATCCATTCGTGCGGCAAGCCCGCTTCGTCCTGGTCGTAGTAAAGCGGGATGATTTCGTTTTCGAGGGTCTGATATAAACTTTCGGCGTCCGCTTCATCCTGGACTGCGGTTTGGGGGTCCGCGTCTGCGCCGATGGACCAGCCGTTTTGTCCGTTGTAGGCTTCGCGCCACCAGCCGTCCAGCACGGAGAAATTGAGCGCGCCGTTGAGGGCGGCTTTCATGCCGGAGGTGCCGCTGGCTTCCATGGGTCTGCGCGGCGTGTTGAGCCATACGTCCACGCCCTGAACGAGGTAGCGGGCGAGGTTCATATCGTAATCTTCGAGGAAGACGAGTCGTCCACCGGTCTCGGCTTTTTTGACCGTGCGGTAAATTTGCTGGATGAGTTGCTTGCCGGGTTCATCGGCGGGGTGCGCCTTGCCTGCAAAAATAATTTGCACGGGGCGGTTGGGGCGGTTGACCAGGTCGAGCAGGCGTTCCACGTCCGCGAGGATGAGCCCGGCGCGTTTGTAGGTGGCGAAGCGGCGCGCAAAGCCGATGGTCAGGTCGTAGGGGTTGATCATCACGCCAGAGGCGACGACTTGCACCGGGTGAATGCCGTCATGCAGCCAATGTCCGCGGATGCGTTCGCGTAAATAAAAGGCGAGTTTGCGTTTGAGATGCAGGTGCGTCTGCCAGAATTCCTGGTCGGGGACCGCATCCAGGCGGGACCACAGGGCGGGGTCGTCGAGGCGGTCGAGCCAATCGGCGCCCAGGTGTTTGTCCAGCAGGAGGCGGATGCGGCGCGCCATCCAATTGCCGGTGTGGACTCCATTGGTGACGTAGGTGATCGGAACGTCGTCTTCTTGTTTGTCGGGCCAGAGGAAGTTCCACATGCCGCGCGCCACGCGTCCATGTAGTTCGGAGACGGCGTTGCGTCCCTCGGCGAGGCGCAGGGCAAGGATGCCCATGCTGAAGGTTTCACCGTAGGGCTGGGTGTGACGCGCAAGGTCCATGAATTGGTCGCGGGTGAGGTTGAGCGGGGTCCAGAGCGCGGCGAGGTGTTTATCAATCAGCCAGAGGGGGAATTCGTCGTTGCCGGCCGGGACCGGGGTGTGCGTGGTGAAGATGTTGTTGAGACGCGTTTGCGCGATGGCTTGTTCAAAGGAATGGCCTGCCTGGACTAATTCGCGCGCCCGCTCCAACGTTAGGAAGGCGGCGTGGCCTTCGTTCATGTGCCAGACGGAGGGGTTGTAATCCAGTTCGCGCAGGGCGCGCACGCCTCCCACGCCGAGCAGGACTTCCTGCGCCACGCGGAAGTTGAGGTCGCTCCAGTAGAGGCGCGCGGTCAGCAGGCGGTCGGCGTCGGAGTTGCCGTCCACGTTGGAGTCGAGCAGGTAGAGTGGGACGCGCCCGACGCGCACTTCCCAGATTTGCAGGGTAACGATGCGTTCGGGAAATTCCACCGAGACGGTCAGGCGCGAGCCGTCTTGCCTGGTGACCGGGAGAAAGGCGTGTTCATCTATATTGATGGGATTGTTGATAGCTTCCTGCCAGCCGTCTTCGCTGATGTGTTGGGAGAAGTATCCCTGCGCATACATAAAGCCGATGCCGACGAGCGGCAGTCCGAGGTCGCTGGCTTCTTTAAGGTGGTCGCCCGCCAGCACGCCGAGTCCGCCGGAGTAGATGGGCAGGGTTTCGTGCAAGCCGAACTCCATCGAGAAATAGGCGATGGGGTTGCCTGTCAGTTCGGGATGCGCGGCGAGGCTCCAGGTTTGCTGGGCGGCGAGGTAGGCATCGAATTCGGCAAAGACGCGGTCGAACGCCGTCAGGTAATCTTCATTTTGCGCGGCGGAATTTAATTCGGCGCGCCCGATCTGGCGGAGCAACAGGATGGGATTGTGCGAGAGACGTTCCCACAAATCATAATCGATGCGGGCAAAGAGGCGCGTGGCTTCGGGGTTCCATGTCCACCATAGGTTGTAAGCCAGTTCGCCGAGGCGCGCGATGCGACGCGGTAAATCGAAACCGTTTGGGATGCGGGTGATGAATTGAGTCATGCCTGGCAATGATACCAGATTTGGAGGACGGGGAATTTCAGCCGGTGCGTTTTGGCGAGTAACCTGTCACGTTGAAAACGTGACCTACGTTTTTTGCGCGCAAGGTAGTATTTATTTTCAGGACTTACGCATAATTGGCGTTCTCCCCTGGCGTCGCCCGTGATTTGCCAGGCAAATCAGGCAGGCGTAACGCCAGCAGGCGCGTTAGACCTTCGGCGCGCCCTACGCAAGGTTTTGCGTACGTCCTGTATTTTAATTCTCTACCGTACATGAGAAGATTTTTACCGCAAAGCACGCTAAGGTCGCCAAGTTAAAAAGGTTTTCTTTGCGTTCTTTGCGGGCTTAGCGGTGCAAATGTACGGTAGAGAGTATTTTAAAAAAAGGGTCTCCCGTAATTAACGGGAAAGAGCCTCACCACGAAGGACACAAGGTACACAAAGGGGAAAAAGAGCCTGGATTCCTTGTGTTTTTTCCTTTGTGACCGTCATATCTGTCGAGTCCTATAAAATCGTACCACCTGCACTTTAACAAAGTCTCACAAAATCGTACCACTAGCACATATGGCTACTCAACCTGCTTTTTGCCTTTGTGACCCGTATTCGCAGGACTAGTGCCACCCGCTCAGGTCATGAAAACCCTTCAAATTGAGAGCCGAGCTGCCCGAAGTGCATCAATATCCGTCTGATAGGTACGACTTTACGAGACTTTCTCTCTACAAAGGTAGTACGACTTTATGAGACTCGACAATATCCTTTGTGTTTAAAAAACGGTTTCCCGTTAAAAACGATAGAGCCAAAAAAATCAATGAGAGGGGCAGCGCTGTGGCTCTTCGCCGGTGCCTGGGAAGCCATACGCCGAACGGCAGACGTTATCAATGGCGAAGAGGGCTTTGAGCGGATAGAAGGGATCGCCGCCAACCGGCGAGCCAGCCTGTTCTTTGGTGAGGCGGTCCACATAATCCAGCTGTTCGATATCCTTCAGCCCGGCGTCGGCGATCACGCCGAGCATGAAGCGATTTTCGGCAAGCCCGAGTTTGAATGCGAATTGGACGGTGGCGTATTGCCCGGCATTGATGCGCACCCACGCCAGGTCGGGGTCGTCGCCCAGTCCGATTGAACCGTCAAAGATGATCTCGTCGTAGCCGTTGCCGGGGAAAGGCGCATCCGACTTTTCAGCGGAGAGTCCGCCGGTGTCGTGGTTGCTGTCTTGCGCGACGATGACGTTGGCGACGCTCCATTCCGCGCTGTAGGGCGGATGAGCCACGATGATGTAATCGCCAAAGCCGTCGCCGTCCAAATCTATTTCGACGGCGTAATTGATCCCGATCGGGTTGTTCGGGTCCTTGCCAACCAGTTCGATGGAAACGTAATAGAATTTTTCATCCCGTCCGAGATTAAAGCTGACGATGTCCACATCCGGGATGTAGGTCATGTCTTGCGTGAAGGGGCGCTCGAAACGGTTGATCTGAAACGAATCTCCGTATGGCGCGCGATGTTCGGAAGCCGTATCCACGGAGGTGACGTCAATGATTAATCCACCCATTTTCACGGATGTGGAGGGGACAAATAAATGAGGAATGTACTTTGTGGCGGTAGGCAGAACCAGTGTGGCAGTTGGGGAGACGGTTGCGGTGGGAGTCAGGGTCGGTTCAAGGGTGGCGGTTAATGACGGTGTGACAACCGCAAGAGTCGCTGTGGCGGTGGGCGGGAGCGGACCAACGGGCAAATTGCATGAGGAAAGAATCAGCGCCAGAATAAAGATGGAGGCAACTAAAACTTTTGAGGGGATCATCATGGCACCAGCTTGGGTTGGTCGGATGCGCAACGGAAGCCGACGTACGCACCCGCGTAGGCTGGGTCGAGGCTGAGGCGCGAATCGGAGCGGACATTGCCTCCACCAAAGGGATGCCAGGAGCCGCCGCGCGCAACACGCTCACCGAAGGCTTTTGGATCCTCGCGCCCATCGTCGGGGTCGTAGGGATAAAAATCGAAGAGACTGTTGGTCCATTCCCAGACGTTGCCAGCCAGCCCATATACGCCATAGATGCTGACGCCATTTGGGAATTGATCCACCGCGGAGGTGTCTTCTATACATCCTGAGACATTGGCAATGTCGCAATCCGGTTTGCCGTCTCCCCATGGATATAAGCGAGCATCCGTGCCGCGCGCGGCTTTTTCCCATTCGGATTCGGTGGGCAGGCGTGCGCCCCTCCATTCGCAATAGGCTTTTGCCATTTTCCAATCCACGAAGAGGACGGGGTAGTTTGCGAAAACGGCGTTATCAAAATAGGATGGGCGCGTGCGCGAGCCGCCTTCGAGGGGTTTCCTGCACTCGATGGCGTATGAGCAGACGGTATACATCTCATTGGTGACTTCATATTTATCAATGTAGAAGGCTTCCACAAACACAGCAGACTCGGGGCGCGAGTTAATATCGCCGGTGTCGTCACTGCCCATTGTGAATTCTCCGGCTGGGATGTAGCGCATGGGGACGTTCTTCCAATCTGTGATCTCCGCGGGGATGCCCGTCGCTGTGGGGATGGGGGTATCGGTGGGCAGGCTGGTCGGCAAGACAGTCGGGGGGAGTGTGGCTGTGAGCGGAAGCATGGTGAAGGTTGCGGCGGGAAGCGATGTTTCGGTGGCGGTGAGGGGCGGGGCGAATATGCCGGAGCGCGAGAAGGCGAGGAACCCGCCTGCCAGGGCAAGGATCGCTATCAGGGCGAGCCCCAGCCAGAGAAGAGGAAAGCCGCGCTTCTGAACGACGACCGTCTCTTGTGCGGCGGGGCGTTTCATCTTGCCGGTCATCATCTCGCGCAGTTGTTCGGTTTTGATGGCGGTGGCGGTCACTTCGCGCCCGGTCAGCAGGTTGTTTAATTCATCTGCAAACGATTCGACGCTGGGGTAGCGGTCTTCGGGGCGTTTGGCGAGCACTTTGAGAATCACCGCTTCGACATTTTCGGGCAGGTCGGAGATGTAGTTTTTGGGGAGCGGCAGGGGCTCGGTGGCTTGTTTGACGAGAACGCCGGCCGGGGTGTCTGCCGTGTAGGGGCGGTGACCGGTGATCATTTCATATAGCACGACGCCCAGCGAATACAGGTCGGATTGCGCGGTGGCTTCGCCGGTCCATTGCTCGGGCGCCATGTAGTCCGGTGTGCCGAGCCCGGCGCCGGAGGAGGTGAGGCTGACGTTGGTTTCGCCGCCGCTTTTTTCGCCGAATAATTTGACCAGCCCAAAATCGGACAGCATGGGCTGTCCTTTTTCGGTCATTAAAATATTGGATGGTTTTACGTCGCGGTTGATGATGTTGTGTTCGTGAACATATTCAAGCGCGCGCGCCACCGGCAGGATGAGTTCGACGGCGCGTTTCCAGTGGATGGGTTTGCCGAGCAGTTGTTTGAGCGTGCCGCCGGAGACATAGACCATGACGAGGTAGGGCAAGCCTTCGTGTTCCCCATAATCAATCACACCGACAATGTTCGGGTGGGAGAGTCTGCCGAGTAATTTCGCCTCACGTTCGAAACGCTTGAGGAGCATTTCCATTTCTTCGGGCAAAAACGCTTCACGACGGATGACCTTGAGCGCCACCTCGCGTTCCAGGCGTGTGTCATAGGCTTTGTAGACGGTTGCCATGCCGCCCTCGCCCAGCGTCTCCCGTATTTCGTAGCGACCCAGATTCTTTCCAATCAACCCTGCCATGAATTCATCCTTCCAGGTTGAATCAATGAATTTATTCGCGCAATTATAAGCCACATTATCCGCTTTCGATTTTCCATTTTCGTTCGAGAGCGATTCATCCCACGCGTTTGTGCGAAATGATTCGACGAAAGAGGACGCGGAGACGATCTTCTCAAGACGCCTCTGTGGTCGCTGTGGCGAGTTGCTCCTGCGCTCTTTGTTTTTGCCGCTCTCCTCCGTCCGCGTTTATGGTCTTTTCAAAGATACTTGACAAACCGGCGGGTTTGGAACGCGAATGCCACGAATAGGCGAATTTCGCGAATTTTCTTGGGTTTATTCGCGTCATTCGCTGATTGGCGTAACTCGCGTTGAGGAATCTCCGGCTTTTGAGAAAGCCATGCGTCCGCGTTGGTTTCTCGTTGACGATTCAATTCACGGATGATACAATCCCGCCCGCTAAAAACAACAGACGCCCCCATCGTCTAGCGGCCCAGGACGAAGCCCTCTCAAGGCTTAAACAGGGGTTCGAGTCCCCTTGGGGGCACTTACACGGATCCATCCCGAACCACACTCAGTAGTTGAGGAACAATTCAGTGCTATGCTGCGATTTGAGCAGCGAGGAAAGATGGCTGAATTGTCCCTTGACCGAAAGTGAGATTGGTCGGGATGATTTCTATTTCTATACCGCACTCGGTCACAAATTGCGCTTTTTTAGAAGGTGGAATGCGCAATTTGTGACCGTGGGTATTATACAAGGGCAAAAGAAGAAATTGTATTGGGGAAGTATATTTCAGTTGCCACTGCCTCACGACGAAGTGCTTTGGACTGGCTTTATCCCACCCTTCGGACATAGAAGTAGCATAGCAACTATTTGAACGGGTTGCTAGAGTGTCAACGACGAACGGCTCTTGACTTTAGGCTAAAAATATCGTAATATGTGAACTGTATATAAGCATTAAACTAATGTATGGATGAAATAATGCAAAAAGGCCAATATTTCGAGGCGATCCTCCGTTCCCCCAAAACTGTCTTCACCTTCGAAGATGTGGCTTTATTGTGGGGGGAACCCAGCACCCAAGCCGTGCGGGTGCGGCTCAGCTATTACGCGAAGCGCGGCAAGTTGTACCGAATCCGAAAGGGGGTATACGCCAAGGATAAGAAATACTCCAAGTTGGAGTTTGCCACTCGGCTCTACCCTCCTGCTTACGTGAGTTTTGAAAGCATCCTTGCGCGGGAAGGTCTTATTTTTCAATTCCATGCCCAGATCAGTGTAGCCTCGTATTTGACCCGCGAAGTTGAGGTAGATGATCAGGTTTACTCGTTCAGAAAGATCAAGTCCCTTATTCTAACCAACCCGATAGGAGTAGAAAACAAGGATGAAACTTCCTTAGCCACTCGGGAGCGGGCATTCTTAGACACCCTTTACATCCATCGCGACTATCACTTTGACAATCTCGCGAGTTTGGATTGGAATAAGGTATTCAACATACTCCCAATCTATCAAAATCAAAGCATGGCCAAGCGTGTCCAAAGGCTTTACAGGCAAATCGAGAAGTAACGATGAAACTCGACATCACTACTCACAAGACCATCCTCTTCCAAATCCTCAAGGATATTTATTCGGATACCATGATCGCGCCATTCCTTGGCTTCAAGGGCGGCACCGCCGCCTTGATGTTCTACGGCTTGGAGCGCTTCTCCGTCGATCTCGACTTCGACTTGTTGGATGAATCTCAGGAAGACGTGGTGTTCGAGCGCGTAACGAATATCATCGAGAAATACGGGACAATCCGGGAAGCAAACCGAAAACGATTTGGTATTTTCTTCGTCCTCTCCTATGAGGATTCAGCGCGGCACATCAAAGTTGAAATCAACCGGCGGCAATTTGGCTCCCGCTACGAGATAAAAACCTACTTGGGAGTTTCCATGCTTGTCATGATTCCCGAGGATGTGTTCGCACACAAATTACTAGCCATGCATGAACGGATCGGCAAGACCAGCCGCGATATTTATGATGTCTGGTATTTCCTTTCACAGCGGTTTCCGGTCAATCGGTCCATTGTCGAGGGACGTTCCGGGAAGTCTTTTGATGCATTCATCCAGACCTGTATCAAACAATTGGAAAAATTAAGTAATCGCCACATTCTGGACGGGGTAGGCGAATTATTGACGCCCAGCCAGAAGGATTGGGCGAAAGCCAAGTTGCGTGAAGAGACAATTGTGTTGTTGAAGTTGAGGCTCGGAAGTTAACTTGCACTGGCAAATCCGCCTAGCGGTCAGGTGCCTTAGAGAGTGTTTCTTAAGTAGTCGGGTAAGATTGGAGAATGACCAAATTCAACCAAACCTACCCGACCGACCTCAAGTATACCGAATGGCAACTGATTGCGGACTTTTTTCCGGCCAAGCAGA
>JABARH010000042.1 GCA_019187665.1 Anaerolineales bacterium
GTAACTCACGCTTGCTTTTCAGGCTCATCATGTCGCTCCTCCAATAGGCTTTTGCGCCTATCGGAAAGTAACATTTTTCCTGATGCAACGATACTTCTTTCGGTAACATTTCCCGTGAGGCAATTCGCCTGCTTGACATTCCCATACCCCTCAAGTACAATGCGCTTCGCCTTGTATCCGGGCCTGTAGCGCAGTTGGGAGCGCGCCTCAATCGCACTGAGGAGGTCAGGGGTTCGAATCCCCTCAGGTCCACAGGTTTACGGTTGCCGATTTTCGAAGACGATTGACCATATGCAATCAAATCGTAAATCTGAAATCGAAAAATCCAAAATATAACCGGGCCCATAGCGCAGTTGGGAGCGCGTCTCAATGGCATTGAGAAGGTCGGGGGTTCGAATCCCCCTGGGTCCACAATACAAGTATGTTGAAATAATATTGACATACGAAAAATGTCACGGCAGGAGTAGTAGGCCATCCCGTCAGCGAGAAGGGAAAGCAAGGTGGAAGCCCTTCGATGTATCCACGGGAACACATCAGGCCGAACTCGCCTGTCCACTCGCAAGAGAGACTGCGCTGGTGAAACAAAGTAGTCAGCGACGGGTTGCTCCGTTATGGCAAATCAAAGAGCGCTACTAGTCGCTCGTCCGCTAGTCAATCTTGACCAGTGGACGAGAAGACAAATGACTAGAAGGCGAAACCGGGTGGTACCGCGGAGAATTCCTTCGTCCCAGATGTGGATGAAGGAATTTTTGTTTTTACCCTCGCCCTGAGCGAGAGGCGCATGCGCCAGAGTCGGATTGGCGGCGCGCATTTCTCCTACGCGTGAGAATCTCAGTCAAGCAGAGGCTTGCAACCTGAAACGTATTTTTCAACGAGGTCAGAATGGCTACCACAAAGAAGAAGACAAGCACAAAGAAAGCAACTTCCAAAAAAACAACGAAGAAGAAAGCCGTCGCCCAAAAAGCGGTGAAGGCCGCTCCGAAGCAGGTTGTAAAAACGACGGCGGCGAAGAAAGCGACGAAAGCCGCGGCTCCGAAGAGGCCGGTCCGTCCCACGGGGACGCGTGGCAGAGTCGGCGGTACGAAAAGGACCGCGCAGGCCGCGCCCGCAAAACGGTCGGGAGGGAAGCGGGCGGGGAAGACAGCCGCGGCCGCGCAGCCGAAGGTCGTCATCTCGCGCGTAGAGGCGGTGAAGGCCGTCATCGCGAAGTTGGAGCCGGGGAAGGCCATTGCCCGGAAGAGGAAGGAAGAGCTGCCTGTGGATGAGACGCGCTACAACCCGAAGGTGATCGAGAAAAAATGGCAGGCCAAATGGGACGCAGATCAGTTGTATCGTTCGGTGATTGACGAGTGCAGGCCGAAGCATTACGCGTTGACGATGCTGCCATACCCGAGCGGAGACCTGCACATTGGGCATTGGTATGCGATGGCGCCGTCGGACGCGCGGGCGCGCTGGATGCGGATGCGCGGATTCAACGTGCTGTTCCCGATGGGTTTCGACGCGTTCGGCCTGCCGGCGGAGAACGCAGCCATCAAGGATGGCGTGCATCCGATGAAACGCACGTACGCCAACATCGAGCGGATGCGTTTGCAACTGCGTTCGATGGGCGCGATGTTCGATTGGGAGCGCGAGATGGTTTCGTGCGATCCTGAATATTATCGCTGGACGCAGTGGTTCTTCATCAAACTATATGAGCTGGGGCTGGCCTATCGCAAGCAGGCGGCGGTGGATTGGTGTCCGAAGGATAATACGACGCTGGCGCGCGAGCAGGTGATCGGCGATGAACGCGTCTGCGAACGCTGCGGGACGCCGGTGATTCGGCGCGACCTGGAGCAGTGGTTTTTCAAGTCTACGAAATATGCCGATGAGTTGCTGCGCTTTGACGAATTGGACTGGCCGGAGCGCGTGAAGACCTTGCAGACGAATTGGATCAATCGGTCGGAAGGCGCGGAGGTGCAGTTTCCAGTGATCGGCGATCAGTCATCGGCGGGTGAGGCGAAGGTGGCGGTCTTCACGACGCGGCCGGATACGCTGTGGGGGGCGACGTTCATGGTGTTCGCGCCGGAGCATCCGCTGGTGGGCAGGCTGACGACGCCCGATCGGCGCGCGGCGGTGGATGAATATAAACGGCAGGCCGCGCGTCAATCGGATATCGAGCGCGAGGCGGTGGACAAGGAAAAGACCGGTGTGTTTACGGGCGGATATGCCATTAATCCGGTCAATGGTGAGCGGATCCCGATCTGGATTGCGGATTATGTGTTGATGAGTTACGGCACGGGCGCGATCATGGCCGTCCCGGCGCATGACGAGCGCGACTTTGCGTTTGCGAAAAAATATGAGTTGCCCATTGTCGAGGTGATCCGACCTGTGGGGCAAGATAGTAGCTTGCCTTACGCGGGCGCAGGAGTCATGGTCAACAGTGGCCCATTCAACGGGACGAAGGTCAATGACCTGAAAGGCCGCCAGAATCCTGGTGTGAGTGCGGTGATTGATTGGTTGCAGGAAAAAGGGATTGGCAAGGAGTCGATCAACTATCGTTATCGCGACTGGCTGATCTCGCGCCAGCGTTATTGGGGCGCGCCGATCCCGATGATTCATTGCGAAATACATGGATGGAACCCCGTCCCCAAAGATCAACTGCCGGTGGAACTGCCCGAAGATGTGGAGTGGAGGCCGACGGGTGAGTCGCCGTTGAAACTGCATCCCACGTGGAAGAACGCGTCCTGTCCTGTGTGCGGCGGGCGCGCCACGCGCGAGACCGATACGATGGACACCTTCATGTGTTCGTCGTGGTATCACCTGCGTTATCTGAGTCCGCATTACGATCAGGCTCCGTTCGATGACGCCGAATACAACTACTGGATGCCGGTGGATACATACACGGGCGGGATCGAACACGCCACGATGCACCTGTTGTACACGCGTTTCTTTCACAAGGCGCTGCGCGACGGCGGCATGTTCGAGGGGGGCGAGCCGATGCTGCAATTGCGCAATCAGGGCATGGTGCTGGGCGAGGACAACGAAAAAATGTCCAAGAGCCGCGGCAACGTGATTGCGCCGGACGCGCTGGTGAAGCATTACGGCGCGGACACGCTGCGCGCCTACATCATGTTCTTCGCGCGCTGGGAGCTGGGCGCGCCCTGGGACTCACAGGGCATTGAGGGAAGCGCGCGTTGGATCCGCCGCACATGGACTCTGTTTACAGCGGATGCCGAAGCGGATAAGCGGATGGCGGTAACGGATGACCTGAAGCGCAATCTGCGCCGCAAAGCTCATCAGACGTTAAAGCGGGTGACGCGCGACTTCGAGAATTTCGAATTCAATACGATCATCTCCTCGCTGATGGAATTGCTGAACGAAATGTACAAAGCGCGCGAGGCGGGCGCGGCCGGTTCTGCGGAATGGAACGAGGCGCAGGAAATCTACTTGAAGATGATGGCGCCCATCGCGCCGCACATTGCCGAGGAACTATGGTCGCGTCTGGGCAGGCCGTATTCCATTCACCAGCAGAGTTGGCCCGCCGTGGACGAGTCGGCCGCGAAGGAGGAGGTGATCGAACTGCCGGTGCAGGTGAACGGCAAGGTGCGCGACCGCATCCTGGTCGCGGCGGAGGCGGGCGAGGCGGAGATCCAGGCTGCCGCGCTGGCAAGCGATCACGTCCAGAAATTTCTGGAGGGACGCGCTCCGAAGAAGGTGATTGTGGTGAAGGGGAAGTTGGTGAGTGTGGTAGTGTAGTTGCGCGGCCGCGTGGTTGAAGCCCCCGGGACGATTTTCCGGGGGCTTTTTTATTTTCCAGCCATGAAGGTTTCCAGCCCGGCGCGCGCGTTCTTTCGCACAGCGGATTGGAGCCAGGGTGTCCAGCCCAATAACGCGCCGCTGATTCCCAGCGCCATGCGTGACCAGCGCCAGAAGTTGAAGCGGTCGGTGTGTTGGAAGATGAGTCCGTCGCGGAAAACGAACCCGGCTTCGATGATGTTGTGGACGGGACGGCGGCTTTTTCCGAAGGAATAGCGGGCCTCCCAATGAGCCGAACCGCGCGTGTCGTCGGCTTGCACCTTGCCAAATGTGATCTGCAGATCTCTGCCGCGCTCCACCAGCATGCGCCACATGCAGGCGGCCTGCGCGCCGCGCAAGATTCCAAAAGCGGGGTCGGTGAAGGTCACGTCGGGATGGTAGCCGGCGCACATGGCGTCGGCGTCTCGCGCCTGGAAGGCTGTGTAGAATTTTTCGATCCGTTGGGCGTTGGGGTGCATGGCGATCCGTTCCTTTTCTGCGTGCAGCGCGATTCTATTCTCCGCCGTCATCCTCGTCGCTGGCTATGCCCGGCTGTTCCACGCGGAGGACCTCGCCGTGATAATTGATGACGATCTTGAAGCCCAGCATGCCGAGGTAGGCGCGCGCGTCTTCGGGCAGGCCGATCTGCAGCATCTGGTCGAATTGCCGATCCATGTTTTTGAGTTGATTGGCGATGGCGGCCACGCTGAACGGGTCTTCCTGCCCGATCATTTTGGCGGCCTGCTCGCCAACGAGATTTTCGCTGCCTTTGATGAGTTCCTGCATTTGCCTCAATACGGCGCGATCCACCTGTTCGGAGGAGATGTAACGCTGGAAGCCCGCGTCGTCCACAATATAGCAGGGTTCGTCGCCCACGTAAGCGGATTCTGCCGGGCGGCCTGATTCATCGAACACCAGTCCGGCAAAGAGTTGTTTGTTTGTCATGGAACCTCCGGTATGTGGATTGTGCGGACCGATGCGAAGCGCCTTGCGGGATCGTGTGACGTTGCATTTGGAGAACGTGCGAATGAATCCATGGAAGCCGCACGCAGAATTAATTGCTTTGTTTCCCTTCCACCGTCGCGAGCAAGATCCCCGCCGCGATGCCGATGCGCCGATCCAGCGCGCGCGCGGGGTCCATGCTGAAGTCAAGCTCCAGCTCGTAGCGGAAGAGGTTGAAACGCTGGCGCAGGTCGGCGACGCGCGTCTCGCCGAGGGTCAGGTCATAATTTTGCGGGAGGAGGGAGCCGAGCAGGAGACGCCGCAGCAGGGCCAGTTGAAGCGTGTCTTCAAAGAGCCGGCCGCGCGGCTGGTCGTGCGCGTCGAGAACCTCCCACTCGTCGCGCAGGAGCGAGCGCCAGCCCTTGCGCCGCAGGCTCCCGACTTTTTCGCCCGACATCGAATCCATCACATCATACGCCGCGGAAAAATCAATGATCTGGCGGGATTGGATGGTCAACACTTCCTGCGTTTTGGATTCATTGGAATAGACGCGAAGATCCTCGCGCAGACGAAACATTTTTTGTTCGCTGAACAACACAAGATTGCCCGCCGGGTCGTACACGCGGAATTTTCCGGCGAGCGCAAAGACCTGCCGGCGGAGAAGGTAGTTATGGTGCATGAAGGCGGAATGTATGACAGCCTCCTTTCCGTCTGGATTATATCAACTCAGGCAGGAAAGACGGCCTGCCAAAAGCCAGGCGCACAGGCGAACGCCGCTGGAGACTTTCTGATAAGCGAGACCGCCTCCCGATGGCCGCACCTTTTTCCACTCCTATTCTCTTACCTTCCATACCTCTTCCGAATCCCCGGCAGGAAATAGTCCTCAAAAAACGTATCCGCGTCATAATCGGGCTGCCAGTTCCAGTCAGCGCGAGCGCGCGAGTCGTCCACGTCTTCGGGCCACGAGTCGACGATGCCCTGGCGATTCGGATTCGGCTCGAAGGTGATCGTTGCTCCGGGAAAGGCTTCGACGGCGCGGTCACGAAACTCACCCGCGCGGATGGCAAAGGCCGCAACGTTGTAGGTCTGCCGGGTCAGGGCTGGGCGCGGAACATCAGACAACATCAACAAGGATTTGATCGCGTCCGGCATGGCCATGAACGAAATTTTGGTGTCCTCGCGCACGAAACACGCATAGGGCTTGCCCTGCGCCGCCGCGTGGAGCATCTCCGGCCCGTAGTCGCTGGTCCCGCCGGAGGGAAGCGTGAACGCCGAGATCAGCCCGGGGAATCGGATCGAGCGGAAATCCAGCATCGCGGGAGGATTCGAGTCGAGGTGGCGCTGTCCGAAAAACCGGCTGTAATACGTCCCCAATTTTTCACAATAGAGTTTATTACATCCATACATGGTGTGCGGGCTGTTGAAATCTTCTTCTTTAACGCGTCCCGCCTGTTTCTTTTCGTTGCCGTCCGCCATGCCATACGCGGCGATCGAACTGGGGAATAAAAACCGGACCGGCTTTTTATATTTTTCCGATTTATACGCGGCGAGCATCAATAACTGCATCGTCCCCTCCACGTTGATGCGATGCGCTTCCTCGGTCGCCACTTCCGCCTTCGACGAAAGCGACGCGGCCAGGTGGTAAATAATGTCGAAATCGTAATCGTAAAATTGTTTGATGCGATTGACAAGATCGCCCTGGACGTGTTCGGAGGGCAAACCTCGAATCGCGTCCGGCAGCGGGGCCAGGTCGGCCGTCACAATGCGATACCCGTTGCGCGCCTTAAGTCCCTGCACCAGTGCCTGCCCGATCTCGCCGCACGCGCCCGTCACCAACACAGACTGTTCGGTCATTAGATTCTCCTGAGTGGGTTGTAGCGCAAAATTCCATTTTGCGTAACACTATTGTACAATACCTCCTGTGAATCAACATTGTTTCTCTGTCCTGAAATTTCGGATAAACCCCACTTTCTTTTTTTGGATCGGACTCCTGCTGACCTCTTGCGCCTCGCTGTTCCCGCCGCCGCCCGGCACCGCCACTCCCCGTCCGCCAACAGCGACGCCGGTTCTTTCTCCGACCCCGATCTGGTTCCCCGCCACCGAAACGCCCATCC
This sequence comes from Anaerolineales bacterium, assembly GCA_019187665.1. Taxonomy (GTDB): domain Bacteria; phylum Chloroflexota; class Anaerolineae; order Anaerolineales; family Villigracilaceae; genus Denitrolinea. The sequence goes on from JABARH010000042.1 coordinate 6,831, forward strand.
CCCGCCCGCTGACGCTTCCGACCGGCACTCCGGATTGGCGTCCGGGACTCGGAAACGAAATTCGAGTCGACAACTTCAGCGACGAAGAATCCTGGGACACATTCGAATCGGATGACGGCGTCGCTTCATTCGTGGACGAGTCGCTGGTACTCTCCGCTGCGCCGGAAGTCTATCTCTTCAGCCTCAACCACGACCTGACCCTGACCGATTTTTATGTGGAGGCGACCGCGCGAGTCAACATCTGCCGCGGCGCGGACGAATACGGCTTGCTCGTGCGCGCCATCCCGCGCGCCTATTATCGTTTCGCCGTCGCCTGCAATGGAGAGGTGCGAGCGGAACGGATTGCCGGGAATGAACGACTCATCTTGCACCCGCCGTATCACACCGGCAACGCGCGCGGCGCCCCTTCGGAAATCCGCATGGCGGTCTGGGTCTTCAAAAACGAAATGCGCTTCTTTCTGAACGATATTTATCAATTCAGCGTCAGCGACAACAACCTGCCCTCCGGCTCGATCGGATTCTTCGTCCGCTCCGCCGGCCCCACGCCGGTCACCGTCGCGTTCGCAGACCTGGCGCTTCAAAAACTCAACTACTCACCGATTGCAACACCGTGACAATCCATTGCCAACGGCAGCGTTAAAAAATCAACCTGCCTCCCGTAACCGAATTGCCCTCCGCAAATATACGCTCCGCAGAGCATGACGGTCGAGCGCCGGCCGGGCGCGAGACTTCAAGCCTGAGCGAGGCGTAATTCACCCAAAAACGGGCGCTTCCAAACGAGGCGTTCGTTTTCCTTGTTTCCCTGTATACTACCCCCATGACCTCCCCCATCGAAACCGTCCACCGCCGCCGCGAACGCCGCGCCGATTCCCGCCGCCACGCAGCGGGACGCGCGCGCGCGGTGTGGTTCGGCTTCGGCTATATTTTTTCCATCCTGCTCGCGCTCGCCATCTTCGCCTTCGCCTTCACCTACGCAGACTTGACCCGCGACCTTCCATCCGTTGATCAACTCCCCATCCTGCTCGATCCAAACAACGGACTTCTACTGCAGCCGACGCGCGTCACCGACCGCACCGGCCAACATACGCTTTTCACATTTGCACCGGATGATTCTCCACGCGCCTATATTCCCCTCGACCAGCTTCCCGATTGGTTGATTGACGCGGCCATCGCCGCCTCCGACGCAAACTTCGCTTTCCATCCGGGCTACATCTGGGCCGGACTCGACAACCCCGATGCCCATCCCACGCTCGCGCAAAAACTCGCCTATGAATTATTGCTCTTCGATGAGCCGCCCTCGCTTCAACGCGCCCTGCGCGAACGCATCCTTGCCGCGCAGATCACCGCCCGCTTTGGCCGCGAAAAAATCCTCGAATGGACTCTCAACTCCGCCAACTACGGCAACTACGCCTTCGGCATCGAATCCGCCGCGCGGCTTTATTTCCACAAACCCGCAGAGGAACTCACCCTCGCCGAATCCGCCCTGCTCGCGGGGACCATGCGAACGCCCAGCCTGAATCCCGTTGCCGCGCCCGAAGCCGCAGCCCAGCGCGCCAACGAAGTTTTATTGATCATGAAAGCGCTGGGAATGATCGAGGAAATTCCCTCACCCCCGGCCCCGCTCCCAGCGGGAGAGGGGGGAGGGGGTGAGGGAACAACGACCTTCCTCAACCTTGCCCTTGCTCAACTCTCGGCGCGCTATGATCGCACGCGCATCGAACGCGGCGGGTTAATCATCGTCACCACACTCGATTCCAACCTCCAGCAAAACGCACTATGCCTCGCACAAATTTTCAACGCCCGCCTCGCCAACACAACCGTCAATGAATCCGGTTGCGAAGCCGCGCGCCTCCTGCCTGCCCTCCCCGAATCAAAGATCACAAACGCCTCCACCAGCGCCCTCATCCTCGATCCGCGCGACGGGCAAATCCTCGCGCTGGTCGGCGATGTCAATCCTCATCCCGCAGGCACGCTCCTCACCCCCTTCATTTACCTGACCGGCTTCACCCGCGGACTCGGCCCCGCTTCCCTCGTCTGGGATATTCCACGCGGCGACCTTCGCAATCCCGACGATCAATTTCACGGTCCCATGCGACTGCGCGCCGCGCTCGCCAACGACTACTTGATTCCTGCTGCAGACGTGCTGGAACAAATGGGCGCGCAGAACGCTGTCAATACGGCGCGCTCGTTCGGGCTGGACCTCGATCCGGGCGCGGCCTTCGCAAGCGATTCTCCCCCTCAATCCATCCTCGACCTCGCCTCCGCCTACGGAACATTTGCCGCCTTCGGCCTCCGCAATGGACAGCGCCTCCACGACTCGATCCAAGCCTCCGCCATTCTACGCGTCGAAAGCGTGGACGGTAGTATCTGGCTCGATTGGTCATCGCCTGAATCGCAATCGGTCGTCTCGCCGCAACTCGCATATCTGATGAACGACATCCTCAGCGACAACCCCGCGCGCTGGCAAAGTTGGGGCAACCCCAACGTCACCGAGATCGGTCGTCCCGCCGCGTTCAAATCCGGCCGGATCGATTCATCCAGCGCGTGGGCAATCGGCTACACTCCGGCGCGTCTCGCCGCGGTGTGGACCGGAGCAGATTCATCCTCCACCGTGAGCGCGCGTCCGTCCGCCTCGCTTTGGAATGCGTTAATGCAAACTGCCAGCCTCTCCCTCACGCCGGACGATTGGACCCGTCCTGCTGGTGTCACCGAGATGGATGTCTGCGATCCGTCCGGGTTACTGCCGACAAACGATTGCCCCGCCATCGTAAAAGAAATTTTCCTGAACGGATTCGAGCCATCACAGCCGGATACGTTATTCCGCTCGTACGCGGTCAACCGCGAGACGGGTTTACTTGCGACGGTTTTCACGCCACCCAGTCTGGTGGAACAGCGCGTGTTCATGGCCGTCCCGCAGGAGGCGCGCGCGTGGGCGGCCTCGGCAGGCATCCCCGTCGCGCCTGAGGCGTATGACGCGATCCAGTTGCAGTCGCCGAATCCAAACGCCAACATTGTGTCGCCGATCATGTTTGCGGAGGTCAATGGGCGCGTTCAAATCATCGGCACCGCCGCCGGCGAGAGATTCCAATATTACAAAGTGCAGGTGGGACAGGGATTGAATCCGACCGCGTGGATCGAGATCCACAACACAACCTCCGCCGCGGCCAACGGCTTGCTCGCCGAATGGGACACGCGCGGTTTGAGCGGACTGTATGCGATTCAATTGGTGGTGGTGTACGAGGATAACCGTGTAGAGACGGCGATCATTCAGGTGATCGTGCGCGGCTAACGCGCGTGCGCGGCACGCTCCCGATGGGCGCAGGCGCCGTGAGGATGGGACGGGCGGCGTCCGGGAGTTTCAGATTGTGTCTGGTGGGGGATCTGAAAGCGGCGGCGCGGGTACGGCCGTTACTCCTCGCGAATCGTTACGTGGCCGAGATCAAGAATCTCCAGTATCTTTCCTTGCGCTTTCCACATTTTCTTTTTTTGGCGTGCATGGGCATGATCGTGGCCGAGCAAATGCAGCACGCCATGGACAACGAGCAGTTGACATTCTTCCGCGATGGAGTGACCGGCCGCGTTCGCCTGCTGTTTTGCGCGGGAAAGGGAGAGCAGGATGTCGCCGAGGTAGGTCTCACCCGTTTCGGGGTCGGTTTCGGAGGCGGGAAAGGAAAGCACATCGGTCGGCGCGTCAACGTGGAGATGCTCGCGGTTGAGGGCGCGCAATTGTGTGTCGCCGGTCAGAACAATAGTGATGTGTCCATCCACGCGCTGATGCCTACACACAGCCAGGGCGGCGCGCTCGAGCAGGGAAATATCGAAGGGCGCTTTGCGAATCTGCCGGAGAGTGATCATGTTTTTTTGGGCATGGCGGGGCTGGTCTCGTGTGCGGCGGGAATCTCGGCGGCGGGATATTGGATGCGCGGATGATATGTGCCGCGCAGCGTGGCCACGAAGGATTCGACGATCCGATTCAGGTCGTACAGCGTGAGCGAGGTGTGATCCAACTGGCCGGTTTGCTGAATGCTTTCCAGCATGCGGCGCAGGAGGGCGCGCATTTCCTCCTCGGTCTGCGGGGCTTCGGCGCGTGTGCGCGCCTCGGCGCCGTCCGAGAGCATCAGGATCGCGGTTTCGCGCGAACGCGGGCGCGGGCCGGGGTAGCGGAATTTTTCCGCGTTCACTTTGGATGCATCGCCTCCCGCCTGTTGCAGGGCCAGGTTGTATTGGAAGCGCGTGAGCATGGTGCCGTGATGTTCGAGCATGAAGTCGGTCAGGCGGCGCGGCAGGCGGTGTTTGCGCGCCAGCGTTACCCCGTCGGTGACGTGGCGGATGATGGCCGCCGCGGCCTCTTCGGGCTGCATGTCTTGATGTGTGTCGGTCTGGCCGGGCGCCTGGTTTTCGATGAAGAAGCCGGGGTTGGTGGATTTGCCAACGTCGTGAAAGAGCGCGCCGACGCGCGTGAGCAGGGGGTCTGCGCCAATGGCTTCGGCGGCCTGTTCGGCCAGGTTGGCCACCTGCAAACTGTGTTGGTAGGTGCCGGGCGCGTTGCGCAGGAAGAGTTGCAGAAGCGGAAAATCGGGGCGTGAGATCTCGAGCAGGTGCAGCGGCGTGGCCAGTCCGAGCCAGCGCGCGAAGATGTTCTGGCCGAGCAGCGCCAGCGCGGCGGAGAGGAATCCGTTGCCGAGCGCCGCGCCGAGCAGTTGCAGCGTGCCGAGCCAGTCCAGGTCGCTGAAGGGCGAGCGGAAGGCGACCAGGATGGCGATGCACGCGCCGGTTACAGCCGCGCCTGCCGCGAGGAAGGAGGAGAAGCGGCGCGCCCGGCCGAGAGTCAGCACACCCAGCAGGGATGAGAGCAGGTAGTAGATCAGCAGGTCGGGACTGAATCCATATGCGCCCAAAATGCAGAGCGCCACCGAGGTGACCAGCCCGGCTTCCATGCCGAAGAGCGCGGCGATCAACATGCCGGCCGCGGCGAGCGGATAGAGGTATGGAATTAAGACGTTGCCAGGAACAGCGAGCCGCGCGCCGATGAGCATGGCCACGAACACGAAGGCCGTCACCGACAAGGAGCGCGCGTCGTATAAAAATCCCAGTCGTTTACGGCGGTAAAAGTAGACGACCATGAAGGCGCAGGCGGCCAGGGTGAGGGCCGCCGCGCTGATCGCGTCGAAGATGGTCAGGCCGCTCTGGATCAAGCCAAAGGATTGCAGCGCCTCGGCCTGCACTTCGCTCAGGACTTCGCCGGCGCGCACGATGGTCTCGCCCGCCTTGTAGGATTTTTCGACGGGCTTCACCGCTTCGCGCGCGGACTGGCGGGCGGCTTCGGTCAACTCGGGGCTGTAGAGGCTGTTGACGATCACAAAGGGTTTGACGATCTCGCTGACAACGGCCGCGTCCTGTTCGCTGAGCGAAAAACTGACCAGCGAGGAGACGCCGCGCCGCGCAGTTTCGAGATCTGATTCGCGGATGACGCCGCGCATGGTACGCTCCAGCACGGTGATGGTTTCGAGGCGCAGGGTTTCCCAGCGCGCGTTTTCGATGGTGAGGATGCGTTCGATGGATTCGGGGGTCAGCGGCAGGTCGGGGCTGGCGGCGAGCATTTCCCTCTTTTGCGCGAGGCTGGTTTCGGTGCTGCTGCGCGTGCGGCTGATGAAATCCAGCGCGGCGCGCAGGCTGGCGATCTGTTTGCGCGCCACATCCGGGTTGGGCGGCGAATAGACCGGCAACACAGCCTGGTCGGCGGCATTGCGGCGCTGTTCGGTGAGGACCACGCTTTCGTAGGTCAGGTCGCGCGGGGCGGTGAAATCACGCGGCGACACGTTGCCCGGCTGGAAGGAGGCCGTGTCGGCGCGCAGCGAGGCGGGGAGCGTGAGCGCGCCGAAGGTGGTTATGCCCATGGCCGCGAGCAAAACGACGCGCAGGGTGAGGAGCCGCGCGTTCGAGCGGGGCGCGCGCGAAGGGTCCACGTTACTTGAGATACTCCCGCACCAGCGCGCTGACCGCGTCGTTGGGCGCGCGCCCGGCCACCCTGGGCAGGACGGCTTTCATCACCCGCCCCATGTCGGCGGGAGCGGAGGCGCCGCTCTCAGCGATGGCAGCCTGCACGAGGGCGCGCAATTCCTCGACGGGCATGGCGGCCGGCAGGAATTCTTCGAGGATGCGAATCTCGAGTTCGTTGGCTTCGAGCAAATCGGGGCGGTTGGCTTTCTTGGCCTCCTCGATCGCTTCGCGGCGATTTTTGATCTCTTTTTGCAGGAGGGTCATCACAGCCGCATTGTCGAGCGTGACGCGCTTGTCCACTTCGACCTGCTTGATGGCGGCCAGCGCCATACGCAGGGTGTCTTTGCGCGTGATGTCGCCGGATTTCATGGCGGTCTTCAGGGAGTCGTTGAGTTGGGTTTTGATTTCCATGTAATTATTATAGCAGAGGAGAGGAAGGCAAAAATAACAGCCTGAAACATTTGCTCTCGCAAAAATTGTCGTTGTGGTATGCTTGAAAGGAGCCGCATGAAAACCAGACTCGTTCCCTGCCTCCTGTTTCTTCTGTTCGTCTCTGCTTGCGGGCCAAACCTCAACGACCCATATGAGCCGATCGTAAGCGGCGTGAAGGGACAGGCGCTCATCGGCCCAATGTGTCCGGTCCTCCAGACGGACATTCCCTGCCCCGACCAGCCCCATCCAACCACATTGGTTATCCTGACCCTCGACGGCCGCGAGGTGACCCGCTTCCAGACCAACGCCGAGGGAGAGTTCGCCGTCAACCTTCCGCCGGGTGATTATATTTTGCATCCCGAAAACGCCAATGTCCTTCCGTTCGCGGCGGATATTCCATTTACTGTGATCGAAAACCAATTCACCAACATCATCATCACCTTCGATAGCGGAATACGATAATGGATAGGGGCAGCGTGACTGCCCTTGCTGTTTTCCGGGCGCAAAACGGGCGGACACATCGCTCCGCCCCGACAGATTCGCCCGAACAAAATTTTCAGGAGGCGCAGGTTGAAAAAGATTCTCTCGATCAGTGTTGGCTCGTCCGCGCGTGACCACACCACACGGCATACTTTTCTCGGCCAGGAATGCGAACTTTCGCGCCAGGGCACAGACGGCGACTTCGACAAAGCCGTTCAGCGTTATGCCGACATGGACGGCAAGGTGGACGCGTTCGGCGTGGGCGGCGTGGAATTTTTTCTGCGCGTCGGAAAAAAACGCTATTACTTCCGCGACGTGAGCCGTATCCGCCGCGCCGTGAAGATCAGCAAGATCGGCGACGGCAACGGGGTCAAGCAAATTTTGGAGCGCCGCGCGTTTCAAGCCCTCGAAAAACACCTCAACGAAAAAGAAAACAAGACCCTCAAAGGCATGCCCGCCTTGCTGACCACCGCCGTGGACCGCTACGGCATGGGTGAGGCCATGCACGACGCGGGACTCGACCTGACCATCGGCGACCTGATGTTCGCGCTCGGTATCCCTCTCGCGGTTCACAAATTGTCCACAGTGCGGTTGATCGCGGCGACGCTCCTGCCCATCATCACCAACCTGCCCTTCTCGTGGTTCTACGCTCTCGGCTCCGAACAGGACAAACCTCCGCAGCCCAAATGGGGCGAATACTATAAGCGCGCAACCGTCCTCGGCGGCGACTTTATCCAGATCCGCCAATACATGCCCGACGACCTGACCGGCAAAATTGTAGTCACCAACACGACCACCGCGAAGAACGTGGAAGAGTTGAAACAGCGCAATTTGCATATCCTCGTCACGGTCACGCCGCGGCTCGAGGGCCGCAGTTTCGGTACCAATGTGATGGAAGCCGCCCTGCTCGCGCTGATGAACAAGCCGCAGTCCGATGTGACCGACATGGATTTCATTGACTTGATCGAACGCATTCCGTTATTGCCGAATATCGAAGTATTGAATCCCTGATTCGCTTCAGCCAGCGTTACAACTGCCTGGTTTACGGACCCACGCAAGCCCTGGAAGTATAATGTCCCAAATTTAACAGCGAACGAATCGCGCTGGGCCACACCTGAAACGGGAGAATAGGCATGAATCCAATTGATATGACCCTGGCAGACATCCTGCGCATCGGCGTGGCCATGCTGGCGGGCGGGTTGATCGGACTCGAACGCGAGTATCGCGATAAATCGGCGGGCTTCCGCACGCTGATCTTCATCGGCGCAGGCGCGGCAGCCATCACCATGCTCTCGCGCAAAATTGGCGGCCCAGACGACCCCGCCCGCATCACCGCCAACATCGTAACCGGCATCGGCTTCCTCGGCGCGGGCGCTATTCTGCGCGACGGATTGCGGGTGGCCGGTTTGACGACCGCCGCCACCATCTGGCTGACCGCCGCCATCGGCATGGCCTTCGGCGCGGGCGAATATATCTTTGGCGCGTCATTGACCCTGCTCTCGCTCGTCGTTCTCTGGGTCTTTCCCGCTTTTGAACGCATCGTGGATAAGATCCGCGAGGAACACGCCTACGATGTGATCGTCACTGGCGGCAGGGAGCGCGCCGCCGAGATCGAAGCGGCATTGGCGAAACACGGCATGAAAGCCATTGTCCGCCAATACTTCAAAACCGAGAACGGTTTACGCTGCCGCTGGGTTGCGTATGGAAAACCGCTTGCGCATGAACGCTTCGTTCAATACCTGCTGGATGAGCCGTCTGTGCGCGAATTCAGGTATTAGGGTTCGTCAATGTATCACAACCCGATGACGGGTTAGATCGAGTAGAAGTCACGCTAAAAGCACGACCTCTATGAGGCTGACAAGAAAATAACCTTTAAGAAACACTCGCCTGGCGCGATGTGTCTGGATACGATCAAAAAAGCGAGACGGATTTTCTCCGTCTCGCTTTTTGTTTTTGAACTTTCTATCCCTTCGGTTTACGCCGCAACAATCGCACCACGAACCAGATGATCAACGCGGGCGGGAGCAGGATCGGCACCAACACAACGAAGAACCAGATCAGGAAATCCACGATGCCTTGATAGGCGCTGGTCAGCGTTTGGGTGGACTGCTGAAGAGTCTCGCCCGGCTTCCACGGGACCGGTGTCGCGGTGGGGCGCGGGGTGGGGCTGGGAGTCGGCGTGGCGGGCGGCAGGTCCGGCTCGATCTGGATGGTGATCGTCGAGAAGGCGGAGCGATCCGCGAGATAATTCATCTGTCCCTTCACCTGCTCGATCTGGGCCTCGATCTCCGAAAGCTGTTGATTGATGCGCAACGCCTCATCCACGGACTTGGCATCGTCGAGGAAGGTCTTGATGCGGTCGCGTGTGGCCTCGAGGTTGACGAGTTGCGCCTGCAAATCCACATATTGATCGGTCACATCCTGACCGGAGGCGGTTTCGTTCAACACGCGGATGGACATGTTCCGTAAACGCCGCAAAACGGCTTCAAACTGATCGGCTGGAATCCCAATGGTAATGGTGGCATACTTGTAATTCGCGCCGCCGTAATCCACAAACCAGATCTGCGAACTGACGATGTAGCCCTGCACGTCGCCCACCAGTTGAGTCACGCCATCCATGGCAATGTCCGAGTCTTTGACCAGCAGCTTGATCTCGGCGTTCTTGATCACCATGCGCTGATAGACTGCCGCATCCACCGGCGCGCCGGTGTTGTAGATGGCCGAGTCAGACTTGGCAGATGCGCCGCCCTGCGCGTTCGCCCCGGATGCGGGAGCTGCCTCTGGCTCGAGGCCAAACATGGATTCGTCGGCGGGGGCTTGAGGCGCTGCGGCAAAATTAAATTCGGATGGCGGCTCTGTTGCGGCGGGCGCAGCGGGGCCACAAGCCGCGAGGATCAGAGCCAGTAATACGAGCGAACAAACGATCAAGGGACGGATTTTCATGGTCTCCTCCTTGCCACAGGGTGAATGTCGGCGTGGTCTGTGGTCAAGCTGATTCACGGACGAAGAAAAAACCGATAAGTTCCCGGAACCGAAAAGAACTTTCTCTGCTCAGACTGTCTCCAGCAACACGATCAGTTTTTCACCGATGGCGGCGCGGCTGAAATATCTTTCGAGATGGGCGCGGCCGGCGAGTCCCATGCGGCGCGATTCTCTTTCATCGGACGCCATCTCGCGGATCGCCTCGCTCAACGCGGACGGGGAGCCGGGTTCCGCGTAGATTCCGCATCCCGCCGACTCGACCACCTCGCGGATCACTCCGTCAATCGCCAGCGCCACCGGGCGTCCAGCCGCCATGTAGTCGAAGACCTTGTTCGGATAGGTGGTCTTGTATTCTTCGAGCGGCTTGAGGATGGCAATGCACACGTCCGCCGCGGCGAGGGCGGAGGTCATTTCGGATTTGGGGATCGAATCAACGAATGTGACATTGATCAGATTCATTTCTTTGGCGCGCGCGATCAATGCGGGTTTTTCTTTTCCGTCGCCGAGCAGAACGAATTGGATTTTCTTTTCGTCAGCCAGCAGGCGGGCAGACTCCAGAACTACATCCAGGTCATTCGACATGCCGTGCGCGCCCGCGTAGAGCGCGACGAATTTATTTTTCAGTTCGTGCGCGCGGCGAAATTCCTTTCCATCATCGTTTGGATCGAACATCTGCGGGTCCGCGCCGTTGGGAATCAGCGTCGCGCCGCGCGCGCCGCGCGCGCGGACGTGATCGAGATAGCCCGGACTATTGACCATGACCCCGTCCGCGCGGCGATAGAGGAAGCGCTCCAGCCACTCGGACATGCGGATCAGAATCGGGCTGGTCAACACGCCGACGGCGATGGCAAACTTCGGCCACAAGTCACGCACCTCAAAGAGAAACGCTGCGCCCTTGAGTCTCGCCAGCATCCATGCCGTGACTCCCTGAAAGATGGGCGGCGACGTGCCCCAGACCACGTCCACGTTTTTCACGGCGAGTCCGGTAAAAAAGGAAGAGACCATGAACGAGAAGAACGCCAGCACACGATGAAAGAAAGATTTATGATGCGCGGCGTAGACCGAGGCGCGAATCACTCTCACACCCCCCTCCATCTCCCCCCATTTGCTTCGCAAATGGGGGGAGTGCCCCGTAGGGGCGAGGGGGGCTCTCTCTCCCGTAATATAACTCACCGGGCTCGCGATAACCGTCACGCGATGTCCGCGCGAGGCGAGCAGGCGCGCAAACTCGTGGTGGCGCGTCCCGCCCGGTTCGTCGAGAGAGGCGAATGCCTGGTGGATGATCAGGATGTGCATAGCTGTGTCGATTCTAACAGCATTGAGGCAAATCAATTTCGAAATCCGCTAGTCTTCGCCAATTCGCTGACAAATCAGAAATTTTGGAACGCGAATAACGCGAATGGGCGAATTTCACAAATTTTTGTGATTTATTCGCGGCATTCGCAAATTCGCGACATTCGCGTTGAGAATCCCATGACGTTGAAAACACCACGAATGGCGGACAACTCCTCCTTGACCAGTCCCCAAATCGTTTGTATAGTGACTGCATCGCCGAGGGAATCATGTCACTTTACGACTTCACCTATACCTTCAACTTTCTCGCGCTGATCTTTTCCTTTTGGCTGGGGGCGTATCTCATCACGCGCAACCCGCGCACAACCACCGCCTGGCTCACCGCTCTCACCGTCTGGTCGCTGGGCGGATTGTTCTTGAACGTTCTGCTCGCGCTCAACCCGCCGCCGATTCCTGAATATCGCCCCTCATGGTTACGATTCCTTTTTCCATTCTGGGCTTCGGGCGCCTACGACGAGGGAGCCAGCGCATGGCTGCAGGGATGGTCGGTCGCGCCCTCGATCGTCTTCTGGCACCATGCCACATTGCTCATGCGTCCCGGTCCGCTCAATTTGTGGCGCAAGGCGCGCGTAGCGGCGGGATATGTGGTGGGAATCGCCGCCATCGAAATGCAAGCCTTCACGCAGATCGTCTTTGCGGTCGAGGGCGGCGACCCGCTGTACCTTAACAGCCTGCAAGCCGGCCCGCTCTATTCTTTTTTTGGCATCGCCCTCATCCTTCTGACTGTCACCTGCACGGTCAACCTGGCGCGTTCCGCAAGCGTTGCTCCAAATGAGACGGCGCGTCATCAATTGAAACTGCTCACTGTTGCAACCCTCGTGGCCGGACTGTCCGGTCCGCTTTCGCTGATCGCCTCCGGGCTGAATCTCTTTCCGGTTCCCGAAGTGGCGATGACTCTCATCCTGGCGGTCTTTATCGCGATGATCGGTTACGGCGTGGCGCGATACAGCGCGTTGGTCGAAGGGCGCACCATCCGCCGCGACTTTTTCTATAACCTCATGCTGATCGCCGGCATCACAATTTTTTACGTGCTTGCCACCCGCCTGCTCGTCCTGTCGTATCACGCGCCGAGCGTCATCACGCTCTTCATTCCCATCCTCGCCATCTTCACACATTCCGCAATGACCCTCGCGCCGCGCCTCCTTGACCGCATCTTCTACCCCGATGAGACGCGCCGTCTGCGTTCGAACCTGCGCAGTCTCTCACGCCTGGCGGGCGAAGGCGAAGTCTTCAAGGATAATCTCAACGCCGCATTAGACGCGCTGTGTTCGTCCGCCCGCGCGAAGTATGGATTGATCTTCACCTTCGCGGACGGCCAAGCCCGCTCCATCGCAGACTTCCGGTGGCGAGGCGCCCCCATCGAGGTGCCTGCCCAGACTCTTTTTGCGGACGATGCGACTCACGTCGAGGCCGGACGTTTCCAGCCGCCGCTTGATGAAGCCGCCCTGCTCATCCCTCTCTACGCCGAAGCGGAGCAGGTCGGCGCGCTCCTGCTGGGGCAACCCTCCAATGGAATCCGTTACGCGGACGAAGAAGTGGAGCGAGTCCTTCATCCCGCCGACCACATCGCCGGCGTGTTGTTGATCGAACGCAACAAACGCGCCTACCTCTCCCGTCTCACTGAAGTGGCGGAGGAACATCGCGAACAGACGCAGAAGGAGTTGCCGTCTGTCCCGGCGGAAATGGTCGAGGATGCGCTGCGCAACCTCTACGATTTTTCCTTCCTGGCTGACACACCATTGGCTGATCTGGAATTGGTGAAGAAAAAATTGACCGGCAACAAGACTCACCTCGAGCGCGGCAAGGCGGTGCAAGCCGTCCTGTTGGAAGCGCTCGAGGAAATGCGGCCCAGCCGCGAGCTCCCGCCGCGCGACCCGCCGCCCCGCGAGTGGTATCCGTATCTCATCCTGCGCGACGCGTATTTGGAGGAAGTCTCCAACCGCGACATCATGCTCAATCTCTACATCTCCGAGGGGACGTTCAACCGCACCCGCCGCGCCGCTGTCCGTTCGCTGGCGCGTGCCTTGACCGAGATGGAACATTCGTAATCTAATTTCAAGGAGTAGTCCCTAAAGGTTTCGGAAACCTCTAGGGTCTTTTTGATTCTGGCGTCTTTTGGCAGTCCAAACTCTGGGAATGGCAGTTCAAAACTGCGAAGATGTGGACAGTCAAAGGAGAATGCCATGAACCGAAATCAAAAACTCGCCCTTATCATCATCGCCGCCCTCGCCGGGCTCTGGCTTCTGCGCGAACCGTTGACCAGTCTCTGGAATTGGATCGGCGACCGCGAAGCCGTGGCCGCCTTCACCGAGTCTGCGGGAATCTGGGGACCGTTCGTCATCTTCGTTCTGCTCATCCTGCAAGTCTTCCTCGCGATCATTCCCGGACAGGCATTGATGGTGGTCTGTGGAATGTTGTATGGCTTCACAGGCGGTTCCTTCCTGGCGTGGATCAGCCTCGTGACCGGTGGACAACTCGCGTTCGTGCTAGCTCGCCGCCTCGGACGTCCCTTCGCCGAACGCTGGGTCTCGCCGGATGTCCTCAACCGCTGGGACAAATCTGCCGCACAGCAGGGCGCGGGATTTTTTACCGTCTCCCTCATTCTGCCGATCTTCCCCAATGATGCCATGTGCTACGTGGCTGGTCTCGGCGCCATCTCGTACCGTCGTTTTCTCGGCGCTAACATGCTGGGACGCGCGATCACCTGCACGTTGACATCCTTCCTCGGCGCGTACGGTTCATCCATCCCGCCGGTTGCGATCGGCATTGGCATCGTCTCCTTCTTCCTCATCGCCCTCGTTTGGAAATTCGGACCGCGCATCTCATCCTGGTTCTACAAAGGAGGCAGCCATGTTATCGCCTGAGACCATGCTGTACGGATTACTGAGTGTGCATGCCCAACTGTTCAGCCGCGGCGTGGACGTGAGCGGTGAAGCGCTTCCCGCCGGCCCCAAGATCATCTTTATCACCGTTCAACAGGGATTGGCGGATGTTTATCGCCTCGCCAATCTCTTCGTCACCGCATCGGAAATCGAAACTCAGGGTATTGTCTTATTGGAGGCGGCCGCAAGCGGACTTCCCATCGCGGCGGTGCGCGCCACCTGCATCCCTGAGATCGTTCATCACGAAGAGAATGGATTCCTTTGCACGCCGGGTAATTTGGATGAACTATCTCGTTCCATGACAATCTTGATCCAAAATAAAACAATGGCAAAACAAATGGGCGCGATGAGCCGCTGTCTGGCGCAACCGCATGACCGGCGCATCACGCTGGAAGCGCACGAAACCCTTTACCGCGAACTGACTCTCGCTACGCCTGTGCGCGATGCGATCAAATATCCCGGCGCGCATCTTGCACGCCGCGAAGTGGAAATGTAGGAACAGCCATGCCTCATATCTCCCTGCCGCTTCCGTCCACAAAAACCTACCTGGTCGAATTGCCGTTGTGCAGTCTGCACGTTATGGAATCGGGCGTGGGTCCGCCGCTGATCATGGTGCCTGCCACCATCTCCGAACTTGAGAACTGGGTCTCGCTTGTGCAGTTCATGGCACAGTGGTTCACCGTTTATTTTTTTGAACTGCCGGGACACGGACGTTCGACACCGTTCAAACAGACCTTCACATCGGAACAGGTCGCCGCGGTTGTGGAACAACTTGCGGACCATATCGGCGCGGCGCGATTCAGTTTGATGGGATTCTCGTTCGGCGGCATTCTCGCCATGAAAACCTTTCAGCGTTTGCATGCGCGCATTGACCGCGTGGCGTTCATCGCGCCCTGTCTCACCGCGCGCGCCGTTCTGCTTTCCCCGTTTCAAAAAAAAATGGCGGATCGGTTCAGCCGCCTGCTGAAGACCGACTCAGTTCGCTCCTTTCTACTGCGAGTCAATCGCTGGGCATGGAGCCGCGGCGTGTTGGTCAGGCTGATCCAATCCATCGGAAAAGTGGAAAAAGAAATCCCGCTCGATCAAAAAATTTCCCGCATGGGCGTTTCCACCATGGATGTCGTCGCCTGCGAGTTACAGGACATTCTTACGGCAGAATTCATTCCGCCGCCGGTTCATCACCAAACGCCCTGTTACTTTGCCATGTCCCACCGCGACCCGCTCCTCGATCATCGCACCACGCTGGCTGAGTTAAAACGCCACTTTGGGAATATCAACGCGCTGGAATTAAATTATCCTTTTCATCAACCGCCCAGTCCGTTTACCTACGAAGAATTGAACCGCGACTTCGGCGAGACGGTGGACCTGTTCCTCCCTGAGGCGATGCGTAGACCATTGAAACGTTAGCGGGGCGCCTCGCGGATCGTGACGGGGGAGTCGGGCCAGCCCTTCTGATGGTATTTCACCACCATCAACGCCACCTCCTCCGGCAGGACCGGGTTTGCCAGCAGTTCGCGCACCGGCATCCACATCGGATGATACGTGCCGTGCGTCTCATCGTACCCGGCCGTAAACTCATCGCCAGCGCCAGTGCCGAATGTGCCGCCGGTCTGCTCCACGAGGAAATATTCCTGGCGGTTGCCGTTGAACCAGACCGTGGCAATGTGTTTCGCCACACGGGTCTGGATTCCCAGCTCCTCCTCCAGTTCGCGGACAACGGCGCCCTCCACCGTTTCGCCTTCATCCACTCCGCCGCCAGGGAAAGTGAAGTAATGCCGCCCGCCGCGATAACGTTCCATCACGGCGATCGAATCGTTTTGGATTAATAAAGCCACAGCGCGGATTCTCATTTTGGAAAAATGAACTCCGTGACGAAATCAGGGTCGAGGGGAGATTTGATCGTGACCAACAGCGAGAGCGACGGTTCCTTCATGGAATATGTAGGTGAATGCCAGCCGAACAGATCAATCGGAAAATCTTCTCCCATCATTGAAACAGCGCCGGTCAAATAGTTACCCGCCCGTACCAACTGCGTGCGCATACCTCCCGACATGACATCGGGCGCAAAGTAATCATAATGCGTTCGCACCGTGACCCATCCATGCGGTGATCTCAATTTCAAATCGAATCCCGATCGCCCATTGTCGAGCAGGGTATCGGGTAGCGCATCGAACTCCCACTTCCAATCGGGTAGTAACCAATGCAACGTATACGTGTGCCAGTCCTCTTTTTTCGATGCGATCAAACGATCATGCACCTGCCAGTGTTCATCTGAAAAAACAGTTACCGTGCGCTCGTGCTCCACGCCCATCCTGCGATAACCGGTGTGATAAGCCTGCATACGTTGTAAAACAGTTTCATCCACAATCACTTCTGTTTTTGCAAACGCATTCGCCCAATCCACATACAGGAATTTTCCCGCGCGCGTCATCTGTTCCAAGCCGTCCACCGTGATTGTGTTGTGATAACGCGTCGCAGTCAGCGGATTATCCCATGGCGCTTCTGCATTGTACGAAAATGTCCCGGCGTCGCGCGCGATGTTAAGTCCGCGCCACCACAGATCGAGATGAAGCAAATCTGCATGGCCGGGGCGCGACGTGAACGAGGTCGTCCGCAGATACGCCCACGACTCGCGTCCGCGCAGATGCTCGCCCAGATAATGCCCCGCTTCAAACGAACGCCCGGAGCGGGTGAGGCCAAACCACAGCGACATCTCGTCCCAGACGCCGCCCGGCAGATCATAGTTTAGGAATGCCCGCGCAGACGCCTGCACCACGGGGCGATAATCCGCAAACGGACAGACGGTCAACGGCAAAATGTACGCGCCATCGTTTGCTCCGAGGTTGGGCGCGCCGCCGGATTCAGAATCAAGCATCGAAGCCAGCCAGTGCGAAGCCCGCGCGAGGTTTTTTCGAGCGAGCGGGCTGTAGGTCGAATTACTAATTCGACCTACCCAGAGAGCCAGCTGCAACATCACGCGGTGATAGTTCGCGCTGTGCTGACTGTATTCGCCGTAACTGTCAATTTGTTTT
Organism: Anaerolineales bacterium; assembly: GCA_019187665.1. GTDB lineage: Bacteria > Chloroflexota > Anaerolineae > Anaerolineales > Villigracilaceae > Denitrolinea. The sequence goes on from JABARH010000042.1 coordinate 23,992, forward strand.
TCGAGTGCGCGGTTGAACCATTTTTTTCCGAGGCGCATCCAGCGTCGGGCGTGAGGGTGATGCGGCAGGAGGCTTGCGGCGGTGATCAGTCCCGCCGCTTCGCTGAGCAGATGATTGTTGTTCTGCGAACGCGCGTAGATCAGCGTGGGCGGAATCCGCCCGGCGTGAATCGCAATCGCCTCGCCCATGGCGCGGACGCGTGACTCGGTGGTGGATTCCGATTCGCGGAGCAGAGGCAGGCAAAAGGTCCAGGCCATGAGGCGCAGTGCGGCTTCCTGCGCGGAGATCCAGTTCGGTCCTTGATAGGGAGGGTTCGCGGAGACGAACGTCTCAAAATATTTCCAAAACGATTCGGCAAATCTTTCGCGCCCGCTGATGTAATAGGCGCGCGCCAGGACAGTTGCCCAGCCGAAGCGCGCCGGTTCCCAGATGAATTTGATATCGCCTTCGACGTGAGCGCGGCCGGTCTCATAGTCCGTCCAATGATGGAGAGGCGCAGGAGGCGCGAGGTTTATCTCAACCGCTTCGCCGCCAAAGAGATGGGCGCGTCCCGCTGCAATTTCATTCGCTTGGTGGAGGAGCAGGCGTTGACCTTCATCGCCGAGGGTGGAGAGGATGGATGCGCGGGAGGGGAGTTCGAGAGCAGTGATGAGTGAATAGTGATTAGTGATCAGTTTTGGTTTGTTGCGAAAGAGGCCAAGGCGCAAACCAAGTTTGTAAAGCATGAATAGCCCGACTTGTTCGGGACCGAGATCGCGCAGGGCTTTAAGGGAGAGGAGCATGTCCATGCAATCAATTGCGGCGCAGAAAGCGACCGTGTTCAGTATCGCCTACATCAGCCAGCGAAATTTCGCGGGCAAACTATCCAATGTGATTCATGTGCGCGAGGGCGTGAAAGAGGACCGCCACATGCAGCGCGCTGGGAATCTCGCCGCGCTTTGCCATGGCGATAACTTCGTCGAGCGGAATGAGATGTACCTCGATCTCTTCGGCTTCGTCGAGATGTTGCTCCTGTGTGAATTTTGCGCGCCCGGCAAAATAGGCGTAGACGGTGTTGGTGTGGCTGGCAGGGTTGGGGCTGACGCGCCCGATCTCGATCAGGTCGGATGAGTCGTAGCCGGTCTCTTCGAGCAGTTCGCGGCGCGCGCCCGCCTCCACCTCTTCGCCGTCCTCCACGATTCCGCCGGGCAGTTCCCAGACAATATTTTGCGCGCCGTGCCGATACTGGCGGATCAGCACGACTTCGTTCTGCTCCGTCAATGCAAAGACGGTCGCCCAACGGCGGTATTCGAAGACCATCGGCTGGAAGGTTTTTCCGTTGGGCAGTTCAACCGTGTCAATGCGCACGCGCGGGCGGATGTACTTCGATTCGAGAATTTTCCACGGGGTCAGGCTCATGCGGCGCTCCTAGAATTGGAAGTAAATGAAGGAACTGGGCAGAAAGGAACCGAAGAGGATGATGTTGACGGCCAGAAAATAATACGCGCTCCAACGGACGAGGGTGGTTTGACCGGCCAGCACGCGTTCAAGCGGAGCCTCTTTTTGCAGAAACTGGACAGTCTCTAACAACAGGATTTGCAGACCGGTCAACGCGAGGATGGCCGCGCCGCTGATGGTGGGATAGACGGTGGCAATGGGGTGATTCTGCCCAAGCGTGACGCGGAGTTGCGCGAACCAAAGCGCGACGTGAGACGCGTCCCAGCCGAGGCCGATGCGCTGGATGTAGTCGAGCGCTGCGGCCAGGCTGGGCGCGCGGAAGAAGATCAACGCGAAGGAAACGAGGAGGAAAACACTGAAGGTTTGCAGGGCCGCGCGGAGTTGGGGAACAGAATCCAGATGGAGGGCGCGCGCGAGGCGCTCGCGCAAACGGGTCGTCCACAGTTCAACGATGAGGTACAGTCCGTGCAGGCCGCCCCAGATCACAAAGGTCCAGTTGGCGCCGTGCCACAGTCCGCTGAGCAGCATGGTGATGAGGGTGGGCAGCGCCTGGTTGAGCCAGCCGGGCAGGCGCATCTTTCCGCGCAGCAAGGCGCGGCGCAGGGGAAAGAAAACATAATCGCGGAACCACGCAGAGAGACTGATGTGCCAGCGCTGCCAGAATTCGGAGATCGTGCGCGCCGAATACGGCCGGTCGAAGTTGGTCATCAGGCGGAAGCCCATGACGCGCGCCGCGCCGATGGCAATGTCGGAGTAGCCGGAGAAGTCGCAGTAGATCTGGTAGGAAAAAGCCAGCGCGGCGAGGGTGAGAAGCGGGCCGGCGTAACTGGATGGGAAGGTGAAAACCGAATCCACAAGTTGCGCCAGACGGTCGGCGATGACCAGTTTTTTGAAGAAGCCCCAGGCCATTAAACGCAGGCCGTCAGCAAAATTGTTGTATTCGAATTTATGCTCTTCGTGGAATTGCGGCAGCATGTGAGCGGGGCGCTCGATCGGCCCGGCCACCAGTTGCGGATAAAAGAGAACATAGAGGGCGAGAATGCCGATGTGTCGTTCCGCTTTTTGATTGCCGCGATAGACCTCGATGGTGTAGGCCATGGATTGAAAGGTGTGGAACGAGAGACCGATGGGCAGAAGGATGTTCAAAAACGGGATCGGGTAGTTCCAGTCCAGCCAGTGGGCGAGGGCGGCCGCGTTGGCGTTGAAGAAGTTGAAATATTTAAAGAAGCCCAACATGCCCAGGTTGGCGGCGAGACTCAAGATCAGGAAGCCTCGGCGGCGTTTGCCTTCGGCCTTCTCGATGGCGAGGCCGGAGATATAGTCCACCAGGATCGTGGCGAACAAAATGAGAATGTAGGCCGGGATGAAGGCCATGTAAAAATAGGCCGAGGCGGCCAGCAGCCAGAGCCAGCGAAAGCGATGCGGCAGGAGGAAGTAGCCCAGCGTGACGAGCGGAAAGAAAATATAGAACGGAAGCGAGTTGAACAGCATCGCGCGTTACCTGTCTATTCGGAAAATTTCCGCCAGCGATTCGGAAGTGATGTGCGTGGCGTCGTAATACACGCTGCCGTCCAGGCCCAGGTCGGCGGGATTATACGAGCCGACGATTCGGAATCCGTGACGGCGCGCCAGGTCTTCGTAATACGTTTGGATCTCGGCGACGATGCGATATTGGTTGCCCATCATGATCTCGTACGTGGCCGGGTGGTACGGCCCCAGAAACAGGACGATCTCGACTCCCTTCGATTGCAGGTCCAGCAGGAAGGCCTCGATCACGCGCTGACGTTCGGGCAGGATCGCGGGCGGGACGCCGAGTGGACTTTGCCCGGCCTGGATGGCGAGCGCGACGACGCTTTCGGAACCGAGGTTCCTGCGGCGTTTGAGGGGGAAGATCTCGCTTCCGTCCGCGAGATAGGTCAGGCCGGTCGGCTCTTCGCCGGGACGCAGAACGTGGTACGACTCTGCCGCCGCGTCGCCAAAACGCGCGTCGAGGAAGGTGAAGAGCGAGAGTTGAAAATAATCCGGTGAAAGGAAGCGCATGTGGGCCGCGGCCGCAGGTGTGTAGGCGGCCACATCCGGGGCGGGCGCGCCGGAGAGCAGGTGCGCCTCCAGCGCCGGCTGCAGAGACTCGAAACGCGGCCAGACCGAGACCACCTCGCTGCCGACGAACCACGTGCTCATTTCGATCACCAGTGTGCGCGGCAGCAGTCCGCGCGCTTCGATCAGCGAGGCCAGGGCCATGTAATCAATCAGGGAGCCGCCGCTGATCGAAGCATTGAAGAAGGTCTGGCCGGGAAATGAATCGGCGCGCAATAGTTTCAGGCGGCTGGAGCCAAGCACGATCACGTCCGGCGCGGAGGAAAGACCGGAAAAATAGTGGATCATTACGGCGGCCTCATCCGGCTGGTTGACGTTGGTGACCGCCTGCCCGTCGAGCAGGAGGTGGGCGATGCCGCGTTCGTACGAATCCGGGTCGCGGATGTGATCCGGGTCCACGAACCAGGAGGTCAGAATCACCCCCAGCAAAATGGGCACAAGCAGGAGCAGGCGCGCGGCGAAGCGTTTCATTGAAAATCAGAATTGGAAATAAATGAAGGTGGTCTGCTCGAACGCGCCGAAGAGCAGGATGTTTGCCAGCAGGGCATAGTACGCGCCCCAGCGGAGAATGGCAGGCTGCGCGGCGAGAATTCGCTCAAGGGGCTGCTGCCTTTGGAGGCGTTGAACCGCCTCGAGAAAAAGAATTTGCAGCACAACGATGATCAACACCTGTGCGCCGTTCAATGAAGAGAACAGAATGGCGGGCGGGAAGTTTTGCCCGAGCGTGACGCGAATTTGCTCAAAGAGCAGGGATGCCCCGGCCGGTTCCCAGTGCCGGCCGATGCGCTGGATGTAGTCGAGCGCGGCGGCCAGGCTGGGCGCGCGGAAGAAGATCCACGCCAGTGAAACCAGCGAGAAAACGGCCAGCCATTCCAACGCTTTTTGGAGACGCGGAGCGCGTCCCAGCCGCAGGAATCGAAACATGGCTTCGCGTGGTCGTTTCATCCACTGTTCCGCAATCAGATAGATGCCGTGCAACATGCCCCAGATCACAAAGGTCCAGTTGGCGCCGTGCCACAGTCCGCTGACGAGGAAGGTCAGGAAAATATTCAGGGAATGCCGCCATGTCGGAACACGATTCCCTCCGAGGGAGATGTAGAAGTAATCGCGGAACCACGAAGAGAGGCTGATGTGCCAGCGCCGCCAAAATTCGGAAAAACTGTGCGATGAATACGGTCGGTCGAAATTGGTCATCAGGCGGAAGCCCATGACGCGCGCCGCGCCGATGGCAATGTCGGAGTAGCCGGAGAAGTCGCAGTAGATCTGGTAGGAAAAGGCCAGCGCGGCGAGGGCGAGAAGCGGGCCGGGATACCCGGACGGTTCCGCGAAGACCGGGTTGACCAGTAATGCCAGACGGTCGGCGATGACCAGTTTTTTGAAGAAGCCCCAGGCCATCAGACGCAGGCCGTCGGCGGCGTTCTGGTAATCGAATTTGTGCGCCTCGCGAAATTGCGGCAGCATGTGAGCGGGGCGCTCGATCGGCCCGGCCACCAGTTGCGGATAAAAGAGAACATAGAGGGCGAGAATGCCGATGTGTCGTTCCGCTTTTTGATTGCCGCGATAGACCTCGATGGTGTAGGCCATGGATTGAAAGGTGTGGAACGAGAGACCGATGGGTAGGAGGATGTTCAAAGACGGGATCGGGTAGTTCCAGTCCAGCCAGTGGGCGAGGGCGGCCGCGTTGGCGTTGAAGAAGTTGAAATATTTAAAGAACCCCAACATGCCCAGGTTGGCGGCGAGACTCAAGATCAGGAAGCCTCGGCGGCGTTTGCCTTCGGCCTTCTCGATGGCGAGGCCGGAGAAGTAGTCCACCAGGATCGTGGCGAGCAAAATGAGGATGTAGGCCGGGATGAAGGCCATGTAAAAATAGGCCGAGGCGGCCAGCAGCCAGAGCCAGCGAAAGCGATGCGGCAGGAGGAAGTAGCCCAGCGTGACGAGCGGAAAGAAAATGTAGAACGGAAGCGAGTTGAACAGCATCGCGCGTTACCGGTTTTCCTCGAAGATGCGCAGGATCGCCTCGGTGGAAATGTGCGTTGGGTCGTAGAAATCGGCGTTGGTGATGCCGAGATCGCCGGGATTGAAGGAACCGATCACTTCCACGCGATTGGCCTGCGCCAGTTCGATGAAATACGATTGAATATCTGTCACAAAGCGGCTGGGCGCGTTCATCATCAGTTCATACGATGTGGGATGATACGGCGGCAGGTAAAACGTCACCTTCACCCCGCTCTCCAGCAGGCGTGCCAGAAACGCCTCGAGAATTTTGCGCTGGCGGACATCCATCTGCAATGGGATTCCGCCGGGCGGGTCCCAGCCATATTTTAAGGCGTAGGCTTCCGGTATCTCCGTGCCGAGGTTGGCGATCATATCCGGGCGCACGAGGATGCTGCCGTCCGGAAAATAAGTCAACCCGTTGGTCGCGTCTCCCGCGTGATAGGCGCGCGGCGCGGCGCCGTGCAGTGCAGCGGACCACAACTGCAACAGGGACGACTGGAAATAATCTGGCGTGAAGATGCGCGCGTAGATGCTCTGCGAAAAACGGGAACGCTTCACGCGCGACGGCCGGGCGGGCGCGCGGTCGCGCAGCAGGTTCCACTCCAGTTCGGCGCGGCGCGCCTCGAAGCGCTTCGACTGCGACGCGCGCCCCGCGCTCAACAGCCAGGGATTCAACTCCAGGATCACCGCGTCGGGGATGAGGCCGCGGCTCTCGTACAGGTGATAGATCACCAGCAGGTCGCCCAACCCCGATCCGCTGAGCGCCGCGTTGAAAAACGTCTGCCCTGGGAAAAAATCGGAATGGATGCCCTTCGATTTGCTCGTGCCAAGCAGGAGGATATCCGGCGCGGAGGTTTGCGCGAGAATATGATATTCCAAAATGGCGGAGGCGTCGTCATTGACTACGTTGGTCACGGCCTGTCCCTGCGCCAGCATGGAAACAACGCCGCGTTCGTAGGCATCCGGCGCGCGTAGGTGGGCCGGGTCCACGAACCAATTGAGGAAAAGCATGCTTGCCAGAAGCGGCAGAAGGAGGAAAATTCGCTGAAGGAACGGTTTCATTGGCGGCTCAAACAGCGGACATGATAGCGGAAAGCCGGGCAACCGGCAAGGCGCACTGCACGGAACGGCATGACTTTCTCAAAGTCGGAGATTTCTCAACGCGAGTTACGCCAATCAGCGAATGACGCGAATAAACCCAAGAAAATTCGCGAAATTCGCCTATTCGTGGCATTCGCGTTCCAAACCCGCCGGTTTGTCAAGCGACTTTGAAAAGACCATACATGGAACGGGCTTCCTCGCGCCGCCGTTTAACCGATACCGCCCACACGGAAAGGGAAACGCCATGAAGCACATCCTCCCGCTTGCCGCCTCGATGCTATTCCTGATTCTTTCCGCCTGCATCAGCGCTGATCTTTCCACCGCGCAGATGACCAGCGCCATCCAGACGCTCACCGCCACCGTTCTGCCGCCCACAGTGACGCCTACGCCCGACCCGGATGAAAGCGCCATCGTCCTGTTGTTGAACAGCGGACTGGAGAAAAACGCCGACCCGCTCTCACAGACGGTGGACGCGCGCTACCAGGTGATTGACGCGAGCTTTCCGTCCGATCTCAGCAACAACGCCTCCACCTTTGTGATCGAGGTGCGCTGTGAATGTATCAACGGGGTGTGTTGCACGGCAGAGCGCACGTTCGTTGTCTTTGTGCAGGCCCTGCAGACAGTGGCCGAAAAAGTGGCGCGGCAGATCCCGCTCACGGTGACGAATATGCAGGTGTCGTGCCGCGACCATACCGCGCCTCTCGGCGCGATACTCGTCTCCTGGGACGATATGGCCGATTATCTGAACGGAGAGATCAATGGTTTTCAACTTGGAGGCAGAACGATTAAACTTGGACCATGAATCTACCCGGACGAGACGCCTCGCGCTCTGCCTGCCCGCTCTTTCGCTGACTCTGGCTTGCTTCGCGCCGGGTGTTCGGCTATTCCGTTCAAGAGGCCCATCAGCAGATCGAGCCAGGATCATCCGCGCTTGAAGTCAGGCGCGTTTTGTTGTATAGTGATCTCAGCATTTTGCTGTACGACCAGCGGCACTGCCAAAGGAGTCGCCATGAAAACGAGCCCGAAGATAATTCTGCTTCTTGCCGGGGGATTGTTGATTGCTTCTGTCTGTGTCTTTGTCATTCCTCCGCTGATTCCCGACTTTGGCGCGAACGCCACCCCCACCCCAACGCCGCCTGCAACGAAGCCTCCTACCCCCACACTGCGCCCCAAAGTCACGCCGATGCCCAGCCTGATCGTCCCAACCGATACGCCCACGCCGCTTCCGCCCGTCCCCTCGCCATTCGACATTGCCCTGTTGTTTACGAACGGATCTTGCGGCGCCGGCACACCTACCTGGTATTACACCTTCACCATAGAAGGCACGAGTCTCACCCAGGTTCAAACAGACGGGATCGGCGGCGCTGTCGTGGTTTCGCTGACTGGCGTATACGATCCGGTCAGCGGGGCATTCAGCACATCCGCAGATGTGGGCACAGGCGTAGAGGAACATAGCGGAGCGATCCGTTTTGATGGGACCACCATCACCGTGACAGGAAGTTATGGATACACTCCAACCGGCGGCGTGACCTGCACTTTCACGTTTGAGGGAACGACAACCCCTTAGAGAGTGTTTTGAAATTCTCATTTTGGACACGGATCGCGCGGATTTCACGGAGACAACCATTTAAAAATCCGCGTTTGAGCGTGTAATCCGTCAAGTTCGTGTACTTAAGAAACCGGTAACCAGCGTGCTGGAGCGGCATTCGTTTGATGTTTATTCAACCCGGGCGGTATGGTCTTTTCAAAGTCGCTTGAAAAACCGGCGGGTTTGGAACGCGAATGCCACAAATAGGCGAATTTCGCGAATTTTCTTGGGTTTATTCGCGTCATTCGCTGATTGGCGTAACTCGCGTTGAGGAATCTCCGACTTTGGTAAAGCCATAACCCGGGCGGGAGCAATATTCCCGCCCATTTTCATTTTCGACTAGAATAGGCGTATGAGCATCACTTATCGTAGAGGCGTCATCGAAGATTCGCGCGCGGTGTTCGATGTATTCGTTGAATCCGTCACAGACCTGGGCGAGCACATGAACATCACGACCATCCCAGGCGGGCGCGACCCACAGGCGATGCAGTCGTTGTGGCTGAGGCGCAGAGCCATGTTTGAGTTTCTCGCCAGGGACGCGGCGCAATTCTGGCTGGCCGAGGAAGGTGGGAAAGTGATTGCGTACGCGCGCTCCATCGAACACGACGGCTTGCTGGAGTTGACCGAATTTTTCGTCTTGCCTGAACACCAATCGGCGGGTGTGGGGCGCGAACTGCTGGCGCGCGCCTTCCAGAGCCGCACCGCGCAACACCGCGTCATCATTGCCACCACCGACGGCCGCGCGCTGGCGCGCTACCTGAAAGCCGGGGTGTATGCGCGTTTCCCGATCAAATATTTCTCGCGTAAAGCCGAACGCGTGGAGGTGAAGACCGACCTGGCCTTCGAGCCGCTTGCGACCGATTACCATATGCCGGACCTGAACCGTATTGACCGTGCGCTCATCGGTCACGCGCGGCCGGTCATGCATCGCTGGATGGTGACCGATCGCGAAGGCTTTGTATATCGCCGCAGGGGGGAAGTGATCGGCTATGGGTATGCCAACGGGCCGTACGCCTTGATGAACGATGGCGACTTTCCTGCCGCGCTGGCTCACGCCGAAAGCCGCGCCGCCGAAAAGGAAAAGAATTTTGGCGTGGAGGTTCCGTTGGTCAATCGCAGGGCCATCCAATACTTGCTGGATCGCAAGTGCCAGATTGATGCGTTCCATACGCTGTTTATGAGCAGTGAACCGTTCGGCAGGTTCGAAAACTATCTGTGCTTCTCCCCGATTTTCTTCATGTAAGATCGAGAAGAATCAGTACTTCACGAAAGCGCGTATTTGGCGGTCTCTACCGCCAGGTTGCGATAGAGATCGCAACCTACGCAGGGTTTTCGTGATCTACTGAGAATCTCTCTACCGTATATTTGCACCGCTAAGCCCGCAAAGAACGCAAAGAAAACCTTTTTAACTTGGCGGCCTTAAAGAGTGTTTTAAAACTGCTCGATTGTGTGCATAAGCGGCGTTCTCTAACGTTGCTGGGGGATGCGCAAGAGAGCGCATCCTGCGCGCACTCAACCACATGCAGAGACTTTTAAAACTCTTTCTTAGCGTGCTTTGCGGTAAAAATCTTTCATGTACGATAGAGAAGAAAGAATTCAAACACGAAGCGCGCGAAGGAACTCATGGGGCAAGGCCCCAGGTCTTTGCCTTTTTCCTCTTCGCCTCTGCATTTTCCTGTTACGCCGCGCACGTGAACAGCGCGATCTCCATCTCCTGCGGGGTCAACCCGCCGTGATGACCGTAATATCTCTGTTCAAATTTATCCTTGACATACCACCACGTCGCTTCGTAGCGCTTTGATAGAATCACCAGGTTGCCTACGCGGCCGCGAAACTCGGGGGAGAGGGTCGGACCGAAATAGCCTTCCTTGATCAAGTCGCTGACCTGGACCACCTCCGCCCGCCCTTCGAGACGACGGGCGAGGAAGTCCTGCGCCTCGTCGAGCAGATCGTCCTTGACGTAGAGGAACATGTCGCGCGCCGAACCGGCCGGGACGATCAACTCGCCGCCGCGATTCGTTTTAAGAAAACGCTCGACGCCCGCACAACGCGCGTCGGTGTTGAGAAAAGTCGTGGCGCGCGGATCCACCTCGCAGGCGCCGTGATCGGCCGTCATCAAAAACAGGATGCGTTTGCCCTGTGGAAAAATCCGCGTGAAGTAATGTTCCATGATGAGCAGGAAGGTCTCGATCTCGGCTTCGACCTGCGGCGCGTTGGGACCGTACTCGTGACAGAGACCGTCTATCTTGTCGAAGTAGAGATTGACGTAGGTCGGTTTGGTCTGCCTTTCGAGCAACAATCGCAGATTGATCAGCGCCTCTGAAAGGGTCTTGAATGAATTTAAGGTTGCGCCTTTCATGACGATATTGGAGTACGTGGAGGGCGTGTAATCGCGGATGCCGAAGACATGCGATTCGACTCCGTCGTTGCGTAATTGGTTGTAGAGGGTCTGCTTCGGGTAGAGTTTCTTCGCGTCAATGTGACCTTTGAGCGTGTCGCGCGCTTTATCGCCTGCAAAGGAGAACAACAGCGGCGTGATGACGCGGTCGAGCTGCGGCTCGTAGTAGAACCATTCATACACGCCGCTCTCGCCGACGGGCAGGCCGGTGTGGATGGTGGTCACGTGCGCGGCGGTGGTGGACGGAAATTGCGAGGTCAGCTTTTCCAGCGTCCCGTCGCGCGCGAGCCGTTTGATGAAGGGCGCCTCCTGGAAGCGTTCGACGAAGCGCCAGCCGAATCCGTCCACGAGGCAGAAGACGACCGCGTCGTATTGTCCCGACGCGAGATGGGCGCGGATGCGCGCTGGAATCCCGGCGAAGCCGCCGGAGTCATAGCGCGGTTGGATGAAATGGTCGCTGAGCGGCATGGGTGGTTTCTCCAGGGAAAACAGACAGGAGGTACGCAGGCACGCAAGGAAGCATATACCTCGTCACCCGTAACGCGTATCTCCAGGCTTACATTTTTCGATCACATATTCATCATTATCTTCGCCGCGCGTCTCCCGATCTCCACCGCAAAGTTGGTGCCGCGATCCCACGGGTAGACCTGGCTCATCGAAGCGAGGTACAGCCCCTGCACGGGTGTTTCGATTGCAGGAATGTTCTTCGAATGATTCAACAACGGAACCGGCTGGGCGTAATTGGTTTTGAAGACCCGGACCTTTTTCACCCAATCGCGCGTGAAGGCGGGATTGATTTTTTTAAAGGCGGGCAAAAATTTTTCCAGCAACTGTTCGTCGCTCAGCGAAAAATATTCGTGACCCTGTTCGAGATAGTCGCCCGCATAGACGATGCGGTCGCCGCCGAAATGTTCCGCCGGGACGAAATTTGTATGTTCCACCAGCGCTAAAAACGGAAAGCCCGCTTCCTTTGGCAGGCTGAACCAGTAATAGCCGTCCTTCGACAACTTCTCCTTGAGCGACAGCACCATCACCACCGCGCCCATGGATTTTAAGTCCAGCAGACCTTTCAGATAATTCTCCGGCAGGTCCGGGCACATCTTCGCCAGCAGATTCGGAGAGGTGGTGACGAGAACCTGATCGAACGCTTCCACCCCGCCCGCGTCAATCATCAACCCCCCGGCGGGATTCCGCTTGATGAAGCGCACCGCCGTCCCCAGGCGGATCTGGACTCCCATTGCGCGCAATCTCTCCGCGAACATGTCGGAAAATTTCTGGAAGCCGCCCTCGAACGTCCCCAGCCGCGTCGAGCGCGCCTTGATGCGCGCCCACATCCACGCCATGTTGACGTCGCGATAGAACGGACCGAACTTGCCGATCAGCAACGGCTTCCACATTTTTTCGTACACGTTTTTTCCCGCCCATTTCAGCATCCATTCGTCGGCGGTGAATTTTTCCAGCGCGCGCCAGTTATTCGTCAGGCGCAAAAAGAGTCCCACGAATCCGAAGCGGATCTTGTCGAGTCCGAATCCCAGTCCCGGAAAGCGAAGCGCGTTGAGGATCGAATCGAACGGATAGAATTTTCCCTCGTGGTACATCACCGTCAACGGACGTGGAAAAAGAACTTTGTCATCGAAACCCAGCTCGCGCATCAAGCCCAGCATCGAGGCGTCGCTTTGAAACCAGTGGTGATAAAACTTTTCCACCGACCAGTCCCAATGCGGCTCTTTGAATCCGCCCGCCAATCCGCCCACATAATCGGCGGATTCAAAAATGGTCACGTCGTGCCCCGCGTGGCGCAGGTCGAATGCGGCGGCCATGCCGCCATAGCCCGCGCCGATGATCGCAATTTTCATGAAGTCTCCAAATGATGCGCCGCAGAGATCACAGAGTTCACACAGAAAATCTCCATGTTCTCCGCGCGCTCCGTGGTGAAATGAATTTTATTTCGGCAGGTCCATCAACAACACTTCCGCGAGCAGCCGCGCGTTGACGTTACGCTCCAGCCGCCTCAGCGCAGACTCGTGAGCGGTCACCACCTTGCGCGCCTGCGCCACACTCAAGCCGCCCGCCAGCGACTCGATCCATTCGGCGCGGTCCACATTCGAGAGCGGCGCATCGGATTTTGCCGCACGGATAAACACGTCTCGCCAGAGCGACAGCCAGAGCAAAAGCGACTCGCGCATCGCATCTTTTTCCTTGGCAAGTTTTTCGGCGTAGGAGAATTTGTCCACGCGCGAAGCGGACAAAAGTTTTTGCAGATCGTCCAGGCGCGCGGAGCGAAACTCCATCAGCGACTTGTCCGCGAGTAAACGATTCGCGTAGCCCGGCCTCCCGCCACTGAGGTGCGCGATGGTCTTTGCGAGACTGCCCTCTATGCCTCTGCCCTCTAACTTTGTTTCCACCTCTCCGACCTTCAACGGTCTCAACCGCAAGACTTCACAGCGCGAGACGACCGTCGGCAAGAGCGACTCGGGGCTGTCCGCTGTTAAAAGAAGGATGGCATAAGCAGGCGCTTCTTCGAGGGTCTTGAGCAGGGCGTTCGAGGCGTTGTCATTGGCTTCTTGAAACCGCAGGAACAACGCGATGCGATAACTGGATTGATACGGCTTGAGCGAGACCGTGCGTTTGATCTCGCGCACTTGGTCCACTTTTAAAATCCCGCCTTCGCTCTCGGCCTGGATCACCGCCAGGTCGGGATGTTGCATCGCGTCGATCTGTTTGCAGTTGCGGCACGCGCCGCAAAAATCTCCGGGCGCGGGAGGGTTCGAACAATTCAAGGCGCGCGCGAACGCCAGAGCCAGAGAGCGGCGTCCCACCCCGGGCGGACCCGCAATGAGGTAGGCGTGACGCGTCTCGCCTGTGACAATGTGACGGCGGAGCATATCCACCGCCCATGCATGTCCAAGTAAATTCCAGTTATCAGTCATCAGTGTCGTTCAATCGTAAATGGTCAATCGTAAATCGTCAATCTTGACCGGCTCTTAATCGCAAATATGATTCGTATCGTTCTGCATGAATCTTTCCCGCCTTGAGCGCGGCTTGCACCGCGCAACCCGGCTCGTGCGTGTGCGAACAGTCGCTGAACTGGCAGCCCGCCACCAGCGGCGCGATCTCGCGGAAGTAGGCGTCCATTTCTTCCGCTTCGGTGTCCCACAATGCGAGGCTTTTCCAGCCGGGCGTGTCTGCCACGTAGCCGCCGCCCTCGAGCGGAATCAACTGGCGCATGACTGTGGTGTGTTTGCCTTTGTTAATCGCTGCGCTCACTTCGCGCACATGCAAGCCGAGTCCCGGCTGGATCACATTCAACAACGACGATTTTCCCACGCCGCTGGGTCCCGCCAGCGCGCTGATTTTTCCGCTCAACACCGCGCGGAGTTCCTCCACTCCCGCGCCGCTGTGGGTTGACGCGTAGAGCACGCGATAGCCGATGGCCTCGTACATGCCAAATATTTTTTTCGGATTCTCGACCAAATCAATTTTATTGGCGACGATGACGACAGGCACGCGTTGCTTTTCCGCGACGACAAGGAAACGATCCAACATACGCAATTTTGGATGCGGATGTGCGCAGGCAAAGACGAACACTGCCTGATCGGGATTCGCCAGCAGGATTTGTTGATACACGCCGCGCGGTCTCGGGTCCAGCCGGACGATGGAGCGGATTCTCGGCTCGACATCTTCGATCACCCCGGAGCCATCCGGCAAAACGGTCAGGCGGACTCGGTCGCCGACCGCGACGAGGTCGCCCGCGCGGGGTCCGTGTTTGAGGCGTCCGCGTAACTGGCAAACGACCGCGCCCGCCCCGGTCTCTGCGGTGAAGAAACCGGATTGGGCGCGGACGATCAGGCCGGGGATGACAGTATTAATCATATTGAGTAGAGCGGGATATTATCCGACTCTACGACCAATTCATTTTGGTTTGGGCGTGTTGGTGGGAATTCCGCCGAAGGGAGTGGGGGTGTACAAGTTGGGGCCTCCGATTGGACCGAACCACACGAACGAATTTTGCGGACTGCCATAGACATACGCCTCCACGATGTAGCGGAAGATCGGCGCGGCGTAATCAGAGCCTTCGCCCACGTTTTCGAGAATTACGGCAACCGCGATGTTTCCCTTTTTTGCTTCCGCGTCATTGAAGAAAGTGTATCCGGCAAACCACGCATGCGGCAGGGTCCCGATTCCGCTTTGAGCGGTGCCGGTTTTGCCAGCCACGGGAATGGTCATACCGCCGATGCGGAAGTTGGCTGTGCCGCGCGAACTCTTGATGACCATCACCATCGATTCTTGCAACGCCTTGAGGCGGAACGGCTGGATGGGCAGCAGGCTCGTCGCTTCGGGCGCGAACTCTTCGTTCACGCTTCCATCCGCGGCGATCACCTTTTCGACAATCTGCGGACGGTAGAGTGTGCCGCCGTTGCCGATGGCCGCCATGAAGCGCGCCACCTGCAACGGTGTGACCAGCACATCTCCCTGACCGATGGATTGATTCGTGGCGGCGATCTCATCGGTCGCATCGAGGATCTGGCCGGGCTCTTCGTCAATCTCGATCCCGGTCGGCGAACCAAGACCGAAGGCGCGCGCCATGTTGGCAATGTCGCTGCCGCGGTTGTTGCGGAACAGGTCGAGTCCGATATGATAGAAGTAGGGATTGCACGAACGCATCAAGCCTTCCTGCAGGGTCAGCAACCCGGATGGGCGGCTGTCGGTGGAATTACATTCGCGCCCGGACTGCAAACGCAACTGGCAATGCTCATAGGTCCAGTCGTAGAGAGTGCGGTCGGCGAGTTCGGAAAATTCGTACTGGCAGTCGTAGGTGGTTTCGGGCTGGTAGAGTCCGCTTTCCAGTCCGGCCGAGAACGTGATGACCTTGAAGACCGAGCCGAGCGGGTATTGTCCCTGCGTGGCGCGGTTCACCAGCGGGCGCTGCGAATCGTTGAGCAGGTCGCTCAACAGATAGCCGTTGTTGATATTTTGCGGATCGAAGGTGTTCGAATCGAAAGTGGGCGAGGAGGCCATCGCCAGCACGCGCCCTGTATTGCGTTCCATCACCACGATCGAACCGCTGAAATTGGAAAGGGCCTTTTGCGCGTAATATTGAAGTTCCTTGTCCAGCGTCAGGTACACATCGCTCGATTCGACCGGTGCCACGTTGGCAATCTGCTGGATGGGCTGTCCCTGCGCGTTGACCACATAGAGCGAGCCGCCGTGCTTGCCAGCCAGCAATGCTTCTTCGGTTTTCTCCACGCCTGCCCATCCGACGCGCTCGTTGCCGCAATAGCCCTGGCGTTTATAGGCGTCTATGTTCTCCGGCGAGATGCCGAGCGCGTATCCGAGAACCGCCGACCCCGCCCCGCTGTTGGCATAGTAGCGCGAGGTGTATGGATTGGTGACGATGCCGCTGTAGCCGGTGTTGATCAGCGCCGCGCCCTCCTCCACGGATGTGGTGCCGACGCCGATATACCAGCCGGGGCCGGAGGCAAGAATCTGGTTTTCGATGTATTTCGGGTTGACGCCGGTCACGCGCCAGAGTTCATTCGTCATCGCGGAGAGATTTTGAAAATTGACGAGACCTGTGTCCACGCCCAGCGCCACCGCCTCGGCGGTGGTTACCAGCGGCGCGCCGCGGATGTCGAAAATATCGCCGCGCAGCGGGGCTTTGCAATCCAGCGCGAGACGGTTGCCGCCGCTCAATTCGGGCAGGATTAAACTTTCATTCCATTGAAGTTTCCACTGACCGTTTTCAAGATGGAGATACGCGGTGAAGTCGCGCGCGATCGCGCCCGCCAGAGTCGAGTCATATGTGACGCGGAACGGAATCTGCGCGGCGGCCGGGCTGAGCGCCGCCTGCCCAATTTCATAGTCCACGCCGACCGCGCTCATGGTGTTGAGCGCCTCGCGGTATTTCAAAACGAAATCGTCCTGTGTGATCGCGGCTTGACTCGCAGAATCCAATTGCGCGTACATGCTTACGTAATCGTTGCCCTTTAATGCTTCGAGGAACGCGCGCAATGCGGGCGAGGCGTCTGCCGCGTGTGTGACACCGATGACCGGCGTGGGCAAATGCGAGGTGGGAGTCGGCTTGGAAAAAATGGGAGGATTGGCTGTGCCGCCGTTTCCGCAAGCGGCCAGCAGAATCAAGACCACAGCCAAATTCAACCAGCGAAGAAATTTCATTCGATTCCTTTCAAAATGTCCGCGAAAACCGGGCAACGATATTTTAAAAATAACTGGCAATTGGATGGCACATCCGCGTGCGGCGGAAACCCCAATTGCTTTAACATGCGCGCCACGTGGCACATGGGCAGTCCCATCACGCTGGCGTAACAGCCGCTCATCGCAGCGACCGGCTGAAAACGCGGATGCTGGATCGCGTACGCGCCAGCCTTGTCGAGCGGGTCGCCGCTCGCAACATAAGATTCAATTTCATCATTCGAATAATCACGCATCGGGACATCGGTCACACAGATATCCGTGCGGATGACTCCGTCGCCGACTCTCAGCGCCGCGATGCCGGTGTAGACCTGGTGGACTCGCCCGCGCAGTTGATTCAACATGCGCTTCGCCTCCGATGGGTTGGCGGGTTTGCCCAAAATCGAGGAGTCGGCTGCCACAGTCGTATCCGCCGCGAGGACGATCTGATCCGTCTTCGCGCGCGACGCGGA
Source organism: Anaerolineales bacterium (assembly GCA_019187665.1). GTDB lineage: Bacteria > Chloroflexota > Anaerolineae > Anaerolineales > Villigracilaceae > Denitrolinea. Next base: position 41,273 of record JABARH010000042.1, read on the forward strand.
GACACGCGCCTTCTCCTCAGCCAGCCGCAAAACGTACTCGCGCGGAGATTCGTTCCCTCGCACGCTCTCGTCCACATCCGCGACAATGACCTCGAAATCCCAGCCGCCCAGCGCGATCAATTCCTTGCGGCGCGGGGAGTTGGAGCCTAACACGAGGAGCGGGTTCGCGTGCATGGGAGAAAATTCTAACACACCCAGCCCCCACCGCCCTGCGGGCACCTCCCCCATTTTCAAAGAGCGAAAATAGGGGAGGCAGGTGAGGACTGGCAGGTTTGCATCGGAGGTTGTACAATGGCAGAAAAATTGTCTGGACGAAAGAGGCAGAATGAAGGAACTTCAGGAACGGATTTTGCAGGACGGGAAAAATCTTGGCAACGGTATTCTGAAAGTGGATAGTTTCGTCAATCATCAAGTGGACCCCATGCTGATGGACGCCTGCGGCAGGGAATTTGCGCGGCGCTTCGCCAATGTCGGCGCGACGAAGATTCTCACGGCGGAGATCTCCGGCATCGCCCCAGCCTTGACCACGGCGATCCATCTCGGCTTGCCGGTCGTCTATGCCCGCAAGCACAAACCCATCACCATGCCGGACCAGGTCTACCTCACACTCGCGCCCTCACACACGAAGGGACGCATGGTCGAGTTGATCATCTCGCCGGAATATCTGGCGAACGATGAAAAGGTTTTGATCATTGACGACTTCCTCGCATCCGGCGCGACCATCCTCGGGCTGGTCCGACTCGCGGAAGCATCCGGTTCGCGCGTGGTCGGCATCGGCGCGTTGATCGAGAAACTCTTCGAGGGCGGGCGTGCCTCGCTCGAATCGCTGGGCGTGCCGGTCGAGTCGCTGGCGTGCATCACGAAGTTGGGCGAGGATGGGAAGATCGAGTTTCGTGATTAGTGATCAGTCATCAGTCATCCGTGATCCGTGATTAGTCATCAGTGATCAGTCATCAGTGATCAGTCACAGTTTTCAGCGGACGGTTGGTTGAGGAAGTTATCGCGGTCGCGGCTGGCGCGAATTATCATTGGATGGATGTTTGAACATATGAGCTTTGCGATTCCCGTCAAACGCCTGCGCGAGACCGGGACGTTGATGGCGTTTTATCACCCGACGCCTTCGTATCCTTTCCACGTGTTGATCGTGCCGAAGAAGGCAATCGCGTCACTGACCGAACTCGACCCGAATGACGCCGCCTTTCTGGCCGACCTATATTCCACCGTTCAACATCTGGTGAACGAATTCAAACTCCCCGCGTACAGACTCATCGTCAACGGTGGGGAGTTTCAGGAGGTTCCGCAGTTGCATTTTCACCTGATTGCTAGCGCCTCTTGACCACGCGCAAATATAAAGTATACTTTAAATATGCAAGGTATAAATAAGCCATTATTAAGATGTGCGAGAGAGCCGATTGAAACTTCCGTAAGGGAAGGTAAATCGTTTTTGCTGCTCGGTCCCCGTCAAGTGGGAAAAACTACGATTCTCGCGGAAGCCGTAGAGCATATCCAGCCCCTGCTGACCTATCAATTGCAAAACCCCGCCACAAAAATCGAAATGGAACGCGACCCTGAACGCCTCATACGTGAGGCGCGCGCCATCAATGGTCACGTTACCGTGTTTATTGATGAGGCTCAGAAGGTTCCCACCTTGTTCGACGCGGCGCAGATCCTGATTGATGAGAAAAAGGCCAGTTTCTTTTTCACCGGATCATCCGCCCGCAAATTGCGAAGGAAGGGGATCAACCTGTTACCAGGGCGAATCCGTTTGATGACTCTCGACCCGCTTCTATGGGGGGAACTGGGATGGCTCGCCAACGGAGGTTCGCCCTCCATCCCTGCACTTGCGATGAATAATATAAACACGGTTGGCCTGACATTGGAAGATGCCATGGTCTATGGCAGCCTGCCGGGAATCCTTTCTGTATCCACACAGGATTCAACTGATCTGTTGCACGCCTATGCCCGCCTGTATATTGAAGAGGAGATTCGCGCAGAGGCGTTGAGCCGCTCAATCGGACCTTTCTCGCGTTTTCTCGAACTTGCCGCTGCCGAATCGGGAACCGCTCCCAACCTGACCAAACTATCGAAAGAGTCGGGAGTCAGCGTTCCCGGTAGCACTCCAGTAAAGCGTGGTAGTGCGTAAATCTTGCAGAAAACGGGGTTCACTGGCACACTCGTGCGATCAGCAAACCGAGCGAGAGGCCAATGAACCCACAAGAACTATTTTGCCCGAACA
>JABARH010000027.1 GCA_019187665.1 Anaerolineales bacterium
GTTCGGGCAAAATAGTTCTTGTGGGTTCATTGGCCTCTCGCTCGGTTTGCTGATCGCACGAGTGTGCCAGTGAACCCCGTTTTCTGCAAGATTTACGCACTACCACGCTTTACTGGAGTGCTACCGCACGCTAAGGTCGCCAAGTTAAAAAGGTTTTCTTTGCGTTCTTTGCGGGCGTAGCGGTGCAAATGTACGGTAGAGAGATAGAAAACAAAAAACAGCCTGGCGTTCAGGCTGTTTCCTCTGGCGGCCCCGACGGGATTCGAACCCGCGATCTCGGCCTTGACAGGGCCGCATGTTAAACCGCTACACCACGGGACCAGATGATTCGAGCGGGCGGTAGTTTACCATGCCCATATCGAAGTGTCAATGCAATTTCAAATCGTTGCCGCTCGGGCCATGAATGAATAACTGATGGTACGCAGTCTCAGTACCGCAACGTTCAAGTTGCATCGAGGAGTGCAAGATAAACCTTGCGATACTGCGTAAGGGGAGTGAATAAAAGCCTCCGCGCAGAGCGCACGATCCGGACCTGCAGAGGCTTTACGCGGCAGCCTGCACTCATTCGCGTTTACGAGCGCATCGCAGCGCGCGAGACCGAAGCCTTACGATTCTGCAAAGGCGCATGAAAGCGATGAACGCCCAACTTGACACATTCCCCGCCGTGTTCTAAAATTGCATCACCCTTAATTCCTAGTGACTTCCGATTTTCGAGCATCGGTGATTTCTCTTCGAGGAGGATGGCTTGTCGAAATCCCGCACACAACAAATGGTTGATCGTCTGCGCGAATTGCAGGCTTCATCCCCCGATATCGAAGCCTCTGCAGTGGTCAGTGTGGACGGTTTGAGCATTGCTTCCGCCCTGCCGCAGGGCGTGGAGGAGGATCGCGTCTCTGCCATGTCTGCGGCCATGCTCTCCCTCGGCGAACGCATCGCCTCTGAATTGGGACGCGGCTCGCTGGAGCAGGTTTACATCAAGGGCATGAAAGGGTACGTGGTGCTGATGTCGGTGGGACAGGAGGCGGTTCTCACGGCCCTGGCGCGGGAACAGGCCAAGTTGGGTTTGATCTTCCTCGATATGCGCCGAGCAGCCGAAGATTTGACAAAACTGATCTAACGGAGAAAGCATGTCCCCAATTCAAAAGAGCGGTTTGGCATATCCCAACAAATTCGGCGTCATTCTCGTGCGCGCCCTCGAGGAAGTCATGGGACGTAACGGGTTGAACGCGATCCTTAATCTGGCCGGGCTGAATCACTATATCGAACACCCTCTGCCCGACAACCTCGAAAAAGGCTTCGATTTCGCCGAGGTGGCTGCTGTCAACAAGGCGCTGGAAGACATGTACGGCCCGCGCGGCGGGCGCGGCCTGTCGTTGCGCGTGGGGCGCGCCTTGTTTGCCGACGGTTTACGCAATTTTGGCGCGCTGGCGGGTGTGGGCGACCTGGCATTCAAGGTGTTACCCCTCGGCGCAAAACTGCGCATTGGCCTGCCTGCGGTCGCCAAGATCTTCTCGACGATCAGCGACCAGCATAGCGTGGTGGAGGAGAAGGAAAACGAATTCCTCTACACCATCTATAAATGTTCTGAATGTTACGAACGCAAAGGCATGGACAAGCCGATGTGTTTTATCGCTACCGGGATCTTGCAGGAAAGCCTGAAGTGGGTTTCGGGCGGCAGCGAATTTCGTGTCAACGAGTCGAAGTGCATGGCCGCCGGCGACGATGTCTGCCAGTACGTCATTCAGAAGGAACCGCTTTCCTAATTCGAGGGACCGTGGCCGAGCGCAAATACAAACTCCTGATCGTAGAAGATGACCTTGAGGTGGCCGAAATGGTCACATCCTTCTTCAAGAAAAATAACTATGAAGTGATCGCCGCCAACTGGGGCGAAGACGGTGTGCGCGCCTGCCAAAGCGATCATCCCGATCTCGTCATTTTGGATATTCGCCTCCCGGATATTGACGGTTATGAAGTTGCCCGCCGCCTGCGTACCGATCGCCGCACAGCAGACGTCCCCATTATCTTTTTGACCGAGAAGCGCGAGCGCAGCGACAAACTGCATGGGTTGGAACTCGGCGCGGACGATTACATCACCAAACCCTTCGACATCGCTGAATTGCGTCTGCGCGTTCGCAATGCCCTCGAGCGAATCAACCAGCAGGCGCTCACCAATTCGATCACCGGCCTGCCGGATGGCGCGCTCGTGTATGAACGATTAAAGGAATCTCTGCAAAAAGAGGGAGTGGGTGTGTTGCTGATTTCCCTCACCCACGTGGATGAATTTCGCGAGGCCTATGGCTTCGTTGCCTCCGACGATGTTTTGCGCGCCTTCAGCGTGCTGGTGCAAACCTCAATGAAAGACACCGGAGCGGGAAACGATTTTCTCGGCCATTTTGGCGCAGTGGATTTTGTCATCCTCACGGCCTCGGGAGTCGTTCAGTCGTTGCAGGACCGCATTCGCCAAAAGATGGCCCAGTCTGTGGAGAAGTTCTACCCCATCAAGGACCGCGAACGCGCTATTCAACAGCCGGACCATTTGGGAGTTATTTCGAGCGGGGTGGCGTCTGTGCGCGGGCGCTTTGCCAGCGTGGAACAGTTAAAGCTGGAAATGATGCGCGTCCGTCAATAGGGAACGCAAGAGAGAGACAGGCTTCGTGGAAAGCCTGTTTTTTTTGTTTCGCCACCGTACATCCCAAGCCCTAAGGGAGTGTTTCTTAAATTGACCTCCTGCATAAGTTAACTGACGTTAGAGAACGTCGCCTGGGAGCGGGCGTATTGTGCGCTCTCTTGCGCACTTTTGCAAGAGGTCTATTACGTATTCATCCGGGCGGTCAACATTTGCCATTCTTGCAGCGAGAGGGTTTCCGCGCGGCGGTCTGGGGAAATCCCCACTTCGGTCAGGACGCGCTCGATCTCTTTTTTGTTTGTTTTGCCTGCTCCCGTTGACAGGGAATTGCGCAGTTTCTTGCGTTTTTGACGAAAGCCGGATTTGGCGAGCGCGAAGAACGCATCCAGTAGATCGTAGGGAATGAGCGGTTCGCGGAAGAGGTCAATTCGCACCACGGCAGAATCCACGTTGGGCGCGGGATGAAACGCCCCGGCGGAAATTTTTGCGATGCTCTGCGGTTGACCGTACACCTGAACGCTCAAGGCCAGCAGGCTCATGTCGCCGGGTCCGGCGCAAATGCGGTCGGCGACTTCCTTCTGGACCGTCAATACCATGCGACGCGGGCGCGGGGTGGATTCGAGCAAGTGGCGCAGCAACGCGGATGTGATGTAGTAGGGAATGTTGGCGACGACGAGATACGCCTCTGTGTGAAGGATATGTGCGATTTCGATGTTGAGGATGTCGCCCTCGATGATGTGAATGTTGGAAAAACCCGCGACGCTTTCTTCGAGCGCGGGAATCAGCCGCCCGTCGAGTTCGACCGCCACGACCCGGCCCGCTGCGGCCGCGAGGTGACGCGTCAATGCGCCGAGGCCTGGCCCAATTTCCAGCACGGTGTCGGTCGGTAGAACCTGCGCGACATCCACGATCCGCTGCAGGGCAATCGGATCCTGGAGAAAATTTTGCCCGAGCGATTTGTCGGCGCGCAGGCCGTGCGATTTGAGGATCGCGGCAGAGTTGAGAGGCGGCAGGGGGGGAGGGAAGCGGGAGGACATGAGGGGAAGAAGTGATGAGTTGCGAGTTACGAGTTACGAGTTGCGAGTTACAAGTTACAAGTTACGAGTTACGAGTTGCGAGTTACAAGTTACAAGTTACGAGTTACAGGTTGTGTGTGTACAAGCGCTGTTCTTCTACTCTCCGGGCGGGGGACAGAAAGACAGGGAGGCTGCCTCTTCCGTGCTGCTTTCGGGGAGCGGCCAGGTTCCGTTGTTGAACATGGTAACGTAGCCGCGCAAGATCGTGAAGTCCACATCCCAGACGAAGAGGCGGCTGTCGAAGACTGGGTCGTAGACGCGGCTGGATTTGAATAATTTTTGCGGGAAGGAAGCGAAGAGGATCAGTGACGGGTCCATGCGCGTACCGAGGCAGGCAAACTGGCTGATCTGTTGCAGGCTGAGGTCGGTTTGAACATTGTCCATGAAGGATTGTACGATGTCCGGGATCTTCGGCAGAACGGCGGGCGAGGCAAGTTTATCACGCAGGGCGCACAGGACGCGGTTTTGTGTGTCGGCGCGTTCAAAGACGCCGTCGAGACGAATGCGCGCCAGTTGCAGAGACTCGCGCCCGTCCAGGTGATGCGTCCCTTTGGCGAAGTAGAGCGATTTGCGCGTGTCGTCCGAGGTGCGCCCGTCCACGGCTTCGGGAAGGTACACATCAATCCCGCCGAGCGCATCCACGATCTGTTCAAAGGTACGCATGTTGACCGCGACATAGTGATCGGGCCGCACACCGAAGTTGACGTTGAGTGTGCGCGCCAGCAGTCCTGGCCCCGCGCTGGGATCATCCCAATAGCCGAAGCCGGGATTGCCGTAGAGATAGGCCTGGTTGAGTTTTTCATGATCCTGCCCATCGAGATTGTCGGAGATCTCCGGAATCTTCACCCACAGGTCGCGCGGAAATTCGAGGATGGAGATCTTTCGATTCATGAAATCGACGCGCACGACACGGATCACATCCGCGAGGCCATATTCATACTGATTGGAACGCGCGTCGGCGCCGATGGCAAGCACGGTGACGACTTCATTCGAGCCGCAGGTGGAGGGCTGACCGGTGAACGTGGGAAAGGGAGTGAAGGTTGGCGGCGGCGTGACGCTGGGAAGATAGATGTACGAGCCCGGGGTGAGGGTCAGGGTGGGCGAGGATGCACCGGGCGCAGGGTTCAGGGAGGACGCAGATTCCGTCGGCAGGTTGAGCGCGGGGCCGAGCGGCGCGGCCCAATAGGCTTGATAGTTGAAGTAAAGAATCCCGACGATCAGCCCGGCCAGAGCGCAGACGATGAGTCCGAGGAGGGAGAGGATGATTTTTTGAATGCGTGTCATGATGGGGAAGAACGCCTGACAGAGCAGGCCGCGGCGCGCGTGAAGAATGTTTCAGGATGTGAAGGAATTCCTGGCGATAGTCGAATGCCTGCGCGGCGCCGCGGTAAAAATGGATTCATCTCAAAAACCAGGGGACTTCGATGGGCGCGGGCGCAAGGAAGTAAACCGTAACCCAGCCGCTCCATTCTTCGTAGTCGGCGTCGCTGAAGCCGAGATCAATCCATGGACGACGGTCGGGGAAGCCGCCGCCCACGTCGCCAATGACGGCGATGCCGTAGCCGGGAATAAACACGCGCACGCCGCCCAGCGCGAGATACCATTCGTAATACATCGCCACCACGCCGCGTTGCACAGTCATGCCGCTGGATGTGCCGTTGAGGCAGCCGTCCACGCCGGAGCGACAGGGCGAATAGGATGTGGCGTACATTTGCTTTGCCGCCCAATACGAGCTTCGCACCACGCGCGCCTGCGGTTTGCGGATGACGGTTTCGCTTTCGACCGCGCGGCCGACCTCAACCCCATCTTCATAACGGATGCGCGTCCGTTCGAACGCGAGGCCGATCGCGCCCGCTTCAAGCGTATCCTGCAATGGCGGTTCGAGTTCGGTCGTGACGATCAGTTGTGTTTCGTTTTGGATCGCCTTATACGCGCCGATCATCGCCTCGCTGACGCGCACCATGCGCATCTGTCCGTCGCCAGGGAACGCTTCATTCTCCCCCGGAGCGGATCGGTCCAACCCCATGAGCGGGATGCCCGCCTCAGCCATCCCCGCGAAGATCGTCGGCGCGGAGGTGTAGGCCGTTACGGTTTTGTCTCCGGCGGTCACGGTCATCGGTCGCGCGGACGCGACATGGATCAACATGCCGCTGGTGACGAAGGTGTTTGCAGGCGGTTCGATCCGGTCGCGCGCGCCGAACGAGGCGATGCCCGCCTCGCGCAGCGCCTCGCCGACGGTGAACGCCGCCGTGTTGATGGTCAGCTGCCCGTTTGGCGCGAAAATCGTAACCGCAACAGCGCGGCGAAGTTGCAGGATGAAATGATCCCCGCCTTGAAGCGGCTGGTCGGGCGAGACGGAGCTTCCGTTGACGAGGATTTGGTCGTTCGGAGAAAAGGAAACGGAGGCGGTCTTGAGTATGTGCGCCGGGATGAGATCGCCTGCGGCGATGTCGCGCGCCCGACCGTCCACGAGCAGGCGCACGCGCGGCTCTGCCTGTGGCGCGGAGGCCGCGAGGCAGGCGGAGAGGATGAGACTGGCAAGGAGGCGTTGCATGCTGAAATTGTAATTGATTTTGCCCTTCTTTCCCCGCGCTCCCTGCGATCTGTCTGCCGCCCTGGGAAACTGTCAGGTGATTGGTAAACTTCATCGGAATAAATCTGTGATACGATTCGCATACTTCATTTCGAGGATTTGTTCATGTTCGATCTCCCCGATTCCGAAATTTTGCCCATTTCCAAAGAACACGTTTTCTACACCTGGTCGGCGCAGGCCAAAGTGAACCCGATCGCGGTCAAGCGCGCGGAGGGCGTCTACTTCTGGGATGTAGACGAAAAACGGTATCTTGATTTCAATTCGATGACGATGTGTGTCAATGTGGGGCATGGCAACCAGCGCATTATCAAAGCCATGCAGGAACAGGCGGCCTTGCTGCCGTATGCCGCGCCGGGTATGACCACCAAAATCCGCGCCCTCGCCAGCAAGGCGGTCGCGGAGGTGACCCCGGGCGGGCGACTCAGCAAGGTGTTGTTCACCCTCGGCGGCGCGGACGCGAACGAGAACGCGATCAAATTGGCGCGCGGCCAAACCCGGCGGTTTAAGATTCTCACGCGCTACCGTTCGTATCACGGCGCGACGATGGGCGCCATGGCCGCCACCGGCGATCCGCGCCGCCACATGTGGGAACCCGGCACGATGCCCGGCGTGGTCCACTTTCTCGATCCGTATCGTTATCGTTCCACATTCCATCGCTCCAACCCGGATATTTCTGAAGAGGAATTCGCGCGCGATTATCTCGACCATCTCGAAGAGATCATCCGTTATGAAGGCCCTGAGACGATCGCGGCCATTTTGATGGAGTCGGTGACGGGGACGAATGGAATCATCATCCCGCCCGAAGGCTACCTGCAGGGCGTGCGCGCACTGTGCGATCAATACGGAATCATGATGATCGCTGACGAGGTGATGAGCGGGTTTGGGCGCACGGGAAAATGGTTCGCCGTTGAACATTGGAACGTCGTCCCCGATATGATCACGATGGCCAAAGGCCTCACGTCGGCCTACGCGCCGTTGGGCGCGGTGGCGATGAAGCCGGAGATCGCGGCGGCCTTCGATGAACGCGTTTTTGAATCGGGATTGACGTATACCTCGCACCCGGTCTCTTTGGCGGCGGCGGCGGCGAACATTCAGGTGATGAGGGAGGAGAACCTTATCGAGCGCGCAGCCGCTTTGGGCCCGGTCTTGAAGCGCATGTTGACCGATTTGGGAGAAGCGCATCCGTCAGTGGGGGAGGTCCGTTCGATTGGATTATTTGGCATCATCGAATTGGTCAAGAATCGAAAAACCAAAGAACCGATGGCGCCGTGGAATGGTTCCTCGCCGGAGATGACGGCGCTGCGCAAATATTGTCTCGACCATGGATTGTTTTTATACACTCACTGGCATACGGTGTTGATCATCCCGCCGCTGATCGTTGACGAGGGACAGTTGGCGGAAGGATGCGCGGTGCTGGACGCGGCCCTGGAAATCACGGACGCGGCGGCAGGATGAATCTCTCTTACGCGGTCTGGTTGACGGTTTCGGGCGCGTTCGCCACGTGGATGGCGTGGATGGCATGGCAGCGCCGCGCCGCGCCGGGCGCGTGGGCGTTGTTTATTTTGATGCTGGCCTTGATCGTCTGGTCGTTCACCTATGCCGCCTATTGGCTTGCCCAGGAATCGGAAACGCGCGTCTTTTGGCTGCAAATGACCTATCTGGGGGCCGTCGCTGCGCCGGTGGCATTCTTCGTGCTGGTACTATCCTTTGCCGGACGCGGCGCCGCGCTGGGTCGAAACACATACCTTTTTCTGGCAATCGTTCCGGTCCTGACTCTGCTCTTCCTGTGGACCGATCCCTGGCACGGACTATTTTTTGGCCCTGGCTCTGCGGCAGGAGAGAGCATGATCTTCAGCGGCGGGCCGTGGTTTTACGTCAATGTTGTTTATTCCTATGGGTTGATGCTGGCAGGGGTGATATTGCTGGGGAACGCATATTTTCGTTTTGCCTCTTTCTATCGCCGCCAGGTGTGGATGCTGCTGGCCGGCGCGGCGCTTCCGTGGCTGATCAACATCCTCATGTTGCTGGGGTGGAATCCCCTGCCGGGCCTGGACCTGACGCCGATCGCGTTCACCGGCACTGGGCTGGTTTTTGCGTATGGCTTTTTCGGCTATCGCCTGATGGACCTGACCCCGATCGCGCGCGACCTGCTGGTGGAGACGCTTCAAGACGGCATCATTGTCCTCGACTTGCAGGATCGCGTGGTGGACATTAACGCGCGCGCGCTTGAACTGGCTTCGCCGGTGGAGTCGCCCATCGGAAAACCGTTGCGGGAGGTTTTTGCGCAATGGAAGGAATTGATAGATCAGCACGACTACCTCGAGGCGCATTTTCAACTTCAGTTCCAAGAACATCCTTATTACCACATGGATATCAACATTCTGTCCTTGAGGGACAAAAACGGAAATCGGATGGGGCGGATGGTCACCTGGCGCGACATTACGGACGAGAGGAAGCGCGAGGATGAATTGCGGATTTTTCGCCATGCGCTTGAACAAAGCCCGCTGTCCATCCTTATTACAGATGGGGAGGGCATCATCCAATATGTCAACCGCCGGTTTACGGAGGTCACCGGTTACTCTCTGGCCGACGTGACCGGGAAAACCCCGCGTATTTTAAAATCGGGCGAGACACCGCAGGATGCGTATCGGCTGCTTTGGGATACGATCAAACGCGGAAAAATCTATGAGACGGAAGTGTTGAATCGCAAAAAGGACGGCAGTTCGTTCTGGGCGAATGAAATGATCGCTCCCGTTCTCGACGCGCAGGGAAAAGCATATCGGTTTATTTCCATGCAGCAGGATATTACCGAGCGCAAGCGCGCCGATTCGGAATTGCGCCTGATGAATACCCGCCTGCAAATGCAATTGATGGAGATCGAAAGCCTGCATGCGCAATTGCGCGAGGAGGCCATTCGTGATGGGTTGACGCGCCTCTTCAATCGCCGTTACATGGAGGAGAGCCTGGACCGGGAAATTTCGCGTTCCGGCCGCGAGCCGTTTCCGGTCAGCGCGGTGATGATGGATGTGGACCTGTTCAAGACCATCAACGATACCCACGGACATCAGGCAGGTGACACCGTGCTGCAAACGATTGGCGCCCTGCTCCTCGAAAATACGCGCATCAGCGATATTGCCTGCCGCTATGGCGGGGATGAAATGGTGGTGGTCATGCCTGGCGCCACGCTGCAACAGGCCGCCCAGCGCGCGGAAGAATGGCGCACGGCATTTTCCATGCTGGAGTTCACGATCGGCGAGGTACGCGTGAAGACGACGCTCTCACTGGGGATCGCGTCCTTTCCTGAGCATGCGGTGAATCCCAATGAGTTGCTCGGCGCCGCGGACCGGGCCTTGTACCGCGCCAAGATCGAACGTAACAAGGTGGTCCTCTATGATCCGGCCATGCAGGCCAACCCCGCTGCGCATGGGATGGATGATCTGGCAGGCGGTTGATCTTGTAATAACGCGGGTGGCCGCACCGTCCTTAGACCAGGGCTTACGCATAATTGGCGTTCTCTAACGCGCCGGATGAAGGGTTTTGCTAAATGATAAAACGAACAGGGTCTACACCGAATGACAGAAACAAAAAATAATCAAGTAAAAATGTTGATCCTTGGCTCCGGGCCGGCGGGATTCTCCGCCGCGCTCTACGCGGCACGCGCGGAGCTCGCGCCGCTGGTCTTGACCGGGATGCAATTGGGCGGGCAGGCCGCGCTGACCTATACCATCGAGAATTACCCCGGCTTTCCGGAGGGTGTCGGCGGGGCGCAGTTGGGCGAGTTGTTCCAGAAACAGGCGGAGCATTTTGGGACGCGTGTGGAATTCGACACGGCGAACAAGGTGGATCTATCGGCGCGGCCGTTCAAAGTCACGACGGACGCGGGGGAGTACGCGGCAGAGACGCTGATCGTCACGACGGGGGCGAGTCCGATCCACCTCAACGTTCCGGGCGAGGACACCCTGCTCGGGCGCGGCGTCTCGTATTGCGCGACCTGCGACGGCGCGTTCTTCAAGGATAAGAAGGTGATCGTGGTGGGCGGCGGCGATAGCGCGCTGGAGGAGGGCCTCTTCATCACACGCTACGCATCCTCCGTGACGGTTGTTCATCGCCGCGAGGAATTGCGCGCGGGCGCGATCTTGCAAAAGCGCGCACAGGAACATCCGAAAATTCAGTTTGTGTTGAACACGGTCGTTACCGAAATCCTCGGAAGCGGAAAAATGGAAGCGGCGCGTTTAAAGAATGTGGCAACGGGCGCGGAATCCATCCTCGAGGCCGACGGAATTTTCATCTTCATCGGTCATTCGCCGAACACAGAGATTTTCAAGGGCCAGTTGAAGATGGACGCGCACGGTTACATCGAAGTGAACCACATGATGGAAACCAGCGTGGCGGGCGTCTTCGCGGCGGGTGAGGCGGCGGATCCGCATTTCCGCCAGGTGGTTACCTCGGCGGGGATGGGGGCGGCGGCCGCCATCCAGGCGACGCGCTTCCTTGAAGCGGAATCCGCTTGACCGTTGGAAATGACGCGAGGAGAGACTTTTCCGAATCCGGAGGAAGAGTCTCTCTTTTTGTCGGGAGATCGCGAAAACTGCGCTGAAAAAGGGCGACAAATTAAACGCTGCGTGTGTTAAACTATCGAATACAATTCGAGAATTATGAATCTTTGGAGGAACGATGAAGAAAATTTCGATCATCGGCGCGGGGATGACTGGCTCGACTGCCGCGCACTGGCTGGCGGCGCGCGAACTGGCGGATGTTGTGCTTGTGGATGTTGTAGAGGGGATGCCGCAAGGGAAAGGCCTCGACCTGTTGGAGGCGATGCCGATCGTGGGCAAGGATTCCAGCATTATCGGCACGAACGATTACGCCGACACGCAGGGTTCGGACATTATCATCATCACGGCGGGGCTGGCGCGCAAGCCCGGCATGAGCCGCGACGATTTGTTGTCTAAGAATGCGGAGATCGTGGGGACCGCCGCGACCGAAACATTGAAATACTCACCCGGCGCGTTTTATATCGTGCTGACCAACCCGCTCGACACCATGGCGTATCTGACCATGAAAAAAACGGGACTGCCGCGCGAGCGCGTCATCGGCCAGGCGGGGATCTTGGACTCGGCGCGCATGCGCGCCTTTGTGGCGCTGGAGACGGGCGTGAGCGTGGAAAATATCAACTGTTACGTGCTGGGCGGTCACGGCGACGAGATGGTTCCGCTGACGCGCCATTCGAACATCGCGGGGATTCCGCTGCGCGAGTACATCCCGGCCGACAAACTTGAAGCCATTGTGAATCGCACGCGCAAAGGCGGCGGTGAAATCGTGAATCTGCTGAAGACGGGGTCGGCGTATTACGCGCCCGCGGCTGCCGTCGCGCAGATGGCCGAAGCGATTCTGAAAGACAAGAAATTGATCGTCCCATGCGCGGCGTACATGCAGGGCGAATACGGGCTGGAGGATATGTACTTCGGCGTGCCCGTCATGCTTGGCGCGGGCGGCATGGAACGAATCGTCGAGTATCAATTCGACGCAGAGGAGAAAGCCATGTTCGAGAAATCCGCCGCGTCGGTGAAAGAGACGCATGAGGCGTTGAGGAAATTGGTGAGTTTGTAAGAGGGTAGACACGTAGACACGTACACACGTAGACACGTGGACAGGTAGACACGTAGACAGGTATGTGCCCCTGTGCGCGCACATGCTTGTATGCTTTTCTGAGGAGCAAAGATGATATTACATGAAAAAATTTCCGCGCAGTTGCCCGCCTGGCGCGAGCGCACTAAAGTTTTGGCGAAGGATCACGCCGATGTGGTCGTGGACGATGTGACCGTCGGGCAGATCGTGGGCGGGATGCGCGATATCAAATCGCTGTTGACCGATATTTCTTATGTCGATTCGGCGGAAGGCATCCGCCTGCGCGGGATGTCCATTCCCGAAGTATTGAAAAGGCTGCCCAGGGCGCGCGGCAATAAGATGCCGCTGGTGGGCGGCTTATATTACCTGTTGCTGGTGGGTGAGATTCCCAGCATGGAAGAGGCGATGGCGGTCGAGGACGAATGGGATAAGCGCGCTGAAATTCCCGATTACGTTTATAAGATGTTGAAGTCCATGCCCAAGGACACCCATCCGATGATTCTGCTGACGCAGGCGGTCATGTCGCTGGGCGTGAATTCTTCCTTTGCGAAAAAATACAAGGAGGGCATGAAGAAAGAGGCCTACTGGGAACCCGCCCTCGAAGACAGCCTTGATCTCACCGCAAAACTTCCCGTGATCGCGGCCTTTATTTACCGCTACAAATATTTTGGCGAGAAGCGCAAACCGCGCTATTACACAAAACTCGATTACGGCGCGAACTTTGCGCGCATGATGAAAACGGCGGATAAAAAACAATATGCGGAATTATCGCGCCTTTACTTTATCCTGCACTCCGATCACGAGTCTGGAAATGTTTCGGCTCACGCGACGCATTTGGTGGGTTCCTCGCTGGCGGACATTTACTTTGCCTTTTCGGCGGGACTGGCGGGGCTGGCTGGCCCTTTGCATGGATTGGCGAATCAGGAATGTCTGGCCTGGTATCGGGAAGTGCTGGAGCGCTTTAACGGCGTGCCGACCCGTGACGACTTGTATAAATTTGCGTGGGATACATTGAATAGCGGCAAGGTCATCCCAGGTTATGGGCACGCGGTTTTGCGTGTGCCAGATCCGCGCTTCATTGCGTTCATGGAATTTGGCAGAACGAACTTTCCCGACGATGAATTGATCCGCCTGGCGGATATGGTCTTTGACGTTGTGCCGACCGTCCTTAAGGAACAGGGCAAGGCCAAGAATCCCGCTCCGAACTTTGACGCGGCCAGCGGTGTTATGCAATATCACTACGGCGTGCGCAACTTTGAGTTTTATACGGTTCTGTTCGGTGTCGGCCGCGCCCTCGGCGTGACGGCCAATTACGTATGGGCGCGCGCTCTCGGTCAGCCCCTCGAGCGTCCCAAGTCGGTGACGACGAAGATGCTGGAAGACGCGGTGGCGGAGGTGAAGGGTCGTGTGAACACGTAGACACGTAGACATGTAGACACGTAGATACGTAGACACGTACACAGGTAGACACGTAGATACGTACACACGTAGACAGGTAGACAGGTACACACGTACACACGTAGACAGGTAGTGGGTCAATAAAACTTCCGAAGTTGATGAGGCTTCGGAAGTTTTTATTTGTTCGGCAACTCGATGATGACCATTGTGCCTTTGCCAACTCCACTTTGGGTCAAGTTGATTTGGATGGAAACGGTTCCGCCAGGATTTGGTTTCGGTTCATGGCAGGGCCTCCAGTGGTTGGTTTGTGCCTACACTTTATCAATGTAATGTGGAGGAGATGGTCAGGGTTTGTGGAGGTCTTTCAGGGCTTTCGGATGTTTTGCTTTTTGGCAACAGACATCACTTCCGTCAATTGCGCCTCACGCTGTTCGAGGTAGAGTTTGTTGCCCACGCGCTTTAAAATGCCGATGGACTCTTCAAGCAGGCGGCGCGACTCGGTGAAATTTTTTTGTTTGAAGGCGATCTGCGCCAGCGTGGCGAGCGAGTTGGCGATGTGCGCGTCGTGACCGACTTGTTGATGCGAGCGCAGGGCTTCTTCGGCGAACTGTGTGGCTTCGATGAATTTCCCTGCCTGCATGGCGGCGTTCGCCAGACTCGTGGATGCGGCGCCGATCATTTCCAGATTTTTCATACTGCGAGCGAGCGATAATGCGCGTTCGGCGCAGGCTGTTCCGTCGGACAGTTGACCTGTTGCAAGAAAGACCTCCGCCAAATTCGAGTTGGCGGTCATCTCTCCCCATGCCGAATCAACCGCGCGATATTCGTCTGCCGCTTTCTTCCAATGCTCGATCACGCTCTGCATATTGCCCAAACCAAACTGCGCCGCGCCCGCGTAGATGAGCGTGTGCGCGTACGCGATGTGCGGGCGACATTTCTCCAGCGCGGTCAAAGATTTTTCGCACCAGTCGAACGCTGATTGATATTTGCCGAGACGAAAGAGGAACGCTCCTGCCAAGCCCATCGCCCTGCCTTTGGCGAGGAGCGATTCTTTCTTTGCGTTTTTCGGCAAGCGCTCCATGGACCGAATCGCCGCTTCTGCCATTTGAAACGCTTCGCGATACAAGCCCGCGAGATCGAATCCCTGCATGATCGAATCGGACATGGCGTTGAAGGTGGGCGCGTCGCCATGTTCAACCGCCCACTCCCACGCGGCGCGGATGTTGGCGAGATCGGCAAGAAACGGCGGCATGGCGTTTTGCGGTTGTCCGCCAAGAAAATCGGCTTCGAGTTCTTTCACGAGTTTGCTGAAGTAACGCGCGTGTGTTTCGCGCGTTTGCGCAAGTAAGCCAGCGTCGTCGCTTAACTTCAAGTTGGCATATTGCGCCATCAGCGAATGACGGCGATAGCGTCCGTCGTCGTTGAAATGCATGGCAGATTTATCCACGAAGCGCGCCAGCATGGCGAGGTCGGCGCCCGTCACTTCACAGAACGCTTCGCGCGTGAATCCGCCGCGGAAGACCGCCTGCTTTTGAAAGACGATCCGTTCTTCGGGCGCGAGCAAACTCCAAAAGTGATCGAACACGGCGCGCATACTGCGATGGCGCGGCGGCAAATCCTGTTGCGAGACGGTGAGGATATCGAGATTGCGCTCGATCTCCTGCGCGATCTCAGCGACGGTGAGTCCGCGCGCCCAGGCGGCGGCAAGTTCGAGCGCGAGCGGCGAGCCGTTCACCAACTCGCACAGACGCGCAAGCGCGGAAGAGTCAGCCGCGTTCAAGTTGAAGTCGGGTTTGAGACGACGGGCGCGGTCCATGAAAAGTTTGAAGGCGGGCGAAGATGAATCAACGTGCGGCAGTCCGCGCACTTCAAACAGCGTCTCGGCTTGGATGTTCAGCCGCGTCAACGATGTGACGAGCAGTTTCAGCTTGGGCGCGAGGCGCACGGTGTCAACAATCCATTTGTTGAGCGCGTCGCTAACGAGTTGCTCCATATTGTCCAAAACCAGCAATAGGTTTTTGCCGCGCAAAAATTCGCGCACCTGCTCGCCGCCTGTCGCGTTGATCTTCAACACGCTCGCAATCGCAAGGAACATCCCCTCCGCGTCCTTGACATTGGCAAGCGGGACGAACCACGCGCCGTCCAAAAATTGGTGGATGTGAATCTGCGCGGCTTGCAGTGCCAGGCGGGATTTGCCCACGCCTCCTTCGCCGACCAAAGTTAAAACGCGGCAATCGGCATTTGCCAGCCTGATGCCGATCTCCGCCAATTCCGCTTCGCGCCCGATGAACGAGGTTGCGCGCGCGGGCAGGTTGCCTGAGGGGCGAGTCTCCGCGTCGCGGATCTGTTCGTAGAGCGCGGTCGTCTCGGCAGAGGGTTCGACGCCAAATTCTTTTTCGAGGATTCTTCGGCAGGTTTGATATTGGGCAAGCGCCGCGGAGCGTTGTCCCGCGCGGGCGAGCGCGGACATGCGCTGACGGTGCGCCACTTCGCGCCACGGGTCAAAAGCGAGCAGGCGGGCTGTCGCTTCGAGCGCGGCGGGATAGTCCGCGCGGCTGAGTTGGATCTCGGCAAGGCGATGCAGGGCTTGCAAAGCAAGTTCGCGCAGGCGGGCGCGTTCGGTGAGCATCCAATCTTCAAAGTCGGGCGCGTCGCGGACGTGGAATCCTTCGAGGAAGTCGGCGCGGTAGAGGCGCAGGGAATCTGTCAGAATCGCCGCGCCAGCCTCCCCGTCGAGAGAAGAGGCGAGGCGGAGTCGGGACTCAAATTCCGCGCAGTCGAGAAAACAATCCCCCGTAAATTCAATCGAGTCGCGGGTGATGGTCAGTTCGTCTTCAAAATATTTGCGGAGGTTGGCGAGGGCTTGGCGTAAATTATTTTTCGCATCGGCGTCGGACATCTCGCCCCAGAGGAGCGCGGCGAGTTTGTCGCGGGTGTGAGCGCGGCGCGTGACGACGAGGTACGCCAGCAACGCGGGGACTTTGTTGGAGATGAAGTTGGCGATGAGGGCGTTGTTGCGCGTGATTTTGGTGGCGCCCATGTAGGACAAACTTAAGTTTGTCGTATTGCCGAGGTGTGACGAACTGAAGTTTGTCGTGTTGCCGAGGTGTGACGAACTGAAGTTCGTCTTACCATTCGCCGAGGGTGGGATTGACATAGGTGAATTTCCAATCCTTCCATTCTTTTGCCAGCCCCGCTTTGACGGGGTTGTTCAGAATGTAGAGGATGATTCGTTCCATTTCTTTTTCATCGCGGACGTAGTGATCGTACGACTCGTGATGCCAGAAATAACCCTGGCGGTTGAGGGCGAGGTTGCAGTAGCGCGCGGCGCGTCCTTTGAGCAGGCGCATGATCTCGGCGACGGGGGAGATGGCGCTTTTCATTCTGGATGGGGGAAATTTTTCGATGAGCGAGAGGATGAGCAGATGAACGTGGTTGGGCATGATGCAATACGCGTAGAGTTCGTAATGCTGGTCGGCTTTCTTGTGGATTTCATCCGCCATAATTTGGGCGATGTTTTCCTGCCTGAGCCAGTCGTGTCCGTGTTCGCAACGGTCGAGCCATTTGTCGAAATGTCCGAAATATTTTTTCTGGATGTTGTAACGTTCTTCGGCGGTCTTGGCGGCGCGGAGTTCTTGTTCGCGTTGCGCTTTTAATTCGTCCACTACGGCGGCAGGGAGCGAATCCACGAGGCTGAAGGTGATGAAGAGCGGGTTGTTCTGCGGGTGGATGTGCGGGAGTTTGCGGCGGTAGTAGATGGTTTCGGGCATGGTTGTGGGGGACAAACTTAAGTTTGTCGAACGGAAGCGGGCGCAAACTGAAGTTTGCGGTACGGCTCCAATAAACGATTTCTAAACGGTGGCTTTGTAGAATGGGGCAAGATTATCACAGTTGAGAATGAATGAAAAGCGTCCAATGTCAATGTCTTCGCAGGTTCGCCCGCCGAAATACCATCACTTTCTCCTGCTGGTGTGGGAGGAGCGCGGCGCGGACGGTCAACGCTCGGCGTGGCGGTTCAGCTTGCAGGACTCGCAGAAGGAGGCGCGCGTTGGTTTCAAAGATTTGAACGAGCTTACGGCGTTTCTTGAAAAATGGATGAATGATTCATCCGAAGGCAATTCAAAAAAGGAGATGACAAAATGAACAAACTGAAGTGGTGGTTTCGGATCGTTGGGGCGTTTTATCTGCTCCTGACTTCGATGAATGTGTACTTCCTGTTTTTCGGCGGCATTCAAATGCTTGCCGATACCCTGCCAGCGCCCATGAATGCGGATCCGCTTGCGGGTCAGGCGTTTGCCGACGCGTGGCTGGTGTTCGTGTTTGAACTCGGCGTTCTTGGCGTTATGTCGCTGGTCGCGGCGCGCGATCCCGCTCAAAATCGAATCATGGCATGGGTCATAATTTTGGCGGAAATCTTTCGCGGAATTGTGGCAGACGCCATTTGGATTGCGCGAGGGTATGACGCTGGCAGTTATATCGGCTTCATCGTAGTCCATTTGATCCTTGTTCTCACGGGTTTCGTCTTCCTGCGGCAGACGAAAGCGGAGTAATGTAGTTTCCACATTAGTCAAAGGGAATATTCCATGCTTTATCAACTCGTTGTCTTCCTGCACGTCGTTTCGGTGCTCGGATACCTGCTCGCGCACGGGGTCTCGGCATCAGTTTCCTATGCCATCAAGAAGGAGCGCGACGTCAACCGCATCCGCGCCCTGCTTGATCTTTCGGAGAAATCTTATCCTGCGATGTTTTTGACACTGCTTGCCATCGTCGTGTTCGGACTTGCCGCCGCGTTTCTCAACATGGTTTGGTGGCGCACAGGCTGGATCTGGCTCTCGATCGTCGTTCTGGTCGCGATCATTGTGTTGATGGCAGTCTATGGCGCGACGCCCTTCGGCGAGATCAGAAAAGCCGTGGGGATTCCGTACAGGGTCAAGGGCAAGCCCTTCCCTGCGGAGTCAGCCAGAAGCGATGATGAGATTTATTCCGTGACGGCGAAGGTGAATCCAACACTATTGCTCGTCATCGGCTACGGCGGATTCGCCGTGATCGCGTGGTTGATGATTGGCAAGCCGTTTTAGCGCGGAATTCGGCGGGGGATGAATCCCCGCCTCAGTACGTGAAAGTCCGCTTCAGCGGACTCAACCATCAGCCCGAAGGGCTTCCATGAACTGAGCAGGCGGCTCTGCGAAGCGCCCTGTGGGTCAGCCCCGCTCACCCAGGCGAAAGGAGAAACCCAATGAACACAACCCCATATCGTCTCGCGGGCTGGTCTGCCATCCTGAGCGCGATTGCCACCCTCGTCGGCGCAGTGACGCTGGTCATCTTTTTCAGCGTCGGCGATCCGTACGGAAAAATCAATGATGTTTCCAGCGTCATCATCGGGCTGACAGCGATCGTGATTCTCTTTACGCTGTATCAAAGCCATCGCTCGTCCGCGCCGATAGTCAGCCTCATCGCATTCGCGGTCGGCGCGGTCGCCATGCTGGTAGGGGCTGTGCTTCAGATGCTCCTTGTCATCACAGGCACGAATTTTGGAGACATTGTCACTTTCGTATTTGGCGTCTACGGCGCATCACTCTTGACCTTTGGCTGGCTCGCCGCTTCAAGCGGAATCCTGCCTCGCGCCCTCGCATGGACGGGAATCGCCGCTGGTCTCGGCTACGTTTTGGTGACAACAGGTTTCATCCTCGGCGGACCGAACGGCATGCTGACCTACATCGGCGGCGCGCTCTCCGTCATCGCTTATCCCGTTTGGGGATTTTGGCTTGGGCGCATCTGGCTGAAAAGCGCAAACGGATAATCATGTTTACAGTCTACTACACTCTCATCGGCATCGTCGCCTTCTTCATTGCCGCGCTCGTCCTCGGCGCGTGGCTGCGCGGTCACCGCACACAAGAGAACGCCGAGCGTTCCAGCCGCGTTGTGCACTTCTTCTTTTTCGTGGGACTGGTCGCGCCGCCGCTTGTCGCCATCGTCTACCCAGGTCTCACCCGCTTCGACGCGCTCCTCGGTCTGCCTTCGCTTCCGTTCAAGCCGTTTTGCATCGCGCTCGCAATCATCCTTGCGATTCCAGGTCTGTACTTTCTGGCGGTCACCAACAAACTTCTCCGTTCGCTCGGAAGCGGAACCAACGCCTTTATCCTCACCAAAAAAATTGTGGATGACGACATCTACAAGCGGACTCGCAACCCGATGTCGCTCGGATTCTATCTGACCGCGCTTGCTCTCGCCTTCGCTTCCTCCTCGACCTTCGTCCTGCTTGCCGCTTCGTTGGGCTTGATCCCCGCCCATGCCTTTTTCCTCAAATACTTCGAAGAAGTCGAACTCGAACTGCGCTTCGGCGAATCGTATCTGGAATACAAGAAGTCCGTGCCGTTTCTGATTCCACGATTTACAAAAGGATAACCCATGCCCAACCATCCCATCCTTCAATTGCGCGTCGCCATCACCGCCAGCGACTATGAGCGACTTGTTAAATTCTATTGCGACGGACTCGGTCTCGAACCCGCCGCCATCTGGAACAACGACGGCGGACGTGCGCTCATGCTCGAAATGGGTCAAGCCACGCTCGAACTGTTCGATGAGCGTCAGGCGGAAGTCATTGACCAACTGGAAGCGGGGAAACGCGTCAGTGGGCAGATTCGGTTTGCGGTGCAGGTGCCAGACCTCCCGTCCGCGATGAAGCGAGCGTTCGATAACGGCGCGACCCTCATCCATCCGCCCGTCGAGACTCCCTGGGGCGATCTCAACGTTCGCATCCAGGACCCCGAGGGATTGCAGGTTACGTTGTTCCAGTCGAAGTAGTACCGCAAGATTTATCTTGCGCATCCTCGAACGCAAAATAAATTTTGCGGTACAAAAAAAACAAAGGAGAAACCTCATGAAACTCGAAAAATCAGTCCACATCAACTGCGCGCCCGAGAAAGCCTTTGCCTTCGCCACCGACTTCGCCAACGCCCCGAAATGGATGGTCGGATTCATCGAAGCCAAAATCCTGACCGAAGGCGCGCCGCGCGTCGGCACGCAGTACGTGTTCGTGTCGAAGTTCCTCGGTCAAAAGATGGAGATGAAGTCGGAGATTGTTGTCTGGGATCCGCCCGCGCGCTACGAATACAAAACGGTGGACGCGCCCATCTCCATGCACGGCGGGTTTGCCTTCGTCGCAGAGGATGGCGGCACATTGGTCACCATGCAGGGCGAAGGCGAACTGGGCGGCGTCTTCAAACTGGCGGAAGGCATGATGAAAAGCCAGATGGACAAGCAAATGGACGATACCATGCAGGGCTTGAAGAAGGCGCTGGAAAGTTAATCCGCAGCGCAAACTGGAGTTTGCAGACAGAACAGCGCAAATTGAAGTTTGCAGTACAAAACAGCGCAAACTGAAGTTTGCAGTACAAAACAGCGCAAACTGAAGTTTGCAGTACAAAACCATACCGAAGTTTGCGGAACGGAAATTTGATAAAGGAGAGTATGAAGTGAAAAAAGTTTTGAAATGGATCGGGATCGTGCTTGGTTCGTTGATCGGATTGATCTTGCTTGCGGGCATTGTAATGGTTATGATCGGCAATAGCCGCCTGAATAAGACGTACGACTTCCCGCCGTCGAATATCACAATTCCTACGGACGCGGCGAGCATCGAACGCGGCAAACATCGGGTTGAGGCATTATGCCAGGGATGTCATGGACCCGACCTTGGCGGCATCAATCAGTGGTTCAATGCCGGTCCGATTGGGACGGTGGATTCGACTAACCTTACATCGGGCGAGGGCGGGTTCGCGAGCGAAGCAACATCGGATGAAGATTTTGTGCGAGCCATTCGCCATGGGATAGGACTGGACGGCAAGCCGATCTTCATGCCGGCCGTTGAATCCACCTCTTATTTGAGCGATGAAGACCTCGGCGCGATCATCGCCTATGTCAAGTCTGTCCCGCCGGTGGATCATGTGACAAACGGACATAACTTCACGCCGCTGGCGAAAATCCTTTTTGTGCTGGGACAACTTCCCAACATGCCGGCGGAGACAGTGAGTCATGAAATCCATGTAACGGCGCCCGAGGCGGGAGCGACTATGGAGTACGGCGAATACATGGTCAACACTAACGATTGCCGCGCTTGTCACGGACCAGATTTAAACGGCGGTCCGTTCCCTGACCCGACCATCACGAAGATCTCTCCGAATCTGACACCCGGCGGCGAGTTATCTGCCTGGACAGAAGAAGAGTTCATCACGGCGATTCGCACAGGCGTCATGCCAAGCGGATACAAACTCGATAACGAGTTCATGCCGTGGGAGACTTTCCGCAATTACACCGACGACGAGTTGAAAGCGATTTGGTTATACTTGCAATCGTTGCCTGCCCTGCCGCAATGGACGAAATGATCGGCGCGTTCCATCGTCGGAAGCGTATTTGACCGCCGCGCCGTAGTGTGACGCGGTTAAAATAAATCCGCGCTCGCGAAGGGCGCGGATCACAATCAGTTCAAGGAGAAAAAATGAATACACTCAAGACCCGTTTGTCGCTTGCCCTGCTCGTGCTTGTCCTGGCCTCGCTGGCCTGCGGCGGAAGTTTCAGCACCGCCAACATTGCCAACGCATACACCACCGCCAACCCAGACGGCGGCTCGCCTACGACTGTCTTCTCGCAGGATCAGACCTTCTACCTCATCGTTGAACAGGCGAACGCTCCCGACGACACGAGTTTGAAAGCCGTGTGGACGGCGGTGGATATCGAAGGCGCCGATCCCAACACGCTCATTGACGAAGTCGCCTTCACCGGCGGCGACTCGGTGGTGACCTTCAACCTCTCCAACAACGGTCCCTGGCCGCTCGGCCGCTACAAAGTGGACCTCTACATGAACGACACGCTGGATCGCACGATCGAATTCGAAGTGCGTTGATTCGCTGTCCCGATGCAGACATCCTCCCGAGTTGATTTTTTCGGGAGGATGTTTTTTTTCTGAGCCACACATTCTGATCGGCATATCCGGGGTTAACTCACTCTACAAAATATCGCAAGATTCGCCTTGCCCCTGGCGGCAACTTGAAAGTTGCGGTACTGAGACCGGGTCGCACCGGTGAGTTAAAAAAAACTTCCCCCCACATGGGGGGGAAGTCTGGAAAGTCGGAACATGTTATTGGGCGGGCGTAGCGGGCGCCACAACCCCGACCCAGGTGAAGACGCGTTTGTCGCTCGCTGCACCGGCCGGAGTCCAGATGGGCTGGCCCTGATCATCCACGCCGGTTTGGCGGACGGGAATCACCCACCAGCGCATAACGTGCGCGACTGAGTCGTTCGGACGGAACGAGGTCGGAATGAGATACTTGGTGTCGGTCACATAGTCCACGATGCGGCGGCCATTATCGGCGGTCACATCTTCGATGATGATCTGGAAGGCTTCACCATCGCGCAGGGTGCCGAACGAAGCCCATTGCAGGGTGATGGAATCGTGCGCCAGGGTGAACGCCGCGCCGTCAATGGGCAGGAGCAGGTTCGGGGCGGGATAGGGAGGCGGGACGGTTGGAGTGGGGGTCGGTCCGGCGGTTGGAGCGCGCGCGCAAAGCGGAATCAGTAACGTCTGACCGAGCAGAACATTGTCTGTGGGCAGTTTGTTGAATTCGCGGATCGCGCCCATCGAAACGTTATAGTTGGCGGCGATGCTGGAAAGCGTATCGTTCTCCTGCACGGTGTAACTGGCTGTCTGGCAGGCTTGTTGAGTCTGCTGGGCGGGTTCGAGCGTATTGGTGGGAAGCGGCAACGGCGTGGGTGTTGGGAACGGGACTTTGATAACCTGCCCGATGCGCAATGTGGTACATGCCGCATCCAGGTTATTCAAGATGATCAGGCTCTGCACCGACACGCCAAATGTGAACGCGATTCCGCCGCACGTGTCGCCGGATGCAACGGTGTAATCGAACGGCGGTTGCGGAGTCAATGTTGGAGACGGAGTGACCGTGAAAATTTCCGTCGCAGTCGGTGTGACGGTGGGACTCGCGGTCTCTGTGGGAATCGCGGTCGGGTCCACCACGCGGCTGGTTGCTCGTAGTGCGCCGTAGATCAGCCCTCCGCCGATCAACAGAATCACAACCAGCGCGCCCAACGCGGCGGGCAGGCTGAGCCGGATCTCGGGCATGCGGCTGGCTTGCAACGGCGCGGATGAGGCGGTGGTTGCCTTCTCCGTTTTCTTCGGCGCCGGCGCAGCAGACTTGGTCAATTCTGTGCCGCATACCAAACAGCGCGTGGCGTTTTCACTTAAACGCGTTCCGCAGGTCGGGCAAATTTTTGTTTTCTTGTCGGTTTCTGGGCTCATACGGGTCGGGATTATACCATCCAAAAATTAGGGGGTTTTAAGGCGCATCTATCTGCTGGTTGCCTCGCCCGTGGTCACAATCGGCTTGCCGGGCAAGGTTGTCACCAGCACTTTGTCCACGCGGCGCGCGTCCATGTCCATGATCTCGAAGCGCAAGCCGTTCCACTCGAAGCGATCGGCAGATTGCGGGATACGTCCGAGAGAGAACATGACGAATCCGCCGAGTGTTTCGTAATTTTCCTCCTCAGGCAAATCGCGCAGGTTGAAAATTTCCTTGAAATCATCCACAGGCAACATGCCATCCAGCAACCACGAGCCGTCCTGACGCTGTGTGGCTTGCGGTTCATCTGAGCCAATGCCCTCGACAATTTCAGAGAGGATGTCGTTGAGCGTGATCAGTCCCTGCACCGCGCCAAACTCATCCACCACCAGCATCAACTCCGCTTTGCCGCCTTTGAACATTTCGAGGGCTTGCGAGGCTTGCGCTGTTTCGGGAATGTAAATGGCGGGGTGCAGGCTGTTTTTCAAGTTTAACTTTTCTCCAGCCATGGCTGTCAACAAAAGATCGCGGGCGCGCACGACTCCCACCACATTGTCCAGCGTCTCGTCACGGACGGGGAAGCGCGAGTAGGGGCTGGCGACGATCTTCTGGCGGATCTCCTCCAGCGAGTCTTTGATGTCCAGCCAGACGATCTCGGTGCGCGGCGTCATCACCGAATAGACGCGCTGGTCGCCGATGCTGAACACGCCCTCGATCATGTCCTGCTCCGATTCTTCAAAGACGCCCGCCTGCGTGCCTTGATCGAGTAGCACTTGCAATTCCTCCTCCGTCACCGGCGGTTCGACAGAATGACGGATTCCGAACAGGCGCAAAATGGTCTCGGTGGAAAAACTCAACAAGTGGATAAATGGCTTAAATAGGCGCGCAAAAAACAGCATCGGTCCGGCGACCGCGCTCGAAATTTTTTCCGGGGCGTTCATCGCCAGCCGTTTCGGAACCAATTCGCCCAGCACCAGTGACAGGTATGTGACGGGCAGGACGCCGACCACAATGCTGATCACAACGCTGTACGGTTCCAGCGCCGGATAATGCTCAAGTTGCGCGTTGATCCACACGCCCAGTGTGGCGCCGGTCAACGCGCCGATGATCAAATCAATGGAGGTGATTCCGATCTGGATCACGGACAGAAACTGGTTCGGATTCGCGGTCAACTTAAGGACGGTCTCTGCGCGCTGATCCCCCTCGTTGCTTTGGTGATGCAGGCGCGCCTTGCGCGCCGAGAGCAGGGCGGTCTCTGCCATTGCCAGAATTCCATTCAGCAAGATCAAAATGGCAATGGCGATCAGCCCGGCGCTAAAGTCGGTCTCTAAAGGAATCTCAGACATGCTCTGCTTTATCTTTCAGATTTTCTTCGATCTTCTTAATGCGCTTTACCAGGCTGGACAGTAACGCAACGACCGCCGACGGAAACGCAACCGCCAGCGCGCAAATCAACGTAACAACAATGGCTTCTGTCACTCCAACACGAAAGAACATTCGATCTCCGAAACGATATGATTGCCAGTCCCGTTATTCTAACAGAAATCGAATCACGCGATTTCGATTCCCGTCCCCGTCTGCGCTTCGCCGATCACCCAAAGCGGGTGACTGTTTTCCCCGGCCTTTTTCACCAGCCCCGGCAGACTCGCCTGCGGCACGCCCAATAACAGCCCGCCGCTCGTCTGCGGATCGAACAATAACATTTCGGCGGGCTCATCCAGCTCGCGCGTGAACTTTATCTTTGATTTGAAATGTTCGCGGTTGTCGAATGCGCCGCCCGCGAACGCGCCCATCTCTGCATATTTGCGCGCGCAACTTACAAACGGAATCCGCTCGGATTCGATTCTCAGCGACACCCCCGACGCCTCCGCCATCTCCAGCCCGTGACCGAGCAGGCTGTAACCGGTGATGTCCGTCCCGCCGCGCAAGCCAAATTCCACCGCCAATTCCGACGCGCCGCGATTCAAGCGCGACATCCAGCCGACCACTTCCTTTATATCTGCATCATCGGCTTGACCGCGTTTGAGCGCGGTGGTCGTCACGCCGAAGCCAAGCGGTTTGGTCAACACCAGCGCATCGCCAGCGCGCAGCCCGCCCTTGGTCAGCATCTGATGCGGGTCCACGAATCCGATCGCTACGAGTCCGTACTTCGGCTCTTTATCCTTGACGGTATGCCCGCCCGCAATGACCACGCCCGCCTCGCGCGCCTTTTCCGCGCCGCCGCGTAGAATCTCCGAGGCGACCTCCACCGGCAGATCGTCCGGCAATGCCGCGATGTTCAGCGCAAGGAATGGTTTGCCGCCCATCGCGTACACATCCGAGAGGCTGTTCGCCGCCGCGATCGCGCCATACTCGTAGGGCGTGTCCACGATCGGGGTGAAGAAATCGGCGGTGACGACCAACGCCCGCGACTCGTCCAGCCGCCAGACCGCCGCATCGTCGGGACCATCGAGTCCGACCAGCAGATTCGGATAATCCGCAGATTGAAACATACCTTGCACCGGGCGCAGAACCTGCGCCAGCGTTTCCGCGCTCAGTTTCGACGCTCAGCCCGCGCAGTTCGAAAGGCTGGTTAATCGAATTTGTCGTCCGGATGGAAATTTTGAATTCATGCTCATCAAAATGAATCAGTGGCCAGTCCCCGCTCTGACCACTGAAAACTACTCACGATAACTGATAACTGATAACTGATCACTGATTACTGATCACTGATCACTGATCACTGATGACTGATGACTAATCACTCGCGCTACTGCGTCACCAAATCCGGGAACGGGAAAATGAACGGCGCATTGCTCGGCAGGAACATGACTTGAATGTTCGGCGCCAGTTTACTAATGTAGAGATAGGTCAGCAATTCGGGATGACCCGCCAGCGAGGTCGCGATCAATGCGTTGGCTTTGGCTTCGGCTTCGGCTTGAATGATGCGCGCCTCGGCTTCGCCCTTGGCTTTGATCACCGCCGCATCCGCCAGACCCTGCGCCACCTGGCGCGCCTGCTCCGCTTCCTGCCGCCTTTGCTCCACGATCAGCGCCGCCTGTTGCGCCTGCTGTTCGGCGATCTGCTTCTGTTCCACCGCTGCCGCATACTCCTCGCTGAAGTGAATATCGCGCAACAGGAAACTGACCAGCACAAGATTATTATCTGCCAGTCTCTTGCCCAGTTCTGAAGCGATCAACTCTTCCATCTCCGCGCGTTTTGTGCTGACCACCTCCTCCACGCCATATTGCGAAACAGCGTCGCGGATGGCATTGCGTACCGCCGGGCGGACCAACTCGGCTTCGTAGCGATCCTGCCAGCTGATGTGCAATGTCACCACCTTGGTTGTGTCAATCGCAAAGATCACCGAGGCGTCCACGTACACTTCCTGCCCGTCCTTTGTGCGCGCGCGGATCGAATCATCTCCGCCCTTCTCTCCCTCATTCGGCGCAACCGACATGGTATACGTCTGGCGCGAAATGGGGTAGGTCACCACCTGCTCGGCGAAGGGGATGATCCAATGCAGTCCCGGCTCCAGCGCCTGCGGGCGGATGCCGCCGGCGCGAATGGTTTTTACAATGCCGCGTTCCTCCGGGTTAATGTAGACCAGCCCCGCGCCCAACACAGAAAAAAGAATCGCAACCGCCAGCGTGACGATCGTAGTGGTCGCCAGCCCGCGCACCGGCAGTTTTCGCCCGGCGCGCACAACCAGCAACACCAGCAATCCAAAGAACGCCAGAAAGCCGAGACTTCCAATAAATTGAACGAGCGTTGCAATATTCATGGTTCCTCCGGTTTTATTAATTCACCTTGTGCAGTTTCCGTACCACAACTTTCAAGTTGCGCTCGGCGCTGCATAAGGTGAGTTATTAAATTCAACGCGCTGATTATACACGCACCGGCATGTGATACGATTGCCCCATGACCCAGGGAGTCATCGCCGAACGTTTTTTGGATGAACGCCGCGCCGCCGCGCGGATCGCCTGCCCGCCGAATCTGATTCCCGCGCCGGGACAATACCTGCTCGCCCACGATCCCGCTTCCAACGACCCGCTGGCGGTTCCGCTTTTCCCGGCCGGATCCTTCCCCGATGGTTTCCTCGCCGCCCCGCCGCTTCCGCGTGCGTGGACGCCCGGACTGAGTCTCTCTCTGCGCGGTCCGCTGGGGCGTGGGTTTCATTTGCCCGCCTCCTCGCGCCGCGTTGCCCTTGCCGCAATGGAGGGGAGTCCCGCCGCGTTGCTGGCATTGCTCGCGCCCGCTCTGGCGCAGGGGGCTTCCATTGTTTTGGTCTGCGATTCCCCGCCGCAAGACCTGCCCGACGAAATCGAAATTCAGCCGCTCGCCTCACTGGAGGAGGTTTGCCGCTGGGCAGATTATCTCGCCTTCAGCGCGGGGCGCGCGAATTGGATCGAGTGGCGCGCCAGGCTGGCGAGGTTGAAGCAAGCCGCAGGTCCGCGCGAGGCGCAGGGCTTGATCCACGCGCCCATGCCGTGCGCCGGTCTTGCAGAGTGCGGCGCGTGCGCGCTGCCTGTCGCATCCGTATGGAAATGGGTGTGCAGGGACGGGCCGGTGTTTAATGGGTTTGAGTTGCTTCATTGAAATACAGAACCCTGGTTTCTTTAAGAAACCAGGGTTCTGTTTCAGTACCAGATGCGGAATGAAGTGCGTGTGGCGCTCGTTAATCCATCTTTTGTGAGCGAAATTTCTACAATGATCAGGCTGCCAGGGGGCAGGTCTGCAAAGGCAAGCGGCACACTGCCGAACCCGTTGCTGTTGGTGATGAGTGTCAGCGTTTCGCGGCGGCCGTTCGGCCATAAAATGGTGGCTGTGCCAGTTGCCCCGGAGATCGGGCGCAGGATTTGGTCCTGAGCCACAACATAGATTATTTGCTGGTCGGTGGGCAGTACAACGGCCTTCCATGAAAAAGCGCGCGAGTGCAGCAAAAGCGGAATTGGCCGGTTGACCTCTTCGAACGGAATCGGCTTGAGCAGGTTCACGTCTTCCAGTTCCATATCGAAGTAAATGCGACCCAGGTCGGTGAGCCTCACACGTTGGCCTTCGGGCAGGTCGGCGCGCCATTCAAAGCGCGCCTTTTCGAAATATTGGACGGTCAACTTGTCGCCGCGAAATTCAAAGGAAGAAATCGGATAGCCAAAGACTGCCACGCCGCCATGCTGATCGAAAAAATCCAAAAACGAATAGCAGACCGCGAAGCCGGTTTCAGGAAAGAGACGACAGGAGAGATCGGGATTGTTGGAGGTTGGGTCGCCCGGCTGATACACCTCACTGCCGAGAGCAGTCAATTGCACGCGCTGCCCGGCTGGAAGTTCGGGGTGCAATTCGAATCGGGCGCGCTGGAAGTATTGCACGAGCAGGCCGTCTTTTGGGTACGCTTCTGTGATGGGATAACCGAACAACTGCACAGCGTCCTTGAAACTGCGGTAATATGCCAGGAACTCCCCGCTTACGGTATGGCCGGTTTCACGAAAATATTGGGGGTCGCTTGCCTGCGCGCCCGCGCCAGAGGCATAACCCAGCGCCAGCAGGAGCATCCATCCAACCGTCAGGATTCGTTTTGCGTTCACACGATGATTATACCCAACTTGGCGCTTCCCCTCACATTACAAAGCGTTAACGGGGAGTGTCCAGCAGGGCCTCGACGATTCGTTTCGCGGCGTGCCCGTCGCCGAACGGATTCGCCGCCCGCGCCATTTGCGCGTGGGCGGCGGGGTCATCCAACAGCTGCGCCGCCTCCTCGACGATGTGGCGGGCATCGGTTCCCACGAGTTTGAGCGTTCCCGCAGCCACACCCTCCGGGCGTTCGGTTACCTCGCGCAGGACCAGCACCGGCACGCCAAAGGCGGGCGCCTCTTCCTGGATTCCTCCCGAGTCGGTCAGGATGATGCGCGCACGTTTCATTAAATGGACAAGAGGCAGGTAATCGAGCGGCGGGAGCAATGTGATGTGAGGCGCGTCTCCGAGCAAACGCTGGACCGGCTCTTGCACGTTCGGGTTAAGGTGGACCGGATAAACGATCTCCACGTCGCCGCGCGCAGCCAGCTGGCGCAGCGCCTTGCAGATGTCTTCCAGCGGTTGGCCGAAATTTTCGCGCCGATGCGCGGTGACCAAAATCAATTTCTGCTCCCCGATACTCAATCTGCCGATCAGTTCTTCGATCTCTTTCGGTTCCGTTTGTTTGACGACCCATTGTAGCGCGTCAATGACCGGGTTGCCAGTCACGCGGACCAGCGCTTCGTCCACGCCCTCGTTGAGCAGATTCTGTTTCGCCAGTTCGGTGGGGGCAAAGTGCAGATCCGCGACGACGCCTGCCACGCGGCGATTGATCTCTTCTGGGAAAGGCTGCCACTTGTTGTGTGTGCGCAGGCCCGCCTCCACATGTCCAAAGCGGAGGCGGCGATAGTAACTCAGCAGGGAAGCGATCGCGACGGTGGTTGTGTCGCCTTGCGCTAGCACCCAATCCGGTTGAAATTCCGCCAGGATCGGATCGAGGTGTGTGAAGATGGCCGCGCTGACCTGCGCCAGAGTCTGGTCTTCGCGCATAAGGTTGAGATCGTAATCCGGTTTGATTTGAAAAATGTCCAGCGCCTGATCGAGCATCTGGCGGTGTTGCGCCGTCACGCAGACGCGCGCTTCCACGCCGTCCGTTTGCGCGAGTTGACGGACGACGGGGGCCATTTTCACAGTTTCTGGGCGTGTTCCAAAAACAGAAAGAATTTTCATGGCGTGAAATAGGGATCGGTTACTTGCCGACACCAAGACGATGGAATGTGAATCCGGCGCTTTGCCAATCCTTGCCGGCCCAGCCATTGACCGCGTCCACGAGAATCTTTGCCGGGGTGAGCAGGCGAAGTGTTTCCGGCGTGAGCGCGCGCAGCCGGGTGTGATTAACGAGCAGGATGACGGCCTCGGCGCCTTGTAATGCGGCTTCGAGCGTGGGAACGCAATCCATATTCGGCAATCCATCGGGTTTGAACGGCTCGAATGTTTTAACCCGCGCTCCCTCGTTTTGTAACAGGTAAACTACTTTCGCGGCGGGACTCTCGCGCAGGTCGTCCACATCCGGTTTATAGGCGAGTCCAAGCGCGGCGATCTTTCGTCCTTTAAGGCTGCCCAGCGCCGCGCGGACGAGTTCCACCACGAAGCGCGGCTGTTCGTCGTTAACGCCGCGCGCATGATAAATGAGCGAGGTAATGTCCGGCGCGGACTCGACGAAGAACCACGGGTCCACGCTGATGCAATGCCCTCCCACGCCGGGGCCGGGCGAGAGGATTTTCACGCGCGGGTGCAAACTCGCGATCGAGATGGCCTCCCACACGTCCACGCCGAAGCGCGCAGCGAGGCGGGAAAATTCGTTGGCGAGGGCGATATTTACGTCGCGGGTGGTGTTCTCCATCAGTTTGACCATCTCGGCGGTGGTCGCATCGGTCTGGATGATTTGTCCCTGGACGAAGGCGGCGTACAGAGCGCGGCCCGCCTCAGCCGACTCAGGCGTGATGCCGCCGATGACGCGCGCATTTTCGATCAGCTCGCGCATGATCTGTCCGGGCAGGACGCGTTCGGGAGAATAAGCGAGATGAAAATCGCGCCCCGCCATGAGTCCGGAACGTTCGAGGATCGGGCGGACGAGGTCCACGGTCGTGCGCGGCGGCGAGGTGGATTCGAGCACGACCAGATTTCCCTTGCGCAGATACGGGACGATTGATTTGGCGGCAGAGGTTACGGCGCGCATGTCCGCTTTTTTGAATTGGACTCCGTTGGCTTCGCCGAGTTCGCCTTCGTGGAAGGGAGTCGGGACGGCGATGATGAACGCGTCGGCCTCACCCGGCTGGAGGTCGAAGGTGAGGCGGCCAGTTTGTAACGCAGATTGAAATTCCTCGCGCAGTCCCGGCTCGTGAATGTGAACGTCGCCGCGGCGAAGCGTCTCGATGATGCGCGGGTTGATGTCCACGCCCAGGACGCGCAATCCGCGCGCCGCGAAGGTGGAGGCGGTGGGCAGGCCGATGTAGCCGAGGCCGATGACGCAGAGGGTGTTGAAGTTCAAAGAAGGCTCCTTACGCGCCTCGCCCCGATCTTCCCGATTTCGAGAGGAGAGAGCAGGGCAGGAAATGTCCCGCCCATTATACAGCCTTCCCCTGACGATCTTTTTGTACGCGCGTTCTACGTTTCCCCGTCGGTGTGAACGCCGTTTACGTTCAAAAAAATTCAGGCCAGTCAGCGTTCTCTAACGCTGAGTGAAGCAAACATCCTGTAAGAATCGCATAAGATCGTTCGGGCTTGCACGGGAAGAGTTTTTATTTGGTTGTATAATGGCATGTAAACGAGGAGTTGCAATGGATATTTTGCTTGATCCCAATCTCGCATATCTGCTCCTGCTGGCGGGGACCATGCTCGGCCTGCTGGCGCTCGTCACGCCAGGGACGGGGGGACTCGAAATTGGCGCGTTCTTTTGCCTGTTGCTGGCAGGCTATGCGGTCACTCAACTTGATTTCAATTTGTGGGCGTTGATCCTGCTCATCGTGAGCCTTGTGCCTTTTGTTTATGCCATCCGCAAAAAGGGGCGGGAGGCGTTTTTCGCGCTTTCGATCCTCGGATTAGTCATCGGTTCGGCGTATCTATTTCTGGGAAAAGAGTGGTGGCTTCCGGGCGTGAATCCCATCTTTGCCCTTAGCGCGTCTCTGCTGTATACTGCGTTTGTATGGCTCGCCGTACGCAAGTCCGTCCAGGCCATCCTCGCGCCGCCTACGCATAATTTGTCCGCGCTGGTGGGACAGGTGGGCGAGGCCAAGACCGCCGTTTACGCGGAGGGATCGGTGCAGGTGGCAGGCGAAATGTGGTCGGCGCGCAGCAAAGTGAAAATCCCTGTCGGCGGACGCGTGCGCGTGATCGGCCGCGAAGGATTTATTTTGGATGTAGAATCAGAATCCAAGTCGTCGTAGTATCAATCTTTTCACCCAATCTATTTTCGGAGGAACCCCATGGAATTTGCACTTCTCTGCGTTGGCGCACTCGTCGTTCTCGGCGTGTTCGTCTTTCTCTCCAACGCCATCCGCATTGTGCCGGAATATCAGCGGCTGGTCGTCTTTCGGCTCGGGCGCAGCGTGGGCACGCGCGGCCCAGGCCTGATTCTGCTGATCCCGTTCATTGACCGCGCCGTGAAGGTGGACCTGCGCGAACAAGTGCGCGAGATCCCGCACCAGACTGGCATTACCAAAGACAACGCCCCCATCGCCATTGATTTCCTATGGTACTTCAAGGTGTTGGACCCCGCCGAGTCGGTTTTGCAAGTCGGCAATTTTGAAGTTGCGGCGCAAGGCATGGCCACTACCACCCTGCGCGCGGTCATCGGCGGTATTCCGCTGGATGAAGTCCTGTCGGAGCGCGAGCATATCAATACCATGCTGCGCACGCGTCTCGACGAAGTGACCGAACGCTGGGGCGTGAAAGTGACCAACGTGGAGATCCGCGAGATCGTCCCGCCGCGCGAAGTTCAGGAAGCGATGAACCGCCAGATGTCTGCCGAGCGCGTCCGCCGCGCGGTCGTGACCGAGTCGACGGGTACGCGCGAAGCGGCCATCAACGTGGCCGAAGGCGAGAAGCAATCCGCCATCCTGCGCGCGGAAGGCCAGAAGCAGTCTGCCATCCTGCAAGCCGAAGGCGAACGCCAGGCGCAGGCGTTGCGCGCGCAAGGGTACGCCGACGCGCTCAACAACATTTTCGGCGCGGCCAAGTTGATTGACCAGAAGACGATGACGCTTCAATATTTTGAAACGCTCAAATCGGTCGGCTCCAGCCCCTCCACCAAGTACATCTTCCCGATGGAGTTCACCAGCATGATCGAGAACTTCGTCAAGGGCAAGTAACGGAAGAACGCGCGAGTTAAAGTAGAGGCCTTCCGACTTGGGAGGCCTCTATCGTTTAACGCTGTTCGAGCCGCCCTCTGCTTTCCCCTCTCTGCCTCGTGGATATCCTCCCTGCCTCTCTCCTCGATCTCGGCGCGTTGCAACACATCGAACGCGCCTGCTTCACGGACGATCGCTGGCCGCTGCTCGACCTGATGGCCGTCCTGACCTTTCCCGATGTGATTCGCCTCAAGGCCGTCGCTGAGGGGCGCATGGTCGGTTTTGTCGCGGGCGACAAGCGCGACTCGCACGGCTTTTCATGGATCGCGACCATTGCCGTCCTGCCGCAATTTCGAAAACAGGGAATCGGACGCGCCCTGTTGCAGGCCTGCGAATCCAAATTGACGACGCCGCGCGTCCGCCTGTGCGTGCGCGTTGATAACGCCTCTGCCATTCAACTCTACGAGCAGGCAGGGTATCAGCGCGTGGATCTGTGGCATCATTATTACAAAGACCGCGCCGACGCCCTGGTGATGGAGAAGTTACGCTGAAAAATCGGGTTTCTGCCGTATAATTATTTCTTATGCTGGAAAGACTCCCCCCGCCTGTATGGGTGGCGACACGCCCCGCGCTCGAAGCGCTCGTCAACGATCTCGCGCACCAGCCGCGCCTCGCGGTGGATACCGAGTCCAATTCGCTGCATGCCTACCGCGAACAAGTCTGCCTCATCCAATTTTCCACGCCCCAAAAAGATTATCTTGTTGATCCGCTCGCGCTCAACGACCTCGCGGCGCTGACGCCGATCTTTGCCAACCCACGCATCGAAAAGGTTTTTCACGCCGCGGAGTATGACCTGATCTGCCTGCGCCGCGATTTTGGATTTAACTTCGCCAACATCTTCGATACCATGCACGCCGAGCGGATCCTGGGATGCGAAAAAGTGGGACTGGACGCCGCGCTCGAAAAATATTTCAACGTGACGGTGAACAAGCGCCTCCAAAAAGCAGACTGGGGCGCGCGCCCGCTGACGCGCGACCAGATGGAGTACGCCCGCCTCGATACCCATTACCTGATTTTATTACGCGGCCAATTGCAGCGCGAACTCGAACTCGCCTCGCGTTGGGACCTGGCGCGGGAGGACTTCGCGCGCGCGTGCCGCGTCAACGGGACCGCGCCCGCCTCGCCCGAACCGTGGGAGCGCTTCGCGGGCCGCCGCGACCTGACCCTGCGTCAGTTGACCGTCCTGCGCGAACTGGCGGCCACGCGCGAAGAGATCGCGCTGCGACTCGACCGCCCGCCCTTCAAAGTGATCGTGGACGAAAAACTGCTGGTCATGGCGCGCCGCGTCCCTGCCACGCTCGGCGACCTGGAGAAGATCAACCTTAGCCCGCGCCAGATCCAGCGCTGGGGCGCGGAGTTTCTGGCGGCGGCCGCGCGCGGGGCAGAGTTGGAAACGGTGAGACGACCGCCTCCCGCCCGCCCTCCAGACGAGGCGGCGCTCAAGCGCCTGGATAAACTTAAAGCCTGGCGTAAAAAGACCGCGCAGCAGATGAAGGTCGAGTCGGATGTCGTTTTGCCGCGGCCATATTTATTGTCGCTGGCCGAACGCGGCGCGGACGACTTGCAGCACATCATGCAGGATTCGCCTGCGCGCCTGGAGCGTTTTGGCGCGGAGATTCGAAATATTTTAGGAGGTTGACATGCGCTTGCATTTTCACGGCGCGGCCCACACGGTGACGGGCTCGCAGCATTTGATCGAGATCAACGGCGCGAAGTTATTGCTGGAATGCGGCCTGTATCAGGGACGGCGCGCCGAGGCGTTTGCGCGCAATCGAAATTTTAAATACGACGCGCGCTCGGTGGACGCGGTGATCCTTTCGCACTCGCACATTGACCATTGCGGAAATCTGCCGAACCTGGTGAAGCAGGGTTTCAGCGGGCCGATCTATTTGACCAAACCTGCCGCCGCGCTGACCGATGTGATGCTGCGCGATTCGGGGCATATTCAGGAATCGGACGCGGAATACCTTAACAAAAAGCGGCGGGCGCGCGGCGAGCCTTTGATCGAGCCGTTGTACACGCAGCGTGACGCGGAAGCGGTTGTGGAGCAATTTGCCGCGACGAATTACGATGAAACGTTTGAACCCGTGCCTGGCGTGAAGGCGCGTTTTGTGGAGGCGGGGCATATTCTCGGTTCGGCGGCGGTTTCGCTGAAACTGGAAGAGAAGGGACGCAGGGTGAAATTTTGGTTTTCGGGCGATATCGGGCGTTTTCATCTGCCCTTGCTGCGCGATCCGATTTTGCCTGAGGAGACGGATGTCCTGCTGATGGAATCCACATATGGCGACAAGCCGCATCGCGGGCCCCAACTGGCCTACGAAGAATTCCGCGAAGTTGTGAAGCGCACGCAGGCGCGCGGCGGCAAGATCATCATCCCCGCTTTTGCGGTGGGACGCACACAGGAACTGGTCTACTGGTTGAATCAGATGATGCACGACGACGGCGTGAAGATGATGCCCGTCTACGTGGACAGCCCGCTGGCGGTGAACGCTTCGGACATATTCAAGCGCTTCGCGGATACGTTTGACGAGGAGACGCGGGCGTTTGTGCGCGAGAATCGCCATCCCGCTTTGGATTTTAAACAGTTGACTTACATCCGATCGGTGGATGATTCCAAGGCGCTGAATGAGCGCCGCGACCCGATGATCATCATCTCCGCTTCGGGCATGGCCGAAACGGGACGCATTCTACATCATCTGAAGAATAACATCGAGAATCCGAACAATACCGTCTGCATTGTTTCGTGGCAGGCGCCCGACACGCTGGGACGCCGATTGGCGGATCACGAAAAGCAGGTGCGGATTTTCGGCGAGGTCTACAACGTCCGCGCGGAAGTATCCACAATCGGCGGACTCTCGGGCCACGCTGGACAGGATCTGCTGATGCAATATGCGCTGCACGGAAACGGCAAAAAGCGGCAGGTGTTCCTCGTCCACGGTGAGGAGAAGCCTGCTACGATTCTCAAAAACAAACTGGGCGACGTCGGCGTGAGCCGCGTGGAGTATCCCGATATGCAAGACAGCGTGGAGTTGTAAGGCAGGCCGGCAATCCGTCCCGCGACACTAAATTTTTTTCGGTTATAATCCGCCCGCTTGTGCCGCAAAATTTATTTTGCGATTTATGGAGAGGTGCCAGAGTGGTTGAATGGGACGGTCTCGAAAACCGTTGTGGGCCTCGTGTCCACCGAGGGTTCGAATCCCTCCCTCTCCGCTGGAAGACGCGTCCGTATGGGCGCGTCTTTGTTATCTCCCCAAGCGTCCCCATTGGGGGATGGTATTCGAATCCCTCCCTCTCCGCTGGAAGACGCGTCCGCATGGGCGCGTTCTTGTTTCCCGCGTCTGGCAGAATGTCCGATGCGGGAAGTTCTTCCCGCATCGGACAAATCTCTCACATGAATTAACCCCAACCCAGAAATAGAAACAGACCTCCGCGCAACCAAAAGACCTCCTCGCTCATCGCAAGGAGGTCTTCTCTGCCTGTCTACCTGTCTACTTTCCCCTACTTCCCCAACTTCTTCCTCATCGCCGCCGTCAACGCGGGAACGAACACAAACAGATCGCCCACCACGCCATAGCGCGCCGCCGCGAAGATGGGCGCTTCGGCATCCTTGTTAATAGCCACGATCAATTTGGCGTTTCGCATCCCAACCAAATGCTGGATCGCGCCAGAGATGCCCGCCGCAATATACAGATCGGGCGCGACAACCTTACCCGTCTGACCGACCTGATGCGAATAGGGAATGTAACCCGCGTCCACTGCCGCGCGCGAAGCCCCGACCGCGCCGCCCAACACAGCGGCCAACTCGCCGAGCAACTCGAATCCTTTTTGCGCGGTGGCTTTTTCATCGAGCCCGAGCGACGGATTATTGCTGACGCCGCGCCCGCCAGAGACCACCACCGCCGCGTCGCCAATGTTGACCGCGGCCTCTGTCGCCGAATAACCCTCCACGCTAGACTGTGCGTCCGCTTTCGCTTCGGCTTTGGTCAACGTCCCCGCGCGTCCCGCCGTGAGCGCGGGTTTCGGAAAAGCGCGCGCACGCAGCGTCACGAGCGCGGGCTTCGCGGAGCAGACCGCCTTCTCCAACACTTTGCCCTCATAGATCGAGCGCGTCGCCGCTATTGTTTCGCCGCTTACTTCAATGGCAGAAACATCCGTCAAGACTCCTGAGTTCAAATCCACCGCGCACATCGCGGAAAGCTCGCGGGTGCGCGAAGTTGTGGGAAGCAGAATCAGATCGGGGGTCAGCGATGACGCGAGCGCCGAGAGGCTGGAGGCGTATGGTTCGGCGCGATACTCCGCGAGGGACGCGTCATCCGCCGCGATAACTTCGTCCGCGCCATATTCGAACGCGGCCTTCACAACGGCCTCCACGCCGCTTCCAAAAATAATCGCGCTGACCGCGCCGAGGCTCTTGCCCAGGCCGAGCGCCTCCCATGAACCAGGCTGAACCTGGCCTTTGAAATGATCAATATAAACCCAGGTTTTCATAGAACTTTCTCCGCGAGAATTTTTTCGGCGAGCGTTTCCGCGATGGCTTCGGGCGACTCGCCCGTGATGAACTCGCAGACGGTTTCGCGCGCGGGCGGATTCATCGTCGCGGCGCGCGTGACGAGCGCGGCGGGCGCGGCCATCGCCAGGTCTGCCAGCGACCAGACGGGGATCGCCGCCTTCGCCGCCTTGCGGATGCCCATGAACGACGGGTAGCGCGGCTCGCCGATGGATTGGACGACGCTGAGCGCGGCGGGCAGATTCGCTTTGACGATCTGCCGGCCTTCCTCGAGGACGCGTTCCACTATCACGCTGCCTCCTTCGACTTTGATCTGACCAGCCAGTCCGAGCATGGGCCACCCGAGGACGCGCGCCGTCTGCGGCGCGGTTACGCCCGCGCCGTTGTCGAGTGTCTGACGCCCGAACATGACCATATCCGCGTCGCCGATCTTGAGAATGGCCGCGGCCAGCACGCGTGCCGCGCCCAGGCTGTCCACGTTTTCGAGCGCTGCGTCAGAGACGAGGATGGCCTCGTCCGCGCCCATGGCGAGCGCGTGCTTGAGCGCCTCTTTCGCGGATTCGGGCCCCACGCACAGCGCGGTGACCGTTCCGCCGCTGGCTTCCTTTTGCTGGAGCGCGCCTTCGACCGCGTACTCGTCGAACGGGTTGATGACCAGCGGCGCGTCTCCATAGGTGACTTGCCCGTTCTCGGCCTTCACTTTCGCTTCCGAGTCTGGCACTTGTTTGATACAAGCGATGATTTTCAATGTTGCCTCCGTGAGGGTTTGTTTTTTTTCTGCCCGTCATTGTGAATGGGGTGAGCGGCGAAACAATCCACGCGCGGCAGGGATTGATTACTTCGCGGCAGCTGTTCGC
Organism: Anaerolineales bacterium; assembly: GCA_019187665.1. GTDB lineage: Bacteria > Chloroflexota > Anaerolineae > Anaerolineales > Villigracilaceae > Denitrolinea. Next base: position 38,934 of record JABARH010000027.1, read on the forward strand.
AATGACGGGCTACGCTTTCTTCGTCACAAATGTTGCCGCCAAGAACACAAGGTACACTGCGCCGCCCGCCAGCGCGAGCGCGTCCGCCGCGCGGTTGAGGGAGGGGGAGAGTCCGCGCAGGAGAAAGTTGGCTGCCAGCAGAATCCATGCCAGCGCGTGTCCCCAGCGCACGATGAAATGGCGCAGGCCAGTCTTCGCGGTCAGCGCCTTCTTCGGCCAGAAGAAAGAATAGAGGATCGCGACGAGCAGGGCGAGTCCTGCCCACGCGAACCAGGGAAGGTTGAGGAAGCCGGGGATCATTGAATGTGTGTCTGTTCCAAAATTTTTCCCGTCTGCAGATCCAGGTCGCAGGCATGGCCGCTCTGCGTGTACGTGCCGAGCGTCTGACCGTCTTCGTTGAGGCGGACGCGGGTGTAGAGGGTCTGTGGCTCGGGTTTCTCTGCTTTCCACAGAATCTTTCCATCGAACTGAAGGTAATACAGGTTGGACTCGCCGCGTGGAAATCCCTTCGGGTCTTCAAGAACCACAACGCCGGTCGGCAGTTGAATGAATTTATCCACCTTGGTGTGGAGGGGGATGATTTCCATGAATATCCTTGTCTCGGCCATTAACCAGCGTGCGCGTATTATATCTCATCTTGTTCCGACCGAACGTTCGGTAGGGATGTGCGGCATAAAAAAATACCCGACGCGTTTGGCTTCGCGTCGGGTTGGGGGAGGGTGATCCTTCATCGCTTCTGGACGCCCATCCGGCTGAGTTCGTCGGAACTGAACTGGGACTGCATGATGTCCGCCGTCCCGGCAAGCGCCAGTATTGCGAGACAGAGAATTGTGGCAATCAGGAACATGGGAGCCTCCTTTCTGAATGTCATAACGTGGAATCGCTGAGAAAGATGCGTTGCCTGACAGGAATGTAATGAACCTGGCAGGTAACTGGCAGATGGACGATTCAAGCATTGCCTTTGTTCCACGCAACGCGCCTAAAAATAGAAGCGCTGAAGTATGTTCTTTTCAAAGTCGCTTGACAAACCGGCGGGTTTGGAACGCGAATGCCACGAATAGGCGAATTTCGCGAATTTTCTTGGGTTTATTCGCGTCATTCGCTGATTGGCGTAACTCGCGTTGAGGAATCTCCGACTTTGGTAAAGCCCATAAGCGCTGAAGGCGTGATTGTTCCGTACCTGGTAAAAGAGTGGTTAAATGCTGTGGGGCGGTCAACCAACCGCCCCACAGCCGAACAAAAACAAGCGGAACAGATTATATGCGACTCAACTTGCGCCTGCCAGAAGTA
>JABARH010000032.1 GCA_019187665.1 Anaerolineales bacterium
GTCGGCGCGTTGGCGCGGAAGCCGAATCCTGCCACAGCCATCGCGTTGGAAGAGTCGGGGGTGTGGCTTCTCCCGCGCCATGCGCTGGACAAGATTCTGTTGGAACATCCGCAGGTGGCGTTGCAGATCATCGAAAACATGGCAGACAAGATCGTCGGGCTGGTCACGCTCGCCGCAGATTTATCGCTGAAAACGGTCGAGGCGCGTTTCGCCAAGTTGTTGCTAGACTCCGCTGAAGGGGATGCGATCGAACGCCGCCGCTGGACGAACCAGACCGAACTGGCGGCGCGACTCGGCACCGTCCCCGATGTGCTAAGTCGCGTCATCCGCGAACTGACGAAGGCGGGGCTGATCGAAATGGACAGGCAATCCATCCGCATTTTGGATCGAGCAGGATTATCGGCGCGGGCGCAAGGGGACGAAAAATCGGTAGTTGGTCAAAACAAATAATATATTGCGTAGTTGACGTTCTCTAACGTCAACGGCTCTTCAGGACTTTCGCGTAATAGGCGCCGACATTGAAAGGCAAGTGAAAGCCCTAAGAGAGCGTTTTGAAATTCCTTTTTAACCACAGATGAACGCGGATAAAAAGGATTTTCAGCGGATTTGCAAAGGAGTTTATCGAAGAAACCGAAGTTCATCTGTGTACATCTGTGGTGAATTTCGATTTATTAAACACTCTCTAAAGTCATTTGATTTACCCGACAAAAGTCGGGGCGCGAAACGGGGGCGAGGAGTACAGTTTGGGCATACAAGGAGACGCCATGCCCGACATCTATTTTCCAGACACAAAATCCAAAGCCGTTTTTTCCGCCGATGGACCAAAGCCGCAGTTCCTGCTTGACGCGCCGCAGTTCAAGGCGCTGATAGTGGGGTTGGAGGCGGGACAGCAACTGCCTGTTCATCCCGCCGAAGCGGCAATGTACCACTTCCTCGAAGGCGAGGGGCTGATGACCGTGGACGATGAAACTTTCGCGGTCAAACCCGGCGTGACTGTCATCGCGCCCAGCGGATCGAAGCGCGGCATGAACGCCAAAACGCGCCTCGTTTTCCTCGGTTCGAAAGGCGCATCCTAGTGCCGCAAAGTTCACTTTGTGAATATGGACAAGGTGAACCTTGTCGCACTGAATCTGCCAAAGGAAACTCTCATGCCCATCCCTTATCTTCTCACTACCTTGCTCTATATTTTCGTCGCCCTCTTCGCCGCGGCAGATGCGTCGCTCGTCAGCCTTAACCTCGTCAGCGCGTTTCCTGCCCTGCGCTGGGTGCGCGTCCACTTTATTACGCTCGGCATCCTTTCGCAGACCATCTTCGGCTTGCTTCCCGTTCTCGTCGCGTCGCTCGCCAAAAAAACGAGACCCGCCTTCCGCTGGGATATCTGGCTCACGCTCAACGCGGGATTTGTCGCGCTCGTGGCGGGATTCGCGGGCGTCAACCATCCGATGATCTTTGCGGGCGGCGCGCTGATCTTCACCGCCGCGACGCTTTTCTTCATTCAACTCTGGAACGCGCGCGGCGGCAACGCTCCCGCCTCGCTTAAGTTTTACATCGCGGGCGTGTTTTATTTATTCGTCGGCATCCTCGTCGGCACGGGCTTGTGGCTCAACTGGAGCGAAGCGCTGTACATCAAAGTTCCGCTTGAGGTACATATCCACGCCAACTCGTGGGGCTTCATGTCGCTGGTTTTCGCGGGTCTGTTCGTTGACTTCATTCCCATGATCACGGGTCGTCCGCTGGGCGGGAAGAACGCGATCTCTTACATCTACTGGGGCATGACACTCGGCGCGTTCGGGCTGGTGCTCGGACCCTGGCTGGGCGGCTCGCTTCCCCCGACCATTACAGGCTTGATCTTGCATCTCTCGGCGACGATCCTGTTGATCGTCCTGGCGGGACGCGCCCTCAAAGCCAGCGGTCATCTCTCGACGGCGGGCGGCTGGCACTTGCTCGCTTCCTACGCATGGATTCTGCTCCCTGTCCTCGTCGCGCCGTTGATTCTGACTCACCTCATCCCGGGCGGACCCGTCGAATCGATTGCGCCTCAACCCCTGATTTATGGCTGGGTGCTCCAATTCGGCGTTGCCCTCATCCCATACATTGCGCGTCGTTTCTTCCTCAAACAGGAAGCTCCCCAACTTGGCGGTCACTGGTTCAGTCTGGCGGGCATCGCCCTCGGCAGTGTTCTGGTCTGGGTCAGCATCTTCCTCGTGGATATGCGCGGCATGTTGTACGGAATCGGCTTCGCCCTCTACGCGCTGGCGCTGATTCCCCCCGTCAAGGAACTGTTCGAGATCGTCCGCGATGGGTTCAGGAGAATCGAGTCTGTGTGATAAAAGGGTCGCAAGATAAATCTTGCGGTACTGGAACTTCAAACATTGATTTCATGGCGTCTTCATCGCCAGTTCACAACGTTGCTTGATAATGACTTCAAATCATACAAGGAGATGTTCATGTCAAAGTCCACACCCGCCCGTTACAGCCCCCTGATGGTTACGCTTCACTGGTTGACCGTTCTGCTCGTATTTGCCGCATTTGTGGTCGGAAAAGCGATGGGCAGATTGCCGAATGACGATAGCGCCAAACTCATGCCATTGGCGATTCACATGATGCTGGGAATCACGATGCTGGTCGTGATCGTCGTCCGCTTCCTCGCGCGGATGAGGACCCCGCATCCCGCCCACGCCTCCACAGGCAACGCCTTGCTCGACGGTCTCGGCAAGTTCGTGCATTACGCTCTCTACCTGCTGGTCTTTCTGATGGCTGTTAGCGGCATGGCGCTTTCCATGCAGGCGGGGCTTCCGCAAATTGTCTTTGGCGGCGCAGGTTCCCTGCCCGCCGACTTCTTCGACTTTGCGGCGCGCGCCATGCACGGCTTCATCGCGCCCGCGCTCTTCCTGCTCATCCTCCTGCATGTCGGCGCGGCGTTCTATCACCAGTTGGTTCTCAAGGATAAATTGTTCGCGCGCATGGGGTACGGAAGGTAATCCCCCCTCCGCACAGTCCATAGGGCAACAGCGCCAAGAGAGTTTCAAATAGCCGACTTATTTATGTAAGTCGGCTGTTTGCATTAGACTGTATCGGTAGTAAGGAAAAATGTCCCGAAGGTTCGCGTGAATCAGGTTGAGTTTGTACCCAAACCTTCGGGACGGTGCGTAACATCAGTGAAAAAGACCGCCTGACGGCGGTCTTCTAGTGCCGAGGGGGAGATTCGGACTCCCGACCAAGGGCTTATTCAAATGCGAGCGTATGTTGATAGATACATTATGACTCGTTGAAGATATCAACCAATACTTAAACTGAAAGAGCCGGGTCTCCTAAGCCCGGCTCTTTCAGTTTCTAAGGAGGAGAAGAGGACGCAACTGTATCATCGGCTCGTAAACCATGCTTGGCGTTCCCCCTACGTCACTCAAACGATTTCACGACGATTTGAATGAGCCTTTTCTCATCGGAGTCGTGAGTTCGTTCCATACTGTTCTATGCGACATTTGTGAGTGCGGGAGTGGCTAAAATAATGGGTTACTCTCTACCGTACATGTGCACCGCTAAGCCCGCAAAGAACGCAAAGAAAACCTTTTTAACTTGGCGACCTTAGCGTGCATTGCGGTAAAAATCTTCTCATGTACGGTAGAGAAATGGGTTAAATTTTCTTCGCCACAGAGATCACTGGGTTCTCTGAGAGAAAATCTCAAAAACCTCTGTGAATTCTGTGGCTAACCCACAGAATTCGCAGAACTTAATTTCAGGTAAGATTGAGCGCAAATCGCGTTTCAGGATTTGGAGACCCCATGAAAACAAAAGAAGAGATCGTGCGCAACTGGCTTCCGCGCTATACCGATACGGCGCTCAAGGATTTTGGCAAACATATATTGCTGGTCAACTTCGAAACGTACTTGCAGATGTTTTCGGATTGGTTCAACGTTCCCATCTGCGGCGAGGGCAAGCCCATGCCCACGGTCACAGCGGAAGGCATAACGCTCATCAACTTTGGGATGGGAAGCGCCAACGCCGCCACCATCATGGATTTGTTGAGCGCGATCAAGCCGCAAGCCTGTCTGTTCCTCGGCAAGTGCGGCGGACTCAAGAAAAAGAGCAAGGTCGGAGATCTCATCTTGCCCATCGCGGCGATTCGCGGAGAGGGCGCCTCGAACGATTATTTCCCGCCCGAGGTCCCAGCCTTGCCTGCCTTCAATCTTCAAAAAGCCGTTTCAGCGACGGTCCGCAACAATGCGCGCGATTATTGGACCGGCACCGTTTACACGACCAACCGGCGCGTCTGGGAACATGACGAGGAATTCAAAAAATATCTGCGCCGCATCCGCGCGATGGCGATTGATATGGAAACAGCCACGCTCTTCGTTGCGGGCTTTTATAATAAGATTCCAGCAGGCGCCTTACTGTTGGTTTCCGACCAACCCATGATCTCCAGCGGCGTGAAGACCGCAAAGAGCGACAAAAAAGTGACGCAGCAATACATGGATATGCACCTGCGCATCGGCATTGATTCGCTCAGAGAATTGATCAATAACGGGGAAGAGGTCAAACACTTGCGGTTTTAGAATCACTTGCACTGTGTCGATTCTTTGACGACGGGCAGACCGAACGCTTCATACACGGGGACTCCGTCCCATTCGGCGGGAATCGGCAGCCCGAGGGCGAACTGACGCGCGGCGAAGTCTTCCGCGTGGGCATGGCGGTCGGCGAAAGCGAGATCATTGGCCTGCTGCTTGCGGCCGCGTAAACAGATAACGTTTATCATGGCCGCGCCCGCGTAACGTCACGCGTGAAGCGGAAGTGTGATTTATGTCACTGCCGTAATATTTCACATGGTGAATAATCCTTGTCTGTGTTGTCATTTTCAGACCACACGGAGAATGTTGGGGGCGGGAAACGACCGCTGATCTACTCGAACGAGATTCGAACCTGAGATAATCCCGCGCTGGCGGGGTTGTTTGTCCCTGTTTTGCATGACGAAAGTCACAGGCTAAATCCGCCCATCCATGTGATAATTCACACAAATCAATAAAAGGAGAATGTCATGTTAGACAAGATCTTTCTTCTGCTCACTGGCCTGCTGGCCGCGTACCTGTGCTGGTATTTCTGGCGAAGGTACAACCTGAACAAAGCGCTGCACAACCTGTACTACCTGATGGGTTTTGCGGTGCTTTTAGTTTCGGGGTTGTTGCTCATTTTTCTGGGACTCGGAATTTTGTCCTCGCCGTATGTGCTGACGGTGGCGAGTCTCATTCCGCTTGGGATTTCGATGGGTATTGCCGAGGAATATTTTCCGTCGTGGAAAAAAGCCTTCAAGTGGTTCGCGGCGATCGGGTTCCTGGCGATTGCCGTGACGAGCATCGGCGGCATGGACGCGTTGAAAAAAATCGCCGTCCCGCTTTTCCATGGCGTGGCGGGACTGGTGATCTTCCTCGGCCCGTTCCTTGCCAAGGGCGCGCCGAAGGGATTCTTCTGGGTCGGCGTCGGCGGCCTGCTCATTGGTCTCGGCGGCATCGCGCTGGCTTTCATCGCGATGGGCGCGCAGTTGCTGTTCTTCAGCCCCGCCTTCGTGATGTTGATCCTCACGCCCCTGCTCTTCCTGATGGCGGGCGCGTTCACGATTGGCTTCACCCGCAAGGGATAATTGGTAATTGGGAGATTGGTAATTGGGAATTGGTAATTGCCTGAACGAGAAAGTCGGCGAATGAGATGAGAAAACAATTTCGCGAGATTGGAAGGCTGGCAATCTCCAATCGTCCAGAAGGATATTTATGAAAGAACGCTTCAACTACCTCTTCAACTCCACCAAGGGATTGATCCTCGTCGCGATCGCGATGATCGCGGTCGTGACCGCCGTGTGGGGCATGTTGTCGGGTCCGATGGCCGAGATGGGCGTGCGCGAGATCGTCATCAAACTGCTCGGCATGGACATTGTGCAAGCCGAACGCGAAGGACGCATCATCATTTTGTATCACTCCATCGCAATGGCCGTTATTGCGATTGAAACCTACATGGTGACGGGACTCTTGAAAATGAAAGCCTTCTTCAAGACCGCCGTCAACCTGCTCATCACCGTCGGTTACATTTTGACGATGGTCTTCGGCATGGGCTTCGCGTATTTCGGTCACAACTGGGCGTTTCACGGACTGTACATCACAGGCCTCTCGCTGATCTTCTTCGCGGGCGTGTTGTTGTGCATTGCGCTTTGGCCGTGGAATCCCGAATACAAGTTCCCCTCTCCCGTAATCGGGAGAGGGGTTAGGGGTGAGGGCAGGGGTGAGGGCGACTACGCGCGCACAAAAAAAGGCGTTGACCTGGAGCGCGTGGCGTTCTTTACCACCGCAGTCACAACCGTCATCTCCGCCTTGTTCGGCGCGATCCCTGGCTCGTATTTCGGCAACGGCTTCGAGACCTTCCTCGCAGAGAACATCATCCGCCTGCCGCACAAGTCCGTGATGGAATATTCGATCATCGGCCACCTGCACATCATGCTGGCGCTGATCGCCATCATGATCACGCTCATCATCGGGCGCTGGCTCAATTTCAATGGCGCGTGGCACAAGGTCTCCATGCCGCTGATGATTCTCGGCTGTATCGTTCTCAACCTCGGCGTGTGGGGCGTGGTCACTCCGCTCGAACCCGTCGCGCACATGATCATCTACGTCGGCGCGACCCCCTCCATGCTGGCGGCGCTTTTCCTGCTCATCTGGAGCTGGAACAAGTTCGCGAAGGAAGGCACGGCGCATCTTGCCAAACCGACCTTCCTGCAAAAACTCGGCGCAATGACGCGCGACCCGCTCAAGTTCGGTCCCACCTGGCAGATGCTCTTCATGAACTTCACCACCAGCGGCATCGGCATCTTCATGGCGATCCGTCTCGACGAAGTCTTCCGCGTCTGGCCCGCCCGCGAAGAACGCATCGAACTGACGGGACACTGGCACGCGCTCTCGGCCATCATCGCCACCATCATCCTGATGTACTACGGCGACATGCTCGGGCTGAAAGGCAAAGTCCGCCAGATTTACGGCTGGAGCATCATCTTCCTCTCCGACCTCGCGCTCGGCGCGGTGACGGTCTTCGAGATGAAGCGGCTCTTCATCGCCGAAGCGGAACAGCAACCCCTCGTCAATATGCTGATGTACATGATTGATTTCGGACTCGGCATGTTGCTGGTCCTGCTCGCCGTGGTGATGATCTGGCGCTTGACCGATCTCTTCAAACCGAAAGGACGCTGGACGGAAGAAGCGACTCACGAACTCGCGGAGGAGGCAGCGAAATGAAACGGACGATTCTTTTTTGGACGCGGACGCGTGCGGACAAACGCGGAAAAGACTCAAAAAAATCCGCGTCCATCCGCGTTAATCCGCGTCCTATTTCCTTTGTTCTTACCATCGCCGTCCTCCTCGCCTCCTGCGCCCCCGTGGATTTAAACGCTCCGATGCCCGCCTTCGACACGGGCGTGGACCCGAACGCCTGGACGCAAGTCTCCGCAGGTGAATTTCTCTACGGTCAGTTCAACGAAGAAAAATCCACGCCTGCCTTCGAGATCATGGTCACGAATGTCACCGCGCAGCAATACGCGGACTTTCTCAACGCCGCGCTCGCGGACGGGACTCTCAAAATCGAGGGCGACTCTGTCCTCGGCTATTACCCTGGCGACGAGTTCTACGGCGCGAAGCACGAGATCGAGATCAACGCGGGCGACTGGGAGTACCTGCCCCTCGCCGACCCGTCGCAAAGAGTCAAATACGACGGAACCCGCTTCACCGTCCAGCAAGGATACGAGAATCATCCGATGACGATGGTGACGTGGTTCGGCGCGTGGGGCTACTGTCAGTATCACGACGCGAGCCTCCCGTCCGAAATCCAGTGGCAGAAAGCCGCGCGCGGCACAGACGGTCGTCCCTTCCCCTGGGGCTGGGAGATCGCCCGCGAGAACGCCAACTTCTACGCCTCGCGCGATCCGTTTGAAAAGATGAGCAGCTTCGGCTCGCGCACGAGTCCCGTCGGTTTTTACAACGGCAAAACCTATGACGGTTACGCCACGCTCGACTCACGTAGCCCCTACGGACTCTACGACATGGCTGGCAACGTCTGGCAATGGATCGGCGACACGCACTGGCAGGCAGGCTTCAGCGACCGTCTCATGCACGGCGGCTCGAAAGACACCTACGATATGGACCTGCGCGTCTGGGTCCGCAACAGCGCCCCGCCTATGTATTTTAGTCCTGGGGTTGGGTTTAGGTGTGTGAGGTAGATAGATAGGTATACAGGTACACAGGTACACAGGTACACAGGTACACAGGTATACTTGCGAAACGTGTCTACGTGTCTACGTGTCTACGTGTCTACATGTCTACGTGTCTACATGTCTACGTGTCTACGTGTCTACGTGTCTACGTGTCTACCTGTCTACCTGTCTACTTCTGAAGGAGTTCCCGTATCCATGATCGCCGCAAAGTTCACCCGCTTCTGGCCCCTCATCAAACCCTCGCAAACTGGCCTGCTCCTTGCAACAGGCATCGCGGGATACATGAGCGCGCACACTGCGCCGAATTTCTCGCTGTTGCTGGTGATGTCGGCCAGTCTCTTCCTCGCCATCGGCGGCTCGACCATCATGAACATGTGGCACGATCATGACATTGACGCGAAGATGAAGCGCACCCAAAAGCGTCCCGCCGCGTCGGGCGAACTGACGCGCGGCGAAGTCTTCCGCGTGGGCATGGCGGTTTCGATCCTCGGCATCGGCTGGGCGGTGACGGTTGACGCGCTCTATGGCTTCATCGTCTTCCTCGGCTGGTTCTTCGACGCGGTCGTTTACACGCTCTGGCTCAAACGCCGCACCTGCTGGAGCATCCTCTGGGGCGGCATCTCTGGCGCCATGCCCATCCTGGCGGGGCGCGTCCTGGCGGTCGGCGAAATCGAGATCATCGGCCTGCTGCTCGCGGCCGCGATCCTCTTCTGGATCCCCACACACACGCTCACCTTCTCGATCAAATTCGCCGAAGACTACCGCGCGGCGGGCGTGCCAACCTTCCCATCCACCTATGGACTCGAAGTCACGCGCGCGGTCATCGCATTGTCGTCCATCATCGCCGCGGCCAGCATCGGCGTGGCGGGCGTGATGATCGGCGTGCAGGCGGGCATCCTGCGTTTGCTCATCGTGCTTTCGTCTGGCCTGCTGCTGCTCTCCTTTGCCACCATTTTTCGTCCATCAGAGCGAGTCAATTTTAGTTTGTTCAAATACGCCTCGTTGTATATGTTGATTTCGATGATTTTGCTTTCGATCTAACGCGTACCGCAAGATTTATCTTGCGAAGGGCTGACGCCATTCTCCGCCTGGCGCCGCCCCGCGCAAGAGAGCGCAGGCTATGCAATCTTGTTTTTGACCTTCGACCTTCGACCCTCGACCTTCGACCCTCGACCTTTAACCCGCGCCCATGAAAATGACACCCACCGACCGCATCCTGCTCCTCCTGACTGGCCTCCTCGCCGCCTATCAGGTGGCGGTCGGCATCAACGGCCTCGACGAAGTCCCCATCATCGCCTACACCATCGGCTTTGGCGTCCTGCTCGTGGCGGGACTGCTGCTCATCATCCTGGGCTTCGAAGCGCTGGACTCACCCGTCGTCGTTGTCGTCTCCACGATCCTCCCGCTCGCGATCTCGCTCGGCCTCGTCTGGGAGCATCTCGCTTCCCTTCGGACCGCGTACCTGGTCTTTGCCATCGCGGGCTTTCTCGCCGTTTTGGCGACTCGCGCCATCCCCCTCAAAAGCAAACTGCCCACCCTCGTCCTCGCCGTTGTTCACGGACTGGCGGGGATGACCATCTTCCTGCTGCCCTCCATCCTCGCCGCAAACAGGAGCATGCGCCCCGCCTTCGCGCTGGTCGGCCTGGGCGGCGCGTTGATCGGACTCGCAGGCTTGCTCCTCTCGTTCCTCAAAGCAGGCAGGCCCATCGTCCCGCGTGAGACGATATTGAAAATCCTGCCATCCCTGTTCCTGCTCATGTCGGTTTGTTTTGTGGCAGGCTTCAAATTTGGGTAGCGCAAAATTAATTTTGCGCTACAAAAGGAGTACACCATGTCCACACACAATTTCTTCGCAAGGTTCCTGCGCTTCATCGGCATCGTGCTGATGGCGCTCACGGGCGGGTTGACCCTGCTCGGCGGAATCGGGACGACCTGCGCCGCGCTTTTCCCCGCCAACTATGAAAGCATGGCCGCGCTCGCCCCGTTCCAGTGGCTCTACATCCTGTTCGTGTTGAGCGGCATCGCCCTCGGCGTAATGGGCATCCGCGCCACGATCATGCTCATCAAAGGCGCGCCCAAATCCTACAACGACGCGCTGGTCGCGCTGGTCCTGGGCGCGGTGATCGGCTTCATCCACATCTACGCCTCGCGCGCCCTGCGCGGCTCCTCCATGCCAGTGGATGCAGTGGTCTACGCGACCGTCTTCACGCTGATCATCTTCCTGCTCTTCCGCATTCCCTTCATCTGGCAGGGCGTGGACTTCGCCAAAGCCAAAGCGGAAAAGAACAGGCCCGCCGCGGGCGCGTCCGCCATTTTGGTCGGCGTGATGACGCTGACCATCCAGTACACGATGGCCTCCACCCACACCTGGGACGGGATCAACTACGCCGACGTGTTCAACACATCCATGACAGCCGCTGGCCTGGCGCTGGCGCTGTTCGGCGCGGCGCTGTTCGTCAACTGGAAAAAGGCGCTGGCGCTTTTCCACAATCCCGCCCACGCGCTCGAAAAAAGATAGGCCCGCAACTTCAACCAAAAGCCGCCGAAAGATTCGGCGGCTTTTTTTATCCAGATTGCAGGCGCGTGCGCCGCTTCCATCGCCTTCACGGTAGTCATTTCACGATCTATACGGGTACAATCAAGACACCATGCAACCCACCGAACACATCCTCCATAATTTTCAACTGGTCTCATCCATCCCGCGCGGGACAAAATACGAAGCGGGCATCCGTCAGTGGCTGGAGGGGTGGGCCGCGGCGAACCGCTGCGCGTCACGCGTGGACGCGGCGGGGAATCTCGTCGTGCGCGTGCCTGCCAGCGCGGGGCGCGCGTCCGACGCGACGGTCATCCTGCAGGGTCATCTCGATATGGTCTGGCAAAAGACGCCCGAGTCGACTCACGATTTCACGCGCGACCCCATCCGCCTCATCCGCGACGGCGACTGGATCCACGCCGACAGCGTCACCCTCGGCGCGGACAACGGCGCCGCGCTGGCGTTGATGATGGCGCTCGCGGAGGATGAACATATCTCGCATCCCGCGCTCGAATTATTGTTCACGGTCGAAGAGGAAGTGGGACTGACGGGCGCGCGCCAGCTCGACCCGACGATGATCTCGGGAAAGACGTTGATCAATTTAGACTCGGAAGAGGAGGGCGTCTTGATCGTGGGCTGTGCGGGCGGAGGCGGCGTGACGATCACCCTGCCCGTCGCGTGGAGCGCGCAGACGAAAAATGAAGTTTGTTTCGAGATTCTCGTGGGCGGTTTGAAGGGCGGACATTCGGGCGTGGATATCCACAAACAGCGCGCCAACTCCAACAAGTTAATGGCGCGTGTGTTGGACGCGCTCCAGCGCGACGCGCCGATCCGCCTGGCGGCGCTCAAAGGCGGAACGGCGCGCAATGCCATCCCGCGCGAGGCGCAGGCGGTCTTCTTCTGCCCGCGCGAAAAAATCGCGCGATGCCGCGCGGCATTCGCTGAAATCGTGGACGTCATTCGCGGCGAACGCCAATATGCCGAGCCCGCGTTGACCGTGACGATGAGCGAGAAAAAAGATTCCGCGCAGGCCATCGGCGCGGTCGAAACGCAGGCCGCCATCCGCTTGTTGACCGCCCTGCCGTGCGGGGTTTTGAAAATGTCCGAGGATGCGTCAGGGATTGTGGAAACCTCCAGCAACATCGGCGTCGTTGAGCTGAAAGAAGACGGCCTGTTGATCGCGTCGAATCATCGCAGTTGTGTGTCCGCGCGCATCGAGGAGGAAGTGCGCCGCGTCGAGTCGCTGGCAGGGCTGGCGGGCGCAACAGCCGAACGGACGGGACTTGGCGCGCCCTGGCAGCCAAACATGGATTCGCCCCTGCTGAAAAAATGCGCCGCGGCATATCGTTCGCTGAACGGCAAAGCGCCGAAGGTGGAGATCATCCACGCGGGGCTGGAGTGCGGCGTCATCAGCGAACGCTGCGGCGGACTGGATTGCATCTCGCTCGGCCCCACCATCGAAAATCCGCACTCGCCCGATGAACGACTGTATGTCCCCTCGCTGGCGGAAACATGGAATCTGCTCGAGGCCGTGCTGCAACAACCGTGATCGGCAGGTCACGAAAAGCCTGCGCTCTTCGCGCGGCGCGCGTATTTGGCGTTCTCTAACGCCAATGACTGATTACCTTACACTTGGGTTGGGACGCGGATAAACGCTGATGAACGCGGATGTTTTTTGAGAAATTTACCCAAAAGACGCTCAGATCCGCGTTTTCCGCGCTCGTCCGCGTCCTGATTTTAAGAGTGTAAGGTAATCAGCGCCAATGATCGCAAATCCTGAGAGATTCAATATGCGGTGGTTTTCAAACAGTAACTTATTCGATCTCGCGCGGCGCGGACAGCGGCTGACTCACATCGCGCTGGTCATTCCTTTGGCGCTCGCGATTCCCATCCTGAGTCAATTCGGCGCGATCCCCGTATTCGCAGTCATGTTCCTGCGCTTTGGAAGTCTCGCGGCCGTCTTCGACATGCAGGGTCTCTCCGCGCTCCAGGCGGGTTTTTGGATGAGCGCGCAATTGATCTCCTCGTTTATTTTAATTTACATCCTCCTCTGGCTCTGGCTGTACTTATTTGAGAAGCGTCCGTTCTGGACGATGGGATACGAAATAAAAAACGCGGCAACGCAATACGCGCGCGGATTCATCTTCGGCGCGATCCTGTTCGCGGGCGCGGTCGGCCTGCTGGCATTGCTTCGCAGTCTCACAATCGAACACGGCGACCCGTCTTTGCAGGGATTCCCCGCGCTCGGCGGCGTGACGCTCGTGCTGTTCGGCTGGATCGTGCAGGGCGGCGCGGAGGAACTGCTCATGCGCGGCTGGGTCCTGCCCATCATCGGCGCGCGCACCCGACCCTGGATCGGGCTGCTGGTCTCCTCGACTCTGTTCTCCCTCCTGCATCTCCTCAATCCCAATTTGAGCGGCATCGCCATGCTCAACCTGATCCTGTTCGGAGTCTTCGCGGGACTCTACGCCCTGCGCGAGGGATCGCTGTGGGGCATCAGCGCGCTGCATTCGGTCTGGAATTGGGTGCAGGGAAATTTCTTCGGTCTTGAAGTCAGTGGGACGAACGCCAGCGGCGGGACAGTCTTTAACCTGATGGAAAACGGCGCGGACTGGCTGACGGGCGGCGCCTTCGGTCCCGAAGGCGGACTCGCCGTCACTGCGGTTTTGGCAATCGGGACAGCGTTCATCCTGTTTTGGCCTGTGAAAAATGGAGACGAGGCAGATATCCATTAAAACAAAAACCCGCCAGCACGACGGGTTTATTGCTCGCTTACATAGTGCCGAGGGGGAGATTCGGACTCCCGACCAAGGGCTTATGAGTTAGAAACACAATGGGCAATAATTTTTGCCCATATATGTGTGTGAAACTCTGCCTTTTTCAACACTCTTGCCTATATATGGCGGTATTTTTGGATGATTATCATTTTGATAATCCCCTGCACATGAAAATGCAGGTAAATGAATCTTAAAACATGGCGGGGTTTTCGTCAAGAATTTGGCTGATGAATTTGTTTCTCTCCAAGGCGCTCCTGACTTTCTTTGAGGATGCCATTGAATTGAAAGAAAAGAGTGAGAAAGTGGCGGCGCGATGAATACCCCAAATTAGAAGTTTTTGGTTATAGTGCGACCATTATGAATCCACAACACCCCATGATCAGATAGACTGCGGTCTTATTGTATAATGCACGCATCCATCAGATCATACGGTTTACAAAGCGAGGGTTGGCGCCATGACGAAGAACAACGATAAAACCAACGGGGGAAAACTTTTTCTGGCAGGATACGGGCTGCAAGTATTAATTGCGCCTGCCCTGGCGGGGATTCTTCTAGCCATTTTCTTTTGGGGATTCGGTTACGATGCGGATCTGCTCTGGACGAATATTTTCATTCTGGCATTTTGGCTTGTTTTGGTTCTGGTTACGTTTCTTCGCCGCCCTGATGGGGATATCTGGCGGAATTATCGCTGGATCATTTCACCCGCAGTTCTTATTCTACTGTTTTTATTCAATACTTCCTGGGCGCAATCAACGCTCACCACATTGAGCTTGAAAAAAAACGCCTTTAGGACAGCACTATTAGACTCTTCTCAGATTCATGCGGAATACCCGTCTCAAATTCTTTTTGACGATACCGAACCGTCTGAAATCCACTTATGGGTAACGAATTTATCGAACTGTGCAGACGTAACGGTTTCTGGAAACGGACTTCTCTTTGCCGTCAAACCATCATCGGATTCGCCGCTAGACTGGCATGAACAGCTGACGCTCAAGTTTAATGGAACAACAACTGCAATTACGCTGTTAACGCAATCGTCACAGCCGCCTGCAACAGATTCTCAACGTGTTCAAATCAATCTAAGTTCCGGAGGGGTTCCTGTCGAAGCACAGGATTGGGTAGTTGTTGTTGAAAGCAAACGCGATTCCCAAATCCGCGGTTGGAAAACAAACTTTCTAGACACGGGCGGTACGATTGTTTCCCTGATTACCGCGATATTCGTGGGGATTAAACAATTGGAGGAGGAAAAGAAACGGCAAAAGGCGGAACAAATCAAACAAGCCATAGACACCCTCGAAGCCAATGCAAAAAGTGATTTCGCAAAAATCGTGAAAGAGCATCTGAACTTGACTGCTGACATAGACGAGTGGGATAAAGCCCTGCAAGATCAATTCAGAAACAAATATTCTTTATTAATCGAAAACGACCTATGGGTTGCCATTGCGGGAAAAACACTTGACGAAATAAGAAGTCGTGTTGAACTCTGTCTCCAAGTGTGCATAATGATATTTAAAGATAAAGAAGAAAAGCCGATTTCCACATTGAAGCAATTGCAATCCGCGCTCCAAACAGATGAAAATGCTCCTCGCGACCTCCTTACCATGCTCAAAGACCATCCTGCCAGCATCGAAATTGCCAAACAGATCGCCAGCGCCTTTCCGCCCGACCTTAAGAGGAAAACAATTGCCTATAATGTAAGTGAGTTTCCAGATCAAATTCGTATCCTCAGGTTTGAGTTGGACTTCCCAGACTTTGACAGTTTTCCTCTGCAGAGGCAATTTACATTTTTTGCAAAACCGCATACTTCTGAAGATAGATTGACCAGCTGGCTGAAAGCCCGGGAACTGGATTACTCTCTCTTTGCAGACACTGACAGTCCGTTTTATTCTGTCTCAAATAAACCACTCTTAATAGACTCGGTGGCGCCGGGCTTTACGTTGCAGTTATCCAATCTTCAAAATGCGACTTTTGAATTTGCAAATTCATGGGACGCCGGCGCGGCGTTGTTCGAATATTGCAAATCTTTTCAATCTGCCGTCAAGATCAAGGAAGAAACGTTTTTTATCGCCATCACCCCAAGTTTGATAGAAGATTACGGCATAGATCAGCCTCATAAACTATATCTCCACGCGCTGGCAGAGCAATGGATATGGTCATTGGCAGAAACGCCGACATTGCTATACTCGTTACAAGATGAACAACGCGATCTGGCAGGACGACTGCTTTGCTGGCACGACCTTTCCCCGTCAATCACAGTTAATAAGATTGAAAGATACGCTAGAAATTTTAAAGTAGGGACGAAAAATCAAACAACCTTTTCGTCGAAGATCAAGGAGTGGCTAACTATGGTTGGTTCAGACGATCTTCGGACGGAAGAAACCAATGCCCTCATTGGGCTTAGACCAGTGCCCAAACAGAATTCTCTGTTCCTGATTTCCGCCATTGATCTTAACCCGGCTGTGGAGGAGCAATTATCGTCCGGTTTGCGCGAAAAGTTGGCCTCACAATCCGACTGGCTGAGCGTCCATGATTGCCAGCAGATTCATTTTCAGATAGGCAATAAGAAACGGTTGTTCGTCCCACAACCCAGTCTGGTTACGCAATGCAATAATAGAGTAAGAATATGTTCTCAAAGCAAAGTTGACGCATTTAATTTTCTGTTTATCCCTCACAACGAAGAACCCGCCGAGGATATTCTGGCCCGTAAAGCCAACGGCTCTCCCGGCAGAATGGTAAGATTGGGTCAAAAATTACTGTTGCAACATGTGGAAAAATACTCGCCTAGTGATAAAGATAATTATAAATACCTGCATATCGAAGACCTAGAAGCGCTCCAAGCATGAAAAACGCCCCATCTGTCGAATCTCTCTTCACAACGCTCAAAGCGGAAAACGAGCCCTGGCTGGGCGATGTGTTCGTTTCCCTGCCGGTTTTCGAGCGTCTCCAGGAAGATCATTCGACCATCTTGTATGGTGAACCGGGAAGCGGCAAGACGGCAATGCTTCTAGAGTTGAGAAGACGGCAAAAGGAAAACATTTTTATCGTAGTGTGGAAACCAGAGCCAATTCTTGAGGCGCCTGCTACAGGTACCGCGCTCGCCCAACAAGCCATACAACAGGCTTTACAAACCTGCGTAGAGAATTTGGTTTTGGAGGGTAACCTGCCGCAACGGTTGGGAGAACCTTCAGGGCATATCGCATCCGCTTTACAGTGGTTCTTGAAAAATCACCTTCCCTTCGAGGCTGGCTTCTACATTCAAGATCAGGCAAGCCAACTGCCTGAGGGTGGCTTGCAGTGGTATCTGAAATTACTGGAACAACCGCTATCTCCAATCGTCAAGGAACAAACCAGTCTAAAAGATCAACTGCGTCTTTTGTTGGCGGTTTTACGCGCGGCAAAATATGAACGACTGTGGCTCATGGTTGACGGACTCGAACGGTGGACCCCGCGTCAGACGGGCGAACAGATCGAGGCGGCGTTGGAAGCGGTCTTGTCCACTTTGGTTTTCTTCGACCTGCCAAATATCGCATTCAAGTTCTTCATCCCTACTCCGCTCAAGAATATCCTGCATAAAACCAGCGGCGTGGAGCGTCATCGCTCTAGCGAGGCGGACTTGATATGGTCGGCGGAGGCATTGCAAGGGATTTTGGAAAAACGCCTGGAGTGCGCGCTATCCTCCAAAAAGGCATCGTTAGATTCCCTATGCGATGGAAATGAGTTTCTAAGTTGGCTAAAAGAGTACGGCGGAACCTCTCCCCGCGCCTGGCTTGGGTTTACCGCACCGCTCGCAGCCACATATCAAAAGCACGGTAAACGGCTCACCTCTGCCCAAACCCGCGAGTTTATTCGCGAACACCCCGCCCCACTGCGCCTCCGCCGTGAACGTAGCGAGGTCTGGCTGGGAGAAAAACGCATCGTCAGCAATTCGGCGCTGGAATTTCGCGTATTGGAGTATCTTGCCGCCCGCCCGGAAAAATTAGCCTCGTTGGAAGAATTATATTACTATGCCTACAAAGAGTTAAGCGCGCCGCCAGATAAAGGCGACCCAGATTGGTCTGCCCCTGGAACATGGCGCGGAGCGATGGATAACGTGCTGATGAGAATTAGGCAAAAGATCGAGCCGGACCCCAAAATTCCGCGTTATTTGGTTACACGTCATGGAAAAGGGGTGGAATTGATTCACCATGAACTGTGAGAAAATTGTGAGAAAACTACTAGATAGTTGGAAGACAAGCCGTATAAGCAGGGTTACAATCTGGGCGTCAAACCAATCTGTATACGCAAATATCGGAAAGGAAGTTCCCTCTTCATTAAATAACTGATGTTACGCAGTTGAAGCCAGTCTGGTCTTCGTAACGCGACATTCATGTCGCTCTTGCTCAAGAATAACCTGAAATGCAAGATAAATCTCGCATTACGACTTTACTGCGCAAGATGAGTCAATAAGGGAAGTTGTGAATATGGAACCTGCCATAAGAGGGCTTTCCGCCTTCGGATTCGCGTTCGATCCTTTCGAATATCTGGACAGCACAAAAGATGCCCATCTGCAAGAGTACCTGATTATCCCCAAAGCGGTGGAGATCGCCCTCTCGGATCAGCCCGTTGCCATCCTTGCCCAGCCGGGCGGCGGCAAGAGCGCGCTAAGAATCTACACGGAAAATTTCTACAAAGAGAGCCGCGGCATTCGTTTTCCCGTCACGTACGTCCCCGATGATTATTCGACGGAAAACGATTTTCATTTTAAAGGGATCACAAAATCTCTGGCAAGCGCCGCGTTCATGTATTTGGCGTCTTATCCCGATCTTTTTTTTGCTTTAAGCCCTACCGATAAGCGAAAATTAAAAAGATTACTGCTGGAACTGCCTCTGGGGCTGGACTTCAACCTGCAAACCTTGCGCGACTCCCGCTTCCTTTTGGACCTCGAGCGGACTCTTGGATCCCCAGCCTTTTCCAACCTCCCCCGGCTGGACCGCGCCCACCATCAACTCGCTCATGAACTGGAGGATGAATCTCCTGCCCAATCTCAGTCATTAGACGACGACTTCGCATTGCTCAACAATGTTTTCGGCGCAAGATCCATCCACATTTTGGTAGACGGGCTGGATGGCTTCATGGAAACCCAATCCCCACAAGCATTACTGGCTTGGATAGAACCTCTATTGAACACATTGGAAACGTGGGAAAAGAAAAATATCTATCTCAAGTTTTTTCTGCCAATGGATATCTCCGACGCGCCCGCGCTGACGAACGTGCGCACCTTACGGGCCGCCGCGCTGACGTGGGACGATCACCTGCTTGCCGAAGTGGTCCGCCGCCGCGTGTTCGTCGCCAGTCGCAGGACTTTCGACAGTTTGGACGCCATCAGCGCGCCCGACCTCCGCAACGTGGAGTTAAGCCTGGCTCGCCAGTTGGGGGAGAAAGAAAAATTACCCCGACAGATCATTCTAAAATGCCAAGACCTGCTTCGCAATATGATTCAATCCAATAGAACAGAGATTTTGACAGAGGATTTATTACTTTCGAGGGAGTCGTTCTATGTTACAGCCATATAAGATATTCAATTCAGCCGAGTTCACAGATCGAGACGCGGAATTTGAGCGCGTCGAAGCGTTCACGAAGGAACGAAACAGAGGTGTTCTCATTTTTGAAGGGGAACGCGGCAGTGGTAAAACCACATTTTTATTCGAACTTTACCGCCATCTAAATGAACAGAGAGAGTTGCGCCCTTTTTTAGTCAGTCTTTTTCCTTATTCTGCTCCCGAGTTCAAATCGAACAAAAATAATTGGCTTAATATAGAAAGACCCTTTCAAAAAGACGATGTCCCCGCCATATTGAATCGCCTGGCAGGTTATCTGGAAATTGACGCCATCGAAACCGATGATCGCGATTTCCAGAAAGATTATTTTGCGCGCGGGCTGGCGTACCGCTCAACAAAAAACACGCCTGTATTGTTGGTGGATTCGATCTACGAATGTCCCGACGATATCCGCATAGAATTCGAGAAATACATTCTTGCGCCTATTCTTGCCTCTGAGCGCGTTTTCGTTATTTTGACTGGGCGTGGCAAACGCCCCATTTGGTCGAGACCCGAACTGCGAGATGCCGGTATTATTAAACTTGAGCCTCTCAAACCTAACTTTGTAATTGAGCAGTTAGACAACCTGAAAAAACAAGGAAAGTTGAAACGCGACCCGGGCGAATACGACACGATTGCGGATCTCAGCGGCGGGTACCCGCTGATCGTGCGCGTCATGGCGGAATCGAACAAACAACTATCAGCCGCCCTGGATGAGGCTATCAATATTATTATTGAGGAAACACTGCCAGAAAGGGAGCGGGGAAATTTAGAAAACATTCGTCCTTTTATCGAAAGATTAGCTCTCGTGGGTATTCCTTTTCGTATTCCCGATGTGGATGAATACCTTTACGGCGACGATTCAAATCGGCGGGCAAAAACCAACCATCTCGTCAATCTGTTATTGGAAAGTTATCTTTTACGCTACGAGGGCAAGGGCTACCAACTCGGTCAGTCTGTAGTCCATCCCATTCGAAAATGGCTGGCTTTAAAAGGACGAGATGCTGAATACGTGAAACAATTACAACAAGTAAGCGTGAAACTGCAAGAGGAATATCCCACCGCCAAGGCATGGTATCAACAAATGTTACCGGCGAAGACTTCACTGCCTAAAAATATTTTCAATTCATTAAATGGCAAGGCTCATTACGCTTAATCAACCGGGGAGTCCATACTATGTCTCAAGAAACGTTTTTTCTCAAAAAACTTGAAGAATTCATTGGGCGGGAAGCCATCCTTAATGATGTCCGTGGCTGGTTGCAAGACGACAAGTTTCATCCTGCCTTCTTCAGCGGCGAGTATGGCATCGGCAAGACGCGCTTGCTCCAGCAGATTCTTGAACTAGCAAAAGAAGAACTTAAATATGATGGCGCGCCAGCGCGTTCGATTGATTTGTACCATTTTCGTCATCATTCACCTGAAGGTTTAGCAAACGCTATTTTCAAATGTTTTGAAGATACGGAGAATAAAATCTTCTTTAATTCTTTCATCACTGCACATCAAAAATTAGGCGAAGCGCGCGCGAGCGGAGACAGCCAAGCCATTCACGAATGGTTGCAGAAACTTCTAAACAGTTGCGCTGAAGGCGTGGAAAAGATGAGCGCCGGACGCGGTGTTCTATTACTTTTCGACACAGCCGAACAATTTGTGTATCCTACGGGCAAGCGCTTTGCCCCTGCTTGGGAGTGGTTGAAAGGCTGGATCGGCGACCTGCCGCGCGGCGCAGTGTTTTTTGCAGGGCGTCCAGCCGCATCTGCCTTTCTGAATCGCTTGACACTCCCTACCATTCCACTGGACTCTTTTACGCTCGAGGAAACTCGCAACTATATTTTGAAGGCAGGCGAGAATTGGATGAAGATGGAAAATAGCGCGACATTCGAAATATATGAAAATGAAATTCCCATTCTTCATACACTTAGTCAGGGACGTCCAATTCTGCTAGCGATTTTTCTTGAAATGCGCATGCAGAGTAATCCTAAGGAATTCCAAGATTTATCAGGAATAGAATCAAAATCTTTTGAAGAGAAGATTGTAAATTATCTACGTAACGAGTTTGGCGAAACACTCAACGCTGCCGGGCGTACCAGTAAAGGAATTAATGCCGAATTGCTTGCGAGAATTCGCGACGATAGTCACCCTAACGTCCAGGATGCACAGGACGCACTCAGGAATCTTAAAGACCGAGTTTTTGTAAGGGAATTTACTGATGACGACCGAGTGTTTTTACATGATGAGCTATATCGCCTTCTAAAAGAATATATTTATGATAATGAAACAACCACGTCTGCTGCTGATAAGCAATCTGCTGCGCAAGCTATTTACGAATATTACAAAGAAGCCATTAAGCAAAAGGACTCGGAACTGCAAGATGTTTTTGCCAGCCTAATGCAGGAGGATTCCGAGCAAACTTCATTTTCGGAAGAATATGTTGAGAAAATCCGTGAGATCGAAACATCTCGCCAACGCTTAAGAACGGAATTCGTTTATTATCGTTTACGTAGTCCGGTAAAGAAAGAAGGTAAACGAAAATGGTTCGAGGATGACCCGAGCCTTGAAGGTTTGAAGATGTATTATCGCTATGGACACGAGGCCGCTACTAGTAACAATGACGAGATTCTGATACCTTTGCAAATCGAGTTGACCAATTTCGGGCTTAATCTCGAAGCTGGAAATTTTTGGAAACCATTTATCGAAGGGCTCCTGTTGATACATGAGGTTTGGTTAAAGCAGGCAACTGGGCAATCTTATTTGGAAGACATTCCCAATCTCAAAAATAATTTAGAGGGGATCGCAAATCTTCAGAGCGAACAAAAAATCATTCTGCAAAATCTACTGGAAGTGTGGCTTGGTACGGGGTTGGTCTTTATACAAAAGCAAAAGCCTGAATATGATCGTGCTGAATCCATATTCACCAGAGTAATATCCGAATTAGAAAATTTGTCAGCAGATCGAAGGCTTAAATGGTTTATTGATGTAGCAATTAGTCTGGCATATCGCCAAAGAGCATTTGAGCGATCCAAACGCGGTTTATTTCAAAACGCGATTGAAGATTACCGATCCGGCTTGCAGTATAGCCGTTTTACAAATTTCCTGCATGAAGAATCCACTCTGCGAAATGATCTGGGCTTTTCGCAACAGTACATTGGAGATTTTACACATGCTTTAGAAAACTTGCTAGACGGTTTACAACTACGGTATCGAACTGCTGTTGGCCCACGTATTGCGCTTAGCCATAGCTCATTGGCACAATTTTACATCGCTTACGGTGCTTATAAAGACGCTCAGGAACACGCTCTCAGCACTATAAGAATTTCTAAATTTTCAGAGCGGGTAGGATATTGGCGCGGTCGAGTATTCGGGTATTTAGCACTTGCTGAGGCAACAAGGCGCCTTGCATTTTCCTTTCAGGATGTTCCTACACAAGTAAAATACCTTCTGACAGCCCAAAAAGCCATCGAAATTTCCGTTCAGCATGCTGAAAAACTTACTGAAGAGTCCAAAATTAATTCAAAGTTGGAAGAAGCATGTCTTTACCGCGACTTTACTCGCGTCGAAACAGAATTGTCAAAGAAAAAAACTTGGTTCGATAAATCCGCTGCACTACTATGGGAAGTAGCACAAAGAGCAGAGGAAGCCGGCATTAATTATCGTTTAGTAGATGCGATGTGCAATCGCGTCTGGCTAGGTTACTTTTCGAATAGTGAAGGCTTTGCTACCCAAGCCGTTAACGAGTTTAAAAAGCTAGAAGTTCTTGCGCCTTATTGGCTTACAAATGGGAAATATAATGATAAAGAAATAGCTGAGGCAGATCCCATTCTATGGTCCCACATCGGTAAATATTGTATGGCTTGTGGAGTTATGTCTTTAGATACTTGGACGGAGACGAAAGATGATGTGGCATTGTCACAAGCAGCACGCTATTTTATGCTGAGTCTGATGTACAGCGAGGAGTTCGCTAAAGATCATCGAGGACTACGAGAAGGACGGCATAGAATTAGACAGGCAATTGCAAAGATGGATTCAGATGAACTACAGAAGTTTTGTCGCTTTGTTCTCAATGTAGAAGAAACCGAACGTATCCCAGAAAGACCCTCAGCATTACAGCGTCTGTTGCGGGATCACGCTCTCTGGGTTGACAATTAATCATGAAACCAAAAATTTTGTTTTCCAATCCGTTAGACAATATCCAACAGAACTCGAATGGAGGCTGTGATGGCGACTGCGCCTGTTCATTTCCCATCGCGCCGTCAACCCTGCAGGCATTACCAGCAGAGCGCGGATATGGTTGCGACGGCGATGGGGAAGTTTTCTCAGTCAAACATTCACTGAAAGGCAAAATATTAGAGCGCGTTTCTGGGCAAGGGTATTCTTTGTCCCTTGACGGTCATTCCGCCGCGCTCATAACGAACGCGAAAGCGCCGCTTTTCGTTCTCAACACCCCCGCGCAGGAGATTCTCGATTTCTTCGCCCAACCGCGCGATCCCGCTGAATGGTCGCGAACCAGTTCAATTGACTGTTACGACGCGCAACTTGCCATCGAGCAATTTTACGAGGCGGGACTTTTACGGGAAGTAACCGTCCAGCCCCAGGCAATACACTATAATCAAACTGCCTCGCCTCTCGAAACGTGGTTGTATCTCACCCGCGCCTGCAATCTGGCTTGCGCACATTGTTTCGTCAGCAAGGATATGCGCTGCATGAGTTTGGAAACAGGCTTGCAGGCGGTGGATCGTCTGTTCGAGTTGGCGGAAAAACATGGGCATCCCGAAGTCAAGATCAAGTACGCGGGCGGTGAGCCGACCATGAATTGGGAGTTGATCCCCGCCTTGCACGAGCGGGCAAAATTCCGCGCGCAGGAAACGAGTCTGAGACTGAACGAGGTATTGGTCACCAATGCCACCCTGCTCAATCATGAGCGATTGCAATTCATCAAAGACGAGGGATTCCGCCTCTCCATCTCGCTGGATGGCTTCGGCGAGGGGCATGATCGCCAGCGTCCCGTTCGCAACGGCAACCCGACCTTCGAGCGCGTCTTCCGATCCGTTCTGCTCGCGCTGGAGGCGGGACTCAAACCCTACCTGATCACCACGATCACGCGCCTGAATGTGGACGAAGTCCCCGCGCTGGTGGCTTTTGCTCTCGAACACCGCCTCATGCTGAACCTGAACTTGTATCGCCCGCATCATCTCGACGACACGCTCGCGGCGGACAACGCCTCAGTGACCCGCGCCCTGCAAGAGGCGTTGAAGGTCATCGAAGCGAACCTGCCCGATTACAACTTCATGGAAGGGCTGATTGACCGCAGTAACTTTGGCGCGGCGCATCAACACGTCTGCGGCGCGGGGCGGAATTACCTCAGCATTGACACTGACGGAAGCGTCCTCCCCTGCCACATGCTGACAGGCTACAACCTGCCTGGCATTCCTCTTCAAATGCTGGAATCGCCGCGCTTTGAGGACTTCCCCAACCCGCCAATTGACCACAGGAACGTGTGCAACACCTGCGAATGGCGTTACTGGTGCGCGGGCGGGTGCCCCATCCATGCGAAGAACATCATGGGAACATCGAACGTTTCATCGCCATATTGCAGTGTGTACAAGGCGGTCTACCCCGACCTGGTCAGGTTGCAGGCGTTGCAATTGCTTCAAGCAGATATCAACAGCCGATAAGAACCGCGCAAAAAAATCAAGTCGTATTTTTGGTGGATTGGAGTAACTCCAATCCACCTTTCGTTTATGCAAGAAAATTGTGAGAAAAAACGAAGATTCAGGCGAGACAAATACAAGTTGACCGTGAGCGCCACTTTGAAAAGCGGTCGTACACTTGCCGCATTCAAAAAGAAAGGAGCATCCGATGTATAACCAAAACGGACACTCGTCAGGCGCAAAATGGTTTTTCTTTCTGGCGATCGTAGTCTTGCTCGGGGCATTCGCCCTCGGCTTCAATATCAAAGACGCCAAGTGGTTGAACCGCGAGATCGCATCCGCAACTGCCAACGAGATGAATGTTGCCACGGACATTGATCGTCAAAAAGCCGAACTGGACCTGCAAATCCTCAAGGCGCAAACCGAAATCCAGGTTAACCAGATGCAACAGCAGGCAAGCTATGAAGCCGCCAAACAACAGCAGGAATTGAACGCGCTGACCGCCGCCTCCATCCAAAGGACGAATTTCCAGGCAGGCTTGTATGACACGGTCAACTTCGGGCTGACGGTTGTGATGATCGCTCTCAGCGCCGCGTTGGCTATCGCTGGCATCTCCTCCGCCATTGGTCTGTTCAAAATTTTGAACGCCAAAGCGCAAGCCATCCAACCCAGCCAGACTCAGACGGTTGTTGTGCATAAGTACCATCGCCAACCTTCCCTCGCCGCGCAAAAAGCCCGCCAGCGCGAACGCGAAGAGCGTATTGAAAGACGGATCATTGACGGTCGAATTGCTCAGATTTTCCCTAACAACGAAGTGATCTGGAGCGCTGAAGGTGACAACGCTGAAGAACTTCAGCCCGAAAAATATCCCTGGGCAGTCTAAAGGAAGCGAGACATGAAACCAGCAACCCACACAACCCAACCTGCGCCGCCGTTCCTTCCGAACGATCACCGAGGCAGAGCGCCGCCGATGAAATGAGGAAGGACGAGCAACCAACAGAACCGAACATCTACATGGAGGTAGTCATCATGGACCCGCCGTACATGCAGAAAGAGCCTGCGCAATCAGGCTCTTTCTGTATTTGAAATCAGACCTACGTATAAATATAGTAAAGAACGCCGACCATGATAAGGATGAAAACGATGAAGAGGAATCGTTTCTGCCCTGTCATATAACGCCAGGCATAGCGAGTCTCATTCCATTCTCTGGTGAACCATCCGATATTAGCTCCAAAGAACATTCCTAAACCCGTAAAAAGCCACTGGATTATTTTCTCGGTGAAAATCGGAGGAAGTTGCGCTTCTTGTAACTTTGCTCCTCCAACGATAAAAGCGACCACTCCTCCTGCAATCGCTCCCACCCAAGAAGCGGAAGGATTGGCAATCTCCTGTCGAAATATATGTTTTAGTTGTTGGATAGTTATCCCCTCCCGCACGGACGCAGGCTCGGTATGTTCATCGCGACGCATAAAAACCACGTGTTTCTGAAAATGTCCAGAAGCATTTAATTCGCGAGTGGTTTCGTGTAAATCGAAAGTCGGCGGGATGGTAATCAGCCAAAGATTAACCGCCTTGAAAAGGCACAATCTCGCTCTCAAGCCCAACCACAGCAGGTGATGCGGCGCTGTTGAGCCATTTAGCCAATTCTCCTTGCTTGGGAATTTTGTAATCCACATTATGCAATGCCCGCATTCCGTTTTCGTCGAACACTTCATTATCCGCCCCAACGATCAGGTACTTCGTTTTACGAATAATGCGGCTATTGCCATTTGCCAAACCAAGAATATCTTTGATGAGTTCGTCCCGCTGTTGTTCGACGAGTTTTCCGTCAGACCGATAAAGTTTCAATTTTCCCTTGAACTCGTACCAGTCTCGTTCGTTTCGTTCGCGCAATAAGTTTTTGAGAAGTTTTTCTTCCATGTCGGCATGAATCTTTCCAGCGGTCAGCTTCTTTTTGATTTCTTGCTTTTTACGCTCGGACCCGCCTTCTGCGCGTCCCTCGTCTCGCGGATTCTTCCCACCAGCGCGGACGCGGGCTCGTCGTTCGGGTCCTGCCCCACCAACTCGCCGCGGAAGGCTTTCGCCAGCAGGGACGGCGTGAGCCGCCCGACCCGCTCACTGGCGGACAGGTAACGCGCTTCGAGACGCTCGGCATAGGCAAACAGTTTTTCGACGCGCCGCACGATTTCGGTTTGTTCTTCAAGAGATGGAAGTTCAAATTCAAAGTCTGCAAGTTTTTGTGCATTAATATTTGATTGACTAACGCCATCAGATTTAACTTGCCAACGCCAATCGCGTCCCATTGGACTATTCAAACAATAATTTATGAAATCGGGGAGAAGTTCATCGCCACATTTGACTCGTATTAAGTACCCCGCATAAATTGCTGGTTGTTCACCTTTATAAACAGCAGTTTTTCCAACCCATTCTGGGCTGTTGGTTCGATTGAATAAAACATCATCTTTTACTAATTTATATTTTTCAATTTCATCTTTGTCAGATGTAAAAACTAAATCATGCCAATCTAATTTTCCATCTTGGATATTTCCCATTCGCAAAACAGGAATTTTTCCAGATTTCTGAGATTTAGCGGATGTACCATAATTAAATCCTGTAGCGACATCTCTCAATGTTACAGATTTCCATTCTCCATTAACTCCTTTTTCCTCCCTCCACCCCTCCGTCAGTTGACCTGAGGTAGCCGCCGCAAGCACGGACTGGCGGAAGCGTTTGAGAATCTGCGGGACGCGTTCGAGGTGCGTCTGGCACAAGTCCACGCGGGCGAGCAGGGCATCGAGTTTCTCGGCAATCCGTTTTTGTTCGTGGAGGGGAGCAAGGGGAATAGCCCAACTTTTAATTATCCCTTGCGAAATATTAGGTTGTGCTCCACCTTGACCTGAATTGATAAAAGACTCTTTTTGTGAGCACAAGTAATAGTAAAGGTAATCTGATGTAACCACCCCATCAATCGGAAACCCAACAGCACAAGCCTGATTCGTTGTTGCGTCAATTCCAAGTATGCTGGTCTTTCCAATTGTTGCACCATACATGGCTATTGCAACTGAGCCTTTTTTGAAAAGTTTTGCGCTTGAATTCTTCAATCCAAGTTCAGTAATTTTCTCTTCTGTATCTGTAATATATTTCTGTCCGAGTTCGCCAGTTTTTATCCAAGGAATCTTTCCACCATAATATTCTGGTTTGGTGCGCGATGGCGTGCCACCAGAGCCCCATTGAGCAACTTCCTCTAATTGGCTAATTATCCAGCCAGCGGGCAAATCACTCACTGCCCACCTCATCGCCTAAAAATAAGCATGTCGCTGCGAGCCGCGCTCTTGTTCTTTGCGGCGAAGCAATCTCCCACTCACAAGGGGTTGCTTCTCGAAGACTCGCAATGACATTAAACATTTTCATCACCCAATTCAACCAAGATACTGCGTAACTCAGCCATCGCGGCTTCGAGTTCGCCGAGAGCTTCTTCTGCCAGGGCTTCGGGTTCGGGCAGATCTTCGGCGGCGGTTTCCGAGTCATCTTTCAGCCAGGCGATGTCCAAATTGTCGCCGCGCTCAGCCACCCAGTCCCGTGTGAAGCGGCGGAAGCGTTCTGTTTCGGACCTCGCCCCCCGCTTCGACTTCGCTGTCGCTCCGCTCAGCGCGAAGGCAGAGTAAGTCGGCTTCTCCCCATAACATTCCTCAAACTCTTTGAAATGCCCGCGCGTCAACACCGTCTTCTTTCCAAAACTGGGCATGTTGGCGCGCAGGTCATAGACCCACACTTCCTTTGTGTTGCCCTTGTCGCTAGCGCCGCGCGCAAAGAACAGCACATTGGTCTTCACGCCCTGCGCATAAAAGATGCCCGTGGGCAAACGCAGGATGGTATGCAGGTTGCACTTATCCATCAGGTCGCGGCGGATGTCGCGCCCCACATTGCTCTCGAACAACACGTTATCGGGCAGAACCACCGCGGCGCGCCCGCCAGGTTTCAGCCCGCGATAGATGTGTTGAAGGAACGCAAACTGCTTGTTGCTGGTGGCAAAGGTGAAATCCGTCCGCGTGGGCAAGCCGCCGCCCTTCTTCGTCCCAAACGGCGGGTTGGTGAGGATGAGCGTGGCTTTGGGCAGGGCTTCGCCCTCAGGCGAGAGCGTGTCGCCATAGCGGATGCCAGCCGCGGCGGGGTCTGAATCGAGTCCGTGCAGCATCAGGTTCATCAACGCCAGTCGGTGCGTATCCTGCACGAACTCCATCCCATAAAACGTATCCCGATGATATTTGCGCTGTTTGGATTCCGCCCACGCGTCCGCGTCGCTGTGCTGGCGGATATAGCGATTGGCGGCGATCAGGAATCCGCCTGTGCCTGACGCGGGGTCTTGAATGATATCCTCCACCGACGGCTTCATCGCTTCGACCATGCTGTCGATCAGCGGACGCGGCGTGAAGTATTGTCCCGCCCCCGACTTTTTCTCGTTGGCGTTCTTTTCGAGCAAACCTTCGTATAGGTCGCCCATCCCTTCGCGGCGGGCGTTGTACCAATCCAATTTGTCGATCTCTGTCACCAAAATCGAAAGCGTGGTGGGCTTCTTGATGAACGAACTGGCGTTGGCGAAGATCTCGCGCACCAACAGCGAGCCGTGTTCGCCCAAATGGATCAACAGCGAGCGATAAAACGTCAACCGCTCAGGCGCGCTCTTCGTTTCAAGGTCATCCCAACGATACCCGTCAGGCAATTGCTTCTCGGTGTTCGTCTCCTTCGCCATCTTGAGAAACAGCAAATAAGTCAACTCGGTGACGTATTGGTGAAACGTCACGCCGTCGTCTTTGAGCACGTTGCACAGATTCCACAATTTGGCGACGATGTCTTGGGTTACATTTTGGGTGGCGAGGGTCAATGAATTATCCTTTATCACCACGAAGGGTCACGAAGGCACACAAAGGGAATTTGGTTTTCCTTCGTGACACTTTGTGTCCTTTGTGGTTAATTTTTTTTATTCTTCCAAATCCAATCATTAAACATTTCCAACGTATCCGTCAATTGCCCATCGAACATTTTATCCAAGCGCGCGAACCCGCCGCCCTCGCGGGTGAATATCAAATCGGGGTCATCCAACGCGTCGCGGTCAACGATCATATTTGCCTTCGTCTGCGCGGCAATTTTCGTCAACCAATCGCGCTGGGGTTTGGTCCAATTCCGCGCCGAAACCATTTGCTGATACGCCCATTCCACGCGCTGTTCATACGGAATCAACGGGTCGCCTGTGGCGATGTGCCGAATAAACCCGACGATGTGCGCGGCGATCTCCTGGTTGGTCATATCGCGCCATGCCACGGTCACATTCGTTTCGCTGAAACCCGCGCGTTCCAACTCCATCGCCAGTTCGCGCAACTGCTTGCGGGTCAATTCACGCGGGCGGGTCAACACCGTCACCAAGGCGGGGATTGTGTCTCTGTTTGTTTCGATGAACGCCTTGAATTCATCCAGATAATCCTGCGGCTTCTTGCCCTCCCCATATCCATGCTCCGCCGCGATAAATGTATCAGGATGCTCGGAAATAAACATCGGTTTCAACGCGCCTTCATGCCGATCTAAAATCTCGCCCAAACGCTGGTTGTCCGTGAACCAGCCCGCCACTTCGTCTATCGGCATGTTGCGTAACTTCTGAACAAACGCGTCCACCGAAACGCCCGCAATATCTTCAAAATCCTTTTTGGATGTCTCGCTCATATACCGTTTCTTGCGTTGGAATTTTGCCAGCAACTGGTCTTTGACCAATTCCCGTTCCGCTTCATCCCTGACCTTGATGATCTCGTCCACCAATTGGC
Organism: Anaerolineales bacterium; assembly: GCA_019187665.1. Taxonomy (GTDB): domain Bacteria; phylum Chloroflexota; class Anaerolineae; order Anaerolineales; family Villigracilaceae; genus Denitrolinea. The sequence continues at coordinate 30,584 of JABARH010000032.1, forward strand.
TGAAACTAATCTTCGGGTCGACCACCACGGGCTGCATGGCGGTCATATCTTTGAGCGCGGCGTACAGTCCAACCGCGTCAAAGACACGGAACGTTTCTTTTCCAATTTCCTCGCACAAGCGCGTGGCGCGTCCGAGCATTTGGTCAAAGAGAATACGGCTGTTGACGCTTCGCAAAAACACAATGTTGCAGATTTCAGGAACGTCCACGCCTGTGGTCAGCAGGTCAACGGTTACGGCAATATTTGGATTGCGCTCGTTTTTATAACGGCGAATCAATTGCAAGGGCTGGTCGGCGCTTCCTGTGATTTTGAGGATGGCGTCATCATCCACACTGCCGTATTGTTTGGCAAACGCCTTCTTCAACAAATCAACAACCAGGTCCGCATGAATATCATTGGCGCAGAAGATCAAGGTCTTTTGGTTTGATTGCGGGTCAAGCTCGCGCGCGAGATATTCACAAACCACCCGATTGAATTCCTTTGTAATAACTTTGCGGTTGAAGGCGTCCACATTCAACTTGATCTCGTCGGGCGCTTTGAACATCTCCAATTGATTGCGGCGCGGGTAGTATAACTTCACATCCTCGCCCGCCTTCCACTGGATGCCCGCCTGTGAAAGTTTGGTCTTGATTTGAATTGGCGGTTCGTGGTCAATGAGATACCCGTCAATCACGGCTTCACGGTAACTGTAATTGTAAACAGGCGCGCCAAAAATTTCAGTAGTGTGTAGCGCGGGAGTGGCGGTCAACCCGATCTTCACCGCGTCAAAATAATCGATCACTCGGCGATATTTGGAAACATAATCTTCAAAACTGCGGAAAGAGATTTCTGTATCGGAGAGTTCGCGGTCAAGCAAATAACCGCGATGGCACTCATCCACTACAATGCAGTCATATTGATCCACCGTAGGCGGGATTGTATTCTCGCTCGGATACAACAGCCGCTTGACCATTCCCTGTACCGTAGCGATATGCACCGCTGTTTCAGTCGCTGGCTTTTTCTCATCCAATTCCATTACGCCAAATATATTGGCGAAAGACTGGATGGCGTCCATGCGGGTATCTTTGAAAGCGTTGGCGGCTTGCTCGCCCAGGGCTTCACGATCCACTAAAAATAAGATTCGTTTGAATCGCTTAACCTTCAGCAGGCGATAGATCAACGCAATACAGGTCTTGGTCTTGCCTGTGCCTGTCGCCATCGCAATGAGCATACTTCGCTCCCCATCGGCGATCTTATCTTCCACCGCGTGAATGGCGTCTTTCTGGTAATACCGCAATGGGAAACCAAACTCAAACGATTCGGCATCCAATTGCTTATGCGCTTCCACTTCATCCCGCTTGAGTAGCGTCGTCAAGCCTTCAGGGGTATACCAACCATCCAAAGCATGGCTCAAATTGGCGGGTCGCCGCAGATCCACAAACCAAATTCCACTCTGCGTTTCCATCTGTTTCAAATATGGGCGCCCATTGGAAGAAAAGGCAAACGGAATCGTATACTCACCCCATGCTCCGCCTGGCGATTGCATCTCACCGTCAAATGAAAAATCACGGCTATAGCGTTTCGCCTGTACTAATGCCGCAGAAACATCCACATTCTTACGTTTGGCTTCCACCACTGCAATCGGCATCAACCCGATGAACAACACATAATCTGCGGGTCCGCTGGCAGTGGGGTACTCCGCAATCGCAAGATTCCTGCCACGCTCAGGTCGTGTCCCTTTATTATGGCGCAAGTTGACCGTGTCAGCTTCCCAGCCTGCGCTGCGCAATTGCGCGTCGATCAACTGGCGGGTCTGCGCCTCATCCAGGTACACAGACTGGCTGGCTGTTCTTGAAGCCCTTCGATACTTGTCAAAAGTCTTGGTTTGTTTTCTCTTGGATTTATCCTGCTGTTGATCGAGAAATTCGTCCACTTGCAGGTTGGCTTTTTCAGTTTGTTCAGCAAGGCGCTCTCGCTCTTTCGCCAACGTATCGGCTCCCATCAACGAAGGTTGAACAAAAGCCTCCGCTTGGAAATCCTCTTTCAGAAACGCGCGCTGAAACCAAATCCCCAACTGCCAGCCCATCTTGAGTATGTTCAGCGCAGTCGGCTGATCCCCTTGATTATCGTGACTCGCCGCGTTCCCTGCTCTTCGAATCTCGCCAAACAACTGGTAGAGTTCCTGCGTCAACACGCTTTCGTCTCGCAAACGGCGCAACAATTCGTATTGGCTTTCCTCTTTATCCGTTTGATATAGCCCCATCTGTGTGGCAACATGCTTTGCCAACAACTCCCCAAACTGCCGCATCTTGATCAGGCTGGTGTTTGGGTCATCCTCCAGATACCTCTCCGCAAGCATGCCCAAACGCACAAGCTGTCCGTCACAGGCTTGTAAGTGGGAAAAATTGGAAGAGGGGATGATGTTTGTTGACATAGTGATCGAGAGGTAATTATCCCATCATAAACCAATTAATTTTACAACACTTTTATGTCAAAACGACTGCATCCCCGGCGCGCCAACGCTCAACAGCAAATGCGCGTCGGAAGTCATGCGGTGATGGGACGGGGACACCGGCTTGGGCAGCCCGCCGTCGCAACATCATTCGTAGACCAGTCTCGGTCAACCTTTCCCCGGACCCGCTCACCCACAGGGCAGGATTATAGTCTTTACGGTCTTTTATATATCTTCGCAACATCTGGCGTGATTTATCTCCAAGATACACGTTACGTGGCTTCCTCCCTTTTCCTGAACGAATGAGGATCATCCCTGTGATGGGATCAACATCATCCATGTTCAAGGACAAAAATTCCGCCAGGCGCATGCCAGTATCCAGCCATACCAAGAGCGACGCCTTATCGCGCGCGTCGGAGAGTTTTCCCCGCTTGCAGGTTTCCAGCATGGTCTTGATCGTTTCGATACTTACCGGATCCAGTGGTTCGAGAGGCACGAAGGGCGCGTCAACCTTGTTGATCGGGTTGCGCCAGTTCTCCGGCTCGGTTTCGCGTTCATACCACTTCAAAAAGGTTTTGACGGAACGATAATAGCAATGAACTCCAGCGGGACGATGCCCATTTTCATCGAGTGAGATCAGGAATTGACGGATCATGTCGGCACTAATCTGGCTTACGTTGGCTACATTGTTTTCCAAGCAGAACCTGGCAAAGGTATTGAGTTTCTTGCTGTAAAACTCGATGGTGCCGCCGGCAAGATTGCGGGAACGGCAGCATGCAGGTAAATGCCGATCCACTTTCGCAGATCGTCAGTCTGGTAGATTTCCAGGTTGGGAGATTTGGTGAGAAAGGTGTTTGTTTCCATTCAGTGGGCGCAAGAATATCTGAAGGGAGGCAGGGGATGGGGATTGGCGTCGGTAATTTTTCGATATTTTTACAAAGGGGCACTCTTTCCAGATTTCTCACAACTGCTTCAGCTGACTCTGGCTGGGAAACATCCATAATTAACTTACGGTAAAATCCATCCCGAATAGATGATAGAGGCAAAGATGGCATTACCCAAAATCACAGAAAGCATGATTCGCGCAGGGGCGAGCCCGGAAAGTTTTCGGCGCGGCAAGGAATATTTTGAGGAAGGCGCGATCTCGAATACCGCCATTCAAGACACTGTGTTGAGCGGCGAATGCGCTGGCACATATTCGCCCTATTATCGGGCGCAAGCGGAACTGGATGAGGCGGGCATTGCCGATGCATCCTGTACGTGCCTCTACGAATATGGCGGCTACTGCAAACACATCGTTGCCCTGTTGCTCGCCTACTTGCATCATCCAAAATCATTCACCATGCGCAAAACGCTTGAGGAACTTCTAGCCGATCTGGATCGTGACGATCTCACCGCGATATTAACCAAAATGATCCAAGAACAGCCCGACCTGTATGATCGGATCGAAGCCATGACAGCTGTCCCTTCGAAATCCAAAAAGAAGCGCAGGAAAAAAGTGGATATCGAAGTCTATCGCCGCCGTATTCTCAGCATCGCCCACAGCTTGGATGGCATGAGAATGTCGGAAGCGTACTGGCATGTGGGCGGACTGGCGAATCAATTGCGCGAAGTGCAGGAATCCGCCATGAAATTCCTGGATGCTGGAGAAGCCGAATCCGCGCTTGAAATTCTCCTTGTATTACTGGAAGAGTCCAGCCGGGGCATTGAATATATTGACGACTCGGACGGCGAATTGGGCGGTTTTGTGGGCGATCTGGGCCCGTCGTTGGCTGAAGCCATTTTGAGCATGGAACTCAGCCAGGTCGAACGGGATAGACTGGCGCGCAGACTGGAAAAGTTGATCGATTACGCCGGCGATTATGGGATGGAAGGCAACTTGGATATTGCCGTTCAAGCCGCGAAGTATGGCTGGGGAGATGTCCCTAAAAAGATGGAATCTGTTCGAAGAATAGCCTCAAAATTTAATGAGGACGAAGAACCGGATGATTGGGATGAAGACAAGGATTGGGACGAGGAAGACGACGATGAGTTCAGTAAATGGGGTCTTCCTATTATGTCGGGCATCGATGATCTCACTGAAGCCAAATTGAACGTGCTGGATCGGCAGGGACGCGCCGAAGAATATCTTGCCCTGTGCAAGAAAGAAGAACGTCATCTGCGTTATGCCCTCAAACTGTGCGATCTCAAGCAAACAGTGGATGCGGTGAAATACGCCAAAAAGCATCTGACCACTGCCGAAGAGACTCTAGAAGTAGCCCGTCGCTTGCGAGAGTTGCGCCTCGTAGCTGAGGCTATTGAAGTCGGTGAACACGGCATAAAACTGAAAGGATCAAAAGCAGGGCTAGGAGAATGGCTGGGACCTGTGGAAGAGGCGCAAGGACGGACAAAACAAGCGCTGACAGCCTGGTTGGCTGCATTTGTTGAGCATCCATCGCTGGAAACTTATAAGACGATCAAGCGATTGGCTGGTTCAGGCTGGAGAAGTTTGCGCCCGGAGGCGATGGCAAAACTTCGCAAGTCGTATGACAAGCAGGTTTTGGCAGAAGTACATTTGCTGGAAGAAGAGTGGGATGAGGCAATCCAAGTAGCCGAGGGACGCGACGTATGGTATCCCGTTGTCGAAACAGTGGCTGATGGGGTTATGCAGCATCGTCCAGAATGGGTTGCCAAGATCAGTTTGAAGCACGCGGAACGCCTGATGTCTGAGGCCAAAAGCAAGAATTACCCAATTGCTACGGCTTGGCTCAAACGCGTGAAACAAGCTTACAAACTGCTTGGAAAAACGGATGAATGGAAGGACTATTTGGAAGAAACTAGGGGAAAATACAAGCGGAGGCCGGCATTGCAAAACCAACTAACACGATTGTAGTTAGGCTGGTATTTGCTGGTTTTCGATAAACCAGCGATGCAAATGATTGCCCTTTTCCTAAAAGTGTTTTTGGATAATTCGGTTTGTCCTCGGCTAGTTCAGGCAATGAACAGGCAAGAATTTTCCTGCCAAAGATTTTGGAATGCAAATTCATTGCGCCTCATGTATAAAAAGATACGAATTCCGTAATAATGTATACATAAAGAGAGGATTCGGTAATTCGTTTTGAGAAAGGAGGGCCTTGGCAGGAAGTAGAATAGGTTATCCATACCACTACGACCCAACCGAGGCCCTATGTCCGATTGTACAACGCTTTCGAGAACAGAGAGCA
>JABARH010000026.1 GCA_019187665.1 Anaerolineales bacterium
CGGTATCGCCGTTTGTCACGAGATTTTGAACATACTGTCTCTTCCAGCGAATCCATGGTTTACATTGCCAGCATTCGTCGCATGTTGAAACTGGCGACAAATTGACTTAAGAAACACTCTCTTAGCGATGCAGATCAATCAACTTTTTTCAAAGTGGTCGGTTCAAAGTGCAAATCCCGCTCGATGGGTAAGCCCATTGGGCCCCTGATCTCCTCCAATTCAGAGAGGGCAAAATACCCTAACTCCACCTCCAGCCCGGACACGAGGCCGAAGAAGATATCTTTTCCGTCGAACTCGGAAGCGTACCAGGTCCAACCGGCGTCTGGCGTAAAGAACTTCACCTGGGCGAGGGCTTCCAGTTCAAGGGCTTCATTGAGGAGTTTCAGCCGATATTCGGTTTGGCTCTTGCCACTGAAAAATAGATGTTGGATTTGGGAAAAACTAAGGAGGCCGTCGTAGGCATGGATGGCTTCCAGAATGAGTCTGTCGCGCTCTGTGAGCCGCATAGACGGCGGTTCGGAGGCTCGACCGTACCGAGGTAGCCTTTGTATCTTTTCTGCCATACAGGCAGTATAGAGGAGGCGGGAGGGAATGTCAGCAGGGGAGTTAGATGCGGGTTAGCAGTTTTCCCACCGAATGGTTGAGTATCCACGAAGCGACGTACGAAACCCGAGACTAGAAATGAAAAGCCCGCCTCGGTCAAGGAGACGGGCTCGTTGGTGGGTTTGGCTAATGAAGACCTGCGGTCAATCCTCGGCGGGGACAAGGTCCCGCGCCGAGCAAAGTTATCGCGACCCCCACCTACCTTCCCCATGGGGGGAGGTGCCTGCGCTAGCAGGCGAAGGGGGTTAAGAGCAGCAAGACTAGATCAATATCCACCAACTATTCAGCTTTTCTCCCAAGGGGAATTTGGGGTACGAAAAGCAAAAGGTAAAATCAAAGCAAGGATCCAAAAAACAATGCTTAACACCACAGACAAACCGATGGACTTATTTTGAGTGCCAATCACATTAAGCATGAAATAGATTACGATTCCAATAATTGGGATAGCTATTACAGACGTTGTGAACATTATTTTTCCCAGTTTAGATCTTGGGGCGATAAGCTCCTCACGAATTAGCTTTGTGGCTTTTGGATTCCAAATAGGAAACGAATGCGAAAGCAAAACGGTCGCGATTATGAACAACCCGGAATATAGGGAAAATCTCGGTATTAAGGCGGCCATACCTCTGAATGCGATTATAACGAAATAACAAGTGATCGAAGCAAAATATAAAAATCTAGCATGCAAATTAGTCGGTCGCAAGTTAAACCAAATCGAGGCAACTAGGAATATTAATCCTACGCCTAACGAAATGCAAACAGCCAAGATTGAAATTGATGGCAAAAGCCCAGCAAAAGCAGTGAAGAAAACCACACCTGCAACGCCTGCAATTAAACCACGAATCAATCCGTGAGATTTGACGTCAGTCGCTATGTTAGTTTTTGTTTTCTGAACCATCTCATTCTCCTTGCAGGTTATCGATAAAAGTATTTATGCCTGATTCCACTTTGCCATCAAAATCAACGGCGTCTGTTAGCATTGTAGCACCGAAGGCAATCCCAATTGTAAGCCCCACAATGGCTAACGGAGCAGCAACGGGTAGTAACACTGCTGCTGCGGCGGCACCACCGGCGATTGCAACTGCAAGCAAGGTGTCAACGACGGTTGATACAGCAAATTCTTGCCCAAATCCCTCACCTGCATGTTCGCCGATCGAATAATCAACGAGGTTTTGTCCCACGGCGAAAACAGCACTAGTAATTAATCCACTTTTACTAATGCCGCCTACATCTTTCATCACAGAGGTTGTAACCGTACCGGTCTTGTAATATGTGCCGTACAACCCAAACTGACCACTTGCTCCTGACAGACCTACATGAGTTCCGTCTGCTAATAGTTTGTATCCAAGTGAACTAGCGTTCAGATAGTGCGATAAATAAGAAGCCGCCATAACACCATATGAAGCAAAAATGGAAGCCAATGGATTCTTCTTTGGCGGCAAATTTAACGATTTTCTGCATTCTCGACTGTCATATCCATATTGCTTGCAAGGATCGGATGATGGACTTCTTTGTTGAGATCCGTCCCTCACAACCTGATGTCCAGTTGGGTCCCTATACCTGACCGGGTTATTATTCACGAACGCATAGCGATCCCACGCCTGCGTCCCTTGCGTGGAGGTGGGGACGATCGTGTCGGGCGAGGTGAAGCGTCCCAGCGAGGGGTCGAGCCCCCACCCGCCTCCCCCAAATGCGACAAGAGTATTTCTGTTGTTAAGGGTCTAATCCCCTGTCGGATTTGCCCTAAAGGATGCTACGCGAGGGGAGGTGCTGCGCGAAGCGGGCGGAGGGGGTTTCAAGAACCTCGGTCACGCCTCGGCGGGTTCATCCCCTTCGAGGTGTTTCGCGAAGACCCGCGCCGAGCAGGGTTGCATGTTGTTATTGTAATCGAGGCAAAACATGTAACACGGTCATTTTTCTTTTACCCAACTAAGATATCCATAGCCATTTATAATGAAATGTGCCTCTATAAATGAATAACCATCATTGTTCTGTTTGTCTATCCTAATCCCAGGCACAACGACATGCTGAACGACTTTTCCATTCTTTATAAACACAAAAAGTGAGCGACCTTCATACAACTCTATACCGGTATTTTGACAACCGCGCCAATACACATCAATGTTTTTTCTTATTTCATCGCAATCCGTATAGGCATTAAAAATGTACATTCTTTCCCAAGAAAAATCAGTAATGGACGAGAAATCAATATATGGCTTAGCCATGTTTTCGTATTCAGAAATTCCAGTTTGGATTTGAGTTAATAGTATTAATCTCTCTTTTTCTAAAGATGCGGAATATAGTCGATAGATTACAAATACCACGATCAAAACAAGGAGAATAGAGACAAGTGGTTTCCTACTATATTTCATTTTGAACGTATCTCCTAATAGTTATTATTTCTCATCAGTGTAATCACAATCCGGGCATTCATCGCTGTAATAGACATGTTGCCCATCCCAGACAACTAAATTCCCAGATATCAAAGCCTGATAAATCAGATCCATCAACTGATCTGGCGTAGCATTTGGATTTGCCAAAGCAATGGTTATTCCAATATTATTGTTGTGCATATCCATAAATGACTGCTGGCGAGCATCTGGATCGCTGTTAGGTTGAGTTTCATGTGCAGTTGTAAAATCTCTAGCAAAATCTGCGCCACTACTCAACGTCAGTAAAGCCGACCAATAGGCATGTCTGAATGCATCTGCTGGGCTATTTAACATACTCTGCCCTGCAAACATGTTTTCAGTGGCGGTTTTGGCTTTGCTAGTTGCGCTGTTCACATTAAAACCAGCCTCGACATCAGTTAGATCAGGTGTATTCTCTAAAACCTCAACCTCACTTTCAGAAAGCCCACCAACAACAACTTTAAATGTACTCCATGGTGATTCTTGTGGAGCAGCATATGCGGCAAACTGTTTTTCAAGTTCAACTTGTTGCTGGCACGAATAATCACCAATGCCACAATTTATATCGTGTCCCGTTGTATCTTTATACTTTACCGGATTATTATTCACGAACGCATAGCGGTCCCAGGCCTGCGTCCCTTGCGTGGAGGTGGGGACGATCGTGTCGGGCGAGGTGAAGCGTCCCAGCGAGGGGTCGAACCAGCGAGCCACGAAGAAGTATAACCCAAGGCTGGCTTCCTCGCGCTGGCCGGTGAAAGTGTAATCGGTCTTCAGATCGCCAATAAAGTAGCGCGTCTCGCCGAAGGTTTTGTACATGGCTTGCGCGGTCTGGATACCATTTTCATCAGTTGTGACAGAAGAACTTCCCAAGTGATCCGAGAGCAGATAATTGAGAGTCGTCCCATGCCGCACGGCGAGACGGGTTGTCCCTGCAAAATAATATTTCGTGACCGCGCCGTCTTTCACTTCATAGTGATTGCCCACGTAGGAGGTCGTGACGCCGTTGACGATGGTCTTGACCTGTTTCCCGTTCGCGTCGTAGACGAACTGTCCGATCAGTGCGCTGTTCTTCTCCGCGCGCACCATGCGGTTCTCGGCGTCGAGTTGTTAAAGTGCGGCTACTGTTCATTACCTCCCCCCGCGGGGGGAGGCAGGAGGCGGTCGCGCCTCGACGGGGACAGAGTCCCGCGCCGAGCAGAGATGGAAAGCATAGATAAATTGTTCATTTCAGAATTTGGCTGAAGTCAGTGTTAATGCGTTCATCAATCGTTAGAAGCAAAGGCGTTAAGATCATAACAAGATCAACATCGCTTATTTTGCTTGATATGTTCACATCAAGAATCGACACCAGCCTACCATAATTTTTTCTAATAATACATTCTTTGTACTCCATGTTGCTTGACATGGCACATCTTGCGGTTTCAACAACAACTTGGCTAAAAGGCAATTCGATTACTACCTCTGGGGTGAATTGAAACTGGAATGGAGATTTTTGCTGGACGCTCTCACTTTCTTCATACAAAAAAAGGTGGTGCGAGATTCGAAAATATTCATTGTTTGGCAAATGTCGAGATACCACCCAATAACTCGCCGTTTCTTCCAAGCCGTTACCGCCAACGTATTTCTGCATGATCTCCGTATATTGCAACTTCCAATCCGTGGGAGGAAAATCGTCGTATCGGAGCAAGAGAAGAATTAAGGGAGAATTCGGGTTTTGGGCAGTGTTATTGTCGATATTATTTGATTTAGTAGAACACGAGGCGGAGATTAGCATTAAAAGGATGAATAAAGTTCGGAAGGTGTTTTTATTTATCATTGCGTCTCTTCCTATGGAATGTATGGAACATTGCCCCATAACCATGCTTGAAAGGAGTTCGAAATGCTTGGACTTACCTGAGTGTAATAGGTTTCGCTAGATCCACGACTTGACATCACGACACTCGTAGCTCGATTGCCTTGGTAGAGGTAATCAAAAAATGCAATCATAATAACGTCGCTCGATTCATTGGGGCCTCGGCTGAAGGTTTGATCTAAAGCAAAGTTTAGGGCAGCACTTTGATTGGAGCCAGCTTTTCCTGAAACATCGCCAAAGAATGTGAGGGTGTCACCAATCCCAAATGGGTCGGCAAGTCCAATTACTTGTTGAAAAGCAAATGAAGCAAAGTCCCCTTGAAAATCGTTCATAGTATACGGTGCATTTTGTTGTGAAGAAAGAAAGTCAATGTAGGCTTCCTGAGAACTAAATAAGACGTATGTGTTTATTTCAGTACAATTCCATTGGTTTGGAGTGCCATCGGCATTACTAAAATAGGAAGCGCAACCCATCGTATAAGTTCCAGCACCTAATGAAATATTGGTGCGAGGGCCCCTATATTCACCTCTATGGTGCTCATCTTTCGGGTCAGGGTATTCGCACGAACCATAAGCGCGATAGTTTTTAGCCTTGGGATCCATACACCTAGGTTCAGATTCGCCACCACCACCATCCTCGCCCGCTGCTGAATGCCCCGTCGGATCCGTATACCTGACCGGATTATTATTCACAAACGCATAGCGGTCCCAAGCCTGCGTCCCTTGCGTGGAGGTGGGGACGATCGTGTCGGGGGAGGTGAAACGTCCCAGCGAAGGGTCGAGCCAGCGAGCCACGAAGAAGTAAAGTCCCAGGCTGGCTTCCTCGCGCTGACCGGTGAAAGTGTAATGGGTCTTCAGATCGCCAATGAAGTAGCGCGTCTCGCCGAAGGTTTTGTACATGGCTTGCGCGGTCTGAATACCATTTTCATCAGTTGTGACAGAAGAACTCCCCAAATGGTCAGAGAGCAGATAATTGAGAGTCGTCCCATGCCGCACGGCGAGACGGGTCGTACCGGCGAAATAATATTTCGTGACCGCGCCGTCTTTCACTTCATAGTGATTGCCCACGTAGGAGGTCGTGACGCCATCCACGATGGTCTTGACCTGTTTCCCATCCGCGTCGTAGAAGAACTGTCCGATCAGCGCGCTGTTCTTCTCCGCGCGAACCATGCGATTCTCGGCATCATATTCGAATTCGTACGTGCCAGCATCCGGTCCAGCCGCGATGTAGCGATCCGTCATGTTGCCGTTCTGGTCGTACTGATAACTGTTCACTGATGACTGATGACTGATTACTGATTACTGATTACTGATTACTGACTTGCGTCACCGCGTGCTTGCGGGTCGCGTCGTAGGTGTAGGTCGCACCGTTCTTGGATTTCAGGTTGCCGGTGCCGGTCTCGAAGGAGTAGGCTTCGGTGTAGAGACCCTCCGTCCCGCCGGTGACGGCTGAGTTGGTCACACGGTCGAGTTCATCGTATTGGAAGGTTTGGGTCTGCGGACCGGAGAGGGAATCCACGATGGTCAGGATGTTGCCCACCGAATCATAAAAGTCTGACCTACGAGCGACGGTTGCAAGAGTCAATACATACCAAACTTCTCCGCAAGGTCGCGGTTTCGAGGTTCAACCAGAATCGAGCCGTCGGGGAACACAATGGTCGGGACGCTGTGATAGCCATGGTTAATGCGTTTAACAAATTCCATCGCATCGGAATCCTCCTCGATATTCACATTCTCGTATGCAATGCCATGCTCGTCGAAGAATCGTTTGGCGCGTTTGCAGTCCGGACACCAAACGGTGGAGTAGACGATGATTTTATCGCTCATAAAATGATTCCTTTGCGCCAAAGACAAGTTGGGAAATGGATTCCTTACAAATAAAGTAACGCGGGATCGTATCCCGCGTTACTTTCAACCTGGCGGTTAATCCCAGAAGGAGCGGTATTCGCAATCGTACTTTTTCCCAAGCGGGGTGATGACAGTGGAATACCAACCGTAATCCTCGTCTGTTGTGATGAAGTAGCCTTTCAGTTCCGGGCGGATCTCTTCGAGCAGATTCCGCTCCGCCCAACGGGACAGGTGATACTCGCGCCAGTCCGCCTCCGCCTGCGGGCTTGCCCGGTAGCGGAGGCAGGCAAGGGCGGCGCCCAACGCATCGCGGACAGGATCCGGCAGGTGGTCGGAATGAAACGCATCCACAAGAGGCGGAATCGCATCCGGTGAGAGTTGCATGAAGTAGGAAATGTCCAGCTGGTCTGCGTCGAGCGGATCGGAGGAGACGCGCGAGCCGGTGTCGAATGTGTAGTGACCGTCCAGCGCACGCTGGATGTTTTGCTTGACGATGAACGCGTCCACGTTAAGGATGGAAAGCGTGGCGGCGAATCCGATCGAGGCAAGCAGGGCGGCGAGGGCAAACATTCGTTCGCGGCGCAGAATCTCCAGCGCGACCGTAGCGATGAGCAGCGCGCCGAGCCAGATCAGGAAGACGTGCGTGTACGTGCGCAGTTCCGAAAAACCGTAGGCAATTTCGTACAAGACAAGGCGGCGATAGGCGGAAACGAGCATCACCAATACCAGCAGGACAATGCCGATGGAAAGTCCAGAAAATATTTTGCGTTGTGACTCGTTCTCGCGTTTGGTCACCGCGCCTGCGGCGAGGATTAGCAACAAACTGAAGAAAGCCACCGCCGCCAATTCGCCAAATCCGCGGCGGGCGTATTCGCTGTAGGTGAAGCCGTCAATTTTGATGTTGGCCTGCCCTCCAAAAAAATATTGGAATTGAATGGCGACAAAGGAGGCGAACAGGATGGCGACACTGCCCAACACGATCGCCGCTTCAACGAACCCGAGAAATTGCCCGAGCAATGGCTTCTGCCCGCCGACCAGGTTATCATCCTTCGATTGGGTCGCGGCATGCAGGAATACGCCTGCAAGCAGATAGCCAAATATAAGAATATATGAAAGTCGAAAGACATATTCGGGGATGTTGTCAAGATTGAGCGCGTCAAGGATATGCTCGAGGCGCTGGCTGAAGACCGCGTCGGCGGAGGAGAGCAGCGAGGCAAAGATGGCAATGATGGGAAGCGCGATCAGCAGTCCGCGAATCACGGGCCATGCCGAGCGTTTGGTCTGCTCGCCGCGCTGGATGCGTTCTTTGCGCGCCTCCTGCGAAAAGGTCAGCGGGCGGATCAGCATGTTTCCGCCCAACTTGAGGAAGCCGAGCGCATAATCCCACAGGCTGTATAGCATCCAGCGCCCGCCGAGGTAGGTGATGGCGAAGGCTGCCAGCAGGAAGAGGGTCAGCGCGTGGGCGAGGAAGGCAGTCAGCGGTTCGGCGCGGACAAATGTAACGGCCGCGAAAAACAGGGTTGGAATCAGCAGCCACAATGCGCCGTGCGACGGTTTGGATTTCTCCTCCCCCACCAGCAGGTACAGCCCACCCGCGAGGCAGAGTAGAACGTAGAGCGCAAAGTTGAGGCCGGGCGCGCGATCCCAGAAAAGGAAGTCGAACGTCCAGCCGAGGACGAGGGCGACGATCCACAGTCGGTTGGGTTTGGCTTTCATGAAATTCTCCTTGTGCAAAATTTGAGGCAGGATAGCCCTGTCCGTCTTGCGGAGTCTCTCAAAGTCTATCAGAAATTAATTGCGGCGCTTCGCTGGTTTTTTATTCCACAGGACTTACGCAAAACCTTGCGTAGGGCGCGTTTTCTAACGCGCCTGCTGGCGTTAGAGAACGCCAATTATGCGTAAGTTCTGTTCCATTCCTCTACCGCATTTTTTCTAATTGCAAATACCGCGAATGTGCGTGTAACGTGAATTTTCTTGATGGACGATAAAGGAGTTGTAATGGAATTTTGCGTAGGTTTCTAAAGCGTGCGCAGAGGGCTTAATCTGCCATGTGGCAAAAATATGGTGTCCGGATAAAAGCCTGACCGGCGATTCTTTTGCGGGAGATATACCGCACTCGGTCACAAATTGCGCTTTTTTAGAAGGTGGAATGCGCAATTTGTGACCGTGAGTATTATCAGTAGATCACGAAAACCCTGCGTAGGTTGCGATCTCTATCGCAACCTGGCGGTAGAGACCGCCAAATACGCGCTTTCGTGAAGTACTGATTATAAAAAAACCGCTCCTTGCGGAGCGGTTCAAGCGGGTGATGGTTGGGTTAGATCTTTCCGCGCAGGCGGGGATCAAGCACATCGCGCAGGGCGTCACCCAGCAGGTTCCAGCCCATGACGAACAGCACAAGGGTCACGCCGGGGTAAAGGATGATGTACCAGTAGGTGTTGAGACTGCTGATCCAGTTGCGGGCGAAGGCCAGCACCTGTCCCCAGTCTGCATAACCGAGCTCCACGCCGATGCCAAGGAAGGAAAGCGCCGCGAAGGAAAGCACCACGTCGCCGATGCCCAGCGAGGCAAGCACCAGGGTCGGGAAGATCGCGTTCGGGATGATGTGGCGGAAGAGGATGCGGCTGTCTTTCACGCCGAGCACGCGCGCCGCCATAACATAGTCGCGTTCCTTGACGGAGAGGATATCGCCGCGGATGATACGCGAGTAGCCCAGCCAGCCGAATGCGATCAGCGATATCATGACTGGCAGGGTGCTTTTTCCGATCACAGGCGTCAGCACCGCCGCGAGGATGAGGGTGGCCATCAGGCCCGGCAGAACTAACAGAACATCCACAATACGCATGAGGACGTTATCCACCCAGCCGCCATAGTATGCGGAGACCGACCCAACAACGACGCCGATCAGAAGGGTGGAAATGACGACAATCAGACCGGCCTTAAAGGCGGTGCGCGTTCCCCAGATCACGCCGTAATAGATGTCATACTGTCCCTGGGCGGTGCCGAAGAGGTGCACCCATTCGTCTTTTCCAGTGACCGCTTTATACCAGAAGGGGATCTCGGGGGTGTTCTTGGTCCACTCGGAGCCGGGTTCGCGCGGTTGGGATTTGAAGCCGTCGCGGGGGATCTTGTAGAAATCATTCGTGACAGGCGGCGCCAGCACCGGCGCGAATGCCGCCACCAGAATAAAGAACACGATCAACGCAAAACCGCTGATCGAGGCCGGGGTCTTAAAAAGTCCCTGCATGACGCGGTAGTTATCCGGTCCGAGAAAGCGTTCGAGACGCGTGATCTTGCGCATGGCGACAGCCGTGCCAAGCAGTTCGTTATCGCCGGAGGGGGAAACTTGTGCCATGAGGATCTCCTAAGAGAGGCGTACGCGCGGGTCTACGACCGCGTAGAGGATATCAACCACAAGGTTGGCCACGATCAGGATCAAGCCGTTGAAGAGCGCGAACCCCAGCACGGTGATCACATCCAGTTGTGCCGAAGCGGACGCGGCGGCGGAGCCGATGCCCGGATAATCGAATACGGTTTCAGTGATGATCACGCCGCCGAGCAGGCCCACTACGCTGAATCCGGCCAGAGTTACGACCGGGAGCATGGCGTTTGGCTGAGCGTGTTTATAGATCACATCCTTCTCCGGCAGGCCCTTGGCGCGAGCGGTGGTCACGTATTCCTGGCGCAGGGTTTCGAGCATCGAGCCGCGCGTCACACGCAGGAAGGTCGCCCAACTGATGTAGGACAGAGTCAGGATGGGCAGGAACATATGCCGCAGGGCGTCGAGGAAGATGTCGAAGCGGCCGTTCAACACCGCATCGAACGTCAGGAGTTTGGTGTAGTGATGGAATGCGTCTGAACTGACCACCTGGTTAAATTGATCGCTCAAACGTCCCGGCGGGAACCATTGTAAATTGGCGTAGAAAAACATCAGCACGAGCAGGCCAAATACAAACGTGGGAAAGGATGTGCCTACAATGCTGAAGACGCGCGCGATCTGGTCCACGAAACCGTTGTGATGGACGGCGGCCTGTACGCCCAGCCAGATGCCGACGAGGATGACCGGCCCCACCGCCCAGATCGTGAGATCGAGGGTGTTCGGGAAGCGGCGTTCGATCAACTGCGCCACCGGCTGAGAACTGGTCTTGGACCAGCCAAAGTTACCGTATAGCACGCCGCCTTCCTGTTCGCCGGTGGCTTCATTCTTGCCGCCGACCAGCCAGTTCTTGTATTGAACCCAGATCGGGCAGTCGAGGCAGTATTTCTTGATGTAAGAATCCACCTGTTTTTCGGACTTGGGATCGCCGCGAATATACAACGCGACGCGCTCGTCCGGCGAAAGGAACTGCAACATCCCGAAGATCAGAATGGTGACGCCAAAGAGCAGGACCGGCACAAGCAGTAAACGGCGGATTATGTATGTGACCATGAAACACCTCGTGTCTCGATTATCAGACTTGCCATCTGGAACGGGTCAGAGAATTTCTCTGGCGCGTTGCACATGGCAGGGACGGAGAGTTCCGGGGGCCCGTTGCCGGGCCCCCGGAGATTGGACAAACTACGCGGACGGTCGAACTATTCCTTCCACATCGGGTAGTAGTAGTTGCCGGAGAAGATCGGGTTCAAAACGACGCCGTGGACCCAGCGCATTTCGAAGCCGTGGCTGGTGGTAGTTGCCAACAGGACAGTCGGGACCTGATCGTAGTAGAGGGCGTTCGCCTCTTCGTAGATCGTCTGGCGGGCGGCCGGATCGGTCGCGGCAACACCGCGATCCAGGATCTCAGAGAACTGCGCCTTCAGATCGTCGGACATTCTCTGGCGGTTCGCGTAGGTGCCCAGCATGTACGGCTGGTACCAGTTGTGCGGGTCGTGGATGTCTTCCAGCCAGCCGCTCACGAAGTACGGGGACTGCGAAGCGCGCAGGGTGCGCAGGAAGGTCGGCCACGGCAGACCCACGGTCTCGATCACGAACAGATCGTTCACGGACGCGACATTCGAGGACAGGATCTCGGAGACAACCTGGCGGGAGGTGTTGCCCTGGTTGTAGAGAGCCTGCATGCGGAAACCGACGGTCCAGATGTCGCCTTCGGGATCGTCACCAGCGGCGATTCCATCATGGTCCGCGTCAGCGGCTTTGAACTCGGATTCGCACATGGCGGGATCGTAGGAGTACACGGGCGCGTCGGCTTCGTAGCCGGGCATGCCCTGGCGGGCGAGCACCGGCTGTTGGACTGCCTCACCATCGAACACGTCGCTGATGTAGGTGTCCCAGTCGAAGCAGTACGCGAAGGCGCGGCGGATGTGGACATCCGTAAAGAAGTCCAGCGGGATGCCGTTGCCATCCAGGGCGCCGGAGCCGACGTAGTTCGAGCCTTCAGCAATGTTGAAGGTCATGAACAGGTCCTGGCTGGAGAGGGCCGGGCGGCCGATGTAGAGACGGACATTGCCACCGAGACCCTTTTCGCCGGGGGCGCAGGCGGTGAACTTGGCAGTGCCCTGGGCGGAGGGATCGTACGCGCAGACCTCAACCTCTTCACCGTAGGAGCCGGAGGCGAGATCGTAAACGCGCATCGAGCCAACCAACTCGTCAACCTGGGAGCGGTTTTCAGCGGGGGTGCCGAAGTAATCGGCGTCGCCGGCCTGCATCATCGCGAAGCGGGTGCCCCATTCATCCACAGACTTGATCACAACGCGCTCAAGTTTGGCGGGCTCGCGCCAGTAGGCATCGTTGCGGACCATGACGAGTTCTTCGCCCTGGGTCCAGTGATCGAGTTTGAAGGCGCCGGTGCCGTTCATGATGGTGGTAAAGGGGTCGGTCTCGGAGGGCTCGGCATAGTAGTTCTGCCAGGTGGCGCAATCGCCATCCCAACCGCCGTTAGCGACAGTCCAGTCCTTATCCATGACAGAGCCCCAGCCGTTGGCGATGGTGGCGATGAACGGGCCCCACGGCTGAGCGAGGGTCATGGTAACGGTGCCAGCGGCATCATCAGCCACGATCGCGCCGGTGACCTTTTCGCACGCGGCGAGCAGGTCTTCGGCCGGGAGGGCGCTCATGCACTCGCGGTCATCCGCGCAGGCGCCTTCGCCGTCCACAACAATGGAGATGTCGTCCGTGCCGATTCCGAAGAACGGCTCAGCCAACAGCCACTGCGGGCTGGCGTAACCGCCAAAGAGCAGGCCGCGCTGGAAGGAGTAAGCGGCGTCAGAGGCGGTCATATCGGCGCCGTCGTGGAACTTCACGCCGGAGCGCATCTTGAAGGTGTAGGTGGTGCCGTCTTCAGAGACTTCCCAGGATTCGGCCAGTTGCGGCACGAATTTGTCGGTGGCGTCGCCATCATAGAAGACGAGCGTCTCATAGACGTTCTGGATGATTTCGCCACCGGCGGTTTCATACGCCAGAGCGGGATCCAGGGTCTCGGGCTCACCAATGGTCGCGACCACCAGGGTTGTCGTGTCCTTGGCATGGAAACCTTCGGCAGGAGCCTGGGTTTCTTCCACAGGAGCCTGGGTTTCTTCCACAGGAGCCTGGGTTTCAGGAGCAACCTGGGTTGCAGTCGGGCCGCAGGCCGCAAGGGCCATGCTCGCCACAACCAGGAGGCTCAATAGAGCAAACAGTTTACGCATTGTTTCTTCTCCTCACGAAATTGTGAAAAAGGGTTGGGTGATTTTTCTTGCATACAACGGAAAGTGAAGGTTTTGTTTTGCGGTTGCGATCACCTCCTTTCAAAGGTTATTTTGCAAGATGACAGGCCACGAAATGACCTGGTCTTAACTCACGAAATTCTGGCTGGGACTCGGCGCATAGCGGCACGGCGATCGGACAGCGCGTACGGAAGCGGCACCCAGACGGCGGGTTAGCCGGGGAGGGCACGTCGCCTTCGAGGATGACGCGCTTGCGTTGCGCGTCCGCCACCGGGTCCGGGATCGGGACCGCGGAGAGGAGCGCCTGAGTGTAGGGATGAAGCGGGTTGTTGTATAACTCTTCCCGTTCCGCCAGTTCCATGATCACGCCCAGGTACATGACCGCGACACGGTCGCTGATGTGACGCACCATCGAGAGATCGTGGGCGATGAACAGGTAGGTCAGGCCGAATTGCTGTTGCAATTCTTCCAGCAGGTTCACCACCTGCGCCTGAATGGAAACATCGAGGGCCGAAATCGGCTCATCGCAAATAATAAAGTTTGGATTCAACGCCAGCGCGCGCGCCACGCCGATGCGCTGGCGCTGCCCGCCGGAAAACTCGTGGGGGTAGCGGGTGGCAAAGGCTGGGTTAAGTTTCACCAGTTCTAACAACTGCTCGACGCGCTTATCAATTTCTTCGCCGGTCGTTACGCTGTGCACCATGAGCGGCTCACCCACCAACTGGCCCACTGTCATGCGCGGGTTGAGGCTGGCGTACGGGTCCTGGAAGATCATCTGCATTTTGCGGCGCATCTGGCGCATGGGTTCGCGCTTAAGCGTGACGAGGTTCGTGCCTTCATATTCCACTTTTCCCGCCGTTGGCTTGTAGAGTTGCAGGATGGCACGCCCGGTCGTGGATTTACCGCAACCCGATTCGCCCACGAGGCCGAGCGTTTCGCCGCGCTTGACATCGAAGCTGACGCCGTCCACCGCGCGCACCGCGCCCACCTGGCGCTGGAACACGCCGCGATAGATCGGGAAGTGCATTACCAGGTTGTCAACGTGAAGCAGGACTTCGTTGTTGGCGGTCATGAGCGCGGTCTCCCGGTTTTGGTATCCACCCAGCAGGCAACGCGATGTTCGGGCGAGGAAGGAACGGGTTCGAGCGCCGGGTTTTCCTTCCAACAGCGCTCCATCGCCCAGCGGCAACGTGGCGCAAAGGGGCAGGCGTTCGGTTTGTGATAGAGAACGGGGGGCAGTCCTTCGATGGAAAACAGTTTGTCCTGGTGGAGTCCATCCACGCGCGGCAGGCTGCCGAGCAGGCCGATGGTATAGGGATGTGAGGGATTGGCGTAGAGATCGTTGACCGGCGATTCTTCGATGATATATCCGCCGTACATCACCATTACGCGACGCGCCAGGCCGGCCACAATACCCAGATCGTGCGTGATCCAGATGATGGCCATACCCAGTTCGTCGCGCAGACGTTTGACCAGTTCCACAATTTGCGCCTGGATGGTCACATCCAGCGCGGTGGTGGGTTCATCTGCGATCAGGATTTGCGGCGAACAGGAAAGCGCCATGGCGATCATCACGCGCTGGCGCATCCCACCGGAATATTGATGCGGGTAATCCTTCAGGCGTTCGCGCGCGTTTGGAATTCCCACCATCTCCAACAATTCGGTAGAGCGATCCTCGGCCTGCTTCCTGGTCATTCCCAGATGAAGCAGGAGGGGTTCCTCAAGCTGGCGGCCGATGGACAGCACCGGATTTAAGGAGGTCATTGGGTCTTGAAAGATCATGCTGATCTGCGCGCCGCGTACGCCGCGGATCTCATCGTTGGACATGGTAAGAAGATCGCGGCCGTTGAAGAAGGCCTGTCCCGCCGCAATCCTGCCGGGAGGCGAGGGAATGAGGCGAAGCGTCGAATGCATCGTGACGCTTTTGCCGCATCCGCTTTCACCCACCACTCCCAGAGTCTCTCCCTCCTTCAGGTTGAAGGAAACTCCATTGACCGCGTGAACCACCCCATCAGGGGTTTTAAACGTTGTTTCTAGCCCTTGCACGTCAAGTAATGAGTCCGGCATCCGATGATTCCTTTGCCGCAGTGGATTGAAGTGCGCCATGTATCACAGCGCCCGAAAATTATACCTGATTCTTTTGGAGCGTCAACCGGAGGCCCCTTCCGTTCCACAAGATTAAACCTTAAACCTTCCAGATTGGGGGAAAGATGGACAGCCCCCAGATGGAAACAAACCCCTCTGAAGAGGGGTTTGTAAGCGGGTGCGAATCGTCTCCAAAACAACCTGCGTTTCGCCGCGCTACGGCAAGGTGGGTTTTGCCCACCGCCCGGTTACCGTCGCTTGCAGGCGTCAACGGTGGAAGTCGTCCTGGTCCTGCTTTTTTTTCCGTCCAGGCTGCGAAGCCACGATGGATATGATTCCCAGCAAGAGCCCCAGGATGGATGCGCCATACGAAAGGAAATTCCAGAAGAACGTAGATGCCACCACATGGATCACCATCAAGAACGGCATGACTACGCCAAACAGCAACAGCAGAAAGGCGATGAACATGAGGAGTCTTGGGTGATCGAATAGTCGGTCTCTTAACATGGCCTGCGCCTCGTCTGATGCAGCGCCGCAAGATTTCATCTTGTGCAGGTGAGACAAGTTTGAAGGCTGCGGTACGGCAAACTGTGAAACTCCGTTATTTATACAACCAACACGAGACCTGGTGCCCCGGCTCTGGCTCGAAGTCCGGCGGAGTTTCGACTTCGCAAAGACCCTGGATCATCATAGAGCAGCGCGGGTGGAAGCGGCATCCGCTCGGAGGATTAACAAGACTGGGCGGCTCGCCTGGCGGAAGTTCCTTCAACGACTCGGCGTTTCTGGCATCCGGTTCGGAGGTGCCGGTTAGCAAGGCGCGCGTGTAGGGATGGAGGGGATTGTCAATCAACTGGCGCACCTTTGCCTTTTCGACCAGGTTGCCGGCATACATTACAAAAATGCGCTCCGAAAAGTAACTCACCGTGGAAAGATCGTGGGTGATATAGATCACCGACAGGTGATGTTCTTCCTGCAAGCCGCGCAGCAGTTTCAATATCTCCACGCGCACGGAGGCATCCAGCATGGAAACGGGTTCGTCCGCCACCAGGAATTTCGGTTCCATGATCATGGCGCGGGCGATTACCACGCGTTGCTGCTGTCCGCCGCTCAGCATGTGAGGAAATTTTTGCAGGAAGTCCTTCACGGGCGTGAGTTTCACTTCTTCCATGGCCTTGTGGATGCGCTGGATGCGTTCCTCCTTATCTTTGACCCCGCCGATAATCAGGGGTTCCTCCAGAATGCGTTGCACAGACAGGAAGGGAGGCAACGCACCGTAAGGATCCTGCTGCACGTATCCCACATGAGAGTGATACCAGTGCAGGCCGGCGCCGTCCAATTCCGAAAGGTTTTTACCGTCGAAGACAATTTTTCCTTCGGTGGGTTTGTAGAGGGCCAGGATGGTTTTCATCAGACTCGATTTTCCACAGCCGCTCTCGCCCACAACGGCAATCGTCTCGGCCTGGTGAACGTCAAAGCTGACGCCGTCCACCGCTTTTACATAACCTGCGTGGCCGAATCCGAAACGCCTGAGTTCGAACCAGACGCGCAGATTCTCAATGGACAGCAGGACTTTTCTTTCCTGGTCGGGTGTTGGCGTTTGCCCGTCAGTTGTTGTAACAGTCTCGCGATTCATCATCCATGCTCCTGCTTACGCGTATAACCAGCATTTAACCTGGCGGCCGTCTTGTTCGAACACCGGAGGATTCTGCACGCACTTTTCAAAGCGCGCAGGACAACGGTCGGCAAAGCGGCATCCCTGGGGAAGGTTGATCAGGCTGGGCGGGCGGCCCACAATAAATTCCGGTTCTTTATCCGAATGGAGTCTCGGCACGCTCGCCATTAACTTTTGGGAATACGGATGAAGAGGATGATCGAAGAAGCGATACGTGTCGCCCACCTCCACGATCTGTCCTGCGTACATTACGGCCACATCGTCCGCGAGTTCGCTGGAGGTGGCGATATCGTGGGTGATCAGAATGAAACTGATTCCCAATTCCTTCTTCAGGCGTTTCAGAACGTTGAAGATATTGGCCTGGGTCAGCACATCCAGGGCGGAGGTCGGCTCATCGAGGATGATCAACATGGGCGAGGTGACCAGCGCCATGGCAATCGCGACGCGCTGGCGCATCCCACCGCTCAATTCGAACGGGTAGCGGTTGATGAAGTCTTCGGGGACGCCCACATGCTGGAACATCTTCTTCACCAGCGAGATGGCATCTGCCTTGCTCACGCCCAAGTGAACGATGGCCGGTTCTGCCACCTGGTCGCCGACGCGGATGACCGGGTTGAGGGAATTCATAGCCGCCTGCGGCACCATGGAGATGGCCGCCCAACGGATAGTCTGCCGAAAATCATCCTCGGGCAGGGTCATAATGTCATTTCCATTCAGGTAGATGTGGCCGGAATAGGTTCCAGCGTTACGCGGCAGGAGGCGCAGGATGGCCCGGGCCAGGGAACTCTTTCCGCAGCCTGATTCGCCAAGAATCACGACCGCGCGATTGGAATCGAGGGAAAAGTTCACCCCGTCCACTGCCTGCACCGGCCCCTGAAGGGTCTTGAAGTGCAGTACTAAATCTTCTATGTTCAGAAGTTTGCTATTGTGTGTCATCGGTTATATATCCCGTAAGCGCGGATTGAAGATTCGATCCAGGGCAAAGCCCAGCATGGCAAAACCAAAGCCAGTGATCATCAACAACACGGCAGGCTCCAACACCCAGTAATAGCGTCCCTGATACAGGGCGCCGTCTGCAAAGGCATCATTGATCACCTTGCCCCACGTCGGCAGGACCGGGTCGCCGAGTCCAAGTACCGCCAGCGAAGCCTCGAGGAACACAAAGCCGGGAACCGAGGAAACCAGCGTCGGGATGAGCAAGGGGATCATGCGCGGGATCAGGTAGGTAAAGATGATGCGCGAATTCGACGCTCCGTAGGCGCGGGCCGCTTCGATGTAGCTAGACTCTTTCGATTGCAGGAATATGGCGCGATACCCCTTGATCGCCCCGCCAAAAATGCTCAATAGGATGGTGATGCCAAGCATGAGCCAGATGCTGCGCGAGTAGAAGGTGCCCACCATGATCAGGATGGCCAGGAATGGCAGGACAAGATTGATTTCCGTGATGCGCTGGATCAACTCGTCCACCCAACCGCCATACCATGTGCCAATGGCGGCAATGATCATCGTCAGGAAGGCCGTGCTCAAAGCGGCCACCAGGCCAAATGCCAGCGCGATGGGCGTGCCGTACAACAACGGCAGGAAAAGGTCGCGCCGATATTTGTCGGTGCCGGCCAGCCCATAGAGAACGCCGTGAAACACAAATTCGGCGTCCATGTTTGAGCCGCTTTCAAAGGTGGTGCCGGTAATCACCAGCTGGTATTGTCCCTTCAAAGGCCTCGGCGTCTCGGAATTTGGATCCGCAAATAACGCTTCCATTACATGCTCTGTGCGCAGGGCTTTTTGCAGTTTGAGGTCTTGCGAAACACGATAGGTGGTCTTTTTCTCCACCGCGGTATTGGTGATCTTGATTTCCCTGCCATCCGGGGTGATCCATAGAATGGCGGCAAACGGCAATTTCGTCTGATAATCCGTCGTAAAGTACAACGTCATTTCCTGGGGAAAGGTGTCGTAGTTGTAGTCGAACGCGTAGATCATCTCGACGGATGAAATTTCCTCGCTCGCGGGGGTGATGGTCTTTGTCATCTCGCCGTCGAAGGTGCCGACTTTAAAAGAGACCGGTTCCTTCTTCTTGGTAAAGAGGTTCATCCACGATGGAGCCGCGTACTTGGGATTTTGGTACCACACATCCTCCCCGCCGCGCCACAAGCGAATGGCCTCGCTGTATGGAATGCTGACCAGCGCGTACACAGCCACCCCCAGGAGGAACACGATAATTACCAGGCCAAAAATGGCGGATGGATAACGGAGCAGTTCTCGAAACGTATTCTTGAACGCGTTCATTGTGAGCTCTCCGAACCGACCTTGACTCGCGGGTCAACCAGGGCATAGACAAAATCGAGCAAAAAGACGGTCAGCGCCAGCAGGTAGGCGTAAATAATGGTGGAGCCGACGATTACCGGCGTATCATAGGCGCCGATCGCCCGATAGATCGTGATTCCAAGTCCGGGCCAGACGAAGACCGTCTCGGTGATCGTGAAACCAGTCCATAAGGCGATGACCAGCAGGGCGAAATTGGTGATGATGGTAGGCAGCGTGGGGCGCAGAATATAGCGGCGCTCCACATCGCGCGGCGGGAGTCCTTTGGCTTTTGCCACTTCCACGTAATCTTCGCTGGAAAAGATCAGGAAGAAGGTGCGCCAGTTGTAAATGCTCAAAAAAATGGCGCTAATGATCACGGATGTGGCTGGAAGAATGAGATGCTTGAGAACGCTCAAGCCATAATCAAATGAATTTTCCGGCGGAGGCACATCCACCAGGCCGCCAAATGGCAGTATCTTTAAAATGGCGGCAAAGATCAGGATTAAGAAAATGCCGTAGAACCACGGCGGGACCGCGGAGGTGGGCGAAAGCGCGATGGTCAATTTATCGAACCAGCTGCCGTACTTGCGGGACAGGGACAGGGCAATGAAAATGCTTCCAAAAAATAGCAGGAGTTGGGAGGTGCCAGCCAGGAGCAGAGTGGCGGGAAGCCGCTCGAGGATGATCAAACGAACCTCCTTGGAGCCATGGTCGCTGGTCATGTACATGGCGCGTCCCAGGTTCAGGGTCAGCGCGTTGCGCAGGTAATTGACAGAGCGGATCGCAAAGGGTTTGTCCAGTCCGCGGCGTTTCTCTTCCGACGCGATCTTCTTTTGAATGAGTTCCTGTTTGGCTTCAGGCGTCAGGTTGCGGAATTGAGGGTTGGCCAGGATTGCCTGGGTCGTGCTGTCGCGGATCTCATTGCGCATGATGGTGTCCACATAGCCGCCCATGTTGGCAATGAGAATGGTCAGGTAGACGCCGATGGTAATTGTGACCATCATGGTCAACAGTCGTAATCCCATATACTTGACCATGCGCATCGCTGCGCTGTTCCCAAACCCCCGCTTAGCGGCCGGCGCGCTTTCGGTGTTTGCGGTTAAAGATTCTGCGGACATATCAGCCTCACATTCCATGCAGGATTTGCGAAAGACATCCTGTCTCGAGCGTATTCTCGCCCTGCGCCGCCTACAAGACGCTGAACGGATCATTAGCATTGGCGAATGCCAATGGACACGCACGTTCCTAGATTAAGGAATGAGGGGCAAGGACAAATGTCCTTGCCCCTCAAAGTTAACACGCGCTTAAACCTTATGGCATGACCACGTAGTCAAGCGAGGTGAAAGCCGGAATGGCAACCGGGACAAGCACGCCTGCCACTTCGATGCGGCCGGAGCCAGCGACGAGTTTCGCAGCCACATCCGCGGGGATGGTCAGCGTATACACGCCGTCTTCGCCGGTGGCAACGCCCACGCCAACATACACGGTCGCGCCCGTCTCATCGTAGAGCAGGAACTTGACTGCTTTGATATCGGCAGAGGGATAGGCTTCGCCGGAGGCCTTGTAGACGAAGGTGGCCGTGAAGTCAACCGCCTCGCCAATTTTAACCTGGGACGGGCCGTCGAGGGATACCTCGGCCAGAGGCGCCTGTCCAAACTTCGACCAGCGGTCGGAAAGATCCGCGAAGTCGGGGTTGTTGCGGACTACCGCAGTGCCGGCGTTGAGGTCCACCGCGTGCAGGTAGTAGGGGCCGGTTCCATCCCAGAAGTGACCGCGAGCGGTGTACCAATCCTTGAGGGCGGTGTAGCGGGCGGCCGCCTCGTCAGCGGTAACGTACGCGCCCATCACCTCAGGATACGGGATGGTCTTGTCGGCGATGGCTTGATCCAAATGAGCAGACAGGATCTCCAGGCTCGGACCACCGATGAAGCTCATCCATTCCTTCTCGAAGCGATCCGCTTGACCGGTACCCCAGGCCAGTTCCTTGGCGGCAACGGCGGAGTTACCAACGGCGATGGACTGCCAGGGCGCTTCACCATAACCGTAGTTGGGCCACCAGGTGGCGATGTTCAACTCAGCGTCGGAATAGACGTTGTCATCGTAGGTGGCGATGACGAGAGGCTCGGTAGAGACGATCTGGACGCCCTTGAAGTGAGTCAGGAAGGCTTCCAGGTTGCCGGCAACGTCTTCATCATAGATGGCGCTGCCTTCTTTACCGTAGTCGAAGCCTTGGATCATGGCCATTACGAAGTCGGCGACGGAGAGGTTGCTGCCATCGTGCCACTTGACGGTCTCGAACATATCGGCCGGGTAGTAGGTGACAACTTTGCTCTTGGCGGTTGCGCCATCCGGGAATTTCTCGCCCGCAGTGATGAATTTCCCTGCCGCGGCATCCCAGTCCACCCAGGCATCTGCCGGGACGGTGATGGTGTCCTCGAAGGACAGGTTGACCCAATCGAGGTTGGTTTGAGCCGGGATTCCGGTCTGAACAACGAGGTCGGCGCTTTCAATGCGTAGAGGCCAGGCCAGACCGGTGTAGGGATCGGGCATCGTGCCGCGCCCAGCAGTGGCGTTTTGAATGTACGCGCTGGTGACCCAGTTCGCGCCGTTGACCGGGTTCCACGGATCGGTGAACATCGTGGCGGTGGTTCCAACTTTGACGTTGCCGCCTTCCTGATCAGCGAAGCGCATGGTATAGGGCGACATGAAGGTGGTTTCCACGCCCGCGCCCACATCGGAGCTAACCTGGAGGTTGCAGTTGAAGGGGGCGTAGGATTGCAGGTCAACGGTCCAAACCTGGACCGAATCTTCGAGCGCCAGGGGCAGGGCCTTGACCATCAGGTCGTGGCGTTCTTCGAGCGTGGTGTAGTTGCCGTTCGCCAGATCGTCGCCAACCTGTTGGAAGGCCGGGTCGGGAACGTTGGCCGTGAATAACGGAATACCCTGCGGGGTATTGGGCAGGTACATTTCCTGGAAGATGGTGCGCTCGTCACGGTTCAAACCGCTGGAGCCCCAACCGCCAGTGTAGATATCCCACTGTCCTTCAGCCGGATCGGAACCGATCCAAAGCGGGGACAGTTCGGAGGATTTTCCTTCCCGACGTTCCACGGTGAAGCCCAATGCTTCCAGCTGAGTGGCAAAGTAGTTGCCCTGCGGGAGGCGGGTGCCATCGCCGTCGTTGCGGATCAGGAGGATGATATTAACCGGTTTGCCGTCAAACTGCCACTTGCCGTCGGCGCCCTTGGTGGCGCCCATGGCGGTCATTTCCGCATCAACCACTTCCTTGGCCTTGTCGAGATTGTAGGCATATTTGGCTTCCAAACCGCGCGCCACGTCAATCAGGTCGGTGTAGTCCACCAACTGCGTAGTCACGGGCAGGAACTTGGGCAACGCGCCGCCGGCGTAAATTTCCTGGTTGATGTAGTTGCGGTCAATCGCCCAGTTCATCGCTTCGCGCACTTTGCGATTCGAGAACGGGTTAAATCGGCCGTCAGAGTATTTATTTTCACTATCGGCGCCGTAGGGGTTGAAGATGAAATCGTAGTAGGTGCCGTAGGACTGGGTGTAGCACAACCCGGCGGACTTGATCTCGGCCAGTTTGTCGGAGGCTACGCCGTAGCTGAACAGATCAATGGCGCCCGCGCCAATCTGGGTGATGGCAGATTGCGCATCCACCACGGAGTAGGCGATCTCATCCAGCCAGCCGCCATGACGGGTCGTGGGCGGTTCTGTCGGAACAGCAGTAGCCGGGGGCTCGGTGGCCGGGGGCTCGGTGGCCGGGGGCGCGGTGGGAGGTACGTCGGTCTTGGGGGCGCAAGCGGACAGCACCATGGTGGCAACCACCAGGACGCTGATCGCGAGCATCAGACGATTTTTGAACATGTGATTTCTCCTCAGAGATGGAAGAATTTTAGGATTGGTGATATGCTTGAAAGGACAGAGTAGCAATCATTCGTGAGGGGACCACCTCCTTCCTTGTGTTTTACACATGCTTTTTAAAGTAGACGGGCAACTCGTGTCGGTTATGGTAGCATAAGGAAGATGTAAAGTCAAGAAACATACGAGAGGGACAGTCAGGTTTTGCCTCCGTGCATTTCCTTTGCAAGGAGACCCTAAAGTAAAGTCCTTGCCGGTTATTCGGCGGTTGACAAAAGCAAATCAGATCTCTGGTTTGGGATGTACAGTAGAGAAAACAAGATCAAGGCTTGTGCTTCATCCAGCGCCCGAGAGTGTGTGAGCCAGTCTCGATTTTTTTGAGCATAAAAGGCGCACTCTTGCGCCGTGTTGTGGCAAGCAAAAGCCCTACCGCAACGAACCTTAAGCATAACTACAACCGATTCGTTGACAACCCCTTCATCTGTAAGTAAAATCTGCTCATCCCTTTTTGCCTACGGAGGCTTTCATGCTTAAAGAATTCAAAGATTTCATCATGCGCGGCAATGTGCTGGACCTGGCTGTGGCGGTCGTCATCGGCGCCGCGTTCGGCAAGATCATCGCCTCGCTCGTCGGCGACGTGATCATGCCGCTGATCGGCATCGTGATGGGCGGTGTGGATTTCACCAGCTTGCAAATTGAAGTCGGAACCGCAGTGATTAAATACGGCTCCTTCATTCAAACCGTTGTGGATTTCCTAATCATCGCCTTTGTGATCTTCCTGATCGTCAAAGCCGCGAACAGCCGCAAAAAAGCGGAACCCGCCGCTCCCGCCGCGCCGACCACCAAAGAATGCCCGTACTGCTTCACCACGATCCACCTCGACGCCACGCGTTGTCCGAACTGTACTTCGGAATTGAAAGCGGCGAAGAAGTAGACAAGTACACACGTAGACACGTACATACGTAGACACGTCCCGCGGCGCCAATCTCATCCGCGGGACGTTTTCATCCTTCAACCATTCATTTCATTCATGGATTTCCTCGACAAACTTAATCAACAACAAAAACAAGCCGTGACCGCAAGGAACGGGCCGGTGCTGGTCCTCGCCGGACCCGGGTCCGGCAAGACGCGCGTGTTGACTCAACGTGTCGCTTATCTAATCGCCTCCGAGGGAGTCCGCCCGTATCAAATCCTGGCGGTGACGTTCACCAACAAAGCCGCGCGCGAGATGGAACATCGCGTCCAATCCCTGCTCGGCGAGGAAGCCACGCAGGGCATGATGCTCGGCACGTTTCATTCCATTTGCGCCCGTCTCCTGCGGCGCGAGTCGGAACACCTTCCGCTTGAAAGCAATTTTGTCATTTTCGATTCCGACGACCAGGAACGCATCGTCAAGAGCATCATCCGCGAGTTCAACCTCGACGAGAAGCGTTATCGTCCCGCCTCGGTCCACGCCTCCATTTCAAAAGCCAAAAACGATTTAATCGGCGCGGACGATTATCCGATCACAAATTACCGCGACGAGGTCGTCAAGCGCGTGTACATCGAATATCAAAAACGTCTCATCGCCAGCAACGCCGTGGACTTCGACGACCTGCTGGTCTACACCGCGCGCCTGCTCGAGGACAATCCGTCAGTACGCGAAAAATACGCGCGCCGATTCGTCCATGTGCTGGTGGACGAATTTCAGGACACGAACATCGCGCAATACACGCTGGTCAAACACCTTTCGTCCGCGCATGGAAATATTTTCTGCGTCGGCGATCCCGATCAGTGTTTTCCGTCTGGCACAAAAGTACACACTCCAAATGGACCAACAGCAATTGAAAATATAAAAGTTGGCGACGTCGTTTTTGCAGCCAGCGGACTTGGCTCCACAACGGCCTCGCGCGTCACCCATGCGGGCAAACGATATTTCAACGGCGATTTGGTCAAAGTCGCGACAAAAAGCGGAAACACGTTCGCGGTCACGCCCAATCACATCATCTTTGCGGCTCCCGCAAAAAAGCGTCTCCGTGCCATCGCGTCTTCGTGGTTGAAACCGGAATCGTCGGGGCTGAAGCCGCCTTCTCAGTTCATGGAAGCCTTTCAGGCTGGCGCAACCGAGTCGGGTTTACCCGACTTCCACGCGCTGAGGCGGGGGATTCATCCCCCCGCCGTCACGACGGACAGCAACGCGCTTCACACAGCGCCACAAGATTCATCGTGCGCTTTTCAGTTGAAAGACGACATGGATATGGCGGTGCTGGATTCTGGCGCTTTCCTCGTAACCAATCCTGCGCGGGATTTTTCCCTCCTTCCCGCCAGCGCTCTTCGCCCATCCATGATTGCAGCCATTGAAAAAGATGGAACAATTATTGAAGATGTCATCATTGAAGTCAGACGAGAAGCCTATAGCGGACTCGTCTACGACTTTGAAGTCGAAAACCTCCACAACTACATTGCAGGCGGGATCGTCGTCCACAATTCCATCTACCGCTGGCGCGGCGCAGACTGGCGCAACGTCCAACGCTTCGAGCAGGACTTCCCCGACGCGCAGGTGATTCTGCTCGAACAAAATTACCGCTCGCGGCAGAACATCCTCGACGCGGCCATGTCTGTCATAGACCGCGCCCAGCATCGCCGCAAGAAAAAATTATTCACCGAACGCGGCGCGGGCGAAAAAATATTTTTCTACGAAGCGCCCGACGACTACGCCGAAGCATCCTTCGTGGTGGACACCATCGCGCAACTCGTCGCCTCGCGCCAACACGAACCGGGCGACTGCGCCGTGATGTATCGCGCCAACGCCATGTCGCGCCTGCTCGAAGAAGCCTTCCTCGCCGCGCGCCTGCCCTATCGCCTCGTCGGCGCGCAGAGATTCTACGGACGCAAAGAAGTCAAAGACATGATCGCCTTCCTGCGCCTCGTCCACAACCCCAGCGACGAAGCCAGCCTCGACCGCATCATCAACGTCCCGCCGCGCGGCATTGGCGACAAAACCTTAACGACTCTGCACGTCGCGGCGCGCCAGGCTGGGGTCACGCCCGGAAGCGTTTTGTTGGATCTCGCGCGCGGATCCGACTCTCCGTTCTGGAATCAATTCAGCGGACGGTCCGTCATCTCACTCGCCGATTTCGGCGCGTCCCTCGCCAACTGGAAAGCGGCTTCGCCCTCGCTGACCGTCCCCGAACTTTTTGATCGCATCGCCAGCGATTTGAATTACAAGGATTACATTGACGATCAAAGCGAAGAAGGCAAAGACCGCTGGGAAAACGTGCAAGAGTTAAAACGGCTCGCCCAGGAATATTCCACGCGCACGCTCGACGAATTTTTGGAAAACGTCGCGCTCGTCTCGGACCAGGACACATTGACAGATGGCAACGTCCCAACGCTTCTCACCCTCCACGCCGCCAAAGGACTCGAATTCGGCGCGGTCTTCATCGTCGGACTCGACGATGGCATCCTGCCGCACAGCCGCTCGTTCGACGAACCCGAAGCGATGGAGGAGGAGCGCAGACTCTTTTACGTCGGCATCACGCGCGCCAAAGATAGACTCTATTTATTGCGCGCCGTCCAGCGCGGCGGACGCGGCTACAACGAGGAGCAACTTCCCTCGCGCTACCTCGACGATCTGCCCGCCGAATTATTGCAGGGACGCTCGCGCACGGGACGTTCCCTGCGCGGTCCTGCGACTTCGCTCAGGACAAGCCGCGCGCCCGAAGAGACAACCTGGCCGCGTCCTCACCCGCTTTCCCGCCAGGAGGGACGCGCCGCGCCCGTTGTCGAACAAAAATATCGCGCAGGCACGCGCGTCAAACATCCCACCTGGGGCGAAGGCATCGTGCTCGATTCGCGCGTGGATGGCGAGGACGAACTGGTGGACGTGGTTTTTGAATCGGTCGGGATTAAACGTCTCGCCGCGAGTCTGGCAAATTTGAAAATAATTTAAGAGCAGATCATGGTCAATGGATCATGGTTCATGGTTCATTAACTACGATCTATCTCCGTCCTCCATTATCAAAGGAGTTCCCCATGCAATACGTCAATCTCGGAAAAACTGGAATGAAAGTTTCGCGCTTGTGTCTCGGCATGATGACCTACGGCTCGAAAAAATGGCGTGAGTGGGTTTTGGATGAAGAGCAAGCCAAACCGTTCATCGAACGCGCGTTGGAAGCGGGAATTAATTTCTTCGATACCGCCGACGTTTACTCCATCGGCGAAAGCGAACGGATCACGGGCAACCTGCTCAAACATTTTGGCGTCAAGCGCGAGCATGTGATCGTGGCGACAAAAGTAAATAATCGCATGAGCAAGGATGTGAACGACAGCGGACTCTCGCGCAAGCACATCCTGGACTCGATTGATCAATCGCTTAAGCGTTTGCAAATGGATTATGTTGACTTATATCAAATCCATCGCTGGGACGATGAGACGCCCATCGAAGAGACGATGGAAGCGTTGAACGATGTGGTGCGCGCGGGCAAGGCGCGTTACATCGGCGCGTCGTCCATGTCCGCGTGGCAATTCGCCAAGGCACAGCACATCGCGGAACGCCACGGTTGGGCGCGCTTCGTCTCGATGCAGAATCACTACAACCTCGTCTACCGCGAGGAGGAGCGCGAGATGATCCCGCTGTGTTTGGATCAAGGCGTGGGACTCATTCCGTGGAGTCCGCTGGCGCGCGGGTTTTTGGCGGGCAACCGACAGCGCGGCGGAGGCGGCACGACGACCCGCTCGCAAAGCGATCCGTTCGCCAACGAATTGTATTTCCGCGAGGAGGATTTCCAAATGGTGGAGCGCGCGCAAGCCATTGGAAAAACCCGCGGCGCAAGCGCACCGCAGGTCGCGCTGGCGTGGATCTTGAGCAAGCCATATATCGCCGCGCCCATCATCGGCGCGAGCAAGATGGATCACCTGAATCAAGCCATCGCCGCGCTCGAGATCGCGTTGACTGACGATGAAGTGAAATCGCTCGAAGAGTTGTACCAGCCGCATCCCATCCTCGGTCATTGATCGAGAGTTAACGAAAGACAGCCGCCTCGCGAGGCGGCTGTCTTTCGTTAACCCGCGCGTGATAAAAAATCTATCCGCCGAAGACCATCACGTTAAAGGATGCGCCCGGCGGCATGGCAGACAGGTCCTGGTTGAAGATCGCCCACTTGTTATCCGAGGCAGAGTACCACACGCCAAGCGCAGACGGATCGTACACTCCACCACTGCCGCCCGGATTCCAGTTCGCCGTCACAAAAATGACCGCATTGGGATTGTTGTTCGAGGCTGGATGGTTAATGAGCGTATAGTTCGAGACCGTGTTGCCCGCATTGGCGGTATGCACATACACGCGCGGGTTGGTTTGGGGAATCAACACATTGAAGGATGTTCCAGCCGGCATGGCGGAAAGATCCTGATTGAAGACCGCCCACCGATCCGTCGCGCCGTTATACCAGACCCCGATGGGGGCCGGGTTATACACGCCGCTCCCGCCGCCCGGATTCCAATTGACGGTGACGAAAAAGACCGCATCCGGATTATTGTTGAGCGCCCCCTTATTGATGGTGGTGTAATTCGAGGTGATATTGCCCGCGCTCGCAGTATGGACGAACGAAAGGATGTTGGAGGAGGGAATCAATACATTGAAGGCGGCATTCAAGGGCATCGTCGAGGTATCTTCATTAAAGATGGACCACTTGTTCGAGCCGCCATTAAACCACACCCCCACGGCTGGGGTGTTATAGGTCCCGCCGCTTCCCCCCGGGTTCCAGTTCGCCGTAACCATGATGATCTTGTTCGCGTCACCGTTGATGGCGCTGTTGTTCACATCCGTGTAGTTCGAGGTGGTATTCCCCCCGTTCGCCGCATGGATCAGACGCGAGCCAAGCCCCGAAGCAGGCGGCGGCTCCGGCGTTTTTGTGACGGTCGAGGTCGCGGATGGAAGCGGAGTGAAGGTCGCCGCGGCGGTGGAGGACGGAATGGATGTAAAGGTGGGAAGCGGCTGGACGATCGTGGGCAGGACCGCGGTGGTCGGTGAAGCGGCTTGCGCCGTTGGAAGCGGAGCCGCCTCGGAGGTGGTCGTCACCAAAACAATGACCGGCGTGGGCGTGGCGGATGGAAGCGAGCAGTTCAAACTGGCAAGCGCGAGAACGGTCAATAAAAAGAGGGCGGGATTTTTCATCGCTAATCTCCTTCTGGGTTGATGAGATTATACATGCGCTGGAATCGAATACCATCGCCATTTCTTCCCATTCGACTTTTCAACCCGGGGCGGGTTCGCGCCATTTCACGGGTACAATTTTGCCACGCCTCATTTAAAAAGGAAACATCATGAACTTCAAAAACCTTCCCGTCGATTCAGAATCCATCCTCGCCATGACCTGGTCCGACTACGAACCCTATTACGCCGACCTCGAGACTCGCGCTCTGGACTCCTCCACACTGGATCAGTGGATGGACGATTGGTCTGCCCTCGCCGCCTGCGTGGACGAACAATTCACCCGCCTGCAGATTCCCACCACACAGCATACCGCGGACGAGGAGATTCAAAAACGCTATACCGATTTTATCGAAGAGGTTCAATCCCCCGCCAAAACCGCCGACCAGCATCTCATTAAAAAACTACTCGAGAGCGGACTCCAGCCGCAAGGCTACACCGTCGCGTTTAAGATGATGAAAGCCGAGGCGGATACCTTCCGCGAATCCAACCTGCCGCTTCTGGCGGAGGAACAGAAACTCGTCACCGAATACGACCGCATCATCGGCGCGGAAACTGTGATGTGGAACGGCGAGGAAAAAACCGCAGGGCAAATGCTCAGCATCTTCCGCTACGATCCGGACCGCGACGTGCGCGAACGCGCCTGGAAAGCCGTGCGCGAACGAAAATATCAGGACCGCGATGCCGTCAATGAAT
Source organism: Anaerolineales bacterium (assembly GCA_019187665.1). Classification (GTDB taxonomy): domain Bacteria; phylum Chloroflexota; class Anaerolineae; order Anaerolineales; family Villigracilaceae; genus Denitrolinea. The sequence goes on from JABARH010000026.1 coordinate 30,176, forward strand.
TGTGGGGCAAATTCATGAAGGTGCGGCAGCGGATCACAACCAACGCCGGACTGCCGGACTATCGCGCCTACATGTGGAAGAAACGCTTCCGCTTTGACTACACTCCCGAAGACTGCAAATCCTTCCACGCCGCCATCGAGGAAGTTGTGGTGCCAGCCGCGCAACGCATCTACGAACGCCGCCAGAAAATGCTGGGGTTGGAAGTCATCCGCCCATGGGATGTCAACATAGATCCATTTCACCGCCCGGCGTTACATCCCGCCGAAACCGTCGAGGAATTGAACGCGAAAGCCCTGAACGTGTTCGGGCATGTGGATCCGATTTTCCGTCAGCGTTATCAAACCATGATGGACCATCATCTGCTCGACCTGGACAGCCGCAAAAACAAAGCCGGTGGCGCATACAGCCTCGGCTTCAATGTTGCAAACCTGCCCTTCATCTTTATGAGTCACACAAACTCCCCGCTGGATGTGGCAACCATCCTGCACGAAGGCGGCCATGCGTTCCATTCCTTCGAAGCCGCCCATTTACAATTCCACCAAAAAGCGGAGCAGTATGTCCCGGCCGAGTTTGCCGAAGTCGCCTCGATGGGCATGGAATTGCTCGCCGCGCCCTACCTCACCCAAAAGAACGGCGGATACTACACGGAAGAAGAAAGCGCGCGCGCCCGCATCGAACACATGCAAGGCGCGATCCTCTTCTGGCCCTACATGGCATTGGTAGACATCTTCCAACATTGGATCTACGAAAATCACGAAGAAGCCAGCGACGGTCAACGCTGTGAAACAAAATGGGGCGAACTATGGGACCGCTACATGAAAGGCATTGATTACAGCGGGCTGGAAAAATATAAAAACATCCACTGGCACGGGCAGGGACACATTCACACTTCGCCGTTCTATTATGTCGAGTACGGTCTTGCCCAACTGGGCGCGGTGCAGGTCTTTGGCAACGCGATCAAGGATCAAAAGAAAGCCGTGGAAGATTATCGCCGCGCCCTCTCGCTCGGTTCGACCGTCCCTCTGCCGGAATTGTTCCAAGCGGCTGGCGCGAGATTTGCGTTCGACTCACAAACCTTAAAAGACGCGGTTGACCTGCTGGAAAACGAAATCGCAAAACAAGAAACCCAACTCTAGCCGCCTCCTGCCCGCCCCCCCCAATGCGGATTCGCCCTCGCCAGCCGCGACCTGAATTTGGAGCATATTAAATGAACGGAAAGATTCTCTGGGAGCTGTTCGTCGTCTTCTCGCGCGTGGCGCTATTCTCCTGGGGCGGCGGACCCGCCTCCATGGGATTAATGCAGCGCGAGGTGGTCGCGGCGGGCTGGACCACGCCCGAAGAATTCGCCGACGCGCTTGCCCTCGGCAACGCCCTGCCCGGACCGATCTCACCGCAGGTCTCGGCCTACTTCGGTTATAAACTGGCGGGACTGCCGGGCGCAATCTCTGCTGTGACCGGCACTGTCCTGCCGGCGACTCTCTTGATGCTGGTGATGATCGTTTTCTTCTTTGGCATTAAAGACAGCCCGGCGGTGGGGTCCATGCTCAAAGCCGTGCGGCCGGTCATCATCGGCCTGCTTTTATGGACGGCGTACACAATGGCCTTTACCGTGTTCAACGCCTCAACCGGCGGTTGGGGAGCGGGCCTGCTCGGCAACTGGGACAAGGTCATCATTGCGCTGGCGGCCTTTGCCCTGCTCGCGTTGACCGAAGTCAACCCGGCCTGGCTGGTGCTGGCCGCGGCCGTCTTTGGCTATGTAGTGTACCGATAGCGCTTTTCCTGCCGATGAACGGGGATCTGCAGCCCTGATCGGGACGCCCCAAACCAGGAAAATGTATTCGTTGCCAGGATGTTCGCCTGTCCGCAAATCGGCGCAAGAAAGCGCCTTTTACGCCCAAAAAATCGAGGCCGTCAGCGTTCTCCAACGCTGGGCGAATCGAAAATCATGGTTGTATTTCGGCCGCTTTCTGCTACACTACCTGCATGGCGCCTACCATCCCGACCCCCGAACAGATGCAACGCCTCGTGAGCCTGAGCGTGCAATTGAACTCGACGCTGAATCTGGATGATCTTTTGCAGTTGATCATCCGCACGGCGGCGGAGTTGTTGCATTGCGAGGCGGCTTCGATTCTTTTGTACGATGAAAAACAGCCGCATTTATTTTTCGCGGCGACCAGCGACTCGAACGCGGAGCAATTGAAACAGATGGATGTGCCAATCGAAGGCAGTGTGGCCGGGACGGTATTCCGCACGAATCGCCCGATGTTTCTTACCAGGGCGGGACAGGACCCGCGCCATTATGACGCCGTATCCAGGAAGATCGGCGCGCAGGTGCGTTCTTTGCTGGCCGTGCCAATGCGCATCCACGAACAGCTGACCGGCGTGCTTGAAGCGCTGAACAAAACGGAGGGCGACTTCGACGAGGAGGATCAAGCCATCCTTGAAGTGATCGCGTCGCACGCGGCGGTGGCGATCAACAACGCGCGGCTGGTGCAGCAATTGCAGGTCGCCCTGCATAAGGCGCACGACGCCGACCAGATGAAGAGCGACTTTCTGTCGCTGGCGTCGCACGAGTTACGTACACCGCTCGGCATCATCATTGGATACGCGACGTTCTTACGCGAAGACGCGCAGGGCGAACTTTCCGAACATGCGGAACAGGTCTTGAATTCGGCGTTAAAAATGCGCGCACTTGTGGAAGACATGACCAACCTGACCCTGCTCAAAATGGATGGATTGATCTTCAAAGCAAAGATCGTCTCCGCTCAATCCATTTTGGAATCCGCCGCTAGTGATACGCAGATTCTTGCGAACGCCAAGGCGCAGCGGCTGGTCTACGATATGCCTGAATCTCCGGTACCGGTGAATGTGGACACAGAAAAAACCGCCTCGGCGTTGGTGAATATCTTGAACAACGCGATCCGCTTTTCCCCGGCCGGCGGGCAGATCATACTTGGCGCGCGCGCGGAGGAAAACGGCGGCCTGATCTGGGTTCAAGACAACGGCATCGGGATCGAAGCGGACCAACTCGATAATATTTTCCGCGAGTTCAAACAAGGCGAGCCGCCCCTCACGCGCCGTTATGGCGGACTGGGATTGGGACTCACCATCGCGCGCGGACTCATCACCTCGCAGGGCGGGCGCGTGTGGGCGGAAAGCGCAGGTCCCGGCGCAGGCGCAACGTTCAAAGTGTTTTTGCCCGGCGCGCCAACGTAGAAATTAACCGCGAGGGTCGCAAAGAGCGCGAAGGGATTTAATTTCACGAAAAAGATTTTGCGTTCTTCCTTTCTTCGCGGTGAAATTAAGAAGAAAACATCCTCGTCACTTAACGAGGATGTTTTCTTTCTGAATTCAGGATTTTGATTTCCAACTTTATCCCAAATGCATCGGCATGATGACGTGCAGGAAGTCTTCATCGCCGACCGGGCGCACCACGCCGGGAGCGTTCGCCGCAGATGTTTCGAGCGCCACGTTGGGAGTTTTGATCACCTCGAGCGCCTCGCGCAGGAACTTGACGTTGAACGCGATCAACACGCCGCTTCCATCCACGGTTGCTTCGACAATGGTTTCATTTTTTCCGGTCTCTTCAGAGGTGGCGGAAATTTCCACTTCGCCCGATCCGCCGTTCGCGGATTTGATGTCGAGGCGCGCCACGTTCGATCCCTCGCGGGCGAAGATCTCAGCCTGCTTGCAAGCCTTGAGCAACGAAGCGGTCGAGACCAGCGTGCGCGACTTGTATCCGCGCGGGATGATCTGTTGATAATCGGGGAAGGTGCCATCAATCAACTGCGAGACTAGTTCCACATCCTTCACGCGGAAGATGACCTGTCCGCGTCCCTTCGGCACGACCATCGAGACGACCTCTTCGCCGTCACCGGCGACGCGAGCCAGTTCGCTCAACGCGCGCGAGGGGATGATGGCATTGACCGGATGCGCCGCGGCGGAGGAAAGAACCGCCTTGCGAACGGAGAGTCGGAAACCGTCTGCGGCGGCCATGAGCACTTTATCTTTTTCCACGTTCATCAACACGCCCATCAAAACGGGACGCGCGTCATCGGTGGATGCCGAGAAGACCACTTGATGGATCATCTCTTTGAAGTCGGCCACGTTCAATTGAATCGCGCCAGCCATGTCGGGCGTGGGCAAAGGCGGGAACTCCTGCGCGTCAATGCACTTGATGTCGTTGTTTGAAGCGCCGGAACGGACATTGAGATTTTGCGTTTTGGTATCGAGAGTCAACTGCACCTGATCGCCGGGCAGGGTGTTGACCAAATCCGAGAACGTGCGCGAGGGAACCGTAGTCGAGCCATCGGTATCAATGCGCGCGGGAATCCAGCAGGTGATTCCCATCTCGAGATTGGTGGCTGAAAGGCGCAAGCGGCCTTCGTCAGTGGCGATCAAAATGTTCGCCAGCACGGGCAAGGTACTGCGCGGCGACACGGCGCGGGAGACGATCCCCAAACCGCGCGCCAGATTTTCTTGAAGGACGGTGATTTTCATGGCTTGCTCCGGGTGATTTTTTGAAAGTATATCACGAAGGCCGACATGAATCCCCTTAACGGGGACGATGGTGTGCACGCAAACCATGTCAGGTAGCCTGCGCGGTCTTGGCCCTCACTCAACCCCCCGGCCCCCTTCTCTCTCCCAAAAGCATGGGAGAGAGAAGGGGGAGAAAAGTCGTTTACTTGGAAACTGT
>JABARH010000015.1 GCA_019187665.1 Anaerolineales bacterium
CAGCGCCGGCCACGATCCCAAACCAGAACTTCCGCGTTCGCAAAATTGGCTCCGTCTCCATCCTTGCTGTCGCCCGCTTGGGGCACCGCTTGAATTCGCCAACAGTATCAACCTTTGCGTGCACACATATAAACTCAACTCGTGGGGAACTCCCGAGTTGGTGTAAACTTGTTTCTGTAAAATTGCAAAGAAGGCAGATCTGGTGTATTCTTTTATTGAGAGAACATGGTCTTTAAATCGAATATTGATCACTGGAGAATACCATGAAGAAAAATGCGCTCTTCCTCTTCGTTATCTTATTAACCGCCTGCGCGTCCGCGACCCAACCTCCCGTCTCCTACAACGCAGGTGACACAATCATCTCGCCTGTGGATGGCGCGACTCTCGTCTACATTCCAGCGGGCGAATTCACCATGGGCACGGATCAGGGCATGACCGACGAAGCCCCGGCCCATGCGGTGTACCTCGATTCATTCTGGCTGGACCAGACCGAGGTCACAAACGAGGCGTATCGCAAATGCGTCGAGGCCGGTGCGTGCAAGCCCCCATTCAAATCGAGGCAGGCGTACGACGATCCAGCATATGCCGCCCATCCTGTGGTGTATGTTTCGTGGAATGACTCCGTCAATTACTGCACATTTTCCGGCCGCAGACTGCCCACCGAAGCGGAGTGGGAAAAAGCGGCCACATGGAATCCGCGCACGAATGAGAAATATATTTTTCCGTGGGGCAATGAATATGATTGCGCCAAAGGAAACTTTGACGATGAGACGGAACAGGACGCTTCTGTGATGGCAAAGGATGTGGTGAACTGCGACGGGTTCAAGCGTTCCGCGCCGGCGGGAAGTTTCCCGCAAGGCGCCAGCCCATATGGGATACTCGACATGGGCGGCAACGTCTGGGAATGGGTGCATGACACCTTCATCGAGGTGGATCCATTATCCGGCACCATTCGAAATTACTACTACGATTCGCCATACAAAAACCCGCAGGGTGTGGACCCGGCGCTGAGCGAGTATCGCGTCATGCGCGGCGGCTCGTGGGATTGGACTTTCGGGGTGGGCCGCTCCACCTATCGTTTGTGGTTTGGGCTGGATGACGCGTACGAAGGTGTCGGTTTCCGTTGTGCGATGAATGCGAATCCATAAAAAACGGTCTCCTGTTCAAACAGGAGACCGTTTTTAACAGGACTTACGCAAAACCTTGCGCAGGGCGCGCCGAAGGTCTAACGCCTGCTGGCGTTACGCCTGCCTGATTTGCCTGGCAAATCACGGGCGGAGCCAGGGGAGAACGCCAATTATGCGTACGTTCTGTTTAACAAGGATTGGGATACGAAAGCAATTCGCCTTTCGTCTGTCCGGCGCTGTTATGCGCTACAACGTAATAGGTGCTGGTGCGCCCGCCTTTGACAAGCTCAAAGATATCAATGTGTTCGACCGTGTTCTGCGGAAGTTCGGCGACGCGGTTCCCATCGCGATACAACCAGAATCCGTCCTCGTTTTCAGACATGTCCCGCCATGCCAGTTTGAACCAGATTTCCACGCGATAGGATGGATTCTTCAACGTTGGCTTGAACAGGATGCACTTTGATTTCTTGACGTAAAAATCTGCCACCGGCGCGGGCGGACCGAACGTGGGCGTGGGCGGAATAATCGTCGGCGTTTCGGTGGGAGTGAAGGACGGTTGAGGGGTGAGACTCTCTGTCGGAGAGGGGACAGTTTTTGGGGTCGGCGTTATTGTTGGAGCAACCAAGGTCTGCGGGGCGCAAGCCGGTACTATCAGCGAGCATAGAAAGAGCGCGGTCAGAAAAAAATACAAACGCATCAATTTATCTCCACAACGCTGAACAACGATTCTCTGGGCGGGTTGTGTCCCGTCCAAATCTCGAACGCGAGGGCGGCTTGCTCCACCAACATACCCAGCCCCGTTGTTGCGCTTAATCCTTTTGCGTGCGCATCGCGGACAAGCCTGGTCTCGCGTGGATTATAAATCAGGTCATAAACCAGGGCATGCGGCGGAAAAGAGAAATCTTCGGGCAATGGCGACGAGTTAATATCGGGGGTCATACCGAGCGGGGTGGTGTTGATCAGCAGGTCAAAGGTCAAATGCCGAAGGTCGGGTAAATGGATCGCGCGTATTGCGTAATCGGGGAAGGAACGCGCAAGCTGGCGGGCTTGTTCGATTCGACGCGCGGCAGCGGTGACCTGCCAGCCGTCGCAAAGGAGGGCGTACACGACCGCGCGCGCCGATCCGCCCGCGCCCAGGACGATTGCCGGTTTACGATATTCGGTTTGCGATATTCGAGATTCGATATTCGGGGTTTCGCGCAGGAAGCGATGCAGGTTCGCGAGGAAGCCGGGCGCGTCCGTGTTTTCACCGGTCAGTTTGCCTTCACGAAAATAAATTGTATTGACCGCTCCGATGGCTTTTGCCGTCGGCGTCAATTCATCCAGGTATTCGATCACATTTTGTTTGTGCGGAATGGTGACGTTGAGCCCCTGCAATTCACCGGCGCGAAGTTTGTTCAATAATCGTTTCAAGCCGTGCGAGTCGTTGAGCGCGATGGGATAAAGCGAATATTCGCCTTGCAACCCGCACGCATCCAACGCTGCCGCGTGAATTTGTGGCGAAAGGCTGTGACCCAGAGGATAGCCGGTCAAGCCGAGTCGAATCATCGCAGTTGTTCCAGCGTCTCAAAAAAAAACGGGAATGTTTTGGAGACACAGTTTGGATTCTCGATGGAGACGCCGTCCACGCGCAGACCGATCAGCGAGAAAGCCATTGCCATGCGATGATCGTTATAGGTTTGGACTGTGGCTGGGATAAATTTCTCGCACGGGTGAATCGTCATGCCGTCCTCATGCTCGATCACACGCACGCCGAGTCGGGTCAGTTCGTTGCAGACCGCGCGCACCCGGTCGGTCTCCTTGAGGCGTGCAGAGGCAATGCCGCGAATGCGCGTGGGCGAGGAAGCGAACGGCGCAACTGCCGCGAGCGTTTGGGCGGTGTCGGGGATGTCGCGCATGTCCACATCCACACCGCGCAGAGTCGTCGCGCCGCTCACTTCGATGAAGGTCTCCCCTTGTGAGACACGACACCCCATGAGCGTCAACACGTCGAGGAAGGCCAGGTCGCCCTGTTTCGAGTCGCGGGAAATATTGTCCACACGGACACTTCCTCCGCAAATCGCAGGCGCGGCGAAAAAGTAGGAGGCGGCGGAGGCATCAGATTCAATGGGATACGAGTTGCCAATAATGCGCGGCGTACCTTGCAACTTGTAACTTGCAAGAGGCACAGAGAAAGAGCGATAACCGTCGCGCTGGGCCGTCACACCAAAGTCTTGCATGACGGCAAGAGTCATGTCCACGTAGGGTTTGGAGTTGAGGTCGGTGGTGAGTTGAATTTCGACGGGGGTTTTTGCATACGGCGCGACCATAAGCAGGGCGGAGAGGAATTGGGAGGAGATATCGCCTGCGAGGCGCACCCGCCCTCCCGTCAGGCCCGAGGCGTGGATGGTGAGGGGAGGAAAGCCGTTTATAGATTCCACACGCGCGCCGAGTTGAGTCAGCGCGTCCACAAGATCCGCAATGGGACGTTCGCGCATGCGCGCGTCGCCATCCAAAATAAATTCACCGCGTCCGAGGGCGAGCAGCGCGGAAAGAAAACGCGCGGCGGTGCCGGCGTTGCCGATGAAGAGTTCGGCGCGCGCGGCGGGAATGATTCCCCCGCGGCCCGTGACGGTTATTTCAGATTTTGATTCGTCCAGGTGAAGAGCGAAGCCAAGCGTTTGGAGCGCGTTCGCAAAGTAACGCGAGTCGTCGGAGAAGAGCGCGTTGGCGAGTTTCGTTGTACCATGCGCCAGCGAGGCGATCAGCAAGGCGCGGTTGGTCAGCGATTTGGAACCGGGCACGCGGACCGTTGCGCGCAGCGGGTGACGGATGGGAACGATCTGCATTGCGCGTCAGGCCGCCACGCGCCGCCCGATCACCTCCGCGATGGCTTTCACCTGCTGTACCAGTTTTGCAAAGGCTTCGGGTTTGAGCGATTGTTTGCCGTCGGAGCGGGCGTGCGCCGGGTCGGGATGCACCTCGACGATGATGCCGTCGGCGCCGGCCGCGATGGCTGCGCGCGCCACCGGCATGACGTAATCGGCCTCGCCGGTGGAATGACTCGGGTCGAGCAGCACCGGCAAATGCGTCAGGCCTTTGAGGACCGGTATCGCGTTGATGTCGGTGGTGTTGCGCGTGGCGGTCTCGAAGGTGCGAATGCCGCGCTCGCACAGCATGATGCGCTGGTTGCCTCCGGCCAAAATGTATTCGGCGGACATGAGCAGTTCCTCGACGGTGGCGCTCAGCCCGCGTTTAAGCAGAACGGTTGTGCGCGTCTCGCCCACCGCGCGCAGCAGGTTAAAGTTTTGCATGTTGCGCGCGCCGATCTGTAACACATCCACATACTTGACCATCAGATCAAGCTGCACCTGCGACATGATCTCCGAAACAATCGGCATGCCTGTCTGCGCGCGCGCTTCGGCCATGTATTCGAGTCCCTCCTCGCCCAGTCCCTGAAATGAGTAGGGCGAAGTGCGCGGCTTGAACACGCCGCCGCGCAGCGCGGTCGCGCCCGCTTCGCGCACGGCCTGCGCGGTTTCCAGTATCTGCGAGCGTGACTCGACCGAGCACGGCCCCGCGATTACGATGATCTCCTCGCCGCCGACACAGCCCGCGCCCAGGTCAAAGACCGAATCGCGCGGGTGAAATGGGCGCGAAGCCAGGTGGTACGGCTGGCTGATATCCACCACGCTTTCCACCCCGGGCAGGTCTGTGAACGTTTCCCTGGGCACGCCGTACCCATCTCCCACCGCCCCAATGACAACCGGCCCGCCCTCATCGGTAACGTGTGGGTTTAAATTATTATTCCGGATGACCTCGATCACTTTTTCGATCTGCGCCTGTGCGGCCCCAGGTTTCATTACGATCTTCATGGATTCGTTCTCCTTGCCGCCGGGCGGCGGCTTGACAAGATGGGCGATTTTATCGCGTCGCACCGGTTTTGTGTAAATCGCCGGGCGCAGACATAAGTTCAAGATAGGAGGCGCGGGTGCGCTCGAGCAGGGAAGTCAAGGCCGCGTCGTCGCGCGCCGCCAGGGCAGATTCCAACTCCGTGAGACGCGCGCGGAATCCGGCCAGCGCCGCGAGTAGGTGATCACGGTTCGCTCGCAACGCGCCGGACATCATCGAGGCGGGAGTCCCGGCCAGGCGGCTGGTGGAGCGAAAGCCCGGACCGATGAACGGCCGCGCCTCGCCGCACGCGCTCAACGTCAACGCGGATGAAAGCAGAAATGGAAGGTGGCTCGTGACCGCCAGGATGCGGTCGTGTTCCCCGGCCTCCACAATGAGCGGCTGCGCGCCGATGGCCTTGAGTATCTGCTGCGCGATGGACCTGGCCCGCGCGCCGCTGCGTGCAAGCGGGACAAGACAAAACGTTGCGCCGCGATACAACGCCGCTTCGGCATGGGCCAGTGTGAGCGTCTCTTTGCCGCAGATGGGGTGCCCGCCGATCGGGTCGAAGTGCGCGGGCAGGCGCGACATGGCCTCGACAATGGTCCGCTTTGTGGAGCCGATATCCAGCACCACGCATGGATGCGAGGTCCACGCGGATAAATTCTCGAGAAGCGCTTCGATGGCAGGCACCGGCGCGGCGAGGATGATTACATCGGCCTCGGGCAGCAGGGACGCGGGATCGGCGGAGAGGCGGTCCACGATGGCGCGCGACCGGGCCGCTTCGAGCGCGGCAGGGTGCGGGTCCGCGCCGAGCAGGCTGGCGCAATGCCCGCGCAGGGCCAGGGCGAGCGATCCGCCCATCAGGCCGAGTCCGAGGATGGCAACATTGGAGTGCGCCAGGGAAAAATCATTGGACATGGTTATGTTTCCGCCAGGTCTGGGCGGAGTTTCACCGCCTGACGCAGATAAACATGTTTGACTGCCTCCTGCGGCAGGTCGGTGTTCCAATGGATCAGGACGCGGATGCACAGCGGCAGGCCGTCTGGAACAGGAATTTCCCGCGCGCAGATCATCGGGACAAGGCCCCATCCCATTTGGCGCGCGGCCTGCGCGGGGTAGGTCGAGGCGATATCTTCGGTGACGGTGAAAATCGCCGAGGCGATATCTTCCCGGCAGAGAGCCGGATTGGCGCGTAGAATCGCTTCGAGCAATTCGCGCGTGGCGGAAAGAACTTCAGCGTGCGTGTCGGTCTGAATCGTGGTCGCGCCGCGCAGGCCGCGTGTGTGCATTGTGGGCTCCTTGAAATAAAAAAGAGCGAAACCGTGTGGCTTCGCTCCTGTGCAGGCTTCGTTCTGTCCGCGCGGATCAACCAACGGCAATCGCGTTGCGAAAGCCGAAGTAATACGCGCACGAAAAACGGATGGAAGTTTGCATGTTGGGCGGTATTGTATGCAATGCGCGCTGTTTCGTCAAGCGGCTTGTTCGACTCATATTACGCCGCGCGGTAAGGCTCCGCCGGCGCCCGGCGAGTCAACGTGAACGCTGCGGCGCGCAGACCGCGCAACTTGTTTATTGGAAGCGCGCGTAGGAACCGAGGACGCGCAGCATGGGCGCGAGTGTTGCGAGTTCGTTCAGGGCCTCGTTCACGCGAGCGGCGCGCGGATCGCCGATGAAATCGAGGTAGAAGAAATAATCCCAGGGCGTGCCGGCCAGCGGGCGCGATTCGATCTTGGTCAGATCGAGATTGCGGCGGCCAAACACGCCGATGGCTTCGTAGAGCGTCCCGGCGCGATTGGGCAGGGTGAACACGATGGAGGTCTTTGTCTCACCCTCCGCCTCGACCGCCGTTGGAGAGATCGCAAGGAAGCGCGTGTAATTTTGAGGATCGTCTTCGATGCCTTCTTCGATGACATTCATCCGGTAAATTTCTGCGGCGCGGCGCGAGGCGATGGCCGCAACCGGACGTTCGCCGCGTTCCTTGATCAGCGCCACGCTGCCAGCCGTATCCAGCCCCACCTCCCGCCGGATGCCGTGCCGCCGCAGGTACTCATCGCATTGATCGAGAGCCTGGGGATGGCTGACGGCGCGCTCGATCTCGCTCTTCTTCACACCGGGCAAACCGATCAGGCAATGCCGCACGCGTAAAAAATGTTCGCCCACAATGAACAGGTTGTGGCGCAGGAGCAGGTCGTAATTTTGGTGAATGCTCCCTGCCAGCGAATTTTCGATGGGGATCATCGCCGCCTGGCAATCGCCCAACGCCACCGCGTCGAAGACCGCGTCAAACGCGGGGCAGGCAACCGCCTCCGCCTCTGGATAAAAGTCGAAGACGGCCTGCTGGCTGTATGCGCCGTCCTGTCCCTGAAAGGCTACTCGCATCCGTTCTCCTTATATTTGTTCGACCCAATTGAATATGGCGCGCAGGCCCGCTTCCACCTCCGCGTCGGAGGCGGCAATGCACAGGCGCGCAAAGCCCTCGCCCTGCCCACCGAAGGCGGAGCCAGGCACGAGCGCCACCCCGGCCTCGTCGAGCAGGCGGCGGCATATTTCCAGCGAGGGCATCTTCAGTGCGCGAAAATCGAGAAAGAAATAGAACGCGCCCTGCGGCGGGATGACGCGCAGCCTGTCGCTTTCGCGTTCGGCGGCGAGACGCATCACCAGCGACCGTCGGCGGGCGTAGGCGGCGCGCATCTGCGCCGTGACCTCCTGCATGGACGGATCACTCAACGCGAATGCGGCCGCCTGCTGGACGAACGGCGCAACACAGGTGATGGAATTCTGCCCGGCTTTCAGCGCGTTTTCGATCACAGGCCGCGGCGCGGCCAGGAATCCAACCCGCCAGCCGGTCATCGCGTAGGATTTCGAGAGACTATGCACGAGAAGAGTTCGCTCGCCAATGGGTTCGAACGCGCCCATGCTGGCCGGTCTCTCTCCGAAATGTAAACTGCCATAGACCTCGTCGCTGACGATCCACAGGTCGTGCGCCTGCGCGAATTGATACAGCGCCTGCAAGTAGGCGCGGTCGGGGTACGCCCCGGTCGGGTTGGATGGATAATTGATCACGATCACGCGCGTGCGCGGCGTGAGCGCCCGCTCCCACGCCTCCAAAGCGGGAATGAATCCCCGCTCCGCCGGGGCCGGGACGCGCACCGCCACGCCTCGCAGCATGATCGCCATGTTGGAATGAGTCGCCCATGAAGGATCGGGGATTAAAACTTCATCACCCGGATTCAAGATGGACTGCAGGCCAACATAATAGGCATGGATCCCCCCATGCGTCACAAGCAGTTCGGTCTCCGCCGCGCGGGTCACGTTTTCGTCGCGCAGCAGTTTCGCAGACGCGGCCATCAGCAGGCGCGGGTCGCCGCGCGAAGAGGCGTAATGCGTCTGTCCTTCACGCAGGGCGCGCGCGGCGGCTTCGATCACCGCGGGCGGCGTCGCAAAGTCGGGGTCGCCCACCTGCAACCCGATCACCTGCCGCCCCGAGGCTTTCAACGCCAGCACGCGGTCGGCCAGCGCGACCGTGGCCGATTGGCGAATCTGTTCAAATTGATCATTCAAGCGCGTCATACGATTTTGCATTGTACCCGTGTTTGGATGGAAGTTGCGGGCAATCACGGCATTTTTGTTAATTTCCATCAGACTGACGCCGCGGCCTCATGTTACAATCATTTTTGTGACCGATGAAATCAAAGTTGTCGCCACCAACCGCAAGGCTGGTTTTGAATATTTTTTACTGGAAACATTCGAAGCGGGACTCGCACTGCAAGGCTCGGAGATCAAGTCCCTCCGCGCCGGGCAGATGAGCCTGGTCGAAGCGTACGTGGATATTGAAACAGGCCAGGCCTGGCTGCGCGGCGCGCACATCGCGCCCTACGAACAGGCCAGCCACTACAACCACGATCCATTGCGGGCGCGGCGTTTGCTGCTGCACAAAAAACAGATCCGCCAATTGTTCAACGCCGTCCGTCAAAAAGGCATGACCATCGTCCCGACAAAAGTGTATCTTAAGGAAGGCCGCGCCAAGATCGAGATCGCCCTCGCCCGCGGAAAAAAACTGCACGATAAACGCGAGACCATCGCCAGCCGCGACCGCGCCCGCGAAGCAGAACGGGAATCCAGGGTTCGATAAATCATGACTCCTTCCACCATCGGCAGCATCAACAAATTGCCCGAAGCCGAAAAGCGGCGACTCTACGCGCGCGTCATTCCGCGTTCGCTGCTCGAACGCTTTCACCTGCCCGCTTCCGATTCCCAGCGCATCCAAAATTTTCTCAAATTCAAATTCGCGCCCAATGCCAGCGACGTTGAACTCTCCCTCTTTCATGAAGAACGATTCCCCGACCCCATTCTTTACGGCCACCTGACCGACACGCTCAACGGCCAGATCCACATCCTGCTTTACATTCTGAACGACCCCGACTCGCCGCGCTTTAACGTGGACCGTATGCCGGATGGCGCCGCAACCAAATTCGGCACCCTGCGCCGCAACCTGGAAGCCGAAGCGGGCGCGCTCGTCGCGGGCCTCGTCCCCGGCCAAGTGCGCCGCGGATTGCGCATGCTGCCCGCGGCCATGGCCGCCTTCGAGACATTCGTCCGCGATCTAGGTCACGATATTTATTTCGTGGAGCCTCTTTACTACCACAACGCAGTCATCTTCGAACGCTACGGTTTCGCCTATCAGGAAGGGCGCCGCTTCATGGAACGCATCCAAAACGGATTCTCGCCCGACGGCGATCTCGAATCCAAACTCGACGGCGCGCATCCATTCCGACAGCCCGGCGCTGGGGCGAGCATTCGCCTGCGTTCGTGGGCAATCCACGACGGGATTCTCGGCGAACCGTTTACGCATGTCACCATGTACAAACGCATCGGAAAATCGGCGGGTGTGGATACCTGCCCCGACGTGGCGTGGTAGCGGAAAAACCATTCCGCGTTACGAATACACTTCCGGGCGACGGTCCTGCAAAATGGGAATCATGCGCCTCGCTTCCTGAACGTTGAGCGGGTCCAGCGTCACCGTCATTAATTCCTCCCCTTCTCCGCCTTCCGCCATAACATCGCCCCATGGATCCACAACCAGCGAGTGACCGAAGAACTCGTTGGACGGGTCTTGCCCCACGCGATTGACCGCCAGCATGAAGATCTGATTCTCGATGGCGCGCGCCCGCACCAGCGTCTGCCAATGACTCAAACGCGGGCGGGGCCATTCGGATGGCAGGAAGACCATCTGCGCTCCGTTCAACGCGTAGCCGCGAAATAATTCCGGGAAGCGCAGATCGTAGCAGATGGCGAGCCCGGCGCGGGCAAAGGGCAGGTTAACCAGAACAGGTTTGTCGCCGGCGGTCAGATATTTTTCCTCGTCCATCAAACGGAACAGATGAATCTTGGAATAATCGGCAAGCAGTTTTCCATCCGGCGAGAAGACGGTCAACGTGTTGGCGAATTGATTCTCGCCAAGCAGAGAGAGAGTCGAGCCGAGGATGTGCATCCCTGTGCGGGCGGCAAGCGCCGAAAGATCCGCGAACAGGCCGGAGGTCAGAGAAGAGGCGTATTGCCCGGCGCGGGTCAAGTCGTATCCGGTGGACCAGAGTTCCGGGAACATAATCAGGTCAGAGCCGCGTCGTTTGGCTTCTTCGGTCATGCGAGTCGCTGTTGCAAAATTCGCGCGCGGGTCGCCAAATTTAACATCCATCTGGCAGAGTGAAATTTTGATCGGCATGTTGATATTATAATATCGTGGGGTGAGATACTATCTCGCACTACAAGATAAGGCGAGATACTATCTCGCACTACAAGGTAGGGCGAGATACTATCTCGCGCTACAAAAGGAGAAGACATGGAACGAATCGGATTCATTGGGCTGGGAATCATGGGGCGAGGTATGACGCATAATGTACTGAAGGCGGGCTGGGATGTGACGGTTTGGAATCGCAGCGCGGCGCGCATGGAAGAATTTATTTCCGCCGGAGCAAAGGGCGCTTCCTCCCCGGCGGACCTGGCGGCGCAATGTGATGTGATTCTGATCTGCGTCAGCGACACACCGGATGTGGAAGAAGTTTTGTTCGGCGCGAACGGTGTGAGCGCGGGCGTCAAACGCGGCGCGCTGGTGGTGGATCACAGCACGATCAGCCCGCAGAAAACAGTTGAAATGGCGAAGCGACTCAACGCGCAAGGAGCGGCGTTTCTCGACGCGCCGGTCAGCGGCGGGAGCGAGGGCGCAAAAAACGGAACGCTCTCGATCATGGTCGGCGGCGAGGCGGCGGATGTGGAACGCGCCCTGCCTGTTTTGCAAGCCTGCGGAAAAACGATCACGCACGTTGGTCCGCAGGGCGCGGGGCAAACAGTGAAACTGGTTAATCAGATTCTGGTGGTGGTCAATCAACTTGCGGCAAGCGAGGCTCTGCTCTTTGCGCAAGCGGGCGGACTCGATCTTGCAAAAACCATCGAGGCGGTGAAGGGCGGCGCGGCTGGATCGTGGATGCTGGCGAATCGCGGACCGCAGATGATCGTGCGCGATTTTCGTCCAGGCTTCACGATTGACCTGCAACAAAAAGACCTGCGTCTCGTTTTGGAATCAGCCGATGCGCTGGGCGTGCCGCTGCTGGCGACGAGTCTTGTGTTTCAGTTGTATCGCACATTGCAGGCGCAGGGTCTGGGCGGCGATGGAAACCACGGTCTTGTGAAAGCGCTGGAGCAAATGATGAATGTGGAGTTGGGAAAAAATCACTGATTGTTTTGGGAATCAAAAAGACGCCGCGCGGCGTCTTTTATCAAAGGTAGCGGGGGCAGGACTCGAACCTGCGACCTCCGGGTTATGAGCCCGACGAGCTGCCACTGCTCTACCCCGCATCGAAGCCCGCAGAGTTTACCAGACATCACAAGGCGAGTCAAGCAAATTGTCAAAAAGAATTCATTTAAGGAAACGTACCATGGTACCGACGCGACGGTTGAAATGTTAAGAATTAGTGTATAATGCAAATGAATGTTAAAGGCTGAAGGTTCAAAGAAAATCTCATTCGGACTTATTTAAATGAAAGACGCCAAATTACTCGTCATCGAAGGCAGGCATAACGACGTCCCTTCTTTTGCGGCAGATCTGCAGAAGAAGGGATTTGAAATTGTCATCGCGCAGAGCGGTGGCGAAGCCGCAAAAAAACTGGAAAAGACCGCGCCGCATCTCGCGGTGGTTAACGCCGCATCGTTGCGCTCCAGCGGCGTGCGCATCTGCCAGTCATTGCGCGAAAAAGATTCCAAGCTTCCGATCATCCTGATCGTCAACGCCGACGTGGAAGTGGATAAATCCGTCGCGGATACGATACTTACTCTTCCGTTCACCGCGCAGAAACTGGTCAACCGCGTCAAGCCGTTACTGCCCAGCGACGGCAAGAACGTGGTGCATGTCGGCCCCATCCGGCTCGACCTCGAACATCGCCGCGTGAAATGCCTCGGCAAGAATACCAAACTTACGCCGCGCCTGATCCGCCTCCTGCGCATCCTGCTCGATAATCACGGTCAGGTGGTGGAACGCGAATCGCTTTTCAAACGAGTCTGGGAAACCAATTACACCGGCGACACGCGCACGCTCGACGTCCACATTTCGTGGCTGCGCAACGCGATCGAAATAGACCCCAATTCCCCGCGCTTCCTCAAGACCATCCGCGGCGTGGGCTACCGCCTAGACGTTTAATTCCATTTGATATTGACGACCGTGGACGGTCACCCATCGGACGCAGACTCTGCGTCCGATTTTTATTCTATGCTTTTCTCTTCAACCCTTTTAATCTCTCAAAGGCTTGGTCCAATCTTCCGCCACATGCATTAAGCCAGTCTAGAGGCTGTTTAGGATCTACTGTTATCCAAGCAGTGTCCTGCCCTAAAACTCCAGTATGTTGGCCCATATGTCCTATTACATGCTTTAGCAATAACCCTTTACTAACAACCCAGCAATGGGCTTCAAATGGAGATATACCCATACAAATCGCATATTCATAGTTTTGGTTCCTAACTTGCTGAAATTTATAGATTCCGGATTTCCACAATGTAGAAAATTTGACTTCAATTCGATGACCATTGACAAGCATATCTGCTTGAGAATCAGGGCTTCTATCTACTGACAGTCCTTTAACTGCACACCATTGGTAAACGAGGTGTTTGCCAAGTTTTCCCTTAGACCCTGCTGGCAATTTTAGAATCCACTCGAAAGGGCTGTTTCCCCAAGCAGCATAATCCTTTTCGAGATCTTTTCTGATGTAGTTAGCCGCAGAAGCCAGTAGATCAAAGTCCGGGGCATTATTTGCAGGATTCAAATCGAACCTCCGTATGTCAATTTCGCGCGAGAAGGCGTTGAAATACTGAATATGTAGATGCCAAAATTCCACCATGATTTCTGGCCCAATCTGGCGGAGTCTCGGGATTGATACTTAACCAATACTCCGATCCCTTGGCGCCTCGGTGTTGATATGTTGCATGCTGTAAAACGTAGCTTTTTCTAAAAACCCAACAGTGAGATTCAAAAGGAGAAATACCTAAACAAATTAGGAAATCGTAATCCTCATCTCGTATTTGTTGAAACTTGTAAAAACCTCCCGACCACAATGTAGAGAATTTTGTAGCGCAGCGATAACCATTAACTGTAAGAAATGAATCTTTTCCTGTACCTTGTTTGATTGAGAAACCCCTACTCGCAAACCAAGTTGTAATGAGATTTCTGCCTATTTTTCCTTTTGCAGCAGGGGGTAAATCAAGAACCCAGTTGAATGGGCTATTTTCCCATTCAACATCTGAGGATTCTATCTCAAGGCGATAGTAAGAAGCTGCTGACGCTAATAATTGAAAATCTTGGTTAATCTTCTGACCTATCTTTGCTTTTTGAGCTTGAAAAGGTTTTGGATCGTATCCAATCCACTCGATTTTGGGAATCCCGGAAAAACGTTTTGCCATTACCTCCAAGGCAACGGGGTTGCTATCAACCAGAATAAATTTCCTGTTCAATGAAATGCAACCTTCGCCAATAGTGCCACTACCAGCAAAAAAATCAAGTACCGTATCACCTTCATTCGAAGACGCTTGAATGATTCGATTGATGACCCCTAATGGCTTTTGGGTGGGATAGCCTGTCCTTTCCTTACTATTTGTTCCGACAATTGTATGCCACCAGGTATCTGTGGGTAATTTTCCTCGATTGGCTTTTTCAGGCCCAACTAAGCCAGGGGCCATATAAGGCTCGCGATCTATTGCATGGGCATTGAACACGTAATTCTTTGGATCTTTCACATAAACCAAAATGTTGTCATGTTTGGTTGGCCATTTGGATTTTTGTTTTGCTCCGTAATCATATGCCCAAATAATTTCGTTCAGGAAACATTCCCGGCCGAAAATCGAGTCTAATAAAATCTTGCAGTAATGGGATTCGCGATAATCTATGTGAAAATACAGGGTACCATGAGGTGCAAGGATCCTGTATGCCTCTTGGAGTCTTGGCCGAAGAAAGCTTTCAATATAACTATCCCCGTACGAATCTGAATAGCTCTTCTTCCCAAGGATTCGAGTTTCATACTTGTTTCCTTGAAATCCGTGTCTATCTCCTTTTTTCGACTTAATAGTCTTTATCTGCACAGTAATTTGATCTTTGCCAGTGTTGAATGGAGGATCTATGTAAATAAGGTCAATGGATTCATCAGATATTCTTTTGAGAATCGGAAGATTGTCGCCAAAGTAAATTCTGTTTATAGTCATATCCAAGATTATATCAGGCGATAAGCCCAGACCAAAAATTCCCCGAATTAGTAATGGATGGTGACGCGCGTCCCGCGTTCGCCGCCGAAATAAACTTTGGAGTTGATGTTCTCAACGGTATGGGGCGGGCGCGCCCAGCGGAAGAGCCATTTGGCTTCGGGCGTGCGCATGTTGATACAACCGTGACTCATCGGCGCGCCGAAATTTTCATGCCAGTAGGTGCCGTGAAAGGCGTGACCGGCGGGCGTGAAGAAGCATGTCCACGGGACGCCAGGCAGAACGTAGTTGTCGGCGTCGGCGAA
Organism: Anaerolineales bacterium; assembly: GCA_019187665.1. Lineage (GTDB taxonomy): Bacteria > Chloroflexota > Anaerolineae > Anaerolineales > Villigracilaceae > Denitrolinea. The sequence goes on from JABARH010000015.1 coordinate 15,041, forward strand.
GAGGTTGACGGCGCCGCCCTGCCCCAACCCAAAGTAGCTGTAGCCCATGTGCTTGGCCGGGACTTTTTCTTGAATATAAAACTCGCCGACCGGTGAAGCAAAATCCTTGACCGGGATACCGGAGGAGATCTTCGTCTGGAAAACAGGTTTCTCATATTCGTAGGCAATCAATGATTGCGTACTGAGGTTAACATCCACACGCTTCTGTTCCTTCGGGACATCGGGCGAGAGCGGGCTGAGGTCTTCGGCGTGGATGGGACGCAAGTGAGCGGCCGGGACGTAGTACGGCACATTCGAATCGAGTTCATCGAAAATTTTGTACCACACACCGCCGTCAGGACCGCTGGCGAGCGCCACCGCCCAATGGACCGAACCGTAATACATGGGCGGATTCATCTTCTCCCAGCCGAAGGCGCGTGAGTTGCGCCAGGGGTTGGTCATCGGCACGGTCACCTCCATCATTTGGTAGGTGCCGTCAGGAATTGAATCAAGCGGTTTGTTGCGCAGGTTCTTGACGAGTTGCACACGCCCGCGATGGACGTATCCACCCCAGACGCGATACCAGACCGGGTTGTATTTCAATTTTTCGTCTGTGCTTTTGGCCTCGCCATAGACGTGAACCAGTTCATCGCGAAACCACGTCCCGACGAGCTGACTCTCATCGGAGGGCTCGCGGTAGACGGGGACAGATTCGGTCGCCACGCGGAGCAAGGTTGAGTCGTCGAACCCCGCCACGCGGGAGGCGAGGGGCGAGAATGCCAGCGAACCGAGGGTCAGCCCGCCGAGTTTGAGCAGATCGCGGCGCGATAGTTTGGTCATGCCGAAAATTGTACCCGAATTTAATGAGAGGCTGGTGAGAGCGAATTAAACAGCAACCACCCTCCGTGTTTGCGGAGGGTGGCTGCTGTTCTTCGGTTTTCGTTACGCTTCCGCAGCGACGGCGATCATGTCTTTGAGGAGAATCTCGAGCGCCATGCTATGGCCGCAGCGCTTGTGAGTGATGAAGAATTCACAGTCGCATTGAAAGACGCCGTTGTCGAAACTGACGTTGTGATCGTTGTTGTCGCCCTGAAAGGTGACCTCGAACCTGTTAAAGTGAAAGCGTTGGCGTTCTTCTGCATAACGTTTGGCTTTTTCCAGTTTACCGATCATGCCGTAGTCCATACTTTATCTCCTTTTCATTTTGGAATAAACAAAAAGACACGCGGAAAGCCGCGTGCCTTGAAGTTGCTGAAACCTTTGAAAAAAGTGAGAGATCGCATAGGAGCCTACCTCGTTCGAGAGTATAGCCAGTTTCAAGAAACAAGTCAACCGCAAAAACGCCGTCTACCCGCATTGTATGGAAAATGCAGGGTTGACGTCAATTGGCGCTGGCTCGTTCGTGACCATTGTATGAAAGAATTTGCGGCCATTTCCAGAGCGCCAGCCCAAGCCCGATGATACAGCCGATCCCGCCGCTGACAACGGCAAACGGCGCGCCCAGAACCTGCGCGACCGCGCCCGCTTCGATCTCTCCCAGTTGGGGGCCGCCCTGGAAAAAGATCTGGTTGACGCTGGTCATGCGCCCGCGTATGTGATCGGGCGTTTGCAACTGGCGGATGGTGTTGCGGATGATCGTGCTGAGGCCGTCGGCCGCGCCCGTCAGCGCGAGGGCGATCCACGATACGACGAAGAGGCGGCTGAGGCCGAAGGCGATCGTTGCCGCGCCGAAGACGATCACCGCTGTAAGGAACAACATTCCCTGGCGGCGTAGTTCGCGGACTTGTGAAACGATCACGGCGACAGTCACCGCGCCCACCGCCTGCGCGGCGGAGAGCCAGCCATATTCCACCACACCCACGCGCAGCACGTCGCGGGCGATGAAGGGCATGAGCGTGTTCGCCGAAGCGAAGAAGGTGGCGATAAAGTCCAAAATCATTGTGGAGATGATGATGGGTTTGCCGAGAATGAAGCGAATCCCGTCGCCGATGGAGGACAGCCCCACGCCGTTGATGGCGTGATCCATTTTTTGCGGAATATCGCCGATGAAAAACAGGGCCAACAAAACGGCCAGGTATGACGCGGCGTTGATGTAGTAAACGGATTGCAATCCCCACGCGGCGATGACGATGCCGCTCAGGGCCGGGCCGATCACCGATCCAGCCTGGAACGCGATGGAGGTCATGCTGAAGGCATTGGGCAGATCTTCCGCTGGGACGAGGTTCGGCACGAGCGACTGGCGCGCCGGCGCGTCGAAGGCGATGGCAACCGCGGAGAGCGCGGTCAGGATGTAGATGTGCCAAAGGGTGACATTTCCAAATTGCGTGAATATGCCGAGAATCAAAGCCAAAGAAGCCGCCGCCGTTTGCGTGAAAAATAGAATTTTGCGGCGGTCGAAGGAATCTGCGATCACGCCGCCGATCAGCGAGAAGATGATGACGGGCAGAATGCGCGCGAAACCGATGCCGCTGACGGCGATGGGCTGGTCTGTCAGCTCGCGGATGTGCCAAAATAAAGCCCAGATTTGCATCTGGGTTCCAGCGATCGAGACCAAGAGTCCCAGCCAGAGGAAGAAGAAGCGACGATGTTTGAGGGAGGGAGGGATGTGCATTTGGGTGTCAGGTGTGCATTTGGGTGTCAGGTGTCAGGTGTCAGGTATCAGGTTTCAGGTTTCAGGTGTCAGGTTTCAGGTTTCAGGTATCAGGTTTCAGGTGTCAGGTATCAGGTTTCAGGTTTCAGGTGTCAGGTTTCAGGTTTCAGGTATCAGGTTTCAGGTGTCAGGTGTCAGGTTTCAGGTATCAGGTTTCAGGTTTCAGGTGTCAGGTTTCAGGTATCAGGTGTCAGGTTTCAGGTATCAGGTTTCAGGTTTTAGGTTTTCAATGTGAGGAGTGACACCTGACACCTGACACTTGACACTTGACACCTGACACTTCGCACCTGACACCGATTTACGTCCCCCAATCGCGGAGATAAAGAAAATCGTAGCCGATGGTGCGGTTGCTGACTTTGGCGATGATGGGCATCATGCGTTTAAATTGGTTGCAACGGATGCGCGTGACGACCTTGTCCACGAAAGTTTTTTCGAAGCCAGCCTCGACACATTCTTCGGGCAGGTAACGCTGGTCAATGAGCAGGTAGAGCAATTGATCAACCTGTTCGTACGTGAAACCGAGTTCATTCTCATCGGTCTGCCCCGCCCAAAGATCGGCGGAGGGCGGCTTGTCTATGATCGGCGCGGGGATGTTCATGTCACGCGCGAGTTGGCGCGCTTGCGTCTTGTACAAATCGCCGATGGGATTGATGGCCGAGGCCATGTCGCCCCAGAGCGTGGAATAGCCGAGCAGGATTTCGGTCTTGTTGCTGGTGCCAACGACGAGTCCTTTAAAATCTTCGGAGCGATCATACAAGACGATCATTCGCGCCCTTGCCATGATGTTGCCCTTGCGCGTCTTCGACATGTCGGGGTCGCGGGCGATGAGCGCATCCACCATATCGGTAATCTCGATCGTTTCGCTCTGGACGCCGAGCTGGTCAATCAACAATTGGGCGTGCGCGAGCGAATCGGCGCTGGAGGCTTTGTAGGGCATGCGCACTGCCAGCACATTTTCCGCGCCGAGGGCTTGGGCGGCGAGCGCGCAGGAGAGGGCAGAATCCAACCCGCCGGAGAGTGCGATCACGGCGCGTGTGAATCCGGCGCGGGTGATTTCGGATTTGATAAAGCCGGTCAGGATCTGGCGCGCGAGGTCGGTGTTGATGGCGAGGTCAGTCATTGTGACCTTTCCAGCCTTCCTCGCGCGAGGCGATGATGCGCGAGAGTTCGCGTTGGGCGAGTCCCGTCCGTTCGTCGCGCAGGAGGGGCAGGCGCGCGCGGGTGCGCCTCAGCAAGCCCAGGTCGAGGGAAGAGACGAGCAGGTGTTCGGTCTGATAGGGGGCTTGAGTCACCAATTCGCCGCGCGGATCAAACATCGTCGAGCCGCCCCAAAAGTTGAGACCGTCTTCGTAGCCCACGCGGTTGGAGTGCGCGACAAACGACGTGAAAAGGCTGGCATAAGATTTGTTGACGCGTTCCACCCAGCGCGCCGACTCGAGTTTCTCGTTGTCGTTGAGTCCGCGGCCGGGCGAGGCGGAGGAAAAAAGTAAAATATCGGCGCCATCAAGCCAGAGCAGATAGGGAGGCGAGGCATGCCAGAAATCTTCGCAGATCAGCAGACCGACGCGCCCGAATTTTGTGTCGAAGGCTTGAATCGAATCGCCCCAGGCGAAGAAACGCCCTTCGTCGAAGAGTCCGTAGGTGGGCAGATAGACTTTGTGGTGAATGTGCAGGACGCGCCCGCCCGAAAGGTAGGCGGAGGCGATGTAGAAACGGTGGCGCGAGTCTTCGTCCACGAATCCGACGACGAGGTCGAGGTCTTGGCTGGCTTGGAGGAGGTGTTTGAAGACGGGATCATCGTCGTGAGGATGATGCGCGACGGTGGGGACGATGTCTTGCAAAACGTAGCCGGTCAGCGAGAGTTCGGGGAAGACAAGCAGGTCGGCGTTTTGGGCTTTTGCCTGTTTGATGAAGTCGAAGTGTTTCTCGAGGTTGGATTCGACATCCCCCAAATGTGTGGCGATTTGCGCGAGGGCGAGGTTGAGTTTCATCGGACGGAATCTTACCACTAAAATTGGCGGGCATTTTGTGAACCCCCCGAACAGGGTCTGCGCGCACGGCTTGACGCTGCGCCTCACGCACAGATCTGCGGCCTGCCTGTGCGCGGCCGCGGCGCCGGTGTTTCCAAAGAAAACAGGATCGCGTCTCCGCGATCCTGTCGTGTTTATGCCCGTCCGTTATTCCTTCGGCTTGACGGTCACATTGGCCGCCTGTAATCCTTTCGGGCCTTCCTCAATAGTGAATTCCACCTGTTGCTCGGCCTCGAGTTTACGATAGCCATCCATCTGCAACGCGGAAAAATGAACGAAGACATCCTCGCCACTTTCGCGGCCGATGAAGCCATACCCTTTCGTGGCGTTAAACCACTTGACGGTGCCAACAAAACGTTCGTCTGACATATCTCTTTCTCCTGCAGAAATGATGTTGCCGCGCGCCGTTTCGCTTGCAACGGACAAACGCGGACAGTGGCGCAAATTTATCACGGTAAAAATTCCATGTCAAGACGACCTGAAGCCCGCCGTATGGCTTTACCAAAGTCGGAGATTCCTCAACGCGAGTTACGCCAATCAGCGAATGGCGCGAATAAACCCAGGAAAATTCGCGAAATTCGCCTATTCGTGGCATTCGCGTTCCAAACCCGCCGGTTTGTCAAGCGACTTTGAAAAGAACATAAAGCCCGCCGCGCGCCGACAGAAAGGCGGGCGCGCGCCACCCTTCCAACTCTCCCCATCCCCGTTTATACTCCGCACGCCAACACCATGAAACACACATCCCGCTGGCTGGTCCAGCCCGTCATCACGCCCGAAGCGGAGGCGGCCCTGCAGGCCTTCCCGCCCATCCTGCGGCAGATCCTCTTTAATCGCGGATACGAAAACGAAACGTCGGCCCGAGCCTTTCTGCGCGGTGAAACGCCGCATCCCGCCGACCCTTTCCTGCTCAAAGGCATGAGCGAGGCTGTGACGCGCATCCGTGCCGCGCTCGAAACGCGCCAACTCATCGTAGTCTACGGCGATTACGATGTGGACGGCGTCACCGCCACCGCGCTGCTTGTGGAAACGTTGGAGCGTTTTGGGGCAAATGTTAAAGGCTACATCCCGAATCGATTCGAGGAAGGCTATGGCCTCAACAACGAGGCGCTGACCCAGCTTGCCAAAGACGGCGCTCGGCTGATCGTCACCGTGGACTGCGGCATCCGCTCGCCCGGTGAGGCGCGCCACGCGCGAACGCTCGGCCTGGACCTGATCATCTCCGACCACCACGAACCCGCAGGCGAAATTCCCGAGGCGCTGGCCGTCATTAACCCCAAGCAGCCCGGCGACGACTATCCCGAAAAATATCTGGCGGGCGTGGGGCTGGCCTACAAGATCGCCGAAGCCCTGTTCATTGATCACGTCAAGCAGGCGGCGGCCAAGGGGCAGCCTCCCGCCGTGAGCGGCCTGCTCGACGACCTGCTCGACCTGGTCGCGCTCGGCACCGTCGCGGACCTGGCCCCGCTCAACGGCGAGAATCGCAACCTTGTGCGGCGCGGCTTGCATCAAATGCGGCAGACAAAACGGCAGGGTCTCTTCTCGCTCGCGGCCACCGCCGGGGTGAGCCTGGCGCGCGTCACCGCGCAGAACATCGGTTTTTCGCTCGGCCCGCGTTTGAACGCGGTGGGGCGATTAACCGTCGCCTCCGACGCGCTGACCCTGCTCACCGCCAAAAGCGCGGAGCAAGCCGGCCTGCTCGCGCAGGAATTGGAAAACCGAAACCGCGAACGCCAGCAAATGACGAAAGAAATGCAAAGCATGGCCGAGGCGCTCGCGCTCGAATCGCAGGACTCGTCCGAATTGCTGTTTGCCGCGCACCCACAGTTCAACCACGGTATCGTCGGCCTGGCCGCCTCGCGCCTGCTCGAAAAATATTATCGCCCGGCCATCGTCGGCCATTCAGACGAACAGGAAACCCGCTGTTCGTGCCGCTCGATCCCCGAATTCAACATCACCGCCGCGCTGGATGAATGCGCCGACCTGCTCGTTCGTCACGGAGGGCACCGCGCCGCGGCCGGGTTCACCGTCCGCAACGAACATCTCGGCGAACTGGTTGCCCGCCTGCGGGTCATCGCGCGGCGCGAACTCGCCGGCCGCGACCTGCGCCCCAGCCTGGCAGCCGATGCGCAGATCACGCTCGCGCAATTGAACTTCGACCTGGTCGAACAACTCGAACAGTTGCAGCCGACCGGCTATGGCAGCCCCGCCGCAACCTTCGTGACGCGCGGCCTGAAAGTGCAATCCAAACGCACCGTCGGCGCGGAGGGCGCGCACCTGAAATTAACGCTCACCGACGGCCGCATGAACCTGGACGCGATTGCCTTCCGCCTCGGCCCATTGCACGAAACCCTGCCGCCCCTGGTGGACGTATTATTCATCCTCGAGATCAATGACTACAATGGACGCGCCAGCCTGCAACTCAACGTCAAAGACATCAAGGCGGCGGGTGTGCCGGATTAAACTGGAGTTGACATGAACATTCGCCCCACCAAAGGCTTAACCTTCGACGATGTACTGCTCGTTCCGCGCCGTTCGGCCATTGCCTCGCGCCAGGATGTGGAGGTAGCCACGCGGTTTACAGCCTCGATCCAATTGCAGACGCCCGTCCTAAGCGCCAACATGGACACGGTCACCGAATCGAGGATGGCCATCGCCATGGCGCGCGCCGGGGGCATTGGAATTTTGCACCGCTTTATGACCATCGAACAACAGGCGCGCGAAGTGAAGACGGTCAAACGCGCCCAGGGCTTCATCATTGAACATCCCTACAATGTTAAAGCCGACACGACCGTGGAACGCGCCCGCGCCCTGATGGACCAATACAAGGTCGGCGCGTTGATGGTCATGGACGAGAACGGCAAACTGATCGGCCTCGTCTCGCAGCGCGACCTGATGCTGGCGCCCTCCACGCTGGGCAGCGTGCGCGAGGCCATGACGCCGCGCGCCAAACTCATCACCGCCGCGCCCGGCGTCAGCGTGGCGCAGGCGCGCGAACTGCTCTACAAACACCGCATCGAAAAATTACCAGTACTCGACAGCCACGATAAACTGATCGGCCTGATCACCTCGCGCGACCTGATCAAACTGGATCAGTACCCGCGCATCACCACGGATGTAAAGGGCCGGCTGCGCGTCGGCGCGGCCATCGGCGTGACCAGCAACGAGGTGGAACGCGCCGCCGCGCTCCTCGAGGCCGGGGCAGACGCGCTCATCCTCGACATCGCCCACGGTCACGCGGATCATTGCATTGACATGATCCAGCGCCTGAAACGCGGCTTTCCCGAGGCACAGATCATCGCGGGCAACGTCGCCTCACGCGCGGGCGCGCGCGACCTGGCCGACGCCGGTGCGGATGCCGTCAAAGTGGGCATCGGGCCCGGCTCCATCTGCACCACGCGCATCGTGACCGGCTTCGGCGTCCCGCAACTGACCGCCATCATGGACAGTCTCGCGGGCGTGCGCGAAGCCGGACGCGACATTCCCCTCATCGCCGATGGAGGCATCCGCACGGCGGGCGACATGGTAAAAGCATTGGCGGCCGGCGCGGAATCTGTGATGATCGGAAGCCTGTTCGCCGGTTGCGAGGAGGCGCCGGGTTCGCCCGTGTTGCGCGACGGAAAAAAAGTGAAGGTGGTGCGCGGCATGGCCTCGCTGGGCGCGACGATGAATCGCCGCATCAGCGAAAGCGGCGCGGGCGAATCTGCCGAGGACCAGGAGGACTGGTCCAAGGTGGTGCCAGAGGGCGTGGAAGCGGTCGTGCCGTATCGCGGCAATGTCAGCGAGATACTCCATCAAATGGTCGGCGGGCTGCGTTCCGGCCTCAGTTACGGCGGCGCGCACAACATCCGCGAATTGCAGGAGAAGGCCGAGTTCATCGAGATCACACCGGCCGGAATCCGCGAGAGCGGCTCGCACGATGTGAATCGCACATAAAAGGCCGGGCCGCACAACCAAACCGCCTCCATGAAAAATTTCCCCGGCCAGACGTTTCATCTCGCCTGCTCCCGAACCTCCCCATTTCTGCGCGGGTTAACCGGCTTTCTCCTCACGTTTCTGATCGTAGTCTTCGCGCTGGAGGCTGGTGGGCGTTCGCCGTTGGGAAACCGCCTCCCCGCACCCAGCGTGCAGGGCGACAGCTTCCTCTTCGACGCCAAAGTCTACGCGCTCGAACAGCAGGCGCGCCGCAACGGACGCCTCGACTGCATCTTCATCGGCAGTTCCGTCACCAACTCCGACATTGACCCGCAGGCGCTCGAACAGGTCTACTTCGAGCAAACCGGCGAACCGATCCACTGTTTCAACTTTGGTTACCCGGCCATGACCGTCGAGAACGCCGCCGTCTTCGCAGATTCGGTCATCGCCAAATTCTCGCCGCGCCTGATCGTTTACACCTTCATCCCGCGCGACGTGATCTTCTCGGATCTCAACGTGGACTTTTTGCAGCAGTCCGCCTGGCTCCAGACTCACCCCCGCGACCTGCACGACTGGCTGATTCAAAATTCATACGCCTATCGCTACTACCAGACCTGGCGCTACCTGTTGCTCCCTCCCAATCGCGAAAAACGCGTGACCGAACTAACTCACCTAACCGACAAAGGCTTTCAGCCCACCTACGACATCCGCGACCCATATCCGCAGACCATTAATTTCACTGTGGATCTGCTCGCACAAACCGCCGCCACTGACTACACCCGTCGCCATCTCAAACAACTTCTCGCCCGCCAAGACGACACCGTCCACATCCTGCTGGTCGAGGCGCCCATCTACCGCGAAGCGGCCGACGCCGCGCTCTGGCAGGCCTACGAAAACGAATACATTCCGCTGATCGAGGAACTGGCGCACGCCAACAACACCGCCTTCATTCGCACCGCCAAAATTTCCAGCGCCATCCCGCGCCCGCACTGGTACGACCACCTGCACTTAAACTTCGACGGCGCACTCACCTTCAGCCGCTGGCTGGGAGGCGTCCTCGCCAGCCGGCGCGGCCTGCCACAATAAACCATGCAGATCGTCTCGCCGCAATTCGCGCTCTTCGCCGCCGCTGTGCTGGCCGGGTATGCCCTGCTGAATCGCAAACTCCAAAACGCGTGGCTATTGCTGGCTTCGTACTTTTTCTATGTTGCCATCCGCTGGGAATACGCGCTCGTTCTAGGCGCACTGTCCATCTTCAATTATCTCATCGGCCGCCGCGCCGCCGCGCGCGGCTGGCTCTGCGCCGGACTGACGCTCAACATCGCCAGTTTCGCCGCGCTCAAATTATTCGCCGGTCCCTACGGCCCGCGCCTGCTCGACCTCGACGGACCCTCCAACCTGCTTGCCCTGCTTCTGCCGGTCGGGTTTTCATTCTATATCCTGCAAGCCATCTCCTATCTGCTCGATATCCATCGCGGACAAACTCAACCCGCACAGACGTTGACTGACTTCGCGCTCTACCTGGCCTATTTTCCGAAACTCCTCGCGGGGCCGATCGAACGCCCGTCCCGCTTCCTCGCGCAACTCACAGCGGATCGGCGCGTGGACAGCCACGCGGCCGCCCGGGGCGCCGGCTTGATCCTCGTCGGTATGATTCGCAAGATTGTCGTCGCCGACCGCATCCACGCGCTCATTCCCCCAACTATTTTCTCCGACCCGGCGGCATTCACCTCCCTCGAAAAGATCGTCTGGTTCCTGGTCTTCACCTTCGGCCTGTACAATGACTTTCAAGGATACAGCACGATCGCGCGCGGCCTGAGCGGGCTATTTGGCATCGAACTGGAATTAAATTTCCGTCAGCCGTTCTTTGCAAGCTCCTTTAGCGATTTCTGGACGCGCTGGCATATCAGCCTTTCGTTCTGGCTGCGCGATTACATTTTCTTTCCCCTGCGCCGCTGGTTCCTGCAAAACCGCTGGCCCGCGTGGATCGCCACCCTGCTGCCGCCGCTGGTCACCATGCTGGCAAGCGGCTACTGGCACGGCGCATACTTGACGATGATCTTTTGGGGTTTCCTGCACGGACTCTACCTGCTTGGCGAGCAATACCTGGGTTTTCCGCGCACACACGACACGCGCAAATTACGCGGCGCGCTCCTCACGTTCTTTGTTTTTATCCTGACCAGCCTGGCGTGGATTCCCTTCGCCGCCTCCAGCTTGCGCGCCACCTTCACCTACTTTGCCGGGTTGTTTGCCTTCACCAGCGGGAGCGGCGCCGCGCTTCCCTGGCTCGACCTGCTTCCCGCCTTTGCGCTTTCGCTCTGGCTCGACTGGCAGGAAGCCCGACACAACTCCGACGCGTTCTTTCTGCAATGGACACCCTACGCGCAGGCCTGGGGCTTCGCGTGCGTCCTCTGGTTGTTGATCCTCTTCCTCGGCCCGCAGGCGGAGCTGGTCACGTTCGTCTATCAGGGTTTCTAGACTTTCTACGGCCCCCAGCGCGGCTGGTAATCGCAATACGCATTATCGGTCAGGCGGCGCAGGTCCGATCCATCCACGCGGATGATATAAATTTCACAGCCCAGGTCGTCGCCGTAATGATCGAAGTACGCGGTGAATGCCACCCATTTTCCATCCGGCGAAAACGACGGGCCCTGGCTGTTCCCTGCGGCGGGTGTGAGTTGGCGCGCATCTGTAAAATCGGGGCGGAAGATGAATATCTCGCGTTTCCAGGCGGGACCGTTGTACGTGACCATCCATTCGCCATCCGGCGACCAGTCTGAGCGTCCGCGCAACGCGTCGAAGTCGGTGACGCGTTGGACGCCGGAGCCATCCGTGTTCATCACATACAGTTGAATCGAACCGCTTGAGTCGGAAGCAAATAAAACCTGCGTACCATCCGGCGACCAGGACGGATCCCAGCCGCGGTTGTTGATCTTCTTCGGGCTGGCTCCGTCGCGTTCCATGACCCAGATCTGTTCGCCGTCGTCTCTTGTCCCCAGCCCAAAGACGATTCTCGCGCCATCCGGCGAAACTTCCGGCGCTTTTAGCACGCCGAGGGAATCGGTCAATTGCCGGGCGGCGCCCGTCGCCAGATTCATTTCGTAAATTTCATAAACATAATCCCTGACGTAGGCGCTGTACAGCGCGCTTGCGCCATCCGGCGACAGGGACGGATACCAGTGTTTGACCGCGTCGTAGGTCAGTTGTCGGAATCCAGTTCCATTCGAGTTGATGATGCAGATGTGATTCCCGGCGTTGCCCACCTGGCAGGTGAAGATAATCTTGCCGGTCGGTTCGTTGGAAGAGGGAAAGGTTGGCGAGGGCGCGGCCGCTGAAGGAGTTGCGTGGGAAGCGGTTGACGGAGAGGCAGAGGAGGCCGGGGCGGCAGATGCCTCCACTTGCAAAGTCGCGATCGTCAGCGGCAAGTCGGGCGTCGCGCCGAGGTTGCAGGCCAGAGTCAAGATGAGGACGAGAAAAAGAAAAAAATATTTTTTCATGTCGTCCCAATATCCCTCGGAAGGGCAGTTGTTGCGCCGATTTGCAGGCAAGCGAACGTCCCGGCATATAAAGTTATAGCGCAAGATTCTCTACCGCACATGAGAAGATTTTTACCGCAAAGCCCGCTAGAGAGTGTTTTTAAATTCTCATTTTGGACACGGATCGCGCGGATTTCACGGAAAAATCCGTGCGATCCGTGAAATCCGTGTCCGAAAAGAATGAAAACATGATTTAAGAAACACTCTCTAAGGCCGCCAAGTTAAAAGGGGTTTCTTTGCGTTCTTAGCGTTGCAGATGTACGGTAAAGAGCAGCGCAAGATAGCATCTTGCGCTACTCTTTTTGCCTCGGCCGGTCTATAAGCCGCATTCTGTCCGGCGGGGGTGGCAGGTTTACACCCCAAGGGGTTTCGTCCCTGCGCCCTGCCTGGGCGATCATCTCTCTAGGCGACGCGTCACCACATCGCTCAAGCGGCCTACCCGGAACTGGCCTGCTCACGAAAGAGCGGCACATGAGGAGACGAGCCGCCTCCTCCCGTCCGCAGACGGTGTCGTTCCTGCTTGGCCTTGCTCCTGGCGGGGGTTACCTGGCCGTCCGCATTACTGCGGACGCCGGTGGTCTCTTACACCACCTTTTCACCGTGACCACCTCACCCCCGGCCTCTTTCCCAAAAGGAGAGAGACGCAGAGAGAGGGGCTGTTTGTTTCTGTGGCCCTCTTCCGGTAGGTTGACTCCAAACGAAGTCTTCCCGCCCCGGGTGCTACCCGACGCCATACTCTGTGGAGTGCGGACTTTCCTCGATCCCGCAAACGCAGGACCGCGATCGCCCAACCAGCCTGAGGCGGTTTCATCATACCCGCTTGAAGGAGGAACGTCAACCGGAACCGGGATTAGCGGTATGGCTTTCTCAAAGTCGGAAGAGCCTCAACGCGAATGTCGCGAATTAGCGAATGGAACGAATAAAACCAAGAAAATTTGCGAAATTCGCCCATTCGCGTTATTCGCGTTCCAAAACAGATAATCTGTCAAGCGACTTTGAGAAGACCATAGGATTAGCGGAGGGCTGTCTCAACGCAAATGCCGCGAATTCACGAATGGCGCGAAACGACCCGGGAAAATTCTCGAAATTCGCCCATTCGCGTTATTTGTGTTACAAGCTGGCTAATCGGTCGCGCGCCTGTGGGGAGAAGATAGGATTGCCGGGCATGTTGAGACAGGGCGGCAATTTGAAAGTTGTTTACGTCCATCGAAGGTATTACGGAATTTTTCAAGTAAAATAAGAGGGCTTTCCATTTTCGAACTCGAGGAGTCCACGTGAGCAAGTGGCCTGGCAAATACATCATCGGATTAACCGGCAACATCGCCACCGGCAAAAGCGTTGTGCGGCGCATGTTGGAGCATCTCGGCGCGTATACGATTGACGCAGACGCATTGTCGCATCGCGCCATCGCGAAGGGCGCGCCCGGATACCAGCCCGTGATTGACCTGTTTGGCAAGTGGCTGCTGGGCAAGGACGGCGAGATTGATCGCGCCAAACTTGCCAGTCTCGTCTTCCGCGACGGACAGGCGCTGGCACAGCTGGAAGATGCCATCCATCCCCTGGTGGCGCAGGCGGTGGAGCACCTCGTAAATCGGGCCACCCAGCGCGTGGTCGTGATCGAGGCGATCAAGTTGATGGAAAGCAGTCTCAAGACTTCGTGCGATTCGATCTGGACCGCATACGCCCCGGAGGAAGTCCAGATCGAACGATTGATCCGTAAACGCTCGATGAGCCGCGAACAGGCGCTGGAACGGATCCACGCGCAAAGCCCGCAAAGCGAAAAGGTGGCCGCGGCCAATGTGGTCATTCGCAACACCGGCTCCTACGATGAACTGTGGCGGCAGGTGACGCAGGCCTGGAAGCAGGTCTCGCCGATCACCGACACCCTGCCGCTCATCCGCAAGGAACCGGTTGGCGACATCCTCGTTCAGCGCGGGCGGCCGCGCGATTCGCAATCCATTGCGGAATTGATCACGCGCCTGAGTCATGGCAAACGCAAGATGAACTCGGAGGATGTGATGGAAGCCTTCGGTGAGCGCGCGTATTTGCTCGTGCTGGCAGGTGGAAAGCTGGTGGGGCTGGCGGGCTGGCAGGTGGAAAACCTGGTCTCGCGCACCACCGACCTGTACATTGAGTCCGGCGCGAATGTCGCGGCGATTTTAGAATCGCTGATCCATGAAGTGGAACGCGCCTCGCACGACCTGCAATCGGAAGCCTCGCTGGTCTTTGTGTCGGCCGATCTCGCGGCGCAGGACAACGTGTGGAAAAAACTGGCCTACGAAAAACGCGCGCCGCAATCGCTGGGCGTGCAAGCCTGGCAGGACGCCGCAATCGAATCGATGACGGCGGAAAGCGCGCTGTTCTTCAAGCAACTCCGCCAGGACCGCGTGCTGCGCCCGATCTAAAAGAATTACAAATTAGGAATTGGGGTGGGACGCGTCCGGGGATTCTCTAATTTGTGATTCCCAATTCCTGATTACCGACCGTGAGCGATTTTCTAAGCAATCTCCTCTTTGTATTCCAACGCCTCAACTGGCTGAGCGCGCTCGACATCTCGTTGGTGGCGGGCATTTTCTTTGCCCTGCTTTACAGCCTGCGCGATACACAAGCCATGGCCTTGTTGCGCGGGGTGATCTTTCTCTTCATTCTGCTGGCGCTGCTCACCAGTCTCATATCTCTGCCCGCGTTTTCATGGCTGATCAGCAACTCGCTCCCGGCGCTGTTGCTCTCCATTCCGGTCATCTTTGCGCCGGAGATCCGCCGCGCGCTCGAACGCATCGGACGCGCCGGGACGTTTATGCCAGGCGATAAACACATCGGCGCGCGCGAAACCGAGCAGACACTTCAGGCGGTGGTCAATGCTGCGGCGCGCCTCTCTGCCCGGCAACACGGCGCGCTGATTATCTTACAGAGACTTGACAGCCTCGATCCTCACGTGGAGGCCGGAGTACGGATGAATGCAATGGTGACACCGGAACTGCTCCTGCAGATATTCTATCCCAACACGCCCCTGCACGACGGAGCGGCGGTCATCGCGGACGGGAAACTGGTTGCAGCCGCCTGTGTGATGCCGCTCTCCTCGAGCGGGATCCTGAACCGCTCGCCCGAACGGCAGATGGGACTCCGTCATCGCGCCGCGCTTGGCATCTCTGAAGCGACGGACGCGGTGGCGGTGGTTGTCTCCGAAGAGTCCGGTTCCATTTCCATCGCGCATGCCGGGCGGATGATTCGCCGCATTGATGTGGAACGTCTCGAAAATATCCTGGCCGCGTTCTATCAGCCGCTCACCTCGCCGCGACGCGGCGCGCTCGAGCGCTGGTTCCCCTTCTTCTTCAAGACGCGCGACAAGGAGGAACCCAAATGATCAAGTGGCTGGTGGAAAACTGGCGCATCATCCTCTGGGCGATGGCGCTCTCGCTGTCGGTATGGATCGCCGCCGTCACCGCCGCCGACCCGGATGAACAGAGACTGTTCGACCGCGTTGTGCCGATCGAGATCGTCGGGCAGGGGTCGAACCTGGTGATCGTGGGCGAGTCGCCCAATTCGGTACAGGTGACGCTGCGCGCGCCGCGTTCCGTTTGGGACCAGTTGGAAGCGGCGAGTTCGCCCTTGCGCGCCGTTGTGGATCTTTCCGGGCTGGGCGCGGGCCAGCATGAAGCGCCCATCCAACTCCAGGTCAACGCGCGGCCGGTACGAATTGTCTCGTCGCTCCCCGCCTCCATCCGCGTCACGCTCGAACTATTGGAGACCCGCACCCTGCCCATCGGCATCACCATCAACGGCCAGCCTGCGATCGGATATAAGGCAGGCGAAGCAGAGATCGGCCCGCAACAGGTGACGATCTCCGGCGCGCAGTCGTTGGTGGAGCAGGTCAGCCGGGCGCGCATCATGATCAATTTGAACGGGACGCGCGAGAGCGTCAACCAATCGCTGGAGGTGCAGGTCTTGAACGGCAACAACCAGGTTGTGAAGGGGTTGGATGTTTCGCCGTCAGCAGTGTTGGTGACTCTGCCAGTCAACCAACAGGGCGGGTATCGCGACGTGGCGGTGAAAGTGATCGTTCAGGGACAGGTGGCCAACGGGTATCTATTGACAAAGTTGCAGGTCTTTCCGCCCATTATCACGGTCTACTCCACAGACCCGTCCCTGGTCAACCAATTGCCCGGCGTGGTGGAAACGCAGCTGCTCGAACTGCGCGGCGCAAGCGAAGATATCGTGACGCGCCTGGCTCTCGTCCTGCCGGAGGGTGTTTCGGTGGTGGGCGAACAGAACGTGCAAGTGCAGGTCGGGATCGATCCGATTCAAAGCAACCTGACCCTGTCGAGCATCCGGGTGGAGGCGGTCGGCCTGGCAGAGGGATTCACCGCGCAGGTTTCCCCGCTCGAGGTGGATGTGATCCTCTCCGGCCCCGCGCCCTTGCTGGACTCGTTGCTGTTGCAGGACATCCACGTGATCGTGGATGTGACCGGCCTCGGCCCCGGCACGTATCAACTTACGCCGCGCGTGGAGATTTTGGTTGCAGACGTGGTGGTCGAATCGATCCTGCCAAACACGCTGGAGGTCACCATCCTGCCAGCGCCGACGGCAACGCCAACGCCGTGACGAGTTATCAGTGATCAGTGATCAGTGATAGGTCAATCGTAAATCGTAAATGGAAAAATCGTAAATCAAAATGAAGCCTGTAATCGCACTCGTCGGCCGGCCGAACGTCGGCAAAAGCACATTATTCAACCGCCTCATTGGTGAACGTCTCGCCATTGTGGACGATACGCCCGGCACCACGCGCGACCGTCTCGTCAGCGAGGCGGAGTGGAATGGGCGCGCATTTCACGTGGTGGACACCGGGGGAATTGATCCGACTCACGGCGGCAAGACTCCGCTTTCGGTTGGTTCGGCGGATTTTATCCGCGAGATCCGCGAGCAGGCGGTGATGGCAGTGCGCGATGCGGATTATGTCCTCTTTGTTGTGGACGGCGAAACCGGCGTCACCGCGCCCGACCGCGAGGTGGCGGAGATTTTGCGCCGCAACCAGAAAAAGGTCGGCGAGGAATTTTTGCCGCCGATCTTTCTCGTCGCCAATAAATGCGAAACGCTCGAACGCCGTAACGAAGCCATGCAATTTTATGAACTGGGGTTGGGCGATCCGTATCCCATCTCCGCGATTCATGGCACCGACACCGGCGACCTGCTGGACGACCTGGTCGCGGCGTTTCCTACTGATGATGAAGCCGAGGAGGACGACTCGGTCAAGATCGCCATCGTTGGAAAACCGAATGCGGGAAAATCCAGCCTGTTGAATAAACTGGTCGGCGAGGAGCGCGTCATCGTCAGCCCGATCGCGGGGACAACGCGCGACGCAATTGACACGCCGATGGAATTCGATGGGGCGAAGATCACATTGATTGACACGGCCGGTATCCGCCGCCGCGGCAAGATCGAAAAAGGCGTGGAGCAATATTCCGTCCTGAGGGCGTTCAAAGCCATCGAACGCGCCGATGTGGTGCTGCTGATGATTGACGCTGTGGAGGGCATCAGCACACAGGACGCGCACATCGCAGGCTTCGTGCTGGAGGCATCCAAGAGCGTGGTGGTGTTGGTCAACAAATGGGATGCGGTGGAAAAGGACACCTATACGATGAACGCCTTCACCGACCGAATCCGCGAGGAACTTAATTTCATGGCGTATGTCCCCCTGCTGTTCATCTCCGCAAAAAACGGTCAGCGCGTGGATCAGGTCCTGCCGATGGCGTTGCGCGTGCAGGAGGAACGTCTCGTGCGGCTCAGCACATCGCAGATCAACAAGGTCCTGCAAAACGCGCAGGACGAACACCCCGCTCCCTCTCATGCCGGGCGCTCGCTAAAAATGTATTACGGCACACAAGTCCGTTCGGACCCGCCGACCTTCATGATCTATTGCAACGATCCGAAACTGGCGCATTTCACCTATCGCCGATTCATCGAGAATCGCATCCGCGAAGAATATAGTTTCCTGGGCACGCCGATCCGTCTGGTATTGAAAGGCAGGAAGGAATAGTACAGAACTTACGCATAATTGGAGTTCTCTAAGGAGTCGGTTGCCTGATTTGGAGTTTGTCTATATACTATACGGAAATCTACATCGCTGGGGGTACGTTGTCACCCCGGGAGGAACTCATGAATCGCACCTCGAAACTCGTTAATATCGTTCTGTCCGCATTGATCGCGTTAATAGTAAGTCTGTCGACGATGCCGGTAGTCGTTGCACGTGCTGTCTCCTCCACTGCACCGGATCCAGCTTTGACTCGCTTTGTATCACCATCTGGCGTTGATACGGGCGATTGCTCAGATCACTTAAATCCATGTCTTACAATTAATTATGCTATTAGCCAAGTATCGGATGGAGAAACAATTGGAGTAGAAGAAGGCGTCTATTCCGCGAGCGGATCGCAGGTCGTTAACCTCGACGGAAACTTCGGCGCATACACAAATCTTAACTTGTCGGGTGGATGGAATTCAATCTTCGATATGCAATCAGGATATTCAACGATTGATGGGCAAGGTGCGCGTGTCGGCATCAAGGTAAGCAGCGTTACCGTATTTATCGATATGTTTATTGTTACCAATTGCTATTCAACTGGGCTAATGGGGGTTGGAGTGTGACTGTTCCAGATTTGGTAAAAAAAGGAGTAGAGGCACATTTCCCGGACTAACGGGAAAATGAATGCGCTTACGCCATCAAACTGGCAAGATCGAGGCCACGTGACAAGTGGTTGCCAGCGTAA
>JABARH010000052.1 GCA_019187665.1 Anaerolineales bacterium
TTTCCAAGTAAACGACTTTTCTCCCCCTTCTCTCTCTCCCATGCTTTTGGGAGAGAGAAGGGGGCCGGGGGGTTGAGTGAGGGCCAAGACCGCGCAGGCTACCTGACATGGTTTGCGTGCACACGAGCGAGGTCATAGATCGCTCTATTGGACTATCCCAAATCCTGCATCCATTCCATCGGCACGACCGCCGCGCCGACGATTCCAGGTCCGGTATGCACTCCCAGCACGGGCGAGATTCGCATCACCTCGAGTTTGGCGACGTTGAGTTTGGACTTCAACTCCCCGGCCAGCGCGTCGGCTTTCCCGGCGAAACGTCCGTGCAACACGGTGACCCAGACGGGCGCGCCCGCGTATTTTTCGCGCAGATGATCCGCCATGACGGTCATGGATTTCCCAAGCGTCCGCTCCGTCTTAACCGTGCTGTACTTTCCGTCCGCGTCCACGCGGATGACAGGTTTGAGATTCAGCAACGCGCCCGCGATGGCCTTTACGCGTCCGATGCGTCCGCCGCGCGCCAGGTATTCGAGCGTGTCGAGGGTGTAGATCACCTCGGTCGCCGCGCGGATCTTCTCCAGCCGCGCCGTGATCGCGTCCAGGGTCCAGCCCGACTTGGAGGCGAGCGCCGCGGCCATCACCTGAAAGCGCTCCCCGCCCGAAAGAGTCAGCGTGTCCCAGAGGGAAACGTCCGCGTCGGGTTTGGCCTGTTCGCCGCCTTCGCGCGCGGCATGGATCGTGCCGCTCAGTCCCGACGAAATATGAATGGACAGAATCTTCCCGCCGGCCTGCGCGAGGTTGCGATATAACTCCGCGAAGAGCCCGGCGGAGGGCATCGCAGTGGTCGGAATCTGCGGACGCATTGCCTCGAGCCGATCGTAGAACGCGTCGGCGCTGATGTCGGCAGAGTTGATCTCGCCTTCGGGAAATTGGATGAACAGCGGGGCTTGCGCAATTCCCAACCGCTCCAGTTCTTCGGCGGGCATGTCCGCCGCGCAATCCGTGACGATTTTCATTTTGAGTCTCCTTTGTGATTTCATCCTTGCGGCTTGTAACTTCTTTCTATTCACTACTCTCTTTATTCCACAGCCACTTCACCGTATCCGCGATCGTTTCGTAGAACACGCGCGGACTATACCCAAATTCGCGCGCGGCCTTGGCGTGGCTGATGTTCGAATTGCTTTGCAGCACTTCCAGCGAATATGGCGTGAAGCGCGGCCGGGCGTGCGCCAGCCGGTAATACATCGGCGTGAATCGCGCTGCGAACTTTGCCAGGTTGAACGGGATCTTCATTTGGAAGAAAGGCCGCCCCGTGATCTCGCGCACGGTCTCCAGCAAATAGCGGATCGAAATCTTATGCCCCGACACAATGTAACTCTCGCCGCGCCTGCCTTTTTCGGCGGCGGCGATGAGCCCCTCGGCCACATCGCGCACGTCCACGAAATCGTACGCGCCGTCCACGTACAGCGAAGGTTTTGCCCGCGCCGCGTCGTGGATCACCGCGCCCAGCATCGAGCCGCGATAATCGTGCGGGCCGATCACGCCCGTCGGGCAAACCACCACCACGTCCAGTCCCGCGCGCGCCGCCTCCAGCGCGGCAAGAGTCGCCTCGGCCTTCGAGCGGTCATACGCGCCGTAGGGGTTGTTCATATCATACGGGAGGCTTTCGTCAATCACGCCCTGCTCGACGCGCTGGATGGCGTGGATCGAGCTGATGTACACGACCCTGGCCATGCCCGTTTCCTGCGCGGCGCGCAAAATATTTTTTGTCCCGTCCACGTTCACCTGGCGCACGAGCGGATTCGCCCCAGGCATGATCGAGATGAGACCCGCCAGATGGAAGATGCCCTTGACGCCGCGCAGAGACTCAAACAGCGAATCCAGATCGAGAACGTCGCCCTCCACCGCTTCCACCTCCAGACCGTTGAGCGGCTCGCGGCTTTCCCCGCGCAGGATCAACGCCCGAACTTTTTCCCCGCGTTCCAACAATTTTCGCACGAGGACATTTCCGATGTGTCCTGTCGCGCCGGTCACCAGCCACATATTTATTTCTCCTTGCGCTTATGAGGTACGAGTTACGAGTTACGAGTTACAAGTTACGGGGTACGCTGATCCATTCCCAATCACCCGGCTTTCACCAAACTTGTCATCATCAATTGCACTGTCTCGCGCGCCACCTTCTCCCATTTCGCGCCCTGGGGATCGAGCAGGCTTTGCAGCAGCAGCCCCATGGCCGCCGAGACGATCAGCCGCGCGGCCAGGTCGGGGTTCACGTCCACGAACGATCCCTCCGCGATCCCCTTTTTGATGAGCGAGGCGAAATGTTTGTGATAGCGGCGATAGGGCGCGATGCTCGCCTGCCAGACCGTTTCGTCGCGGCTGGCCTGCTGTAAAAATTCCAGGAACATCGGCAGGTTGTCGCTGGCAGATTGAAAGATGTAGGGAAAATATTCCGTCATCATCTGGAACGTTTCGGGAACGGGGCGATCCTTCGAGGCCTCGATGGCCTGATCGAAGGTCTGCAGCCAGCCGTCCAGCAGCGCCAGGAAAACATCCTGTTTCGTTTTGAAATGATGATAGAACGCGCCCTTGCTGATTCCCGCCTGTTCGCAAATGCTGTCCACGCTGGCCTTGTTAAAGCCATGGACCGAAAATTGTTTGACGGCGGCTTCGAGAATGCGCGCCTTGGTCTCTTCGCTGCGTTGTTGCATGGGCCATCCTTCCACCTCTCGCGTGATCGGGAGAGGGCGGGGTAAAGATAAATACCGACCAGTCGGTATGTTTTTACCCGCGAACCCCCGCGTTGTCAAGATGGCAAAGATAACGGGCGGTTAAGAGAAAAATCTGCCCACAGGAGAACTGCGGGCAGATTCGGAATGGACGGTTAAAATCGCGCGGCCTGAATTAGGGTTTGTAGGCCGTGATCTTTGCGCTGTAGACCGCCTTGTAAACCGCTTCGCGCGGATACTGGCTCACGTCGAGTTTCATTTCGTCGAGCGCGCCGTCCACAACTTCCCGATCGAAGTACACGGGCTTGACCTCGATCCCGGTAAACCCAACCGCTTCCATTATGCGGATGTATTCGCGCGCCTGAACCGCGCCCGCCACGCAGCCCGCCCAGGCGGCCAGGCTTTTACGCACGGCGTCGGGCAGTTCGCCCTCGGTGACGATATCGCTGACCGCCAGTTTGCCGCCGGGCTTGAGAACACGAAATGCCTCGGCGAAAACTTTGGTCTTATCGGGCGAGAGGTTGATGACGCAGTTCGAAATGATCACGTCCACGCTGGACGAATCCACGGGCAGGGATTCAAGATAGCCCAGGCGGAATTCCACGTTTTGGATTCCGAGCCGCAGCGCGCTGGCCGCGGCGCGTTCGATCATTTCGGGCGTCATGTCCACGCCGATGACGCGGCCCGCCGCGCCGACTTTTTGGGCGGCGAAGAAACAATCCAAGCCCGCGCCCGAGCCGAGGTCGAGGACGACCTGCCCGGGCTGGAGCGAGGCGAGCGTGATCGGGTCGCCGCACCCGTAACTGACGGCGGATTCGCCTTCGGGGAGGGTGGTCAGCAGTTCAGCTGGATAGAGGGCGCTCTCGGAGGCGGAACAGCAATCGGAGCCGCCTCCGCAACAGGAGGCGTCGTTCTTGATCCGTTCGGCGTAATGTTCGCGGACGGCGTCGTGAATGGAATCGGGGGATGGGGCGGTCATTGTGAACTCCTTGAATTTGTTTTCTTGCATTGGCATGATCTGCAGAAAAGGTTTCCACGGGTTAAAAGGAACAGGGTGGCGAGGCGCATGGGAGTCTCCTTATATCGAAGTGTGTCTATGTATCAGCGCAAAAAAAGAGGCGGGGTTGTGTGCCGCAGACTTTAGTGTACGGTACTATCCGTTGACCGCTTTGATGATGGCCGCGGTGGCTTTCTCTTCGGGCGCGAACT
The DNA here is from genome assembly GCA_019187665.1 of Anaerolineales bacterium. Classification (GTDB taxonomy): domain Bacteria; phylum Chloroflexota; class Anaerolineae; order Anaerolineales; family Villigracilaceae; genus Denitrolinea. Next base: position 3,936 of record JABARH010000052.1, read on the forward strand.
TGATCATCAACTGCCCGCAACAGACGGCCACGCGCTCCTGGTCGAGCGAGTAGAAGGTCTGCTTGCCCTCCTCGCGGACGCCCACCAGCCCCGCCTCGCGCAGGATGGCGAGGTGATGCGAGACGGTCGGCTGGGACACGTCGAGTTTTTCGACGATCTCGCCGACGGAAAGCCACTTGCAACACACCAGGTTCATGATCTTCTGGCGGGTCTCGTCGGCGATGGCCTTGGCAAAGAGGACCGGGTTGAGTTTCATAGACGTTTATCAATGCGAAATTATATCGAAGTTTGTCTATTTGTCAAGGGAAAAAAAGCCAGATTTCTAAAGCAGGGCTTTCGTTTGTTCGCAAATCGGCGCAAGAGAGCGCCTTTTACGCTCAAAAAAAATGAGCATAGTCAGCGTTCTCTAACGCTGGATGAAACGAAAGTCCTGTAAAGGGAACCTGGCTTTTAATTGTTACTGCGAGTCGTCCACCACGTATTCGTCGTCTATCACGCCGTCGCCGTCGAGGTCCACGCCGAAGTAGATGCCTTCGGGGTTGGCGTCGGTCCACTCGGCGTAGTTGACGTAGACCAGCGCGCCCTCTTGCAGGGGAATCTCCTCGGCGTAGAATTCCTCCTCCAGTTCATCGGTGATGCGCGTCAGGTAAAAGTTGAAGAAGCCCTCGCCGTTCAATTTTTCGGTGTTGATCAGCAGGTCGCCGGCTTTGCTATCGAGCCAGAGCGTGATCGTGCCGCCGCCGACCATGTCGGTGCCGTAGACTTCGAAGTAGTAATCGGCTTCGGCATTCGGATTCTCCACGCCGATCACCAGGTTCGGAGATTCGTCGGCGGTGGTTTCGTAGGCGATCATTTCATCGTTGGGATAGAACCAGGCAACGTCCACCTGTCCGGGCTCGAGGTAGATGCCCTCCACGCCGATGCTGAAGCCGGGACCGATCATAATGAGATCGGTGAGAGTTTCCTCGGTCAGGTCGCTCCCGTCAATTGTGACGGAGACCTCCAGCCCGGCCGGAAGCCAGTAGACCGGCTCCGGCGCATTGACTTCTCCCATGCGGTAGGCGCTGTATTGCGCGCCGGGAATCTCGTTGATGATTTTTCCGTCCACGTAGCCGAGGCGATGCCCTTCATTATCCTCGATCAGAATGTGCCCCTCGCCGTCGAGGAAGATCTGATTCATGGATTGCGAAGGCGCCGCCAACTTTCCGCCCGCACTGGAATAACCGCCCTCGCAGAACGGACAGGCTTGCACGCCGAGGCGGGCGGAGGTGGGAGTCAGATCGAGGGTCATCGTATCCGCATTCCCGGAGTAGAGATCCGGTTCCACATCCGGATTGATCGAGGCTTCATAGAGCCAGGAATTGTCGCGCGTATCCACAAGCAGTTCGCGCGTCTCGCCGGGGTAGTTGTTGTCGTATACCAAAATTGCGTAGAGTCCGTCGCCTTTATCTTCCACGCCGATGGGCGTGATGGCGTGACCGCCGGAGCCGTCCTCTTTGTAAATGCCGATGGTGAAGGTCTCGCCGCTGAATTCCATTTGTTGAACGATGTCGAGAATTTCAACTGGCGTGCCTTTGATCACTTGCGACACAGTCGGGTCGGTGGTTTGGGTTGCCCACCAATAGGCGATCTCGCGCTGGAGAAATTCATCGTTGATGTCCAGGTCGCTGGCAGTGGAGCCGCCAAAATCGGAGGGCGCGATCTGCCCGGTGTACATCAACATGCTTAACACGGCAAAGCCCTCGCAGTGACCGCCCGACATGGCGTCGTTGATCTGTTCCATCCATTGCTCGGCGGGCGGCGTGAGCGTGCATTCGTCGCCGTCAATGCGCGCGCAGGCTCCATCGCCGAACAGGCGGCGCATCTCGTAGGCGGTCAGGTTGGTGGCGCCGAGATCGTCGCCATAGTTGGGAAAACTGAATCCGTTTTGGGTGGGATCGAAACCGAAATCGAAGACCACGTCGCCGGGTGAACTGGGCGGGGGAGCCTCGTCTCCGGACTCCTGCGCGGCAGGTTCCTCGGTGTAATATTCATCCTCCTCATACCCGCCTTCCGAGCCGCAGGCGAGCATCAAACTGAGCATCACGAACAGGGACAGAACGATGTGCAGTGAACGTTTTTTCATGTGCATCTCCTAAGGGTGGGTACAACTAGATAACACACCGGGTAATGATACGCTACGGCTTTTCGCTCTAATCCACCGTCAGCGTCTTGGACAGATTTCTCGGAAAATCGGGGTCGAAGCCGCGCATCACGCTCATGTGATACGAAAGCAGTTGCAGCGGCAGGACTCCCAGCAGCGCCGCGACCTGCGGATCGGATTTTGGAATCACGATCACATCGTCCGCGTTGGCGCGCAGGCGGGAATCTTCCTCGGCAATCACGATCGTGCGCGCGCCGCGCACTTTCACTTCATTAATTCCGCTGATGATGAGCGGCACGTCGTTTGGCCCTGCCACAAAAATGATGGGGAAACCTTTGCTCACCGCCGAGAGCGGTCCGTGTTTAAACTCGGTCGAGAGCATCCCTTCGCAGTGGGCGTAGGTGATCTCCTTCAATTTCAGCGCGCCCTCGAGCGCGATGGCATAGGTCGCGCCGTAACCGAGGCAATACATGTCGTTCCATTCGTTGATGTCTTTCGCGATCTCTTTGATGCGCGGCTCGACCATCTCGATAGTCTGCTCCATCAATTCGGGGAGGACATTCAGTTCGTGCGTGTCGCGCCCGGTCATTTTGTACGCCAGATATAAAAACGTCACAACTTGATTGGTAAACGTCTTCGTGGCGGGGACGCTGATCTCGTAGCCGCAGCACAGGGGCAGGGAGAACGAGGTCGCCTTCGTCAAGGTTGAACCGACCACGTTCGCCAACCCGAAACATGCCATGCCGCGCGCCTCCGCGACCTCAAGCGCGTTCAGCACATCCTTGGTCTCGCCCGATTGGCTGACGAAAATCCCCACGTCGTCGTGATTGACCGTCGGCGCGTATTGCGCGATGAACTGCGGCGCGAGAATCGGAACGGACGCGCGTCCCGCCAACTGCGCGAAGTAGACCGCGCCCACCGACGCGGCGTGATAACTCGTTCCGCATCCGACGAAATATAAATTTCGCGCGTTCCTCATCTTCTCGACCAATGAATCAACTTCGCGGTTTCCATTTAATACATGCGATAACTCACGCGCGACTTGACTCTGCTCGTGGATCTCCTTCAACATGAAATGCGGATACCCGCCCTTCTGCACCGCATCCATCGTCTCTGTGACCGTCTCCCGTTTTCGGTCAATGATCTTCCCGTCTTTCACTGAGCGCACCTCGACCCTGTCCGCCCACAACGTGACGATCTCCCCATCCTGCGGGCGGATGACTTCGCGCGTCAACGGCAGTATCGAAGGCAGGTCAGATGAAACGCAGGTGAAGCCTTCGCCGAGTCCCACCACCATGCCTGAACCTTTTTTGAACGCGTATAACTTGTCATCATTCGCGCGCCCGATGACAAAGGCATAATCGCCTTCGAGGTCGCCATAAGCGAGTCGAATCGCATCAATGAATTCATATCCGCGATTGACATATCTTTCAACAGCATGGACACACGTCTCGCCGTCATTTTGCGAGCGGACGGTCATGCCCTCAGCGATGAACTGCTCGCGCAACTCGACATTGTTCACCACGTTGCCATTGTGCGCGCCGACCATGTCGCCATCCGAGTCAATGTGCGGCTGTGCGTTGATCTGCGACGGTTCGCCGAAGGTGGCCCAACGCAACTGCGTGATGCCGCGTTGCCCGCGCATATCGGCGAAAGCATATTTCTCCGCGACTGTTTCAACCTTGCCTACGTCTTTTCGCAGATCGATTCTTTCGTTATTCAACGCCGCCGCGCCGACCGAGTCGTAGCCGCGATAGGTCAGCCGCTCCGCGGCAGAGACAAGGATCGGTCCCAGTTCGATTTCTTTATTTGTGATGTATCCAAATATTCCACACATGCTTTCGATGCTCCTTGCAGGTCGCGTTTGCAACGTGACCTATTCCAATTTCAAATTCCCATTTTCATCGAACGGAAAAAATGGATTGTACGCCACTTCCCAAAGATGACCATCGGGATCGGCAAAATAGGAACTGTACCCGCCCCAGAAAACCTTCTGCGGCTCCTTCATGATCTTCACGTCTTTTGATTTCAGGTCTGCGATGATCTCATCCACTTCCGCTTCGCTGCTTGCGTTGTATGCCAGCGTGAAACCTGGGAAACCACTTCCATTCGCGGAAGTCAACGCATCCTCCGCCAGCGCCTCGCGCGGGTAAATGGCAAGCGCCACGCCGCCCGCCTGAAAGAACGCAATCCCTTCCTGCGGTCTCGAAATTTTCCACCCCAATGTTTCTGCATAAAACCTTTTCGACTTCTCGAAATCCTTCACGCCCAATGTGATCAAATGTAAATGTTGGTTCATCTGTCGCCTTTCATTCCGGGATTTTCTTTATCTTCTGCGTGATCTTTAATCCAACTGCCATCGCGAAAAACGGGACGCCCATCACGAACGCCGCGAGCAAGCCGCACATGGTGAACAATTCGGCATACGCGTAGCGCTCATGCTCCCACGTCCACACTTCGCCGTTCTCGAGCAGGACCGCTTCAAGGCGATAGGACGATTCCATGTAGGCGCAACTTTCGCCGACGCGCGAGACGACCTTCCCCGGCGGCGGGAGGATCAGGTTGCGTCTCTGTGCGGGGGCGCAATGCATCCCGATGGCGGGAGCGCCGGAGGGACCACTGCCCCACGAGGAATCGGCTTGATATGTCCCGTAGCGAAGTTCGTAGACTGTCCCGTTTGAGGCGACGGCAAGCACCTCGCCCGCCTGCCCGAGGGAGAGACGCGCCGCCGACTCAGGGAGAGCGGGCGCCTGCTCCCAGCGAGTCAACCAGCCCGGCCAGATCATCGTCAGCGCGGCGCATCCGCACAGCAGAATCATCCATGCGATGCCGATCAGCAGGAAGGGGCGCGCGGCGCGCGTCATGTTAGATCTCGATGCCGAGCCACAGGCGAATCAGATAGCCAATGCCAAAACTAAAGGCGGCCACGCTCAGGCTGAGGACGGCCATCTCCAAAAAGCGGGCGCGGAAGGGTTCATCCTTGGCGACGGAGACGTAATAGTTAAAGACCGCGATGATGATTACGCCGGTGATCAGCGCGATAACGAGATCGAGGATGAATGTTTCGGGACTGATCAGGTACGGCAGGACAAGCAACGCGACCGTGACGATGTAAGCGACACCCGTGTAGATGGCAGCGCGCACGGGATGCTTGTCTGTATTTTCGGAACGGGTGGAGAGATATTCGCTGGCGGCCATGGACATGGAGGCGGCGATGCCGGTGACCATGCCGGAGAGGGCGATCAACTTTCCATCCTGGAGGGCGAGCGTGAGTCCGGCGAGGGCGCCGGTCAATTCCACGAGGGCGTCGTTCAGACCCAGCACAACCGACCCCGCGTAACGCAGGCGCTCTTCGTCGAGCATGGCGAGCAATTGTTCTTCGTGAACGTCTTCCTCATGTTTGAATTGCGCCGCTTCTGGGACGATGTTGGCGATCTCTTCGTAGTTCTTCTGCGCGGCTTCCTCGCCGCGCTCCATCAGCTTCACGCCGAAGGTGAAACCGAAGAGCCGGCTGACGAGATAGTAGAACCACATTTTGAACCAGTCGGGGGCGATCTCCTGCCCGGTATATTTTTTCCAACCGTGATAGTGGCGCAATTCATCCTCGGCGATCTGGTCGAGGATCTTTGCGTTCTCCGGTGACTTGACGCGTTTGGCAAGGCGTTTGTAGATGTGATATTCGGTGATCTCCACGCGCTGGTAGGTTTGGATCTGTAGTTTGACTTTAGGCTTGAGTTCCATGACGGCTCCTTCGTTTCCCTCTATTGTAATTGATTTGCGGAACGCGCTTCAGCGTGCGCGCCCGCCCTACTATGGTTTTTTCAAGGTCGGAGATTCATCAACGCGAGTTACGCCAATCAGCGAATGACGCGAATAAACCCAAGAAAATTCGCGAAATTCGCCTATTCGTGGCATTCGCGTTCCAAACCCGCCGGTTTGTCAAGCGACTTTGAAAAGACCATACCCGCCCTACGCCGCGCTCGAGGCCGCTTAAAAGTTTGAAACGGCGCGAGGCCGCTGAATCCCATGTTGTTTTGCGCGCCTGCAAGGAACTTTCTGCCTGAAAAATCGTCAAGGCATAAATTGGCAAATCATGGAGAAGAAGATGAAAAAAATAATTTTGCTTTCGGTTCTGTGGATCGTCCTCCCGGGAATCTTACTGTTGGCCTGTTCGGGCGGCGCGTCCACAAATGTGGTCGGAGAATGGGAACTGGTGTCGTACGGTCCCCCGTCCAATCCCAGTCCTGCCGCGCCCGGCGTAGACACCTCCATCACCTTCGGCACAGATGGTCAAGTTAACGGCAATGTGGGGTGCAATCTCTTCGGCGGCGGATATGAGATCTCGGGCACACAGATCACGTTCGCTCCTCTTCGATCCACGCGGATGGCGTGCATGGACGCGGTCGGCGAACAGGAGAACGCGATCCTGGCCGCGTTCGCAGAGACCGCGAATTTTTCGCTGGACGGCGACCTATTGACGATCGTCTCAGCAGATGGAAGTTCGCTGGTGACGCTGGCAAGGAAATAGAGCGGACGCATGGAACGTTGAACGTCTCGAAGGATTAAATTCTTCGAGACGTTTTTGATTTCGTTTCCCGGCCAGGCGCGGCGTTAAAGTTCGGCCCTGACCTGGAGGCCTGCGCTTCGCCTGCATTCTCTGACACGGAACAAATCGGCGGCGGGTTAATTACTTCACGGCCTGGGCTGCGGCAGGCGGGTTCGCGTTGCCCTGCTCTCCGGCGCCAAGAAAGCGCCTCAAAAAAACAAGGCCGGAGGTTAACCTCCGGCCTTGTGATTCGCATCACGCCTCAGACTTGACAACGGTCACCGCTGTGCCGACATTGGGCTGATGGAGATATTCCGTCTCCGGCGGGACCACGGGACTGGTCCAGCGATAAATGAATTTCGCGGCGGCATTGGGCAGGTTCACGCACCCATGACTGCGCGGCTTGCCAAAGTCGTTATGCCAGTAGGTGCCATGAAACGCCTCGCCATTGCCGGTAAAAAAACTGACCCACGGAACACCGGTCAAATCGTAAATACGGATCGCGTCGTCGCCCTCGTTGGTCATGTGGATGGACGGACCCTTGTGATAGGTCTTGAAATTTCCGAGCGGGGTCTTCGGCCCAGCGCCGCTGGAACACCGCGAGCGATAGACCATCTTCTCGCCCTCGAAACAGGTGACATACTGCGTGCGCAGGTCCACGTGGATGAATTTGAGGGCGTCGGGAACGTTCGGGGAAAGAGGAGCCAATTCCTCGTCGGGGATGAGGCGCATATCCGCCGCGTTGACGTACACGTTCAGGTTATACAGTCGGTTGTAAACCTGATACCAAACCGTCCCATCGTCCGCGTTCGGAAAAATACCGTTGACCCAATAGGTGGAGCCATAATACATGCGATACGAACGATCGGCGTATTGGGTCGCAAATTTGCGCGTCTCCGCGAACGGGACAGTGATCTCGCCGAGCATATTCTTGCGCGGCAGGGTCGTGAGCGGTATTTGCGGGTTCGTGTGGACGGGTTGCAGCCAGCCCGAATAGGTGTAGCCGCGATCGAAGCGATACCAGACGCGGTTGTAATCGCCATCTCCGATGGTCTGTGCGAGGATGTTCACCACTTCATCTTTGCCGAGAAGTTTAAGTTGTTTGTTCGCATTGAATGAAGGCGCATCGTAGACCGGCACGCCGCTGTAGGTGGCGCGTCCTTGAAATGCGGCGCGCGACTCAAGCGCCGCGGCTTCATCGAGACGCAGGCTGGTAAGGGCCAGAGCGGCCAGCCCCGCCGCGCCGAGTTTGAGGATGTCTCTACGGGTAAGGTTGGTCATGGGCAAATTGTAACGCGATTATCGCCCGATTAAGAGTGCTATACTTTTAGAGTTGTGTTAGATTTTTGGAGACATCATGCTTTCGATTTCCGCCATTGATGCTTGGCGCGACGCGACGGGCGTGGTCTGCTCGATTTTGTATGGGCAGGACAACGTCTCGCCGATCACACCGTCCACGACGCACGCGCTGTATGTGGCGTATGCGCCCGCAGGAGTCTCGCCGGAGGTCGTGAAAGGTCACTTGCGAAAGGTGGAGGAGAGCGTACGGGTGTTTTGTCCCAAAGTAAGGGTGGAGCAGTTGAGGATGATGTTGGCCTGAGTTGACGCGAATACGATTCGTGATTACAATGTAATCACATCCAAGGAGATATAGCGACATGAATGTCACCAGAACCCAACTTGTGAAGATCGGCAATTCTCGCGGTGTTCGCATACCAAAGCCTTTGATCGACCAGGCCGGCCTGCAAAGCGAAGTGGAAATCGTGGTAGACCGAGGTCGTTTGGTTATCCGTCCGTTGACTCGCCCTCGTATGAACTGGGAGGAACTATTTCGCGAAATGGCGGCGAATAATGATGACCGTCTGCTTGACGCGCCAGCGCGAACCACTTGGGACGACAAGGAGTGGGAATGGTGATAAAGCGTTTTGAAGTGTACCTTGTGAATCTTGACCCGACCATTGGGCGTGAGATCAAAAAAACACGGCCTTGCCTTGTTATTTCGCCTAATGAAATGAATCGCCATATTGGGACGGTCATTGTCGCGCCAATGACCACAAAAGGCCGCAACTACCCTACGCGCGTTCCGTGCCGTTTCCAAGGCAAGGATGGCGAAGTGGTGCTCGATCAAATTCGCACAGTGGATAAGACACGGTTGGTTAAACGATTGGGTTCAATCAGCACGGCTGCGCAGAAACATGTATTGGAAATTTTAGCCGAACTGTTTGCGGAATAATCTTTATGAGCGAAACCACTACCGCTTCTCCCAAGCCCTCCCGCCTTGCTGTTCTTTCCCTCGTTTTCAGCCTGATCCTCTGGGTGATGTGGTGTTTGTTCGTGCTCATCCCCGTCATTCTGGCAGAGCAAAATCTTCTCGACGAAACGACAGGCTATGCCATCTTCCTCGGCGGTCCGATCCTGCTCGGCGCGTTGACGTTGATCCTCGGCACCACTGGTGTCGTCCTTGGCATTCAATCTCTGCGGAAAGGCGACCCACGTCGCAGTCTCGCCATCGCGGGGTTGGCGCTGAATGTAATCTGTCTGTGTCCATTCATTTTGTTTGCGCTTCTGTTGCTGATCGGCGGTGCGAGCAGTCTGCCCGATTTCATTCAACAGTTTATGCAATAAGATTCAACATTTTTTTGGACACGGATTCTTTTTATCCGTGCAATCCGCGTGATCCGTGTCCAGAAAGTAAAACTCCGAGACTTTCATCCCGGAGTTTTACTTTGCCAGTTCCACCACAAACATTTCCAGCGACAGGTCCAACGGCATGATGCCCGTCTTGGCGGCCTCGTCCATTTTGAGCAGGCGGCGGTAGATGGCCTCCAGGCTTTTCATCGTGAATCGTCCCGCCTGCTGAAAAATTTTTCCCGCCACGAACGGGTGAACGTGCAACATCTCGATCACATCCTGCACCATGCCGCGCGCTTCCACGATCTCGCGCGTCTGGATCAGCAATCGAAATTGGCGAACGATCATCGGAAAGATGGCGAACGCGTCCTGCTCTTCGAGCATCTTCCTCAGCATGGACTGCGCCTGTTGCGCGTTGCCCGTTGCGAGACTGTCCACGAAGGCGAAGATGTCCACCTCCGCGGTAGAGACGCAGACCGCCTCCACATCCGTGACCTCGACCGGGCGCGCCCAGTTGACATAGGCCAGCAGTTTGGCGATTTCCTGCGCGGCCTGGCGCGTGTCCGCGCCGGCCAGCCCGGCGAGTTTGCCCGCGGCTTCCGAAGAAATTTTCCCGCCCTGATGCTTCATCTCATTGACGATCCAGCCGGTCATGTCGCGGGTGGTGGGAGCCATCAGCGCTTCGGCTTTTGCGTCCCGGCTTTTGGCGGCCCATTTCACCAGCCAGTGTTTTTCCGCCTCTTTCTTTTCCACTGTTTCGAACAGGATGAGTTCCGTCGTTGGGGGTATCCTGTCGAGAAATTCCATGAATTTTTTGCGCGGTTCGCCCGCTCCATATTTTTGTGACGGGTTGGCAAGGAACACCAGGCGCTTGTCCGATAAAAACGGCATCGAATTGACGGCATTGTTCAGTTCCTCGTCGCTGGTCAGGCGCGCCTCGAAGCGGGAAGTGTTCATCCCGTCTTTGTCGGTCTCCGAGGAAATTTTGGAGAGCCGCCGCGCAATGGCGAATTCGTCTGTGCCGTAGAGGAGGAGGGTGGGCATGCGGGATCGGTGTTGGGTGTCAGGTGTCGGGTGTCGGGTGTCAGGTGTCGGGTGTCAGGTGTCGGGTGTCAGGTGTCAGGTGTCAGGTGTCGGGTCACGAGATACGCGATACAGGCTACGTGTCTACGTGTCTACGTGTGTACGTGTGTACGTGTCTACGTGCCTACATGTCTACGTGCCTACATGTCTACGTGCCTACGTGTCTACGTGTCTACGTGTGTACGTGTCTACGTGTGTACGTGTCTACGTGTCTACGTGCCTACGTGCCTACGTGCGTACGTGTCTACGTGTCTACATGTCTACGTGCCTACGTGCCTACGTGCCTACGCATGGCTTCACTTCGTTATCACGCGGTGGACACCTTTGCGGATGAAACGCACTTCCGCAACCTGCATATTTCCAAGCCGCGCTTCGGTGGTGACGTGTTGCTGGAGGGAGGGTCCTAGTTGACGCGCGAGGGCGACTCCGAGGGCGGCAAAGAGTAGCGCCAGGGGGATGAGGGACAAACGCCCGAGGGTGGATTTACGTCCGCGAAGGGGGAGCCAGGCAAAGGTTGAGGCGAGAGCGACGTTGGTGGCGAGGTTGGTCCCGCAACCGGGGTGGACCGCGAGGTTGTGTTCGCCCGCGTTCAGTCGAGTCTGCGCTTCGTTAATGGCGGTGGTCAATGGTTCGGTGGGGATGTCTGCAAGAATAAAGAAGCCGGTCGGGTTGGAATGTCCCGCCATGGGGATGCTGTGTGAGCGCGCCAGCACGTGGAGCGTGGCGTGTTCGAGCGCGTGGTTTCTTCGGGTTTCGAGAATGAGGGGAAGGTCGAGGATCATGCGGCGATTATACACCGCGTGATTCGATTCTATTCTGCGGCAACAGCGACTTTATCTACAAACGATGGATCGTGGGCTTGCTTTTTGAACGCGCCGACGTCAATGCGCGAGAGCATGATCGCGGCGGCGAGCAACATCGCCGCTTCGATGCCGAACACGACGAGATACCCGCTCAATGCCTGACCTGTGATCCGAGTCGCCACATCCGCAACGACTCCCGCCATCAGCAGACCTGTGAGGCGCGAGAGTCCGTTCGAGAAGCCCCACGCGCCGATGTATAAGCCAACTTTTTCGGGGACGGTTAATTCAAACATCAACGCGAGATTCGCAACAGTGGAAATGCCTGTGCCGAATCCCAACAGCGTGATGCCGATATAGAAAAGAGACAATGATGCCATCAGTCCACTGGCGATGACGATGAGGAATCCTGCCAACGCGCCGAGGTTGCCGATCTGCGCGATGACTTTTTTGTTCACGCGTCCTTCCATGAAGCCCGCGACAATGAATGCAACCAATGTGAACGTACTGCTGATGGACACGATGCGCGAAGTCTGTTCGAGGGTCATGTCGAAGGCTTGCGCGCCGAACGGTTCGAGGAGAACGTCTTGTCCGAGGATCGCGGCGAGGAGCAGTAAAAGGTAAACGAAGAATATTTTTGCGACGCGATTCTCTTTGATCGCGGAGACGATTTCTTTGAGCGTGTAATTTTCGGAGTGCGGACTTAAGTCCGCATTCCCGTTTGCGGACCTCTCAAGATTGAAGAGCCCGAGCAAGCCCAACGTCAGGGCTGAAGCGGCGACGAGGGTGAAGGCGCGCGTCAACGCTTCGGGAGTGTACGTCGGCACCATGTGGCTGAGCGTGATCCCCGTCGCGATCAGACCGATGACCATCACGAAGAACATGGTGGCGATCGTCGCGCCGCGTCCCTTTTGCCCTGAGACTTCGGTGGCGAGTGAAAAATACGAAACGGCGGAGAGGTTGTAACCCATGCCCCACGCGCCGAACGCGAGGATGCCGACGATGATTCCCAGTGTGAAGTTGTTGCTGATGAGGATCGCAACTTGCGGCGCGACGGCGACTCCGATCACGCAGAGGAGAAGCCCTGCAAAAATATACGGCGTGCGGCGATAGCCGAAGATAGGATTGCGGTCGGAGAACGAGCCGATGGCAACTTGAATCGGCGCGAGTAAATATGGAAAGATCGCAAGGAGCGTGAAGAGGGTTTTTGAAAAACCGAGATCGAAGATCATCACGCGGTTGAGCGTGCTGTTGATCGGCACGAGCGTGATCGCAACCGCAGTGTGGATGAGGGCAAGTTGGAGGCGTTTGAGGAACATGGAAGCCTTTGGCAGTCGGGATTGTTTTGCCAGGCCCGTTGGCTGGCAAATTAACACGCCCTATTATATGAAGATGTGAGATGCGGTCAATGCAAATTTTGACGGGAGCGGGCGCGTTCGAGAACGTCGCTTGCGAAGGGAAAGGGTGAGGGAGGTTGTGTGCTTTCAAGCCAAACTGCGTAAGGTGAGTTAATTAACCGATGGTGCATAGTTTCAGCACCGCAACTTTCAAGTTGCGCCCGCGAAGCGCAAGATAAATCTTGCGGTACTTCTTTTCGGAAACGACAGTCTGGCATATCCCCCGTACGCTTTTTATTTTTTACCATCCTTCATCATTTGCCTCGCGGTCTGCATGATCTCGTTGGCAGATTGGAGAGTGCCCTCGCCGACGTCGCCGAGCATTTGGGCGAGTTCGAGCAGGCGCGGTTCGCCGTCCAGTTTTTCCACGCGGGTGAGGGTGCGATTCTTTTGGATCTGTTTTTGCACCTGGTAATGTTGTTCGCCGAAGGCGGCAAGTTGCGGAAGATGCGTAACGCAAAAGACCTGGTGGTTGCGCGCCAGATGCCAGAGTTTGTAGCCGACGATCAGACCGACGCGCCCGCCGATGCCCTGGTCAATTTCGTCGAAGATGAGGCTGGGCACTTCGTCGGCGCGGGCAAGGATATTTTTGAGTCCGAGCATCAGGCGCGAGGTCTCGCCGCCGGATGCGATCTTTGCGAGCGGTTTGAGTCCCTCGCCGGGATTGGGCGCGACCATGAATTCGACGCGGTCGAATCCGTTGTGATCGAAGGCGGCGCGCGTCCCGTCCGCGAGGGGCAGTCCGTTCGGGTCGGGCTTGAACTGGAAGTCCACGCCAAAACTGGCGGCGGACATTTTCAAGTCGTCGAGTTCGGTTTCGATGGCGCGGCTTAATGTCTCGGCGGAGTGTTTGCGTTTGTCGGAAAGTTTGACGGCTTGCGCGGCGAGTTTGTCGAGCAGTTTCGATTCCTGCAAGGTCAGGGCTTCGATGCGCTCGCTGGCATTGGAGAGCGTTTCGAGTTGCCTGCGCGCCTCGACGCCGTATTGATTGACGGCTTCGATGTTTCCGCCGTATTTGCGCGTGAGTTGAAAAATGAGGTTGAGCCGCTCCTCTGCGAAGTCAAGTCGTTTCGGGTTGAACTCGATCTCTTCGAGGTAGTCGCGCAGTTCGCTGGTCAGGTCAGTGAGGTTTTCGAGCATGAGGTTGGCGCGTTCCGCCAGGTCCGCTTTGGAGGGGTCGGTCTTCGCCAGCACATACAATGCCTGCGAGGCTTGACCCAGCAGGTCGGAGGCGGCGGAGGCGTCGGGGGTCGATTCGTCGAGCAGGGCAATCGCCTCCTGCGCGTGCTGTGCGAGGGATTCGGCGTTGGCGAGCCGGTCGCGTTCTTTGCGCAGTTCCTCGTCTTCGCCTTTTTTTAATTTTGCGGCTTCGATCTCTTCGGCGGCGAAGGTCAGCATGTCGGCGCGGCGCGCGGCGTCATTTTGTGCGGCGCGCAGGTCGGTCAGTTCGCGGCGCAGGTCAAGGATCGCGTGATAGGTTTTACGGTAGTCAGCCAGCGGGGAGGCAATGTCGGCATAACGGTCGAGCAGTCCCAGGTGCGCGCGAGGGTCGAGCAGGGACAGATGTTCGGACTGTCCATGAATGTCAATGAGGCGCGCGCCAACTTCACGAAGCAGGGATAGGTTGACGGTGCGTCCGTTGAGGCGCGCGATGGAGCGTCCTTCGCGGCGCACCTCGCGCGTCAACGTGACGTGGTTCGGGTCGTCCATTAACTCTTCGCGCTGGAGAATCTCCGTCACTGTTTCCTTCGCGGAGCCTTTAAGGGCAAACGTCCCCTCGACGAACGCCGCATCGGAATCGGAGCGGATGACAGTTGCGTCGGCGCGCCCGCCGATCAGCATGACGACCGCGTCGAGGATGATGGATTTGCCCGCGCCGGTTTCGCCGGTCAGGGTGATCAGCCCGGAGGTGAAGCGCAGGTCGAGGCGGTCTATGATGGCGAAGTTCTGGATACGGAGTTCGGTGAGCATAAATTTATCTTCTGAAAATTAAACCGGAGAATTGTGAATAGGCGGCGGGCGCGGCGAGGACGAGGTAAACAATCTGCCAGAACAAAGGACCGAAGGAAAAAATTCCGACCGACGGGTTGGCGGAGGCGTAGCTGGATGCGGTCATCACGCCGCCGAAGCCGAGCACAAGAATCATCGGCAGGGCGCCGAGAATGATGCTTGCCCCAAAAAGGAAGTTGAGCCATTTGGAATGACGCCCCTTCACAAAACGGCGGGCGATATTGCCGATGGTGACGCCCGCCAGGGGCGCGAGGGGAATGGCAAGGAACCAGATAAATGAAGTGACGATCGAAACAAGCACGGATGCGATCCCAGAAAGGATCGCGCCGGTGAAAAAGACGATCACGTAATCGGACCATTGTGCCGTGTCGAAAATTTTCTGTTGCCCACGGACGCATTCCTTACAGCGATAGCCGGTCGGGGTGCGGATGGCGCACGAAACGCAGATGGGGCGCTCGCAATTGTTACAGCGCAACACGGTTGGGCGGGTCGGGTGAACGTAGCAGGTGAGGGTGGAGTCGGTCATCGGTTATCAGTCGGAAGTGGGCAGAGATTGAGGTTCTGTTTTCGAGATTCAAATTGAATTTTGATGCATGTGCGCGGTGAGGTTGCGATAGAAGTAGCCGGGGTCGCCGAAGCGGACAAATTTTGCCGCGTATTCGGAAGCGCGCACATCTACATGGTCATCCTGTTCCAGGCCGACGGGTTCCTGTCCGTCCACGCTGAGGATGGTATTCTCACCTTGAATGAGGATGTTGATGGAGGAGCCCTCCGAGAGGACGACGGCGCGGTTCACCGAAAGATGCGCGGCGATCGGGACGAGCAGAATATTACGCAATTCGGGCGGCAGGATCGGTCCTCCGGCCGCGAGCGCGTACGCGGTGGAGCCGGTCGGGGTGGAGGCGATCAACCCGTCGGCGACGTAGGTGGTGAGCAGGCGCCCGTCCACGTTGACAGAGAGGCGCACCGGGCGCAGGTATTGCCCGCGGCTGACGGCGGCTTCGTTCAACGCGTG
Source organism: Anaerolineales bacterium (assembly GCA_019187665.1). Classification (GTDB taxonomy): domain Bacteria; phylum Chloroflexota; class Anaerolineae; order Anaerolineales; family Villigracilaceae; genus Denitrolinea. Next base: position 19,561 of record JABARH010000052.1, read on the forward strand.
CAAGACACTGCGGCTTTCTCCGGCGCGCATGTGTTCCACGCGCAGCATCATGCGCGACTCCATCCAACTGTCGCCGCGCAGCATCTGGTCGAGCATGGCGCGGCAATCCTTGTGTTCCACTTGAATTAAAAATCCCAACCGGCCGAGATTGATGCCCAGAATCGGAACGTTCGCGGGGCCGCAGAGATGCCCGGCGCGTAAGATGGTGCCATCGCCGCCGAGGGCGATCAGCAGGTCGAACTCACCCTGCTTGAGACGTTTGCGGAGGGTCTCATCATAAAGCGAGCCGGTCGGGGCGGCGATCCCTTTTTCCCGCAGGTAGGCGGCGACCCCGTTCGCTTCATGGAGCGCCTCGGGCATTTTTGGGTGAACGGCCACCACCGGTCGGTGAGGCAGGAACGGTTCAAGCATATAGAACAATTATACTATTTTCGTCTGTCTGGTAGTCGGGCAGTTTGGGTGATGTGACCGCTGGCGATCTAAGCCAGTTTTTGTTCGCACATTTTCCGAAACCCGCATTTGAGGCAGCGCGCCGGTTCGTTATGCGAGCAGTTGATCTCTGCGCGATTCTCGTCGCGGCGCATTTCGGCCAGCAGGTCGAGCAGGGAGGATTCGAGGGCCGGGGTAAAGTCTACGGCGAAGTTGCGCTGGGGATAGTGGATGATTCCATAGGGCGGGCGTTTTTTGTAGATTTTTTCCACGAGCATGCAATACGCCGCGAGTTGATAGATGTGCGAATCGTACGGCGACTCGGGTGTGCGCCCGCTCTTGACCTCGACCGGAATGATCTGTCCATTTTGCTGGATGAGGTAATCGGGCTTGCCGGTTAAGCCAAGTTCGCGGCTAAATAGCGGTTCCGCCAACGGCGCGCCCCAGGCGCGCGTGTCGGTGTAGATGACGCGCCCGCCCGGCAGGCCGGCGTGCGCCTGCTGGCGATTGGATCGCCAGAAGAGATAGAGGGCGAGCAGGATGAGGAAGAGGGCGAGGTAGAGCATGGCGTTCAGTGAGGGGGTGCGAGGTGCGAGGTGCGAGTTATGGGTTACGGGTTACGCCTTACGGGTTACGGGTTACGGGTTACGGGTTACGGGTTACGGGTTACGGGTCTACGTGTGTACGTGTGTACGTGTGTACATGTCTACGTGTGTACGTGTGTACATGTCTACATGTCTACGTATCTACGTGTCTACGTGTGTATCTACCCAACCAACGCGTTGACAAAAAAGATCGTGAGCAAGACCAATGCCAGGAGGAATAGAATCAAGCCCAACGTCCGCGTGAGAGACGCGGCGAGGACAGCGCGTCCGTGCGCGCGATGGAGAGTCGTCCCGGCGTTGAGGTCGGCCTGGTTGGCGGATTCGACTCCCTGCTGGTGATAATGCCAGGCGCGGCGGCAATAGAGATAGGTCCCGATCTCGGAGGCGCGGATAATTCGCATGATGAAATTCTATCGCAATTAACGGTATCGCACTATAATCAAACAAGTCGGTATTCAACTCATTCACCAAAGGAGAATGACATGAAACGTATTCTTGCACTGGCAATGACCATTGCCTTCCTGCTCGCCGCGTGCGGACCGTCTGGAGGAGGGGGCGGCACGGTACGAATCGGCTGGGCGGGCAGCCCCGACACGCTCAACGTGGGCGCGGCGGTGCTGACAGAGGCGTACACGATCTTCGAACTGGTGTACGACTCGATCTATGAACTGAACCTCGATGGTTCGTTCTCGCTGGCGCTGGCCGAAAGCGTGGAGCGTTCGGATGACGGCCTGGTTTACACGTATAAACTTCACAAGGGGGTTGAGTTCAGCGACGGCAAACCGTTGACCGCCAAAGACGTTAAATTCACCTACGACTTCTACAAAGCCCACGAAGATTTTCCCTATTTGAACGCGTACACTGCCTATATCGAATCCACCGAAGCGCCCGACGATTACACGGTTGTGGTGACGTTGAGCGAGGCGATCCCCAACATCGAGAGTCAGTTGGTGTACATGTACGTTCTGCCCGAACATATCTGGGCGCAATATGCCGAGGGCGCGGCCGCGACCGAATTTGAGAATGTGGAAATGATCGGTTCGGGCCCGTTCCAGATGGTGGAATACAAACCGAATGAGTTCGTTCACCTGAAGGCAAACAAGAGTCACTTCCTGCAGCCGCCCAAGGTGGACGAGGTGATCTTCCAGACCTTCGAGAGCCAGGATGTTCTCGTGCAGGCCCTCAAAAGCGGACAGGTGGACATGATCACCGAGATGCCCGCCACCGCCGTCGAGTCGCTTAAGAGCGACCCGAACATCAAAGTGGTGACTGGCGCGCCGTTTGCGCCTGGCGTTTCAGACATCATCTTCAACCAGGTCAGCGCGGAAAATTGTCCCACCGACGCGGGCGGACTTTGCACAGGCCATCCCGCGCTGCAAGACCGCAACGTGCGCCTCGCGCTCTCGCACGCCACCGACAAACAAAAACTGGTTGACGTGATCCTGCTCGGCTACGGCGCTCTCGGGACCACGCTCATCCCCGACGGATTGGGCATGTGGTACAACAACACGATCAAGGATTATTCCTTCGACGTGGCGGAGGCGAATCGCATCCTCGATGAGGCAGGATACAAAGACTCCGACGGCGACGGCGTGCGTGAAATGCCCGACGGCTCGCGGCCCCTGACCTTCCGCCTGCAATGGCCCTCAGACAGCATTGACGCGCCGCGCATGGCCGAAATGCTGGCAGAGATGTGGAAGGAAGTGGGCGTGGCGACCGAACCCTCCGCAGTGGACCCCGACGCGCTGACCGCGGCCTGCTGCCCCGCCTTCGACTTCGACATCATCCTGTGGGGCTGGGGTTCCGACCCCGACCCGAGCCTGCTGCTGGGCGTGATGACCAGCGCCGAAATTTCCACTGGCTCCAGCGAGTCGGGCTACTCGAATCCCGAATACGACGCGCTCTACGACCAGCAGTCCACCGAACTCGATTTGCAGAAGCGCATCGCCATCGTCCATCAGATGCAGCAGATCGTCTTCGATGACGTGGTTTACATCATCCCCTACTACGAACAGGCAATTCAAGCCTATCGCGTGGACCGCTTCAGCGGCTGGCTGACCGACTTCCCGAAAGTGGAACTCTCGGACACCAGTTCGCTGGTTGTGATCGAAGCCGTGAAGTAAATTGTCTTTCCCTCGCCCCGCCCCCTCTCCCATCGGAAGAGGGGCGCGGGGCTGATGGATTTTAGGACATCTCTTGAATCGCTGGCGATACCTCCTCGGAAAAATCGGATGGGCGGTCTTCACCATCCTGTTTGTCCTCGTGCTTAACTTCTTCCTCTTCCGCGTCCTGCCTGGCGACGCGGCGCGGGCGGGGATTCGCGACCCGCGCTTGAAGAAGGAAGCGATCGAGGCCATCCGCGTCCGCTTCGGGCTGGACAAGCCCGTCATCAACTGTTTCGAGTCGCTCAACCCAGTCAAATTCGGTTCCTGCGGCGTCAACCCCCTCGACACGCAATTCTTCATTTACGTTAAAAATCTCCTGCACGGCGAGATGGGCATCAGTTTTCACAGCAACCGCCCCGTGGCAGACATTCTGGTTGAGCGCCTGTGGAACACCATCCTGCTGATCGGCGCGGGACAGGTTCTGTCTGTGCTGGTGGGCGTGATCTTCGGCGTCTTCGCGGCCTGGAAGGCGCGCACAAAAATTGACTACGGCTCGCTCATCATCAGCCTCGTGGCATGGAGCCTGCCCACCTTCTGGCTTGGAATTATTCTTTTATTCTGGGGCAGCAACAACGGACTTCCCATCGGCGGAATGCAAACGCCAGGGATGAGCTCGCAGCCCTTCTTCGTGCGTGCGGGAGACATTCTGAGTCACATGTTCCTGCCCACGTTAACCTACACCATCGTCTACATGGGCGAATACATGCTCATCATGCGCTCCAGTTTGCTGGATGTGTTGTCTGAAGATTACATCCTCACGGCCAAAGCCAAAGGCCTCAACACCTTCCAAATCTTAAAAGACCACGCGCTCAAGAACGCCATGCTCCCGCTGGTGACGGTCATCGCCATCAATCTCGGATTCACCATGGCGGGCGCGGTGCAGATCGAATCGGTCTTCTCGTGGCCTGGGCTGGGCGGCGCCATCTACGAAGCGGTCAACCGCCGCGACTTCCCCGTTCTGCAGGGCGCGTTCCTGCTGATCGCCATCGGCGTCATCGCGGCCAACCTGCTCGCCGACCTGACCTACTCCTACCTCGACCCGCGCGTGCAGTCAGAATGACAACCCCTCCCTCCTCCCCCGCCGCGCGCCTCCTGGACTTTTGGCGCGTCTTCCGCCGCAACCGCATGGGAGTGGCGGGTCTTATCATGCTGGCCGTCATCGTCTTCGTGGCGGTCTTCGCCGACGCCATCGCGCAATACGAAGTGAGATCCTCCATCGCCGTCACCACCAGCGACATCTACCAACCCCCCTCCGCCCAGCACTGGCTCGGCACCGACGACGCGGGCAAAGACGTCTTCTCCAACTTCATCTACGGCGCGCGCGTCTCGCTCATCGTCGGATTTTTCGCGGCCTTCATCTCCATCATCATCGGCGGCGTGATCGGCATCGTGGCGGGATTCTTCGGCGGGCGGCTCGAAAACTTCCTCATGCGCTTCACCGACATCATGCTCGTCATCCCCGACCTGCCGCTAATGGTCGTGATCGTCGCGCTCAGCAAACCCTCGCTGCTCAACATCATCTTCGTCATCGGCCTGCTCGGCTGGACGACCACCGCGCGCATCGTCCGCTCGCAGACGCTTGCGGTCAAATCGCGCAAATTTGTTTTACGCGCGCGCGCCATCGGCGCGGGCAAGGCGCACATCATCCGCCATCACATCCTGCCGCTGGTCATGCCGATCCTGGTCGTCAACGCGGTGCTGGTCGTCTCACTCGCCATCCTCAACGAAAGCACGCTCTCCTTCCTCGGCCTCGGCGACCCGACCGCGCTCTCGTGGGGACAAATGCTCAACTACGCCTTCGGGCGCGGCGCCATGTCCACGGGCGCGTGGTGGGCGCTCTTTGCCCCTGGCTTCGGCATCGTCTGGGTGGTGCTGGGACTCACACTTTTCGGTCATGGGCTCGAACAAGTTTTGAACCCGCGCCTCGAAACGCATCATTTGATGAACCCCCGCTCCACCGTCAAGAACGAGGCGACAGGCCAGCCGCTTCGCCACGCGACGGGAGAGCGGGCGGCCCTCGACAAACCGATTCTCCTGCAAGCCGATTCGCTCTCCATCTCCTACATCAACGAGGGTAAGCCGCGCGCGCGCGCGGTGGAAAACGTCTCGTTCACGTTGCGCGAAGGAGAATTGATGGGGCTGGTCGGCGAATCGGGCTGCGGTAAGACCACGCTCATGCTCGGGCTTTTAAGGCTGCTGCCCGCCGCAGGACAGATCGTGAACGGCGAAGTCTGGTTCGGCGACACGGAATTGACCGCGCTCAGCGACGAAGAAATGGAAGCCGTGCGCTGGAAAGGCATCTCGATCATTTTCCAGGGCGCGATGAACGCGCTCAACCCTGTCCGCACGGTGGGCGACCAGATCGCGGAGGCCATCGCCAAACACGATACAACCATGAAGGGCGACGCGCTCGACGCGCGCGTTTCTGAAATGCTCGAACTCGTTGGCATTTCGCCCGAACATAAAAAACATTTTCCGCATCAATATTCGGGCGGGATGAGACAGCGCGCGATGATCGCCATGGCGCTGGCCTGCAACCCGAAAGTCGTCGTGGCCGACGAACCGACCACCGCCCTCGACGTGATGATCCAGGCGCAGGTGCTGGAACTGCTCGACTCACTTCGCAAGCGACTGGGACTCTCGATCATTTTTGTCACGCACGACCTGGGCGTGGTGGCAGAAATGTGCGACTCCGTGCTCGTCATGTACGGCGGCGTGCTGGCCGAATACGCCGACGTGGATACGATCTATAACAACCCGCGTCACCCATACACACAGGAACTGCTCAAAGCCTTCCCCGATTTAACGCATCCCGACAAGCGGCTGACTTCGATCCCTGGCTACCCTCCCAAACTGGACGAGCTGCCCGCAGGCTGCCGCTTCGCGCCGCGCTGTCCGCTCGTGTTTGAGCGCTGCCGCGTGGAAGAACCCAAAGTCATTTCCATCGGCGAAAGGCACATGGCGAGTTGTCATCTGCTGGAAAGGATGAAACCCGAATGATAAAGGATGAAGCCCAGTACCGCAAAGTTTATTTTACGCGGCGCAACATGAATGCTGTGATACGTGTGTACGTGTTTACCTGTTTACATTTCATCTCATAACCCATGACTCCAGATTACTTCCTCGAAGTCCAATCTCTTAAGAAATATTTCCTGGCGGGCAAGCCGAGCCTCTTTGCTCGCAGCCGCGAACAGGTCCACGCGGTGGACGGTGTAGACCTGCAGCTGCGCAAGGGTGAAGTGGTCGCGCTGGTCGGCGAGAGCGGATGCGGCAAGTCCACGCTGGCATTGACCCTGATGGGACTCGAAGAGCCAACCGACGGAAAGATCATCTTCGAATCGAAAGAGATCACCCACGCCAGCGAACACGACCGCAAACTCCTGCGCCAGCGAATCCAGATGGTCTTCCAGGACCCGTACGAATCTTTAAACCCCACACAGACCATCGGCGAAATCGTCGGCGAACCGCTGGACGTACATGGGCTCGTCCACACCAAGGCCGAACGCGAATCCAAAGTGGCAAAAGCGCTCGAAGACGCGGGACTCAAACCCGCCGCGTCGTACATGTATCGCTTCCCCCATCAACTTTCAGGCGGACAGCGCCAGCGCGTGGTCATCGCGGGCGCGCTCGTGCTGGAACCACACCTGCTGGTCGCGGATGAACCCGTCTCGATGCTGGACGTGTCCATCCGCGCCGAGATCCTCAACCTGCTGGCCGACCTGCGCGCGACACGGCAGATCTCCATCGTCCTCATTACTCACGATCTCGGCACAGTCGGCTACTTCGCGGACAGGATCGCGGTGATGTATCTCGGCCGCATCGTAGAGATCGGTAAAACGACGGACGTGCTGGCAAATCCGCGACACCCGTACACGAAAGCCCTGCTCTCGGTCGTGCCTGTCCCCAATCCGCGCCTGCGACGCGAGCGCGTTATTTTACAGGGCGAGACGCCCAACCCGATCCACCTGCCCAGCGGCTGCCGCTTCCATCCGCGCTGTCCGATCGCGATAGAAAGATGCCGAATCGAAGACCCGCCATATGTGGACGTGGAAGAGAGTCACCAGGCCGCGTGCTGGCTGGCAAAATAAAAGCCGAAAGAATCGGGGGACTGCCCTCGTCTGGTCGGCATGAACGCTTCACCCAACCCAACTAAAACCGAATTCTCCATCCATCCGCAAACCCGGCTGGGGCATGTTTCATTAACCGCGGCCAGCCTCGAGAACGAGATTGCCTTCTACCAGCAGGCGCTCGGATTTCAGGTCCACTGGCGCGAGGGAAAGCGCGCGGGGCTGGGATCCGGCGGCGCGGATTTGCTCCGCCTGGTCGAAGAGTCCAATGTCAAGAAATACAACCGCGTGACGGGACTGTATCACGTCGCCTATCTTTTCCCGGATCAACGCGAACTGGCTAAAGCCGTGGCGCGCCTGATCGTGTTGAAGTATCCGAACTCCCCCACCGACCACATTATGACCAAGACCACCTATCTCGATGACCTCGAGAGCAACGGCATCGAACTCTATGCCGAGTCGCCTGAAGATGGGACGTGGACAATGAAAGACGGCGCGTACATCACGACCCGCAGAGATGGGTCTCTCAGTGATGGGCGCGAGCCGTTGGACCTGGACGCGTTGTTCGCTCACTTGAATGAAGACGATAAGTTGGATATCTCTGCCCCGCCGGAGACGCGCGTGGGACACGTCCACCTGCACGTGCGCGATATTGACGAAGCGCTGGATTTCTATCACGGCGTGCTCGGCTTCGACGTGATGGGCAACGTGAGGAATTTTCAAATGGCGTTCGTCTCCGCGGGCGGATATCATCACCACATCGGTCTCAACACCTGGCAGGGACGCGGCGCGCCTCCGCCTCCGCCCGATGCGGTGGGACTGCGTCACTTCACGGTGGAACTCCCCGACCGGAAAGCGATGGATGAGATCATCGCCCGGGTCGACGCAGCCGGACTCGCGTCCAACATGATCGAGGACGGACTGCTCGTTCACGACCCATCACAGAATGGGATCGTCCTCACCGTCAAAGGCAAATAGCAGGGTCAGTACCGCAACATTCATGTTGCATTGCGAGCGCAAGCGAGCGCAAGCGAGCGCAAGCGAGCGCAAGCGAGCGCAAGCGAGCGCAAGCGAGCGCAAGATAAATCTTGCGGCACTGAAAAACCATTTAAGAGCAAACAAACATGGATTTCAAACTAACCATCTACTCCGACTACATCTGACCGTGGTGCTATGTCGGCCAGGGTGTGGTCGAGCGGTTGAAAGAAGAATATAACGCGGACGTGGAATGGCGTCCGTTCTATTTACGCCCCGACACGCCGCCTGAAGGCGCGCCTTTGCCCGAATACATTTTGCGGGCGCGCGCCAACGGGTCGGATGAACGCTTGAAGCAGATCGCGGGGTCATACGGAATGGAGTTTGTCTCTACGCAGCGGATGTATAACACCCGCCTCGCGCATGAAGCGACAGAGTTCGCACGCGAACAGGGCAAGGGCAATGAATTTCATCGAATCGTTTTTCGCAAGGTGTATGCCGAGGACGGCGATCCCAGCGCCTGGGAGGTGCTGCGCGCCTGCGCCGAAGAAGCGGGACTCGACGCGGACGCGATGCAGCGCGAAGTGGAATCGGGAAAGTTTACCGAGTTGGTCGCGGCGCAAGTCCAGGACGCGTATCAGATCGGTGTGCAGGGCGTGCCGACATATGTGATCAACGACCGCTACGCAGTGGTCGGCGCGCAGCCGTATGAGGCGTTCACGCGGATGATCCAGCGCTTGAAGTCGGACGGTTCGTTGTGATTTTTCGCGTGAGCAAAAAAAACAAAACCGTCTCTTTTTGGAATTCCATCAAATGCCGCGTAGGACATGTGCTCCAAGACGCTCAACGGTCCATTGCGTTGGAGAATGCCGATACGCGTATAAGTCCTGTCTTTTGCAACCCCGTCATTCTCGGCCCGCCGCGCTCACAATAACAATTACGCGTTGATGACCTTCAAGACGAACTCTGCCGTGCGTTTGCCTGACGTTCCGTCGGTGAAGGTGATTTCATCTTCAACAAATTTTCTTCGTTCAGAAGAATCCACCGATTTATCTTTGAGATATAAATCCAACGCATCTTTCAATTCATTTTCGTTACTGGCTACACGCCCCGCTTTTGCATCACGGAATCGTTTGTGCGTGGGCCAGTCGCCGATCTCTTTCAACGAGAGTGAAAATTTATTTTTCTTGTTCCATCCGCCAGGGACATCAATCGTCGCGGCGATCATCGGCGTATCGTGGACAGCGGTTTCGACCAACATCGTCGAATAGACCGTCACCACCACATCTGAATACGCCATCATGGACGATTTCTCGTCCATGTCTTCGCCGCCGTAGTAGCCGAGCGATCCGCCCAACGCGACGGGTTGAACAACATGCACGTGCGGATATTTTTTTTCTAGTTCAAATACTCTTGCGCGTTCTTCGGCAAAGATCTTCGGCTTATCTTGAAAGTGACTCGGATGTAGTCGAATCAACAACTGGGAAGGTTCTGCCAATGAATCAGATGAGACCAACTTCGCCAACGCTTCGATGTTCGGGTAGTTCGGCGCAAAGTGGACGAAACTGCTGGCGTACGAGATCAACTTGCGGTTGGGGTCGAGTTTGTGCAACTTGAAATATTCATCGCGCGGCATGAGCCATTGCTTGCGGAAATATCCGTCATACGAGGGGATGCCGCCGATGTTTACGTTATCGGGATTCCAATCCGAGCCGTAGACCAGTTCATCTTTTTGCAATTGCGACCAACACGTTGCATATTGCACGTCCGCGCCAGAGACGTTGTACGACGAAGAATTGTCCCAACCGACAATGACGGTCATGTTTGGGATGCCGCGCTTGGCAGACTCGCGCAGGAGGTAACGATCCATGCGCCAGCCAGGAGTCGAAGCGATAACTAAATCGGGTTTGTATTTGTCGAATAAGTCAGAATAAATATTTGTTGTGAAGCGATTTTGAATCTTCACAAGGAGTTTTCTTGCCCATGAAAAATTTCGCAATAACAAAATCATCAGCGCGGAGGGAATCCAAATCCCCAGACGAAACTTCCAACCGTTCTCTGCCCAGACTTCCCAGATGTGGCTGTCCATGGCTTCGGTGTTGATGCGGCGCGAACCGCCGACGCGGCGCAGGTAGGCGAGCAGCCATTGGAGGCGAGGTTGGTATGTAGCGGCAAACTGATTCGCCTCTTTGAGTCGCAGACCTTCAAAGATAAGTTGCGAGTTACGAGTTACAAGTTGCGAGAATCGTTTTTCGATTTGCGTTTTTGTATCATCATCGGTGAGGAGGATGACTTCGACGCCCGCATCGAGCAAGGTTGGGATAACGTCGCTTTGCAGGAAGTAGATGATCGCCATGCCGTGGTCGGCGCTGATAAAAATTCGTTTCATAAAACCTTTTGAACCGCGAAGCACGCAAAGTGCGCCAAGTTTTTTTCTTTGCGATCTTAGCGCTCTTTGCGGTTGCAAACTTATGAATAATACCAACCAAAAATCTTGTTATACATCGCCAGCAAAATCTTCTTGACGAAGCCCAACTCCAGCACGCGCTTCCCCAACCCCACCCTCTGCCTTCTATTTTCCTTCCCCAACTCCCCTCTCAAATATCCCAGCGTATTGAACATATTCATCGCCAGCGGATCGCTCACCATCAGCCGCAACAAGCCCGCGTCGTTCATGCGCTTGTCCAACTGGCAGACTTGTCCCATCGGCTTGTCCATGTCAAAGGGCAGGGAAAAGTTGGCTTGAATTCATTTTTACAAGTGAGTATAATACAAGCATAAAAGTCGAAAGACTTTCCTGCCTCGCGAAAAGTCGCCTACTGTGGCGGCCTGCCCCCATCTATAAGTGATGGATCGGGATAGCGAGGCAGGTTGGCTTTAACCACCATATTCCACAAGTTTCCTGATTTTTCGCTCGATTATCTCATACGCGCCAGTATCGTTATTTGTGTCGCGTCGCCATATAGCGCCTGCAACCAAATCGGCGATTTGGATCAATGGCTCACTCTGGGAGCGCCGAATTGAGATACGCCGAAAACCGTGTGTAATATTGCGGGCTTTCAAAATTCGCTTGAATTCATCCTTGGTTTTATCGGGGTAGCCAAATTCATCCAAGATTAGTGTCCCACCTGCGCGCTTTTCTTCTGGAACCACCTTAATCAACTCTGCAACAAAAAAGAGATAACGTTCAAGTCCCGTCATGGACCTGAGTTCTTCGCCCAACAGCGTTTTGTCAACAAGGATCGCCCAAGCCTCAAAGTCGGCTCCTGACAAAGCAGTGAAGACTTTATCGCGCAATTTTACGGATGCCAGTTTGTGAAAACCAAATTCATAATGGTCTGCCAATCTCAAACTCTTGCGAATATTTTCAAGATAGTCACGTAAAGAATCGGGGAATTGAGTAGCGACAACGGAAATGACAAAATATCTTGACGCGCCTTTTCTGAAATTAAGACTTGCATCGCCCGATTCGTCCACCGTGAAAGTAAATGTAAGCATTATTATTCCTCCTATGAATAATACCAAGAGAAAATCTTGTTATACATCGCCAGCAACGTCTTCTTGATAAACCCAACTTCCAACACGCGCTTTCCCCATCCAACCTTCTTCTTTCCTCTTTCCTTCCCCAACTCCCCTCTCAAATACCCCAGCGTATTGGACATATTCATCGCCAACGGATCAGGGACCATCAACCGCAACAAACCCGCGTCGTTCATACGCTTGTCCAACTGGCGGACTTGTCCCATCGGCTTGTCCATGTCAAAGGGTAGGAATTGTTCCAGCGTGGATTTGTACGCGGTGAACTGCCAGTGACTCGCGCCAGCCATCGCGGTCACGCTTTTTCCACCCTGAGCGGAGCGGAGCGAAGTCGAAGGGTAAGTCAGTCTCCAATCTCTAGTCTCTGCATAGACTTTTTTATTCTCTTCCTCCGTCTGCCCCAGCGACAAGTTGAACTCCAAAAACGTTTCCCACGGAATGAATTGACCTTCTTCGAGATTGGCATTTTCGCGCGCCCACTTGAGAGTCGACTCGTAAAACTCAGGCGGCGTTCTAAACGGACGCGCGGTCACCATGCCTACATTTGGAAAAGTCTCTAAAATTTCAACAGAGCGAGATAACCACTTCGGGGAGAACAACACATCGCTATCGGTGTAGGCAATGATCTCGCCAGGCGCGCCTGCCAACATCACATTCCACGCGCCGCCTTTGCCCATGTTCTTCTCGGAGAGAATCAAATATTGGATTCGCCCCTCTTCTTTTTCTTTCACGAGGAAGTCGCGCACCTCGGCGCACGAGCCGTTGTCGAAGACCATCAAGTCGAACGGCAGACCCGCGTCCTTGCGCATGGATTCGAGCGAGACTTTCAGCACATCGAGCGTCTCAGCATAGAATCCGCTCAGGAAGGGGATGTAGTTCAACAAAGCCACCGTGATCCGTTCGGGCTTGGCTACATCTTTGACGAACTTGGCGGGGTTTTGTCCTTTGCGCATTGGGTTTCAGGTGTCAGGTGTCAGGGGTCAGGGGTGGGGAGATATTCGATATCGGGTAATCGAATATCGAACCTCGAATATCGAACCTCGAATTACCGAATTATCCTTTTCAGCCGCTTTTGCCAGCGTTTCGGGCGGGCGATATTTTCAATCATGTTTTCTGGCAGGAAAAAAAATATTGCGCGAAGAAATAGTTCCAACTTGCGCGTCAATCTCAGCGACGTCATCTTCGGGCGGATAAGTTTACCATCCGCGAGTTGATGCGTCGCGTCCAAGATCGTGTAGCGCACATTCGCCTGTCCGCCCGCGAGGCGAGTATTTTCATTCGTTTCGGGATGTTCGTGGTGCGATTTACCATCGGGCAGGTGCGAGTAATCGTGGTTTTGATGCACAATCATCACCGACGGCGTGCAATCAATCACAGCCCAGCCTTCCTTCCGCGCTTTGTAGATCATCCAATTGTCCCAGCCCGCGCGACCGATCGTAAAGTTCGGGACATCTTGATAACAGGATTTTGGGAAGAGGAAAAAATCGCTTCCTACGGGACGGTGGAGCGAGCCTACTGCGTAAGCCGTACTGCATAATTTGTCTTGCCAGTCATTGGTGAACTCCAGCGGTTGAGTTACATCGAGATCCCAACGCTGGCTAAGAAGGACGAATTTCGACCTTTGACTTTCGACACTCTTTGCGGCTTCGATAAAATCATCCATCAGAATCATATCCGCGTTGACGATGCAGAGCAGGTCGCTGTTGGAGTGTTCACGGGCAAGTTGAAACATGGACGAGATCAGCGGCACGCCCGATTCATTCCGCGCGACGTTGGGGATGTGCTTCACGCCGAACTCTTTCGCGGCTTCGGCGAGACCCGTCTCTTCGCCAAGCAAAATGACTTCGACATCGGGGAGCAGAGTCCATGAGCGGATGGCATTGCGTTGGATCATCGCGATGTGAGGATCGGTGAAAGGTTTGGGGGCGGAGAAGAGGGTGAGTAAAGTCATCAGTGATCAGTTTTTAGTACTAGTCTGTCAAACCTGAATTTTTGGATAGAGGTGCTTCAGTTTGATGCGAGCATCACCCGTGGTGAAACGCCAATCAACTTTAACAAGACGATCGTTTCGTTCATGCGCCCAAGCTTGGGC
>JABARH010000024.1 GCA_019187665.1 Anaerolineales bacterium
CAGCGCCGGCCACGATCCCAAACCAGAACTTCCGCGTTCGCAAAATTGGCTCCGTCTCCATCCTTGCTGTCGCCCGCTTGGGGCACCGCTTGAATTCGCCAACAGTATCAACCTTTGCGTGCACACAGGAATAAAAAAGGTTCGTTGGAACACGCGCCAGAAACCATCAGCGTTTCACAACCACACGCACGTATGGATAACAGAATCCGCCCTGCACCTTGAACGTCATCACATAGGTACCCGGTTTCTTCGGCGTGTGCGCGTCGAAGATGAACGGCCCCACCTGCTGGCCCGGGCTGACCTGCGGCAGTTCATAGCGCGTGTTTCCCACCAGCATATCCGTCCCGCCGCCATACAAAAGGTCGGCGCCCGCGCCCCAGGGTTTCGCGCCGATGTTCTTCAAATAGAACTTGATGTCGAAATCCGTGTTCGGCTGGAGGATCGCGTTATCGTACGGGACTTTACCCGTCACGGCGCATCCATACGCCGCCGGTCCGGGCGCGCCCCCACCGGGCAACTGCGTCGGGGGAGGCGTATGCGGCGTCAACGTGGGGAACGGGGTCAACGTCAATGTCGGCGTGACAGTGACCGTCGGGGTGGCCGGAGGATGCGCGGCCTGGTTCGTGTAATGCGCGGCGATCGTCAGCGCAACCGATGTGCCAACCTGCGCCTTCACCTCCTCCGCGCCGACAGATTCGCCCTGTCCTTGGAATGGCGCGCACGCGGCCAGTATTGCCAGCCCGATCCCTGCCAGAAAAGAACGGAACGATACGCGTGACATACGAATCTCCTTGCCAATCGGCCTGCTCGTTTTTCGCGCGGCGGATTTCGGTTCTTTTCCTCGCGCGTCAAGCCACCTCCGCTCACTTGCTCACTGAAGTCTTTCTGCCACGATCTCCGCCACATCCTTAACCTGCATCGTTCCTCCGTCCGCCTTGCCCGCGTCGGTCATCATCGCCAGGCAGAACGGACAGCCAACCGCCAGTGTGGATGCGCCGCTGGCCTGCGCTTCGGCAAAACGGGTGAGGTTGACGCGCGCCGTGCCGTTCTCCTCCTCCTTCCACATCTGGGCGCCGCCCGCGCCGCAACAGAAGGATTTGGCTGCGTGACGCGGCATCTCGATCGTCAGCGCGCCCGCGGACTTCAACGCCGCGCGCGGCGCATCGAATATCTTATTATGGCGTCCAAGATAACACGGATCATGGAACGTCACCGATAACTGATCGCCGGTCGCGGACAACTGTATTTTCCCGGCCCCGACCAGCTCGTTGATGAACTGCGTATGATGCACCACTTCGTAATTTCCGCCAAACGCAGGATATTCATTCTTGATCGTGTGCAGGCAATGCGGACAGGTTGTGATGATTCGTTTGGGCTTGACCTCGTTGAGAATTTCCACATTCTGCGTTGCCAGCCCAAAGAAAATATCCTCACGTCCTGCGCGCCGCGCCGAATCGCCGGTGCAGGATTCGTTCCTCCCCAGCACAGCAAAATTGACCGCCGCCGCGTTCAAAATTTTGGCGAAGGCCTGCGCGGTCTTCTGTGCGCGCGCGTCGGTTGCAGGCGCGCAGCCCACCCACCACAAAATATCGGGGGTTGGATTCTGCTCGATGGTCGGCACGGAAAGTCCCTCCGCCCATTTCATGCGGTCGGCCTGACTCACATTCCACGGATTTGCATTGCGTTCCATACCCTTGAAGGCGGTCTCCAATTGCTTTGGGAAGGCGCTCTCCATCATGGACAGGTTTCTGCGAATGTCGAGGATGTCGCGCATCGGCTCATTGCCGACCGGGCAAATGTCCACACAGGCGCCGCAAGAGGTGCAGGCCCAGACCGCCTCGTCGGAAATAAAATTCCTCAACTCAACCTCGGTCGCGCCGCCATGGTTCAGATGATAGCGTTTGTTGATCTCCAGCGCGGCCGGCGACAGCAACTTCCCTGTGTTGTACGCAGGACAGACCTCCTGGCAACGGAAGCACATGATACAGGCGTAGCTGTCCATGATCTGCTCCCATCCCAGGTCTTTCATCTTCGCCGCGCCGAACTGCTCGATACTTTGATCGTCGAGGTTTAGGTAGCCCAACTGCCCCATGGATTTTCGTTCCGGCTTCAACGCAAAATTGATCGGCGCAAAAAACAAGTGAATATGTTTTGAATACGGAAAATAGGGAAGGAACGCGACCACCGCGCCGATGGACAGCCAGAAGGCGATATGCTCGCCCGTGGCCAGCGCGCCCTCGCTCATCCCGTACCACAGGCGGGCCAGCGCGGAAATGGTTGGTTGCCACGGGTCGGCGTATTTTTCCAGCGCGAGATAGAACGATTCGCCCAACAAACGCATCGAGTTGTGCGTAAAGATAAACAATGCCACGAGGGCCGAATCGCGCAGGATGCCCCTGCGGGCGCGCGGGTGCAGCAGAGTCGCTGTGCGCGTGGACAAAAGCGGGTCGCGCGCCACGAAGCGGCGCGCGACCATGTAGAGGATCCCTGCGAGAATCGCCACATTGGCAAGATCCGCCAGCAGGCGGTAGGCGTCGCCAAACAGCCCGGTATGATCGAGCAGTCTCCAGCCGCTGTAGGCATAGATCAAATCCGCGAGATTAATGAGCAGGAAGGAAAGAAATCCCCAGCCGATCAGTCCGTGCATCAGGCTCGGCCAAAAACGCAAACGGAAAACCGGCTGGAAGAGGCCGATCTTGACGATCAGTCCCCCGATCCGTTTTGGAATCAATGACCAATCCACCCTGCCCTGTCCGCTGGCGATGTGAGCGACGATGCGCCGCACGCCGCAAACGGTGAAATATAAAGAGACGATTGTGGCGAGCGCGAAGAGGATTTTTTCAATGAAGGTGAGCATGGTTCCTCCGAAGATTCAGGGCAGGCCCGGGCTTGCCCGCCTGTGAAGCATACCTGATGATCCATCGTACCGCAAGATTATGAATTTTGGCGGTCTCATTTTTCTTCGAGACCTTCATCTCTTCGCGGTAAAGTTACCCTTTTTGCAGTGGGCGCGTCGGTGCAATCCACAGCGGCAGCCAGAAGGCTTCCCGTTCATTACGATGGATCTCGAACTCTCTACCGTACATTTGCACCGCTACGCCCGCAAAGCCTGTACTGAGCGAAGCCGAAGTGAACGCAAAGAAAACCTTTTTAACTTGGCGACCGTAGCGTGCTTTGCGGTAAAAATCTTCTCATGTACGGTAGAGAAATCCCGAAAAAATAAACTCGGCCAACCCGCGGGCTGGCCGAGCGCTTCATTGGCTGATGTCATTCACGTAGTCTACCGCCCCCTGGCAGGCTGGCGAAAGATAGAGTGAAATGCGCTCAAAGGTCAGTGGTTCGCTGTTTTTGGCGGCTTCCTCGAACGCGCTGGCAAGACAGCCCCCGCCCGCGTTGTAGTTGACCATCGTAAATTTCCACATCTCCTCGTAGGTGAGGCCGAGATCGCCGGCGGTCTTCTTCCCGTTGTAATTCCATATTACCTGCGCGGCCTGCTCGCAATTGGCGGTGAGCGTATGCGCGAAGACCGTCACACTGAAGTTGGCGCGGTCAATGTCAATTCCGAGCGGGCAGTCGGCGCAGGTTGCGTTGACGCTCTGGACGAGGGCGTAGCGCAGCGTTTCCTGTTGTGCGAGTTTGAGGTCTTTGTAGGCGCTCGAACAGGTTTCACCGGAAAGCACGAGCGGACAGAACTGGTTGTAAAAGGATGGATTCCACAACAGGGTGGTATCCGCGCCCTTGTCCGTGATCTGACCGAGGCCGGTGTCGCCACCGGTCAAGATCACACCCGGCCAGAATTGGCTTTCGCGCGCGAACAAATTCTTGAGCAGCTGCGCCGGGACGCCGGTCGTACGGGCCACGTCGAGGATCAGCGTGTCGAAGCGATTCTGCCAGGCGTTCACCGCTTCGCGCGCCGCGCTCAGGCCGCAGGCGCTGGCGGTCAGGCCGTCGGGCGAGAGGCCGCGGTCGTTGCAGGCGCGGGTATCCACCACTCCCTGACGGATCAAATTCGCGGCGAGGTAACTGTAAGGAATGTTGGTAGCGAGACCGCTCACATCGTTGGGCGTGGACAGCCATGCAGGCGGCCCGCCCACCGGAGGCAGGACGCGCCACGATTCGGCGCAGGAGGCGAGCGGAAGACCGGTCCACTGGCTGGAAAGCACATCCACAAAATAGGAAACGTCATCCGGATTGCCGAAGGAGGCCGGGCTGACGCGCACCGTGCCGGTGAAACGCCGGCTTGTGTCTCCGTAGGAAGAGTACACCCAGAATTCGATCGGCGCTCCCTGGACGGAGGTCGCCTCCAGGTCCACCAGGCAGGTTGGCCCCGCGCACAGGAAATGCCTGCCGTTGATGTAGCCCTCAACGTGTGTGATGGCGTAGTCGCTCAACGGCTCCTGCCCGCTGACGAGCAACTTCGGGACGAATTCGCAAACGTTGGTGGAAAGCGAGGAGACCGGAACACAATCCTGCAAAGAAAGCCACGCGGCGGCTTCGGGCAGTTCCATGGGAACATCTTTTTTGGCCGGGCGGCTGCCGAGGAAGTAAATGTAGAAGCCGTCGCATTGATTGGGGTTGGCCGGGGTCAGGCATGGTTTTTGTTCGAGCCAGGTATTGGTGATCTTTTCCCCGCAGTCAATGTAGGTTTCTTCAAGCGTGGGTCTGCCTTCGTGATCCACGACAATCTTGCAGACCACGTGATTCCCCTTGAATGTGACCAGCAGCCAGGTATAAGCCGTATATTCGAGCGTGACGATCTTGTAACGATCCGGTCCTGGAGGCGCAGGCGCGGCGAATCCCACTGGGACAGCGGAGAAAATCGCCGCGCACGCGACCAGGAGGCTGATCAGCCAGTGCAGGGCGGTCCATCGGGAGGGGCCGCGCGTCCGTGACATAAAATAATAGGAATCCGCTCCGAATTATAGCGGACTCCTTATTTTTTCGCGGGTTCAGTTTTTGCGGTCCAACTCCTCCAGCGTCTCGAGGTCGCGGTGCAGGTTGCGGCTGCGAATGAAGAGACTGGCCAGGTAGAGCGCGCTGACCACGAAGAACACGGCATAACCGAGAATCATATATTGGGAGGTATCGGGAGTGGGTTCCATTGGTTTTCTCCAAAAGATGGGGGAGGTGGAAACAAACAAAGCACGATGACGCGCGCAGCCTGCCTACATCACCTTGAGTTTGAGCCGCTCAACCTTTTCCTGCAACTGGCCGAGGCGGATGCGATTCCAGAACAGGTCAATGAAGATGACCGTGAAGGCGAAGAGCGCGAAGAAAAAGACCACGCGCATATCGCCGCTCATGCTCATCTTTTCCTGGTTCTCGTTGGCCGCGCCGATGATGACCGGATGGATGGAACGGAACAGGCGGATGGCCATGAAGGTGATCGGCGCGCTCAGGCCGCCCAACAGGGCATAGACCGCGCCGAAGCGCGCGCGGCGGTCGGGGTCTTCGATGCCGGCGCGCAGCATAAAATAGGCCACGTACACCAATTCGGTGATGGCGGCGGTGGTGAGACGCGGGTCCCACGTCCACCAGGTATTCCAGGCCGGGCGCGCCCAGATGGCGCCGAGCACGATGGTGATGAAGAAGAACACCACGCTGATCTCGACCGCGGCCACCTCGACAATATCCCATTTCATATCTTTCGTGACGAGGTAGACGATGCCCAGGAGCGCCGAAAAAATGAATCCAAGCAGGCCCACCCAGGCGGTGCCGATGTGGAAGTAGAACACGCGCTGGACCTGTCCCATTACCAGCTCGGTCGGCGCAAAGACGAGGGCGAGATACGTCGCGACGATGAGACAGATCACGGAGAGCCAGTCAAAAATTTTGAGCAGGGTTGGTTTTGGGGTCATACAAAACTCCTTCAATTTTGGGTATACAGGTACACATCTTATGGCGACATGTGTACGTGTTTACGTGTTTACGTGTTTACATGTGTACATGCTCACTCCTCCACCACCTGGTCGAACGTCATGAATGCGATGGCGAGGAAGATGAGGTTGTAAACAATGAGCAGATTCAGCGGCGGCATGATCTCGGTCATGGGCGCGCCGGTGAGGAACCCGCTGCTGGCTTTGACTGCCGAGAGCAGGACCGGAATGACGATTGGGAAAAGCAGGATGGGCAGAAGCACCTCGCGGGTGCGCGCTTGAACCGCCATGCTGGCGAGCAGGGTCCCCACGCCGATGTATCCGATCGAGCCGAGCAGGATGACAAGCAGCAAGCCGGGATTAAACAGGTTGATCCCGTAGAGCATCGAATAGATCGGCAGGACGATGATCTCGACGATGAACATGAAGGCGAGGTTGCTGATGACCTTGCCGAAGTAGATCGCGGAGCGGTCCACTGGCGCGAGCAGGAGCCCGTCGAGACAGCCGCGGTCTTTTTCCACGGCCATCGAGCGGTTGAGGCCGAGCGTCCCCGCGAAGGCGAAGGTGGTCCATAGCACGCCCGCGCTCACTTCTTTGCGCGTGGCCGGTTCGAGTTCGAGCGCGAAGTTGAAAATGAGGATGACCAGCATCGAAAAAACCAGCATGGCCGAGAGCAATTCGCGCGAACGAAATTCCGCCGAGAGGTCCTTGCGGACAACGGCCAGTGTGGCTTTAAGGAAGGATGGACGGAGTTGCATGACGGGATACAGGGTATGCGTTACGGGCTTGCGCCATGGATCGCCTACGCGGCCAGCGCCTGTTTGTAGAATGTCAACAAATTGGCGTTGCCAAGCGACTCGCGTGAGGCCGAAGCGACGATCACACCGCGCGAGAGGACATCGAAACGCGTCGCGAGGTCTTCGGAGCGGGCGAGGTCGTGGGAGGTCATCACCACCGTGCGGCCTTGCGCCGCCACCGACTTGAGGACTTCGTCCAGCATCGAGGAGGCATCCTGATCGAGGCCGGTATAGGGTTCATCGAAGAGCATCACTTCGGGGTCGTGCAGCACCGCGCGCCCGATGGCAAGGCGTTGCTGCATCCCGCGTGAGAAGGTGCGGACGAGGTCGCGGCGGCGGGCTTCGAGTCCGACCATCTGCAGGACTTCTGTCATTCGTGATGGAGCATCGGGAATGCCGTACATGCGCGCGTAGAAATCCAGGTTTTCTTCGGCGGTCAGGTCGGCGTAAAGCAGGGGCAGGTGCGAAACCACGCCCAGGCGCGCCCGCACCTGCGCGGCCTGATTCGGCAGGCGATATCCGGCCACATTCACATCGCCCAATGAGGGCCGCGAGAGTGAAGCGAGAATGCGCAGAAAGGTGGTTTTGCCCGCGCCGTTTGGTCCGAGCAGCGCGACAAACTCACCCGGCTGGACATTGAAATCCAGTCCGCGCAAGACGGCCTTCATCCCGAAACGTTTGACGAGTTTCTTAACTTCGATCATTTTCGTTTGATGGTTGCATGGTTCGCGGCGCGGCTAGGCAGCCTCCCTTAAGCGCGCCTTCAACTCCGCGCGGCGGGTTTGATACGCCTCAGCGCCGATCTTCCCAGCGCGGTGCAAGTCGTCGAGGGCGATGATGGCGTCCAGCAAATCCTCGTCGGATTCCATCCCGTCCTCATCCTCATCTTCTTCGTCGTCCGATTCGTTTTCGGGCGTTTTGCCGCGCTCGCGCAGGTAGAGCCATGCGCCCGCCAGGATCAACATCCCACCCAGCGCGCCGACGCCGATCAGGAGTCCCTGGCGCGAGGCGGGGTCGCCGGTGGATTTTGGCCGGCCGCTCAAGTCAATCGTCAGCAGGTCGCCGCTCTTTATTCCGCCGCCGCTGTAGGAACGATAGTTCGCGCCCTGAAAGGATTGCGTTTCGCCTTCGGTCAACTGGCTGGAACGGGCCTTCATTCCATCTGGCACAAGCATCACCACCGATGCGGCAGAGAGTTCAAACGGCTGTTGAATCTGTGTCTTGCCGGGATAGGGCAGGGTGTAGAACGCGACGAAACCGTATGCCGTTTCGCTGGGCGGCATGGCAAAGCCGCTGTCACCGGCCGCAACGATGGGCGCGCTGTCCTGCGTCAGATCGAATCCGATATTTTGCGCAGCGGGCGGAGTTTTGATGAATGGCACATCCAGCGGCGTGGTGATGACGACCGTCTGGTCGCCGCTGTTCTTGAAGGTGTACACGCCGATCACTTGCAGCGTTCCGTCAGACACTTCGAGGAAGAAATGCGCCTGGTCGAATGACAGCACGGAATAATCCTCGGTCGCTTCATATAGGGTCAGTGTCGGGAGGGCCAGGTCGGCAGTGTCGGGCGCGAATACGGTCACATCGGAGGAATACGTCACGCCGAGATATTCGACCTCCGCAAAGAAGATGCGATTCTCAATTAATTCCAGCCCGGCAAATTCATACGCGCCGTTCGCGTCGGTGACGGTCGTGAGGCTGACGACCTCCTGCGTGCTGGCGGAGGCGTCCGCGGTGTGATCGAATCCGCGCAGGGTGACGGTGAGGCCGGAGATATTTTTCCCGCTGACCGAACCGCCGATGGTGATTCCGTTCGATTCGTCTGCGACGGGTGTGGCGGATGTCTCCGTTGCGGGCGTTGTCGCTGCGCCGGTTGTCGTGTCCGCGAGCGGTGTCGTGTCCGCGAGCGGTGTTGTATCCGCGAGCGGTGTTGTATCCGCGAGCGGTGCGGCAGGGTCAGGGGTTGGAGTGGGAAGCGTGGCCGCAAAGGTCAGCGAGCGCAGGTAGGCCGCGGCCGCGTAGTAGTCCTCCTCCGTCCAATTGCCGGGCAGGGCGGTCACATCGCCGCCGCCGTTCTTTAACAATGCCGCGATCTCGTCCGCGCTGAGTGCGGCCATCGCTTCCTGGTCTGTGAACAGGTCGAGCGGACAGGCCGCGCAGTTGGTTTCAAAGAGTTCTTTGCCGCGCGCCAGGGTCGCTTCATCGGTATGCAGGCTGAGCGCGTAGGCGATCACATCCCAGCGCTCCTGCTCGCTGAGGCTGACGAACGGCGGCATGAAGCGCTCGAGGTTGCCGCGCGTGACCATGCTGTACCAGTCGGCAGGCGCGGCGGCGCGCGCCACTTGCGGCAGGCCGAGCGCGGCCACTGTGACCGGCAGTTGTTTGCCCTTGTCGCCGTCGCCCATCCCTTGCAGGCCGTGACATTCCACGCATTTTTCGGCGTAGAGGGACGCGCCATTTTCGAGGCTGGGCGCTTGCGCGGGATAGAGCGGGCCTAACGCAGGCATCGGCGTCGGCGGAACATAGCCTGGCGGCGGGGTGATATCCTCCGCCAGCGAGAAGTTGCAGGCGGCGAGGAGCAGCAGGAAAGGAATAATGATGAGGCGACGATTCATGTTTGATCCGGGTGCGAGTGAGGTACAGAATATGGGGGACGGGTTGCGGGTGTGCGGGTGTCTTCGCCTACGAAAGTGATTTTCCGCAACTGGGGCAGAAGCGGTCTACGGCGAGGATGGGCTTGCCGCAGCGCGGGCAGAAACCGCCGGGTTTTTCCTTGCGCGCTTTTCTACGCGAGGCGATCATGGCCTCGATCTCGTCATCGCCGCGGGGGGCCGCCGGCGCGGAGGTCAGGTCGGCGCGGCGGGCGGCCACGGCTTTTTCCATGCGCTCCTCGGCAGGGGCGTCCTTCTCTGTCAGGTGCAAAGCGTCGAGCTGCTTAAGGATATCGGCTCCTTTTTGCAGCAAAGCCGAGCGCTGCGCGGGATAATCCTCGGCGGGTATCTTGTTGAGTTTGAAATCGAAATCCAGTTCCTGCAAGGCGTTCACCACGCGGTCACGCTCGGCAAGCAGGGCAGATGTCTCATGGGTTTCCGCCGTCATGCGGCGCACGCGTTCAAAGAACGGCTGCGCGACGTAGAGCGCCACGCCGATTGCCACCGCCATGATCAAAAAGATGGAGCCGATGCTGTCCATGTCTCTCCCTATTCCGCCAGCAAACTGTCAATCTGTTTTTGAATATCGGTCACCGAAAGGAACGGCCCCACCTGCACATAACGCAATACGCCGCGCTTGTCAATGAAATAGGTTTCCGGCACGCCCTTGATACGGAACAATTGCGAGACCCGCGTGCCCATATCCGGCCCGTTGGCAAAGGTGATTCCGAATTTTTTCAGGTACACGCGCGCTTCGGGTTCCGTATCCACATAGTCGGCGCCGAGAAAAACCACCGCGCCGGTCGGTTCGTAATATTCCCAGGCCTCCTGCAATTCGGCGGCTTCCTGCTCGCACGGTTTGCACCACGAAGCCCAAAAGTTGATCACCGTCACCTTGCCGCGCAGATCGGCAAAACGGACCTCGCTCTTCCCTTCATATTCATATCCGCTGAATAATGGCATCGAAAAATCGGGGATCTGGTCGCCGGGCTGCACCGTTCCCTGTTGGCGTTTATTTAATGTCACGCCCACCAGCGCCAGCAGGCCGATCAACGCGGCAAAGACGAAGATCTGCGCCCACAGCGGCACAGCGCGACGCGGGGCGGCTTCATTCATTTCGGTCATGAATATTCTCCATTAATTTCGTTTCCGGACTTCTTCTTCCAGCCGCGCGACGTAATCATCGGCGGGCGCGTCCGCTTCGGACTGCAAAGCGGGCGAGGCCGTTGCCGGCTTTTTCCATGCCCGCAGCGCGCGGAACACGATGAATGCGCCAGCCAGGATTGCCAGCGGTGGGACGAGATAGGCCAGCCAGTTCAACCCGCTGCGCGGCGGCTCGTTCAGCACGCGCGCGCCATAGTTATCCACAAAATATTGTTTGATCTCGGCCTCGCCCTTCCCCTGCGAGAGCATCAACCGGATCAGGTCGCGCCACTGGGCGCAGGCTTGCGTGGGACACACATCCAGCGGCGTATTTTCGCACACAGGGCAGTACAACTGTTTGGCAATGGCGTTCACCTCGTCATCGGTCGGCGGGTTCGATCCCTGCGCGAAGGCGGGAGAGGCGAGGAGGGTTGTGAGGATGAGGAATAGGAGTATTACGTATTTCGTATTGCGTAACGTGCGGGGCATGGAATTCTCCGAGATTGGGTCGAACGTCCAAGTTCAAAAGTCGGCGACTTTTGACGTTCGACTTTTGACAGGCTCAATCCGCCGCGCTAATCTGCCGCGCGCCACGCGCGCGCGCGCGTGCGGTCACCGACTCGGGGTCTTTGTCCGGCCATGCGGCAACGACCACGCCCGCGAGGAAGAGAAAGGAACCGAGCCACAACCAGTTCACCAGCGGGTTGACGTAGACCTTGAAGGTCGCGCCAATGGCGGAGGCGGGCTCCCAATCCACGAGCAAAACGTAGACGTCATCCGCCAAAGTCGAGCGCACGCCGGGGATGGTCATGTTTTGCTGCGCCTCCCAGTAGTAGTCAGTGCGTGGATGCAGTTCAGCCACCGGCTGCCCGTCTTTGTACACCTGGATGACCGCGCGCGTCACTTCGCGGCCGTCGGGACCGGTGAAGCGCGCAATGTCTTCGTATACCAGCTGGTAGTGTTGTAGATTCAGCGACTCGCCGACCTGCACTGTTCCCTGGGTCTCGCTCTGGAAGAGTTCGATGCCGAGAATACCGATCGCCATCAACATCATGCTGATGTGGATGATATACCCGCCGTAGCGGCGGCGGTTGCGCCCGGTGAGGCGCGAAAGCGCGGTGAAGAAATGTTCATTCTGTGCGCGCTGCCGCGCGCGTGCGCCGCGCCAGAATTCATACAACGTAACCAGGATGACAAAGAACACGAGAAAGAAACCGATCAACGCGATAATGTGGGTGGTATAGGTGAAGTAGATCGCGACGGTCCCCAGCCCGGCAGCGATGGCTGGTTTCCACAACGCGCGTCCGAGAGTCTGCATGGTGGAATGTCCCCATGCGGAGAGCGGAGCGATACCCATGAGCAGCATCAACGCGGCAAACAATGGCGAATTTGCGCGCTCGTAGAATGGCGGGCCCACGGTCACTTTTTGGCCGGTGAACAGTTCCGAAATGAGCGGGAAGATCACGCCCCAGAAACAGACCACCAGCACGCTCATAAAGAGCAGGTTGTTAAGCAGGAAGAGCGCCTCGCGCGAAAGCAATGACTTCATCTCGGCTTCAGCGCGCAGGTCGTTCCAGCGATGGAGGAGTAAAGCAATGGAGGTGACAAAGGTCGCGCCGATGAAAACAAAGAAGGACGGACCAATGGCGCTTTGGGCAAAGGCATGGACGGAAGACAGCACCCCGCTGCGGGTCAGGAACGTGCCGAAGATGACGAGGGCATAGGTCAGGATGATCAAGACCATGTTCCATTGTTTGAGCATCCCGCGCTTTTCCTGGATCATCACAGAATGAAGGAAGGCCGTGCCGGTCAGCCAGGGCATGAAGGCCGCGATCTCGACCGGGTCCCAGCCCCAGTAGCCGCCCCAACCGAGGACATCGTAGGCCCAGCGTCCGCCCAGCACAAGACCGAACGAGAGGAACAACCAGGCCCACAACGACCAGCGGCGGGTGAGGCGGATCCAGCGATCGTCGGTGCGGCCGGTGATGAGCGCAGCAATGGCGAAGGCGAAGGGAATCACATAGGAAACGAAACCAAGATAGAGCAAGGGCGGGTGGATGATCATGCCGGGATGACGCAGGAGCGGGTTTAGCCCGCGTCCATCGGCTGGAACAACCGGGGTGGCCCCGGCGGGCGCAAACTGATACGCGGCGATGCTTCCATCAAAGGTCTGGTAGAGACGCGCGAACGGATCCTCGAAGAGAATGTTCAAGGCCAGGAAGAAGGCCAGGGTTACACTGGCGACGACGATCACCCACGGCAGGAACTCGATATCGCGATCCCATTTCCGCAGGGTCGCGGCGGTGGCAAACGCGGACATGAGCCACGACCAGAAGAGCAGCGACCCGGCCTGGCCGCCCCACCAGGCAGTGATCTTGAGATAGGTGGGCATGGAGCGGCTGGTCACCTCATACACGAACTGGACGTTGTAATCTCCCTGCACCAGCAGCAAGATCAACGACGCGGCCGCCAGTGAGATGAGCGGAAAGGTGAGCAGCATCGAGCGCCGCGCCGATTCGATGGCGCGGGTGGATTGGGTGAAATAGCCATGCACTGCCGCTGCAATGGCGTACAGGGACAGTAGAAACGTTATCAATAAAATGCCATAACCGAACTGTGCGAGCATGAGGTCTCCTTGCCATTAAAACCCTAAAGGCCAGGACAGCCTTTAGGGTTCGTGGGTCTATGGATTGCTGGCCTGCTCCGGGAGCGCCTCTTCATATTTGGTCGGGCACTTGAGCAGGAGTTCCTCGGCGTAGAAGATTCCATCCGCTCCGAGGCGGCCGGTCATAATCGCCTGCGCCTCACTGCGAAGCAGGTCTGGCATCGGGCCGACATAAACGACCTTGATGCGCGCGCGCGCGGGATCGCTCACGGCGGCGTGGAGAACAGCGGCCAGCCCACCCTGCGCCTCAATGTCGGCGTTGTCACCGGGAACATGCGCCACCTCGAAGGTCAGCGTGAGTGTCTGCGGATCGTATTGGATGGTGTCGCCCAGCACCGCGCCGGAAAGGCGCAGGCTGCGATCGAGCACGCTGTCACGCTGCGCGTTGATTTCGTCCACGGTCAGAAAATATTCGGCCGCCTGCTGCGTGGAGGAGACGATCAGGTAAGCGACAGCGGCCAGGATGAGAGCGCCGCCGATGATGAATTTTGAATTGCCCATGGATATCTCCATAATTCTATGAAATCGGGTTGAACTATTCCGAATTCTACTTGGCGTGTGTTAAATATGGGTGAGAAGGAGACAAGATAAATGTCACGAAAAATTCCCGAATTTGTCCCTATGGAAGAACCTGCGCAGAATCAGTAGATCACGAAAACCCTGCGTAGGTTGCGATCTCTATCGCAACCTGGCGGTAGAGACCGCCAAATACGCGCTTTCGTGAAGTACTGAGAATGTTTTGGAGTGTGCGTTCTCCAACGCGCCCGCCGGCCCATTGGCGTTAGAGAACGCCGCTTATGCGTAGCCATGACCAAATCCATTCCTCTCTACCGTACATTTGCATCGCTACGCTCGCAAAGCCTGTACTGAGCGAAGCCGAAGTGAACGCAAAGAAAACCTTTTTAACTTGGCGACCGTAGCGTGCTTTGCGGTAAAAATCTTCTCATGTACGGTAGAGAAATCCATTCCAAAGAAATCCCCAGACAAAGCGCCCCCAGGACAAGTTGCCCATTCCCGTCCTCTATGGTTTTTTCAAAAAGTCGCTTGACAAACCGGCGGGTTTGGAACGCGAATGCCACGAATAGGCGAATTTCGCGAATTTTCCTGGGTTTATTCGCGTCATTCGCTGATTGGCGTAACTCGCGTTGAGGAATCTCCGAACTTGAAAAAACCATACCCCGTCCTCCGCCGGGTATTGTGTAACCTCTTCTTATCGAATATGATGTAGGCCAACATCACCAAAATCTTGTGACGTTAAGCATATGTGCAAAGCGGACAAGTCTGCATAGAATTGGGCAATCTGACCCAACCCCATGACATTTGTGGAATTTCGGGAGAGCGCTAATGAGAAGATGTTTCGATCGAGCCGAAAGGAAACACGCCCGCATCATCCTCCTGACGCTGGGCCTGATTCTGCTCTTCGCGGCGTTGGCCTCGCAGGCGGCTGGCCGCGCCCACGCCTCCCCGTCGCCCGTTCCCCCGTCGGACAACGACTCCTGCCTGTTTTGTCACAGCGAACCGGATATGATCATCGAAGCCGGTGCAGAACAGGTCCTGCTCACCATTGACGGCGACAAGTTCAACGCCTCCGCGCACGGGCAGGAACAGGTGGCCTGTCTCGACTGCCACGTTGCGAATTCCAAATTCCCGCATCCCACATACGACAAGAGCAGCCCGCGCGAATTCAGTTACTCGATCTACACCGCCACCAAAGCCACCTGCAAAGCGTGTCACGCCGACGAGGCCCAAAGCGCGATGAGCGGCGTCCACGAACAGACGCTGGACGCCGGCAACCACAATGCGGCCATGTGCGCCGACTGCCACAACCCGCACTATGCCAAAGGCGCAGCCGAACGCGCCGAGGCGACGGAGGTCTGCGCCCGCTGTCACAGCGAGATCGCCGCGCAATACAAGGCCAGCGTCCATGGCAAGGCGCTGCTCACTGAGGCCAATCCGGATGTTCCGGCCTGCGTGGACTGCCACGGCGGTCACAGCATCGAAGACCCGCGCACGGCGGAATTTCGCAATCACATCCCAGGGTTGTGCGCGCAATGTCACACCGACGCCTCGATCATGGACAAGTACGACCTCTCCACCAATGTGCTGGATACCTACGTGGCCGATTATCACGGCACGACTGTGACCCTCTTTGAGAGCAACACGCCGAGGCTCGCCACCAACAAACCCGTCTGCACCGACTGTCACGGTACGCACACCATCTCCAAAACCGACGATCCTCAGAGCGGCATCGCGTTGAAGGAAAACCTGCTCGTCAAATGCCAGCGCTGCCACCCCGACGCGACCGCCAACTTCCCGGATGCGTGGATGAGCCACTACGACGCTTCGCCGCAGAATTTTCCGCTCGTCTATTACGTTAACCTGTTCTATAAATTCTTCATCCCCGCGGTCATTGGCGGCATGCTGGTCTTCGTGATCACCGACATCCTCCGCCGCATCCTCAACCGCCTGAAGGGAGGCGCACACTAATGGCCGCCAAACCCAAAGCCCGTCCTGTGTCGAGGCGCGATGCCGGAAAAACAGCGAAGAAAAAGGAAGCGCAGCGCAGTTACGTCCGCTTTACGCTGGCGCAACGCGTCGAACATGTGCTTATGTTGTTGTCGTTCAGCACGCTCGGACTGACCGGGCTGCCGCAGCGTTTCGCCTCGCACCCCGTCTCGCTATGGTTCATCAACGCACTGGGCGGCATTGACAACCTGCGCGCCATCCATCACACCGCCGCCGTCGTGATGATGTTCGGCACGCTGTATCATATCCTCGTCGTCGGTTACAAAATTTTTGTCGAACGCCGCCGCCTGACCATGCTGCCCGTTGTACAGGACGCGCGCGACGCGTTCGGCGTCCTGCTCTACAACATCGGCCTGAAAAAAATACGCCCGCAAATGGGACGCTATACCTTTGAAGAAAAGGCCGAATATTGGGCTTTCGCGTGGGGCGCGGTGGTGATGGGCTTTACCGGTTTCCTGATGTGGAACCCGGTCACTGCCGCAAAATTTTTGCCGGGTGAATTCATCCCCGCGGCCAAAGCCGCGCACGGCGGCGAAGCCGTGCTGGCCGTGCTCGCGATCATCGTCTGGCACATGTACAGCGTGCATATCAAACATTTCAACAAAGCCATGTGGAGCGGGCGTCTGAATGAGGAAGAAATGCTCCACGAACACCCGCTCGAACTGGCCGACATCAAAGCCGGGGTGGCAGATCGTCCTGTGGACTCGCTCACGCTTCGCAAACGACAGCGCATCTACTATCCCGTGGCGGGGGCGCTGGCCGCGATCATGCTCGTCGGCATCTACGGCTTCATTAATATCGAGGAAACGGCTCTCATCACCGTCCCGCCGCAAGCGGAAAAAGTGGAAGTCTTTGTCCCACAAACGCCGACTCCCTTCCCGACTCCGCTTCCCACCGCGACGCCGACCCTGCCTCCGCCTACGCCAGAATCGGCCCTGCCTCCCACCTGGAATAATGCGATCGGCGCGTTGTTCGCGGCCAGGTGCAGTGAATGTCACGGCGACTCGGGCGGCCTGAACCTGGGCGCGTATGCCAGCGCCAGTGCGGGCGGGGTGAGCGGCCCGCTCTTCGTCGCGGGCGACCCAGCCAGGAGTCTGCTCATCCTCAAACTCACCTCCGGCGAACACCCGTACGCGACATTGACTGCGGATGAAATTGCCCTGCTCGAAGCGTGGATCCTGGGCGGCGCGCTGGAGGAGTAGATACGCAGATACGCAGATACGAGTCGGCTCGGTGAGTCGACTCGTATTGTTTAACGTGCGTACATGGTTCAAGAGGGTTTTTTCTTGCGGCGAAACGATTCGCGCGCTTTTTGCAACATCTCCGCCGGGACACGCTGGGTATCCACAGGCAGGGACGCGGAAGGCGCGTCGGAGGCGTATCCGAAAAACTTGCGCAGGATCAACCTGCGCGCCAGGCTGAGCAGGGGATGGGAAGGCATCGCGCCCTCGAAGGGAATGGCCGAGGTGCGCGCCTGCCCGATGGCGTCGCGCAGGTCCGCCGCGCTGGAGCCGGGAAAATACGTGCGTCCCATGCCAACCGCCCAATACAGGTGCGCGTCGCTGCCGGCCATTTTTGCCAGCGGCAGATAGACCGATAATTTTTCGGCGGTTTTGTTGAAGCCGCGCGTCGAATGATTATACGTCTCGATGCCCTGCAACACACCCTTGATGCGCGGCTCGTGGAACACATTGATCACCGATTGGAGCGTCAGGCTCAACGGCAGGTCGGTGAAGGGATGCGGCGCGACCGCCAGCCCGCCGTGATAACCGATCCACAATAGCGTATCGCCCAGCGACCGCCCAGCCGGGGGAAGTTGTTCCACATAGAGCGCCAGCAGGTGACCTTCGGAGGTGGAGACCTCCACGCCGGTCACAACCTCCAGATTGTAGTGCGATGCCAGTTCGCGCGCCTCGAGCGAACCGTTGATGGCATCGTGGTCGGTGATGGCGATCACGTTCAGCCCAATGTCGGCGGCCTGTTTCAGAATGGCGCGCACGGTGGCCGAACCATCGCCGCTGTGCAGTGAGTGGATGTGGGTGTCGGCATATCCCATGAGGCTGGAGTATATCCAATCATTTGGGGATGGGCAACCGCCGCGCCCAGTTCAAGACAACGGTCCACGCCGTCAGGATCACGACCGGCTTCAGGCCGCGCCACAACAAAACCTGAAACCATTTCCATTTCAAGGTGTAGATGAAATTTGCGATCAGCCAGCGCGCGATCAACGTCCCGCCGAGCGGGCTGGCCAGCACATGCCGGCGATATTTTGAAAACGATGGATCGTTCGTTTCCAAGGCTCGTTTGATTTCGCGCGCCGCGAGATTGCCATAGCCGAGCGCGATGCTGATGCCCTCGCCAAAGAGCGGGTCCGCGCCCGCCGCATCGCCGACGAGGAGCACGCGCGGGACGGAGATGGGATCGAACGGGTCGAACCAGCGGATGGGATGACCTTTCAATTCATGTTGGTTCAAAGCGTATCCATGACGCGACATTTCCTCCGCGAGCGGTTCCCTCAAGGGCGGACGCGATTCGCCCGCCAGCAGATTCGTGTCGTAGATCCCCCAACAGCGCATCGGTTCGCCCTGGACCTGCGTGGGAAAATCCCAGACATACCCGGCGATATTTCGAGGCACAACGAAAAAATCGAAGAAGGCCGCCTGCTTGCGTCTATCGTTGCTCCCCGCAACGACGGATTCGGTGGAGGTAAGAACCTCCAGAACCCGCGCCGTGTGAACGGGCGCATTCGGCAAGACACACCTGCGCGTGACGCCATTCGACCCATCCGCGCCGACGACGAGACGCGCGCGAAACTCTCCCGCGTCGGTGATGACAGTCACCCCGTCAGAATCAGGCCGCACGTCCTTCACCGTCACCTGTTCCCTGATCTCCAGTCCCCGGCTCTTCGCTTTTTCTGCCAGCCAATGATCGAATTCATCACGGCGGATGACGCGCAGGGCATGACGTTTTGGCACACGCACAGAGAGTCCCCGTCCCGCGAAATCGAAGTGCGCGGCCAAAGAGTCCATGTGCGGGACCTCGCGCACGTCCAGGCCGAGACGCTGGAGGAGAATCTCCGCGTCGGCCACCAGGCCGCCCGCGCACAGTTTGGGGCGGGGATGGCGCGCCTTGTCCAGGATCAGCACCGAGGGAGTCAGACGCGGGCATACCTGCGTGAGGTGCAGAGCGGTCGAGAGTCCGGCTGGTCCGGCGCCAAGGATCAAAACGTCAACGGAAACGGTCATAAAACTATTTTGCCATGGATTTCCACAGGCTCAGAGATTCACGAGAGATCAGCGCGATCTTTAAAGCGGCGCGCTCGCGCACATGAACGCCGGGCGGTTCAATAGTAAAATCCACCGCATCAAACAGGAGCAGCCATGCAAATCATATTTAATGGAAAGAGCTACAACAGTCTCGAAGAAATGCCAGCCAGCGAACGGGATGCCTACCAATCCATGTTGCAGATCTTCAAGGATGCGAATGGCAACGGCATCCCCGATTTTCTCGAGGGCGATATCGTCAAGAATGTGGCAACCGCCTTTACCAGTAATCTCGTTTACAACGGCAAGACCTACGCCAACATGGATGAACTTCCCGCCGAGGCGCGTCAGAAACTGAGCGAAGCGATGGGCAAACTCAATCAACTGGGCATCGTCACCAACCGCGTCTCCGCAACGGAAAAACCGGCTTTTGAACCTGCATTCAAACCATCCCGCCCGCTGATCACGCCGGAGCCGGCCATTCAGGAGGGAGGCGGACGCAATTGGATTCTGATCGTCGGTTTCATCGGAGCGGTCCTCGTCTGCGCGGTGGCCGCGGCCGCGTTTGCCTTCCTGCGCTGATTCGCTTGCGCTTCAGGGTACGGGCGCTTTGAAGAACAGCCCCACGAGATACCCCACCAGCGCGCTGACGATTCCGATCAGCGCGATCTGCAAGCCGCTGCGAAACGGCTTGCCCACCGTGACGCGCGCCTTGTACGCGCCGACAGCGAACAGGGTCAACGCGGCAATAACGATGGAAATCCAAATACTCACCCCCACTTCCAGGAAAAAGAACGGCACCAGCGGGATGAATGAACCGACCAACGCGGAGAATCCCACCAGCAGAGCGCTGTTCAGCGCCTGACCTTTTTCGGTCGGCGATAATTTAAGTTCCTCCGAGAGCATCACATTCACCCAGATGTCCGGGTTCGAGGTGATCACTTCCACAATCTTGTTGAGCGTCTCGCCCTCGAAACCCTTGGCGCGATAGATCTCGCGGATCTCATGCGTCTCCACGTCTGGCGCGAGGTGAATGTGACGATGTTCGCGTTCGCGTTCGCTCTGGTACAGGTCCTGCTCCGCCATGGTGGAGGTGTACGCCACCGCCCCCATCGAAACGGATTCAGCAAACGTCGCTGCCAGCCCGGCCGCAATGACAATACGCGGTTCGCTCGTCGCCGCCGCCACGCCGAGGACGACACCCAGAACGTTCACCAATCCATCCTGCCCGCCGAGGATGATCTCCGAAAGACGCGATGAGGCGCGATGCGGGTCGGCATGATCGTGATGCCGCACCTGCTCGATTAATGCGCCGGATGCGTGAGGTGGTTGTTTACTCATGTAGGTCTCCATCGAAATCATACACGCGTTCCCCTTTCCTGAACATGGACAATCGTCACTTCCCCGCCGGGCTCATTCGCGCGTGGAGCAAGCTGCCGGCTTGTCCTGCCGTTCGTTGAATACGAGGTCGCGCCGTTCATGCTCAATCCGTTCAACCGTCCGCTCCCGAACATCAAACGCGAAGCCGCACGCCGCCTGGGTATTTTCTCCGAACGTCTCGGCCTCGAGCGCCAGCGTCTTTGGGCGTGAACGGTGGCGCATTCGGTTGTATCCGCGTTGTGCGCCCTGCGGGAGGATGGCACAGGCGGCGAATTTGCCATCGCCTGCGGCGAGGCGTTTTGGGAAGTACGATAAAATAACAGCCCATGAAAGAATTTCTTTATTCCCGCAATGCTGTGTATGAAACACTGCGCGCCAGACGCCGCGATGTGTTCGAGATTCAAATCGCAGAAGGCGTGCAGGAAAAAGGAAAGATCGCGCAGATTCTGAATCTGGCAAAAGCGCGCAAGGTCAAAGTGACGCGCGCGCCGCGCGGCAGGCTGGATAAAATTCACGAGAATCATCAGGGAGTGGTGGCGGAAGTGAGCAAGTATCCATACTCGGATGTGATCGAAATTTTGGAACGCGCCCGCCAGAGAAACGAAGCGCCCTTTGTGTTGCTTCTTGATTCTTTGCAAGACCCGCAGAATTTCGGAACGCTGCTTCGTACGGCAGAGGCGGTTGGCGCGCATGGCATCGTCATTCCGCTCGCGCGCACAGTGGAGGTGACGCCTGCGGCGGTCAACGCCTCCTCGGGCGCGAGCGAGCATTTGCTGATCGCGCAGGCGAATCTTTCGCAGGCGATGGATACGCTGAAAGGCGAAGATGTGTGGATGGTGGGGCTGGACCAGGCCGGGGTCAAGATGGAAGCGGGCTCGCGTCATCTGCGCGGCGCGCTGGGACTCGTCGTCGGATCGGAGGGGGAAGGTCTGCGCGAGTTGACGCGCAAGAAGTGCGATATTGTTTTGCAATTGCCGATGCGCGGCGAAATCGCATCGTTGAACGCGGCGGTGGCGGGATCGGTGGCATTGTATCTGGCGTATCTGGCGAGGAATGCGTAATGCTACCCTTCGACTACGCTCGGCGCGCCGAAGACTAGCAGACCAGGAGACTAGCAGACTAGGAGACTAGCAGACCAGGAGACTAGCAGACTAGGAGACTAGCAGACCAGGAGACTAGCAGACCAGGAGACTAGCAGACCAGGAGACTACATGGTTACCTATCATTTTCCAAAAGGGTTTTTATGGGGAACGGCGACCGCGTCGCATCAAGTGGAGGGCAACAACAAAAATAATCAATGGTGGAAGTGGGAGCAGGAAGGACGCTGCATTGGAACGTCGGGTCTCGCCTGTGATTGGTGGGGTGGGCGCTGGCGCGAGGATTTTGACCGCGCGGCGGAGGGCGGGCAGAACGCGCATCGCATGTCGGTGGAGTGGAGCCGCATCCAGCCCGCGCCCGACAGGTGGGACGAGGACGCGCTTGAACGATATCGCGCCATGCTGCGCGGACTGCACGAACGCGGCATCACGCCGATGGTGACGCTGCATCATTTTACCGATCCGCTGTGGGTGGAGGAGCGGGGCGGCTGGGAGAATGAGGAGACGATTCTCCTGTTTGAGAAATTCGTGCGCAAGACGGTGGAGGCGTTGAAAGGCTATTGCGCGCTGTGGTGTACGGTCAACGAACCGAACGGATACGCGTTGAATGGGTACGCGGCGAGCGTGGTTGGGTTTCCACCGGGGAAGAAAAACACCCGCATCGCGCTGAACGTGATCGCCAATTTGATTCGCGGGCACGCCGCAGCCTATCGCGCCATCCACGAGATCCAGCGCGAGGCGCGCGTGGGATTCGCGCTGTACTATCGCTCGTTCATTCCATACCGCGCCTGGTCGCCGCTCGATCAATGGGCGGCGAAAAATATTTTCAACGGAGTGAACGCGGGCTTTCCGTCCGCGCTGGCGACGGGCGTGATGAAGACGCCGCTGGGTAATTATCAAATTCCAGAAGCAAAGGGAACGCAGGATTATTTCGGATTCAATTATTACACGCGTGATTTCGTGACCTTCGATCTTACGAAGCCCGCCACTTTATTCGGGCGCAATTTCTTCCGCAAAGATGCGGAGATCAGCGAGGGGCGCTTCCTTGCCAACGAACCCGAGGGAATGTTCGAAGGCTTGAAATGGGTGACGCGTCTCTTCCCGAATCTGCCGATCCTTGTCACCGAAAACGGCGTGGAAGATTCCACCGACAAATTGCGCCCGCGTTTCATGGCGGAACATATCCATCAGATGTGGCGCGCGGTTAACTTCAACTGGCCGGTGAAGGGATACTTCCACTGGTCGCTGGTGGACAACTTCGAGTGGGAACGCGGCTGGACTCAACGCTTCGGCCTGTGGGAGTTGGACACTGAAACCCAGAAGCGGACCAAGCGCCCCAGCGCGGACCTGTATGCCGCGATCTGCAAGGAGAATGGGTTGTCGTCGGAGATGGTGGAGAAGTGGTGCCCCGAAGTGATGGGGAAATTGTTTCCGGAGTGAGCCTATTAAATAGGATGTACGCAGTTGAACCTGCCAATTGCGTACGTCCTGAGTTATTGGCTGGGATCAAGCAAGCGCTGGCGTCGTCTGTTCATATTCCACAATAGGCGAAATGGCTTATCTTTTAATAGGGTAAACTGCTCTCTGTGTTTTGCCATGAATTCCCTACAATTGCAGGCTAAACCAATTTGGATTCAAAGGAGCAAAAATGTTATATCGAAAAATCTTTATCGTGCTGGCGGCTGTAAGCCTGTTGTTGACCGCCTGCGGCGCACAGCAGTCCGCCGAAACAACGGAGGTCAAGATCACGCTAACCGAGTTTGGCATCCAATCTTCCCTGACCGAATTCAAGGTGGGCGTGCCTTATCACTTCGTTGTGACCAATGCGGGCGCGGTCGAGCATGAATTCATGGTCATGCCGCCGTTGAAGGAAGACCAGATGGGAATGGGGATGGACATGCACGAATTGGATGAACAGGCGCTGGCGATGGTCCCTGCGAGCGACCTGCCCGCAGGCGCGACTGCAACCTTCGATTACACTTTCACCGAGGCGGCGCCCGCGGGGACGCTCGAATTTGCCTGCCATACGCCAGGTCATTACGAAGCCAATATGAAACTGCCCATCACAGTCAAGTGATGTGATCCATCCAACAAACATGGCGGGCGTGAAGGGAATTCTCTTGCGCCCGCCGTGTTATCAAAGCGAGAATGAATGATGCTCAGCATCGGTTCGCCGCTCTGCCAGCCCAACGGAATTCGCGCCGAACGGACACTTTGGTTTGCTCGGCATCCACGAACGCGCCGACTTGATCGGGGCAAGGCTGGGGATTGAATCCGCTTTGGGGAGGGGGACCAAGCTCACCGTCCGATTGTGAAGCGATAAAAGTCATAAGCCATTTGTGCGGCTTATCAAATTACCGCATCATTAACTTTGTCGCGCATTGCGGCGCCACCGCCAAGCGATCGGATTGAGACAGTCAATTTAAAACAAACTCGGTTGGGCTGGCGGCGATGATAGTTTGTCCGTTTTACCTTTTAACCATTCGGGTAGTTTTACAGGCGGTTCCTTGAATGGATGCGGGAAAGCCAGCGCGCCTTTTTGCAGGAGTAATTTATTTCCATCTGGCATCTGCCCGTGTTCCAACACAAAAACGGGAACCCAGCCATTCTTGAGCGTCTCGGTCGCGCCTGCCCAGGTGCCGCCTGTCTCGACATCCGAGGCGACGACGATCGCGTAATCGGCAAGACAATAAATGAGGCGATTGCGACCCATCGCCGCGCCGACGGAAAACCCCGCATTGGGACTGTACGGCGTGACGAGGCATAAATCTCCCATCTTCAACGCTTCTTTCCTGACCTTGACCTGCTTCTCCAAACTATCTGCCAGCACGCCGACGGCGGTTCCCCGCGCCTCAAGCGCCGACTCCATGCTGAGCGTGTCTACGCCTTTTGCGCCGCCCGAGTACAACACCTGTCCCGACATCCCGCATGCGTTGCCGACAAATTTGGCGCATGCCTGTCCCGCTTCATCTAAATGACGCGAGCCGACCACTGCAATTCCGGGCTGTCCGAGCAAAGCCTTTTCCCCGGCATAGAACAAGACAGCGGGCGCGGAATCTTTCAAGCGTGAGCGATATTTTTCGGGGTAGTCCGAGTCGGCGCGGGTGAGGGGGAATATCTTGAAGGAGGCGAGGCGATTGAGTTCGGGCTGAATGTCGCGCGACACGAGATGCGAGATACGAGTTACGAGTTGCTCATCGAGATCGAGTTTGAAGCGGAGGTCGGAGTTGGGGAGGTGAGGCAGGTCAGAGGGGCGGAGGGAGGCGGCTTGCATCTTCCGCACAAGGGGATTCCATTCGCGCAGGGTCAATGGTTTGACGGATTCGTCATCCAGTCCAAGTTGGGAGCAGAGGAGGAGGAGGGTGAGGGAGTCGGGGTTCATGATACGAGGTGCGAGTTAGGAGTTACGAGTTACGAGATACGTGTGTACCTGTGTACCTGTTTACAGATCGGAATGAATCGTGCGCGTTAGGGTTAGGATGTTGATGTTTGCCGCGCCCTGTTTGTGAAGCAGGCGGGCGATTTCTTCGAGGGTCGCGCCTGAGTCGAAGAGGTCGTCCACGAGCAGGATGCGTTTGCCATTTATATCATTGTTCAGCGCGAACGCGCCCGCGACGTTATCGCGTTTTTGCGGAAGGGTTTGCATTTCTTTTTGCGGTTGAGTCTGGCGCGTTTTAACGACGCAGGTTTGCATGGGTTTCCCTACGGCGTTCGATAGCGCTTTGCAAAATTCATGCACGGGGCTGAACTCGCGCGATGTGGAGGATGGCACGGGGAGAATGATGTCGAATCCGCTCATTTCGGGATGCGCGTCGAATAGTTTGCGCGCGTGTTCGATGAGCGCGGGCAGAACGGACGAGTCCGATTCGTATTTGAGGCGATAGACAAGATCGCCGACGCCGCTGCGATTCCATTCGGCGCCTTTGTAAGAACTGTGAAAGTCGAGAGCGAAGCCAATGTGCCAGTTGCCTTTGAGTGGGCGCGGGTGGGAGGAGGCGAGGTAGGAGGCGATGGGGTCGGCGGAGGATGCGGGTTGTGAGCTACGAGTTGCCTCTGTATTGCGTGTTGCGTATTGCGTATCAGGCGACTCGGGCGTGGGGTCTCTTTCAGCGGTTGAATTCTTCTGGGCGCATTCCTCGAGCGAGACCTTTGCCGAATTGCGCGTGTAATATTGCTCGTTTTCATCGTTTGCGATTCTTTCAAGCAAGCCAATGGCTCGCGCGTCGCCAATATTTCCTAATGCTTTCACGGCATATTGACGGACTTGCGGCTTCGTTTCTTTGGCAAGCAAATCGAGCAGAGGTTGAACTGCTTGCGCGTTCTTAATTTTTCCGAGGGCAGAAGCGGCTAACCTTCTGGCGTTTCCATCTTCGCTTTTCAATGCGCTAATCAATTCAGCGACAGCAGATGATGATTTCGATTCTCCAAGCGCAACGATGTGTTGTATGTGATCGGATGGCGTGGAGACTTCCGAAGTTTTCGAAACTTCGGAAGTCTGCGAGCGCGCGGCAACAACACAACGGATCATTTCATACGAGATTTCATCGGCGAGTATGCTTTTGATTGGAAATAAATACTGCGTCGAGCCGACTTTTTGAATCGCCTTATCTATTTTCTCTTGAATGTCTTTCGCTACAATCTTGTCCACCTGGAGTTTGCCCGCTTCGATGAGTTTGGCGCAGTGACCGTAGACGGTCATCAGGGTCAGTTCGCGTTGACGGGCAATTTGTTCAGGTGTGAGTCCTTCGTTGATGAGTTGCGCGGTGTATTCCACCGTGCCGCCCGCTTGCAT
This sequence comes from Anaerolineales bacterium, assembly GCA_019187665.1. Taxonomy (GTDB): domain Bacteria; phylum Chloroflexota; class Anaerolineae; order Anaerolineales; family Villigracilaceae; genus Denitrolinea. Next base: position 26,191 of record JABARH010000024.1, read on the forward strand.
TTGGGCTTTCTTCTTTTCAAGCTTATGTTTGGAAAACCCCTGCGGGAGTTTCAGCGGAATGGGAACCTTTTGTTGAATGGCGTTTTCGCCTTTGGGCGTGAGTTTGACGACAGGATATTCGCCGCCGATAACTTCGAAGTAGCCAAGCGAAACAAGTTCAAGGATCAGGTCTTCCATGTCCTTTTGTTTCAGCGCGGCGAGTTTGCCGTAATAGGTATTTTTAGCGTAATGGAATTGCTGAATATCCCGCGCTTTGGAGCCTTTGAGAATTTGGGCGAGTTTTGTCCGCCCCACCATGCGCGTTCCCTGCCTGCGGACCGTATCCAGAATGATGAGCGCGGCGCGTTCGATCATGTCCATCTGTGATACGTCACTGCTGAATTCGCCAGCCGCTTCAGCGGGCAGGGACTTCCGTGCTTCGCAGTTGTCACAGCAGATAGGCGCGTCCGCGCTGCCGCTATCGCCGAAGTGTTGAAGCACGATTCGGCGGCGGCAGGAGTTGGTCTCGGCGTAATGGATCATACGATCGAGTTGTTCGGTGCGGTGACGGATATGCTCCCTACTGCGCGTCGCGGCGTGTTCAGCCTCTTTTTGATTCCACGCCTGGCGCTTGAGCGACATGCGATACCCGTCGTCGCCAAGATGTTCGAGCGCGCCGATCCGTTCGAGTTCGGCGAGTCCCACCTTGATCTTGACGGGGTGCAATTCAGTGCGGCGTTGGAGGTCTTCGATGGTGAGCCAGACCTCGTCGCTGGAGTTTCCCAATGCTTGAAATAGCGATTGCAATTCGCTGGAAGTGACCATGCTGTTCTGGATGAAAAACTCCTGCAAAGCGCGGTCTTGCGGATCATACAACAGCACGGCTTTGGCAGGATGCCCGTCGCGTCCCGCGCGACCCGCTTCCTGATAATACGCTTCGAGCGAACCCGGCACGGAATAGTGAATCACCTGTCGCACATCGGCGCGATCTATGCCCATGCCGAAGGCGTTGGTCGCTACAATGACGGGAGTTGCTCCACTGATAAAGCGTTCTTGAATCTGCGCGCGTTCTTTGGGGAGGAGCCCCGCATGATAATGTTCGGCTTGCGCTTTGCAAATCACGCGAATAAATTCAGCGACTTCTTCTGTGTCGCGGCGGGTGCCGGTGTAGATGATGGATGAGCCATGTGGCGCAAATTGGTAATTTGCGTTACCAAGCAATTCACTCAAGGCGCGGAATTTGGCATCGGTATCTGGTGTATATTTCACTTCCAGCGTCAGGTTGGGACGGTTGAAACCGGTGACGATGCGTTTGGTCGAGTCGAGGAGACCCAATAAGCGCACAATATCATTTTGGACTTTGGGAGTCGCTGTGGCGGTCAATGCAACGGTGAGCGGATCCCCAAGACGATGCCGCGCGTCGGCAATGTGCAGGTAGTCGGGGCGGAAGTCGTGACCCCACTCGGAGATGCAGTGCGCTTCATCAATGGCGAGCAGGCTGGGGGTCCGATTTTGAAGCGAGCGGAGAAAGGTCACACTACGCAGGCGTTCAGGCGCCACGTAGACGAGTCGATATTTCCCCTGTGCTAGCAGGGTCAAGCGTTGGTTTTGTTCGGCGGTCGGGATGGCGCTGTTGATGAATGTGGCGGAAATCCCTTTGCGGTTGAGCGCGTCCACCTGGTCTTTCATCAATGCGATGAGCGGCGAGATGACGAGCGTGAGTCCTTCGAAGTGCAACGCGGCAAACTGATAGATGAGCGATTTGCCCGCGCCTGTGGGCATAATGGCAAGAGTGTGTTGTTTGTTGAGGAGGGATTGAATCGCTTCTTCCTGTCCCGCGCGGAAGGAGTCGAAGCCGAAGCGGTGACGGAGGAGAGATGAAAGTTCGGGAGACATGCGAAGCCTCTTGTCAGTTTTTCCGCTGTTTATAGATTGCCTTGCGAGAGAAGTTCTTCCGCTTCAAGTATAAACGAAAAGTAAATACCGCCCATGCGTAGCGACTTTGTGCATTTCTGAGTGGACTATTCTCTACTCACTAATCACTACTCTCTAATCTCTAATCTCTACTCTCTGTTTTATAATCCCCGCCATGTCTCACCTCACATCCCAACTCCTCGATAACTTTCCCTACTCAAAATATGCAGACCCGCAATCCATCCAACGCGGACGCGCCTACTACAAAGACGGGCGCGCCTGGGAAGTTCGTATGCCCAGCGACCAGAAAGCCACCTGCCTCGTGGATGGCGATACGGGTGAATACACCGTTGAAATCGAAGTGGATAAAAAATCTGGCGATCTCTACTTCGAGTGCGATTGCCCCTACGCCGACGAAGGCAACTTCTGCAAGCACATGGTCGCCGCCGCAATGGAAGTGAGCGAATACCTGCGGGATGAAGAAGACGATGAAGACGAAGAAGAATTTGCCCCACCCGTTTCAAAAACAAAAGAACCCACAGGCGATTGGAAAGCAAAATTAACGCAAAGCATGGCGCTCATGCCGCGCCAGTCAACGGGGGGAAATCGCATTCTGCGCTACGCATTGGTCACGCTCCTTAAGCGTCACCAGGGTTATTTTTACAGCAATAACCCGCTTCGATACAGTTACTCGCTGGATATTCGAGTGATCAAAGAAAACGAATGGCATCCGCTTGAAATGCTCGCCGAAAAAAACGCGCAGGAAGTGAACGCGCTCCTGCAAACCGATAGATCGTGGAGTAAAGACAATCAAGGATATTTCCAAAGCCTCAACCCCAAAGGCGCGCTGAACGTCAGTGACGACGCGGTTGAGTTCATAAACATTTCCAAAACCGCCCTTCAGATGTATGGCGTGAGCAACCCGCAACTAGGCGGTTACATGAGTATGTTGGGCAAATTGGGCATCCCGTTATTTTTGGCTTCTTCCTCGTACCCATACAAAGCCGAGCGCCGCATCCACATCCTGCCCGACCCCATCCGCGTTCAAATTGACATGCAACAGGACGACAAAAAACTCAGCCTGCAAGCGGGTTTCGAGAAGAACGGAACTTTCAGCCACATCCAAAAGAAAATCGAAGTAATGACCAGCAACCCAACCTGGGTTCTTATGGATGATACCATCGCGCAAATCGAAAACAGCCGCGCCCTCGAAATCCTCTCCGCCTTCCCCGTTGAAATCCCCAACCAACAGGTTGACATCTTCCGCGAACAATATTTCCCGCTCATCGCGCAGGCTCTGCCCATCAAAGGCGACCTGATCGCCTATCAAGACATCCACGCCGAAGCAGTCCCGCAATTATATTTGCACGACGATAACAAGGAAAAAGTTTTACGCGCCACGCTCAAATTTGGCTACGGAGATTTCACAGCGCCGCTTGCGAAAGATGAACCCTACGCCCTCGCCAGCATCCCCGATACATGGAACCTCGTCCGCATTCACCGCCAGCCTGCGCGCGAAGAATATTTTTATCAACTGCTCACCGACCCCACCTTCCGCCTCAAACGCGCAGGCTCGCCGCATCCACTTGGCACGCTCGAACTCCGCGCCCGCGCTCACCCGTATGATTTTCTCATGCACTCCATCCCCGCGCTGCTCAAAGCGGGCTTTGAAATTTACGGCGAAGACAATCTCAAAGCGGGACGCATCAATCGCAACGCCGCAACTCTGCGCGTTAACATCACATCGGGCATTGATTGGTTCGACCTGCAAACCGTCGTCGAATTCGGCGACCAGCAAGCAAACTTTCACGACATCCGCAAAGCCCTCAAACGCGGCGAGAACTACATCAAACTTGCCGACGGCTCCATCGGGCAGATTCCGCAAGAGTGGCTCGAAAAATACAAACACCTGTGGGGCTTGGCGGAAGAAACTGCGGATGGATTCCGCGTCAGCGACTTGCACCTCTCGCTGTTGGATTCTCTGCTCGAAGAAGACGCATCGATTCAGACCCCGCCCGACCTGATTCAGCGGCGCGAACGTTTCCGCCACTTCGAGCGGATCGCGCCACAACCCCTGCCCAAAGGTTTCGCTGGCGAACTGCGTCCCTACCAAAAACACGGATTCGATTGGCTGCACTTTTTACGCGAATACAAATTCGGCGGCATCCTCGCCGACGACATGGGGTTGGGGAAAACGGTTCAAGTGTTGACCTATCTCCAGTCATTGCAGGAGCAGGCTGAGGTGAAGCCCGCATCGAACAACGTCGAGATGAAAGAAGCGCATTTACTTGTCGTCCCGAAAAGCCTGATCACCAATTGGCAGCGCGAATCCGAAAAGTTCACACCGTCTTTGAAATTCCTCGAATACATGGGCAACTTCCGCAATAAGGATGTTTCGGTTTTCGACGAGTATGATGTGATTATCACAACGTATGGCACAATGTTGCGCGATATTGAGTTGTTGCGCAAATACAAATTCAATCATATTATCCTCGACGAATCGCAAGCCATCAAAAATCCGCTGGCGAAGAGCGCCAAGGCGGCGCGGCTGTTGCACGCGGAACACCGCATCGTGATGACAGGCACGCCCGTGGAAAATAATACGTTTGAACTATGGTCGCAGTTCGCGTTTCTCAACCCTGGCTTGCTTGGCAGTATGGACTATTTCAAGAGTCAGTTCGCCAACCCCATCGAAAGCGCGGGCGATGAAAAATCTGCCGAGACCCTGCGGAAGTTGGTCTATCCATTCATCTTGCGGCGCACCAAAGAACAAGTCGCGCTCGAACTTCCGCCGCGCACTGAACGTATCGTCTACACCGACATGGACACGGCGCAGAAAAAGTTCTACAACCAAACCCGCGAGCGGTACCGCGCCGAATTGCTGGGGCTGATCGAAAGCGAAGGCATGAACAACGCCCGCTTCAAAGTGCTGGAAGGCTTGTTGAGACTGCGCCAGATCGCCGTTCACCCCGCGCTGGTGGATAAAAAATACAAAGGCGAAGCGCCCAAGTTTGACGTGTTGCTCGAAACGCTGGAAACCCTGCAAGCCGAAAACCACAAGGCGCTCATCTTCTCGCAGTTTGTCGAAACGCTGAAACTGGTCAAGAAAGAATTGGACGCGCGCGGCATTAAATATATTTATCTCGATGGGCAGACTCAAAAGCGGCAGGCAAAGGTGGATGAATTTCAAAACGACCCGTCTATTCCCTTCTTCCTCATCAGCCTCAAAGCGGGCGGCGTGGGCTTGAACCTGACCGCCGCCGATTACGTCATCCACCTCGACCCGTGGTGGAATCCCGCTGTCGAAATGCAAGCCTCCGACCGCGCCCACCGCATCGGGCAGGATAAGCCCGTCTTCGTTTACAAGATCATCGCCCGCGATACGGTGGAAGAAAAAATCCTGCAATTGCAAGAAAAGAAACGCGCCCTCGTCAAGAACCTCATCGCCACCGAAGCCAGCTTCTTCAAGTCGCTCACGCAGGACGATGTGAAGGGCTTGTTTGAGTAACCCACCATCGGCAGACGGAAAAAGATGGAATAGATTAAATGAACAAACATCCCGGTAGCACCGCAGTTAAACGTGGTCATTGAGCCCATTGATGAGCCAGTTGAAGCAGGGCGATAGAGGGCCTGCCGCGCTGTTTGGGCAACTTCCAACGCGGGAGAGGAATGCGGAAGTGGAATAA
>JABARH010000046.1:0-28790 GCA_019187665.1 Anaerolineales bacterium
TTACGCTGGCAACCACTTGTCACGTGGCCTCGATCTTGCCAGTTTGATGGCGTAAGCGCATTCATTTTCCCGTTAGTCCGGGAAATGTGCCTCTACTCCTTTTTTTACCAAATCTGGAACAGTCACCAAGTGCAGTTATACTCCCACCATGCCCATCCTCCTCCGCCCCGCCACCGACTCTGACTTACCCATCCTCTACCAGCAACAACTCGATCCCGAAGCGGAGGCGATGGCGGCGCAAAAATTTATTCGCCCCACGCGAAAAATTGAAGATACGCGAACGCCGCCGCCAACAGCAAATAGACCACAACCATCACCCAGCCGAACCAGCCAAACGCGCCGGTCAATGTGCCGTTGACCGAAACGATCACGCCCAGTGCGCCCGCGGCGATATTGGCAAAATGAATGGCGTTGCGCGCCTTCGGGTCGGTTGTGTCGCGCAACAGGAACATGATCGCGCCGCCCACCACCAGCTCCACAGAGATCAACTGCCCGAGCACAGCCGCCTGCTCTGTGTCGTTCATGTCGAACAGGCCGAGCATCACCGAGGGCATCAGCAACAGTCCCAGCGCAAAGAGCAGGGATAGCCCGGCAGTGATCAGGTAAACGGTTCTCTGTTTCATATCATTCTCCTTTTTGTACATTCTATCCAGGCGCGTTGTCATTTCTCACAGTACGTTCGTACTGTGGCTCGGCACAGTGCGCATATACGCTCAATCGTGATGCCGCGCCACATACCAGACCGCCACAAGCGCGAGCAGGTTCATGAAGATCGCCGCGCTGGTCACGGTGGCAAACCCCAGCGCGTAGAGACCCGGCACCGTCAGCGCGCCCAACGCGCGTCCGAGGGAGTGCGCGGCGGCGTTGAACGAAAGCGTGGTGGCGCGCGCCTTCGGCATGACCTCGCTCATCAGTGGGATTTGACTCACAATGGTGAACTCGAACGAAATGTAAAAGAAAAAGAGACCGATCAATGCGCCGATCTCCGTCCTGCCGATGAAGGGAAGCGTTAACGCCGCGAGACAGTTGACTGCGATGCCCAGACCGGTTGCGCGCGCTTTTCCCAGACGGTCGGCAAACAGCGCCACCAATCCTTCGCCGCCCAATTCCGAGAGTCCGATGACCGCGGAGGCGCCCGCCAATGCCGCGATCTGCAATTGAAATGAATCTTCGAGCCACACGCCAAAGATCAGATTGACCATCTCGTTCGCCATGACAGAGCATAGACCGATGGCCAACCCAGCCACAACGGCTGGGGAGGTGAAGATGGCGCGCACGTTTCCAAACGCGCCGTCTTTGTGCGCTTCCACCGCATGTATGTCGCGGATCAGAAATGAGATTGCGGCGAATGAAAAAATCCCCAGCAACCCCAGCGAAACGAACGGCGAGTTCCAGCCGAATTTGACGATCAGGAATCCCATGACCGGCACGCCGATCATGCCCGAGAGCGACCATGCAAATTCCGATAGCGCGGTGATCCGTCCACGCTGATCGTAGGGACTGTTATCGGCGAGATAGGCGACCACAGACGGATCGAAAAACGCTTTTGCCAGCATTGCCAGAGCCAACGCGATTCCCAACGTGGCGAGACTCGGACTCAGCGCAACCAGCGCCATGCCCGTCACGAAGAGAACCAGTCCCAGCGACATTCCGAATTTTCGTCCGCGCGATTCGATGAACGGGAAGATGAACGGGGTCGCGGCGCCGAAGAGGGCGCGGTTCGCCACCAGCGCGGAGATGGCAGCGATCTCCACGCCCAACCCGCGCGCGAAGACCGCCAGGAAGGGGTAGATCATGCGATGCGCTGTGCCCATCACGATGCGGACGAGGGTCAGCAAAATGAAAGCAGTGCGGGACATGCTTTGAGAGTCAATTCAGGGGATGGAAAACGAAGCGGGGTATTTTCCCGCCCGATCTTATTTCACCACGATCGTGAATGTGACGGTTTGGGCTGGTTCGACCGTGTCATTGGAGGGCGGATAATATCCCAGCACAATCGTCGCTTCGCCGGGCGCGACGGCTTGGAAGGTCCATGCTTCCCTGCCGCCCGAGCCGGGCAGGACCGGTTCATCGGCGCGGTATTCCGTAGAAACGAACTGGAGGATATTTTCATCGAGCTCGCCGATCAGGTCCCAGTGATAGCCGGTGGAGGGATTGGACTCGATGACGATCTTAAATTCGTTTCCCGCCGCGACCTCAATGGTTTTTCCCGCATCGGAAATCGGGAAAGCGGGCGCCTCGCTGGCCGGCCCTTTGCAGGCCGCGAGCGCGAGCGCAACGGCGATCAATAAAGTGGAGATTTTTTTCATGGCTCACCTTTCTAGCGGACGATGATCTTGAAGACCGCCGTCTTGACCGAATTTTCAGTGGCGCCGCGATAATAGCCGAGCGTGATGGTCGTCTCGCCGGGCGCGATGGCGACGAAGGTCCACACATCCCTGCCAGCCGAACCTTCGCGTTCGCTGTCGGGGACAAATTCCTTGCGGATCTGGCTCAAGTCCAGGATGGTTTCGTCCAGTTCAACCGCCACTTCCCAATGCAGTCCGGCGTTGGGATTCGTTTCCAGCGTGATCGTAAATTCCTCCCCAACCCTGACCTCGATGACCTGATCCGGGTCGGTGACGGCGGGGAGGGCGGAGGGCGTCCCGCTCGTGGAGGTCGCACCGCCGCTGCAGGCGGCAAGCAACAGGATGGCGAACAGAGAAATAATGGGGGCGTATTTTTTCATGGAGCCTCGTCTATTGGAGTCTGGTATCAGTATCATGCAAGCGCGTATTCGACAGTCTCTACCGCCGATGTTTCGTGCAGCGCTGATTATAGACGAAGGTCGCGCCCGGGTCATCTCTTCCATCACGGAAATCGTATCTGCGCGGCTGGCGCAGCGTTGGCGAATGCAGGATGTCAAATGATAAAATCCGCGCATGACTGAGCCGATCCAGCGCCTGATCGAAACTCACGCAACGCGGCATCCCGACAAAGCCGCGTTGATTTTTAAGCGCGGCGCGGCGTGGGAGACAATTACCTTCGGGCAACTATTCCAACGCAGTCACCTGCTCGCGCGCGGACTCGCCTCGCTTCGCCTCCAGGCGGGTTCGCGCGTCGCGCTCATGTCGCCGCCCTCGCCAGATTTCTTCGCGCTGTGTTTTGCATTGTTGAAACTCAATCTCGTCCCTGTGCTGGTTGACCCTGCGATTGGACTCCGCAACGTCACGGACTGCCTCAACGAATCCCAGCCCGAAATTTTCATCGGCAACGCGCTCACACATTTCATTCGCAGAGTCTACAAGTGGGGAAAAGACTCAATCAGAGTCAACACAACTATCCCTCAATTATTACGCGATACGCAACACGCACCACTGATTACTGATCACCGATTACTGATTACTGATGCGGCCATCATCTACACCAGCGGAAGCACAGGCTTGCCCAAGGGCGCGATTTTTTCACGCGAAAATTTCTCCGCGCAACTGGACATGCTCCGCGCAACCTTTAACATTCACGAACACGAAATTGACCTGCCCGCTTTCCCGCTCTTCGCCCTGATTGACATCCTGCTTGGCGTGACCTCCGTCATCCCCGACATGCGCTTCCCTGCGCCCGCCAGCGTGAACCCCGCCAAAGTGACCGAAGCGATTCGCCGCTTCAGCGTAACCAATATGTTCGCCTCGCCGATCCTGCTCGACCACGTTGCGGACTACGCCCTCGCGCGCGGACTCAACCTCCCCAGCCTGAAGCGTATCATCAGCGCGGGCGCGCCCGCTCCTGTGTCCGTGTTGGAGCGAGCCGCGCAACTCCTCCCGCATGCTTCCATCTTCGGCATCTACGGCGCGACCGAGTCGCTTCCGATCACAGTCATTGACAGCCGCGAGATTTTAGATGAGACGCGTCATCTCTCCGCGCGAGGCGCGGGCGTTTGCATCGGCAAGCCCGTGGACGGCGCGCGGGTTCGAATCATTCAAATCACGGATGAACCGATTTCGCAATGGGATGCTTCCCTCGAACTGCCTGCGAACCAAGTCGGTGAGATCACAGTCAAAGGCGGCGCGGTGACGAAAGCCTACGTCGCCCGCCACGAAGCCAACCGCCTCGCCAAGATTGACGACCACGGCGAAACCGTCCACCGCATGGGCGATCTCGGCTACTTCGACGAACGCGGACGGCTTTGGTTTTGCGGGCGCAAGTCGCATCGTGTCGAGACACGTCACGGTACAATGTTCACCGAACAGATCGAAGGCATCTTCAACGCGCATCCATCCGTCTATCGCGCCGCGTTGGTCGGCGTGGACGGCGAACCCGTGCTGTGGGTCGAACTCGAAGCGAACGCGCGCCACGCAGATAAAGAGCAAATCAAAAGCGAGTTGATTGACCTGGCGAAGAATCATTCACAAGCCTCGCAAGTCAAAATTATTTTGTTTGCTAAAAAATTTCCAACCGATGTGCGGCACAACTCGAAGATTATCCGCGAGACATTAACAAAACGCGCAGAGTCCCAAATCCCGAAGGGATGAAATGATTCTAGATTCGGAGAAAACGCGAATCACCAACCCCGAAGGGGTGTCATAGATTTGAAGATATGCCATCCCTGCGGGATTGGAATCGTGTACCATCGCCATTCTAGAATAATTGCATCCCTTCGGGATTTCAAACCACAAAAAGGTATTCCATGAAAGCCATCATCACTGGCGCGACAGGTTTTCTCGGCGGGGCGCTCGCTCATCGCCTCCATACCCTCGGCTGGGACGTGACCGCGTTGGGGCGCGACCCGGCACGCTTGAAGATTCTCGAAGCGCAAGGCATCCGAGCGGTGCAGGCGAGTCTCGAAGATTCGCAAGCGATGCTGGATGTTTGCAAAAATCAAGAGATCGTCTTCCACTCCGGCGCGCTCGCCAGCGACTGGGGGCGCGGCGAAATTTTCTACAAAGCCAATGTGATTGGCACGCAGAATGTGATTCGCGGTTGTCAGGCACACAATGTCAAACGTCTCGTGCACGTCTCCACGCCGAGCATCTACTTTCGTTTTGCGCCGCGCCTCAACGTTAAAGAGACGGATGCACTGCCGCCGCCCGTCACCGAGTACGCGAGCACGAAGCGACTCGCCGAAGACGAAGTGGACAAATCTTTTGCGGACGGCCTGCCCACGATCACGATCCGTCCGCGCGCCATCTTCGGACCCGGTGATCGCATCATCCTGCCGCGCTTGATCAACCGCCTCGAGCGGCGAATCCTGCGCGTCATCGGCGATGGACAAAATCTTGCCGATATGTCCTACATTGGAAACGTGGTAGACGCGCTCCTGCTCTGCGCCGAAGCGCCCGCGCACGCGCTTGGAAAAAAATACAACATCACCAACGGCGAGCCGATCCGCTTGTGGGCGATGATCGAAAAACTCTGCCAGCGGCTCGACTTGAAATATCCGACGCAGCGCCTGCCCTACCCACTCGTGGACAGGATCGCGGGCGCGCTGGAATTTGTTGCCCGCCTCCTGCCTGGTCAGCCCGAGCCGCCGCTCACGCGTTACAGCGTGGCGATGGTCTCGCTCTCCACCACGCTCGACATCTCCGCTGCGAAGAACGATCTCGGATACAAACCCCGAGTCTCGAACGAGGAAGGCTTTGAGAAATTTGTGGAATGGTGGAAGAGAAAATCATAACCGCCGAGAACATAGAGTCCACAGAGATTTTTGGCGGCGATTTTATGTAAATGATCGCGCGCGTAAGGCGCGTTCTCTTACGCGCCGTTGACGTTAGAGAACGTCAACTATGCAATACCCATCATTTGTTTTGACCCATTACCAGGTTTTTTATTTCTCTGTGATCTCCGTGCGCTCTGTGGTGAGATAAAAATGAAAGTCACCGTCCTCCATGCAGGTTACTGCACCTGCCCCGAACACATCGCCATTCGCGGCGGCGCATGGACGCATATCCGCTTCCCCGCCATGTTCGCGCTGATCGAGCATCCGCGTCACGGCGCGATGCTCTTCGACACGGGCTACTCCTATCGCTTCTTCGACGCGACGAAAAAATTTCCGTACAATCTCTATCGCCATGCAACTCCCGTCACGCTAAAGGAAGAAGACCTCGCCATCAACCAACTTTCGACCTTCGACCTTCGACCCAAAGATATTTCCCGCATTTTCATTTCCCACTTCCACGCGGATCACATCGCCGCGTTGAATGATTTCGACCGCGCGCGCTACATCCACCTCCCGCACGCGTATGATAATGTCCGCTTCACGCGCGGACTGGGAGCGGTTCGCCGCGCCTACCTGCCGAGTCTCATCCCCAGCGGCTTCGACTCCCGCGCCGCGCCCGTAGACATGACTCGTCCGTTGAATCTTCCTCCCGAATATGCACCGTTCACGCGCGGCTATGACCTGCTCGGCGACGAATCGCTTCTTGCCGTTGAACTCCCTGGTCACGCATACGGACAGATGGGACTCTTCGTACGCGATGAATCTCAAACTTACTTCTTCGTCGCCGATGCCGCCTGGCAGGGACGCAGTATCCGCGAAAATCGTCCGCCGCACCCGATTGCCAACCTGCTCTTCCCCGATCCCAAAGCCTATCGAGAGACGTTGAGCACATTGCATCAATTTCATCAATTGCATCCAAGCGTGCGTGTTATCCCCTCGCATTGCGAAGAAACACTATCATCCATCCAAGACCCCGAAGGGGTGAAACGATTATAGACGTGTCCATCGAATTTCACGAACCCCCGAAGGGGTGGAATGGATTTTCGCTGCGTCATATCATCCCTTCGGGATTGCTCGACAGTTTGCCATCACGTTAGAATCATTCCATCCCTTCGGGATTGATATGCGACCAAAATTAATCACATCCCCAAACCATCTTGATTTTCCTCCCACCGTAGACGGCGACTACGCCCGCCGCTACCTCGCGCCGATCCTCGCGCGCGGCGCACAGACCTTCATCCGCAATGTCCACAATACCCAACTCATGCTCGCCTACGTGGACGATGTGATTCTCCCCGTCACCGTCACAGACTTTCACATTGATAACACCTACACGGTCTCGCCGTACAGTCACTACATCTCTTATGGCGGGTACGAGGAAATTCGCAATCTCAACAATCCAGTCGCGGAGCGATTGGTCAAGTTAATCCTGCAACCTGTCGCGTCGTATTTCCGCCACAATGACTTCGACCGCGTCGCCTTTGTCAACAACTGGCTGTTGTCCACGAATCTTTACCCCGCGCTGTCAAAGACCCAGATCGAGGTCATGGCGGAGGCGTTGATAGATCAATTCCCCGACCGCGCGGTCATCTTCCGCTCCGTGGACAGATTCCGTAATCCCATGTTGTTCGATGTCTTGCAAAAGCAGGGTTATGAGATGCTGTTGAGCCGCCAGGTCTGGTACATGCCGCCCGAAACCGCGACGCGCACACGGCAGTTCAAGGAAGATGCGCGCGTGCTGCGGAATCACGGCTATGAAATTTTAGAAAACAAATCGCTGACGGATGCCGACCTGACGCGCATCCTCGATCTGTACGAGATGTTGTATCTGAAAAAATATTCATACTTCAATCCGCAGTTCACGTTTGAGTTTTTGAAACTCGCCCGCGACGAAGAGATTCTTTTTTTGCGGGCGTTGCGCCGCGACGGACGCATTGACGCCGCCATGGGATTCTTCGTCCGCAACGGCGTGATGACCCAGCCGCTCTTCGGCTACGACACGACTCTCCCCGAACAGGGACTCTACCGCCTGCTCACGCTCATCACCCTGCGCGAAGGCTTGCAGCGCGGACTGCTCGTCCATGCCAGCGGCGGCGTGGGCAAATTTAAAAAAGTTCGCGGCGGCGTATCCACGATTGAGTACAATGCTGTTTACATGAAACACCTGCCCAAACGAAGGCAAAGGCCGTGGAAGTTAATTCAGGCGATCTCGAAATATGCCATCCCGTATTTTCAGAAGAATGATTTTTAAAACCTATTAAACACAAAGAGCGCAAAGGAACACGAAGGAAGGCATTTTTGTTGGCTCGTCTGTAAACCATATCGGACGCTAGGTAATCGGTCGTATGTTTTTAGAAATCTTCTGTGTAGTCGGCGTTCTCTTACGCCGACAGGGATATTAGAGAACGTCCGCTTACGCCAGCGTAAGAGACGCTCTCTAGCGTCGGATGAACGAAACACACCTCAACAAAATTTGCGCTACTTGTTTTTACCTTTGTGTCCTTCGTGTTTAAAAAATTAGGAGTCTCCATGCACGTCAACCTGCCCCTCAAAATTATTGGTCTTGGTCGCTATCTTCCATCGCACGTCGTCCCCAGCGCGGAACTCGAAAAAATGTGCAACGTGCCCGCAGGCTGGGTGGAGCGTCGCAACGGCGTGCGCGAGCGCCGCTGGGTCACGGACGAGACATCCTCGTACATGGCATCGCAAGCCGCGCGCGAAGCCCTCGACGAAGCGGGCCTCAAGCCCAAAGACCTCAGCCTGATCATCAACGCCTCTGGCACGGGCGAGCAAGCCATCCCCGACACGGGCGCGCTGATCCAGCGCCAACTCGGCCTCGGCGCCTCGGGCATCCCCGCTATGACCGTCCACAACACCTGCCTCAGCTTCATGTCCGCGATGGATGTGGCCGCGAATTTTTTGCAGAATGGACGCTACAAACATATCCTCATCGCCAGCGCGGACGTGGCTTCATGCGGGATCAATCTGAAGGAACCCGAATCCGCCTCGCTCGTCGGGGATGCGGCCGCGGCGGTGGTGGTGACTCAGTCGGGCGAGCGCGACGCCTCGCGCATCCATCACGCGCACCTCAAGACCTACGGCGACGGCGCATATCTGACTGCCATCATGGGCGGCGGCTCGCGCAAGCATCCGCGCAAACCGAATCACAACCCCGACGATGATCTCTTCCACATGGACGGTCCCGCTGTGCTGCGCATGGTGCGCGGCATCGGCGAGGGTTTTCTCGAAGAGTTGTACCCCGGACTCTCGAAAAGCATCATGGATATTGACATCGTCGTCCCGCATCAAGCCAGCAAGGTGGGATTGATGATGCTACAACGATTCAACTGGCCCCAGGAAAAAATCATGTCCACGCTTGAAACGCTTGGCAACTGTGTCGCCGCTTCGATCCCCGTCACGCTTTATCAAGCCGTGCGCGATGGAAAGATCCAGCGCGGACACAAAGTCCTCATGGCAGGCACAGGCGCGGGACTCTCCATTGGCGGGTTGGTTCTCACATATTAATCCATCGAACCGCGAAGACCGCTAAGGCCGCGAAGAATTTTAAAAATCTTTGCGCTCTTCGCGTGCTTCGCGGTTAATTTTCCTCGATGCCCAGAATCCTCCTCACTGGCGGACGCGCTCCCGCCACGCTCGAACTCGCCCGCGCCTTTCATCGCGCGGGACACACGGTCTTCATGGCTGAATCTCTTCGCGGGCATCTCTCCGAGCCGAGCAATTCCATTGCGAAAAATTTCCTCATCCCGCCGCCGCGACAGCAGACGAATGATTTTCTCGACGCGCTCGAAAGAATCGTCCGCGAAAATAAAATTGATTTAGTCATCCCGACCTGCGAGGAAGTCTTCTACGTCGCGATGGGGCGCGACCGATTCCCCGCCTTCGTCGAGCCGCTCGAAAAATTACGTCCGCTTCATAATAAGTGGGAATTCATCGGCAAAGCCGAGCGGCAAAACATCCCCGTTCCAAAAACAATTTTGCTCACACAAGCTGATGACCTTCACCGCGCGTACGAACAATTCGGTCAACTCGTCCTCAAACCCGTCTACTCCCGTTTCGCCGCGAAAACTTTGATTCGCCCAATTCTCGCAGAAGCGAAATCCACTGTGACATTCGACTCGCGTTGGGTAGCACAAGAATTCATCGCAGGGACGCAAATCTGCACCTACAGCGTCTGCCACAATGGACGCATTGCCGCGCACACCGCCTATCGCTCCGACTTCACGGCGGGGCAGGGCGCGACGATTTGGTTTCGACATGTTAATCACACGTCAATATTTGATTGGGTCACAAAATTTGTTTCCGCAATTAAATTTACAGGGCAAATTGCCTTTGACTTCATCGAAACTCCCGATGGACAAATCTTCGCCATCGAATGCAACCCGCGCGCCATAAGCGGAATCCACTTGCTTGCCCGCGATCCAACGTTTCCCGAAACATTCCTCAACGCCGATTCGCCCTGCGTCACCCCGTCCGATCATTTTTCCGCCCAACTTTGGACAGGGATGTTGGTTTACGGTCTTCCCTCTGCGCTGAAAAAACATCAACTCAAAAAATGGTGGGGCGCATTCGCCTCCAGCCGCGATGTCATCTTCCGCCGCGACGACCCATTGCCCGCGTTGCTCCAATTCCGAAGCGTCCTCCATTATCTACGACTCGCGCGCCGCGAAAATATCTCCCCGCTCGAAGCCTCCACCTTCGATATCGAGTGGAATGGGCAAAGGAGGAAAACCGGGCGCGCCGGGCGCACGTTCTGTTTATAATAACGCCAGTATAAAGGAATCACGTGCCTGCATTTATCTCTCCGCCCAACATGCAACAATTCCATTCCCTCGTCTGGGACCTCGTGCGCCGCATCCCGCTCGGGCGGGTGGCGACCTACGGCCAGATCGCGCGGATGCTGCCTCCCCCGCCCGGAGTAGAAATCGAAGCGTATCGCGCCTTTGGAGCGCGTTGGGTGGGCGGCGCGATGGCCAACTCTCCCGACAATGTGCCGTGGCAAAGGGTGATCAACGCGCAGGGCAGGATCAGCGAACGCCCAGGAGCGGAACGTCAACGCGCGCTGCTGGAGCAGGAGGGTGTCGCGTTTGTGAAGGATAAAGTAGATTTGAAAAAATTCGGCTGGAAGGGGCTGGGAGATGACGGCGAAGCGGCGCAACCGCCCCTCCTGTGATTTTGTTCGCAGGGCCGCATTTTGAACGATGACCAGCAAACGATTCGTACTTGCGTTTGCCGTTTTGATCCTGATCGCGTGCGGCGTTCCGCCGGTTCCGCGGATGGATGCGGCGCCTCTCATCGAAGATGGTCTGGATACGCCGGTTGCCACGCTGATGCGCCTGCCCGAAGCAACCCTGCGCGCGACGGCCGCACCTGCCACCCCCACCCTCCCACCGACGAAGCGTGTCCCACCCACGCCGCTCAACACGGGCATCGCCATGCGCGACGTGATCTACTGCACAAACGACGGCATCCCGTTGAAGATGGATATTCTCTTTCCATTCAACGGGTATGGGCCATGGCCGGCGGTTCTTTACGTTCACGGCGGCGGCTGGATCGGCGGAAGCAAACTCGATCAATTCGGCGACGTGGATGTTCCGGCGCTGCGCGAAGGCGGGTATATCGCCGTTGCAGTGAGCTACCGCCTCGCGCCGCAGTATCCCTTCCCGTCCATGATCCAGGATGTGAAGTGTGCTGTCCGTTATTTACGCGCCCACGCGGCGGAATACAACCTCGACCCGGATCACATCGGCGTGCGCGGCGCCAGTGCGGGAGGTCACATCGCGGCCCTGCTCGCCACCGCCGACGAATCGGCGCTGTGGGACGTGGGCGAATACGCAAATTACTCGAGCCGCGTACAGGCCGCGGTGAATATGTTCGGCCCCGCCGACCTGGCAGACGCATCCCTCGCGCCCGCATTGAGCCGCCTCGGCCCGCTTCTTTTTGGGACGAGCGACCTGACCGATGCCCTGTTACATTCTGCCAGCCCGGTCACGTATGTGAGCGCGGACGACGCCCCCATGCTCCTCATCCACGGCGACCGGGATACGCTCGTGCCGCTAAAACAGTCCAGTCTTTTGTTGGCCGCGTTGACCGCCGAGGGGGTTCCAGCCGAGTTGATCGTGGTGCAGGGCGGCGAACACGTCTTCGAACCGGTCACCGGTGACTTCACCATTCCCACGCGCGCGCAGATCACCGGGCTGATGCTGGATTTTTTCAACACCTATTTGAAAGCCGCAAATTGAACGTTATGCCACCGTTGTGGCGATCGTGCGCTTTGCCCCTGCAGATTTTAACGCCTCGGCCACTGCCGCGGCCTGCTCTTGTTCGACAATGGCGATCATGTTTCCGCCGCGGCCGCCGCCGCTCATTTTGGCTCCGCTCGCGCCGGAGCGACGGGCGGCTTCCACCAGCCGATCCAACTCCGGCGAGGAGACGGTCATCTCTTGCAGGAGTGCGTGATTCTGATTCATCAACTCGCCGAGGGAATCGATCTGTCCGCGTTCGATCTTCTCTTTGGCTTGCTTGCTGATCACCTCAACTTGATCGAAGACCTTTTCCCATCTGGTTTGATCTGCTTGCCACAACTTGCGGAGGTCGCCCACGGATTCTTTTGTCGGGGCGGGGATGCCAGTGTCTGCGATGAGCAGGGTGAAGGGCCGGCCTGCGGAAAATGTTTCGATCGGGCGGTCTTTGATGAAATACACGGGGCGCGCGTAGGCGATGACCGTGTTGTCAATGCCCGACGGCGTGCCGTGATGGAGTTTCTCGATCTCATACGCAAAAGCGTTGACCTGTTCATCAGTCATGGATGTATCAAAGTGCGCCGATAGCGCGCGGACGAGAGCCACGGTCACTGCCGCGCCGGAGCCGAGTCCCGATGCGACGGGGATGGTGGATGAAATTGCTATGTTGAGGGAGGGGAACGGAGAAATGCCGAACGCGAAGAAAAAATTATGGAGGACAGAAGCAAGCGGGTGGTCGGAGGGAAGCGAGGCAAGTTCGGCGTGGAGGTTCACTTCCGGGGCGTGGACCCAGATTCCGGCGCGGGGAGAGTCGGTCACTTCCACATCGGCATGTACCTGTGTGACAGGGACAGCCAGCGCGGGACGTCCGTAAACAACCGCGTGTTCGCCGAAGAGAATGATCTTGCCGGGCGCGGAAGCGTGAGTCATATCAATGCCGCAAACTTAAGTTTGTGCTATGAAAGATAAAAGATCACCACGATGGTGATGCCCATGAGTGCAATGGCGATCTGCATCGGGCGGTCGGAGAGCAGGACTTCCTCCGGCGCGCCCGCCTGGTGCGTGACTTGAATGATGTAGAGATAACGAAAGATGATGTATGCCATGAACGGGATGGTCAACATCATGCTATGATTGCGCGGCAGGTTGGGCGCGGAAAATGTGTAGAGTGAGTACGCGAGGATGGTGGCGGCGGAGACGATGGTGATGTATTGGTCGAGCAGGGGCAGGGTGTATCCGTCGAGGACTTTGCGATGCGAACCCGCGCCTTGCGCGAGCAATGCAAGTTCGGAACGGCGTTTGCCGAAACCGAGATAAAGCGCGCCAAGCGTGGTGACCACGTAGAGCCACGGCGAAAATCTCTCCACTTCGATGAGGGTCGTTCCGGCGTGCACGCGCAGGACGAATCCCGCCGCCACGATCAACACGTCGAGGATCGGAACGTGTTTGAGCCAGCGCGAATACAGAATGTTGATGAAAAAATAAAAGGCAACCACCCCCGCAAATGCAGGCGAAAGAAACCAGCCGATGCCGATGGAACAAATCACAAGCGCGATGCCCGCGCTCCACGCCGCGCCGAGCGGAAGTTTGCCGGATGGCAGGGGTCGGAATTTTTTCTCCGGGTGCTGGCGGTCGGCTTCGATGTCGGCGAGGTCGTTGAAAATATAGACCGCGCTGGAGATCAGGCAGAACAAAAAGAATCCCGCCAGCGTGCGTTCGAGCGGAATCAGTTTGAATAGTTGTTTGTCGAACACCAGCGCGAAGAAAACAAAGCCGTTCTTTGTCCACTGGCGCGGGCGCATGGTTTTGAAGAGGGCGGAGAGCATGGGGCAATGATACTCGAATTTCGATATTCGATATTCGGTGTTCGATATTCGGTGTTCGATATTCGGTGTTCGGTGTTCGATATTCGATGCGCGATAGTCGAGTATCGAATTGTCGAATATCGCTTAGAATATTCCCATGCCAAAAGTTCGACTGGATGTTTTGTTGACCGAACGCGGACTGGCCGAATCGCGCGCGAAGGCGCAGGCGTTGATCATGGCCGGGCAGGTGCGCGTGGACGGTCAGACCGCGCTGAAAGCGGGCGCGCAAATCGCGGACGACTCAACCCTCGAGGTGGACTCCGGTCCGCGCTTCGTCTCGCGCGGCGGCGAAAAACTGGATGGCGCGCTGGAAGCGTTCCAACTCGATGTGAAAGATTTTGTCTGCGCGGATGTCGGCGCGTCCACCGGCGGATTCACGGATTGTCTGCTTCAACGCGGCGCGGCGAAAGTCTACGCAATTGACGTGGGCAAAGGCATCCTGCACTGGAAACTCCGCAACGATCCGCGCGTGGTGGTGATGGAAGAGACCAATGCGCGGTATGTCGAGTCATTGCCTGAGCGGGTTGATCTCGTAACGATTGACGCGTCGTTTATTTCGTTGAAGGTGTTGTTGCCGGTGGTGAAACACTGGATTGCCAACCCTGCTTCTTACCGCCAAGCGCGCGAAGAGCGCGAAGAAAATCTAAATCCTGGCGACCTTAGCGAACTTCGCGGTTCAAAAAAGAATGGTGGCGAAATAATTGCCCTGATCAAACCACAATTTGAGGCTGGCAAAAAAGATGTCGCGCGCGGCGACGGCGTGATCCGCGACCCGGAGATTCATAAGCACGTGTTGCTTGATGTTTTGAGTTTCGCCCAAAACGATGGCTTCGGCATCCGCGGGCTGGTGAAGAGTCCGCTGTTGGGACCGAAGGGGAACGCCGAGTTTTTGGCGTGGATGGATCAGGCTTCCAGTCCAGAGAGAAGCGAGTTGCTGAACTTGGTAGAGAAGATTTTCATCTCCTCGTAAAGATAAACAAGGAATCTTCTTGTGAGTTCTTACTTCAACTTGTAATACGTATTCTTGCCTTTTCCCTCGCGTTTGATTAACCCCATTTCGATCAATTTATTGAAATCCAGCCTGCGGGTCGGTCGCGCTCGATTCGCCAAACCTGCATAGTCCTTGTCTGTGATATAGCCTTTATCTTTGATGAAATCAAGGATTTGTTGGTGATATGGCTTGAGTTCATCTTGCGGACTTTTGCTGGAACGTGGCAGGATTTTTTCGACGCGTAGAAGTTCATCTATGATGCCGCCCGTGAAATATTCCAGCCAGGGGCTGAAATCAATGCTGTTCGCGATCTCATAGTAGTTTCCCCGCGCGCCCACTGTTTGAAAATAGCGGGTCACATTCTGATTGTAGTAATTCTCGAAACTGAACAAATTGAATGTGTTCAACCCCATGTTGGCAAACAAAATCTTGGTAAGCAGGCGCGTGGTCCTGCCGTTTCCATCCATGAAGGGATGGATGACCACCATTTGCTTGTGAAATAAACCAGCCAGAATCAACGGGTCTATTTTGGTTATATTGGTTTCAACGAACAGGATCAAATCCTTCACGAGACCAGAGACATCGGAGGCGTCGGGGGGCCAGTAGATCGTCGTTCCTGAGCGAGGATCATTTACGAAAACAGGATCAGTTCTCAGTCTTCCCGATTGCGACGCGGGCAATAATTTATTCGTCACCTGTTTGTGGATTTGTACTATCAATGACAGCGTGACAGGGATTGCGCCATCGCCAAGTTTGCCATTGATCTCTCTCATCGCTTTGTTGTAGTTCAAGACCTCCCGTTCGCTGTCGCGGATGTTTTGAGGCGCGTTTTTGAGAATCCGTTTTACGTCCGTCAGCGGGAGCGGATTCCCCTCGATGCTGGTGGAGGCAAAACTCGATACCGCCTCGGCGTCCTTTTGCAGTTCGACAAGTACCGTGTTCGGAAACCGCCGCTGGTTCAGAGCCTGCGTCAGGCTGGTAATTCGCTTGATATTTTCGAGCAGGGCGTGAGTAATCTCATATCTCGGTTGAAACATTAGTCGAATTATAGTCGAATCGTAGTCAATTGACGGGCGTACCGCAAAGGCAACCTGCCTGCGGATTTTCAAAGTGACAAGTCGGACAGAGGGATTCAATGCCAGTTTTGTAAAACGGCACTTTACAGAAACTGCCTAATTTTGTAAAATACGGGTATGTCAATGTACCCTCGCTACTTATTTCCAGCCTTGAAAGATGCTCTGAGCGACCAGCGCGTCGTGGTTATTACAGGGATGCGCCGCGTGGGAAAGACCACTTCCCTGCATTGGCTGTTGGAACAAGTCAACTCGAGCAATAAAATCTACCTTGACCTCGAACGACTCGACCAGCGAACGGTCTTTGAGGAAAACAACTACGATCTAGTGATCAACTTCCTCCGCAATCGCGGACTGGATCTAAATCAGCGTATGACCGTTGCGCTAGACGAAATCCAATACGTTCCAAACCTGCCCAGCGTTGTAAAGTATCTTTCGGATAATTATCAAATCAAATTTCTCTTGACGGGTTCCAGTTCTTTCTACCTCAAGAACTATTTCACCGAATCATTGGCAGGGCGGAAAGTTGTCTTTGAAATGTTCCCGCTGACTTTCGGAGAGTTTCTCGGTTTTAGAGGAGCAACGTATCGGATGCGTGAGTCATTCGATGAAATGCGCTTTGACTCCTACGAATTCGAACGATTGAAGGATTACTACGAGGATTATTTGATATATGGTGGTTTGCCAAGTGTTGTTTTGGAGGAGCGCCCCGCGGCTCGCAAGGAGATTCTCAACGACATCTTTTCATCCTACATCAACATTGACGTCCGCACACTGGCAGACTTTCAGAAGATCGGCGAATTACAAAAACTGTTGCGCGTGCTGGCTTTGCGGATCGGCAATAAAGTGGATATGACCAAACTCGCGTCTGTTGTGGGAGTTTCCCGCCCGACGCTCAATCAGTATCTTGAGTTTCTTGAAAAGACCTACGTGATCGAGCGTCTCTCCGCGTACGCGGGCGGGGACAAACCCTCGTCACTTGCGAAAAAGTTATATTTTTGCGACAACGGCATAGCGGGCATTCTGGCGCAAGTGGGCGAGGGAGCCTTGTTTGAAAATGCGGTTTTCAATCAACTGAAACGATTCGGCGATTTGGCATATCTCGCAAAGGGAAGTGAGTACGAAGTGGATTTTGTCCTGCAACAGAATGAGCCTACCGCGTTTGAAGTGAAATATCACCCCACCGCATCCGATCATGGAAAGCTGTTACGGATCGCGGGAAAGAATGGGATCAAAAAAGGCTGGGTGATCGGAAAATACGCCACCCCAAACTGGCAGCATTTTCTCTGGGGTGGGCTGATCTTTTAGGTCGTTGGGATCGAAGGGCAACGCTGAGTTTTTGACGTGGGTGGATTTGAAAGGAACCAGCGCATCGCTGGAAGAACTTACTTCGGCAATTCCACAATAATCCCCTCAAACCGATTGAAATGCTTTTGATCGAAGGTGTAGATTTTATCCACATCATTCTTGACCATCCACGCCGCGTTGAAGGCATCAATAAAGTCCACGTTTTTGTCCGCATAAGGGACAATCGCCTGCAAGACCAGATCTGAATCGATCACGTCCAAGCCGTCGGTGTTCAAAACCCCCAAGACCATTGTCTGAATCTCTTTCTTATCGAGTTCGTAATAACTTTCCAACGTCCAGACGATCTCGGCAATGACCATGCTCGTGGTAACTAGATTTACTTTCCCCTTTGCCGCGCGTTGAAGCAGAGACTCGACCAAGTCCGCCTGCGCAGGGACATCGTCCGTGAGATACCGCAGAAACAGGTTGGTATCCGCGAAGACAGTTTCAGCGTCCATCCTTGTTTCCCCGTTTTGCCGCGCGTTTTGTCTTTACCTGCTTGCGAATGGAATCAAAATCCTGCTTGCCCGAAACTTTCACGCGCCCGCGCAGTTCCAGCAGGGTGTGTGTGATCGGCTTGATGACAACCTGCTCGCCGTCAATGACGAACGCGATCTGGTCGCCTTCCGCAACCTTGATCTTCGTCCGCACTTCTTTTGGCAGGACAATCTGTCCGCGCCGCCCAACTCTTGTGGCTAACATAAGAAATCTCCTGTGGCTGACAGAATTAGGTATTGTCAGTCACTTAGGCATTTTATCAGATTTCTTGGAATTTTGGCTTTCGCTGTGCCGCTACCGTTACCGAAAAGACAATGCCGAATTTTTGGCGTGGATGGGTTTGTCTAACGAGGCAAACGTTGAAATCCACCAACTGATCGAAGGCTTTTTTGCGGGTTGAAATTTTCTTCTTCCGAAGTAAAATAAGCGAACAATCGTGGCAGTCAATGGTGGGGAGCCATCTCAATATCTGAATAACAATTCTCAACCATGAACTTCGATAAACTTATTTCAAAAAAGAACCTAATCCTTGCATGGCGACGCATAACATCATCAAGAGATGCACGTTATAAGGCATTCTTTCGTCACATTCTTGAAACCTACGAATTGAGTTTCGAAAAAAATATTGAGGATTTGAGAAGAAGGTTGCTAAACGGGGAATATACAGCACAAACGCCACTGCGATTTTATGTTCCTAAGCCTTCAGGGTTGCAAAGACCCATAACGCTATTGCCAATCGAAGATCAGATAGTTTTGCAAGCTCTTGCCAATCTATTTGCAGAAAAAGTGAGACAAAAGAGAAGCAAGTTGACTGGCAAATTCATTTACAGCAATAAACTTGGCAAGAAAGATTCGCAATTCTTTTTGGAGAAGTGGCAATTAGGATTTTCACAATTAAAGCAAAATTTGAGGTTGAAATACAAAAGCGGTTATGTCTGGATTGCGACCTTTGATATTTCCGCTTTCTACGACACCATACCGCATGAATTATTATTAAAAGTCTTGACATCAAATCCGCATGGGGATTTGCATGGCAACGCAAAAGCATGGCTGAAGACTTGGAGCTCTGATAGGCAAAGCGACCAACACAATCACGGAATCCCACAAGGTCCAATGGCATCGGACTTTTTAGCTGAATGTATTCTTCTCGCTATAGACGAGAAGATGTCAAAACATTACGCATATTTTCGGTATGTTGACGATATCCGAATTCTTGGAAAAACGGAATTGGAAGTGAGACAAGCGTTAGTATATTTGGATATTCTCTGCAAAAGTAGAGGATTAATTCCCAATTCAGATAAAACAAAAATTAAGCACGTTGCTTCTGCCTCAGAATTGGTTGAAGATATTCCCAATGTCGCAGGATATTTCGATGATGGCGGAGAAACTGAACTCACCAAGAAGTCGGCTGAAAAAAGAATTCTTGATGCAGTGGAAACGGGTAGCAAAATAAAGGTAAAGGACAGAACACTCTTTCGTTATATTTTATTCCGAGCACCGCAATCGGATGACATATTGAAGGTTGTTCTGAAAGCTTGGGAGCATTACCCAGAACACACAGATGCCTATGTGGCTTTTTTGGAAAACTATCAAAGAAGCGATGCCGTAGTTGCTTTAGCAACTCGACTTCTCGAGTCGAAGTATCCATATGATTATGTGCAAGGGGAGCTTTGGAAATTAATAGCACGCATGGGGAGGATTTCCGAATTACAAGCCTTGACCCAATTGGCAATTGATACCGTGAAAAATTCAAATAGCAGGCACGGTTCCAGATTTGGTGCTCATGTTTTTCTTTGCCAATGCGACAAGGTAGGATTAGGGAATTACAAAAAATGGGTTATGTATGAGAAAAGCCCACTGGTTCAAGCATTTGTAGCCCCACATTTAGGTTTGAGGTCCAGTGGCGGTCTAGACGCTGCAAAACTGATACTATCCCGATCGCTACCAGATAGTTATTTGGGTTTGGTAAAACCATTAGTTGATGCAAATCTAGATATTAGTTCGCTCGGTAAAAACCCTGCTCAATTTCCAGTCGTGGCTCAACAAGTGTTCAAAACTGCTGGAATAATCGAGCATGAAATTCCAAAACCCGATGCAATAGGAAACTTGATTTCAAAAAGATATGCGGTCAAGAAGTGGAACAAATGGGAAGCTTTGTTGCAAGGCGAGTATGAACATGCATTTATGGAGCTAAGATTCGCAGATTCTTATTTCGACTCTCATTTATCAACTTGGCTAAATTATCAGGACGCGTTCAATGAAATTGTTTTCAGATCCCTGCAAGGATATTTGGCGCAGAAAGGCGCACTTGGTGCAATTCCCCTTGTTAATAGAAATGGCGAACGCCTTGACTACGGGGTGCTGTTGAACAATTCAACTTTCAAATCGAATTATCCTGACTTACAAGATGATCTAAACAAGACTCACAAAAGACGCAACTTGGTTCCCGGTTCACATCCCTACGACAAGAAAACTGGAGATAAGGCGCGACCATTGAAGAAATCTGAGCAGAAAACCTTGAAACAGTATCTTGATGATGCTTTCAATGAAATTATCAAAATAGTTGAAAGAATTGGTATATAAGCCAAATTTACTATCACTACACGGGTAACAGTTTTGTAGGCGTAATTCTCGGTTATACTTCCCCCGCCTATGACCGACCACATCCGTAATTTCTGCATCATCGCCCATGTTGACCATGGTAAATCCACGCTTGCCGACCGCTTGTTGCAACTGACGGGCGCCATCTCGGAACGCGAGATGACCGCGCAAGTGCTGGACACGATGGACCTCGAGCGCGAAAAAGGCGTCACGATCAAAGCCTCGGCGGTGCGGATGTATTACACCGCAAAGGACAATCAGAAATACGAGATCAATTTAATTGACACGCCCGGCCACGTGGACTTTGGCTACGAGGTCAGCCGCGCGCTCAAGGCGTGCGAGGGCGCGGTGCTGGTGGTGGACGCCACGCAGGGCATCGAAGCGCAGACGCTGGCGAATCTCTATCAGGCGCTCGAAGCCGATCTCACGATCATCCCCGTCATCAACAAAATTGACCTGCCCTCGGCGCGTCCCGACGAAGTGGCGGAGGACGTGGGCAGCCTGCTGGGGGTCGCGCCCGAAGCGGTCTTGCGCGTCTCCGCGAAGGAAGGATTGAACGTCGCTCAAATCCTCGAAGCCATCGTCACGCGCGTCCCGCCGCCGAAAGACGCGGATGACGCCCCCCTGCGCGCGCTGGTCTTCGATTCGCATTACGACTCATACAAAGGCGTGATCGCCTACGTGCGCGTCTTCGAGGGTTCGTTCAAACACACCGACGTTCTGCATCTCTTCGCGACCGGCGCGGACATGAAGCCGGTGGAAATTGGAATTTTTTCGCCGGGCATGAAACCCGTGGAGCGTATCGGCTCCGGCGAAGTGGGCTACATCGCGACCGGATTCAAAACCGTGCATGAGTGCCGCGTGGGCGACACGATCACGCGCACATCCGCTCCCGCCGCAGAACCTCTGCCCGGATACCGCACGCCCAAACCGATGGTCTTCGCCGGAATTTATCCCGTAGATGCGGACGATCATTCGGACCTGCGCGAGGCGCTGGAAAAATTACAACTCAACGACGCCTCGCTGACCTATCAGCCGGAGACCTCGCAGGCGCTGGGATTCGGATTCCGCGCCGGGTTCCTCGGTCTCTTCCACATGGAGATCATCCAGGAACGCATCGAACGCGAATATAACCTCGATTGTCTCTTCACCGCGCCCTCGGTGGAATATGAAGTGGTGATGCTCGACAACACCACCCTGACGGTCGACTCGCCCGCCGAACTTCCCAACGAAGGCGACATTCTCGAGGTGCGCGAACCGTGGATGACGATCGAGATCATCACCCCGACGGATTACTACGGTCCGATCATGGACCTGGTCACGAAGCGGCGCGGCATTTTCAAGCAACAGGAATATCCCGCCCCGCACCGCGTCCAGCTGGATTATGAGATCCCGCTATCCGAGATCATCGTAAATTTCTTCGACGATTTAAAATCGCGCACCAAAGGCTATGCCTCGCTCGATTATCAATTTCTCGAATACCGCCCGGACAAATTGCAGAAGCTGGAGATCCTCGTCAACGGCGACCCGCTCGACGCGCTTGCCGCCATCGTTCATGAACGCGACGCGTACCACAAAGGTCAACGGCTGATCACTAAATTAAAAGAGTTGATTCCGCGTCAGTTGTTCGACGTGGCTGTGCAAGCCTCCGCAGGCGGACGCATCATCAGCCGCGCCAACGTTAAAGCCACGCGCAAAGATGTGCTGGCAAAATGCTACGGCGGCGACATCACGCGCAAGAAAAAATTGCTCGAGAAACAAAAAAAGGGCAAACGCCGTTTGAAGATGGTCGGCAACGTGGAAATTCCGCAGGACGCATTCATGGCGGTTCTGCAATTGGGCGATGAGTGAGACAGGAAATATGTAGACAGGTATACAGGTAGACAGGTACACACGTAGACACGTAGACAAGTAGACAGGTACACACGTAGACAGGTAGACAAGTGAATGTGCGACTTGTGTGCCTGTGTACCTTCCAACGAGGAAAAGGTTGTCCCCCACCAAACGAATCCCCTCCTGGCTTCCAGGTATCCTTGTCAGCGTTTTGCTGATCGCAGGCATTTCATATTTTGTAGATTGGCGGCGCATGGTAGAGGCGCTGCGCTCTGCGAATTATTTCATTCTTATCGTCGCTACCTTGACCAGCTTTTTATGGTTGTTCCTGCGGGCGGCGACATGGCGGACATTACTGCGCGCGCGCGCCTCCTATTGGGATGTGTTCCATTCGCTCAACGAAGGCTACCTGCTCAACAGTTTCCTGCCGTTCCGTCTTGGCGAACTGGGACGCGCTTTTTTCCTCAGCCGCCGATCGGGCTTGGCGTTCGCGGAAATCCTTCCGACCATTGTGATCGAACGCGCCATGGACCTGGTCTTCTCCGCCGCGCTTCTGCTTGGCTCCCTGCCTTTCGTGGTCGGCGCTTCGGGCGCGGAACGCATCGCCGTTATTCTCGGAATGATCGTTGCGATCGGCATCGCGTTGCTCTACCTGCTCGCGCGAAATGACAAGTGGGCGCTGGATACATTCCACAAACTAAGCGGACGCTGGCCCTCCATCCAACGCTTTGGCGGAAATTTGCTCGAATCATTCCTGACCGGGCTGGGCGCGCTGACCGATCCCCGCCTCTTCCTGCGCTTCCTCTTTTGGATGATCCTCAATTGGGCGCTGGCTGTCTTCAATTATTACCTGATCATCCGCGCCTTTTTCCCTCAGGCGCAATGGATCTGGGGCATGTTCGTCCTCGGCGCGACAGCGTTTGGCAACGCTATTCCAGCCGCGCCCGGAGCGCTCGGCGCATACGAGGCGGCTTTTGGCGGCGCGTTGACCGTCCTGGTTGGGAAAGAATCCAGTTCGATTGCATTGGCGGCCGCGGTCTTCGGGCATTTTCTAAATTACCTGACCAGCCTCGTCCTCGGCGGGTACGCCATCTCCCGTGAGGGAAATACCCTCGGCGGAATTTATCGCGAGTTGATGGCGTTGAGAACGCGCACAGATCAGAAAGAATAGACACATATCCCACCCACTGCGAGGAATCTGCATGTCCAAAAACTATCTCATCACCGGCGGGGCGGGATTCATCGGTTCGAATTACGTCCACAAACTTTTATCGCGCAACGAAAGCGTGACCATCCTCGATAATTTTTCGCGGGGCGGCGCGCCGCGCAACCTGGATTGGCTGGAGCAGACCTTCGGAAAAGATTCTTTCCGCGTCATCCGCGCGGACGTGCGAGACGCCTCCGCGATGGCTGAAGCCGCCCAAGGGTCGGATGTGATCGTTCACCTGGCGGGACAGGTCGCGGTGACCACCTCCGTCGTCAACCCACGCGATGATTTCGAGAACAACGCACTCGGCACATTCAACGCGCTCGAAGCCGCGCGCCTCTCGAAAAAGAATCCCATCTTTCTGTACGCGTCCACTAACAAAGTCTACGGCGGCATGGACGATGTGCAGTTGGTCGAAGAATCCACGCGCTGGTTGTATGCCGATCTTGAACACGGTTGCGCGGAAGCACAACCGTTAGATCTGCACTCTCCCTATGGAGTTTCAAAAGGAGCTGGAGATCAATACACACGCGACTACTCACGCATCTATGGTCTACGGTCTGTCGTCTTCCGTCAATCCTGCATTTATGGTCCGCGCCAATTCGGCATCGAAGATCAGGGCTGGCTCGCGTGGATGATGATCGCCGCAGTGACGGGACGCAAGATCACAATCTACGGCGACGGCAAACAAGTGCGCGACATTCTGCACGTCCACGACCTGCTCAACGCGTACGATGCCGCCATCGAAAAAATTGACGTTTCCAAAGGACAGATCTACAACGTCGGCGGCGGCAGGCGCAACGTGATGGCGATCTGGGCGGAGTTCGGTCCGATGCTGGAAAAATTGCTCGGCAAAAAGATCGAAGTGGCGCGCGAAGATTGGCGTCCCGGCGACCAGAAAGTTTTCTACGCCGACGTACGCAAAGCAAAGCACGAACTCGGCTGGGAGCCGAAAATTGATCTCGAAGAGGGCATCGAGTTGATGTTCGAGTGGGTAAAGGCGAATAAGGGGTTGTTTTAAATCGCTTGTGCCATGCTTTTGCATATCCCGGACTTTCGCTTCATCCAGCGTTACACCTGCCCTGGCGGGCGGCGCCAGGGGAGAACGCTGACTGGGTTCGAATTCCTAGAGCGTAAAAGGCGCTCTCTTGCGCCGATTTGCGGGCAAGCGAAAGTCTTGATATCTTACGATGAACCTCCTCATCCTGAAATTAATCCTCGCGCCGGTCATCATCGGCTCGGCCAGCCTGGCAGGAAGAAAATGGGGTCCTGCCGTCAGCGGATGGATTATCGGCCTGCCGCTGACAACGGGACCCGTCGTCTTTTTCCTCGCGCTCAGCCACGACGCGGCCTTCGCGGCCAGCGCGACGCTGGGCGTGATCAGCGGCGGAATCTCGCTCGTGATCTACGCGCTGACCTATGCCTGGATCGCAACTCGTTTCCGCTGGCAAGCCGCGATCATCGGAAGTTTGACGGCATTTCTGATCTGCACGGCCATCCTGCAAAATCTTTCGTTCCCATTGTTTCCCGTCTTCTTCACGGTCATCGGCGCGATCGTTTTATCGCTGCGGATGATCCCCAACGGACAAGTCGAACCGTCCAGCGCGTCCGCCGGGCGATGGGACATCCCCGCGCGCATTTTAATTGGCACGGGGTTCATCCTGTTGCTGACCGGGAGCGCGCCGTTCATCGGTCCGCGCCTGACCGGGCTGCTGGCGACCATCCCGCTCTACGCCTCCATCCTGACCGTCTTCGCGCATCGCCGCCAGGGGGCCGCCGCGGCGTCTCACGTGTTGCGCGGCCTGCTCCATGGCCTGTTCGCCTTCGCGGGTTTTTTCCTCACATTGAATCTCCTGCTCGAACGCGCCAGTCTTGCGGCCGCGTTTCTCTCTGCCATACTCGTCGCGCTGACCGTCCAGGGCGCGTCGCTGCGGAGCCTGCGCCAGGCGCGTCCTTAAAGAGAAAACCCACGCGCCGCCTGTTTCGTAGACTCGCTTGCAAAAACGAAGTCACGCCGTTCATTGGAGTTGCGCCTCGAAGAACGCAACGATCAATTCCATGATCTCCACATGCGATGGACTGATGGGCAACCCCTGGAACGGTTTGAGACCGTGACCCGCGTTCGTCACAACAACCAACTCGGCTGGCACGCCAACTGCTTGCAACGCGGCCAGCAGAGATTGCGACTGTTCGAGGGGAACAAGCTTGTCCGCGTCGCCGTGGATGATGAGAAAGGGCGGATCATCAGGCGTAACGTAGGTAACGGGGCTGGCGAGGGCAGAATCGAAATCACCGAGCGCGCTTTGGACGGTTTCAGAATCATCTGCAACGATATCTGTCAAGTCTACGGGACCGAACATATCCACCACCGCCTGCACGCGGCTGGAATATTCCAAATACTCGCCCACATCGAAGCCCGCGCTTTCATCGGTTGTGCCGAGCATGGAAACTAAATGCCCGCCCGCGCTGCCGCCAAACACGCCGATACGATTCGGGTCGAGGTTGTACTCGTCGGCATGAGCGCGCAGAAACCGCACGGCGCATTTCACATCTTCGATCATGGCGGGCAGCTCGTATTCCGGAGCCAGCCGATAATTAACCGCCACCGCCAAAAAGCCAGCCTGCTGCAATGCGGGAAGTTCCGCCCCGCCTGCTCCTCTTTCTTTATCGCCCTTTCTCCACCCGCCGCCGTGAACGTACATGGCGACGGGCAGGGGCTGCGTGGCAGTTTCCGGGTAGTAGAAATCCATTTTCAGTTCCACGCCATCCATTGTGCAATAGGTGACGTCCGCCAGGCTGGGCGCGATGATTGGCCTGGCAGTTCCCTGACGCGGCTGGCCGCCAGGCCGAGGGCGGTCTACGTCTGAACGGGGCGAACTCACCGCAGTTGGAAGGGCGGACGCGGGAGATTCGGCTGGGGGAATTGAATCAGGCGTAACCGTCGTTTGAGGCGCGGTCCCAGCGCAGGCAGAGACAGCGAGGGAGAGAAAGATCAGGACGAGGATTATTTTTTTCATGCGGCCTCCTGGATCGCAGCAGAATGTCCCGAAGGTTTTTAAAGCCTTCGGGACAATACATAATAAAAATTACTTGATCGTAAACGTGTACACATTCGCCGTCGTCAAATAGCCGACGTGGATTTGATTCCGCGCGGGGTTGTAGGCGAAGTTGGGTAGATAGGAAGCAGGCTCAGGCAATGGCTGGCTGAAGCGAACGGCAAGAGTCTCGCGGTCTATGGCGAGGATGGCGCTGTTGGCAGAATCAAACGCCCAGTAGGTATTTGAAGCGGAATCCATGCCGAAGATTTTGTCGCCCGCGCTCAACGTCCGCCCCGTTGGCTGACCCGTGACCGCGTCCAGTTCGAGCGCACCGAGATAAAGCCGATTCGCCTGCGCGTCGAGGAAGAAGAGGTCGGCGCCAGCAGAATCGAGCGAATCGGAAGCGTCGCGCAGATCCACCCTGCCCAGCGGAGCGAACTGATTCGCGGCGTCGTAGATCAAAATTCGGTGGGTCGCTCCATCGTAGATGAAGACGCGATTCTCCACTTCGTTGACAGCCACCTGTAATTGACCAGGCCCGCCGCCCGTGTCGCCCGTTTTCAACCCTTCAATCGAAATCGTCGCAACGGGTTGCATCGTCTCCCAGTTGACGACCGCCACCGTGGCAAATTCGGGGTAAGCGGCGTAAGCGAGTTTGCGCGTTGAATCAATGGCGAGGTCGGGCAGGCGGTCTGTGGAGCCTGCGGGAATGCCAAGCGGAATCGTGCCGAGCAAAGTTTGATTTGGATTCAGGGAATAAACAGAAAGCGCGCTATCCCAAATGTTGAGCGCGAAGAGATGCTCGCCGCTCGCATCGCGCCGAAGCGGAAGGGGCCATGTGCCAGACGTGAACGATTCAAACGCGCCGCTGTCTTGATTATATTTTCCAATGTAACTGCCGCCCAGGCGGCTGGCGAGATATAAAACGCTTCCATCACCAGATGGGACGATCTGCTCGACGCTCTCGCCAAGATGAATGGAGACGGCTTGCGAAGGCGCGCGCGTGTCTATACTCCAGAGCGCCGCCGCGTCTCCGTTCGGGATGTAGATATGTCCATTCGCTGGGTTGAGGCTCATGTGATACGGCTTGCGCCCAAAATCGAAACTGGAGGTTAGGTTTCCAGATAAATTGTACACATCCATGTGCGCGCCAATTGCGGCAACCTGCCCATCATGCGGAGGGGTAATGGAGCGGACAAAAAGTTGCCTGGTCGCGGGATCGTACAGCATATCTTCAACGGTGCGCTCACTGGCGAGAGGGAACATGCCAGCTTCATTTCCATTGAGGTCAAAGATGTGAACGGAACGGTCAAAGCCGACGATGAGAGATTGATCGGCGGAGTCGAAGAATAGCCAACGCGCGCGCCCAGCCTGTGGAGCGGCGTATTGAATCGTCCCAGTCACCTGCCCGCTTTCGGCGGAGAGGACGAAGATGCTTTGGTTATCTTCTTTATTGGCAGAACTGAGCAGATAGATGGCATCTTTGGCTGAGTCGTACACCATCGGTCCCACGCGCTTGCCGATGCCGTTCACAGTGTAGAGTTCTTCAAGCGTGCGACCATCGAAAGCAGTCAAGCCTTTGGCGGTGGTGAGATACAAACGAGTGCGGACTTCATCCACCAGAGCAGGCTGACCGAAAGCGCCTTCCGCCAATGAAACGGGGCCGACGATCTCTCCGCTGGTCACGTCCACGCGGCGCAGTTCCTTCCGCCCCGCGTCGTAAATATAAAGATATTGCGCGGCAGAATCAAAGTACACATACTTGATGCTTCGCTCTTCCAATCCCGTTTTGACTGTTCCGATCCATGTCTCTGTCGCGCCATCCAGCACGGCGATGTCGAGGGTCAGAATGCCCGCCACGTACACGCGGTTGTTTTTCTCGTCCACTGCGGCGGAGAATAATTTGAGGACGTTTTCATCCAGACTGCGATTTTGCAATTCGACCATCGAAAATGAATCCGTAAGGCAGAGCGGCTCGGCGCAATTGGCTTGGACGGTGGGGACTGTTTGCGGAGTGGAATTAATCGTCGGCGCGGGAGCGCTGGTTGAAACAGAATCAGTCGTCGGGACGGATTGAGGCGGTTGACTCCGACTCGCATTGCACGCCAGTGAGGCGACAACCAATAGTGTGATGAATAAAGTTAATCGTTTCATTTTTTCCTTTTGTACCGCAAAATTTATTTTGCGCCTCATGCGCAAAGCGAACTTTTTGTACCGCAAAATTTATTTTGCGCTTCATGCGCAAAGTGAACTTTTTGTACCGCAAAATTTATTTTGCGCTTCATGCGCAAAGCGAACTTTTTGTACCGCAAAATTTATTTTGCGCTTCATGCGCAAAGTGAACTTTTTGTACCGCAAAATTTATTTTGCGCTTCATGCGCAAAG
>JABARH010000046.1:28800-30532 GCA_019187665.1 Anaerolineales bacterium
TACCGCAAAATTTATTTTGCGCTTCATGCGCAAAGCGAACTTTTTGTACCGCAAAATTTATTTTGCGCTTCATGCGCAAAGTGAACTTTTTGTACCGCAAAATTTATTTTGCGCTTCATGCGCAAAGCGAACTTTTTGTACCGCAAAATTTATTTTGCGCTTCATGCGCAAAGTGAACTTTTTGTACCGCAAAATTTATTTTGCGCTTCATGCGCAAAGTGAACTTTGCGGCACACTACTTCGCCATCGCCACAATATCTTCCGAAGTGACGACGGTTAGATGCGCGGCGGCGTAGGCGACCAGTTCTTCATACGCGGCGAAGATGGCGGCTTGGTCTGCCTCTGTCCGCAGCGTGGATGGGTCGGACGCGGACAGGTTATACGGCGGCGAGAGCGGATCGCCTTTCTTCACGCCGTTCATGTCGTAGTAAAACGATTTCCAGCCTTCGGGTCCACTGCGATAGAAGTTGTTTTCGTGAATCAATGCGGTGATGAATGGCGCGCGGCTTTGGGACAAACTGGAAGTTTGTCGTACCCATTCGGCGAGTTGATCCTGCAACATCTTTGTCGGGTTGTATTCCGCCGCGTCAGGACTCGTCACGAAGTTCCACCAGAATCTGTCGCTATCGTCCACCGAGGTGACGCGCGTCACGCTGAAGTCGCTGGGGCGCACGAGCAGTCCGTTGACGAATTCAAACGGCTGTTCGAGTGTTGTGCCTTCCTCGTGATACAGCAAGGTCATCTGCGCGCCGAGCGAGGCATAGACTTTCTGCGCCGCGTCTTTGAGTTTGCCGCTGTTGGGCGCGGGTGCGACGATGGGATTGCGCCCAAAGACTTGCGCCACGTAGGTATACCCGCCAGGCTGTGATCTATCGAGTTCGCCTGTTTCGAGATTCAAGGCATAGGTTTCGTAATCGAGCAGGGTTTGATACAACGCATCGTCGCTCAATCCATCCAAACGCGAGTCGAATCCTGTGTACAGCGGGTGCGGCGGGCGGACGTGGTAACTGATGGTCATGTTCGAGTTTTTGAGTCGTTCAATGACTTCGGGATGATTCTCCGCCAGCGTGCGGGTGACTTCGGCGGTGAAGTAGAAATCTCCGCGCACGTTGTATTTCTCGAAGAGGTCAACGAGTTGCAAGAGGATGTCGGCGCTTTCATCGGGGTGCGTCCAGTCGTGGACGTTGATGATGAAGGAGATGTAGGCGGGGGTTTCAGGTGTCAGGTGCGAGGTGTCAGGTGGCGGGGTGTCGGCGGGCGATTCGGTTGGGGAAACTGAATCAACTTGAGGCGGAGAAAGAGGCGTTGTTGGGGCGCAGGCAAACGTCAAGAGGGCGATGCAAGTCAAGATGAGGAAGAGTCTGTTCATGGCGTTATCCTTATCTACGTGTCTACCTGTGTACGTGTGTACGTGTCTACGCACCTACGGCTCTGTCGCCGCGTACGCATCCGCCATTTGAGAATACGTCGCCCATTGGACCTGTCCGCTGGCGACGAGGGGATCAACGACTTCGGTGAGGAAGCGTTCGATCACGCCGAAGGGATCTTGCGGGTCGCCGAGAAATTCGCCAGGATGAACGGTGAAATGAAAGACGTTGACCTTGCCCGCTTGCGCGGCTGAAAGCGAGGCGTAGAGACTCTCTTTGAGAAATTCAAAATAGGCTTCATCCCCGCCCGCGTCATCGCTTCGGCGCATGGACGCGAAATTTTCTTTATCGTATTGACCTTCGGG
>JABARH010000008.1 GCA_019187665.1 Anaerolineales bacterium
CATCTGCTTGGCCGGAAAAAAGTCCGCAATCAGTTGCCATTCGGTATACTTGAGGTCGGTCGGGTAGGTTTGGTTGAATTTGGTCATTCTCCAATCTTACCCGACTACTTAAGAAACACTCTCTTAGGAAGAGGTGGGGCTATACAAACACGAAAGCTAATTGTATCGTCCGAACCACGAGGATTGATTCCACCACGATTCGCACAACGTACAAGCCAGTCCAAAGTTTCGAAACATCCCCCGCGTGTCCCACGCACAACATATTTTTTTTCATCTTCACGCCCATCTTTCGCATTGTAAGGATATTCTTTGATTTCGCTATTCACCCATTCCCATACGTTACCTGACATATCCGCACAACCATAAGGCGAATCGCCATGCGGGGAATATAAGCCGACAGGAGTTGTGGAAGTTGTTTCATCTTTTTCCGTCTCAGCTGAATTGCATTTATTTTTGTCAAAATCGTTTCCCCAAGGAAACAATCTGCCATCTGTGCCACGCGCAGCCTTTTCCCACTCAGATTCAGTGGGTAAACGTAAAACTGTATTCAAAGGTAATTCGGTTAACAAACTATTTAACCACTTGGAATATTCCATGGCTTCATACCAACTTACTTTAACTACGGGATGATCCTTTTTCTTTTCCCAATTATGAACGGGGTGATAGTGCACCTTAGCTTTGACATACACATTAAATTGTTCGTTGGTGATGGGATAGCGCGCCATCCAATACTCGTAAGGAATATCAATAGCAAAATTTTCATCTCCCATCAAAAACTTGCCTGCTGGAACGCGTCTAAATTCCATCCCATTAGAAAGCACGATTTTGTTTTCGTAATCGAATCTTTGCTATTGGGCTATTTTCGATAAGATGGTTGCTGATGAAGAAGTTCCAGATCGCGGAAGATTATTTTTCGGAAGTTCTGATGATTTGCCTTCGGTTTCCATTTCGATGGACAAGTCATCTTTCAAGCCAAGTGACTCACTGCGTCTTTTCAAACTAACCAATAATCTTTGAAATGCCCGTTCACGTTGACCTTCAAAATAATCTGCATATTGCCATTTTGACAAACGCCTTGGAGGTACACATTCTTCCAAACGAACAGGAATAATGAATACGGTACCTTCAGGTTTGTAATCAGAATAATCTAAAGCGGTTGTGATCTCTTTTTGAACGTATCCCTCTTTGGTGATGGACTTTTTTGAAAGGCAGACGATAATCACATCAGTAGCTTCAATGGCTTTTTCGATCTCAAGATTCCAATCCATACCTGGATAGAGTTTTTCTTCGTCAAGCCAAGGTACAATCCACGACTCAGCGCGGAGTTTTTGATACAACTCACGAACGGCGGGTTTATCTGCGGATGAATGACAAAGAAAGACTCGGAGAGGGCGATTAGTGTCTGTCATAGGAAATCCCAAAAAGATATAAAGCGATTATACCCGCCAAGCAAAAACGAACGCGGAGAAATGAATCTCTCCGCGTCCTGCATTCATCCTCCCCAATCTATTCCTCATCCTCCTCCACCACAGGCGGCAACTCCCTCCTCCTCGGACTCGGCACCGACGGCGGCAACAAATACCAATCCAAAAATCGTTCCAGCCGCGCCATCGCGTCCAGCACCGTCTCGCGTTTCTGGAATCCATGTGGCTCGCCCGCGTAGGTCTTGTACTCGAAGGTCTTGTTGTGACGGCGCAGGGCTTCAGCCAATTCCTCCGAGGCTTGCGGCACGACGACTTCATCTTCGAGTCCGTGCAATAGCAACAGCGGTGACTTGATGTTCGCTACCTGATGGATCGAGGAGGCATCCATGAACACCTCCCAATTGTCCGACGGATGTCCGATCTGCATTTCGGTGTAGAGACGCGTGTTGCGGTCGCACTGCGCCCACGAACTGACCAGCGACGCGTCGCCGTACTGACTCACGCCGCACGCGAAACGAAAGTCGGGGTCACGCGCCAGCGACGCCACCGTCAGGTAGCCGCCGTAACTCGAACCGTAAATACCAAGACTCGTCGGATCAATCCCAGGCAGTTCCGCCAAAAATTTCGCGGCGTGCAAACAATCCTGCACATCGCCCACGCCCCAGTTGTTGTAATTGGCATGCTCGAACGCCAGCCCATACCCCGTCGAGCCGCGATAATTCGGGCACAGCACCGTGTATCCCTTCGCCGCGAGATACTGAATCAAAATTTCCCACGTGTACCCAAACTGCTCGGTCGGGCCTCCATGCGGATGGACCAGCGCCGCGCCGTTGGGGTGTTTCGGCTTGTAGAGCAAGCCCGCGATCTCCAGCCCATCGTAACTTTTGTAGATCGCCTCCTCAGGCATGACCATCGGCAGGGTCGCGAGCGCGGGTGGATTCGAAAACGTCAACTGTTTCGCGCGCCCCGTCGCCACGTCAATGCGATGGATGTCGGGCGGCACGGTTGGATCTTCATACTCGACATAGATGTGCGCGCCATCGGGACTCCACTGCGGACGCGAATAGACTCCGCGTCCAACTTTAACTTCCTCGATTCTTCCCGACCCCAAAGCGGCTGAGGCCACATCCAGCCTGCCGCGTCGGTTGACGATGATCGCCAGCCGTGTGCCATCGGGCGACCACGAGAACTCCTCCACGTTCGTGCCGAGATTCGTGAATTGATGCAACTCGCTTCCATCGGGGCGGATGAGCCAGACCTGGTTGTATTCCGTCCGTTGCGAGAGGAACGCGATCCACTTGCCATCGGGCGACCAGCGCGGGAACCAGTCCTTCATCTTCGGCGCGCCCACCAGCAAGCGCGTCGCGCCCGATTCGAGGTCAACGATGCGGATGTCGCGGCGGTTGCGGTCATCGTCGGGCCAGTGGACGTACGCGACCATTTTCCCGTCGGGCGAGGGGCGCGGATCGGCGTCCTCCCCCGCGTCCCGTGTGAGGACGCGCAGGAAAGTCCCCGCGCGGTCGGTCAGTGCGAGATGCGGAATTTCATCCGGACGAATCGTGATGACGAGGCGGTTGCTGTCTGGCAACCACGCGGGCGAGGAGGATGAGTCGAGTGGAAGCGGCAACTTGGCGGGGAGTCCGCCGCGCGAGTCTGCAATGTGGACGTGTCCCTTCATACGAAAAGCCAGCCACTTGCCGTCGGGCGACCACTGCGGGGCGCGGTCCCACCAATACGGCGAACTGGCGCGCGTGAACGAAACGCGGCTTGCCCATCCGCCCTTGGCGGGCATGACGTAAATATCCGCGTTCTCTTCACGGTTCCAGATGAACGCGATCCGTTCGCCGTCGGGCGAGAGGCGCGATTGATAGACTCGGTTGACGGATTGAATCAGCGGCAGGCTCCAGCCCTCGGGCGGAGTCAGATCGGGACGTTCAACGGACGGCCATCCGTTGCGCTCGTATTTTTCGGGGACGGGGACGCGCATGCTGGAATTCCTTTTTTGGGAGGGGATGGTTTAAGGATAACTTGGATTGGGGAATGGGGCAAGCGGGCGGACGGCGATTTGAACCTGGCAGGTGACGAAAAAATATTTATGAAAATTGTGATAAATATCTTGGCTATAGTGACTGTACGTGATAGAATTTTCACGACAGGCCAGCCTGTTTCAGGCCAGTCTCCCTATTCCCACCTTTCCACCTAAAGAGGCATTACCCATGCTCCCAAGTTTTCTGCTCTCCCTCCGTGAAGGCATCGAGGCCGCGCTCATCATCGGCATCGTGCTGGGCGCGCTGCGTCAAATGCGCCGCACAGAGTTGATCCCCGCCGCCTGGTTCGGGACTCTATCCGCCGTCGCGCTCAGCATTCTGGGCGGCGTCCTGCTCACCAACCTCGGTCTCTCCTTCGAAGGCGCGGCCGAACAGATCTTCGAGGGCGTCACCATGCTCCTCGCCGCCGCGCTCCTCACCTGGATGATCTTCTGGATGAACCGCATCGGGCGCACACTCAAGAGCGAGATCGAGTCCGACGTTCATCGCGCCGCGGCCGCCACTGGCAAGCGCGCGGTCTTCTTCGTCGCCTTCCTCGCCATCCTGCGCGAGGGCATCGAACTCGCCCTCTTCCTCACCGCCTCCATCTTCGCCACCGACGCGGTGCAGACCATCGTCGGCGCGATCCTCGGCCTCGGCGCCGCTATTCTGCTCGGCTGGTCCATCTTTACCGCCATCATCCGCCTCGACCTGCGCCGCTTCTTCCAGGTGACGGGCATCCTGCTGATCCTCTTCGCGGCGGGTCTCGTCGCATACGGCGTGCATGAGTTCAACGAGGTCGGCTGGATCCCCGCGATCATCGAGCATGCTTGGGATGTCAACGCCATCCTGGACGAAAAGTCCACCTTCGGCCTTTTGCTCAAAGCCCTCTTTGGTTACAACGGCAATCCCTCGCTCACCGAAGTTCTCGCTTATATCGCGTATTTCATTGCGGTCTTCTTCGGTCTGCGATTGGCGAATAAACCGAAATCAGCCACAGCAAATCAGCAAGCGTAACTTTTTGGAGTACGGGACGTTTGCTCCCATCAGAATGGCCTGACGCAAATCAGGCCATTTTTATTGGTAGAATCAAATCATGCTTCCCACTGAAATTCTCGACTGCATCAAACGCGCCCTCGACGAAGACATCGGCACAGGCGACGCGACCA
Source organism: Anaerolineales bacterium (assembly GCA_019187665.1). Taxonomy (GTDB): domain Bacteria; phylum Chloroflexota; class Anaerolineae; order Anaerolineales; family Villigracilaceae; genus Denitrolinea. Next base: position 4,621 of record JABARH010000008.1, read on the forward strand.
CCCTCTCCATCGTCCCGCCCGAAGCGACCATGCGCGGCCAGATCATTGCCAAGCAGGATGGAGTCATCGCAGGACTCGACGTCGCCCGCGCCGCCTACGAACTGCTGGACTCCTCCATAGATTTCTCTGCCCGAGTGGCCGACGGTTCACGCGTGACCCACGGCGGGATTCTCGCCCTCGTCTCTGGTCGGACCGCCAGCCTGCTCACCGCCGAACGGACGGCGCTCAACTTCCTCGGGCGGATGTCTGGCATCGCCACGTTGACGCGTCAATTCGTGGACGCGGTTGCGGGAACGCGCTCCGTCATCCTCGACACGCGCAAGACCGCGCCAGGTCTGCGCCTCGTGGACAAGTTGGCCGTCAAACTCGGCGGCGGCGGGAATCATCGCATTGGCCTGTACGACATGATCCTGATCAAAGATAATCACATTGATTACGCGGGCGGAATCGAAGAAGCCGTTCGGCGGGCGCGAACCTACGATAGCGGCCTCCCGATCGAAGTCGAGACCCGAACGTTGGATGATGTGCGCGTCGCGCTCGGGCTGGGCGTCGAAAGAATCCTGCTCGACAATATGTCGGTTGAGATGATGACCGAAGCCGTGCGACTGACAAATGGCCGCGCCAAACTGGAAGCATCAGGCAACGTCACACTGGAGACCGTCCGCGCCATGGCCGAAACAGGCGTGGACTTCATCTCCGTCGGCGCGCTGACCCACTCGGCCAAAGTGTTCGATGTGAGTTTTGATTACGTTAATGCGGGACATGGATCGCACGGATGAAATGGATAAAACCTTTAAACACAAGGTCGCACGAAGGACGCACAAAGGGAAATGCCTTTTTTCCTTCGTCGCCTTTGTGCCCTTCGTGTTTAGAGAATTAAAAAATCCGTGAAATCCGCGTAATCCGTGTCCAAAAAGGATTTCAACATGAATCAACAAACCCAAGCGATGTACGACAAAATGCGGGCAAAACTCGAAAAGGTTGTCCCCGATGTGGAACTGCGGATCAAGGCCGAGATTGCCGTGGAGATCAACGCGTTGAAAGTAGAACGCAACGCGGTCATCCTCGGTCACAACTATATGGAGCCCGCGCTGTTCTACTCCATCCCCGACTTCGCGGGCGACTCGCTCGACCTGAGCCGCAAAGCCGCGCAGACTGACAAAGATGTGATCGTCTTCTGCGGCGTCAAGTTCATGGCCGAGACCGCCAAAATTTTGAACCCGACCAAGACCGTGCTCCTGCCGTCGGACAAAGCGGGCTGTTCGCTGGCCGCCGCCATCACCGCGGACGATGTGCGCGCGTTGAAGGCGCGCTTCCCTGGCGTCCCCGTCGTGACCTACGTCAACACCTACGCGGACGTGAAAGCCGAAAGCGACATCTGCTGTACATCCAGCAACGCGAAGGCGGTCGTGGAATCGCTCCACACCGACAAGGTCATCTTCCTGCCCGATGAATATCTGGGCGGAAACGTGGCGCGCGATTTGGGGTGGAAGATTATTTATCCCGACATTGCCCTCACCCCTGCCCCTCTCCCGATTACGGGAGAGGGGGGGACACTGATCGGCTGGAAAGGTCGCTGTGAAGTCCACGAGAAGTTCACTGTCAACGACATTCAGACCGTGCGCGCACAATTCCCTGACGTGGCTGTGCTGTCCCACCCCGAGTGCAGTCCCGAAGTGACCGCCGCGTCCGATTTTTCGGGCAGTACCAACGCCATGATCAAGTACGTAAAAGAGTCCCATGCGCCGCAATATCTCGTTCTCACCGAATGCGCCATGGGCGACAACATCGCCGCCGCCAACCCCGAAAAGGACATGCTGCGCCTGTGCATGGTGCGCTGTCCGCACATGAACACCATCACCATGGAAGACACGCTCAACGCGTTGAAGTTCAACCGCTACGAGATCGACGTTCCCGAAGAGATTCGGGTCCGCGCCGCGCGGTCGGTGCAGAGGATGATTGGGATTGGATAGGCAAATGGTTGTAGATCAAATTGTCAAATCTTCGCCATGTATGGCCTGGTGGCGGGTTGCCGTGCTGTAAAAATCGCAAAAACTGATATCGCGAATCCGATATGCCGTTTGACCGAACATCGCTCCACTTAAAAATCCGTGTTTGACCGTTTTGTCCATCATTAAGAAACGGGGTCTGATGGAGAATCCACCCATGGCACGTGACGATAGTTTACGATGGGCAGAGATAATTCAGGCTCCAACAGAAGAAGAAGAAGAAGAAGAAGAAGAAGAAGAGTTTGGCGGGAATGCGGAAGCCTTGCAGTGGATCGGGAAGAAATTGACCGCTGCCATCTGCCGTGGCTGACTGCCTAACCATCATTAGTAGACCCTGCTGGACGCCCGCGCAATTTGCGTTCATTGCACTTTCGTGAAGCACTGATTATTCATGTTAGACATCTTCCCGTTACGACAAACCGCCCGGAGGGAGAACTCCGGGCGGTTGCTTTTTGAACGGTGAATAGAAGATCAGCGGATGAACCAGGTGCGTCCGAGTAGCCACCAATTGGCAAGATAATACACGGCGAACCAGACCAGGAAAGCAATTACCATGACAAATGTGCCTTTGGGCTGATTCTTGGGATGCTCGAGATCGCGTTCAGAGAGTTTGGTGGACTCAAGCAGCGGGTTGTTCGTCCCAGCCACGAGGAGCAGATTGGATGCCTCGAGGCGCGGCCCGGTCAGGATGGAGGCCAGCACGATGGTGACGTACATGATGCCGCCGGCCACCGCGATCAGCGCGCCGATTCCGAAGATGGCCAGGGTCAGGTCCACCGTGCCAGGGACAACGCCCGCGAAGGTGATATCCCAGTTACGGCGGGCAACGCCCTGCAGACCGCTGGTGATCATGCCGAGGGAAACAAGGATGCAGCCGACGGCGTACACGTAGGGCTGCCATTGCGCCCACTTCTTCAGTTTGAGTTCCTTGCGAAAGATGAGCGGGATGACGTAGTAGGTGAAACCCATGAAGGCAGTGGTCGTGCCGCCGACCACCGTGGCGTGGAAGTGGCCGGGCAGACGCATGGTATTGTGCGCCAGCATGTTGATCTGTTCCGTGCCGATGGTTACGCCGGTCACACCGCCGATCCAGCCAAAGATGATCATGGACATGACAAGGGAGGAGAAGCCCGGTTCATGCCACGGCGCATTGCGGAGCCAGCCAAAGAGTCCCTTGGTAAAGCCCTTGGCGCGCAGGGCCACCTCCATGGCCGCGGGAATGGAGAAGGCGTGCATCATCGAGCCAAGCACGGCCAGGTACATGGCATAGGAGGTATTGACCGCCTTCCACGCGAAAGACAGACCGGGATCTACAAGCAGATGATGCGCTGAACCGAGATTGATGAAAAGCAGGTAGAGGATGAAGGCCAGACGCGAGAACTTCTCGTTCAGCGGGCGGATGCCGACAGTCATTTGTGCGAGCGAGTACCAGACCGCGACCATCGCAGCGAGGTTAACTTGCTGGGCAGGATGCCCGAAACCCCAGAAGAAGTTGCGATAAATGCCGGGGTCATATTCCTTGAGCCAGCCCAGCGACCAGAAGAAGGCCGGAACAACGGCCGCGGCGCCTTCGAGCAGGGTGTAGGTGGCCAGGATGGCGGCCGTCATAAAACCGAAGACCACCAGCGGCATTGAACCTTCAAAGCGCTTCTCGCGTTTGGCAACCACGAGATTGATAAAAAAGGTGATCACCTGGATCAACGCGCCGACCGCGAAGAGAATGTAACTAAGATAAAAGAGCGGGTGTGCCTTGAGCGGAACGTAGGCAGTGAAAGTGACAATGCTTTGATTATTAAACAGCACAACCCCGTTCACCATCAAGCCGCCGACCAGCATCAGGATAAAGCCGAACCAGGCCAGTTTGGGCGCGGCCTGACGGGCATTGAGCAACACAGTCGAGCCAAAGTGCAGACCGGCCATTTCAAAGAACACGATCCACGCCACCAGCATGTCAATGCCGTGCAGGGTGAGCAGGCGATAGAACCAGGCCGCGTCCAAAAGATGAACGGCCTGCCAGCGGGTCAGCGCGATCAATAACGCCGCGATCCCGCCCAGCGCAAGCGTGACGACCGCCATCACCGCATTGGCGATGATCAGGCGTTCGGTGTGCATGTCCACCTTAAGGGTGGTCACGCCGCAGACGCGATAATCATCCTTCGCGCCCGCCATCCATTGAGTCGTTGGAGCAAGGGTAGCCATTGGTATCCTCCTATTTCACAATGATCTTGCCGATCATGGTGTGATGACCGAGCGAACAAAACTCGTTGCAGACCACAGTGAATTCGCCGCTCGAGGTCGGGATGATCGTGGCCACATAATCGTAGTCGGGCAAAACCTGCAGATTAATGTTGACCGGCTGAAGCGAGAAACCGTGCTGCAGATCCATCGAGGAAAGGTGCAGGCGATAGGTCTGCCCCACCTCCAATTGCAGGATCGGATACCACTGCCACGTGCTGGCCCGCAGGTACACATCCGAGCCGGGCGGCGGCGCGACGACCGGGAGGGTAACTCCATTGATCGTATCTTCGCCGACCTTATACTGTTCTACAAAGGCATTCACCTTCGCGGAAAATTCCGATGGCGTCACGCGATAGGTCTCAACCGGCACGTTCTGTTTGCCCATGTAATACCAGAGCGGCATCATCACGGTCAGAAACACGCACCACACAAATGCTACCGTAAGCCACGTTTTTTCCATGCGGCCCATCGGCTTCCACCAGGTTCGTTCAGGCGCTAACATTTTCTATTCTCCTATTTTTTGATTGCCCTACGGGGCGGGCGGCACGTTTAACAGATCCACAATGCCCCAAATATTGTAGATGAGCGTGCTGATGGCAAACGAAAGCAGAAACAACAACCAGACATTATCGAACATCTTCTGCCATTTGGAGGCTTCGGCGTTCTTGTGTTCATCCTTCTCGCTCATAGCATTCTCCTTTTGTAATGTGTCTTATTTCACAAGGATTATCCTGAATAACATAATGATAGCAATAGACTGTCCGGTACGCAGTGACTTTAGTTACAAGCCGCCTCGCCTCCACCCCTGCCGGGCGGGTCGGCCCTCGTGTTTGTCCACTGTCCCTCACGCAAGCCCACACCGCCCCGATTCATTTGTAACTTAAATCACTGGTATAATGCCCGCTTGCTCGTATAATCCCACTCACATTCAACAACTGGAGGTATGTGATGAAAAAAATCTTAATCGCCGTGCTGCTTCTCACGGCTGTCCTGCTCGCGGCCTGTGGCGGCGGTCAATCCGCTGAACCCACGGCCCTCGCCACTGTCCCATCGGAATACGCTGGCAAGACCAACCCCCTCGGCGCCGACGCGGTCGCCGCGGGCGCGGACGTGTTCAACACCAACTGCGCATCCTGCCACGGCCCACAGGGCCACGGCGACGGCCCTGCAGGCGCGGCCCTCGACCCGGCCCCCAAGAATCTGGCTGAACTGCAAGCGATTGCTGGTGACGACTACCTATACTGGCGCATTGCCACCGGCAAGGAAGGCACCTCCATGGTTGCCTGGCTGGGCGTCCTAACCGAGGAACAGATCTGGCAGGCCGTCGCGTTTATCCGCACCCTGAAGTAATCTGCCGCATCGTTCTACGCATAAAACAGCCCCGCCGGATTGAGCGGGGTTGTTTTTTTAAATAGCGCACGCGGGCGGTCGCAACTTGGGTATACTCAACTCTGCCGCAAAGGAGGCACGCATGATCCCCTTCAGACAACGTGTATTCCTGGTTATCTTTTTTCTGCTTTCCGTTCTGGCCTGCAACCTGCCGCAAGTTGCCCCCCCTGCCGACACCATCCACCCATCCACTATCGTCGCGTTGACCGTGAACGCCGCCATCAACAGCCAGCCGCCGCCGATTCCCTCCGCCACGAACCCCGCCTCGGCAGTCGCCACCGAAACGCTCACCCCCATTCCCACACTCTCTCCCACCCCGGTATTTACATCCACCTCCTCCGTCCCCCTCGTCAGCGTCTCCGTGGACACGAACTGTCGTATCGGTCCCGGCAAGGTCTATGATCGTGTCGGCGGTCTGCTGGTCGGCGAGAGTGTGGAAGCGATCGGCAAAGACCCCACCAACCAATACTACTACGTCCGTGACAGCGAAGCGCCCGGCGGCTTCTGCTGGGTGTGGGGCTACTATGCCACTGTGATCGGCAATGCTTCCATCCTCCCGGTCTTCACACCTGCACCCTCGCCCACCCCTGCGCCGGATTTCGAACTCTCCTACGCGGGTATTGATTCGTGTGTGGGGTGGTGGGCTGAACTGCGTCTCAAAAATACCGGCCCTGTTACGTTCCGCTCCTACTCGCTCTCCATCAAAGACCGCACCCTGGATGTGAGCCTCACCGATTTCGGCGACGGCTTTGTTGATATCGGCGGCTGTCTCACATCGGGCATTGTCTCTGAACTCGCGCCGGGCGACGTGTACATTCTCAGTTCGCCGGCCTTCGTCAACAACATCGTCAACCACAAAATGCGCGCCACCGTCACCCTCTGCACACAAGTCGGGCAGGGCGGCGTCTGTGTTTCGCAAACGATTGACTTCCAACCCTGATGCGTGTCGGGGTTGCGAGGCTGCCCCATTTTCTTCAACATGACCCCACCCTCTCGCACCATTTCCAGGAGACCAGAGGGACAGCCCACGCGCGGGAAGACCGCGTCGAATCGACTCCGCCGCGTGGACAATTTCCTCCTGCTCTACGAAGCCTCGCTTCTCACGCGGACCGAGGGCGGGTTTGCCTCCTCGCTGTTCGTTGACCTCGGGTATGGCTTCGACGCGCGTACCACGCTCGAGAGCGCGGCGCGTTTCCGCCGTGTAAATCAAGGTTTAAAAATCCTCGGCGTGGAGATTGACAAGGAGCGAGTCGAAGCCGCGCTGCCCTTCGCAGATGAAAAAACTTTTTTTCGCCTCGGTGGATTCAACCTGCCGTTGAAAGACGGCGAGCGCGTTCGTTTGATTCGCGCCTTCAATGTCTTGCGTCAATACGAAGAAAAAGATTTTGCTCCCGCCTACGAACGCCTCGCACAATATGTTTTGCCCGGCGGATTGATGGTCGAAGGGACATCCAATCCGTTCGGCAGTATTTGGGTTGCGAATCTTGCGAGGAGAATGGATCGTGGAGAATGGGGGATGGAGGCGCTGGTCTTCAGCACAAACTTCCGCATGGGATTCGAGGTGGATGAATTTCAAACCGTCCTGCCGAAGAATTACATCCACCGCATGCTCAAAGGCGAAGCGATCTTTGATTTCTTCGCCGCATGGAAAAAATCCGCCGCGGAAACCAGTGCCGCAAAAACATTCGGCCCGCGTCAGTGGTTCATTGCTGCGGCGGAGTCGCTGGCATCAAAAGGCTATCAAATAAATTTGCAAAAGAAGTTTTTGTCAAAGGGATTTATGATCTGGGAATTAACAACCCCGAAGGGGTGACCTGATTCTAGAATCGTGAAATGATTTGTCCGTAACCCCGAAGGGGTGGCATAAATCTCGTATGTCATCCCTTCGGGATTTTTAATTTTTTGGTCCCGCTCGTTACAATCATTCCATCCCTACGGGATTAGCCCGCTTTCTTCTTGCGAAACAAAAAGAACGGCACAAGCATGATCGGGATGGCGATCCCCACTCCGCACAACGCGCCGAGACCGAACATCCCGCCGATGGCCGTGACCGCGAACTCCTCGTTGCTGATCACCTTCGTGCTTCCGTCCGCGAACGTGCAGGTGACCTCCACAGTGTGACCATACGTCCCGCTTGGGCTGGTTGTGGTCGGCTCTGATGGTCCTTGTTGCTCGGTCGAGTCCACCGCGTCGGGACAGTAATACGCCACCGCGATTCTTCGACTGACCGCGTCACTGCTGAACAGCATGGGTCCAAGTATGAACGAGGAGCCGAAGACAACACCACAGGAAACGACCAGTGCGATGATCCACACGATCATACGCGCGCCCCAGACTTGTTTGTTCGATTCGAGTTTCATGGGTCACCTCTAAAAAATTTCGGATATTTTATTTTGTACAGGCGGAAATGCAATCACCTAAACAGGTTACTTGCAACCGCACTTGACGCATCGTTCCTTTCCCCGTAAGATATGCCCCGCAATAGAACATAATTTCGGCATCATTAACCGCAAAACCCGCCAAGACCGCAAAGTTTTTTCTTTGCGCGCTTTGCGTCCTTCACGGTTCAAAAAGGATTTGACATGGATCTCGGTGTTATCAAGAAGATAGATATCGAACAGGAAATGCAGCAAGCCTACCTCGATTACGCCATGAGCGTGATCGTGGCGCGCGCATTGCCCGATGCCCGCGATGGACTCAAACCGGTCCAGCGGCGTATCCTCTACTCGATGTACGACATGGGCATCCGCGCCGACACACCCTACAAAAAGTCGGCGCGTATCGTGGGCGAGGTGCTGGGCAAATATCATCCGCACGGCGACTCGGCGGTGTACGAAGCCATGGCGCGCATGGCGCAGGATTTCTCGTTGCGCACCCTGCTCGTGGACGGCCAGGGCAACTTCGGTTCGGTGGACGGCGATCCGCCCGCGGCGATGCGTTACACCGAGGCGCGTCTGACCGCCGCCGCCATTGACATTCTCTCCGACCTCAACAAAGATACGGTTGACTTTGTCTCCAACTTCGATGAAACGCTCGAAGAACCCCGCGTGCTTCCCTCCGCGATTCCGAATCTATTAGTCAACGGCGCGACCGGCATTGCGGTCGGCATGGCAACTTCCATTCCGCCGCACAACCTTGGCGAGGTCGTGGACGCCTGCATCTACATGCTCAACAAATGGGAGAAGCTCGACGACATTGACGTGGAGACGTTGATGAAGTTCGTGCAGGGACCCGATTTCCCGACGGGCGGACTCATCCTCCAGGAGAAAGATGAAGAGGGCATCGAATCCGCCTACGGGTCCGGGCGCGGACGCGTAACGGTGCAAGCCAAAACGCACGTTGAAGAGATGGAACGCGGCAAGAGTCGCATCATCGTTTCGGAACTGCCGTACGCCGTCAATAAATCCAGCCTGATCGAACGCATCGCGGAACTCGCCCGCGACGGGCACCTGGATGGACTTTCGGATCTGCGGGATGAATCGGACCGCCAGGGCATGCGCATCGTGTTGGAGATGACCAAGAACGCCGACCCGAATATTGTTTTGCGCGACCTGTACAAACGCACGCCGATGCAGACCACGTTCGGAATCAATTTGCTCGCATTGGTGGACGGCGAGCCGCGCACGTTGACTCTCAAACAGGCGTTGCGCGTGTATCTCGATCATCGTCTCACGGTCATCAAACGCCGCGCGGAATACGATCTCGAAAAAGCAAAAGCGCGACGTCACATCCTCGAAGGCTATCTGACCGCGCTGAAGAATCTGGATGAGATCATTCATCTCATCCGCAACGCATCGGACGTGGACGCGGCGCGAGCCAAATTGATGAAGCGCTACAAGTTGAGCGAGATCCAGGCGAATGCGATCCTCGACATGCAGTTGCGCCGCCTTGCCGCGCTCGAACGCAAGAAGATCGAAACCGAATACAAGGAAGTTTCGGCGTTGATCAAGGATTTGACCGCGCTGTTGAAGTCGCCCAAGTTGATGCGCGAAGTGGTGGCGGACGAGTTGCTGAAAGTGAAAGCCGCCTACGGCGACCGCCGCCGCACGCAGATCGTGAATCTTAAAGAAGAAACGAAGAAGGGCGGCAGGGCGCTGACCGTGCGCGACCTCATGCCGCAACAAGCGGTGTGGATCGGCGTGACCGCCGACGGACTTGTGGCGCGCACGCACGACGAAAAAGAACCGCGTCACTCCGGCAACGACGCGCCGCGCTGGCTGGTGAAAGCCTCCACGACGGATACAATTTATTTTGTGAGCAAGCTCGGCAAATCTGCCGCGGTGGCCGCGCATTTGATTCCCGAAGCGGACAAGTTGAGTCAAGGCTCGATGTACACCAAAGTCTCGCCGTTGACAGAGACGGATCCTCTCGCGGCTGTGTTCGCATTGCCTGCGAATCGCTCCGGACTCGGCGAAGAAACATGCGTCCTCACCGCCACGCGCTATGGCATGATCAAGAAATCGCTCATCAGCGAATTGCCCGGTCCCTCCGCGCAGGCGTTCACGCTGGTGCGCGTCAATGAAGGCGACCGACTCGGCTGGGTGGCGTTGACGAACGGCAAGAAAGATATTTTGCTCTTCACTGCCGAGGGCATGGCGATTCGATTCAAAGAAGACGACGTTCGCCCGATGGGACTCGTGGCCGCGGGCGTGAACGGAATTAAACTGGACGGCAACGATGAAGTGGTTGGGCTGGAAATTTTGCCCGGCGAAGGCGAGATTCTCCTCATCACCAACGACGGCAAAGCCAAACGCGTGGACGAACCAGACTTCCCCGCGCAGGGACGCTACGGCAAGGGCGTCCGCGCCTGGGACCTTTCGGGCAAAACGAAATTGGCCGGTGCCGTCAGTGGCAAACCGAATCACATGGCCGCGATCCATTTGAGCAAAGGCGCGCCCAAGTCCACGCGGCTGGACGCGGCCGGTCTGCGCAAGCGCGCGTCTACGAAGGGGGATGTGGTTGTCGAGGTCAAGCCGGGCGAGGAAGTCCTGTCCGTGAATGTGGGCTGGATGGTGGAGAGGTACGTGGCGGAGGGGAAGAAAAGTAAAAGTGCGTCTGCGAAGGAACCCGCTTCCAAACCGAAGAAATCCACCACAAAGAAATCTGCGCCGAAGAAGAAGTCCACAAAGAAAAAGAGCAAATAGAGTTATACTTGCATTATGAAATTTTCGTGGGATCCTCGCAAAGCGGACAGTAACCTTCGCAAACATGGAGTCGCTTTCGATGAGGCAATCACTGTTTTTAGCGATCCGCTGGCTTTCATCTTTGATGATTTAGAACATTCCGTAGATGAACACCGCGAGATCATAATTGGATATTCCACGCTTCGCCGAATCCTTCTTGTCTGCTTTGTCGAAAGCATGGATGATACGATTCGTCTTGTCAGCGCGCGCCACGCGACGAAACAGGAAATAAACGACTATGAAAAAAACGCCCGTCACAAAACCTCGTAAAATCGGTGAGATGGCGAAAGAATATCGCTTTGATTACAGCAAAGCGAAACCCAATCGCTTCGCCAGCCGCATGAAAGACGCCCCCCTCGTTGCGGTGATTGACCCCGACGTGGCAATAGTGTTTACCACGGCGGAGCAGGTGAATAATGCGTTACGCGCTCTGATTTCGGCCATGCCTCCAAAATAGGCTTGGACAACCAGTGGCTGGGGAAGAGACGTAATGTGTATTGTGCGTAAAACGTCCCGCGTTCGCCAGAGCGCGGGACGTTTGCTTGACCAAAATCCCCCGCGCGAGTATGATGTAGTCACATAGGTGACCACATGAAACAGAAACGAAAAACAACCGAAGAGATCGGCATCCGCGAGTTGAAGGCGCGCGCCTCGGACGTGGTGCGCGCGGTCAAGGAACAACGCGCCCGCTACATCGTCACCCAGCGCGGCGTGCCGGTCGCGGCGATCATCCCGTTGGATGCCTTGCCTGCGAGGAAAACGGATGATGAGGTGTGGGAACGTCTCTTAAAGATCGGGGAGGAATTAGGCAAAGGCTGGCAAAGTGACAAGAGCGCAGTCGAGATTCTTTCAGAGATGCGCCGATGAATACTCCCGTCACCATTGACGCCAGCGTATTTGTCAGCGCGTTCACGCCGTCCGAGCCTGCCCATCGGGAAAGCAAGGCGTTCATGCTTGGTGTGCGCGAGCAGTCCATTCCGATCATCGTGCCCGTGCTCGTGTTGCCGGAAATATCCGCCGCCCTTTCGCGCGGACAAAACAAGCCTGAACTTGGTCTGGCTTTCGTTCAGGAATTAAGAAATTTCCCAAGCACCACTTTTGTTGATGTGGATGATGGGATCGCTTCACTTGCCGTCGAAGTTGCCGCCAATCATCGCCTGCGCGGCAGTGACGCGGTCTATGCCGCTGTTGCATTGCGATTTGGGAGCGAGTTGATCACGTTGGATGGGGAGCAATTGGCGCGTCTGCCGAAGGTACTGCCGGTCCGCTCGCCGCGCAACAAGAGATGATCCCTGCGCTCTGAACACCAAAGAAGCAAAACGCGGCCGGGAAATTTCACCCGGCCATTGCGTTTTCTCTCAACCATCTTTCATTCGACAACACGCGCCGCGAACTGACTCTCTCCATGGCCTGCTTCATGCCTTTTGATTCGCTGATCAGTTCATCGAACTTGCGCGAGTCGAGACGCAGCAACTTGGTTGGCTTGATGGCGACGACTGTGGCGGTGCGCGGCGTGTCCATCAGCAGGGCCGCTTCACCGAAATATTCCCCGCTTCCGAGTTTGGCGCGTTCCGCCTCGTCCACGTTTCCGCCTTCCTTCTGGACGGGGATCTGCACGCTGACCCTGCCCGATTCGATGATGTAGAAGTGATGTCCGCGTTCGCCGTGTTCGAAGATGGTCTCCCCGGCCCGGAAATTCACTTCTTCCAATTTCTTTTCCAGTTCCATCAGTTCCAAACTTTCCAATTCGGAGAAAAGCGGGACGCGCCGCAGGATTCCCAGCCGCGCAGAGACAACCCGCCGGCCGCCCTGCCCCTCGAAAACACAGCGCAGGTGATGATTGAAATCCTGCTGTTTAAGAATTAGAACATCCAACGGAGTCTCCGCGCGCGCAGTGACTGGATGCGGTCCGCCGCTCAGCAGAGCGGCCTCGCCGAAATAGTCCCCGCGCGCGAGCAGGATCGGCTTGGGCTGTTGTGCGGAGTCGCTTTCTTCGAGAGAAACGCGTCCCGCACGGACCAGATAGAAGGTCCCGCCCGAAGCGCCTGCGCGGATCACCGTCTCGCCGCGGCGGAAGTGAGTCGATTTAAATTTTTTGCCCAGCGCGGAAATTTCGCCATCCGATAATTTTAAGAATAGAGGCACAGACCGAAGGATGGACTCCACCTCGGTGCGCGTGTCGGCGAGATTGGTGTTCAGGCTGGCGGCGTAGCGGACATATTTCAAGAGGGTCTCTTCGGCGAGTTCCTGCGCCTCCCAATCCAGCCCATCGTATCCGCGGGCCAGCGCGCGCACGGCATAATTTTTCCCGGCGGCGCGGCCAACACCGGACAGCATATCTTCGAGCGAGAGCGCCATCGAGGCGCCGTAATCAGCGGGGGTCATGCCGGTCATTGTGGACGAGAGATGTGACTCGTCAACGCGCCGCGCATTGTCGCGATACGTTCCGCCCTCCACCCATTCGCGCGTCCGTTTTCCAAAATCGTTTTCGAGATCGCTCAGAATCGAAGATTGAATCTCGTGGAACGTCTCCACCATTTGCTGGCGCGTGCTTTGCACTTGAATTTTCTTTTGCGCATCTGCTTGATGGATCGCCGGGCGCATGTTCCAATGCAGCATTCCGCCGAGGAGCAGGAGGCCGGTCCATGCGTGGACCGATTCAACGGGAGTGAACAGACTGACGCACCAGACGACGAGTCCCAGCGCGAGCAATGCGATGGACGCCGCCCGCCAACTGCCGCGCAGACCAAATATCAAACGACCGGTGAACGCGAATGTTAAAACAGAGAGAACCAGCCCCGCCTCATACAACGGGACAGTGGCTCCTGTCCACCCGGCATTTACGCCCCCGATGAAACTCAGACCGCCTGCGAGGAATCCCAGCGCGGACGTGACCCACATCCCCGCGTGGACCGAGCCGCGCATCGCGCGAAAATTTCGGATCGCGAGCCACGCGGCGTATCCGAACGAGGCGAGACCGAATGCCAGCGTGAACCACGGGGCGAGAGTCGGCAACAGCAGAGGCGGGAATTCGATCACAACGACTGCGCCGAGGATCAATATCAATGCGGCGCGCCAGCGGGTGGACAGCAAACCTATCTTACGAAGCCATGTCACCACGCCCGCGCCTTTGCTGGCGAGGAAGTACAACGAAAACGCGATGGAGGAAACCGCCAGTAATACTGTGCCGATATTGAGCGCCAGTTGAAGCAGGTTGCCGCTGAACGCCAGCAGGGTGGAAATACTCGAGGTGGTTTTGCTGTCCCAGAAGCGGATGCCGCCGTACGTGAAATAGACCGTGGAGAGGAAGGCCAGGATGCCGAAAAATAAAAAGATCCATTCCTCGCGCGTCCACTTTTCGCGTTTGGTAAATTTTGTGCGCAGATTTTTAAAAAGGAATTCGAGCGAGCGTTCGCGCAGACGGGGGATTTCGAGCGCGTCGGCGAGCAGATAATAGCCGTCCAGTTTGAGCAGAGGCAGTACGTTCATCGCGCTGGTGAACATGCCGATCATGCCGATCTGCAACAGGAACGTGGCTGTGACAACGTTAATATCTTTCCACAAATAAACGATGAGGGCGGTCAGGCCGCCGATGATGAATCCAGTGTAGGGTCCCGCCCAGGTGACGGTGAGACGCGCTTTCTTTCCGTGCATCCATACGTCGGTCGTGTCCACGAATGCGGCGGGCAGACCGTAGTACAGCATCGCGCCGCCCTTGTATACCTGACATCCCACATGCTTGGCGGCGATGGCATGACCGAACTCGTGAATGACGAGGGGAATGTAGGCCAGCAGTCCGAGTTGGATCGCGCCCTCGCCGAGACTCTCGCCGAAGAGATGATATTGCGGGTCTTGCGCGAATCGGAGGAAGAAAAAGCCCCCCACAACGGAAACCAGCAGGAAGAAGATCTGAACCGGGAGCGTGAAGAGAATCCAGCCCCCGTAGCGATGGATCCGCTCGAGGTGTGAGTCCAATCCCTTGATGCTCCACTCTTTCGTGAACACGACGCGCGCCAGCCAGGTGAGTTTGTGCGCGAGACTTTGTTCCTGCAAGGCGCGTGAGACATCCGCGTACAAGTGACGCGGCGCTTCGCTGAGCATGTGACTCTCGCGCAGGCGTTCCACCAGACCGACGACGGCCGCGAAGGCGAAGGCCTTGAATTCCATGAAGTAGGCCATCACGATGCCCTGCACGGTCTGTTCGCCGTCCATGCGCTGCCAGATCCAAAATTCTTCCGGCGAGAGGCGCGCGTAGGTGTGCTTGCGGGAATTGCGCAGCATGAAGTGACGCCCGGAACCGTCCTTCATTTCCTTCGAGTCGATCCCCTCGCCTTGTTTGGGTTTGGAGCCTTTGACGTCGAGCAGGGTTTGGAGGGAGGCCCACATCCCCGCTTCGGTTTTTTCACTGGACGCGGGATCCGGCCACCATGCAGGAAACGCGGACATGAGTTAGTCCAAATCCTTCAAGATCACCGGCGCGTCTTTGGGTTTGCACACACCGCACCAGAGCGTGTCGTCCACGACCACGGCTTTGTTCTGCCCGGCCTTGTCCTTGTAGATCTCGAGGATGAAGGGCATCTTTTGCGCGTGCTCGCGGCAAATGCCTCTGCCGCAAAAGCGACACGCCCCGTGCGAGGGGCGGTTACAGTGCCAACATTCCATGAGAATTCTCCTGCTTGTCTTGAAACGCGAGAGGAGAGAGCGAAAAGGCTCTCTCCTCTCGTCGCGTTGCAAACTACTTCACGCTCAACGCGGATTGGTTGTGGTTACTCCCACCTCCGCCACGATCATGCACAACGATCCCAACTACAAACGACTTCCGTTCTTCGGGCGTCATCGCCTCGAATTGGGCGCGGCTGAGACCTTTGAATTTGGCAAGATCATCAGCGGACAACTTGTATTCGGCCAGCGCCTTGGCCGCGTCCGTGAAAACGGACTCGGCAAACTTGGCGTCGGACATCATGCGGGACAGAATGGTTTCAGTGGACATGGTTTTCTCCTTTGGTTATGGGCGGACGGTCAGTCATGGACAACGATGAATGATTTGCGTTCCTCGGGCGTCATCGCCTCGAATTGGGCGCGGGACAGGTTTTTGAGACTGGCGATCTCCTCCCTAGTCAGATCGAACCCGGCCAAGGCCTTCTCCGGATCGGCAAAGAGCGCATCGGCGAACGCGGCATCACTCATGGCTTTGGACAGGATGGACTCAACAGATTGTGCGGACATGATTTTCTCCTTTGGCTGAAGTTTTGGGAACGCGCTTTGTGTTCCCAATTGTATTGGGTGGTCAATACCCAATTTTGTAAGAGTATACATCCACTTTGTTGACTCTGTTGACAAAATGTTGACTCTTATTCAGGCGCTGAAGCCGCTGCCACCAGGTTGTCCCGCGCCATTTTCACATGCGGATGTCCCCCGTCTAATTGCGCCTCGAAGACTTTCAACGCATGTTCGAAGAGCGCGCGCGCCTCTTCCTTCCTTCCCAGCGAGTGAAGCAGAACCCCCAGGTTGTTGGCGGTCAATGCCGTGTCGGGATGATTCGTCCCCAACGTTTTTTCCTTGATTGCCAGCGAACGGCGGAACAACTCCTCCGCCTCGGCTGAGTCGCCCCGCGCATAACGGACGTTCGCCAGATTGTTCAAATTGACCACGATCTCGTAATGTTCCGGCCCGTAGATTCTCTCGAACGCTTCCAACGCCCGACGATAGATCGGCTCGGACTCCTCATAGCGTCCCAGTCCGTCCAGCACGCCCGCGTACGCCGCCGCGTCAGCCAGCGTGGTGGGGTGATCCTCGCCCAACAAACGACGGTTGATCTCCCATGCCTTGCGCGCGTCCGCCTCGCCCCCGGCAAAGTCACCGCGCGCGTGCGCCAGCCCGCCCAGGTTGTGATACAACGCCGCGGCCAGCGATGATTCTTTATCCGGCAAATATCCCAATGCGGCGCGATACAACCTCTCGGCCTCATCGAAGTTCCCCGTGTATTTGTACAAAATTCCCAAATGGTTGCGCGCTGCGCTGGTCTCTTCGTGCGTTTCCCCAAAATTTTCGATCGCATAATCCAATGCGCTTCGTAGAGTTTCCTCCGCCTCGGCATAACGCGCCAAATGACGCAACGCATTTCCTTTCAGTCCCATCGCGCGCAGACGGATCGTTTCCGTACCCTGTTCTGTCAACTCCTGGATAATTTCATCTGCCACCCGCAGAGACTCTTCCACGCGCCCCATCTTTTCCGCCAATGCGGCTTGTTCGAGTCTCGCGTATGCGCTTGAAGAATCCATTGGCTAGATCCGCTCCGTCCAACCTGGGTGATCGTATTTCTCCCGGACCAGTTGCTCCGCGCGAGTCGATTCCCATGCAGACAATTCTCCGCGTTCGAACGTGATTCCCAACTGCGCTTCAAATGCGCGGACGATGGAGCGGGCGGCTGTCTCCCAATCCACCGCAACCCCCAAAACGGTTTCGACAGTCGTTGCCCGGTCCAGCAAACGGTCAGCCGCGCTTTGGCGCGAGAATTCATCTTTGAACACCAGCGCCTGCGTGATGCGGGTCAGGTCGCCGGTCAGAGGCAGAGATCCGTGTTGGAGCACGCCTTCTTTTTTGCGCGCCTGCGCCGAGCCGATCAACTTCTTCCCGTTGACTGTAATCTCATATGTGGACGGCACCTCGAAGCAGACGGGATTGGTCTTGCCACTCTCATCCGCTTTGCCCTCTTTCATTTCCACCGGCAGACTCAAATCCCGCACCGCGTGAAGCAATGCCTGCGCTAAACGGCTGTACGATTCGAGAACGGAACCAGCCAGAATCGGATTCTCGGCAGGGCCAGTCACGGAATAGGTCAACTCGTCGGTGTGGAGGATGGCGCGCCCGCCGGTGATGCGGCGCACCACCTCCCAGCCGCGCGCGCGCAGGCGGACGGAGTCCACGTCTGCGCAGGGTTGGGCGTGACCGAGGGAGAGGCAGGCCGGGCTCCAGGAATAGAGGCGAAGAGTCGGGAGAGAGTCACCGCGGTGAATCGATTCGAGAATCGATTCATCTACTGCCATGTTCCATGCGCCGCGCGCGGGAGGAGAGACGAGGAGCCGCCAGGTGGAATTCATGGATGCGAAATACGTTAGAGAATATGCAATTCGCGCATGAGGGAAGTTTCTGCTTCGGCAGAAAGATTCACCAGCGGCGGGCGGACAGCCCAGCGTGGGAATCCGTGCAGGCGGTGGAGGAGGAATTTCAACGCGGGCGGGTAAGGTGGGTATTGGTCGAGGATGTGGCGTTGGTGTGTGACGGTCTCTTGCTTTGTGAAATCTTTTTGCCCGGCAAGAAAGCCATCGTAGATTTCGCGGAGAAGCGGCGAAATTAAATTGGCAGGCGCGGTGATGCAACCCGCCGCATGCTGTTCGAGCGCGAACGAGAACTCGGAATCGGTTCCGTTGAAGACCGCAAGATCGGCGCCAAAGGTTTTGCCGAGGCCTTCGGCGAATGCAGCATCATGTGACGAGTCTTTGATACCCGCGAATTGAACGGGGAAGGAGTCTTTGAGCCGTTTCAATAAGTCAAGCGAGAATCCAATTCCAGCCGCGCCGGGGATGTGATAGCCGAGGAGATAGCCGTCTTTTGGCACGGCATTGTGAATCACTTGCGCGAACCAGTCGAAGAGTCCGTCGTCGCTGGCTTTGCGGAAATAATAAGGAGGCAGGGTTACGACGCCGTCGAACCCAAGATCGAAGGCGGCGCGGGTCAGGTGCATCGTTTCGGTCAGGCTGGGTGTCCCGGTCCCGGCCAGGAGGCGGAAGGCTGGGTGTTGTTCGCGGACACGCGCCGCAATTTGGAAAAATTCGATACGCTCGGAGGAAGAAAAGGATGGACCTTCGCCGGTGGTGCCGAAGATGAGCGCACCGTGACAGCCCCGCCTGGCGAGAAACGATAGAAAGGGCGCGACCGCTTCGAGGTCGGGGGAGGAGGCGTCTGGTGTGAGCGGGGTCAGCGCGGCGGCGTAGATTCCGCTGAGCGGGTGTCTGTTCATGGAGGGAATTGTGCCTTGAATCTCCGCATGCCGCAAGGGCTTTCAAAAGTGCGTGTATGGTTTTTTCAAAGTCGGAGATTCCTCAACGCGAGTTACGCCAATCAGCGAATGACGCGAACAAACCCAAGAAAATTCGCGAAATTCGCCTATTCGTGGCATTCGCGTTCCAAACCCGCCGGTTTGTCAAGCGACTTTGAAAGACCATAAAAGTGCGTGGGAGCGGCAAAGCGTTGTAGTTGTCAATCCTGTCTTTGCACAATATAATCGGCGGCGAGAGAGCCGTTTTGGAAACCGAAAAAATAACGGCGAAGAAGTCCGCGCTGAATAAAGTGAAATATACTTGGCGCGGCCAGAAATTACGGTTTTCTTCCGCCTGAATCGCGGGGCTAACCCACAGGGCGCTTCGCAGAGCCGCCTGCTTAATTCGTGAAAGTCCTTCGGACTGGCGCAACGAGTCGGATTTATCCGACTTTCATGGACTGAGGCGGGGATTCATCCCCCGCCGAATCCGGTTGAGCAAAAGCGCAATTTGTACCCGTGTTCAGCATAGTTCCACATTCGATAAGGCAAGCGTCTTTCTGTAAAAGTAGACTGGCGTTCTTTGGAAACAAAACCCAACATTGGAAATCCAACCATGCACATCCTCGTAACCAATGACGACGGCGTGACCGCGCCGGGACTGCTGGCCCTGGCGCAGGAAATGCGCCAACTGGGCAAGGTGACTGTCTTCGCGCCAGACCGCAACTGGTCGGCTTCGGGACATGTGAAGACACTGGACCGTCCGCTGCGCGTGCGTGAAACGACTCTCGCAGACGGCGCCGCCGCGTTCACCTCCGACGGCGCGCCTTCGGATTGTGTGGCGCTGGCGTTGCTTGGCTACATCGAGAAGGTGGACCTGGTCGTCTCGGGCATCAATCCGTATTCCAACATCGGCCATGATGTGACCTATTCGGGGACGGTCACCGCCGCGATGGAGGCGGTCATCGCGGATGTGGCGGGCATCGCGTTTTCGCTGGCATCCCAGGACAAGACCTCCTCAAGCACGACAGATTTTGGCCCCGCCGCTCAAGTGGCGCGGGCCGTCGTGGAAAAAGCGATCCACAACGGGTTGAAGAAAGATGTTCTGCTGAATGTGAACATCCCTTATTTAAAAACGGAGGAGATCAAAGGCTATCACATCACGCGGCAGGGCTTGCGCGTCTATCGCGACGCGCTCGACCGCCGCGTAGACCCCCATGGGCGCCCCTACTATTGGATCGGCGGCGAAATGCCCACCGGCGTGGATGAACCCGGCACCGACTTTGGCGCGTTGCGCGCGGGCTACGTCTCAGTCACGCCGTTGCAGTTAGACCTGACCCACTACAAGATGGTGGATGAACTAAAGAAGTGGAACTGGTGAGCGTTCGGAACAACGTTTCCGCGCTCGTTGCGCCTGTTGCCTAGATCCATGTCGGTTCTTCGTAGGTCCCGAAGACTTCCTTCATTATATGGATGATCTCGCCCAGCGTGGCATAGGCGCGCACCGCGTCCAGCAGGAAGGGCATGCTGTTTTCTGTTCCTAGACATGCGATCCGCAGACGGTCCAGCGCCTGTCCAACGCGCCCCGCGTCGCGCGTGCGGCGGACTTCGGCCAGGCGCGCAATCTGACGGTTGTATCCGTTGGGGTCCATTTGCAGGATGGGAATCGTCAACGGCTTGTTTTCCTCGTACGCGTTCACGCCCACGATCCTGCGCGTGCCGTTGTCTATCTCGCGCTGATAACGATAGGCCGCGTCCGAAATTTCGCTTTGGAAGAATCCCTTTTCGAGTGCGGGGATGACGCCTCCCAACTCTTCGATGCGGCGGAAATAAGCGTAGGCCTGCGCCTCGATTCGGTTCGTCTGCGCCTCGACGAAGAACGAACCGCCGAGCGGATCCACTGTGTTGGCTGCGCCTGTTTCTTCCGCGATGATCTGCTGTGTGCGGAGGGCGATGGTCACCGCGTGTTCGGACGGAAGCGCCAACGCCTCATCGAGCGAGTTGGTGTGCAGCGATTGCGTCCCGCCGAGGACGGCCGCCAGCGCCTGGATGGCGACGCGCACCACATTGTTCTCGGGCTGTTGCGCGGTGAGGCTGACTCCCGCCGTCTGCGTGTGGAAGCGGCACAACCACGAACGCGGATTCTTCGCCTTGAACGTTTCCTTCATCTCGCGCGCCCAAATCCTGCGCGCCGCGCGATATTTGGCGATCTCCTCGAAGAAGTCGTTGTGCGCGTTAAAAAAGAACGACAAGCGCGGCGCGAATTCATCCACATCCATGCCGCGCGCGATCCCCCAGCGCACGTATTCCAGCCCGTCGGCAAGGGTGAAGGCCAGCTCCTGCGCGGCAGTGGAACCGGCCTCGCGGATATGATAGCCGCTGATCGAGATCGTATTCCACTGCGGGACAGAATTCGAACCATATTCCATCGTATCCACCACAAGCCGCATGGACGGATGAGGCGGAAAGATGAATTCCTTTTGCGCGATGAATTCTTTCAAGATGTCGTTCTGGAGCGTGCCGCGCAGCTGGTCGGCGCGTACGCCCTGTTTTTCGGCGGCGGCGATATACATGGCCCAGATGATGGCAGCAGGCGAGTTGATCGTCATGCTCGTCGAAACTTTATCGAGCGGAATGTCGGCCAGCAAAATTTCCATGTCTTTGAGAGAGGAGATCGCCACACCGCACTTGCCAAATTCACCGAGCGCTTCGGGCTGGTCGGTATCGTAGCCCATCAAGGTGGCGAGATCAAAGGCGACGGAGAGGCCGGTCTGTCCCTGATCGAGCAGGTATCTGAAGCGCGCGTTGGTTTCCTCCGCGGCGCCGAACCCGGCGAACATGCGCATCGTCCACAGTTTGCCGCGGTGCAACGTGGGGTGGACCCCGCGCGTGAAGGGATATTCGCCCGGCAGTCCGAGATCGGAGGCGTAGTCGAGTCCGGCCACATCGAGCGGAGTGTAGAGACGATTGACCGCTTCGGAGGAAGTCGTGATGAAATCTGCGCGTCGCTCAGGCATCGAAGCGAGCGTTTTTTGCAGGTCGGTCTCCTCCCACTTTGCAAGGGAGTCTTTCAATTCAGCGAGTTTTTTAGAATCGTACATGGGGGGCTCCTCGTAATGGACGTGAGGGAATGATCAGGCCTGCACGAAAGCATGTATCCGGCGTTCTCCAACGCCGTAGTTGCGTGGCTTTCGTGACCTGCAGATTATACTTTCAACGCACCAGGCTGTCCCAATCTGCGCCGGAGGCGGTGATGTAGCGCACGAACTCCGCGTAGAAAACATCCTCCACAGGAACCATGTTCTCCACCTTGTACAGCGACTGGATGAGCTGCCGCCCCTCGTCGGAAAGCGCCACTTGCGCCAGGGCATTGCGTAATTGCGCCTGCACATCGGCAGGCAGGGCGGAAGACAAAAATAAACCGTTGTAGGGGATGAGCGCGGGGATCTGCCAGACCACGATCACCTCCTCCATGATGCGCGGAAATTCGTCGCTTAACACCGGGAACGTGCGCGCATCAATGTAGGTCGCGCCGAAATCACACACCGATTCGAGCAGCAGCGCGCGCACCACCGAAAAATGACTCTGCAAGAACGCGCCCTCCTGCACGGGAATCTGATACGCGCCCAGCGCCCCGGCTGGAAGGCGATACCCCGAAAGTGAATCGGTTGTCGTCCAGCACGGTTTCTTTCCGCTGAACTGCATCAATGCTTCGGGCGGCTCTTTGAAATTGCGCCCGGCGTTCTCGTCGAAGAACGATTCGAACCGGTCGCTGCGCGCCAGAAATTGCGCGCCATACGCGGCCGCATCCTCCTGTGTCGAGGCAAAGGCTGCGGTCACCGCGCCCTGCGCGTAGGCCTTCACTAGCGGATATGGCGGCAGGCCGGCCACGTGCGCGTTCCCAATTCGCAGCGCCTCGATCAACGCCGTGTAGGAAGACGGCGCCACCGCCACGACATGCAACCCGCTCTGCTCTGTGAGCAGCGCGGCCAACTGCTGGCCGTTGGCAATCGTTTCACCGTCGGCGACCTGCGATGGAGGTAACGCCAGCAGAATGGGATTGCCCATCTCGCCGAGATCCGGCTGCGGAGTGGGAATGTCGGTGGGGGTGACGGCCCCGCCTCCCTCCACAGTGGCAGCGGGTGAGGCCGTCGCAGGCGTTTCTGTTGTGGAGGGCAACGCGCCGGGCAGGGCGCAGGCAGAAAGCGCGGCAATCAGTATACAGATAACGGCGATCGGTTGACCGCGGTGAGACATGAGGCAATCATAACGAACTTGTATAGTTCGGACAAGACGCAAATGTTATAATGCCGCGCATGAAAAATAACGGTATCTTCAATTTCATCCTGCTGATCGTGCTGTTCGCGGGCGTGTACTTTATCGTCACCACCGTGCGCGACGCGGTCAACCAGACCGCACAACAGGCCAACTCCGCTCTGCAACCTCTGGCCGAGGCCAATCAGTCCATGCAGACGCAGGTGGCGCAGTTGATGAACCCCACGCCCACCATCATCCCAGACCCGGTCACCTATATCACCGAGATCCGCTCGCTGGCGCGCCTGGAAACGATCCAATACACGGTTGAAAAAGTCATCACCGCCGAACAGGGGCAGGGCACCTTCAGTTTCCTCTTTGGCGATAAATTATTATTCGTCGCACATGGGTTTGTGATCGCCGGCATTGACATGAGCAAGATCGAACCCCAGCACATGCGTTACGAAGGCGGCGTGCTGTACGTCACCCTGCCGCCCGCCGAAGTGTTCGTTGCCACTCTCAACAACGAAAAATCCTATGTTTATGACCGCGAGACCGGCATCCTCAGCCAGGGTGTGGTGGACTTGGAGACTCTTGCCCGCCAGGCCGCCGAACAGGAGATCCTCAAAGCCGCCATGGAAGACGGGATTCTCACGCTGGCGCAGACCAACGCCGAGGCCTTCCTGCTCAAGTTCTTTGCCGCGCTCGGTTTCCCCAACACGATCTTTGTGAAATAAACTTCTCTACCGTACATGAGAAGACTTTTACCGCAAAGCACGCTAAGGCCGCCAAGTTAAAAAGGTTTTCTTTGCGCTCTTTGCGGGCGTAGCGGTGCAGATGTACGGTAAAGAGAAATAAACTTAAATCTGAAATTGAATCGCCCGGCCAGCGCCGGGCGATTTTGTTATTTGTCGGTTTTTATCCACCCCATCAGCGCCCATGGAGCCATGGCAAAGAAACCAGCCAGCGCCGCGCCGCCGAGGACGGGGCGCAAGTCCGGGTCGAAGCAGGTAAGAACGCTGCTCGAGCCGATGACGATATAACTTAGCACCGCCAGGCGGTCATCCCGCGTATTGTCCGCGCCCGCGTTGCGTTTCACCGCCAGCCAATAGATGATGAACACGGCAAAGGTGGTCAGCCACCAGCCCCAGTAATTTTGCAGGGGAATGCCAAAATAAGGGCCGTTCGCCTCCCATACCCAATGTTCGGCGCGCACCATCATCGGGTCCATCACCACGTCCCAGGCGGTCATTACGATTCCGCCAATGGCCGCGACCGCCAGCCCGCGCTTCCAGCCTTCCTTTTGCGGCGCGAGCCGCTCCGCGATGACGAGCGACGGATACATCATCATGAACCACGCGGCCGGGATGATGTATGGCACAAGGCCGAGGAACTTTGGTCCAAGTTTGTCGGTGTAATGATACGCTCCGTAGACGAGGCCTGTCGCGACCCCAACGCTTTCGAAAGCGAGACTGACGAGGAACGAGATCAGGAAGAGGGCCAGCGCGGCGCGCCAGTTCCAGCGCAGGCTGGCGTGCAAGAGGGCGAATCCCAACCCGGTCAGGGGGATGATGCGGGTGAGCAGCGGATTGTAGAGTTGTTCCACATTCAGCCAGTCCACCAGCAGATCGTACGCGTTCAATAAAACGGTCAGCGCGAGAAAAAGCCACATTAGTTTGCGGGTCATGTTGGTCTCCATTCCCGATTGTACCCAGAAACCAACCAGGTTTCTGGAATTATTTCTGCGGTATACTCGCGGCGAATTCCCTTAGAGAGTGTTTCTTAAGTAGTCGGGTAAGATTGGAGAATGACCAAATTCAACCAAACCTACCCGACCGACCTCAAGTATACCGAATGGCAACTGATTGCGGACTTTTTTCCGGCCAAGCAGAT
>JABARH010000049.1 GCA_019187665.1 Anaerolineales bacterium
ACGCGGAGTACTTCGGCGATTACGCGCTGTCGTTCCGCGAGACGGGCGCGGTGATCGTCGGCGGATGTTGCGGCACGACTCCGCAACACGTCGCCGCGATGAGGAAGGCGCTGGATTCTTCGGCGCGTTCATCGGTGTTGATTCAGACTTCCGAAGTCTTCGAGACTTCGGAAGTCTCCGAGACCGAGCCCCCAACTCAATTCGCGCAAAAATTGGGGCGCGGCGAATTTGCGATCAGCGTTGAAATGGACCCGCCGCGCGGACTTTCAACGCACAAACTTTTGGCGGGCGCGTCTCTCCTCGCCGATGCGGGCGCGGACGTGATCAACGTCGCCGACTCGCCGATGGCGCGGATGAGGATGTCGGCGTGGGCGGTGTGCGACGTGGTGCAACGCAAAGTGGGAGTCGAGACGACGATCCACTTCCCCACGCGCGGGCGAAACCTCTTGCGCGTGCAAGGCGACTTGCTCGCCGCGCACGCGCTCGGCATCCGCAATATTTTTGTTGTGATGGGTGACCCAACCGCCATCGGCGATTACCCCGAAGCGATGGACAATTACGATCTCGTGCCGTCGGGTCTCATCAAACTCATCCAGCAGGGATTCAACGAAGGCATTGACCATTCAGGCACGAGCATCGGTCAGCCGACAAATTTCTTCGTCGGCGCGGCGTTGAATTTGTGTCCGCCCGATGTGGACAACGAAATTAAAAACCTGCATCGCAAAGTAAAAGCGGGCGCGGACTTCTTCCTCACACAACCGATCTACCGCGCGGACGATGGACCAAAATTACTCGAAGCATACGAAGCGAAACACGGCAAACTGGACAAGCCGATTCTGGTCGGCATCCTGCCGTTGGTCGGCGTTAAACACGCGAACTTTTTGCACAACGAAGTGCCTGGCATTTCGATTCCCGATGAGACGCGGAAACGGATCGAAGCGGCGGGCGACGAAGGCGTGAAGGCTGGGGTGGAGATCGCGGTCGAATTGGTGGAGCAGGCAAAAGCGTGGGCGGGAGGCGTGTACATCATGCCCCAATTCCACAAGTACGACATGGTCGCGGAGATCGTGGAGAGGGTGAAGGCGTAGACACGCGAGGAAGGGTGGAATTCCTGGCGGTGATGTTCGGCTGAAAGTGGAAGTGAATATCCCCCCGTGCCCGGGTCTAGTTCGATTGGGCGGAAAGCGCGGCGTTCACACGTTTGATGAACCCCGGCGTGTTCAACTCGCGTTCGAGCAGATAGGTGAAGTATCCCTGCATGATGGACTCGATTTCCTTCCGGGTCTGTTCAGCGGGGCGGGCGCGCGAGGCCTCGCGGAAACCGCTGCGCTGAAAGTGGCGCAGGTGTTTCAGCGCATCCACAGAGATGGGCCACAGGCCGGGCAGCCCCTGCCCGCAGCGAGGGCAGACCGCTCCGCCGAGCGAGGCAGAAAAGAACTGGGGCTCGGCTTTGATTTCATTCTGGCAGTTGGCGCATTCAAAAAGTTGTGGACGGAATCCGAGAAAATCCAACAGGCGCATTTCGTAGAAGCGCAGCGCCAGCCAGGGAACGGTTTCGGATGCGAGGCGAGACAACGTTTCGGCGAGGAGGCGGAACAGGGACGGGTTCGCCGTTTCCTCGTCGGGAATGAAGCGGTCGAAAAGTTCGATGACGTATGCCGCGCGGCCAGTCTGCGTCAGGTTATCGCGCAGAGGCATGAAGGCGTTGATCGTTTCAGCCTGCGTGACGATGAACAGGTCGCGCCCTTTGGCAAGTTGTAATTTAACGTGTGTGAACGGTTCGAGATGCCCCGCCTTGCGCGATGCGATCTTGCGCGCGCCCTTCGCCACCGCGCGCACTTTGCCCTGCTCGCGCGTGTAGAGCGTGAGCAGGCGGTCGGCTTCGCCATAGTCGCTGTGACGCAGGACAATGGCCTCGGCGCGCAAGGAGCGGAAGGAGCGGGATGGGTCGGTCATGGGGAAGCGGCGGGATACGTGTACGCGTGTACGAGGTCTATTACTGGATCACTCCCAACTTTCTTCCCACCTTCCCAAACGCCTCGAGCCCTTTGTTCAAATCATCCTGCAAATGCGCGGCGGAGATCATAACGCGGATGCGCGCCCTGCCCTGCGCCACAGTCGGATAGCCGATCGCCATCGCGAACACGCCCTCGTCGAAAAGTTCGCGGCTGAATTCCTGCGCCAGTTTCGCTTCGCCCAGCATGATCGGCGTGATGGGCGTCTCGCTAACGCCCGTGTTGAATCCGAGTCTCTTCATCTCGGCTTTGAAATATTTTGCATTGCTCCAAAGTTTATCCACCAGCTGCGTCGAATCTTCGAGCAGGTCAATCGCCGCAAGACAGGCCGCCGCGTCGGGGACCGTCACCGCCGATGAAAACAGGAAGGGGCGTCCGCGCTGCCTCAGCCATTCGATGATGACCGACTTGCCCGCGACGATTCCGCCCACCACACCGAAGGCTTTGGACATGGTGCCGACCTCCACATCCACCTGGCCGTGCAAGCCGAAGTGATCCACAATGCCGCGCCCGCCCTTGCCTAGCACGCCTTCGCCGTGCGCGTCGTCCACCATCAGCAGAATGTCATATTTTTTTGCGATTTCAGAAATGTCGGGCAGGGGCGCGATGTCGCCGTCCATGCTGAAGACGCCGTCGGTCACGATCAGCGCGCGGCGATATTGATTGAGATTCGCTTTAATTTGTTCTTCCAGCGATTTCACATCGTTGTGTTCATACGCGATGATCTTCGCGCCCGACAAACGACAACCGTCAATGATCGAAGCGTGATTTAATTTGTCGGAAAAAATCACGTCTTCTTTCCCAACCAACGCGGGGATGGCGGCAAGGTTGGCGGTGAACCCAGATTGAAACGTGATCGCCGCTTCCACGCCCTTGAACTGCGCGAGGCGTTTCTCCAACTCGACGTGCAGGGTCATCGTCCCCGCGATGGAGCGCACGGCCGCGGGGCCGATCCCCAGCGCCTCCGCCGATTTCTTCGCGGCGTTTACGATGTCGGGATGATTCGCCAGCCCGAGATAATTGTTCGAGCAAAAATTCAACACGCGCCTGCCGTCCACGACCAGCCACGCGCCCTGCGGCGACTCGATGGTGCGGATGCGGTTGTACAGTCCCTGCGCCTGCAGGGTTTCGATCTCTTGCTGGATCCAATCGGTTTTTGACATGGAAAAACTCCGAGGCGGAAAGTGGCGGACGTGAGTCCGATCAACAATGCGATGAATTATAGGACAGATAATCAAAACGACCGTCACGATTTGGGCGTGACAGTCGTTTGATTTTTGTCGGCGAACAGTGTGATCCCGCTCGGATCAACGGCGGTCAAAAGCTGGCGGATGGATTGGCCGAGAACGGGATGCGTAAGGTCGGGCGCGACATCCATCAGCGGGACGAGGACGAAGGCGCGTTCATGCAGGCGCGGATGCGGGACGGCGAGCGGCGGCGAATCAATGACGAGATCGTCGTAGAAGAGGATGTCGAGATCAATCAGACGCGGCCCCCAGCGGAAGGTCTGCTCGCGTCCCATCTCAACCTCGATCTGCTTCAGCCTCGCCAGCGACTCGGACGGGCCGAGGTCTGTGCGCGCGTGGAGCGCCATGTTGAGGAAGGCGGGCTGATCGGTGTGGCCCCAGGGGGGCGTCTCGTAGATGCGCGAGGACCTCACCCGTTCAAAGTCGGGAGGAAGCGAGGCAAGGGCGTTGGTCAGGTTGGCGGGGCGGTCGCCGAGGTTGGTCCCGAGGGCGATGAAGATATCGTGAGTCATGGCAGGGGGAATATACCAGAAACCAGGTTTTCGCGGGAAGTATGGTTTCTGAAATGGTTTATACTTTGCGCCAGCCGATAGGAGACCCAATGACCGAAGAGACCAACAACACGACTAACGAACAACCGAAAGTGAAACAGCCGCCTGTTTTGTTCGATAAAACGCAGGCCATCCTCGAGAAACTCGCCGCGCAGTTGGGCGGGCCGCTGATCGCGTATTGGAACAACCCGATGGGGTCGGTCTGCCAGAACGACGTGGTGGCGTTGTACGAATTGCTCGAGCGCCTGTTGCCGCAAGACACGGTCTATTTGTTTATCAAGTCGAACGGCGGAAACGGACAGTCTTCGTTGCGGCTGGTGAATCTGCTGCGTCAATATTGCAACAAACTGGTCGCGCTGGTCCCGTTGGAATGCGCCTCGGCCGCGACCATGATCGCGCTCGGCGCGAACGAGATTTTGATGGGGCCGATGGCCTACCTGACCGCGGTGGACACCTCGCTGACCCACTCGCTTTCGCCGATTGACCGTGACAACGACCGCGTCAGCGTGAGCCTCGATGAGTTGACGCGCGTGATCCGTCTGTGGGAAAAGCAGGAAGATCACGAAAAGGAGAATCCGTATCAGTCACTGTTCCAGTATGTGCATCCGCTGGTGATCGGCGCGGTGGACCGCGCCGAGTCGCTTTCGATCATGTTATGCAAGGAACTGCTGGCCTATCACATCGCGGATGAAAAGGTAGCCGACCAGATCTCGTCCACGCTCAACTCGAAGTATCCCTCGCATAATTATCCGATCCTGATGGAGGAGGCGCGCCGCATCGGACTCAAAGCGGACCCGATGCCTGCCGAGGTCAACACCCTGCTGCTGGAACTCAATGAACTGTACAGCGAGATGGGGCAGCGCGCCACGACCGACTTCGACCAGATCCATTCGCACAGCAATGAGATTCTCAATATCTGGGAGGCGGCAGGAATTCAGATCTTGTACAAGCAGGATAAGGACTGGTTCTATCGCATGGAAGAGCGCCGCTGGATCACGCTCAACGATAACTCGGCCTGGCGCAGGCTGGAGATGGTGGATGGGCAGACGGTGGAAGGTATCTTGCACATCGCGTAAAGGCGTTTGCGGCAGGGAAAACGGCGGCGTTTAAGCGCCGCCGTTTTTTGCAGAAATCTCTCTACCGTACATTTGCACCGCTACGCCCGCAAAGAACGCAAAGAAAACCTTTTTAACTTGGCGACCTTAGCGTGCTTTGCGGTAAAAATCTTCCCATGTACGGTAGAGAAGCAGAAATACAACTCACAGAGTTGCCAGTGAAAGCGCCCAAATTTATTTCCATTTCGCCAGCAGAGGCGGACCTAAAATCAATACACCGATCAACACTGCCGCGAGAGCGGCGATCAGGACGGCCGCCGCGCCCACGTCTTTTCCAATTTTTGCCAGCGGATGTCTCTCCTGCGTTGCCAGGTCTACGACGGCTTCGATGGCGGTGTTGAAGAACTCCGCCGCGAAGACCATCGCAATGGTAAGGATCAACACAGCCCAATCGCGCGGCGGCAGTTCCAGCCATAGGCCAAGGGCAAGTACGATGGTCGCGATCACGGCATGGATCCACGCGTTGCGCTGGGTTTTCATCACATACCACCAGCCGTAGAAAGCGTGACGGAAGGAGGCGAGGCGGGAGAGCAGGAAGGGTTTCATGCGGGAATCCGGGAGAGGCGCTGCAAGGGCGGAAGTTGCAAATTATGCGCGAACGATAACAACATTGAATGGCACATTCTACCCTGATTCAAAATCAGACAGGTTTAGTGGTAAACTTTCGTTAAGAAACAGCCACACACATGGATGCAGACACTCTTCGGCAGTTGATTGAAAACGCCCGCGCTGCCTTGCGCGTGGACGATCGTGCCTCGGCGCGGCGCTGGGCCGAACAGGCCGCCCGTCTCGCGCCCGAAACAGAGGAGCCGTGGCTGATTTTGACGGCCGCCTCCGACCCGCAATCCGCGTTGCAGCACGCCAGACGCGCATTGGCCCTCAACCCAAACAGCGAACGGGCGCGCAAGGCCCTCGAGTGGGCGCAAAAACGCCTGCCGCAAAATGAAGCGACCCCCAGCGAGATGCCGCCGGCGGCCGCGCCCGTCAGTCCACTCGCCTCGCTGCCGCGCGCATCCACTCCGCCCGCCCGCGTCGCGCCGACAGCGGAATTGCCCCCCTCCCCCAAAAAGACAAATCCGAGCGGCCTGGCCTGCCTGATTTTGCTGGCCGGCTTTGCCTGTATCGCCATGGTCATCGCGGCCGGCTGGTTGGCATTCCGCAGCCCGGTCGTGGCATCCATCCTCCGTGTCCAGGGTGAAACCAGCACGGCCGTCACAACTGAAGCGCAACACGCAGCCGGGTTCGATATCGAACTACCCAGCGAGA
This sequence comes from Anaerolineales bacterium, assembly GCA_019187665.1. GTDB lineage: Bacteria > Chloroflexota > Anaerolineae > Anaerolineales > Villigracilaceae > Denitrolinea. The sequence continues at coordinate 6,195 of JABARH010000049.1, forward strand.
CTCCGGCCTTCACCTTCACCCCCTCCATCACGCCGACCGTCACATTCACGCGCACGCCGCAGCCCACAGTTACACCCACCCACACATTCACGCCGGAATTCACCTCCACGCCGCTTTCAACTGAAACACCCGCGCCCACTGAAACACCCGCGCCCACCGAAACGCCCGGTCAAATGGAAGCGGTCATCGTCGCCGACACGCCCACCTCTATTCCTGCGCCCACCAAAGCCTACAGCGCGCCGACCCAACAAGCCTCCTCCGGCGCATCTGCCAGTTACGGCGCGCGCTGGATAGACGTAAACCTCAGCCAGCAAATGGTTTATGCCTACGAGGGCGATGTGGTCGTCAACTCCTTCCTCACCTCCACCGGCACCTGGCAATATCCCACCGTCACCGGCAAATACAAGGTGTACGTCAAATACATCTCCACGCGCATGACCGGCCCCGGCTACGACCTGCCCAACGTGCCATACACGATGTACTTTTACAAAGGCTACGGAATCCACGGCACCTACTGGCACAACAACTTTGGCACGCCCATGAGTCACGGATGCGTCAACCTCTCGATCCCTGACGCCGAATGGCTCTACTATTGGGCCTCGGTTGGCACAGTGGTCAACGTACATTACTAGCCCGATGAACGATTCCCCGCGCGGACTCTCCCGCCGCGACCTCCTCAAACTGGGCGGATATGGACTGCTGGGACTGCTCGTCCCACCGCGCGCCTTCTCGCTCCTTTCCAACACCTCGAATTCGATCCGTGCAGACGGGACAGCGGATTCTGTCTCCTCGCCGCCTCTGCAGGGACGCGTCTCGGCGGGTGTGCTGTGGTCGTATGACATTCCCTCCAACAACGGCAAGCGCGTCAAAATGTATTGGCGCGACCTGATCTTCAACATCCGCGGCGCCGGCCTGGACGAAGACCCGGCCAGTTACAACCGCGTCTGGTATCAAATGGAGGATGAAAGTTATCTCTATTCCGGCTGGGTTCAGCCGGTGCATACCCGGCTGAACCCAGCCTACACCGGCGACTTTCCCGAAGACGGCATCCTCGGCGAGATCAGCGTCCCCTACACCGACGCGCACGAATCCCCCGACCCGGCCTCCAGCGTTAAATATCGCCTGTATTACGAGACCACGCATTGGGCCCTCGCCGCCGAGACCGGCGCGGACGGGCAAACCTGGTATCGCCTGCTCGACGATAAATTTCTCCAGTTCTACTACATCCCCGCCGCGCATTTGCGCCTGTTCGATGATTCAGAACTGGCGCCCCTCTTTCCCAGCGTTCCCAACCGGGACAAACGCATCGAGATCCGCCTCGACGCGCAACTGATCCTCGCCTACGAAAAAGAGCGCGTTGTTTTCGCGGCGCGCGCCGCAACCGGGGCCATTCTGCGCTCTGGCACCTACACCACCCCGGCCGGAACCTTCTACACCTTTCACAAACGTCCCTCGCGCCACATGGCCGCCGGTGACCTGACCGCCAGCGGCTTCGACTTGCCCGGCGTTCCGTGGGTGCTGTACCTCACCGACAGCGGAATCTCGATCCACGGCACCTACTGGCACAACGACTACGGTCGTCCGCGTTCGCACGGCTGCATCAATCTCTCGCCCACCGCCGCGCGCTGGCTCTATCGCTGGACTCTGCCCAATGTAGAGACAAAAAAACAATTCGCTTTCGACCGTGCCGCAGGAACAAGGGTGGACATCGCCAAGTAAGTGTATACTTGCCTCATGCTCCTTGCTATAGACCTCGGAAACACCAACCTGACCATCGGCCTCTACGAAGGCGAGACACTCATCCACCATTGGCGGCTCGCCACTGAAGACGCGCGCATGCCCGACGAATACGGCTTGCAACTCCTCGGTCTGCTCACGCATGTCGGCAAGACACCCAAAGACCTGACGGGCATCTGCCTCGCCTCCGTCGTCCCGCCATTAACCAATCGCATCGCGCAAGCCTGCCGCGAATACCTCAAACGCGAAGCGCTCATCGTGGACGCGGGGATCAAGACCGGAATCAAGATCCGCTACGACGACCCCAAAGCCGTCGGCGCAGACCGCGTGGCCGACGCGGTCGCCGTCCAAAAACTGTACGGCGGTCCCGCCTGCGTGATTGACTTCGGCACCGCCACCACCTTCAACGCCCTCACTGCCGACGGTCAATATCTTGGCGGCGCCATCACCGCGGGCGTCAACCTCGCCGCCGACGCGCTCTTCACACACACCGCCAAACTCGCCCGCGTAGATATTCAACGCCCGCCCTCCGTCATTGGCCGCAACACGATCCACGCCATGCAATCGGGGCTTTTATTCGGCTACGTTTCGATGATCGAGGGAATGGTGACGCGCTTCCGCAGGGAACTGGGCGACGAGATGAAGGTCATCGCTACGGGCGGCCTCGCCGAAATCGTTGCGAAGGAAACGGACGTGATCAATGTCATCGCGCCCTGGCTCACGCTCGACGGTCTGCGAATCATTTGGGAAATGAATCGTTAAACTGATTATCTTACACTTGGGTTGGGACGCGGATAAACGCTGATGAACGCGGATGTTTTTTGAGAAATTTGCCCAAAAGACGCTCAGGATCCGCGTTTTCCGCGCTCGTCTGCGTCCTGGTTTTAAGAGTGTAAGGTAATCAGACCGATAAATACTTTAACCACAAAGAACACGAAGCGTACAAAGCAAAATCTTAAGGCTTTTCCCTTTGAGTTCCTTTGTGACCTTCGTGGTAAAAATTAATAATAGTGGGATACAATGCGCCGACTCGTATGAAAAAACTTCCACTCCTCTTTCTGATATTCAGCCTATTCCTTGCCGCATGCGGTGACCTGGCCTTCGCCGCGCCCGAACCGGCCACAACCTCGACTCCGACTCCGATTCCGACTTCGACCGCAACGGATTCGCCCTCGCCGACTCCGACCATCACGCAGACATTTACTCCGTCCCCCGTCCCAACCACCACGCGGGTCTTCCAGGGGCCAGACGCTGTCAACGTGCCGATCCTGCTCTATCATCGCATTGACATATCCCCCATCGGCAGCCGCTATTACGTCTCGCCGCAAAAATTCGAGGAACAGATCAAACTTCTGCGAGACTGGGAATATACCGCCATCACCACGCAGATGCTGGTGGAGGCCATCACGCACGGCTACCCCCTGCCGCCGCGCCCGGTCATCCTCACCTTCGATGACGGCAATCTCGATAACTACAACACCGCATTTCCCATCATGCAGAAATATGGATTCACCGGCGTGTTGTACATTGTCGAAGGTTTTGTCGGCGCTGGCGGATATATGAATACAGAACAGATCACGGAAATGTACAACGCGGGCTGGGAGATCGGCAGTCACAGTGTCACACACCGCGACCTCAATTCGCTCGACCCCGCCTCGCAGCATTATGAGATCGTCGAGTCGCGCGAGCTATTACAGGCAAAACTTGGCGTTCCCATTATGACCTTCGCTTACCCCTTCGGCGTAAACAGCAGCGGCGTAGTGGATTACGTCAAGTTCGCGGGCTACATCGCCGGGATGGGCGCCACCGGCTTCCAATGGGAGCAGGGCCGCGGCAACCTCTTCGTTTTGCAACGGTGCGAGATCCAGGGCTGGGAGGACGCGAAGACCTTCATTCGTTTCCTGCCGTGGTGGGGAGACCCTGTCTTCCTCCCGACCGACACACCCACGCCGACCCTGCGCCCCTCGCGCACCCCCATCCCCACGTACACGCAGTATCCGACAAAGACGCCTTCCCCGTGAAGGTTCGAACTCCAGCAAGCGCCCTGCAGTTCTTCCTGTTTCATTTTCGGATGAGACCAAACAATCTTGGATCGTTGGGCCGCGCAGGTCGAGCGGATCATCGCGCCTTTGGATGCGCATTGTCCCCTGTTCTCATTCGGGTTAGAATCAACGCCGAGGAGAAAACGCATGTCTCACGATTCCGAATTTATCGCCTTTCTCAAGACTCACCCCAATTACCCGGCCACCGAAGCCCTCGACCGCCTGCGCCTGACTGAATACGCGCGGCTCGACGTAAATCGTCAGGTCTATCTTGATTACACCGGCGGCGGCCTGTACGCCGAATCGCAGATCCTCCGCCATCACCGCCTGCTCAGCGAACGCGTCTTCGGCAATCCGCATTCCACCAACCCCGCCTCGCTCGCCTCGACCGAACTGGTCGAACACACGCGCGAATACATCCTGCGCTTCTTCAACGCCGATCCAGATGAATACGTGGCGGTCTTTACGGCCAATGCCAGCGGCGCGCTCAAGATCGTCGGCGAATCCTATCCATTCGATTCCAATTCACGTTATCTGTTGACCTTCGACAATCACAACTCGGTCAATGGGATTCGGGAATTTGCGCACGCGCGCGGCGCCGAGGTGACCTACATCCCGGTTGCCCTGCCGGACATGCGCGTTGACGCTTCGCAACTTGACACGGAACTGGCGCGCCCTCGCAAAGCGGGTCACAACCTCTTTGCCTTTCCCGCCCAATCCAACTTCTCCGGCGTTCAGCATCCCCTCGAATGGATCGAGAAAGCGCACGCCCACGGCTGGGATGTGTTACTCGATGCGGCCGCTTTCGTCCCCACGAATCGACTCGACCTCTCCAGCGTCAAGCCGGACTTTGTGCCGGTCTCGTTCTATAAAATGTTCGGTTATCCCACCGGCATAGGCGCATTGATCGCGCGCAAAGAGGCGCTGCAAAAATTGCATCGCCCCTGGTTCGCGGGCGGAACCATCACTGTTGCCTCCGTGCAAGGCGACAAGTTTTACCTCGCCGACGGTCCGACCGCCTTCGAGGACGGCACGCTCGACTACCTCAACATCCCCGCCGTCGAGATCGGACTCAAACACATCGAGTCGATTGGCTATGATGCGATTCATAACCGCGTCGCCGCGCTGACCGGCTGGCTGTTGTCCAATCTCGCCGCGCTAAAACATTCCAGCGGCGAATCCCTTGCCCGCATTTACGGACCCGCCGTCTCCGAGGGAAGAGGCGGCGCAGTCACGGTCAACTTCTTCGATCAGGACGGTCAAGCCATTGACCATCGTTTCATCGAGGGTGAAGCCAACAAGGTCGGCATCTCTTTGCGGACGGGATGTTTCTGCAACCCCGGCGCGGGTGAGATCGCGCTCGGCATCTCGCGTGTGGAATTGGACGTGTGCTTCACCCGCCCCGGTCACGAAGAGCGCCTCTCGCTTGACGATTTCCGCCTGTGTATTGACGGCAAGAACAGCGGCGCGGTGCGCATCTCCGTCGGCATGGTCACAAACTTCAATGACGTTCAGGCCATGCTGGAGTTTGCGCGAGGGCTGCTGAGGTGAACGGCCAAATCCGTTCCAACCTCAAGCCCGGCCTCACCGTGCTGATCGTCCTCAAACAAGATCAAACCACCGGCAAACTCACGCGCGGCATCGTCAAGGAGATTCTCACCAAGTCGCCGCGGCATCCGCATGGAATTAAAGTCCGCCTCACGAATGGTCAGGTTGGGCGCGTGCAAGAGATCGTTCAAGATTAAAGGCAAGCCCATGACAGGTACCCTCCTCAACATCGCCGCCGTCCTGCTCGGCGGGACACTCGGCTTGCTGTTCGGCGCGCGCATCCCCGAACGATTCAAATCCACCATCATTGCGGGCATGGGACTCTTTATCTTTGCGATGGGTTTGCAGATGTTTCTCGAAACGCAAAACCCGCTGATCGTGCTGGGCGCGTTGTTGACCGGCGCATTGCTCGGCGAATGGTGGCGTATTGAAGATGGACTCCAAAACTTTGGCGCGATCCTCGAGCGCCGCTTCGCACGCGACGATTCAGCGGATGGCTCGGCCCGATTCATTCGCGGCTTCCTGACCGCCTCCCTGCTCTTCTGCGTCGGACCGATGACCATCCTCGGTTCGATTCAGGACGGGCTGAGCGGCGACTACAAATTGCTGGCGGTCAAATCCGTATTGGATGGATTCGCCGCGCTGGCATTCGCTTCGACTCTTGGAGTGGGCGTGCTTTTTTCGGCGATCGTGATCCTCGTTTTTCAGGGCGGCATCAGCCTGCTGGCGGTGCAACTCAGCGCCATCGCCACTGACCCGATGCTCGCCGAATTGACCGCGACCGGCGGCGTGATCCTGCTCGGACTGGCGATCAGCAGTCTGTTGGAGATCAAGAAGATTCGCGCCGGTAATTTTCTGCCCGCGTTATTTGTCGCCCCGTTGATCGTGTGGATTCTTGCATGGTTTCAAAGTTGAACGGGCGTGCTTTCAAAATGCCCCCCCTGTAGAATCGCAGTTGTGTTTGTTCGGCAGTTCATTTGCCGAACAAACACACAGTCCAAAAAAAAGAGGACGCTCCATTGCTGGAGCGTCCTCTTTTTTAACAAACACTGGCGGATTACTGCGCGGCGGCGATCTCTGCCAGCGCGGCCTCGATGGCGGTCTGGAATTCGCTAAAGGGCTGCGCGCCCTTGATCACGCTGGTTCGGGTCTCGCCGTTCACCACGTAGCTGACCACAAACGACGGCGTGGCCTGGATGCCGGCGTTGATGCCGTCAATTCCGTCCTGCGTAACACGGTCGGCGAACTGGTTGCTCTTCATGCAATCGTTGTAGGCATCCAGATCAAGGCCGATGGCCTCGGCAAACGATCCCAACTTGCTATTGCTGTACGCACCCACGTTCTCGCCGGTCTGGTTGGCAAAGAGGATGCCGTGCATATCCCAGAATTTATTCTGCGCCCCGGCGCAATAGGCGGCTTCGGCGGCCGCGCCCGATTCGGGTCCAATGAACGCGCCGAAGGAGCGGTAAACAAAGCGCACCTGTCCGGTCTCCACATACGCCTGGATCAACTGCTCCTCTGTGTCCGCCCAGAAGCGGGCGCAGTAGGGACACTGAAAATCGGAATATTCGGTAATGGTGATCGGGGCATCGGAGGCGCCCAGCGCGTTGTCGTCGGCGTTGGGGAACGCGCGCGCCTCGGGGATGACCGGCTCGAAGGGGTTGAGGAGCTGGTTGAGGACCGGCCCCACAAACACGCCGAAGACAATCAGCGCGCCGACCACGATCAACCCGATGTTGACCAGGCGGTTGCGCGTGGTTTCGCGGGCGCGCTTCTCGCGCATCTTCTGGCGTTTACTCATTTCCTTGCTCATGCGTGATTCCTCTCTTTTCCTGATAGTGGTGGCGGGATTTTCCCATGTTCAAAAGGTTTTGTCCAGCAAATCTTATTTGGCCTTAACCTGACCGTCCAGCCAGGCGATCATTGCTTTCAGAACCTCATCTTTTTCCGGCTCATTGTGGATCTCGTGAAAAAAGCCGTCCCACAGACGCATGGTGACGAAGGCCGGGGCGGCCGCGCCGAATTGACGGCTGGCCGCGGCCGATGTCAGCCGGTCGGCGGAACCGTGCATCAACAACATGGGCAGAGGAAATTCGGAAGGATGGTCGAATGCGTATTGCCCCGAGTCGAACAGACTCACAAACAGACGCGCCGAGATTTTGTTGTGAACCAGCGGGTCGTTGATGTAAGCCTGCACCACATTCGAGTCGCGCGAGAGCGCGGCGGTTTCCAGTCCGCTGGTCTGTGTGAACCCCGGCGCGATATTGTTCATCATGCGTCCCAGCGCCACCTTGACGGCCGGCGGCTGAAAGGCCAGTTTCAGGAACGGGCCGGTGGCGATGACGCCGCCCAGGTCTGCTTTGCGGCGCAGGGCATAATTGATGACCAGGTTCCCGCCCATGCTATGACCATAAAGAAAATACGGCCTGGCAGGATACCGTTCGCCCGCCTGCCGGAGGAGGGCCGCCATATCATCCAGCAATGCCTCGTACGCAGGCGTATGCCCGCGTTGCCCGCCGGACCTTCCATGTCCGCGATGATCGAACCCAAGCAGGGCGTAGCCCGCGTCGGTAAACGCCCGTCCAACATGTTCGTAGCGCCCGATGTGTTCGCCCAACCCGTGCACGAGACAGACAACCGCCCTGGGTTCCTTTTCCGGCGCCCAGCACTTCGAGTACATGGTCAGGTTGTCGAACGATCTCCATTCCCATTCGAACGTTTTCATGTGATTCTCCTTTGGTGGATTCGATAAACCGGGTTTCCCAGAGAAACCCGGCTCGTGGTTTCTCTCAGCGCGTCACTTTAAACTCGCATTGCTTCGCGCCGAGCGCGCGGCAGGAGATTTCGGCCACATCGTATTCGCGGCCAGTGGCCCAGAAAAGTGCCTCGCGGATCAACCCCAGGGTCACCCAGCAAAGTGGTTCCTCGCCGTGCTGGCCGGCCGCGGCGTGACTGGGATGATCCACCAGCAACAGGTCGCGGTCGAGGGTGTGAACGGTCAGGTCGCCGGGTCTGGCGGAAAATAACCTGGCCACCAGGTCGAGCGCGGGTTTGGGATTGTCTTTCGTCGCCAGTCCGCGCGTGAGGGCAATTTGCGGCCTGGCGGTGAACGGTGCATCGTTGAGCAGGCGCTGCCAGAGTTGCGCGCCAACCCGCAAAAGGATGCCACGCGCCCCGCGGCCGTAGTAGGTGCGCATGGCCTTCTGGATGTCGGCGTAGGCTTTGGAGGCGGCGGGAGCGTCCAGCGCCGCGCCCGCTTCGGGGTCGGCCAGACGCGCCGGGAATCCGGCCGTCTCCATGACGATCGAAAGTTTTCCCGCGCCGCTTTCATCGGCGAGGGTTAACACAAACACGCGCAGGAGGCGCGGCGAAAACTCAGGCATCTTTCGCGTCTCCCACTTCGAAGCGACAATACGGGTCGCCCCTGGCGATGCACTGCGTTTCGATGATGTTGTGTTCGCGTCCGGTTGCCCAACGCACAGCCTCGCCGATCGAGCCGAGGTAAAGATGGCAGAGCGGCGTTTCGCTCGTGCGGCCGTGGCAGATGGCGCAGGTGGCTTCAATGCAGGCCACGCGCCCGCCGCCATCTTCCATCCAGGCTTCCACTTGCGGGTTGGTTTTTTTTAGCGCGTTTACCATGCTGTTCAAAATGAATTTGATCCGCTGGCGTTCGGGAAGAAGTTTAAGCGCCGCGCCTGCAACGCCGAGCAGCGCGGCCTGTTCGCGCACGGCATATTCAAACGAGGCTTTGCCGATGCGCTTTAAGATTCCGCGCCCTCCGCGTCCGTAGAATTCCTCGATGGCGGCGTTGAAGCGCGCGTATTGCGAGGCTTGAATGGCGGGATTCAAATCATCCGGCGGAAAATTTCCGATGAAACGTTCCAGCCCGCTCGAGCGGAGTACGGCGTTGAGTCCGTTTTCGCCCATCACTTCCTGCGCGGCCGATAACGCCTGCCGTACGAGGGCGTTGACAATGACTGCATCTGCGCGTGTCATGCCGATTCCTTTCTGCGCCGCGAAGGTTTTCGGAATGGTGAAGAGCCGCCCTGGCGTCCGTTTCGCCTGCGCGGCAAGCTCACGTCACTGAATAGCGATAAACGGGAAACTCCTCGCCGGTGCGGCGGAATCCCATTTCTTGATAGAGCGCGAGCGAGGCGCGGTTATCGCTTTGCGTGTTGACCGAAACGCGCGCCAGCCCGCGTTGACGCGTGTGCCGGATGAGGTCCGCGACGAGCGCCGTGCCGAGGCGTTGCCGCTGCGCCTCTTTGCGGACCGCAAGGCGGGCGAGGTGTGTCCCGAACGGATGCCCCGTGGATAGCTGGTACGCGAGCAGGCCGGTGTCCGATTCGATGACGGTTGCATGGGTGGAGAGGGCAAAGGCGCGGCGGACTGAATCGAGCGAGACTCTCCAAAAGGGAACAAAGGCCGAGGCGTCCACGCCGGCCACGGCCGGCAGGTCGGTTTCGCTCATGGCGCGCAGGCGCAGCCCGGCGGGAATCTCTGGCAGGAGCGCCGGACGTCCGAGCCATTCGAGCAGGACGATCGTTTGTGATAGTTCAAATGCCGAGTCGTGTAATAGAGAACGAATCCATGGCTGCTGGGCGATGATGCCCACCTCGAGTCGCTCACGGTTGGCAAGCGCGTATTTTGCCGTCTCCCACAATTGCGTCCAGGCCAGCCGCGCGGGAATGGTTCCGCTGTGAATGAAGAGCCGGATCCAGGCTGCGCCCGGCGGGTCGGCAGGACAGGCCAGGGCGGCGAGCGCGCGTCCATTTCCCTCGGCCACCCAGAAGTCGGGAGAGCCGAGCCACTCCAGCGGGGCGCGCCAGTCGAGGTGACGGTGCGCGTGCGTTTCGAAAAAAATCAGGCTGGAGAGGGCCTGATGGTCGGCAGGCTGCGCAGGGCGAACCTGGAGGTCGAGTCCGATCATGGTTTGAAACGCAGGAGGAATTTGAGGAAGCGTTGGAAGAGGGTCGGTTTTTCGACCGCGCCGAGCGAGCCGAGCATATCCATGGCGGTGTCGTTGAGTTTTCCCTGTTTGAGGCGGATGGCTGCGGCGGATTTGAGAACGAGGGCGCGCATGTCGCCGTTACCGCTTTCGGCGAAGAGCGCAGCCGCGCGGTCGTAGAGGGCCAGGGCTTCCTCATGCCGTTTGAGTTCTTCGAGGGCGGCGGCCTGGTTGCCGAGGGACATGGCTTGTTTGTTTTTGTCGCCTGCGCTTTCGAAGGTTTTGTCTGTGTCGAGCGCGGCGGCATGGGCTTCCTGGAACTGGCCCGCCTTGAGCAGGGAGACGCTCAGGTTGTTGTTCATCTCAGCGGCGTGCAGTTCGTCGCGGCCCAGCGTGTATGCGCGCGCGGCCTCCCGGAAGGCCTGCGCGGCTTCACTGTATTTTCCGGCGGCGTAGGCGCGTTTGCCTTCAGATTCCCATTGGTTCGGTTCTTTGGTCATGGATCAGAATGTAATGTCGAGCAGGTCTTCGGCGACGGAGCGCAGTTTTTCGGTGGACATGGCGCTGAGTTTGCGCGCCAGTTCGATGTAAGGCGAGTGGACCGGCTGGCTGACAAAGGCGCGCAACTCGGGTGGAAGTTTGAGGAAGTCGCGCATGGCTTTTTGTTCGGCGAGCCATTGCCCCACCGGGCCGCTTTGGTCGAAGAGTTCTTCGATGCGGCTTTCGAGCGCCTCGAGCAGCAGTTCGAGGTCCGGCATGGGGATGTGTTTTTCGCCAAGTTCATATTTGTTGATCAGGCCAGGTTTGATGCCGGTCTCGTGCGCCAGGGCGCGCACGGATTTGTTGGCGTTCTCGCGTTTCTGGCGCAACAGGGCGCCGATCATGCGCTGGCGGACGAGGCGCAGGCGCGGCAGGTCGAGCGGCTCGATGGGCGAGGCATCGTCAGAGATGGCTTCATTGCTCCAGAAATGGGTGAGCGGCAGTTTGAGGTAATAGACCAGCAGTTCCACTTCCGGCAGAGATGGGGAACGGCGGCCCTCCTCGTAGGCCTTAAAGATACTGCGTGTGACGCCGATGGCGTCAGCGCATTCGGCCACAGTTTTACGCGAGGCGAGGCGCGCGTCCCGAATGAGGACTCCCAGTTTTTTTGTACGGAGAACGATCTTGGAACGAGTATCCATGATATTTTCCTTGGGCGCGGCAGGTGAGGGGATTATACTGCCTAATTTTCATCCGGCGGCATGAGGTAGCCGAGGCCCGAACGGGTGACGATGTGTTTGGGCGTGTGCGGGTCTTCCTCCAGTTTCTGGCGCAGGCGGGCAATGCTCACCCAGAGGATTTCCTTGTCGGTCTTATATTCCGGCCCCCAGACGGAGGTGAGCAGGTCTTCGGAGGTGAGGATTCTGCCCTGGTTATGCGCGAATTGGAGCAGGAGGCGGTATTCGGTGGCGGAGAGTGAAATGGCCTGTTCGCCGCGCCAGACTTCGGCGCGGGCAAAGTCAATGCGCAGATTCTCGTGCGTAAAGAAGCGCGTCTGCCCGCCCTCGGAGGGAATTTGTGCACGCCGCAACACGGCGCGCACACGCGCCAGCAGTTCTGTGGCCGAAAACGGTTTGACGAGGTAATCGTCCGCGCCCAGATCGAGGCCGCGCACGCGGTCTTGTTCCTCTCCCTTGGCGGTGAGGATGACGATGGGCACGTTGGAAAATTCGCGGATGCGCTGACAGGCTCCGAAGCCGTCGAGTTTCGGCATCATAATGTCGAGCAGGATCAAATCTATGGGTTGCGAGGAAAAAATATCAACGGCCTGCTGTCCGTCGCTGGCCGTGATTACTTCATAGCCCTCGGTGCGCAGGTTGGCATCCAGCAGTCGCAGGTAACGCGGTTCGTCGTCTACGATCAATACACGTTTTGCCATGATATGTCTCCTCTCGAACAGGCGATCAGCCGGGTGGACGGATGGATAATTCGACCAGGAAGGTGGTTCCCTGTTTCAATTTCGATTCTGCCCAAATCTTACCATGATGCGCGAGAATGATTTGCCTGCAAATGTACAGCCCCAGCCCGGTGCCGGCGCTGGCATTCGAATCGCTGGGCACGCGATAGAAGCGTTCGAAGATCATGGGGAGATGTTTTTCGGGAATGCCCGGTCCGTGATCGGTAAGGCGGAAGAGCAATTTATCGCCTGTCTGCCGCAGGGTGACCTCGAGCGGCGAGCCCGGCGCATATTTGACCGCGTTGCTGAACAGGTTTTCGATCACGCGTCCGAGGTGGACGCTGTCGGCATGGATGGGCGGAACCGTTCCAAAGTCCAGGCTGACCAAGAGCGAGGGGTGGCGCTGTTTGAGGCGCAGCGTCGCGTCGCGGATCAGGCCGTCGAGTCGCAGGGGCTGGAATTTCATCGGCAGGGTGTTGCTTTGCAGGCGCGCCGATTCGAGCAGGTCGTCTATCAATTGCGTGAGGCGGTCTGCTTCTTCATCAATGATGGTGAGGAATTCACGCTGGGTGTTTTCGTCCCAACTCGTGTCCTGACGCAGCAGGGTGGTGGAATAGCCTTTGATGAATCCGAGTGGCGTGCGGAGTTCGTGCGAGATGGTGGCGAGGAAATCGTCCTGCAAACGGATGCGGCGCTGGACGTCCTGCAATTGTTTTGCGGTATCGTGCCAGTTCCTGCGTTCAAAGAGCAGAGCCAGCCACATGGCAACCAGCGCGGCAGTGGCGACATGTTCTTCATTGTAGGCCGGTCCGCCGAAGCGGATGAAAACCACCGCGCCTGAAATTTCATTCTCCAAACGCAGCGGCAGGCCGAGCAGATGCGAGAGGCGCAGGCGGTCGGTTTGCGCGTCGGCTTTTATTTTGGGGATCTGGATGATGGCTTCGCCGCGCACGATCACCTCGGCGGCGATGCGGTCTCCCCATGCCGCATCCGCTTCGGCGGTCTTGCCGCGACCCAGCGCGCGGGCGTAGGCCACCTCGCTCGTTTTCGTTTTGGGGTCCACAATGAAGACCGCCATGTTATCGAACACGAAATACGGGCGCAGTTCATTGGCAAGCGCCTCAATGGAGGCTTTCCAACTGTCACGCGCGGATTTTTGCAAGAGCGCGTAGAGCGTGTTGAGCGTGTTTATGTCCATGACAGGCGCTACGCCTCGGCGCTTGTACTTTCGAGGACCAGCAGGGGGAAGCGGAAGGTGGCGCCTTTGCCCTCCACCGATATGACCTCGAGCATCGAGCCGTGCGCCTCCACGATCTGACGCACCAGCGCCAGGCCGATGCCGGTCCCGCCGTATTTGCGCGTGGAGGAACTGTCGAGTTGGTGGAACGGCTCGAAGATTTCGGTCAGACGGGCAGGCGGGATGCCGATGCCGGTATCCGTTATCGAGATCATGACGATGTTTTTACTTTCGCGATGGATGTTGAGCGCTACGCGTCCTTCAGAGGGCGTGAACTTGATGGCGTTGTCGAGCAATTGTCCGAGCGCCCAGGCGATCTTTTGCGAATCGGCTTGCACGGGCGGCAGGTCCTTGTCCACCACTTCGTGTACGCTCACATTGCGATCGCGTCCTTTTTGTTCCACGGCTTTCACGGCCAGGCTGGCGAGGCGGGTCAGGTCCAGCGATTCCTGTCTCAGGCTCAATTCGCCGCGCGAGGCCAGCGAGAACATGATCAGGTCGTCTATCAGGTTTTCGAGTTTGTTCGTGGACTGCTGGCTGACCTTGAGGGCATGTTTCTGTTCCTCAGTCAGCGGCCCCAGCGATTCGCTCGCCAGCAATTCCACGTAGCCTTTCACGTGCGTCAGCGGCGTGCGCAGTTCGTGCGAAATATTCGAGATGAAATTCGCCTTCAATTGATTCAACTCGGAGAGCCGCGCCAGGGCCTCCTGCAATTCGGCGGTGCGTTGCTGCACGCGTTCCTCCAGCGAGCGGTTGGTCGCCTGCAACGCGTTGCGCAGTTGGATGATCTGTTCCGTCACGGCTTGATCGAGACTTTCGCGGCCGAGCAATTGCAAGTCCACGATGGCCTGCCCCAACAGGTATACGCGTCCTTGCGCGATCATTTCCTGTTGGTACGAAAGCGCTTTTTGCAGATCCAGTTCGCTGAGATAGCCTTTGCTGACGAGATAATCGCCGAGGCGCGGCACAAGCATTTCGGGGCGTAATTGGACCGGCTGAGCGTTTGTCATAGCGAACTCCAGACCCATTCGCCGCCCACCATGGTGGCGGCGGTTTGCATGGAAAGAAATTTTTCCTCGTCGCAGGTAAAGGGATCGTCATCCAGCACGATCAGATCGGCGAGATGCTTCGGCGCGAGTCGACCGGACTTGGACTCCTGCCCAGCCGCGAAAGCCGGACCGAGCGTGTACGCCTCCAGCGCCTCGCGTCGAGTCAACTTCTGAGCGGGCACCCAGCCCTCGGGGTTGGGCGATCCGTCCGGGCGTCGCCGCGTGACCGCCGCGTGGATTCCCCAAAACGGATTGGGCGATTCGACCGGCGCATCCGATCCGAAGGCGAGCGTCGCGCCGTGATCCAGTTGAGTCCGCCACGCGTACGAATACGGGACGCGCTCTGCGCCCCAGAAAGCGTCGGCGGCGCGCATGTCGCTGGTGGCGTGGATGGGTTGCATGGAGGCGATCACGTTCAATTGCGCCAGGCGCGCGAGATCGTCCGGGTGAAGGATTTGCACATGCTCAATACGGTGACGCAATGCGGGCAGTCCGTGTTCGCGCTCATAACCGCGCAGTTGTTCGTAGGCGTTGAGAACTTCGTGATTGGCGCGGTCGCCGATGGCGTGGACCGCCATGCCGAGTCCGCTGTCGGCGGCGCGGCGCGCAAAATCAAAGAGTTGTTCGCCGTCCATGTTGAGGATGCCGCGGTTGTCGCCGTCGTTCACGTAGGGTGCGAACATGGCGGCGGTGTGCGGACCGAGCGCGCCGTCCATGAAGGCTTTGACCATGCCGATGCGCAGGCTGTCGTCGCCGAAGCCGGTGCGCAAGCCGATTTCCGCCGCATGTTCGAGGTCTTCGACGGGAATGCTTTTTATAACGCGCAGTTTGAGTTCGCCGCGTTTGTGAAGTTCCTGCAATGCCATGAAGCAGAAACGGCGGTCGAAATCGTGCAGGCTGGTCAAGCCCATCTTCCATAGCATGGGCTGTGCCTGGCGCATGGCATCCATCACCATTGCAAGACTCGCCTGCGGAATTTTTTCGCTGATGAAATCCATTGCAGTTTCGAGCAGGATGCCGGTCGCGTCTCCGTGTTCGTCGCGTTGGATGGCGCCATTCTCCGGGTCGGGCGTGGACGAAGTGACTCCCGCGAGTTTGAGTGCGGCTGTATTCGCCCATGCGGCGTGCAGTGATTTGGCGGTCAGGTAGACCGGGTTGTGCGGCGCGACGGCGTCGAGGTTGGCGGCGGAGGGAAAGCCACTGTCATCCCATTCATTTTGATTCCAACCGTGACCGAGAATCCATTCGCCGGGACTGGCTGTCTGTGCGCGCTCCTTCACCCGCCGCAGACATTCCGCCAGCGAGGTCGTTTCGCAATCTATTTTTTGCAACGAGAGGGAATACTGGCGCAGGTGGATGTGCGCGTCGGTCAGACCGGGCAGGATCACGCGCCCGCCGAGGTTTATTTTTTCGGCGCGCGCTTCGAGCAATTCGTCCCCGCCCACGGCGAGAATCTCGCCGCGATCGATCAGAATCGCGGATGCGGCTGGCTGTGCGGGATGGAAGGTGTTAACGCGGGCGTTGAATAAAAGTTTCATGTTTGGGAATATCGTTTGTGGATTGGAGCCAAATGTGGAAGGTTAAAGGTTCAAAGTCAAAAGTCGAAGGTCAAAGGCGAGAGGTTTTCGACTTTTGACCTTCGACGTGTCAGAGCAATCGTTCCAACAGCGTATCCAATTCCTCATCCGAATAATAATAGATCGTCACTGCGCCGCCGCTCTTGCCGTGTTTGAGCGCGACCTTCGTGCCGAGGCTGGCGCGTAATTTTCGTTCGAGATCAACCACATCGGCGGAGGCGCGTTTCGATTTCGTTTTCGGCTGTTGTTTTTCGCCGCCCAGCTTGCGGACGAGTCCCTCGGTCTGCCGCACGGACATGCCGAGTTTCAACACGGTTTGCAGCGCCGCTTCCTGCGCCTTCGCGGAGGAGAGTCCCAGCAATGCGCGCGCGTGGCCTTCGCTGATCTGGCCGCTGACCAACGCCTGTTTTATTTTCGGCGAAAGTCCCAGCAGGCGCAGGGTGTTGGTCACTGCCACGCGGCTTTTGCCCACGCGCTCCGCTACCTGTTCCTGCGAGAGTCCAAAATCCTTGACGAGATGTTGATACGCTTCGGCTTCTTCAAGCGCGTTCAAATCTGCGCGCTGGACGTTTTCGATCAACGCCACTTCGAGCAATTGACGGTCGCTGGCTTGGCGCAAAATGACCGGCACCTTTTCCAGCCCGGCGCGTTTTGCGGCTTGCAGGCGGCGCTCGCCGGCGATGAGCGTGAAGTTGCCTCCGCGCGCCGGGGCAACGATCAACGGCTGAATGATGCCATGCTCGCGGATGGACGCGGCCAACTCCTCCAATTCGCCCGCGTCAAACTTTGTGCGCGGCTGGCGCGGATTGCGGCTGATCGCCTCCAACGGGACTTGCATGACTCCGCCCGCGGCGGGCGCGCGCGTCTCTCCGCCTCCGCCGGGGATGAGGGCGTCGAGTCCTTTTCCTAGACCGGTATGTTTGGGCATGAATATTATTCCTTATGATTTCGCAACCGAAACTTTTACGCCATCGCCGCGCAAGAGTTCGCGCGCAAGCATTTCGTACGCGTACGCGCCGGGCGAGGAGGGCGCATACGCCGCGACCGGCAGACCGTACGAGGGCGCCTCCGCCAGACGAATATTACGCGGCACGATGGAATGGAACGCCTGTTTGGGGAAGTGACGGTTGACCTCCTTGATCACATCGTTGCCGAGATTGGTGCGCGAGTCGAACATGGTCAATACCACGCCGCGCACTTTAAGATCCGGGTAGAGCGCAACACGCACGCGTTCGATGGTCTCCGTTAATTGACCGAGTCCTTCGAGCGCGAGGTACTCGCACTGCACCGGGATGATGACTCCATCGCGCGCCGCGACCAGCCCGTTCACGGTCAAGAGACCGAGCGAGGGCGGGCAGTCAATCAGGATGTAATCGTATTTTCCCCGCACCTCATCCAACGCATTCTTAAGTCTCGTTTCGCGCGCCAGTTCGTTGACCAGTTCCACTTCCGCGCCCGCGAGCGCCGGTGAAGACGGCAGGATGGATAAGTTAAGCCGCTCATTGTGAAGCGTGAGCGTGGAGACCGGCATCTCATTGATCAACGCGTCGTAGATGCTGCCTTCGACGGCATTCTTGTCCACGCCGAGGGAGGAGGAGGCGTTGGCTTGCGGGTCGAGGTCCACGATCAGGACGCGTTGACCGAAGCGGGCGAGGTACGCGCCGAGGTTGATGGCAGTGGTGGTTTTGCCCACTCCGCCTTTTTGGTTGACGAGGGTGTAGATTCTGGTCATTTTTGATTTTCAATTTTTGATTTCAGATTTGCGATTGAGAGCGGCTAATCGCTATTGCAACACTTCCACCAGACAGGACTCGATCTCCTGCCTGGTCGGGATTCCATCGAGTCCAACACGCGTGACGGAGTACGAGGCGAGCAAGGTCGCAAATCTTGCCGACTCCCATGGGTCGCGGGTGGTGAAGAGACGGATGAAGAAGGCGGCGGCGAAGATGTCGCCCGCGCCGGTTGCGTCCACTTCCTTGAAGTCATGTGCATGGAATCGACGGCGGTCGCCGTGCCAGTAGACCACGCAACCCGCCGCGCCCTCGGTCACCACCAGTACGCGCGTATGCTGTGCCATGCGCTCAATGCGCTCCATGTCGCCGCCCACATCTTCCATGCTGAGCACAACTGCTCCCGCCGCCTCAAGCGCGGGCAGATCCTCCCACGACACGGCATGGATGCGCCCCGATTCATCCCAACCGCGCAAGAATCCCTGCGGGGTCAAGCCAGGCAGTTCGGGCGCGAATCCTTTCGGGAGGGTCGACGCGACTTCGTTGATGATCGGTCCAAGATGGACGATATTTGTACGCCGCCAATGTGCGGGAGCGTGAGAAAGGTCAATGGGCGATGCGCGGTGATGCAAAATTTGTTTTCGCCCTTCAGCCTCATACATGTTCTCGAACGTTGTGCTGTGCTCGGACGGAATCACGACGGTCGGAATCCCCTCCAATGCGCTGAGTGAAGTCTCCGCTCCGGCGCTGGTCACGATGCCCACGCGCAGACCGAGCGCGCGCGCCGTCAACGCGGCGTAGGCGGCTGTGCCGCCCAGGCGCGCCCCCTGCGGAGTCAAGTCTTGCGCGATGTGTCCGATGACGAGATAGTCCACCGGTTCCAGCAGAGTCAACGATACCATGATTGGATTATAAAGGATAAAGGCTTGTCCTGAGCTTGTCGAAGGAATAAGTGTGCACGCAAACCATGTCAGGTAGCCTGCGCGGTCTTGGCCCTCACTCAACCCCCCGGCCCCCTTCTCTCTCCCAAAAGCATGGGAGAGAGAAGGGGGAGAAAAGTCGTTTACTTGGAAACTGTT
>JABARH010000016.1 GCA_019187665.1 Anaerolineales bacterium
CGGTATCGCCGTTTGTCACGAGATTTTGAACATACTGTCTCTTCCAGCGAATCCATGGTTTACATTGCCAGCATTCGTCGCATGTTGAAACTGGCGACAAATTGACTTAAGAAACACTCTCTTAGGAGGCTCACATGAAACGAGCGGTCAGCATCAGCATTGGTTCTTCCAGACGCAATAAAAAAGTGGAAGTGACGTTGCTCGGCGAAAGGGTCAGCATCGAACGCATCGGCACGGACGGCGACATGGAAGCCGCCGCGCTCAAATACAAAGAGCTGGACGGAACGGTGGACGCGTTTGGCGTGGGCGGCGCAGACCTAGGCGCCCTGGTGGATGGAAAGTTCTACCCCTTTCATTCCGTGCAAAAAATGGTGCGCTACATCCAAAAGACTCCCTATGTGGATGGCGGCGGCCTGAAGAATACGCTCGAAAATAAAGCCGCGGGTTTCCTCGAAAAGAATATCAAGGGCTATCTCGATCAGCACGGGCGCAAGGTGATGGTGACGCTCGGCGTGGACCGCTGGGGCCTCTCCAAATCGTTCGTTGAGGCGGGCTACGAAACGGTCTTTTGCGACATGATGTTCGCGCTGGGCGTTCCGCTCCCGATCCATTCGATGCAGGGACTCCGCAGACTGGGCGCGCTGATGATCCCCATCGTAACGCGCTTCCCGTTCGAATGGCTGTATCCGACGGGCGACAAACAAAACGAACGCACGCCCAAATATGAAAAATATTATCAGTGGGCCACGGTGGTCACGGGCGATTGCCTCTACATCAAGAAGCACATGCCCGATAACATGCAGGGGAAGGTCATCGTGACCAATACCACCACGCCCGAAGACGTGGCGTTATTCAAACAATGCGGCGTGAAATATCTCATCACCACCACACCCGTCATGGAGGGACGTTCCTTCGGCACGAACATGATGGAGGCCGCGCTGACCGCCGTCTCTGGCAAGAATCGCAAACTCACCTGGCCCGAACTGACCGAACTGCTCGACAAACTCGGCATCGAACCGCAGTTGCAGGAGTTGAATTAGGCAGGTAGACAAGGTACACAGGTAGACAGGTACACAGGTACACAGGTACACAAGTAGACAGGTACACAGGTACACAGGTACACAGGTACACAGGTCTTTGCAAAGCTTGTGTACGTGGATACCTGGTTATGTGTCTACATTTTTAATTACACAGGAGATTATCCCCATGTACGCCATCGTAACCGCAGGCGGAATTCCCCAACCCGAAGACCCGTTATACATTTATTCCAAAGGCGATTCCAAAGCGTTGATTGATATCGCGGGCAAGCCGATGATTCAATGGACGCTGGACGCGCTCAACGCTGCGCGCGAGGTGGAGGCCATCATTCTGATCGGCCTTTCTGCAAAAACGCAACTCACCAGCGCCAAGCCGATCCATCACATCTCTAATCAGGGGCGCATGCTGGCAAACATTGTGGCGGGCGTAAACAAGGCGCTTGAACTAAATAAAAAGACGGAATATGTTCTCGTCGTCTCCTCGGATATTCCCGCGCTCAAAGGCGAGATGGTGGACTGGCTGGTAGACGCCTGCAAAACAACCCAGGATGAGATGTACTACGGCGTCTGCCCGCGCGCGGTGATGGAAGCGCGCTATCCCAACTCGAAGCGCACCTACACCCGCCTCAAGGATATCGAGCTATGCGGCGCGGACATCCACATGACTCACGTGCGCATGGCGACGGAGCATCTCGATCTGTGGGAACGCCTGATCGGCAATCGCAAGTCGCCGCTCACGCAGGCCTCCATCGTCGGCCTCGATACATTCTGGAAAATTTTTACGCGCGGCATCACGCTCGAAGAACTCGTCGCGCATCTTTCCAATCGTCTCGGCATCAAAGGCCGCGCCATCGTCTGGGAGCGCGCCGAACCGTGCATGGACGTGGACAAGCCGCACCAGCTCGAACTCCTGCGCGCCGATCTCGAATCACAGCAGGCAAAAGAAAAGCGCGCCGTCAAAGCCGCGGCAAGGAAGGCCGCCGTAAAAGAATCGGCGCCCGCGCACAAGACGCTGAAGAGACCCGCGCAGCGAACAACAACAAAGAAAAAAACCGCCCCGAAGAAATGACCTTTCGCTCCCTGCTCGAACTCGATGCGCGTCTCTCCGACCGCCTTCGCGTGGCCGAACAACCCGGCCTCCTGCGCGCGCTGGCGGTTTTCTTTGCCCATTCGGGCGATTCGTGGTTTTGGGGACTCGGCCTCTTCCTCGTATGGCAGTTTGGCGATTCGTTCTGGAAACAATGGGCGCTCGTTCTGTTCGCCGCCATCGCCGCGCTGGCCGTCATTGTCCTGACGATCAAATTCCTCGTCCGCCGCCGCAGGCCCGCAGGCGAATGGGGCGGAATTTATCGCAACACCGACCCGCACTCCTTTCCCTCAGGACACGCCGCCCGCGCCTTTATGATCGCGGCCCTCGCCCTCGGGCTGGGCCCCGCCTGGCTGGCGATCCTGCTCTGCGTCTGGGCGCCGCTGGTGGCGCTGGCGCGCGTGGCGATGGGCGTGCATTACCTCTCGGATATTATTGCGGGCGCCGCGCTGGGGATCATCGTGGGCTCGATCGCGCTGGAGTTGCACCCGATTCTCCTTACATGGTTGTCGAGTCAATCCGGGTTTGATTTGTGGTAAAAAAACGATAGCACAATTGCGCCGCCGTTTTTATCTGGATGCATTATGAGATATCCTGTCACATTACCCGGTTTTGAAGGCCAGGAGATCGTGGTGGAACCGCCCGGATTTTTCTCCGGTCCAAAATTGCTGGTGAACGGCCGGCCCGCGCCAAAAGGAAGGGGGCGCGGCGAACTGATCATCCGCCGCAATGACGGGAAAGATATGGCCTGCGCGTTTCGCCATAATTTTCTCGACGTTCCCTCCTTGATGGTGGACGGCAAACCGCTTGATCTGGTTGAACCACTCAAATGGTATGAGTGGGTTTGGAACGGGTGGCCGGTATTCCTGGTGATCATAGGCGGCGCGTTCGGCGCGGTGATCGGCCTGCTGGCGGTGACGTTCAATCTCAGGCTTTTCCGCTCCGTGCGCCGCCCCGCGCTGAAATATATTTTCAGCGCCATGACCGGCATCGGAGCGTCCCTCTTTTACCTTGGCGCCGCGACTCTCTTCAGAACGCTGATCCGTTGACATGTACTGCGCCCAAAAATTCTGTATCATAGAAAGTTAGCCAAGGGCCTTCCATGTCGCAGGACATTTCCCTGCTCAACCCCGCCACCCTCCTCCCGCCCAACCCAGAATCGCCGGCCGTTCCCTGGTCCAGCCGCGATACATGGATCGGCTTCGGTCTGTTCATGCTCGGCATGATCGTCACGGGCGCCATCCCGCTGTTCTTCAAAGAGACCGACTGGCTGCTGTCCCTGTATATCCTGGCCTACCAACCCATCCAGGCGATTCCGATTTTTGCGATCCTGCTCCGGCGCCGCGCCGCCTGGGGCGATCTCGGATTCCGCCCGGCGCAGCCGAATGTGCTTGCCCTGGGGTGCGGCTTCATCCTCGTCGCTTTCCTCGTGAATTTTGTGAACAATGCGATCATGTTCACGCTTGGCGTGGAGGTACAGGCGCAGCAATTTACCAGCATACTGACTGAACTCGAACATCCCGGGTTTCTTCTTTTTACCGGCATCTTCCTGGCGCCTCTCATCGAAGAGACGGTCATGCGCGGCTTCCTCTTTGGAGGCCTGCGCCACCGACTGGGATGGTTGAAGGCCGCGCTCATCAGCTCCGCGCTCTTCGGCGCGCTTCATCTTTCCATTGCCGCCTTTATTCCCACCTTCACGCTCGGCTTCCTGTTTTGTTATCTGTACCAGCGCTCCAACTCGGTATGGCCGGGCGTTATCCTGCATACGCTGATCAATGCGCTGGGCTTGTGCGCGGCGTTTCTCCTGTCACAGTATGCGGACCCATCGGCGTTTTTTCGAGGGATATGATCGTTCCATGACTGGCTTCACCCCCGTTCACTTTTACGACGATCCCATCGAAGCGATTTTCGATGAGCCTCCTGCAAAGGAAAAATCTCCACCCTGCCCGAATGGATTCTTCTGGAACGGCCAGATCTTCCGCGTCATTGAGTCGCTCTCCGAATGGGCAGACTTCAAACGGCGCGGCAAGATGGCGCGCAACATGCAACCGGAGCACGCGGCCGTGGCTTCATCTCGAGGGTCGTTGAATGTGGGCAGGTTTTACTTCCGCGTGAAAGTGGATTCGAATCAAATCTTCGATATTTACTATGACCGCGCCATAAAGAACGTGGACGACCGCAAAGGGCAGTGGCTTTTATATCGCGAGCTGGAATGACAAAGGCCCGCGTTCCAGGTCATTCCCTCGTGATTAACCTCACCTGGTTTTCGTAAAAAACAGGACTTACGCAAAACCTTTGTGGATGTTCTGTGATGAAGAATTTACAATTTCCAGAACATGAAGCGTTCCAACCCAATAAAGGCCAGATCAAGCGGGATGCCGAGGCGATAGGAAATGCTGAAGACCTGCGACCAGAGCAGGTCGTTCACCATCGGGATGCGCCAGAGAGAAATGAACACCACCGCCATGATGAACATCCGCACAGAGTTGACGCGGTCGCGCAGGTCGGGGTGTAGAAAGGGTTCGAGAATCCCGTAGCCGTCGAAGGGGGGCAGCGGAATTAAATTCAACACGATCGCGCTGGCCTGAACAAGGGCCAGGAAGGCCAGCCCCGGCCAGACGCTGTTGCTGGCGGAATCGTTATCCATGGGCGCATGGTTTAGGATGAGGCTGAGGACGATCAAGACGACCAGGTTGGCAATCGGTCCGGCCAGCGAGACGAGACTCTGCCAGGTGTTGTTCTTCAGCCGCCAGCGTTCAATGTAGACCGCGCCGCCCGGCAGGCCAATGCCGCCCATCGCCAGAAAAAGCAGGGGCAGCACAATGGACATCAACGGGTCGGTGTAGCGCAGCGGGTTGAATGTGAGATAGCCCTTGTCCTTTACGGTCGTGTCGCCACCGTAATAGGCGACAATGGCGTGGCCGAATTCGTGCAGGCAGAGCGAAAAGATCCAGCCAATCAAGACGATGGCAAAGGTCATTTGTCACCTCGAAACCTTTCAATTTCCTTTTGCATCACTTCCACTGGAAAATCCGGCCCATGCGCGGGATGCACACGGCGGACGCCCATGGGCAGAATTTTCTTCCAACTTTCCACCACCATCGAAATATCGTCGGCCAGTACAGGCAGGCCGGGTGTGAGGCGCAGATACCAATCGTTCATCGCCATGTCGCCTGCCAGCGCGTCGCCCGAATCGAGCAGGATACTGACATGTCCCATCGAATGGCCCGGCGTATAAACCACCTTGCCGGGAATGCCATACTCCGCCAGCGACAGACCCTCGTCGCCGATAGGCTTCGCCACTTTTAGCGGCGGAAGTCTGGGATGCAGGAGCGCCTGTGCCATGGCAGACATCATCCGGCCATACGCGCCGACGCCCGCCGGGAAGGGCGGCGTGCCGCTCTCGACAAAGGGCTGGTCGCGGTGATGGATGGCGATCGGCGCCCCGCACATTTGCTGGATGTCGCCCAGGCAGGTGATGTGATCCCAGTGACCGTGCGTGAGCAGGATCAATTGAATCTCCTGCGGGTCCACCCCCAGCGCTTGCATGCCTTTGATAAAGGCAGGCGTTCCACCCCACGCGCCGCCATCCACGAAGACAGTGCGTTCGCCGCGCAGCAGAAAGCAATTGTCAATTCCGACCGGGATACGATGAAAGGAGAAGGCCATCTTAATCCTCGTATCCATTCGGGCGCGACCGATGCCACTCCCACGCGCTTTCGATAATTTTTCGCAGGGTATCGTATCGCGGATTCCAGCCCAACTCGCGGCGGATTTTTGCGGAGGAGGCCACCAGCCGCGCCGGGTCGCCCTCCCGCCGGGCGGATTCGACATGGGGAATTTTGTGGCCGGTCACGGCGCGCGCCGTCTCGATCACCTCTTTCACCGAGTAGCCGTGCCCGCTGCCCACGTTGTAAACGAGGCGATCGCGTTTCTGCAACGCAGTCAGAGCCAGTAAATGCGCGGAGACCAGATCTGCAATGTGGATGTAGTCGCGGATGCAGGTTCCGTCGGGCGTGGGATAGTCTGTGCCGTTGACATTGATCGAATCCAGTTTGCCGAGCGGCACGCTCAGCACGCGCGGGATGAGATGCGATTCAGGCTGGTGTGCCTCTCCGCGTCCGGGCAGCGCGCCACAGGCATTGAAGTATCTCAGCGCAGCGAAGTGCAACCCGTGAATCTGGCGATACCACTCGAGAGCTTGCTCAACCATTAATTTAGTCTGCCCGTAGACGTTGGTCGGCCCGAGCGGCGATTCCTCGGTAAGCGGTTCATCGCTGGATTGATATACCGCCGCCGTGGACGAAAGGACAAACCGGGTCACGCCCGCCTCCGCGGCGGCCTCCATGAGATGCAGGGAATGGATCAGATTGTTCTGAAAAAATTTCCCCGGGGCCTTCATCGATTCTCCCGCCTCGATAAAGGCTGCGAAGTGCATAATGGCGTCGAAGCGCTTCCCGGCCAAAACAGAATTCATCTTCTGCGCGTCCGCGAGTTCGGCGTGAATAAAGGCTGCGCCTGCGGGAATCGCGGCGCGATGCCCGCTGACGAGCGAATCGTAGACGGTGACGGAATGTCCTGCCTCGAGCAATGCTTCTGCGGTGGCCGAGCCAATGTAGCCTGCCCCGCCAGTGACGAGAATATTCATGGGGTTTCCTTTTCCGGCGTGAAGCCCTCGGCGTACCAGACGATGTATTCGATCACGTGCGCGCTCCAATAAGTTTCCGAGTGGTCGCCGGGGTTAAGATGCCATTCGTGCGGGATGCCGAACTGGGTCAGGAGCGATTCGAACTGCGAGTTGAATCCGCGTTCGCGGTCGTTATCGCCAGAATCGATGTAGAGGCGCGGCCAGGCGGCGGAGTTGTGCTGTTCGATCCAGAAGAGGATGTTGGCGCGGTCTTCGGGAAAGGCCGCCGCGGAGTGCAGTCCGACCGAGGCGAAGAGCTCCGTCCGCAGCCCGATTTGAAGCGCCCATCCGCCGCCGCGCGATAAGCCTCCAATGGCGCGCTGTTCGCGGGCCGGGATCGTGCGGAAGTTTTGGTCAATATACGGCATGATATCGTTTATCAGGTATTGGCCGAAGTATTCGCCCTGTGGCAGGTTCCAATAACGATCATCGGGAAAGACGATGATGAAGGGCGCGGCGCGGCCAGTGTGGATCAGTTCGTCGGCTGCGGCAGGCGCGCCGAGGCGCACCCATTGGTCGGCGGTGTAGGTCTGGCCGTTGAGCAGGTAGAGTACCGGGTAGCGCTGATCGGTGAAGGCTTCGTAGCAGGGAGGCAGATAGATGATGAAGAGCGTGGTTGAGCCGCCGCTTGGGGCTTCGCCGGTCCGCAGTTCGCCCGGCGCGGTGAGACAGGCGAGCGGCGTGGCTGTGGGAGGCGGAAGGGTTGGCAGGGGTGTGACGGTGACGGTGGGCAGGATGACAATGGCAGGCGTAGGTGGAACGGGATCGGAGGGCAAACAGGCCGAAAGTGTAAAGAGCAGCGCGATGGCGGCTAGAATCGAAGTTGCTTGACGGGGAAACATTCCACGCATTATACTCGGCTCGTTTCGGGGT
The DNA here is from genome assembly GCA_019187665.1 of Anaerolineales bacterium. GTDB lineage: Bacteria > Chloroflexota > Anaerolineae > Anaerolineales > Villigracilaceae > Denitrolinea. The sequence goes on from JABARH010000016.1 coordinate 7,685, forward strand.
GTGGCGCAGTTGGCAGCGCACCGCGTTTGGGACGCGGGGGTCGTGGGTTCAAATCCCTCCACCCCGACTGAAAACAGCCGACGGCCTCATGGGGTCGTCGGTTTTTCCATGCAGGGGTAATCACAATGCCGGCCCAGCCTGCATGGCGCAACAGTAGTCCTGCCAGGGCTTGCGATCATTGGCGTTCTACCGCGAACCTGTTCGGCGCGTTAAAGAACACGCCCTGCACAAGCGCACAAGATCGTGTGTAAGTCCGGTGGCGCTACTTGTGTTAAAATACTCGCGGAGGCCGAATATGGCAGAAAAGAAATTCGACGGAGTCATCGAAGCCGTCCGCTATGCCCGCAACGGACAGATCGAATGGGTGCGCGCCTACGAGCGCCGCGGCCCGACCTTCTCGGACCGCGTGCTGCTCGACCGCAAGACCCTGCTCGAACGGCTCAGATCGAAAAAGCAATTCATCACCGGCCAGCGCCAAAAATTCCATGCCAGCACATTCTCACGCGAACGCAGCGTTCAATTGGTGAAGCATGGAGACAGAGAATACATTGCCACCCGCGCCGATGCCGCCCGCGACGAGCTAGAGGGCGCGCCGGTCTTCTAGCGGTAACGTCACCGCCGCTGTACCCAATTCATGCCCATGAAAACCCTCGATCACACCCCCTTTCAAGATGCCTCCGGCCAGATCGGCCTGGTCAACCGTATTCAAGGCACGCTCAAATACGGGTTATCCTGGTATCCCGCGCTCGAAGCCCAGAAGATCATCGTATCCACGTTAGCCAAAACACTGGAACACGGCTACACCCTGATCCGCAATAAGGAACTGGGCGCAAGCGGCATCGTTGCGCCTCTCGTTCTGATCGGGTCGGCGGGCATCTATCTGATTGACGTGACGCCGCTCAAGGGCTTCTACCAGGCGCGCGGCAACGAATGGGGAACAATATCGAATGGACGTTTTCAACCGGCTGGCGTCAACCTCGTCGCCCGCGCCGAACAACTGGCGCGCGTGATCGAGGTGTTCTATCAGCGGCAGGGAATTACCCTGCCGGTTGCAGTGGAACCGGTGTTGATGGCCTCCGACCCCGGCCTGCATATCGAAACTGTGCGGCCGGCCGTGCGCGTGGTGCAAAGCGACGCGATCGAACGTTTCGCGGCCGGGTTGCTCGCCGCGCGTCCATCCATGAACGCGCAGACGGCCAGCCATCTCGTCGAGCGGCTGATCTCGCCACGCTCCGCCAAACAGGGCGAAGAGCCGCCCCCGCCCGCGCAGGACGATCCCTTCGCGATGCAGGATGAAACCCCATTTCAAATGGAGCCTTCCTCACGCCTGCAGGGTTTCCTCAATTCTCCCAAAAGCGACGCGCTGATTGACAGCGGCCAGGCCGCCGAAGATATTGGCTTTGCGTTCGACGAGGCGCGCGCTGAACAACCGACCGTGCTGGTAAACAACCCCGCCCCCGGCGCGTCCAAACCCGCTTCCAAACGTATTTTCGGCATGACCCTTTTGCAGATCGTTTTCCTCGCAGCCATGGCGCTCATCGAATGCTGCATTCTCGCGGGCGGCGCGTTCTTCATCTTCTCCCAAGCCCAGCCTTGACCCCCTTCCTCTCCATCGTCATCCCCGCGCACAACGAAGCAACGCGTCTGCCTCACACGCTGGAGCAGGCGCTCGCTTTTCTTAAAACCCAACCCTACGACTCCGAAATCCTCGTGGTGGAAAACGGCAGCGCCGACCGCACCTTCGATATCGCGCAGGAATTTGCGCGCCGTCACCTCGCCCTGCGCGCCCTCCGCGAAACCGAGCGCGGCAAAGGGCGCGCCGTCCAGCGCGGCATGCTCGAAGCGCGCGGCCAATACCGCTTCATGTGCGACGCCGACCTGTCCATGTCCATTGAACAACTGCCTTATTTCCTTCCGCCCGCCTCGCACGCCGATATCGTCATCGCCTCGCGCGAAGCCAAAGGCGCACAGCGCGTGGACGAACCGCTCTACCGCCACCTGGGCGGACGGCTGATCAACCTCGGCATCCGCCTGCTGATCCTGCCGCGCCTCAACGACACTCAATGCGGATTCAAATGCTTCACCGCCGAAGCCGCCGAAAAAATTTTTCCGCGCCAAACATTACCCGGCTGGTCGTTCGACATCGAGGTCCTGTACCTCGCCCGCCGCTTCGGATTCGCCATTCGCGAAATCCCCATCCGCTGGCGGTTCGACGCCGCCACAAAACTCAGCGCTGTGCCGGACGCCCTGCGCATGCTGCGCGACATCTTCCGCATCCACGCCAATGCCCTGCGTGGAAAATATGATTCTGCCTGATCTCTCCCTCGAACAAAATTTATGGGACGGCGGATTCGATTCCGTCGCCGGACTCGACGAAGCCGGACGCGGCGCCCTGGCGGGACCCGTCGCTGTGGCGGCTGTCATCCTGCCTCGCGAACCCTCGCTTCATCCCTCCACGCTGAGCGGCGTGCGCGACTCCAAACTGATGACTGCGGGACAGCGCGCCCGCTGGGCAGATGTGATCAAAGCGTCTGCACGCGCGTGGTCGCTGGGCTGGGCTATCCCCGAAGAGATCGACGCGCTTGGCATTGCCCCGTCCACCCGTCTCGCCGCCGAACGCGCCATTGAAGGACTCTCCCTCTTCCCCGATTTTCTCCTGACCGACTTCCACCTCAAACCCGATACAGAGATTCCCTTCGCCTCGCTCGTCAAAGGCGACCAGAAATCTTTATCCATCGCCTGCGCCTCCGTCCTTGCGAAAACTGCGCGCGACAAGCTGATGATCGAGATGCAAGCGCGCTATGCCGGGTATGATTTTTCAAAACACAAAGGATACGGAACAGCCGGTCATCGTCGAGCCATCGAAAGGCTGGGACATTCCGCCGTTCATCGAAGAACATTCCATTTCCACAAAAAATAAGAACCCGTTTTCCTGAAAAACGGGTTCTCTTAATTTTAGCGAGGGTACGTCTACCCTCCTCCTCCAACGCCTCCCACAATTCCACCCTCCGTCAACTTCCTCAAATCACTCAGCGCCGACTCGATCTCCTCTGCCCTCACGGGGCGATCTTCATCGCGGTGTTTCAATGTGCCAGCCTTTGCTTTCTCGATTGCCAATTCTTTGATCGAAGCATTCAGCGACATCGCCTCTTTCACCAAAGCCGCGCCTTGTGAATACCCAATCACAGGATTCAACGCGGTGACGATGATCGCGTTCTTCGCCAGCCAGCCTTCCGCTTTTTCACGGTTGGCGGTCACGCCTTTCACGGCGCGTTCGGTGAACGCGTTCACCGAGCCGATGACCACTTGCATCATCTCGAACAAATTGTGCGCGATGATCGGCATCATCACATTCAATTCGAGTTGTCCCGCTTGCACCGCCATCGCCACCGTCGTGTCGCATCCCACCACATGGAACATCGCCTGATCCAACATCTCAGCCAGCACGGGGTTCACTTTCCCCGGCATGATGGACGAGCCCGGCTGAACGGCGGGCAATCTGATTTCGTCGAATCCAGTTGAGGGACCCGATGAGAGCAAACGAAAATCATTTGCGATTCGGATCAACGTCAACGCGAGAGTCCGCAATGAAGATGAAAAGTCCGCCGCGTCTGCCATGGACTGCATGGACTCAAATAAATTATCGGATGTTTGCAACTCGAGCCCGGTGATCTCGGATAATTTTTTCACCATGCGAGCGTGATATTCGGGATGCGCGTTCAACCCGGACCCGACGGCTGTCCCGCCGATCCCCAGCCTGCGCAACCCCTCGGCAGACCGGCGCACGCGTTCCGCGTCGCGTTCGATGGCTTTGGCATACGCGGAAAATTCCTGACCCAACCTCACAGGCACCGCATCCTGCAAATGAGTGCGACCCGATTTGACGACCGAATCAAACTCTTTCGCCTTCGCCTCCAACGCGGACTGTAAATTTTTTAGCGATGTGAGCAACTCATCCACGCGCCACAACGCGCCCAATCGAATCGACGTGGGAATCGTATCGTTCGTGGACTGCGCCATGTTGACGTGGTCGTTCGGATGAACATAATACTTTCCAAGCTCGCCGCCGAGAATTTGCGTGGCGCGATTGGCAATGACTTCGTTCGCGTTCATGTTGTGACTCGTCCCCGCGCCCGCCTGAAACGGTTCGACGACAAATTGCGAATCCCATTTGCCGTCCATCACCTCGGTTGCGGCTTGCGTGACAGAGTCTGCCAACTGTTTTGCTGTGAACTTTTTCCCGTCCACTTCGCGGTCGTTGAATAATCCGAGTTCAAAATTCACCAACGCCGCCGCGCGTTTGACCGCCGCGATAGACCAGATGAACGCCCGCCACGGGCGCAGTCCGCTGATGGGGAAGTTCTCTACCGCGCGCTGGGTTTGCACGCCGTAGAGCGCGTCGGCAGGCACGTTGAGTTCGCCGAGCGAATCTTTTTCTTTGCGAAAATTGTTTGAGGGCATACTGACTCCGATGCAATTAGTTTCCTTCATTTTACCCTCTTCGCTCCAATCGGAGAAAGCCGCGCACGCCATTTAAATTCATCGGGGCAGACTTGTTCAGCCTGCCCCGACTTCAAAAGGAGAAGAGATGCGTAGTCTCTTTTCTTACGCGGGGATCGCCGCCTGCGGCAGGCGCGTCATCGCTTCCTCCACCGCCGCGGCCGGATACTCGAAATCTTCAAGATCGCCTTGCAAATATTTTTCGTACGCGGCCAGGTCAAAGTTGCCGTGCCCCGAAAGGTTGAAGAGGATGACGCGCTTCTCGCCTTTGATCTTCGCATCGAGCGCCTCGTCAATCGCGGCGCGGATGGCGTGCGCCGACTCGGGCGCGGGGATCAGTCCCTCGCTACGCGCGAACTGGACAGCGGCCTCGAACGTGGCGAGTTGGGGAACCGCCACCGCGTCGATCAGCCCCGCGTCGTGGAACGCGCTGATGGAAGGAGCCATGCCGTGATAGCGTAACCCGCCCGCGTGGATGCCCGGCGGGATGAAGGAATGTCCCAGCGTGTGCATCTTGACGATGGGCGCCATTTTCGCCGTGTCGCCATAATCAAACGTGTAGACCCCTTTGGTTAGCGATGGCGCGGCGGTCGGCTCGACGGCCAGCAGGCGTGTGCGTTTTCCGTTTTTAAGATTCTCGCGCAGGAACGGATAAGCGATGCCCGCGAAGTTCGATCCGCCGCCGACGCAACCTATCACCACATCCGGATATTCATTTGCCATGTCCATCTGCTTGAGCGACTCCTCACCGATCACAGATTGGTGAGTCAGCACATGGTTCAATACCGAGCCGAGGCTGTACTTCTTCGCGCCGCCGGATGTGGCCGCGACCTCCACCGCTTCCGAGATGGCGATGCCAAGCGAGCCGGGGCTGCCTGGATCAGAGTCCAGAACCGAGCGCCCGTAGTTGGTGCGATTCGTCGGGCTGGCATAGACTTGCGCGCCATACGTTTCCATCAAATTGCGGCGATAAGGTTTCTGTTGATACGACACTTTGACCATGTACACTTCCACGGCGATGTCGAAGAAGTTACCGGCCATCGCAAGCGCGGAACCCCACTGACCGGCGCCGGTCTCGGTGGTGAGGGCTTTCGTCCCGGCGGCTTTGTTGTAGAAGGCCTGCGGGATGGCTGTGTTCGGTTTGTGACTCCCCGCAGGCGAGACGCCCTCGTATTTGTAGTAGATGTGCGCGGGTGTGCCAAGCGCTTTTTCTAAACGGCGCGCGCGGATCAACGGCGTGGGGCGATAGAGTTTGTAAATCTCGCGCACCTCATCCGGGATTTGAATGTAGCGTTCGGTTGAAATTTCCTGCAGGATCAAGTCCATCGGAAACAGAACCGACAAAAAGTCTGGCGTGACCGGCTCGAGTGTGCCCGGATGCAGCACCGGCGTCGGCGGCAGGGGGCTGTCGGCGGCGATGTTGTACCAATTCTTCGGCAGGTCGGATTCGTTCAGGATGAAGCGGGTTTGGTCGGACATGGGAAACTCCTTTTTCGATTTATGATTTTTTAGATTGACGATTTACGATTGATAGAGAGCAACTCTCTGCTCGTGTACCTGTGTACCTGTGTACCTGTGTACGTGTGTACGTGTGTACCTGTGTACCTGTGTACGTGTGTACGTGTGTACCTGTGTACCTGTGTACGTGTATACCTGTGTACCTGTATACCTGTATACATATCCCCCGCCCCTCAAGGCGGATGAAATGTGACGGGATGCATATTCTCCTCCATTTCTATGGGACAAACACAGGCGCGAAGTCTTTCTCCGCGATATCGGCCTGTTGTTCCTTGAGCGTTTCGCTGGCGGGCAGGGAGCGGTCCTCCAGCGGGATAGCATCGGCGGGCTGCATGTTGCTGATCTCGATTTGCGCGTCCATGGTTTTCTCCTTTTGGCGCCCGCCCCGTTGCCTCGTTCATGTTTTTGGGAGAGGCAGCGGGATGGGCATGGATGAGGCGGCCATTAAATAAAAACGTCCATCCCAAATCATGGGACGGACGTGGAATCCGTGGTGCCACCCAAGTTAAGCTGGATGCAATTAAACAAAATTCCCGTTGTGATGCAACGGGAAAGCCAGCTTCACTCTGTTCGTCCGCTAGTTTTCTTGTCTGCTTGTCGCAGATGGCTAAGGGACTTTGCCTTGATAACGGTGGCTGTTCCGGCTTGGGATACTCTCGATCTGACTAGCGGACTAGCGACCAGTCGGCTATCAGACTAATTTCGCCCTGCAACTCGGAGGTCCATTCGGCGTTGTCGTCTCGGGCAGGACTCTCACCACTTCACCTGCTCTCTGAACCGCCGTTCAACGCGTACTCGTCCTCGTCAACGTATTTGTTGGCGGGGATTATATGCAGGATGTGAAATCTGTCAATGGAATCGCAAGCAGTTCGAGTACAATCGTATCATTATGTTTCGGTTTTCCCTTCCTGAAATTGACGTACAGAGCCTCGCCGAAAAATTGAAATCAGACGAAGACTTCGTGTTGTTGGATGTGCGCGAAGCGGATGAGTTGTTGCGGGCGAAGATTTCTGATCGGCGCATGGCGCTTCTGCCGCTGAGTCAACTCGCAGCGCGGGGGGTGTCTGCCATTCCAGGATCCGTTCAGCGCCAGGATCGAAGCGTGTATGTGTTGTGTCATCATGGCAACCGCAGCGCGCAGGTCACGAACTGGTTGATGAAGATGGGCTGGAAAAATGTCTTCAACGTGCGCGGGGGAATTGATGATTACGCTCGGCATGCAGACCCATCTGTTGGTTTGTATTGATGGACTCGTCTGGCGTACTCACATCTCCGGCCCCTTCGACAGACTCAGGGCGCCTTCTCTATCGCAAAACTGCGTAAGGTGAATGATGGAAACAAAACGAGGCGGCCTTTTAGCCGCCTCGTTTTGTTTTGAGAATGGTTACGGAACGGTAATGCTGACAACCAAACTACAGAATCGCACCTGGCTTACTTGCAGGGCCCAGCGGGCGGTGTAGACGCCGGGCGATGCCGGGGCGGTCATGGGCGGGTTGTCCACAACCAGGTTGACGGTTTGACCATTGTTGACCACGGCTGGAACGTCTGGGAAATCATAAAGGGGTTGGGCGTGGAATTTGGTTCCACTCAGATAGCGATAGTCCACACTATTATGATCCCAGGGTTTGACGCCGGCGTTCTTGACCTGCCAGGTGACGGTGAACGCAGTGTTTGCCGGAACCGAAGGCGCATTGCCCGGAACAATCACGTTGCCCACACGAATGGTTGTATCCTGTACAACGCACGCGAATCCTTCGCTGCTGTTTCCGTCTCCGCCGCCGCCGCCCCCACCGCCGCCCCCACCGCCGCCCCCTCCGCCTCCGCTCCCGCCGCCCGGTTTTTTGGTGGCGGCCGGTTTCTTGGTCGGTACCTTGGTGGGCATTCTAAAAATGACCGTCGCGGTGGCGGTGGGAGTAATGGTTGGCGTTTTGGAGGGTGGGCGGGTGACAGAGGGCGTGAATGAGGGAAGGATCAACGCCTGCGTTTGCGCCACAGACGCGCCGCGTGTCCCTGCCACGATGGTTTCCACTGCCCCGGCCGGCTGGGTGGGCAGGGGGGCAATACGCGGCAGGAAGGGCGCGCAAGCCAGCGCGACCGCCAGAATCACGGTTGCAAAGAGGAGGCGATTTGTGCGGTCCATGAAGTTGCTCCTGTGCGCGTTTGCTGACGTCCAGTTAGGGCGTCATGCCCGGGCGAATGACGGTGATGCGAATCCAGGGGAAGCAAAATTTATCGCCGCCATCGGCGACCAGCGCCATACGCACGGTGAAATAAACCGGGTCACGGCCTTCGATGCTGGCCGGCATGGTCAATTGCGCGCCCAGCGTGATGAACTCGCCCGTTTCGATGAAATCGCCGATGGGCAGCCAGCCCGGCCCGGACATGACCGGGGTGAAGGCGAACGGACTCAAGGTGAGCAACTTGTTGGCGGGTTCGTCGGAACTGACCGCTTCCTCGTAGAACAGCCACGCGTAGGTCGGCGTCCAGGTCTTGGAGCCGACGTTTTTGATCGTCCACTTGACATCCAGTTTTTCGATCTCGCCGGTCTTGCGGATGGTCTCGGGAGCGTCGTCGTGCGGGGTCTGGTCAATGATCGCGCCCATATATCTTGGGTCGTTGCCACATTGCTCGCCGCCATAATACGTGGTGCCGCCGCTTCCGCTGCCACTGCCGCTTCCACTGCCGCTGCCGCCGGGCGTAATCACGAAGGGCGTGATGGTGGGGAAGGGCGTGAGGGTGGGAAAGGGCGTATTCGAAGGAGCCGCTTCCACCGTGCTGGTGACGCTTGGCTGGGCGGCCGCAGTCATGGTCTCGCCCGCCGAAACGGTCATGGCCACGGCGGTCTCGATCTGGCGTTCGATCCCCTCCAGATCGGGCGTCTGGCCGGGCGCGCAGGCGCCCACCACCAGCGTCAACGCGAGCAACACAAAACATGCAAGTTTGATTTTCATTCGTTTATTCTCCTTGCCGGAATATCCCTATTTTACTTCGTTTGTTTCATCGCCGGAACCGATTCCCAGCGGGACCCATTTCTTTTCATCCTTCAAACGATGCTGAATCCCGTGACGGTCGTGCGTTTCATCGAAGCCTTCGGGCTTGATGAACATCTCGTCGCCTTCGAGCAGGGCGTGGATTCCGCCCTGGCCCGGCTCGGGGCGCTTGAGTCCCTTGAACTTCGCTGCGTGGGAGGGAAGATAATCGGTCGGCTCCTCGTACGTGGTGACGTAGCCCTCGTAATTGCGCAGGATCACCTTGTGATCGGACATGCTCAACAAATAATTCGGCATGACGGGAATCTTGCCGCCGCCGCCCGGCGCGTCAATGATGTATTGCGGCACCGCATAACCAGAGGTGTGCCCGCGCAGGCCTTCCATGATCTCAATGCCCTTCGCCACCGGAGTGCGGAAATGCCCCGCACCTTCCACGAGATCGCATTGATAAATATAGTACGGCCGCACGCGGATGCGCACCAGATCCTGCACTAGTTTGCGCTGGATGTGGACATTATCGTTCACGCCCGCCAGCAACACCGACTGGTTGCCCAGCGGGATGCCCGCCCTCGTTAAACGGTCGCAGGCCTGCTCCAGTTCCAGCGAGATTTCATTGGAATGATTGACGTGGATATTGATCCACAACGGATGATACCTGGCGAGCATGTCGCACAATTCCTGCGTCACGCGCATCGGCATGAAGACCGGCACACGCGACCCAATGCGGATGATCTCGATGTGCGGAATCTCGCGCAGCCGCGTCAAAATCTGCTCCAAAATTCGCGGCGCCAACACAAGCGGATCGCCGCCCGAAAGCAAAACGTCGCGCACCTGCGGCGTGCGCTTGAGGTACTCGATCTGCATGTCGAACTCGGCCTGCGAAAAGGTCTGGCCGGGATCGCCTACAATGCGCGAGCGCGTGCAATAACGACAATACGACGCGCATTGAGTCGTCACCAGCATCAGCACGCGGTCCGGGTAGCGGTGCACCAGTCCCGGCACAGGCGAGTGGCGGTCCTCCGCCAGCGAGTCCTCCATCATGGCGGTGAAAGACTGCAACTCCTCCGAACGCGGGATGATCTGTTTGCGGGTTGGGTCGTCCGGGTCATTCGGGTCAATCAACGAAATAAAATAGGGCGTCACGTCCACGCGAAACAGGCCCTGTGTCTGCAACGCCTTGCGCTCAGACTCGGTCAGTGGGATGACTTTCTCGATCTCCTCAACGCTGTTCAGGCGATGGCTCAACTGCCAGCGCCAGTCGTTCCACTTTGCATCGGGAACATCGGCGTAAATGGGGGCGCGCTTGGAAACAAAAGGGGTGGGCATGGGAAATCCTCCGGGTAAGTTAAAGGGGATCAGCGAAAGAAAACGCCAGCAATGCGGCAGGCCAGCGTCGGAGGGTCGTGATCGGGGCGAAAAAAACCGGCAAACCTCAAATACATGAGAGCATTGTAAGAGCAAAAAGGACGCGGGTCAACTCCGATATTGCGCGGCGGCGGGGTACAATCGGGCTAACCTCGGCGAACCGGCCGGTTTGTAACAAGAAAGGAGCCGCCATGACCCTCGCAGGCACACACGGCTTGTGGGGCGACCTGCACGTTCCACACGCAACCCCCAGCCAGACCGACTTCACCGTTCTCGGAATTCCCTTCGACGGCCTCGCCAGCGCGCGCACAGGCGCGGCCCTCGCCCCCGAACGAATCCGCCACTGGTCGCGGCACGTGACGCCTTTCAGCGAGGACCGCACGCGCCTCGCCGGCCTGACCGTCTGCGACGCGGGCGATATCCCCATCGCGCAGCCCGCCTCCGACTTCCCCAAAGCGGCGGAGGCCATCGCCAGCCTGACCAATCTCCCGATCTTCCTCGGCGGCGATCATTCCGTCACCATCCCCATCTTTCAAGGACAGCGCAAACGCTTCGCAGGGCAACGCCTCGGCGTGCTGTGGGTGGATGCGCACCCCGACCTGTGCGACCACTTCGACGGCTCGCGACTCTCGCACGCCTGCGTCCTGCGTCGCGGACTCGAATTTGGAATCGAACAGCAGGATGTCTGCCTCGTCGGCCTGCGCTCGTGGGAAGACCAGGAAATTGACCTGATCGAAAACGGCCGCATGCACGTCTACACCGCCGCCGACGCGGCCGAGGTCGGCATGAAATCCATCGCGGCCGACGTGCGAAAAATTCTCGCGCGCTGCGACGCGGTTCACGTCTCGCTCGACATTGACTGTCTCGATCCCTCCGTTGCGCCCGGCACGGGCATCCCCGAATTTGGCGGACTCTCCAGCCGCGACGTGTTGACCCTGATCCACGCCCTGCAAGGACTCCCCCTGGCCGGACTCGATGTCGTCGAGGTCGCGCCGCCGCTCGATCCGTCCGAATCCACCGTCTTCGCCGCGTTGAAGATCATCATGGAATTCATCGCGGTCGTGGCAAAGAGCAGGTAGGCGGCCGGTTGCGACGCTGCCGCTTCCTTTAACCCCGTCACAAAATACCTGCAAATCTTCAAGGCCTTTGGCACATGCGCGGCCGGATGTGGAGGATTAAATGCGCAGGTTGATTTCCCGCAGGTGCGTGCGTTGCACGGCACGCCTGCCCCGAGCGCTTTGCGATCGAAGGGCTGAAACGCCGCGGCATGCAACCGTAGTTGGACAAGGTATAATTTGCTCATAGCGAAAACAGGCAAATTATGAACACATTTACCATTACTCTATCCGATGAACGAGTCGGAAAACTACAGGAACTTGTCGAGCGCTTTCCGCTGCGTCCGCGCTCTGCCTGGAGGCTGTTGTCTGGTTTCTGATCTTCTGTTTTTCTGAACCATCTCTCGTCGAAGGCGGGTCGTTTTTTTTGAAAACAGGACTTTCGTGTGTCCGCCAATCGGCGCAGGAGAACGTCTTTTTCGCTCAAAAAATGCGAGCCTGTTCGGTGTGTTCTCCCCTGGCAATGTCCATGATCGGCCATGGCAAATCACAGGCATTGTCACGCTGGGTGAAGCGAACCTCCATATAAAGGTGATTGAATGTCCCTCCCCGAGCCCGAAATTCTTACCAGTATTGTCGCGCGCGTTTTTCGCATCCATGACGTGACCACCGGCGACTTGCAAAAGGGCTGGCTGGTACGGTATCGCGGCCAGCTTCTCATGGAAGATTCTGCCGCCGCCTATGACCAGTTGGCCGAATTCCTCAAGCCGCATGGACTGATGCCGCTCTTCCGCAAAGACGGGAATCGGCAGTTGATCTTCCTCGCGCCCGCCCCGTCTGAGGTGAAACCAAAATCGCCGAAGATCAATATCATCATGTTCGTCCTGACGGTGTTCAGCGTGATGCTGGCGGGAGCCGTCCCGGATGGCCCAATCCCCGAAGATTTCGGCGGACAGGCGCTCGTTCTCCTCAAAAATATTTTCAGCGGCTGGCCGTTTGCCCTGTCCCTGTTGGGAATCCTGGTCGCGCACGAGTTCGGTCATTACCTGATGAGCCGCCGCCACAAGACGCCTGCCACCCTGCCGTTCTTTATTCCGTTTCCATTCAGCCCGTTTGGGACGATGGGCGCGTTCATTCAAATGCAATCTGTCCCGAAGAACAAGCGCGTCCTGTTCGACATCGGTGTGGCCGGTCCACTGGCGGGGATGGCGGTCGCGATTCCGGTCTTGTTTCTCGGCCTCTCCCTCTCACATCTTGGAATGGTTGAGCCTTCGCCGGGTGGATTCATCGAAGGCAATTCGCTGTTCTACCTGTTTGCCAAATACCTGGTGTTCGGTCAATTGCTTCCCGCGCCTGGCGCCACCCATGGAATGTCCCTCTTCATTTACTGGGTGCGATATTTCTTTACCGGAACGCCGGTTCCCTTCGGCGGGACAGACGTATTCATTCATCCGGTCGCGTTCGCAGGCTGGGCGGGATTGCTCGTCACCGCGTTGAACCTGATTCCCGCCGGCACGCTGGATGGCGGCCACATCACCTATTCGCTTTTCGGCGAGCGCGTGCGCACGTTTTTTCCGATCATCATCGGTATCCTGGTCGTGATGGGATTCGTCTCGCAGACATGGTGGATCTGGGCGGTGATGCTGCTCTGGCTGGGACGCGTCCATGCCGAGCCGCTCGATCAGATCACCGAACTCGATTCGAGTCGCCGCGCGCTGGGCTGGTTCACGATTGTATTGTTCCTCCTCGTTTTCACGCCCGTCCCCATGGTGCTGCTTGGATAAGAAAAACGGCATGGGACGCGGAGGCGTCTTCATCTCCTCCCCCTGGATCGGGGCAGGTCTTCATCTTTTATCCTGTCTCCTGTTTCTTTCTGCTTGCGCGCCGCCTGCTCCGACGGCGACAACCTCGCCGGACGTCACAGAAGCCGCGCCGCCGAAAACAGCCGCAACGGTCTCACCCGCTGCGGGCGCGGTGGAAACGTTGAATGTGGACGCGGAATCGCTGCGCGGCGCGACCGTCACAGTCTGGCATCCGTGGTTCGGGCCGGAAGCGTCGTCGCTGGAGCTGCAAGCCGCCCAGTTCAATTCATCCAACGAGTGGGGAATCACGGTCATCACGGTCGGGCAGGATAATTACAGCGAACTGTTTAACACGGTCAGTTCGTCGCTGGCCGCGCCCGACAAGCCGAATCTCGTGATTGGCCTGCCCGAGCACGCGCTCTATTGGGAGGCGCAAAACGGCGTGGCAGACTGGAATCCGTATGTGAACGATCTGCAGTGGGGCTGGGACGCGAACGAGATCGCCGATTTTGACCCGCTATTTTTGAATCAAGACGTTGCCAACGGCAAACGGATCGCGCTCCCCGCACAGCGCACGGCGCGATTTATTTTCTATAACGTGACGTGGGCGCATGAATTGGGATTCGACTCGGCCCCCGCGACGCCGGACGATTTCCGCGAACAGGCCTGCGCCGCGAATCAATTTATGCGCAAGAACGAAGACGCTTCGGACGACGGGCGGGGCGGCTGGCTCGTGGACGCCGATCCCATGACCGCGCTTTCATGGATGCTCGCGTTCGACGGCGGCGCAAGCGAGGCTGACGGCTATCGCTTTTTGCGCCCGGAGAATATTGACGCGTTCAAGTTCACGAAGAGCATGTATGACGACGTTTGCGCGTGGCAGGGCGATGTGAATCCGCGCGAGGAATTTGCGTCGCGCCGCGCGTTGTTTGTGAGCGGCGCGCTTGAGACGGTCTCTGAACAGTTGCGCGCCTTCAGCGCCATCGGCAGCGTGGATGAATGGACAGCCCTTGCATTCCCTGGCAAGGCAAAGGCTGCCTTCGTCGTTTACGGTTCTTCGTTTGTCATGCTTTCCTCTTCCAATGAAGAGCAACTGGCGACGTGGTTGTTTGTCCGCTCGATCCTTTCGGCGGAGAATCAGGCGCAATGGACGGAGACGACCGGCATGTTCCCGCTGCGCGACTCGACGCTGACTCTGCTCGCGCCCTACGCCGCGACTCATCCGCAGTGGCTGGCCGCCGTGAAATTGTTGCCGCAGGCCTCGCTCCCGCCCGCGCGCGCCGACTGGCGACTCGTGCGTGTGGCGATCGGGGACGGGTTCAATCACATATTCCGCGTTAATCTTCCCAGCGGGCAAGTGGCGGCCATCCTGGCGCAATTGGATTCGCTGGCGGCGGATTTAATGCAGTAAGGACCTGCTTACAAGGAACCGAAATAGCGGGGGCTTGAGTTACTGAAGTGGATCGCCGGACAATCCCCCATATTTGAGGCGATACACGGTCGCTGGGTTTCGTTGGTGACTTGTTGGAGACGTACCCAAACTAGCGTTTCAACGTTCGATATTTCACCCGATGAGATGTTAGGTCTTTGCCAAATTTTTCTTGAATCATCGTCTCGTTATCGGATCAGTTGCCGATGCACACCTTCGATACGGGTTTGTACTTCAAGTATAATCGGAGGAATGGAACAAAACGACCTTGCCCCCGCGCCAAAGACACATTCAAAAATTGGCATTGCCGCCTTCGTGCTTGGCGTGATACCGTTGTGTGTCTTTGCGGCGTATATTGTATATTTCTTCGTTGACATTAACAACCGTCTGATATTGTCCCAGAAGGTAGCCGACACGCCCCTCATATACCTTTCCGCCGCAGCGCTATGCTTTTTGATGGGCATAGCGGATTTGATTTTGGGCGTGTGGGCGCTCTTTCAGAAAGGGCGGCGAAAAGCGTTGCCTATTGCTGGTTTGGTTTTAACGCTGGTAAGTTTTATTTGTTGGGCGCTGGCGTTTATCACTATTTTCGCTTATACAGGCGGATGAACAAAAAAGGCGGTATGCCGAAAGTTGCGTAAATTCGTACTGCGAGATTAATCGCGTGCCATTTTTACACAAAAATCGAGATACGATCCACAAAACAGATAAAAGCGGAGACGCTTTTATCTGTTTTGTTTTTCCCGACTCTGACAGTTGTTTTACCGTTTCAATGTGCGCTATTTGACGCGATGGGGAGTTAGGTCTTTGCCAAATTTTTCTTGCATCATGGTTTCGTAATCAGACCAGTTGCCGATACACGTACTAGTCCGTCAAACCTAATTTAGTGATATAGTGTTTCCGGTGATGCAGTACAAACACCGGAGGCACAAGATGAGAAACTACAAAGTTCACCTTACGCAAGCAGAGCGCGTTGAACTCCAAAAAC
>JABARH010000053.1 GCA_019187665.1 Anaerolineales bacterium
CTGCTTGGCCGGAAAAAAGTCCGCAATCAGTTGCCATTCGGTATACTTGAGGTCGGTCGGGTAGGTTTGGTTGAATTTGGTCATTCTCCAATCTTACCCGACTACTTAAGAAACACTCTCTAAGGCGGAATTATACACGGCGCATTCCAACCTCCCATGTATAATCCCCTTTGATGAATTCCAAAGTCAGCCTGCTCCACCGCTTCGATTTCCTTGCGCCTCTCGCTCTATTTTTGTTTTTCATCGCCGTCTCGCTGCCGGGCATTTCGTGGGGCGCGCCCGCGCTTTGGAATCCCGACGAGCTGGTCTGGCGCGTGAACGACGCATTGCATGGCGAGACCATCTTCGATGTGACCGAACCCGATTTCAATTATCCGTCCCTGCCGAAGCACATCATGTACATTGTTGGTTTGATCACCTACGGCATGGGTCAATCCGATTACGCCTTCATCGTGGCGGCGCGACTCATTTCACAATTACTCGGCGCACTGGTCGCGGCGCTGGTCTATTTCATTGCGCGGCGCATCGGTGCGGGCAAATGGACGGCGAGCCTCGCGGGCGCGCTCTACATTTTCAGCGGCGTCGTCTCCGCCAACGCGCGTTTCGCGCACAACGATCTCTACGTGCAGTTCTTCACCGTGCTGTGTTTGTATTTCACGCTTTCCTATCATTACACGGGTTCGCAAAAGTGGCTCCATCTCGCCTTCCTCTCGGTGGGGTTGGCGACCTCCAGCAAATACACCGGCGCCAGCATGACGCTGTTGCCTCTCGGAGTCTTTTTGACCGCCCACTGGAAACGTCTTCGCCGCGACTGGCTCCGCCTCCTCCCAACGCTCGTGCTGGGCGCCCTGCTCGTGATCGTCGGTTACGGGCTGGGGACTCCGCGCCTCTTCACCGCCCCGCTCGATTACCTGCCGCAAGCCATCGCGGCGGCTCTGCGATTCTCCCAATACGGATATTTCTCCGGGACGCCGATCGGTCTCTACGGTCAGTGGCGCGTCTTCGCGGATGGAGTCGGCTGGTTCATTTACTATTTATTCCTGCTCGGCTTTATTTGGTTCGCCGTCCGCACAGCCCTGCATTACTCCGGCAAACTCCGCATGGACCCGCGCATGGCGTCCGGGACATTGATCCTGCTGATGAACGTGATCCTCTTCGACCTGCCGTTCCTCGTCTCGATCAATTACGTGCCGCGGCATTTCATCCCCTTTGTGCCGCTGTTGTCCATCCTCGGCGCAGGATGTTTCGAGGAAATTCTGCAATGGACAAAGACTCGTCAATCGAAGATGATTCAGATTGGGGCGGTGACTGTCCTGGCGATCGGACTTTTTTATTCAGCATTGCGCCTCGTCAGTATTTCGCTGCTGTTCCTCAACGACGCGCGCATTCCCGCCAGCCAATACCTGGATGGCGTGAAAGGATTCGGCAAGAGCATCGAGTTCACCCTGTACCCTCCGGCAATTAACAGGAGAAAATTTGAGCGCGCGCACAACTACCCGATTTATTTTGTGAAATACGCAGTGGACCAGCCTCCGACGGGCGGACGTTACGAGTACAACCTCGGCGAGCAGGGTCTGCTCGAACGCGGCACCGATTATTTCGTGATCGACTCGCTCACCTATGACCGCTTCTACGTTGACTCGATCTGCGCTACCAACCCAGTCGAGTGTGATTTCTTCAAACGCCTGCTGGCGGGAGACGTGAGCAGTTATCATTTAATACAAGAATTCCGCTATCGCCTTCCCTGGTATCTACCGGAAGTTTCGATTGCCACCGTTAACCCGGATGTTTTGATCTATGAACGAGTGCGTGAATAGAAATTGCTTTGTGCGAATTCAATCCGCAGATTACGCCGATGATGCAGATGAAAAATAAATCTGTGAAATCTGCGCTATCTGCGGATGATTGCTTTAAATGAACTTGATTCGTCTCGCCGCGTACCAGACCATACGCAGTAACAACATGCCATGCTTCCAGCGCGAGATGTTCGTCGAACCATAGGTGCGCTCGCGGTAGCGGATGGGGAGATCAACGATCTTGAGATTCAGTTTTGCCGCGCCGAAGATCAGGTCAAAGTCGCCGAAGGGGTCGAAGTCGCCGAAGTAGGCGCGGTTGGCGGCGATGCGGTTGTAATCTTTTTTCCACAACACTTTTGTTCCGCACAGCGTATCTTTGACAGGCTGACCAAGCAGGGAGGTGAACGCCATGCTGAAAAATTTATTCCCGAAGAAGTTCAACACGCGCATGGCTTCCTTTTCCATTGGGTAGACCAGGCGCACGCCGTTGATGAATTCTCCCTTGCCTGAAACGAGCGCGTCATAGAAACGTGGCAGGTCCTCCGGCGGGACGGTCAGGTCGGCGTCGAGGATCATCAACACGTCGCCGTGGGCGGCGTCGTAGCCGGCGCGCATGGCGTCCCCTTTGCCAATGCCCGGCTGACGCAGGAGCAGGCTGGGAGTCGAAGGATGCGAAGCGATTTCGCGCTCGATGGCGAGGAAGGTATCGTCGGTCGAATGTCCCTCCACAAAAACGATCTCCGTTTTGCGTCCCATTTTTGGAGTGCGTTCGAAGATGGCTTTGATGTTGCCGGACTCATTCCGCGCCGGGACAATGACCGAAACAACCGGCTGTTGACCCCCCTCGTCCCTTCGGGACACTCCCCCCATTTTCGCAGAAAATGGGGGGAGACGGAGGGGGGTCGGGCGCGCGACCACAAAGTTTGACAGCGCCAACTCGCGGAAGAACGGCAGGCGTGCGAGGAAACGGTCGCAGAAAGGTTGGAGCAGTGGAATGGGGAGCGGGAAGAGGACTTCCGTCCAGCCGCGGATGGATTCGAAGCCAGCCAGGTTCAACATGCCGCGCACGTCGTCCGGCGTGAACCAGTTTTGGTCGAGCATCTTCGTGGCGAGACGGGTCTGTTGCGCGAGGCTGAGGGTCAACTGCCACAAGCGACTGTAAAAGTTGACGATGACACGCGTGCTTGGCGCGCACAACGGGCGGATCTGTTCGAGGATGCGTTGCACGTCCCAGGCGTCGTTGACGAGGTCGGAGAGAATGATGACATCGAAGGTCTCGTGCAGGAACGAGAGGTCATGCGCGTCGGCGTGGACGAATTTAATTTCGGGATGAAGGGCCGTGGCGCGCACCACCATTTCGGAGGAGAAGTCCACGCCCACGCCGCGCGAGGGTTCAACGGCGCCGATCAAATTGCCGAGGCCCGATCCGATCTCCAGCACGCGCTGGCCCGGGCTGACGAGGAAGCGATAGATCTCGGCGAGACGTTTGTGATACGCGCCGCCCAGTCCGGTCCACCTGTCACGCTGACGCGCGACCGCGTCCCAGTGGGTCATGCGGGTTTGTTGATAGGTTTGTCCGGCGGAGTCGAAGGAGGGGGAATTCATGCGGGCGATTTTACAGCAAAATGGAGTTCTTGAAAAAAACTGGCTCTGGCATGTTATAATTCAGTGACTGAATTTTGAACCATGGAAACTCAAGAAACTGCCCGCGAACTCACCCTGCTCGAAGAAATCGAGAGCGACCCGAACGTGAACCAATCCGCGCTTGCCACCCAGCTGGGTGTGGCGGTTGGCACGGTCAACTGGCATCTCAAACGCCTGATCGAGAAGGGTTACGTCAAGGTCATGCGCGCCGAGCGCAAGAAACTCCGTTACATCATCACGCCGGAGGGGATTGCCCTGCGCGCCCGCCTCGCTGTGGATTATGTCGAGCGTTCTTTCGATCTCTATCGTAAAACGCGCCAGCGTGTGAAACAGCATATCGCCGCCATCCGCCGCGCGGGAGGCGACCGCGTCCGCGTCATTGGCGGGGGGGACGTGGCGGATATCGCCCGCCTCACTTGTCTCGAACAGGGGATTCAAGTCGTTAGCGATCGCAACGCGCCCGCGCTCGAGGTCATAGGCTTTAAGGTTGTTCTGCATCTCGAGGATGATAAATGAATCGGGTGATCGCAAATAAACCTGAGGAAGAAATTGCAACCATGACAGAAACCTTCTGGCAAGACAAACGCGTGATCGTGACCGGCGGGGCGGGCTTCCTCGGTTCGTTTGTGACCGCCAAACTGAAAGCGCGCGGCGCGGCCGACATCTTCATCCCCCGCAAAAAAGATTATGACTTGACTCAACGTGAAGCCATTGAAAATTTATACAGTGATGCTTTGAAAAACATTGACCCGAAAAACGTAGTCGTGATTCATCTCGCCGCGAACGTGGGCGGCATCGGCGCAAATCGCGAACATCCCGCCGAATTTTTCTACGACAATATGATTATGGGCGTTGAACTTATGCACCATGCTTATAAAAAAGGCGTTGGGAAATTCGTCGCCACTGGGACAGTGTGCGCCTATCCAAAATTCACACCTGTCCCATTCAAAGAAGATGATCTTTGGAATGGCTATCCCGAAGAAACCAATGCGCCGTATGGACTTGCCAAAAAGATGATGCTCGTGCAAGCGCAAACCTATCGTCAACAATATGGTTTCAATGCAATTTATTTGTTGCCAGTGAATCTTTATGGACCACGAGATAATTTCGATTTACAAACTTCGCATGTGATTCCTGCATTGATCCGCAAAACCGTCGAAGCGACCGAACGCGGCGACAAGGAAATCCCTGCCTGGGGCGACGGATCACCGACGCGCGAATTCCTCTACGTGGAAGACGCCGCCGATGGAATCGTCACTGCCGCCGAAAAATACAACGGCTCTGCGCCAGTCAATCTCGGTTCAGGTTATGAAATTTCAATCAAAGACCTCGTGGAAATGACCGCCAAGATGACGGGCTTCACAGGGGAGATCGTCTGGCAGACCGACAAGCCCAACGGTCAACCCCGCCGCGCGCTCGACGTCAGCCGCGCAAAAGAGTATTTCGGCTGGAGCGCGCAAGTCCCATTTGAAGAGGGGATGCGAAGAACGATCGAGTGGTTTAAGGCGAATAGGTCAAAGGTCGAAGGTCGCAAGTCATGAGACCTTTGACCTTCGACTTTTGACAGAGGCAACATGACTCAAATTACAAACGTTCCCTCTCACGAACCAACAACAATTTACATCAAACCCACCAAGGGACTCGCCGCGCTGAACCTGCGCGATCTGTGGACGTACCGCGAGTTGATCTTTTTCATGGTCTGGCGCGATGTGAAAGTGAAATACAAACAGACTCTGCTCGGCATGGCATGGGCTGTCATCCAACCCGTGATGACGATGCTCGTCTTCACCTTCCTCTTCGACAAAGTGGCGAAACTTCCCACCGAAGGGATTCCGTATCCCGTGTTTTCGTTCACCGCGTTATTGCCGTGGGGCTTGTTCGTCGTCGCGCTCAATCAAGGCAGTCGCTCGCTCGTGGCGCACAACAACATGGTGACGAAAATTTATTTCCCGCGCTTGATTCTTCCCATGTCATCCGTGTTTGCAGGTCTCGTTGACTTCGCCATCGCGTTCGTCATTCTCATCGCGCTGATGATTTACTATCAAGTGACTCCCGCGTGGAATTTGCTTTGGACTCTTCCGTTCTTCCTCCTGCTTGCGATCATCACCGCGCTTGGAGTCGCGCTCTGGCTCTCGGCGGTCAACGTGAAATATCGTGACGTGAATCAAGCCCTCCCGTTTCTGACTCAGTTTTGGCTGTTCGCCACACCTGTAGCCTACTCGGCGTCTGTTGTCTCTGCGAAGTGGCAGATCCTCTACTCCCTCAACCCCATGGCAGGCGTCGTCAACGGATTCCGCTGGGCGCTCCTCGGCGCAGGCAACGGACCCGACATCACCTTATGGGTTTCTGTCACCATCTCCATTCTGATTTTCATCTCTGGACTTTTTTATTTCCGAAGCATGGAAAAAACCTTCGCGGATACGATTTAGGTGTCAGGGTTCAAGTATCAGGTGTCAGGTCTTACAAGAAAAGGAGAATCCCATGGCATTCATTAAACGATTTGAAGATAGCCAAGCTTGGCAAGAAGCGCGCGTACTTGTGAAGATGATCTACGGGTTGACGAACAAAGACCAGTTCGCGAAAGACTTTGGAATGAAAGATCAGATCAGGCGCGCTTCCGTCTCTGCCATGGCGAACATTGCGGAAGGTTTTGATTGTGAATCGAAACTTGAATTTGCGCGTTTCCTCGGTATCGCGCGGCGATCTGCCGTTGAAGTGCAATCGCTTCTGTATGCCGCACTGGATACAAGTTACATTAACCAAACTGAATTTGCCGAGCATTATGAACAAGCGCGAAAAGCAAAAGCGTTAATTGGCGGCTTCAAAAGCTCGTTAGGGAAGAAGTAAACACATCACCTGACACCTGACACCTGACACCTGACACCTGACACCTGACACCTATGACCACCGCAATCTCAGTACAAAACCTCGGCAAGCAATACAAGATCGGCGCGGCGGAAACGAAATTCCGCTATAACATGTTGCGTGATGTGATCGTGGATACGGTCTCTGCGCCGATCCGTTTGGCAAAAGCGCTCGTCGGAAAATCTGACCGACGTTTGAATCAAAATTTTATCTGGGCGTTGAACGATGTTTCATTCGACCTCGACGAAGGCAAAGTGCTGGGCATCGTTGGGCGCAACGGCGCGGGGAAAAGCACCCTGCTGAAGATTCTCTCCCGCGTCACCGAACCGACGACGGGAACTGTTTCCGTGCGCGGACGCGTCGGTTCCCTCCTCGAAGTGGGGACGGGGTTTCATCCCGAATTGACAGGGCGCGAAAACATTTACATGAACGGCGCGATCCTCGGCATGAAGCGCTCTCAAATTGACCGCAACTTCGACGCCATCGTGGATTTCTCGGAAGTGGGGCAGTTCATTGACACGCCCGTCAAACGATATTCATCGGGCATGTACTTGCGATTGGCATTCGCGGTCGCCGCGCATTTGGAACCAGACATTCTCGTTGTGGATGAAGTCCTCGCGGTCGGCGACGCGGAGTTTCAACGTAAGTGCATCGGCAAGATGAACGATGTGGCGCAACAGGGACGCACGGTGTTGTTTGTCAGTCACAACATGTCCGCGATTTTGCGACTGACTCAAGAAGCCATCGTCTTGAAAAAGGGACAACTCATCAAGCGCGCGCCTACGCCCGAAGCGGTTGATTTCTATCTCGCGTCGGGTCAAGCCGAGTCGGGTGAGCGTGTGTGGGAGGCGGATGAAATTCCAATGGCGAGCGCGCCATTTAAGCCTGTAGCAATCAAAATCAAAGAAAGAAGCGGCGCGGTCGTAGACACTATCCGCTCCACCGAGCCAGTCGTCATCGAATTCGAATATCAACTCGACGCGCCCGTCACGGGTTTGCGCGTGGGCATGTATCTCAACACGATGCGCGGCGAATATGTGTTCACCGCGTTCGACACCGACGACGCGCAACAATTCGAGCAGTTCGGCGCGCGCACGGCGGGACGCTATGTGAGCCGTTGCGAAATTCCCGCCGATTTTTTCAACGAGGGTCGTTATTATCTCGGCGTCAACGCGAGTTCGTTCGGCGTGAAAAGATTTTTCATGGACGAGAACGCCATCTCGTTCAACGTGGATATTTCAGGCGCGCCTGGCACGCAATGGCCCGAGCTGCGGCAAGGACCGATTCGTCCGCGTTTGAATTGGAAGATCGAGAAACTCGATTAACTCAAAACCCCTGCCACAGAGACCACAGAGTTCTCTGAGTTTTAAAAAAGAATCTCTGTGATTCTCTGTGAACTCTGTGGCTAAAGTTATGTTGAACAAAACATCCCTCCGCAACTTTTTGGGCGAACTGCCTCTCGCCGCCGAACTCGATTATTCGCTTCGGCAAAAGAATCGCGCCCGCAAAGACCACTTCAATCTATCGCGCCTAAAAAAATCACTCCCTCAAGCCGTTGAGCAAGCCAAGCCATTCATTCAACGCCCAATACGCAATCCGCAGTACGAAGTAAAAAACGTTTTACTCTTCGCCACCCTCCACTACTGGATCGAACAAGCCGCCTACATCTCTCTCGCCCTCGCGGGACTCGGTCACAAAGTCACGTTGATGACTCTGCCCTACTCCGAATGGCACAAAGAGATGGATAAACTGACTCAGAAACAACGCGGACTTCACACCCGCGACGCCCTCTCTCCACTTTCCACCCTTCGACAAGGCTCAGGGCAAGCTTTCATTCCTCACGTCTCCATGTTAGACCTTCGACCTTCAACCTTCGACCTTCCACCCGCTCTCCACGCCGACATCGCCGAAATCTCCCTCTGGGACGCGCAATACACCCTCATGCGCGAAGAAGTGGACATGCAAGACGCGAAAGACAAAGCATTGTACGATCTGCGGATCAAGCGCAACACCTTCGCCGCCCTCGCCGCGCTCGAATGGATGCAAGTCAACAAGCCCGATGTGGTTCTCGTACCCAATGGATTGATCCTCGAAATGGGAATCGTCTTCCGCGTGGCGCGTTATCTCAACATCCCCGCGGTCACATTTGAATTCAACGACCAACGCGAACAAATTTGGCTGGCGCAGAACACGTCCATCATGCGGCAGGACACCGACTATCTCGTTGAAGCGCGTTGCAAACTGCCGATGACCGATGAAATGTACGAACGCCTCGCCGACTTGGAGAATGCCCGCCGCGGCGCGCGTGTGTGGGGAAAATCGAAACGACTGTGGCAATACGTCTCATCACAAGGCGCGCAGGCCACGCGCAGCATGCTGGGGCTGGATGACCGTCCCGTCGTCATGCTGGCCGCCAACGTGCTGGGCGACAGTCTCACGCTGGGACGCGATATCTTCGCCGCCTCGATGACCGAATGGATCACGAAGACGGTCCAGTTTTTCGCGGCCCGCGCCGATGTCCAACTGGTGATTCGAGTCCACCCTGGCGAGAAACTTGTGCCGCAGGCCAAGTCCATGGGGACGGTCGTGCGCGAAGCGCTGGCGCGGATTCCGAGTCACATCCACATCATCGGCGCGCTGGACAAGGTCAACACGTATGATCTGATCGAGATCGCCGACTTGGGATTGGCGTACACAACCACGGTCGGGCTCGAAACCGCCATGAACGGGACGCCTGTCGTCTCGTGCGGGCAGACGCATTATCGCGGCAGAGGCTTTACAATTGACCCCAACTCATGGGACGAGTATTTTTTCACCCTCGAAAAAACGCTTGCCGATTTGCCCGCTCAGCGCCTGAGCGAATCGCAGACGGCCCACGCTTGGAATTATGCCTATCGTTTTTTCTTCGAGTATCCGCGCCCGTTCCCATGGCGGCTGATGAAATTTTGGGAAGACCTGGAGGAATGGCCGCTGGAAAAAGTGTTGAGCGATGAAGGCCGCGAACAGTTTGAGGACACATTCAAATTTTTGGTCGGAGAACCATTCACGTGGCCGTAGGGGCAGACCTGTGTGTCTGCCTTGGGCAGGTTGGGTGGACACATAGTTCCGCCTCGACAAGGTTACGATAAAAAAAAACGATATGAGCGAAAACACCAAACATCAAGTTCGTGAATTTTACGATCAGATCGGCTGGTCGCAGGTTGGCGAGGGCGTCTATCAGAACGCGCGCTATGAAGACCTGCGCCCTGTTTCGCGCGAATACATCCACAAATGCCACCTGCGCGTGAAGCAATACATCGCGCCCGCAGGCGGCCTGCTGCTCGACGCGGGATCGGGTCCCGTGCAGTATCCTGAATATGTGGAGTACTCGAAGAATTACAAACACCGCGTCTGCGCCGACATTTCGATCACCGCGCTGAAAGAGGCGCGGCAGAGACTCGGCGATCATGGCCTGTACGTCGTCATGGATGTGGCGAACCTGCCGTTCCAATCCGACGCGTTCGACGCGGTCGTATCGCTGCACACCATCCATCACCTGCCGATGAGCGAACACAGGCAGGCCTACCTCGACCTGATGCGCGTCCTCAAACCCAACCGCACAATGGCCATCGTCAACGGCTGGCACAGTCCGCGTTTGATGACGATGACCGAACCGCTGATCCGCTTTGCGCGCATTTTGGCGGGGCGCGGCCGCAAGCACAAAAAAGCCTGGGCCGACGTGGACGATCCGACTGGCACCTTCGTCTCGAAGATGACGCCAGAGTGGTTGAAGCAGGAACTGGGCGGCGCGCTCGATTTTGAGATCCACCCGTGGCGCAGTTTGAGCACGCGCTTTTTGCGCTGGTTCATCCGCCCGCGTTTGGGCGGCAAATTTTTTCTGCGTTTTATCTTCTGGCTGGAGGAACGCTTGCCGCGCTTCTTTGGCGAGAACGGGCAGTATCCCGTCATTGTGTTTCGCAAGCGCGACGCGCAGGGGCGCGCGCCGAAACGCGCGCGCACAGAGACGCCCCGCGCGGCCGCGCCCGCCGCGCGTCTGGAGGAGGACGCGGGGGTGGATCGAGTCCTGCAAACCTCCATCAACGAATCCAGTTTCGATTTTCCGAAGAGCGCCAGCCAGTGGTTCAAGTTCCGCAAAAATCGTCGTTTGTTTTTCTGGTGGCTGTTCCATCGCGCCACCTCGCCGTTGCGCGCGCTTCCCGATTTTGTCATCATCGGCGCGATGAAGGGCGGCACGACTTCAATGTTCCAGTACCTGGCGCAGCATCCGCAGGTGAATCCGCCGTTCCGCAAAGAGATAAAATTTTTCGACATCCATTTTCCGAAGGGCCTGTTGTGGTATCGCGCGCATTACCCGATGCAGATGAAGATGAAACACGGCGCGCTGACGGGCGAGGCCACGCCGTATTATTTGTTCCATCCGCTGGCGGCGCAGAGGCTGGCGGCCACGCTGCCGAACGCGAAGATCATCGTGTTGTTGCGCAACCCTGTGGATCGCGCCTACTCGCATTATTCGCACATTCATCGCGTGGGACGCGAGCCGCTTTCGTTCGAGGAGGCCATCGAAGCCGAGCCAGGGCGGCTGGCGGGCGAGGCCGAGCGGATCATGGCCGACCCGAATTATTCGACGTTTACGCACGTGCATTATTCGTACCTGACGCGCGGCCGCTACGCCGAACAACTTCCGCGCTGGCTCGAACGCTTCCCGCGCGACCAGATGTTGATCCTGCCCTCGGAGGATCTCTCCCGCGAACCTGCCGCGACCTTCGCGCGCGCCCTCGACTTCCTCGGCCTCGCGGCGTGGGCCCCCGAGCGCTTCAGTATTTTCAAGCAGGGCAGTTACGGGCAGATGAACCCCGCGACGCGCGCGCGGCTGGTGGAATATTTCCGCCCATATAACCAGAGCCTTTACGATTTGCTTGGAATAAAATTCGACTGGGATAAGTGATTGGATGGCGAGTATCGGCGCTTCACAAGAACGCATGTTTGCGATTCGCATTTCCAAAATTTTTTTGCCGAGAACGGGCAGTATCCGTTGATCGCGATTAGAAAATAAAGAACAGCGATATTCGATATTCGATACTCGATGGTGAGTGTCGAATCCCGAATATCAAATTATCGAATATTGGAGTAATCATGGACTGGAAAAATCAAGTCATTCTCATCACAGGCGGGACGGGGTCGTTTGGCAAGAAGTTCACGCAGACTTTGCTTGCCGAGAAACAGCCGAAGAAGATCATCATCTTCAGCCGCGACGAGTTGAAGCAACACGAAATGCAAGTGGGCGGATTCAACCATCCGTCACTGCGCTATTTCATAGGCGACATCCGCGACCGCGAACGACTCGTCCGCGCCATGCATGGCGTGGATATCGTCGTCCATGCCGCGGCGTTGAAGCAGGTCCCTGCGTGCGAGTACAACCCGATGGAAGCCATCAAGACCAACATCATGGGCACGGCGAACGTCGTCGAAGCCGCGTTGGATGCGGGCGTGAAAAAGGTGATGACCATCAGCACGGACAAAGCCGTCAGCCCCGCGAATTTATACGGCGCGACAAAACTCGCCGCCGAGAAGTTGACCGTCCAAAGCAACGCATATGCCGCGGGTTCAGCGACCCGCTACTCGTGCGTCCGATACGGGAATGTCGTCGGCTCGCGCGGCTCGGTCGTGCCGTTGTTCCTCAAACAACGCGAGAATGGGACAGTCACCATCACCGACGAGCGCATGACGCGCTTTTGGCTGTCGCTGGAGCAGGGAGTCAAATTCGTCATTGACTGCATCGAGCAAATGGAAGGCGGCGAAGTGTTCGTGCCGAAGATTCCCAGCACGAAAGTCGTTGACCTTGCCAAAGCCATCGTGCCGAATGCGAAGATCAACATCATCGGCATACGCCCTGGCGAAAAACTGCACGAAGACTTGATCTCGGACGATGAAGCCCGTCACACGATCGAACTCGACAAAATGTACGTCATCCAACCCGCCGAGGCGACGTGGTTTGGCTACTCGTGGAAAGACAAAGGCAAGCCGCTCCCCGAAGGATTTACGTACACGAGCGACAACAACTCCGAATGGCTCGATATTGACGGCATAAAGAAATTTGTTGCGCCGTTTGAGGAGTTGTTTAGGCAGGGGAAGTTGGAGGGGTGATGCGTGATACGGGATACAAGTTACGGGTTACGAGATACGTAACCTGTAACTCGTACCTTGTAACGTGTATCATGGAGCATGACACATGGCACGAATACTCATAACTGGCGCCAGCGGACTGCTCGGAATCAACCTCGCACTTGAAGCCAAGCGCGTGCATGATGTCATTGGCGTGGACAGGGGTAAATTGAAATCCGCTCCGTTTCGGGTGCTTCATGCAAATCTGCTCAGGTCGGGTAGCGTCAATTCCATTCTCGATTCGACAAGACCCGAGTGGCTCATCAACTGCGCGGCGTTGGCGAATCTTGAAATGTGTGAAGAAGATCCAGAACAGGCGAGGCTACTGAATACAGAACTTCCGAGGGAGTTAGCCGCCGCTTGCGCCGAACGAAATATTCCCTTCGTCCATCTTTCGACCGACTCGGTTTTTGACGGCACAAAAGAAGGAGTGTACACAGAGGAAGATGAACCAAATCCGCCAGGTGTTTACTCTCAGACAAAACTCGATGGCGAACGCGCCGTGCAACAAGTTAACCCGCAGGCAATTATTGCCAGAGTTAATTTTTTCGGTTGGTCGTTGGGCGCAAAAAGAAGCCTCCCTGAATTCTTCATCAACAATTTGAGCGAGGGCAGGAACGTCAACGGGTTTACGGATGTCATCTTCTGCCCGATGTGGGTCAATCATCTGGCGCAGACGCTCATCGCCATGCTCGAAAAAGATCTGCACGGCTTGTATCACGTCGTCGGCGCGCAAGCGATGAACAAGTATCAGTTCGGGGTGGAGGTGGCGCGAAAGTTCGGGCTGAGAGAAAGCCTCATCGAGCCGCAATCAGTCGAAAGGTCGGGTTTGACCGCCAAACGATCCCACAATTTATGGCTGTCTGTCCACAAGTTGTCCACAGATTTGGGGCGCGAAATCCCCTCGTTCTCCACTGGCTTGGACGGTTTCTATACACAGTTCCAACAGGGTTATCCACAGAAAATCAGGGGTTATCAACAGGCAACCACATGAAAAATCTGCTCAAACTCGAAGAACTCTTTTTGTTCGGACTCGCCCTTTTTCTTTTTTCTGGATTGGACTACGGGTGGGGATGGTACGCGCTGTGGTTTTTTGCGCCCGACCTCAGCATGATCGGCTATTTGGCAAACCCCCGCTTCGGCGCCTGGACGTATAACCTGATTCACCACAAGGGGCTTTCGGTTGCCCTTTATGCCTTGGGCGCCCTAACCTCCACGCCGTGGCTGATGTTCGCAGGGACGATCCTTCTCGGTCACTCCAGTTTCGACCGCGCCCTCGGCTACGGCTTGAAGCACGAAGACGCGTTCCAGAATACGCATTTGGGGAGGATTGGGAGGTAATCTGAGATGGATAAATTCATCAACAATTGGGTAGCCCCCTATTATCTTCATATCCTGCATGGCAATTATTATTACTTATTGAAAGATGACGAACAAGTTTCATTCAATGAGAAGGTGAGAAAAGCCCTATTGGTTTTGAATGATGAAATCATTCAACGGCTTTTGTCAGGTGATTGGCGCGAGCAAATAACTGGAAGTTGGTTTTGCGGATTAAAAGGCTGGTCACAGTATGCTGATGAAATTGGCGCAAAACTTGTAGAAAGCAAAATGACATATGCTGGTCAGGGTCATTGTTTTGCGCTTGCATGTTTTGCAAACGATAATAGCGTAAAATACCTTACAGAATATCTAAACATCTACCTTCCCAGAACGAATCTTCATTATGATCAAGCATGGGTTATGCCTGCTCTACTGTGGGTGGATAAACAAAACAATACCAATAATGCGTCCCAATATCTTGAATCAGGCGGTTTGTGGGAGAAATTTATTGCAGATAAGGATTCTGATTTATGGCAAATAGATTATCGCCAAGAGTATTTTTGGAACCTAATGAATTATTGTAGAGAAAATTTTATGCAACCAAAGAAATAAGCTTATGACCCTTGAACTGCTCAAATCCAAAACAGGATGGCATGATTCACGCGAAATCAATGACACCCCTTCGGGGTTGGTGAATCACCGAACTCGAATCTATAATCATTTCACTCCTTCGGAGTTTTTATTCGGTCACTCCAGTTTTGACCGAGTCCTTGGCTACGGCTTGAAGCACGAAGACGCATTCCAGAATACGCACTTGGGGAGGATTGGGAGGTAGGTAATGGAACACACAAAAAGATTCACAAAAACCTTGGTAATGATTATTTTTTCCCTAACATCTTGTATCTCATCAGCAAATCGAAACCAAGACGATTTGACAAAGATTATGACTGCAAACCCCTCTGCAACAGATGTTTTGCGAAGCACGAAAACACCCATACCAACAATTGCTACAAGGACTACGACGCCAGGATCCACAGCTGAGGCAACACTCCAGCCTCTTGGTCCAATATGCGAACCACCTACCCGTATAGATTACAACAGTGAATTTTCGCCCAGCGGTACTTGGATTACGATTGGGTGTAAGGGCATAGACGAAAAAGTTAGTTCGTATCTTCGAGTGGTCAATGTCGAAAACAATAAAGATTGGAAAATTAATTACGGAGATTATACAAAATACGAATATCTGGATCGGAGAGGTACATTTTATCCACTTCATTGGTCAAAAGACGGCAAATATTTATTTGTTACATCACCTTCATTAGGTTCAGGTTGTTGCTGGATAGGTTCGGATGTGATTTTAGTGAGGTTAGATTTGGAGAACGGGGACCGAACTGAAATAGCAAATTATGAAGGTGTAATTCCAGGCGGTCTTAGTTTTTCGATTTCACCCAGCGATAGATATGTTCTTTCTACCCCAGGCAGTGATCTGAAAATTCTAGATTTGACTACATGGGAAGAGAAAATCATTGCCATAAGAGTTAGAAATGGCACAGCGGGATACCCCTTGATGTCGCCAAACGAGACAAAAGAATATCCGAAAGAGGATCAGGGAGATTTAACTTCTGCAACCATAATGTTGATTGATCTTAAGAGTGGATTTCAAAAAAGGCTTTTGTCAGGCATTGATTTTGATGAAGCTCCTGTTCCTATTAGTTGGCAGGACGATGAGTATGTTTTGTTGGGAAATTATGATACGTTTTGGCTGTTGAATATCAAAACGGCAAAATTAACTGAAACCGAGAAGCCCTAAGCCTAAAAGGCAATTATGTTTTTTGAACTTCTCAAATCCAAAACAGGATGGCATGATTTGCGACAAACGAATGATACTCCTTCGGGGTTGGTAAATCATCGAACCCGAATCTATAATCATTCCACTCCTTCGGAGTTTTTGCTCGGTCACTCCAGTTTCGACCGCGCCCTCGGCTACGGCTTGAAGCACGAAGACGCATTCCAGAATACGCACTTGGGTAGATTTGGGAGGAAGGATTGGATTTAAGTGGTTAACTGTTGGAATAAAACATAGAGGTGTCCTATGGTTCAAGAAAAAAAAGAATGACTGGATAAGTTATATTCAAGATGTTTACGCACAAGTTGCGATAGCTGGGCTATCTGATGTTATTCCCGTATTTGATTCTCCAGCATCCTTACAACTTATTAAAGAATGTGAGAAACGCCTTGGTGTTATTTTCCCCAATGAACTAAGGAGCCTCTTACTTCAAACGAATGGTGTACGTCAGAGAAATCCCATTGTAAAAGGCAAGATTGATTCGGGATACTTCTTGTTTTCTGTCGAGAGAATAATGGAAATCAACATGTTTCAACGCGCCCAAACTGGCGATTACACAATGCCTCTTGACTGCCTATTGTTCTTTGCAGAAGATGGAATTGGAGATTATTTTGGTTTTGCAGTGGTCAAGGGAAGGGTGCCTCATTCCCGAATCTACTTTTGGAATCACGAAGATGATAGTCGTCTGTCAATTGCTCCATCGTTGGAATACTTTATTAAGAACTGGCGACTCGGGAAAATAAAAGTTTGAATTTTACTTTTGATTGACTTCTGCTTTTTGAACTTCTCATCGGAGGACAACATGGAATTCAAAATTCAAGACCAATGGATCGGATTTAACCACCCCACCTACTTCATCGCGGACATCGCGGCGAATCACGACGGCGATCTGGAACGTGCGAAACTTTTCCATCTGCAGAAGTTGTAGTGTTACGTCTGAGCCAGTAACCCTGAATATTCTAGCGCTTGGTCAGACCATTTCCTTGCTTGCACCGATAAAAGCGTTCTGAGGCGTTCGTCAGTTTGGGCGTGTTCCCATCCATCGCGCCATAAGTTGAGCATGAATCGGATGTCTTTTAACTCTTTGCTGGCGGCATCGGTTTGTTGGGAGAGAGTCCATTCGATGAATTGGATACATTCGTCCAACATCGGGATGATCGCCTTGGCGCGGGTGGTTTTCTCTGCGGAGGAGGCAACCCGTCCCAGCGTGGCGGCGAGCGCTCCCAGTTGCCGAGCGGGCGATTCTTTTGTAAAGGATTCGGCGTATACGGTCATGGCTTTACTCCTTCAAAGTAATTCCGTGTGATACGTTCGACCTTATCGCAGATCGTTTTATCTTGAATAATAATGCTTCTGTTTTGATGCGGACGAATATTGATCAGCGATTCGAATTCGATCCCCTGCTCGTCAGGAAACCAGTTTGCGCCCCAAAGATCTTTCTGTTCACTGCCATCGCCCAACAGAAGTTGCTCGCACTCGTAGTGCATTCCGCTCCCACCTGCAAGGATTTCACGCTCGATATCAACGACGATCTTGATCATGCGCATTTCGGAAAACGACTCCAACATCTCTTGCATTTGCGATGAGGTCGCTTTGCTGGTGAACACATGAATGGGCATGCGCAGATTATAAGCCGAAAAATGTAATACGATAAAATACAATTCAACCCTTTTCGGAGGAACACATGGAAATCAAATTCGGAAACCGCACGATCGGATTGAACCATCCCACCTACTTCATCGCCGACATTGCGGCGAACCACGATGGCGATTTGGAACGGGCGAAACTGCTGATCCGTTTGGCGAAAGAGGCGGGAGCGGATGCCGCCAAATTCCAGAACTTCGATGCGCCGAAGATCGTCTCGGATTATGGCTTTTCGCACATGAACGCGCAGGTCAGCCATCAGGCGGCGTGGAAGAAATCGGTGACCGAGGTCTACCGCGCCGCGTCCATTCCCTTCGAGTGGACGATGACGTTGATGGAGGAATGTCAGGAAGCGGGCATTGACTATTTCTCGTCGCCGTATGATTTTGCCGCGATTGATTTCCTCGACCAATATGTGCCCGTCTACAAGGCTGGCTCGGGCGAGATTGATTGGATCGAAGCGCTGGAGCACATGGCGAGCAAGGGCAAGCCGTTCTTTATCGCTACGGGCGCGTCCACGATTGGGGAGGTGCAGAAGGCTGTCCATGCGATTCTGAAGATCAACAAGCAACTCGTGTTGATGCAATGCAACACGAACTACACCGCCTCCCCGAACAACTACGATCATTTGCATATCAACGTGTTGAAGACCTACGCGACGATGTTCCCCGATGTGATTCTGGGACTCTCCGACCACACGCACGCGGTCGCTCCCGTTCTCGGCGCAGTGACGCTTGGCGCGCGCGTCATCGAACGTCACTTCACCGACAGCAACGACCGCGAAGGTCCCGACCACAAGTTTGCGATGGACCCTGCCAAATGGGCGCGCATGGTCGAAGAGACGCGCCTGCTCGAGCGTTCGCTTGGCTCTGCCGATAAATTTATTGCTGAGAATGAAATTGATACCGCTGTTGTTCAGCGTCGCTGTCTGCGGGCGGCGCGGGACGTCAAGGCGGGCGAGGTGTTTACACGCGAGATGATTGACGTGTTGCGTCCTGCCACTGTCGGTGCGATCAAACCTGACCAGATTCAAGATGTCATTGGAACGAAGGCGTTGCATGATTTCAAGTATGGGCAGGAATTGCGTTGGACGGATCTCGGCGCGTAATTCGTAATTCCATACTCGATATTCGATATTCGTAATTCGATTATCTACTATCGGCTATCGAATATCGAATATCTACTATCGAACATCGCTTCCACCGAATATCGCCATGAAAATCATCTACTTCTCCTTCGATTATTCCCCGCACGATCAGCGCTTCCTCGCCTCGCTCGCGGAGACGGAGCATGAGGTTTTCTACGCCCGTCTTCAGCGCGGCAAGCGGCAGGTGGAAGATCGCCCCGTCCCTTCCAAAATCGAGCAAGTCCTCTGGGCGGGCGGGCAGTCCGAGTTCCATTGGCGGGACCTGCCGCGTTTGACCTTCGACTTTCGACGTTTGACAAAAGAGATCAAACCCGATCTGATTCACGCGGGCCCGATTCAAACCTGCGCGTTCATCGCCGCGTTGTCTGGCTTCCGTCCACTGCTGACCATGTCGTGGGGCTTTGACTTGATGGAGGATGTCCACAAGAGCAAATGGATGGAACGCATTACGCGTTACACGTTGAAGCGCTCCACGTTTTTTACGAGCGACGCAAATGTGACGCGCGATAAAGCAGTGTCTTATGGAATGAATCCCGATCACACCATTGTCTTCCCATGGGGAGTCAACCTCCAGGATTTCGCGCCAGCCACTGATCACCGATCACTGATTACTGATCACTTCACTTTGTTTTGCAACCGCTCCTGGGAACCTCGCTACGGCGTGGATGTTCTCGCCAAAGCCTTCGTCAAAGTTGCCCAGCAGAATCCAAACGTGGACTTGCTGCTCCTCGGGGGCGGATCGCAGGCGCAACTGCTCCGCAAGATTTTCCAGCAGGGCGGCGTGCTGGAGCGTGTCACCATGCCAGGGCAGGTGACTCAAAAAGATTTGCCGCGCTGGTATCATATGGCTGACCTGTACATCTCGCCCTCGCACGTGGACGGTTCGTCTGTGTCGCTGATGGAGGCGCTGGCGTGCAGGCTTCCGTGTCTCGTCTCGGACATCCCTGCAAATAAAGAATGGGTCGAGCAGGGAGTCAACGGCTGGCTCTTTCCCGACGGGGATGCGGACACGCTGGCGGCGAAGATTCTCGATGCGATTCGTTTGCGGGAGAATCTGCCCGCGATGGGCGCGTCCGCCCGCAGGTCGGCGGAGAAGCGAGCCGATTGGAAGAAAAATTTCGCGCAGTTAATCGTCGCATATGAGCAGGCCGTTCGTCTCAAAAAATCCGCGTAATCGGCGTTCTCTAACGCCGAAGTTGCGCAAGAGAGCGCAATCTGCGCAGAAGGAAATCAATGCTGAATCATCAACAATTGCTGGACGGTTTTCGTCAGACCCGCGTGAAGCCCGGCGACACGATCATCGTTCACACGTCGTATAAATCGCTGGGCGGCGTGGAGGGCGGCGCGGAGACGGTCATTGACGTGATGCGCGAGTTGGTGGGGGAGCGCGGCACGGTGTTGTTTCCCGCGTTCAATTTTCAATCGTGGACGGAGACGCATTACTGGGACGTGTTGGAGACGCCCTCGAAGATGGGCATGATCACCGAACTGGCCCGCCTCCGACCCGACGCGAAGCGGACGCCTCATCCCATTTATTCGTTTTCGGTTTGGGGTAAACGCGCCGATGAATTTGTTGCGACCGACGATGTGGAAGCCTACGGTCCCAACTCGGCGTTCGCGTTGTTCCACAAAATCAACGGGACGATCATCAGCATCGGGCTGGATTTTAACAGCACATTTTCGATGCATCACTACATCGAATACAATGTGGGCTGTGACTATCGCCGCATCAAGGAGTTTTCTGGTATCTACGTCGGCTACGACCGCGTGCCGCGCGTGAAAACGTATTCGATGTTTGTCCGCAAGAGTGACCGCGTGAAGACGTACATCGTGCCCGGTATGGACGAGTTGCTCGCGGCGGGCGTGATCAAGGAAGTGCAGGTCGGCGCGGCGAAGGTGCATTTTGCAACGGCGAATGAGTTTTACGATAATATGTCGGTGATTGTGCGCGAGCATCCGGAGAAGTTGCATTATGTGGAAGAGGCGAAGTTTTAGGGAGCAGGCACGTAGACAGGTAGACACGTAGACACGTAGGCACGTACACACGTAGACACCGAGCGTTACTTGTACACCTGTAAACCTGCATACCCGTGTGCTATCCACTTTTCGAATCGAGTTATCCATGAAATCATTTTCCTCCCTCAAATCCATCCTCGCGGAATTCTTTCCGCTCCACCGCACCCTCGCCTCGGACGACCACGATAAGACGTTGGAGATCGTCGGCTCGTTCATGCCTGACTCATCGGACTACACCATCGAGACCTACGCGCCGCTCGAACCCGCGTGGACATGGCAAGTGCCGGAGCGCTATGTCCTCCATGAGGCGTATCTCGAAGTCGAGGGCGGCGGGCGCATCGTGGACTTCAAGAACAATCCCCTCCACATTGTTTCATATTCATTGCCGGTTGACAAAGTTTTGAGTTTCGATGAACTCCAGCCGCATCTGTATTTCAACGAGAAACGTCCGCATGCGATTCCGTGGGTGTTCAAATATTACGAGCGCGATTGGGGCTTCTGCCTGCCGAAGAATCTCTTCGACAAACTGCCGCGCGACAAAAAATATCGCGCCGTGATCCAGTCCGAGTTCGTGACCGACCCCGGACGTGGATTCAAAATTGCGACGGCAGTGATCCATCCCGAAGGCGGTCCGAACGAGACGGCGGGCGAGTTCCTCGTGCTGGCGCATACCTGTCATCCCATGCAGGCGAACGACGACGGCGCGGGAGTCGTCAGCGCGATCGAACTGGCGCGGCGGCTGGCGGAGAATCCGCTTCCCGCTGGCTCGATGAGCGTCCGCTTCTGGTTCGGTCCCGAAACGATCGGCACGATCGCGTGGCTTTCACACAACGAGTCGGTGATCCAAAATTTGCGCGGCGGAATCTTCATGGAAATGACCGGCAATAAAAATAAAATTGCGTGGCATCATACGAGGCAACACACACATCTTTTAGATCGTGTTATGGGTTACGTGTTACGCGATACGCCTCACGATGAGAGAGATTTTGCGGCGGCTCCCGCCAACGACGAGCGCGTCATCAACGGGCCGGGTGTCAACGTGCCGTGCGCCTCGCTCAACCGCTGGCCCTACGACGAGTATCACACCAGCGACGACAACCTCGACATCATCCACGAGGACATGCTGGTCGGCGCGGCGGACGCGGCGGAGCAGATCGTCCGCATTTTCGCCACGAATTACATCCCGAAGCGCACTTTCCGCGGGCCGGTCTTCCTGAGCGGCAATGGCTTGTGGGTGGACTGGCGCGACAACTGGGCGCTCAATCGCGCCATCGAAAAAATCATGATGCGCTTCGAAGGCGAACATTCGGTCTTCGACATCGCCGAGCAGGTCGGACTCGATTATTGGATGGTGCGCGACTACGTGGAAAAATTCCGCGCCAGGGGATTCGTCGTTCCCTTGACGATTCCATCCGAAGCCGAAGCGAAGTAAAATAGCCCCATCAACATCCCCTGGAGGAACCATGTCTATTGTATATCTCATCCTTGCCCTGCTGATCGCGGTCGTTGCCGTCATTTTTGCATGGCAGAACTCGATCGTTGTCAGCCTCGCTTTCTTTTCCATGAAGATCGAGGATGCGCCGCTCTCACTGGTCATCATCGCCACGCTCCTGATCGGCATCATCATCGGCTGGCTCTTTGCCGCGCCGTCGCTGGTGAAGAATTCCTTCCGCGCTTCGGGCAATCGCAAACGCATCGGCGCGCTCGAAAAAGAACTGGAAGACCACAAAACCAAATTGAACGAAATGCACAAGCCCGCCTCGTCCACGCCGCCCTCCCAGCCGAAACCCGCCGAACCGAAGCCGGTGACTCCGCTTCCCTCCAAAACCAAATCGGACACCGACCCGCTCAGCCACTCGTGACACGCGTCGTCGCCATCATTCAAGGGCGGATGAGTTCCTCGCGTCTGCCCGGGAAGATCCTCGCCGACATCGCCGGTCAGCCCATGCTGACGCGCGTCTACGTGCGGACGTCCCGCGCGCGGACTCTCTCCGAGACGATCTTCGCGACAACCACCGACGCCTCCGACGACCCCGTAGCGGAGTACTGCGGCCTGAGCGGAATCCCCTGCACGCGCGGTTCGCTCTACGACGTGCTTGACCGTTACTATCAAGCCGCCAAATCAGCGAAAGCGGATGTGGTTGTGCGCATCACGGCGGATTGTCCAGTGATTGATCCTGAGTTGATTGATGAAGTTGTAAATGCAGTTATCAGTGAACAGTCATCAGTGGATTTTGCGGCGAATCGGCTTCCGCCTCCATGGAAAAGAACATACCCGATTGGGTTGGATACAGAAGTTTGCACCTTCGCTGCACTCGAGCGTGCCTGGAAAGAAGCGAAAGAGCCCCAACACCGCGAACACGCCATGCCATACTTCTACGAAGGCGTAGAACTGACTACCGTCAACCGTCAACTACAAACAGGTTTATCCCCACGCGGATTCAAGATCGCCCTCCTCCATCACACCACCGACTTCGGCGATTACCGCTGGACGGTGGACACGCCCCAAGATTTGGAATTCATGCGGCAAGTCTATGCTCACTTCAACGGACGGGACGATTTTTCGTGGAAGGATGCTTTGAATCTGGTTCACGATAATCCCGAATTGATGAAGATCAATGCGGGCGTGCGACATAAAACGTTGAAAGATGTTGACAAACGTGCGCTCAAGAAATAAACGTACCGCAACATTCATGTTGCCGCTGGGGGGCGCAAGATAAATCTTGCGGTACTAGTCCGTCAAACCTAATTTAGTGATATAGTGTTTCCGGTGATGCAGTACAAACACCGGAGGCACAAGATGAGAAACTACAAAGTTCGCCTTACGCAAGCAGAGCGCGTTGAACTCCA
>JABARH010000020.1:0-15986 GCA_019187665.1 Anaerolineales bacterium
AATTATTCCACTTCCGCATTCCTCTCCCGCGTTGGAAGTTGCCCAAACAGCGCGGCAGGCCCTCTATCGCCCTGCTTCAACTGGCTCATCAATGGGCTCAATGACCACGTTTAACTGCGGTGCTACCCATATTTCGGTTGAACTGTAAAATTCACATTTTTCATTTCCTTTTGGGCAATATCGTCAATAAGATTTTGTCCACCGCAATTATGCACCAGCCACTGACCCTCACCTACAAAGAACGTGTGGGCAGTGTCAACGGTGAGATTATACATCTCCTGCGTCTTGTAGACATTCCACCTCAGCCAGACAACGCCCGTTGATCCGTCCGCCTGGGGGATTTCATCCCCAAACCGCAAATCCTCAGCGTCCACCCAGCCTTTCCCTTCCACATAGAAGGGGTGTTCGGGAGTGGTTTCTATCCACGAGCTGTTATCAGGAAGTACAATCGGTGCATTGCGGCTGTATTACAGCAGGAACCCAATTTTCCACGATCTATCAATTCATCGTAGAGGGAACTTTTCTAAGTCTTGGGGGGCCACCGCCATGTGCCTCGCTTTGGGGAAAATCCATGATGAATTTGATTGATGTATTGACACACTCGAACTCGATTTCCCAAGTTTGTCCATCGACGCGAACTTTTCGCAAGTGTCTCTTGGCATAATCTTGAGCTTCTCTCCCATTCAACTCCTCTATTTCTGCACACCGACAAATTATTCCACTATCCATATAAAAAGATCCTCCAACTCATCAATAGGAAGGTTTGGTATTACGAACTCTTGCGCACCACCTGCGGTTACTCCGCGACCAAAAAACCCAGGTGTAGTTCTGTTGATAGGTGAGGCTAATCCAGAAGCAGGTGTATTGAATTCAAGTACCGCAAATGGACCAGCCAATGAATTACCAGATTTATCTACCAAAGTTAGTTTTTGGGCCATTTCGTCTGCTGTGGTTATTCCTGCTATATCATCGGCAGAAGTAACAAATGCATCTACGTCACCTGGCTTTGCAAGCGTTGTGGCCGAATCCAACAAATC
This sequence comes from Anaerolineales bacterium, assembly GCA_019187665.1. Taxonomy (GTDB): domain Bacteria; phylum Chloroflexota; class Anaerolineae; order Anaerolineales; family Villigracilaceae; genus Denitrolinea. Next base: position 1,038 of record JABARH010000020.1, read on the forward strand.
GGCATTGAAAACGCGGGCAAGTCGATCGGGTGGACTAAAACCACAATCATTGTGGACAAGCCACTGCCCTTCCCCGACAAAGAAGGTATGGGCAGTATCAACAGTCAAATTATACATCGCTTGCTTGCTGTGAACATTCCACTTCAACCAGACAATACCCGTAGTCCCATCAGCCTGAGCAACGTGCATACCCGTCTTGAGTTCGTCAGCAGGAATCCAACCTTCCTCCTCGGTGTAGAAGGGATGTTCGGGTGTCGTTTCAACCCATTCACCGTCAATGATGAGTTCGGTCAAGACTTCGTCGTCATGCACCATCACGGCAGTGACTTCATAGAAGCCTAAAGTGCCATCTTCTTCATTCCATGCTAAAACAACGTCACCAATTTGAATCGCTGAGATTGCTTTCTCCCCCTCCTCAGTTGCAACAACGGTATCCGCGCTGAAACTACAAACCGCGCCGATCATGTTTTCTGCGGCCTTTGCGCTATCAACTGCGTTATCAACGGCGTTTGCCGCGTCTACCACATTGTCAATCGCCTTGGCCGCATCCACTACATTATCCACCGCGTTGACTGCTCGAATCGCTGCACCAACAGCAGGAATACCAGGAATCAATACACTCGCCACATCCACAGCAAGAGAAATACCGTTGCCCCAATTCAAGCCATTCTGCGCGATGTCGGCAATATCCATGCCCACGCTGATGATGTCGAAGACCGTTTCGATGAAATGGCCTGTGGGGTCAACGTAACGCACTGGATTGTTATTTGTGTAAGCGTAACGATCGTAGCCTTGAGGCCCACTTGGAACGATAGTATCGGGTTGCGTGAACCTGCCCAAAGCGGGGTCGTACCAGCGCGCGCCGTAATACATCAGGCCGAAGCCCTCGGTCGCGCCGCTCGTGGCGGGATCGTCCATGTAGGAATATTGCGCGGTAAAGGTGTAGCGCATTGGCAGACTGTTGAACCAATAACGCGCTTCGCCCCACGCTTTGTATTGCATTGCCGCCGTCTTTACTCCGCTGGCATTTGTCGTCAGGCTGGACGAGTTGAGGTGGTCACCCAAAAGGAACGTGAGCATCCCATCCTTGCGCATGGCAACGCGCGTCTTCCCCGCGTTGTAATATTTCGTCCCCGACCCGCCGACGACCTCCTCGTAATGCTCGCCAACGAACAAGGTCGTCTCCCCATCCATCACCGACTTGACGCGCTTTCCGTCGCCGTCGTACACAAACGTCGCGATGGTCGCGCCGTTCTTCTTGACTTCCGCCAGCCGATTTTCCGCATCGTAAACGAGAGTGAACGCATCACTCCCGATCTGTCGTGTTGTCTGGTTCCCGTTCGCGTCGTACCCGTATGAATTCGAGACTCCTGTCCCTGTCGCAGAGGTAGCCGCGTGCGCGTGGTTGGCGTCTGTGTATTGAATCGTCAGCCCGCCCTTGGCGGTCAGGTTGCCGGTTGTTGCGCTATAGCCATAGGTTTCGCTGTACAGGCCATCCATTCCGCCTGTCACACTTGCACTCACAATCCTATCGAGCGCGTCGTAGGTAAATGTTTGGGTTTGAGGACCGGCCAGCGCATCTGTGATCGTCAGGATGTTTCCAACAGGATCGTACGTGTAAGCCAGGTCTTGTAAAGTGGTTTGGTCGGAATTGCGCGTTGTCGTCAATCCCTGCAACCGTCCGCCCTGCTGATTCCAGGCATAGTAATCATAGACCGACGACAAGACTCCATTCCCGCGCACCAATTGGGTCATGCGCGCTGAAGAGTCGTAACTGATGGATTGCACGTACGTCTCCGTGCCTATCACACTTGCCAGCAGCATTTGATCGTTGTACGTGAAGTTCACCACCTCCCCATCGGGATAGGTGATGGAGGTGGGCAATTCCGCCGAGTTATAGGTAAAGTATGTGGTGAACTGATATATCCCGATCTGCTTGGCTTCTGTCACCACGCGTCCGCGCGCGTCGTACGTCCAGGCAGTCAAACCAGATTCATCGCTCACCGAAGTTTTGCGTCCAACCCCGTTCGTTCCAGCGTCATAGCCGTAGGTGATTGGCGCGGAAGTGGGGCAATTGGAATAGGTCTTTTGAGTCAAGCGGCTGAGAACATCATAGGCCAAGTTTGTTGTGCATCCACGCGCGTCGGTCTGCGAAGTCATCGAGCCGAGCGCGTCGTAACCGTAACTCCAACTCCCCATATCGGGATCAACCATTGTCAACTTTCGGCCCGCGCTGTCATACGTCAGGGTGGATGTCACACCGCCTCTTGCTGCTGTGAGCATATTTCCAAGCGCATCATACGTGAACGAAACAGCAGGGCCAGCGGGAGGAGTAATGGACAGATTCCTCCCCAGAATGTCAGAAATGGTAGTTGTGGTGCGGCCGCTCGTGTCGGTCACGGTTGTCGTCAGGCCGTTATATGCGGTCGTGGTGACCGCCCCATCCGGCGCGGTGGCAGTCAGTGACCTTCCAAGCGCGTCGTACGTCGTGATGATGTTGTAAACCGTCTCCCCGCTCAAACGTGGCATGGATTGGATCACTGCGCGTCCGTACGCGTCATAGGTGTACTTGACAAGAATCCCATTTGTGTTGGTCAGGGTTTCCCTGCCCATGCCGTCGTATGTTCGCACAACGGTATAGGTGTGCGTCCCATCTACTTTTTGATTCAACGTCACCACATAAGGCGACTCTTGATAGGAAACGTTCAGAGTGGGCGTCGAGTCTCCTGGCTTGGTCAATCCAGTAAAACGGCCAAAGGAATCATAAGTGGCGGTTGTTAGAACGCCATTCGGATCTGTTTCGCTGACAGGCAAACCAAGCGAGTAATCGTAAGTGACATTGTATGAATGACCAAGCGCGTCAGTTGTAGTCACCGCGTAGGTGTGGTAGGTCGGGTCGTAGGTGGTGGTCGAGGTGCGCGCGCCGCTCGTGGGCGCGGAAGATTGAGTCCCGTATCCGCTCCATGCAGTCTGCGAAGTCACATTGCCCCACGCATCGCGTGTCATCGAGGTCTGGCTGTACGAATTATCGAATATCAAAGATCGTGTGGCTGTTAAAATCCCAACGGTCGGCGGAGTGGTATACAAATTCGCGCCGTCGTACAGGCTGAGCGATTCAGTTAATAGATTCGTCCCATCCGTGACCCACGTGCGGGCGGGCAGTCCCACCAGCCACAGGCCGTTGGTCGTGTTCGGGAAATAATCTGTGTGCGTGACGAGGGTCACACCGTCGCCGCTTTGCGTCTTCTGGGTCAGGTTTCCGTACGAATCGTATGCGTCGTAGGTGGTAGTTAATGAACCGTCAATGGTGGTGCCATTGGCTTGATAAACATCCTTGGTCTCGGAGGCTGTATACACAAAGCGGCAGTACAAGGGATCGTACGGTTCGAGGTAGAGTGGGTCGGTTTTGTCCGAGATATCAATCAGGGTGGGCGCGGCCCATTGCGAATAGTTATATGTGGTCGTGGTGGTTTGCAGTTTCTTGAGCGACCCGCTGGAGTTATCCCAAATGGTGATGCTGGACGAGCGCCCGGTCTTTACATCATCCTGATAATAGGTGGTAACAGTCTGATTCCCATACGGGTCGGTCTCAGTCACCTGGCTGTGCCCGCGGAAGGAGGTGTAGGGCTTGTCGTAGGGATGAGGTCCCGCCGCCGCGGAAACAATGGGGTCATTCGTGTGCGGGTTTTCGTAGGCGTAATTGTATGTGTAATTATCCGAACCCGAGGAAAGCGTGCGCGAGGTGACGCGCGAAACGGTGGGCAGGGGCACGAGCCGCACCCAGTCCACAATGCTGAAGCCGCCTGAGGTTTTGTTGAGATAGGGCCGAATGTCTGTGGCATTCACAGGCAGGAAGAAAGGTTCGCTTTCCACTTCCTGATATTGCTGGCTCAGCGACACAGCCGGGCTGTAGGAGACAGCCGACCAGGAACCATCTTCCTGGTACGAATATCCCAAACTTAAATAACTTGAAGCGCCAGCCCTTTTCGCTCTCGCCACAACCTTGTACCAGCGGCCCGGCTGAAACGACTTGACATTGTTAAATTGGGTGTATTGGGCTTGGCCGCAAAGCATGGCCGCGTCCTGAATTTTTCCATCCACCACGTAATAATTGATACAGCCCGTCCAACCGTCCAGAGTATGATCAATTTTTAACGGATTCCCGCCATCCACCGCGTGCCAGGCATCCTGCGGCGATTGAGTGTAATTCGTTTGGTTATTGTAAATGTAAGTGATCGTTCCGCCATAACCATTGGAGGCGGATGTCAGGTGCATTCCATCCGAATATGCAAAGTTATAAGCGGGCAGGCTGTTCGTCCCGTTCAATCCAAATTCCTGCACCGAGACCAGCGTCGGCGTGCGCCCGCCCTCTCCCCAAATCAACTTCGGGAAGATACTGCACGCCGCGCTGTTGCAATACGTGAATTGATATTTGCGGATCAATGTCTCGAACGCGCCGTTGCCATCTGCATCCTGCTCGACGCGGATCGCCTCCAACAGGGAACGCTGGAATGCCTGATAGGAGGTGGGCGCCGTCCAGATGGATTTCAGATCTGTTCTGTGGTTTGACTCATTCGCCTCGAGGCGGTCAAAGTAAACGCGGTACCGCCCGCCCGAATAGGTGATCGCTTTCGGGTATTTGTAGGTCGGATGATTCAGGTTGATCCCGCATCCTCCAAAAGTCTTCGTCTCGTTTTCATACGAATAGGTTATCGTCTGGCCGTAGATGTTGCGCACCTCGCTCAACGACCAGCGCCACGGGGATTGATCCAGGTGACAGTTGTTTTCGTCGTCGTAGTCGGCGCTAAATCGCGAAGTTACAGAGCCAAAGGTATATTTTGTTCCGCCTTTGTCCCACACGATCCATTGTTCGGCGTTTGAATCGTAAGCGACTTTGTAAAATTGCTCATCCTCGGCATGATACGCATCGTTCGCGTCTTTGAACAGCCGCATGCTCGTTCCATTCAGGTTTAACTGAAAGGTGTCATCCACGCTTTTCAAGGTTCCATTTGCAAAGGGATCGCCTTCCGTCCCGTTGGTGTTATGTTCGATGTAACTCTCGGCGATAGACCAGCCCATGCCCGCCCACGAAGCCTGCGATGCGTTCGTAACATTGTCCGCGGTGGAACTGCTGTAACTGAGCGAGAGACTCGGTTGGAGTCCGCCCGCTCCCGCCGGGACTTTGATCGGCAGGGAGAAACTCGCCGCGCCGGTGAAGCCCGGGGTCTGGAAGAAACTCATCGTCGGCGTTTCGGCGCTCTGCCAGTTCGAGGTGTAGGTGTCGAAGACGGTGAAGTGATCGGTCGTCGCGATGATCTTATTGTTCAGCGTGTCGATCCGCTGGCTGAGCGGCAGTTTCCATTCCCCCGCGACTTCGTCGTACCAATACAGCATCGTGGTCCCCTCATTGGTCATCCCCTCGTCGTTATATGAAACAATGATCTCGACCGGCTGTGAGAATTGGGACACATCCGCCTTGCTCGAATCCGAAACCGCCGTGATCTCGAACGGCGCGCCGCTCAACGATTGAACGGGCAGCGCCTGCTCCGAGGGACGCGTCACTTTCACGATCACAGTTTCCGCAACCGCGCCGCCGGGGAAGGTCACCTGCACCTTGCCGTTCATCCCATCCGCTTCTCCGCCGGTCGGTTCGACTTTGAATTCCACCAGCTCATCGAGAATGATTTCAGCCTTGGCAACTGTCTCCCCATCCTGTGTTAATTCCACAACAAGCGTGACGGGCGGAGTAATGGTTTCGTCCGCCTGCCAGAGGATCTTTCCTTCGATGTCTGATAATTGCAAATAAAAACTCTGTTCTTCCTCATCCCATTTGCCTTCTTCTGGGCTTACAGGCGAAAGGCCGTCTGGTGCAAGGAAGCGCAATGCGGGTGTACCAACAATTTTTTGAAAATCAGTGATTTGATACGTGATCGTAACTTGTCCCCCGGAAGTAATGTAAGTTGGGTCGGGTTGCAGGGAGATGGCCGGAGCCATTTCAACTGGTTCCACCGTGGGTACGGGTGTTTCCGTGACGGTTTGAGTCGGTGTTGCTTTGACTGGCGGCGTCGCCTTCGCAGATGGCGCGCTGGCTCGCGCCGGGCTGGTGACAACCATCGAGGCGATCAGCGCCATGCTGACCAGGATCGTGAACACAACATTCGAGATTTGTGGTTTAGGGTTCATGCCTTCCCTCCATTGAAACGAATTCCCGGTAGATTTTAAATTGTGAAGAGGATATTACCCCCCCCCCCCGTGATTTGTCAAGATGATTTCAGATCGTGTTGGCGTGATTTCATTTGGCAAAACACTCTCTATAATACCCACGGTCACAAATTGCGCATTCCACCTTCTAAAAATTGTGACCGAGTGCGGTATAAAAGATTTCAGTGAACATGTCATTCAGCAAATCGCCCGCCGAATGAAATTGCGCAAGGAATCGTTCGGAGACTGTTTTTAAAAATCCCTCCCTGCTGGAGAGGAGACTCCCTCCCTTCGGGGAAAGGTTGAGGATGAGGGTGCGCAAGGTGGCTGTTAATGCCGCCCAGTATACGCAAGTCGAACGTTTTGCAACGTAACAATTGGCACGTATAATGAGTCTAACCAGCAGGCGCGAGGCTGGCATAGTGGACGTTCTCCAACGTCCGCACAGGTTACAGTCGAGCCTGAAATATTTCAAATTGTAGCGAGGCATTATGTTCAACATGGATGGAGACCGGCGCAAAGAGGAGGAGCGCGTTCGCAGTGAGGGACGCCTGCCGCCCGGCCAATCGCTGACTCTCAAATTCCCCGTTTTGCATTACGGGCCTGTGCCGGTCTTCAACGCCGCCGCATGGGACTTCCGCGTATGGGGCGAGGTGGAGCAGGAAAAACGCTGGGACTGGAACGAGTTCAACCAACTCCCCCGCTCCAAAATTAAGATGGACATCCATTGCGTGACGCGCTGGAGCAAGTTCGACACTGTCTGGGAGGGAGTCTCGCTTCGTTCTCTTGTGGACAGCGGGTTGCTGACCATCAAGCCGACTGCCACGCATGTGATGCAACACGCGGAGTACGGCTTCACAGTCAACCTGCCGCTGGAAGTGGCGCTGGCTGAAAACTTTTTGCTCGCCACGCACCTGAACGGAATCCCGATTGACGCGGATCATGGCTACCCTCTGCGCGGCGTGGTGGGATTCATCCCCGGTCACGAGGGACTCGAAACGCCCTACTTTTGGAAAGGCGCCAAGTGGCTGAGGTCGCTGGAGTTCATGCCGCGCGACCGTCGCGGGTTTTGGGAACAGGCAGGCTACCACAATCGCGCCGACGTGTGGAAGGAAGAACGCTTCGGTTAACGTACGACAAGATTTATCTTGTCCAAAAGATTCATCTTGTCCAACGCATGTTAGCCTGACTTCTCTTGAAATCGGATATTTACCGCGTTGAAAAAAACGGCCCTTGTGCAAGAGGTCGAGTCTCTCCATGTTCGGCGATCCCACATAGGATACGCAAGAGAGCGCATCCCAGGCGACGTTAGAGAACGTCGCTTACGCATACAATATGGCAGTTTTAAAAAACTCTCTTAATTCCATCGGGCGAGGTGATAAACCTCGCCCGATGGTTTTCCGTTCCATCCGTGATTCCGTGACAGTGTCCGTTTCCCAGAATCCGTTCCCAACTAGCGCGGACGTTTCTCCAGCGTCACGGTGATATCGAACGCCTCCTCGCCGCGCAGGACGGTCAGCACGACCGTATCGCCGGGGGCTTTGTTCGTGATCAGATAACTCAACAACTCATCGAAGATTTTTACAGGACGCCCGTCAATGGCGATGATCAGGTCGCCGCCCGCCAGCAAGCCGTCAATGCTGGTTTGCTTTGTCCCAGCCACGATGCCAGCCTTATCGGCGGGACCGCCCGGCACCACCAGCGTCACATACGCGCCGACCTGACTCTTCAAGCCGAGCGCTTCGATGACCGGCAGACTCAACTCATTCATGGAGGAAATGCCGAGGAAGGGATAATCATATTTCCCGTCCCGGATCAGGACCGGTACAACGCGCTTGATGATGTTCGAGGAAATGGCGAATCCGATTCCCGAATTAAGCGGCTCGCCCGTATCCGTAGAATTGACCGTGCGGATGGCGCGGTTGATCCCGATCACCTCGCCGTTCAAATTAAAGAGCGGACCGCCGGAGTTGCCGGGGTTGATGGCGGCGTCGGTCTGGATGATGTCGCCCGCGGTGAAGGTGCCGCCGCCGGAAGTCTCGTGCATGGAATCGAGCGTGCGCCCCAGCGCGGAGACAATGCCGAGAGTCATGGTGCTGTTCAAACCGAACGGATTGCCAATGGCGATCACGGTCTGACCGACGCGCAGTGAATCTGAATCGCCGAGGACGAGCGGATGCAATTCGCTGGCTGGGGCATCCACCTTCACCACCGCCAGGTCCGAATCGAGGTCGGTGCCGATGACCGTGCCATACACTTTAAAGCCGCTGACGAAATCCACCTCCACCTGGCGCGAACCTTCGACCACGTGATAATTCGTCACGATATGACCGATAGCATCGAACACGAAGCCAGAACCGAGCGATCCGCCCTGCGCGCCGACCGTCTTGATGGCGACCACGCCGGGATTCACGCTTTGGAAGAGAGTCACCAACGCTTCCTGGTTCGCGGCGGAACTTTGCGGGTCCACCTGAACCGGCTGAAAAACGGGTTGAAGCGGCGTGGCGACGGAGGGCAATTGCGAACCTCCCTGGCACGCCAGCGCGGCAATGACCAATACGGATAAAGCGAACATCATTCGTTTCATGCTTATACGTCTCCTGAATATTTGATAGTCAGCGCTCCACGCAGGCGCGTATTTGGCGGTCTCTACCGCCAGGTTTACATGCCGCGCGCAGAGCGCAAATTTGCCGAGTTGGGTTTGAGTCAATCCTGTACCTTCAACGCGAATGCCGCGAATAAGCGAATCGTGATTTATCTTTATGCTCTTTACCGCACATCTGCACCGCTAAGCCCGCAAAGAGCGCAAAGAAAACCTTTTTAACTTGGCGGCCTTAGCGTGCTTTGCGGTAACAGTCTTCTCACGTACGGTAGAGAATCTTTATGCTTCATTTGCGACATTCGCCTATTCGCGTAATGGGCGTTAAAGCATTTTGATATGGGCGTAGAATTAGAACTTGATCTTCGAAGCCTCTTCCAGCAATTCCCTCTGCTTCGGCGAAAGATATTTCGGCACCTGCACTTTCAACCTGACGTATAAGTCGCCCTTCACGTCCTTCTTGTTCAAATGCGGCATGCCGCGCCCCGCGAGACGAAAAATCTGATCGGGTTGAGTCCCGGCAGGGACGCTTAACTTCACCTTGCCGGTCATCGTCTCCACATCGGTTTCGCCGCCGAGCAGAATGGTGAACACATCCACGTTGGCGGAGGTCTTCAAATGATCGCCGTCGCGTTCGAAGCGCGCATCCGCGGGAATATCCACAACCAGATACAGATCGCCGCCGTTGGGCGCCGCGCCCGCCACGCGCACCTTCGAGCCGGTCTTCACGCCGGGCGGGATCCGCACCTCCATGCGGCGCTGGTCGCTTTGCAATTGGCGTGACGTCCCATGATAGGCTTCGCCCAGGCTGATCGTGATGGGTTGCTCCATCCCCCGCGAAGGCCTCGCCCGCCCGCCCGTCGAGGCGGACGCGCCCATTCCGGCAAAGATCGAACGGAAGAAATCCGAGAAGCCGCCTTCGCCGAAGAGATCGTTCAAGTCGCTCGCGTCCACGCGTTGACCGCCCGTCCACTGCCCCCAATCGAAATCGCCCGGCGCGCCGCGCCCCTGCCAGTTGGAATAGGCGCTGCCGAGTTGATCGTAGCGCGCGCGCTTGTCTGAATCGCCGAGGACTTGATACGCCTCGTTGACTTCCTTGATGCGCTCCTCGGCGGCTTTATCGCCGGGGTTGCGGTCGGGATGATATTTGAGCGCGAGTTTTCGATACGCCTTGCGGATATCGTCCGCGCTGGCTTTGCGATCCACGCCCAGAACTTTGTAGTAATCTTTGTAATCCATCGTGGCGATTGTAACCCTCCCAGTGCGCGCGTCAAGCCGTCCATTGCGGCGACTTATGCAACTCTAACATGTGGTAAAGTATTGCAAAGTTAACTTTGCAGTACACGGAGGCGAGATGAATTCGATTTGCGTTTTTTGTGGATCATCCGATTCGGTTCACGCGGACTATCTGGCGGGCGCGCGCGGCATGGGCAGAGTCCTCGCCCGGCGCGGACTGCGGCTCGTCTACGGCGGCGGAAAGACCGGGCTGATGGGCGCGGTGGCAGACGGCGTGTTGGAGGCGGGCGGCGAAGTGATCGGCGTGATCATTCCCTCGATGCACACCGCTCCTCTTGCCCATGCCGGAATCACCAGCATGGAAGTGACGCCGACCATGCACGCCCGCAAAGCCCGCATGCACGAACTCTCGGACGGATTCATCGCCCTGCCCGGCGGCTATGGCACGTTCGACGAATTGTTTGAGACCATTACCTGGTCGCAGACCGGCGCGCACCAAAAACCGATCGGACTGCTGAACCTCCGCAATTATTACGCGCCCCTGCTGGCGGCGATTGATCACGCGGTGAAGGAGGGGTTTGTTTTTCACGAGCATCGTGATTCCCTGCGCTGTGAATCGGAACCCGAGACATTGCTCGACGCACTGGAAAATTATGAACACAATCACGAGGCGGTCAAGCGCTGGATGAGGGGGTAGTCGGGTAGTCTGTTAGTCTGTTAGTCTGCTGGTCGGCTGGTCGGCTAGTCTGCTAGCTGCCTAGTCTGTTAGTCTGTTAGTCTGCTGGTCTGCTGGTTGCCTGGTGGGCTGGTGGGCTGGTCAAGAGCGTGTAAGAAAAAAACGGCTTCCAGGGGAATGCCGTTTTTCATTTGGAGTGATGGCGTTATTGAATGAACAGTGCGAGTGGACCATCGGGGTTGATGATCGTTGAAAGCACGGAGTACGGCAGGACGACACTCTGCGGGCCGGCTGCGTAAGGCGCAACTTGATATTCGTTGAAGGTGATCATCAAGCCATCCGCAGTGATATTCCAATTTCGATAATTTTCAGCGATGGGCTGTGCGCCTTCCAACCAGAAGCTATCGGCGTAAGGCTGTTTTTTAAGTTCTTCCATGCTGTAATAGGCGATCTCTTCGAGGTATTCCATATTGGGGAGGAAGAGATCCTTTAAAGCCAGTTCCCGCCCTTGAAGCAGATCATAATTCAATGTAACAATATTCAATCCGGGATGTGCGGCGGCGTCAGCATAGAATGAGGAATTGAACTTGAAGCTCCAAATGTCGCCGCGCTGGCCGGCCAGAGTGTACGTTATATCCAGCGAACTTCCGTTGGAAAGAGACGTGAGAGGCAGGCGTTGAAATTCCTGCCGCCAGACGTTCGCTTCATTTGCAACGAGTTCGTTCAGGCGTTGATTGAACGCCAGCGCTCGAGGATCGTCACTGCCGGTCAATTGCGGGGCTTGCGCGGCGATGGTGTATTGGGGATAGCCGTTGCCGGGATCAGATTCGTTGAATGGGATGGAGGTTAAGGTCAGTTGCTGGCTGAGGGAAGGCGCGATTGTGTCTGTGGCTACGGAGGCAGGAACTGTAGCAGAGTCAGGCGCCAAGTACATATCAGGTTGAGGGATAAGAGCGTTACAAGCCAGCATTGACAATGTTAGCGCGAAAATAAAAACTGGAATCTGTAATTTGGAAAGATGTTTCATTCGTGTCTCTATCAGTCTATTGATTATGGATTGAAACGAATAAGAAGATGCTTTTGTTTCATTTTCTTCGCTATAAATTTTCTTCCGGCGGTTTGAGCGAGCGGAATTCACGGAAGAGCAGCAAGTCATAGACGATCTTGAGTCCGCCTGCAAGGAAGAACGGCGCGCTGAACCAGGCGGAAATGCCAAAGAAGATTCCGGTGAGCGCAGGCGAAACAGCCGCCCCGACCGAGCGCGCGATGGCGGTCACGCCGGATGCGGCGGAGCGTTCGTCCGGCGCGACAACAGCCATGGTGTACGATTGGCGCGTCGGCACGTCCATTTGCGAGATGCTAAATCGCAAAAGCAAAATCCCGATGGCGAGAGGCAGGTTCGGCATGAGCGGGACGAGCATCAACAAAATATTCGAGGGGATGTGCGTGAAGACCATCGTGTTGACCAGCCCGATTTTCTCCGCGAGTTTCACCGCCAGCAAGGCGGAGATGCCCGCGAGGATATTCGCGCCGAAGAAAATACTGCCGAGCACGCCCGCGTCCACGCCGAATTTGACGTGGAACCAGTATGCCATCATGCTCTGCACGATCAGCCCGCCCGCGAACGCGTCGAGGGCGAAGAACGCGCTCAGTTTCAAGACCACATGACGCGAGCGATGCAAGCCGAGGAATAATTTTGTCCCTGCCGTTTTTGTCTGCCCGGCTTCGACGGCGGAGGATAGATTTAAAAACAGAATCGCAAGCAGGAGACCGCCAAGCGCATACCCCATAACGATCAAACGATACGCCTCCAATTCGGACCGTCCGGCGCTTTGCAAGAACTGCGAAAGCCATCCGCCTGCCAGCGCCCCGCCCGCCGTCGAGAATGAACCGGCCAGGTTGTACCAGGCAAACAAGCGCGTGCGTTTTTCGTCCGCGGCCAGTTGGGAGAGTCCCGCTTGCTCCACAGACAGGAACGGACCGATTTCATTTCCGCTGGGGCTGATCACGCCGACGATCGCGGCGATCATCAAGAGGACGATATTGTGCGTGATGACAAACGCGGCGCCCGCGCCGAACATGAGCAGCGCGCCGATGATCAGCGTGCGCTTGCGACCGAAACGGTCTGCGCGGGTGGTGAGCCAGAGCGAGATGCCCGCGTCGCCTGCGAGGGTGAAGGTGAAGAGCAAGCCGATCTGCGTTTCGGCGAGTCCTGTTTCGGCGAGGTACAAGGCAAGGACAACCGAAAGGAATCCGTAGCAGAACAAGCGGATGATGCGCGTGGTGAAGAGCAGTGCAATGTCGCGGGGATGATTCATGTTTTGTTGTTTCCTTTTACAAAACCAATTCCTTCAAGATCGCCAGCGTCTCTTGCTTGCCGCCGATTCCATTCTCCCCGGCGGGACCGACACACGAGGGACAGCCGTCTTCGCAGGGACATTCGCTGACGAGTTGCAACGCGCGCGCGAGCAATTCATCGTGCAGTTCAAATAATTTCTGGCTGAAACCGATGCCCGCCGGGACTTCGTCATACAACACGACCGACGGTTCGCCAAAGACGGAGCCGGGCGCGTCCACGTGCAGACCGAGGTCGCCGGGGTCGCACATCAGAAAAAGCGGCGCGAGTTGACTCAAGACGTAGCCGAGTCCCGCCAGCCCGCTTCGCATACGGACGTTTTGTTCGGCTTTGCGATGGCACGAGGGACAGAGCGTGATCAAGTTATCGAGGCGGTTGGCTTCCATGTGAGACGCAAATTGTCGAAACGGAATCTTGTGATGCACATCGTGCTGTCTTTCATTTTCGGGAAGCCCGCACATTTGACATCTGAATCCATCCCGCGCGCGGACACGCTCGCGGATGCTCGCCCAATCGGGACCGTAATCGTTCGGGTCGTTGCTCCAGTTGCCCGCCTCGCGCAGGCGCGTCACGGTCGCCTCTGCGAGTGAGAGCCAGTAGCCGGTCGTTTGGAAATCGGAGGCGGGCAGGTCGAGCGCCTCCTCGCCGAGATTCTCGTTGCCGATCCAACTTCGTTTGCGGAAACCGGTCACCTGCGTGGTCACTTGCAGTTCGCCCCAGGATTTGGCGACGGGCGTCAGTTGGGTGTCAGGTGTCAGGTGTGGGGTGTCAGGTGTCAGGTGTGGGGTGTCAGGTGTCAGGTGTGGGGTGTCAGGTGTCAGGTGTGGGGTGTCAGGTGATGTTTCAGCGGTGGAGAGGATTTGGATCGTGGTTTCGCGCAGGGGTTCGGTGTAGTAATCGAGCCTGGCGGAAATCAGCGCGGCCGTGTTGCGCGTGAGGTCGAGGTCTTGCACAAAATATTGTTGACCCTCGTGCAGATAGACCGCGCGCGGATGAACCATCCAGACCGCGCTGGCTAAATCAACTTCTCCTATTGTTCGCGAACCTTCATCGCCCTCCGCATGGAGAATGACATTTGCGGGCGAGGCAGAACGCAGGGAAATGTTCGCGGCGGGATAAGCATCCGCCATCCAGAAAGTTTTTTCGGCGGAGGCGTGCGCTTCGTGATTCGCAACCAGCACATCGAGATAGTCTTGAATCGTTTCAGCGGAAAGTCCGCCGAAGCCTTCGCCGTCTTTGAACGGCAGTTCGAACAATGCGCAACGCAAATGTTCGAGCAGAATCAAAAGATGATTCGGGTTGATCAAGGCACGCTCGGGCGATTGACCGAAAAAATATTCGGGGTGATGCGCGAGGAATTGGTCGAGCGGATTCGGCGAAGCGACCAACACCGCCACCGCCGGATCATCGCCCCGCCCGGCGCGTCCAGCCTGCTGCCAGGTGGAGGCGATACTGCCCGCGTAGCCCACAAGGATCGCCGCGCCCAGCCCGCCGATGTCTATGCCCAACTCGAGCGCGTTCGTGGCGACCACCAGGCGGACGCTTCCATCGCGCAATCCCTTCTCGATCTCGCGCCGCTGGGATGGGAGGTAGCCGGAGCGATAGCCTCGGATGGAAGATGCGGTATGCGGGGAATCGATATTCGATGATGCGATATTCGATGATGCGATATTCGATGATGCGATATTCGATAATGCGATATTCGATAATTCGATATTCGAATATCGAGTATCGAATATCGAACTCCGAGTATCGAATATCGAACTCCGAGTATCGAATATCGAACTCCGAGTATCGAATATCGAACTCCGAGTATCGAATATCGAACTCCGAGTATCGAATATCGAACTCCGAGTATCGAATATCGAACTCCGAGTATCG
>JABARH010000020.1:15996-22840 GCA_019187665.1 Anaerolineales bacterium
GAATATCGAACTCCGAGTATCGAATATCGAACTCCGAGTATCGAATATCGAACTCCGAGTATCGAATATCGAACTCCGAGTATCGAATATCGAACTCCGAGTATCGAATATCGAACTCCGAGTATCGTGCATCGAGCTTTGAGCGCCGCCCCGCAATCTCATCAGCAAAATTTCCACACTCCGCCGCGTGCGCGCAAACATGACGCCTTGAATCTTGTTATCGAGCAGGTCGCCTGCCAGACGAACAGATTCTTCGAAGGAGGATTTTCGCAAGCCGATGGATTCGTCCACAATGGGCGGGTTGAAGACAAGGAAGTGACGCTCGCCGCGCGAGGAGCCGTCGCGGTCAATCAACGTGACCGGTTCTTCGATCAATCGCTCGGCGAGTTCTTTGGGGTTGCCGATCGTCGCGGAGGTGAGAATGAATTGCGGATGCGCGCCGTGAAAGGCGGCCACGCGCTTGAGTCGGCGAATCACATTGGCGACGTGCGAACCGAAGACGCCGCGATAGGTGTGCAGTTCGTCAATGACGATAAAACGGAGATGACGAAAGAACGCGTCCCAGTTGGTGTGGTGAGGCAGGATTCCCGTATGGAGCATGTCGGGATTCGTCAGCAGGATGCGCGCGCTTTTGCGAATCTGTTGACGGTGAGTCTGTGGAGTATCCCCGTCGTAAATACCAGTGATCAGTGACCAGTCATCAGTCATCAGTCCCTTCATCGCTGATAACTGTTCACTGATGACTGATAACTGATCTTGCGTCAGTGCTTTAGTAGGAAAGAAATACAAAGCGCGCGCCTGCGGCTCTTCGATCAGCGAGGCGAGGATGGGCAAATTGTAGGCGAGCGTTTTACCGGAGGCGGTGCTTGTGGCAAGCACAATATTTTCTCCGCGGCGGACCGACTCGAAGGCGGCGGCTTGATGCGAGTAGAGGGCGTGGATTCCGCGTTGGGCGAGGAGTCCCGGCAAGGGGTCCGGCAGAGGCGGCAAAGGCGCGAGGTGGGCGGGGCGCGCGGGCAGAGTCTGCCAGGCGGCGAGGTGCGGCGCGGTGGCGGAATCCGTTTTCCAGCGCGAGAGGAGCGAGGTGAGGGTCATGAAGGCTGGGCGAAATAATATTTCGCGCCGCGTTTAATATCGAATCGAGGCGGCGGGGATGCTCACGCCGGAGACGTCGAGTTGAACGTGTTCGACACGGGTTTGCGCGCCGGGCGGGAGCAGTGCAAAGGCGCGCTCGGTGATCAGGATCTCGCCGGGGCGGGCTTCGTCTTCGCCGAGTTTACTGGCGGTGTTGACCGTCTCGCCAAAATAATCCGGTCCGCCGATAAGCAGGACATCGCCGTGATCCATGCCGGTGGCGACGCGGATGTCGAACGGTTCCTGTGTGTAAAAATTAATTTCATCGAAGGCGCGGTTGATGGAGATGGCGGCGCGCACGGCGGCTTCGGGCGCGTCGAACATGGCGAAACAATTATCGGCTTCAAACTTCACGATCTGTCCGCCGTGCTGTTCGATGATGGGCTGGGCGATGATCTGCATGCGCCGCACCATCGAGAGGTAATGCACCACGCCGTATTTTTGCGTGAGCAGGGAGAAGCCGGAGAGGTCCATCACCAGCACAGTTTTGACGACGCCGAAATCCCGCCAGAGAGTCGTTTCGATTTCTCTTCGATGCTCAGGATGATCATCGTGCGCGTATTGCAGGAGCAATTCTTCGAATCGTTTGTCCATCGTCCGGTTCCTTTGGCGAACCCAGCCACAATTTAAGAAACGTTGCTACAATGAGGGAATGAACCCGGCTTTGGCGTCTCTGACTGCGCGTAAATCAGGCGTATGGATCAGCCTGCATCTGGCATGGGGATTCGCGCTTGGGCAGAGTATATCAAAATACGGATTGGGGGTCTCGACCGACGCGGCGCATTACATGTTCGCGGGCTTAAACCTCGCGGACGGTCGCGGCCTGACCCTGTTCGGCGGCGCGCCATACGCGCAGTGGCCGCCGCTCTATCCGGCCGCGCTGGCGGGCATCCACGCGCTGAGCGGCTGGGACATGCTGGCCGCGGCGCAGGCGCTGCAATGGTGGACATGGCTGCTTCTCTCGCTCTGCATTTCCATTTTGTGTTTGCGAATTTTTCCGCAGCGCTTCTGGCTGGCGCTGAGCGCAGCGCTGCTGGCTCAAAGCGGAACGGTGATGATCTTTGCCTTTCAATCCGCTGGCTCAGATTACCTGCATCTGTTATTCGTCCTGCTGTTCGTCTGGCAGGCGGGAGATTACATGCGCGCACCGGGCACATCTTCGCTGGCGGGCATGCTCCTCTTTGCCGCGCTGGGAACGCTGACCCGCTACACCGGCCTGACCCTGCTCATCATGGGCGCGTTGATTCTGGTCTGGAAACCGGGCGGCAGTCTGTGGCGCAGGCTGGCGCGCGGCCTGTGGATGGGGCTCGCGGCCCTGCCGTCGGCGCTTTGGTACCTCGCGGTCTTCAACGAACGCGGGCAGGGGCGGCCGCCGATCTCGCTCGTTGAAAATGTGCGCACATTCACGCTTTCGATCCTCGGCTGGTGGATGCCTGTTCCCGATTCAAAACCCGCCCAATTTTTTTGGATACTTCTTTTCTGGCTGGCGTTTGCGCTCGCGGTCTCCTTCTTTACGCGCCGCCCGCGAGACGCGCGGCGCATGAACGAATATTCCATGGCCCTGCTCGGTTACGGATTCCTGTACGCGGCCACCCTGTTCGTTGTGGCGCGGCTGGCTTATTTCAACAAATTATCCGACCGCTTCCTCCTGCCGCTGTACATTCCCATGATCGTGTTCCTGCTCCTGTGCATTGAAACATTCATGACGGGAACGAGGCGCGGCGCAAACACGCGTCTCGTGTTGGGAGGCGCGGCCGTGGCGCTGATCTCTCTGCCGCTGCTGTTCTTCGCGTATCGCGCCATAACGCAGGCGCAAGCCAGGGGGGTGGCCGCGGGCAACCTGTTCAATACAAGCGCGTGGCACGAAAATTCCGCGTTGCGCTATTGGAAGGAACACCCGCCGCAGGGCGATTTTATTGTGTATGCCAATTCCCCGGCCGGCGTGGCGTTTCACACGTGGGAGGATATCCTCGCTTCGCCCCGAAAATTTGCGGGACCGTTTTCCGATGTGCAGCTCCCCATGCCAGCAGATCTCATTCCGCCCGGCGCGCAGGCCTACCTGATCTGGATCGAGCCAGATGCCTATTCCCACCTCTATACACGCGCAGAAATCAACCGGGCGTTTCAACTCATCCCCCTCTACGAAGGCGCCGACGGCGGCGTGTATCGTCTCGCGCCGCGCTGAAGTCACGCGTTCGAAAAATGCAGGCGACGAAAGGCCCACGCGCCGACAGCCATCATCCACCAAAATGTGACAGCGCGATAGGCAAGCGTGATGACCACCGCCGCTTCATACGGGACCCGCAGGCTGGTCAGCGTGAGCGGCATGAGTCCCTCCACCACGCCGATCCCGTTCGGGGTGGGCGAAACGACAAGGAACAAGTACCCGATCGCCCATCCGGCGATGATCGTGCCTGCGGAGAAATCCACATCGAAGGAGAGGAACGCGCACAGCAGAATTCCGATCAGCAGCGCTTTGTTGATCAGGGCATGCGCCAGGGGCCGCAGCAGGTTGCGTGTCGAATGTCCGGGCAGGTCGGCGAGGCCATCCGCGATCTCGGCGGCAAAGGTGTGGGCGCGTTCCTCGCTCAGGTAGTCGCGATGCAAAAAGACGCGCAAAACGCGGTTAACGGCGTGAGCGATGCGCGCCAGCGCGTTGCCGAGCGCGGCGGCGGAGCGGTAGCCGAGGAAAAGAAAAAAACCGAAGATACAGGCGAACGTTAACAGGAGCAGCGAGGCGGAGATCTCGCCCACATTCAGATCGTTGCGACGGATCAGAACGATCCAGCCGAGGGCGAGAACGAAGAGGAACGCGACCTGATCCACGAATAGAAATAGCGCGCCCGCCAGTGTGGCTTTGCCGGTGGGATAACCGCGCTCGCGCGCCTCCGCCGCGAACAAGGCGATGCCTCCCACGCCGCCGGTCGGCGCGACGATGTTGATCAGATTGGTGGCCGCGGCCACAAGGGTAAGGCGCGGCAGGTCTTCCTCGATGCCAAGCAGATGATAGAGGGTCTGATACGTTGCCCCCACATTCCATAACCAGAGTCCGTGCAGAGCGAGCGCGGCAAACAGGTAACCCACCTGCGCATGTTGCAGCACAGCGATGATGGATTCCAATTCTCCAAAACTCAGCGCCACCACAGCCACGCCCAGGAAGAGAATCAAAACGACAATGTATTTTTTCATTGGGTGGGATTATATCCATCCTAAATAGGCCGGGGTTCCTGAAGAAACCCGGCCCATCAAAGGCAGGCGGGGCTGTTGAAGCAGCGCGTCGGAGGGCGCACATCTGGCGCCACTCTCGGATCTCATTGGCTGCGAGATCCGTTAATCGCGGCGCCGTCCCAGCCCGCTGACAAGCATGACGTAGTAGAGCAGCTGCATCACGGCGGTGACCAGACCCGCCACGTAGGTCAGGGCGGCTGCGTTCAGCACGTTGTTCACGCCGCGGGTCTCTTCCTCCGTGCGGATAATGCCGCTTTCGGCCAGGATGCGCTTGGCGCGCGCGGAGGCGTTCAATTCCACCGGCAGGGTGGCGAGGGCAAAGAGCGCGCCCGTCGCAAATGCGATCACGCCGGCCCAGGCCAGGCCGGTCCAGTTGAGGAACAGTCCGGCGACGATCAAGATCCAACCGAGGGTGGAACCGATGTTGACGGCCGGGACGAGCGCGCCGCGCAGCCGCATCGGGAAGTACCCTTCCGCGTCCTGCATGGCATGGCCAAGTTCATGCGCGGCGATCGCCACCGCTGCCACCGAGGGAGCATTGGCTACGCCAGGCGAGAGACGCAGAACCTTATCGCGTGGGTCATAATGGTCGGAGAGATTTCCGCCGATGCCCATCACGCGCACATCGCGCAAACCATTTGCGCCTTCCACGCCGGAGTAAACCGAACGCGAGATCAATTGTTGCGCGGCTTGCGCGCCGGTCAAGCCGCTGGTGTTGCGCACCTGACTCCATTTGTTATAGGCAGATTTGACGTACCACGAGGCGGCTCCCATTAAAAGGAGGGTGGGCAGGGCAACACAGAGCAGATAGGTTGGGTCGAAAACCATGGTTCACCTCACAATTGGAAACGAGTGGGCAGGGTGTTTACGGGGTTGGGACGGGCGTCGGCATCGAAGTGGGGATCGGGAAACCGTTCAGAATCGCCAGCAAGGTCTCGATGGCGACGTCCAGTTGCGGGTCGCGTTTGTTATTGTAGTCGTCTTCGCTCATCGCCACGAACACGTCCGGCGTCAAACCAATGCCGTGAATCAAGCGTTCATTGGGCGTAAGCCATTTGGCAATCGTGATGCGCACCGCGCCTTGATCGTTGGACAGGACGGTCGGAAGTTGAACCGAACCCTTTCCGTATGACACAACGCCGATCAGTTTCGCGCGGCCCAAGTCCTGCAACGCGCCCGCCACAATCTCCGAAGCGGATGCGCTGCCTTCATTAATCAACACCACCATCGGAATATCCGTCGCCAGTCCGTCACCGAGCGCGTTATAGGTGTCGCGCTGGCCATTGCCGAACTGCTCATACATCACGACCTGGCCTTCGGGAACAAACTGCGAAGCGACCTCGATCGCACTTTGCAAATAACCGCCGCCGTTGTTGCGTAAATCCACGATCAAGCCTTTGGGATTCTGCGCCATCAGGGTCTCAAGCGCTGCTTTAAGTTCGATGCTGGTTTTGTCGCCGAAGGTGTTGATTTGCACGTAGGCGATGTTGTTTTCGAGCATTTTGCCGTCCGCGCTTTTAATGACGATTTTTGCGCGCGTGATCTTGACCTCGAACGGCGGCGCGTCGCCGCGTTTGATCTTCAGCGTCACTACGCTGCCCGCGGGACCCAGCACCTGCTTGCGCGCCAGTTCAGGGTCCACTCCGGTCATGTCCCTGCCATCAATCGCAATGATCGCGTCGCCGCTCCGCAGCCCGGCCGCCTCAGCCGGCGAACTGGGAATGGGGCTGATGACGGTCAAGTATTCGGTGGAGGTGTCCACGTACGCGCCGATACCTTCATATTCGCCCGCCAGCGATGAGTTTAGTTGTTCGAACTCGTCCGGGTTCATGTAGGCGGTGTGCGGGTCGCCCAGCGACTCCAACATTCCGTTAATCGCGCCGCGTATGAGCGCCACGTCGTCCACCGGCTGATCCACATATTGCTCGTGGACGAGATTCCACGCCTCCCAGAAGGGTTGGAAGAGCGTTTGCAACTCGGCGGGAGTCGCGTTCTGCTGATTCGATTCCGGCGTGCTGGCTGTCACCGGGATCTGTGGCGCCCCGCCCGGCAAGCCGACGAAATGTCCCGTCAGGAAACCGCCGGAGAACGCCCCTGCGAGCAGGATCAAACCGACAAACACACCCAAACCAATTTTTAAAGCCTTGTTCACTGGAAACTCCTTTGACAGATTACGGGCAAGAATATCACCGCTGGATTAAGTTTCGATGAATTATTTGCGAAAGACTACATGCAGGAGAAGGAATGGCCGCAATTTTACTCTAGACCGCTGTCCGTTTTTGCTACGATTGGACAACAAGATTGTTGTTCGCGCTCTTCCCCTCTCCTCCGCGTTCGGCAAGGCTGTTTCCTAATTGTGACTGTTCCAGATTTGGTAAAAAAAGGAGTAGAGGCACATTTCCCGGACTAACGGGAAAATGAATGCGCTTACGCCATCAAACTGGCAAGATCGAGGCCACGTGACAAGTGGTTGCCAGCGTAA
>JABARH010000047.1 GCA_019187665.1 Anaerolineales bacterium
CTGCTTGGCCGGAAAAAAGTCCGCAATCAGTTGCCATTCGGTATACTTGAGGTCGGTCGGGTAGGTTTGGTTGAATTTGGTCATTCTCCAATCTTACCCGACTACTTAAGAAACACTCTCTAAGGCGACAAATCCGCCCGACGCCTTAAGCGTTTGAACAAGAAGATTCAAGCCGGCTTGAAGATGGGAACGCAATTCATCTTCGCCTGATAAGTTATGCTCCAGGCGATGCAATTGCTTTCTTAGCCTGCCATCTGCGCGGATTCGCAATCGTTCCAAAATTTCACGCGACAAGTCGTAGACCGAATGCGTCAAGATGGAAAACACGATCACGGAGGCAGTCAGGGAGGGCGGCAAACCCAGGATCTTGCGCCCCACAAAGACATAGCCGAGCACCAAGCCCAGCATGGTCAGACCCGTAACGGGGAAGTCTTGAAGCGTTGAGCGGCGCTGGACCAGGCTTTGCAGCCGGGCAACGGACCATCCGAGCAGGACAATTCCGATCAGGATGAAGAGGTCCGAAACAAAACGGTACTGGGCAAACCCGCCAATGATCGCCACGCCAGAGTAAAGGACAGAGCAGATGGCGCACACGGATGCGAAGAGGAAATAATTTCCCTCTTTTGCCTTCCTGTTTCTCAGTATCACGCCAAGGTTGTATAAGATCGCAATGGAAACGGCAACCTGGTAACCAGCCTCAAGCATGGCAGGGATTCCCGGCCGCATCCGAACAATATGCAGGAAGTTTTCCTCTGCATCAACGAAAGGCTCGCCTGTAATGAGAAAAGCCGCCGCCAGAATCGCAAATAGATAGGTGCCGCGTTCCACCCAGCGCAATCGGGCGCGCTGGATCGCCGGCAGGAATTGAAATGTTAAACTAAACCATGCCGCCATGGCGACGATCAGCAAAATCGCCCGGCTGGCGGCGTCGGTAGTGGCGGGCTGGAAAATGTGGTTAAAGGTTAGAAAAAAGAAAGCGGAGAGCGAAAGCAACACAATGGAGGCTCGTATCGTGATTGCATTTGGAAACCCCCGCGCAAGCAGGTAGAGAGCCATCCACATCGAGATCGCCATGGCGCAAAGAACGATGAACCCGGTAATATCGAATAGCATTGTCACCCGCAAAAGATTTATGGTCTTTTCAAAGTCGCTTGACAAACCGGCGGGTTTGGAACGCGAATGCCACGAATAGGCGAATTTCGCGAATTTTCTTGGGTTTATTCGCGTTATTCGCTGATTGGCGTAACTCGCGTTGATGAATCTCCGACTTTGAGAAAGCCATAGCAAAAGATTGGCAAGCGATTGAATGTCGCGGCTAAAGGCTGTATAATCCATTATAACGTTGCCACCTCAAAAGGAGAATGGAATGAATAAAAACCGCATCGTCATTTTGTCACTGGCCATGGTTTTTATCCTGGCCTGTTCTGTCGGCTCCGCTCCGCAAGCGACCCAGCCGCCGGTCCTGGAACAGCCGACCTACACCCCCCTGCCGACCTACACGCCCTATCCGACCAGCGGCGCAGTGGAGCAAGCGACACAGACCGAGGCGGTGGTTGCCGCTTCACCCACCCTGGAGGCGAAGCCCGCGGTTAACCTCGTAGACACCTCGTGGTTCGGCAGGTTCCGCTGGTTCGGTTCGCTCAACCCGGTCACGTTCGTCATTCAAAAAGTGAACGGGGATAAATTTGAGGGCATCATGGCTTGGACCTTCACCCAATGCAGAATCACCGAGGCGGTGGACGGCGACATCTTTACCGACATCAACGCCGCACCGGAACAAAATCGCTGGGCATATCACCCCGACTTTGCCAGCGGCGACAAAAGCGGCACCTGGCTGCGCTGGACGCAAAACGAAAGCATCGGCGGCACAAAGTGCTACCTGACCATCTCCGGCGATTGGTGGTACGCGCATATCAACAGCGCCGGACACATGACCGGCATCCATTTCACGAACGACACCAATGCCGTGCCGGACACCGGCGCCACCTTCGATTTTACGAAACAGTAAGATTCAACCGACTCAACATGCGAATCCCCGCCATCTACGGCGGGGATTTTTGATTCGTATCGGCGTGTATAATTGCGCCGATGCTTCGTTTCCTGAGCGCCGGAGAATCGCACGGACCCTCGCTGACCGCCATCCTCGACGGGGTGCCGGCCGGTCTGTCCCTGCCCGCCTCGGTCATTGACCATGAACTGGCGCGCCGACAAAAAGGCTACGGCTCCGGCGGACGCATGAAGATCGAACACGATACCGTGCAAATTCTCGGCGGAGTAATGGAGGGACAAACCACCGGCGCGCCGATTGCTTTGCTCGTGCAAAACGAAGATCACGCCAAATGGAAAGGCAAACAAGTCGAGCCGATGACCTCGCCCCGCCCCGGTCACGCCGACCTGACCGGCGCGGTCAAATATGGCTACCGCGACCTGCGCCCCGCCCTCGAGCGCGCCTCCGCCCGCGAGACCGCCATGCGCGTCGCAGTCGGCGCGGTCTGCAAACAATTCCTCGCCCAATTTGGAATCACCGTCGGCGGATACGTCGCATCCATCGGCGAGGTCACCGCAGACTTTGGCGAGATGCCCTTTGCAGAACGCTTTACCCGCGCCGAAGAATCGGACGTGCGCTGTCCGATCGAATCAGCCGCGCAGGAAATGCGCGATGCCATCGAACAAACCATTCACGGAAAAAACACCCTCGGCGGAATCCTCGAGATCGTCGCGCTCCATGTCCCGCCCGGACTCGGCAGTCACGTCCAGTGGAACCGCCGCCTCGACGCGCAACTCGCCATGGCAGTCATGTCCGTGCAGGCGATGAAAGGCGTTGAGATCGGCGACGCGTTTGAAAACGCCAAACGCCCCGGCGCCGAAGCGCACGACCCGATTCGACTCGACCCTCCGAATTTGATCCGCGCCTCGAATCGCGCCGGGGGAATCGAAGGCGGCATCTCCAACGGACAACCGATCCTGCTGCGCGCCGCGATGAAACCGATCGCCACCACGCTTCTGCCCCAGCCGACAGTGGACCTGGCCTCGCAGACCGAATCGCCCACCCGCTACGAGCGCTCCGATTTCTGCCCGGTGCCGCGCGCCGTCCCGATCCTCGAAGCGATGACCGCCTTCGTTCTGGCGGATGCGTTGATTCAAAAAATCGGCGGCGACTCCATCAACGAAATGAAACCGCGCTTCGCCTCGCTTCGCAAAACCTCCCTCGACGATTTACCGATGGACAACACTCCTCACATTTTCTGGGATTAACTCACTCAATCACGCATCACTCGTCACCCATCTCATGCCTCACCTCTTCCTCTACGGTCCGCCTGGCACCGGCAAATCCACTGTCGGAAAAATCCTCGCGGCAAATCTTAACCTGGCCTTCGTGGACCTGGACCGCCTGATCGAAACGAAGGCGGGACTCTCCATCCCTGAGATCATGGATCGCAAGGGCGAAGCCGCTTTCCGCGAGTTGGAAGCGGAGACTCTATCCACATTGATGGGTTGGTCCGATGCGGTCATCGCGCTGGGAGGCGGCGCGTTGTTGCGCGAGAGCAATCGCCGCACGGCTGAGTCGAACGGGAGCGTGGTTCTGCTCACCGCGAAATTCGAGACACTGCTGGAGCGCGTGAAGCGCGCCCCGGAGAAACGTCCGTTGCTGGCGGGCGACGCGGAAAAAAAACTGTCGGCGTTGCTTGCACAGCGCGGGGCGCATTACGCTTCATTTCCATTGCAACTTTGCGTGGATGAAAAATCGGCCGAGCAGAACGCGCGCGACGCGCAGATTTTGCTGGGGCGTTTTCATCTTTCGGCGATGAGCGCGTACGAGGTGCGCGTGGAAACCGTAGAACAAATTGCAAATTTGTTCCGTGCGCTCGATTTGCAAAACCCGATCATTGTCACGGATGAGAATGTGGCGCCTCATCATGCCGGGAGCGTGGTCAATTCGTTGACGCAAGCCGGGTTCAACACGCCGCTAGTGATCCTCCCCGCCGGTGAAGCGCATAAAAATCTGGAAACGGTGAATCAACTCTGGCATCGTTTTCTCGAGGCAGGACTGGACCGCAAAACGACGGTGATCGCGCTGGGCGGAGGCGTGGTCAGCGACCTGGCCGGGTTCGCCGCATCCACGTACATGCGCGGCGTGAATTGGATCGCCCTGCCGACCACACTGCTTGCCATGGCAGATGCCGCGCTGGGAGGCAAGACCGGTTTCGATTTGCCCGAGGGAAAAAATTTGATCGGCTCATTCCACGCGCCGCGACTCGTGCTCGCCGACCCGCAAACGCTGGCAACTCTTCCCGAGCGCGAGTTGCGCGCCGGGATGGCGGAGGTTGTGAAGCATGGCGTGATCGCCGACCCGAATCTTTTTGAAATGTGCAAACGCGGCATGGATTGGGTGCGGCAAAATTTGGAGGTCGTCGTCAAGCGCGCGATGGCGGTGAAGATTCAGGTCATCGAAGACGATCCCTACGAACGCGGATTCCGCGCCGCGCTCAACGCCGGTCACACGGTCGGTCACGCGGTGGAGTTGGTCAGCAGATTCGAGTTAATGCATGGCGAGGCAATAGCCATCGGGCTCGTGGCTGAAACACGCTATGCGGAGCGCATCGGGCTGGCTTCAGCGGGGCTGGCGGATCAAATTGCCGCGACCCTCTCCGCGCTCGGTTTGCCGACTGAAATTCCCCCCGAATTTTCGCGTGAGGATATTCTGCGCGCCATGCGCGTGGACAAAAAGAAAAGCGCGCAATCCATTCGCTTCGCCCTGCCGACGCAGATCGGTCATGTCGAGTTGGAATATGTGACAGAACTAGAGAAGGTGATAATCTCAACGGCTTAACGCAAATGTATCGAATCTCGAATATCGAGTATCGAATATCGAGTATCGAATATCGAGTATCGAGTATCGAGTATCGAATATCGAGTATCGAACATCGAGTATCAAATATCGCATTTAATAATAACTCGCGCCATTCGCGTTAAAAACATAAAGGAGCGCGGATCTTTCCCCGCCGCACATAAAGCGAAATGAAAATCCTCATCCTGCACGGACCCAATCTCAACCTGCTCGGCACGCGCGAACCGGAGGTCTACGGTTCGCTGACGCTCGATGACATCAATCAAAAAATGATCGCGCTCGGCGGCGAACTGGGCGCGGAGGTGGTCTGCCGTCAGTCGAATCACGAAGGCGCGTTGATAGACGCCTTGCACGAAGCGCGCACCTGGGCGGACGGTGTGGTCTTCAACCCCGGCGGATACACTCACACCTCCGTTGCCCTGCGGGATGCGATCTCCGCCATTGCGATTCCTGTGATCGAAGTGCATCTCTCCAACATCTATGCCCGCGAGGAGTTCCGTCACACGTCGCTGATCTCGGCGGTCTGCAAAGGCAAAGTGACCGGCTTCGGCGCGCGCTCCTACGAACTTGGCTTGCGCGGGTTGATCGAGTCGCTTCGAGAAAAGAAATAACGGACCCGGCACATTCCAGGCGCACATGACAAATCCTCTCCGCAACGAATTCCTGCTCGACCCCGCCGTTCATTTTTTAAATCACGGTTCCTTCGGCGCAACCCCGCGCGCCGTCTTCGAGAAGTACCAGCAATGGCAAAAACGCCTCGAACTTCAGCCCGTGCTCTTTCTCGACCGCGAAATAGACTCGCTCCTCAAAGAATCGCGCGCCGCCCTCGGAAAATTCATCCATGCGGATGCGGAGGACCTGGTTTACATCCCCAACGCCACGCACGGCGTGAACATCGTCGCGCATTCGTTTCCGCTTCAACCCGGCGACGAAGTCCTCGCCAGCGATCACGAATATGGCGCGTGCAATTATGCCTGGGAATATCTTTGCGAACGCGCCGGGGCAAAATATATTCGCCAGCCCATTTCCCTGCCGGTCAAGACAAACGAAGAGATCGTCGAGGCATTCTGGCAGGGCGTCACGCCGCGCACAAAAATAATTTTCATCAGCCACATCACATCCGTCACGGCGCTGAGACTCCCGGTGGAGAAAATTTGCAAACGCGCGCGCGCGGCGGGCATCCTCACCGTCATTGACGCAGCGCACTCGCCGGGGCAAATTCCGCTCGACCTCGCCGCGCTGAACGCCGATATCGTCTTCGGCAATTGCCACAAATGGATGATGGCTCCCAAGGGCGCGGGCTTCCTCCACGTCCGCCGCGAACTCCAGGCGCGCATCGAACCCTTTGTCGTCAGCTGGGGCGCGCGCGCCACAGCAGAGACAACCACAGGCTCGCGCTTCATTGATATTTTGCAATGGACCGGGACGCATGATCCAGCCTCCGCGCTGACGGTCCCCGCCGCCATTCGCTTCATGCTCGACCACGATTGGGATTCTGTGCGCCAAAGCTGTCACGCCCTCCTGCGCGAGACTCTCCAGCGCATCTGCGCATTAACCGATCTGCCTCCCGCCTATCCCCTCGATTCGGATTTCTATGCCCAGATGGGAATCGCCCCCCTGCCCCGCGTGGACGCGGCGCGGCTCAAGCAAATGCTTTACGACCAATTCAACATCGAGGTGCCGATCACGCTCTGGCGCGACCGATTCTTTGTCCGCGTTTCGATTCAAGGATACAACACGCGCGCAGACGCCGACGCGCTGGTCAACGGCTTGCATGAATTGCTTCCGAGACTGGCGGTTTAATTACTCACATTACGCAGTGCCGCAAGATTTATCTTGCGTTCCGCAAGGCACCTTGAAAGTTACGGCACTGGCAAACTGCGTAACATCAGTTAATTACTTGTAGTGCAGACGATAGATTGCCACCGATGCCTGATAATTCGCGGTTGGCAGGTATCCCAACAGCCAGCGTTCACGGTCAATTTCAAAAACCTGCACCAATTCCATGTCGAAGACGGCGCTCTCGTCGAATTTCAACATATCCGAAAGGTCATACGCTCCGTCGCTGGAATAGCCGGCTCGGCCGGGCAGGATCAGGCAGGTGACGTGGTGTTGTAGAAGGTATTCATCCACCCTGCCGCCCTGGACCCACTGGCTCGCCTGTGTTTCGATCAACCCCGCGATCTCCACAATGGGGCGCCCGCCATAATAACGCAGTGCGCCGATGTCGAAGGCCGCGCACATATCGCCTGGCATCGCTTCGCGGACATACTCCGCCGCGGCAATGCGGACGTTGGTCATGTGTTCGATGTTGGCGTCATAGACCCGGTTCCAGTAGATTGTATTGCACAACCCCACGAACAGGACCGCGATCGTTGCCGCGAGTTGCAAACGCGGCCTGCCGTTCAGCGCGCCCAGTCCGCCTACAATGGCGCACCACAAGAGAATGTAATTCACCGCGCCATAGCGGCTGGCCGTTCCGGGCAGGGGTAAAAAGAACATGTAAACGAGGTTGTGAAACGCCGCCCAAAAAAACAGAATGATAAAGATCCTCGTATGGGGCGCCGACAGCCATGCGCGCCAGCGGGCGCGCGCGAAGAAACGCCGGCCGGCTTGAAGCATCAACCAGAGGGTCAGCATGTTCACCGGGAACACCCAAATGGAAAGGTCCACGGCCAGCCCTCCGCTGGCGCCTATGCTCAGTTTTGGCGGCGGAAGGGAGATTCCGCCGAGGGCAAACTCGAGCAGGTACACCACCCAGGCCATGCAATAAACCAAGCCGGGAAACACGCGAAGGATGCCCGGCAAATGATAGCGCTCCAACATGTAATCGAACGCGGCGAAAACGCTGAATTGTTTTCCGCTGGCGCTGGTGGGAAGAAAGTCGCCGGTGCGCCATTCGAGATAGAGGAACCACGGGGCACAGATCAGCAGGGCCAGGGCCGCGCCCAGCGCAAGGTCGCGCGTGAGGCGGCGTTGGATGATGAGTTCCAAAACGCCGAGAACGACCGCGAGGATGATCCCTTCCGGGCGGGTGAGAATCATCAAGCCGAGAACCACTCCCATCCAGGCCTGCCGCCCGGCGCGATACAGCAGCAGGGCGGTCACGCCGAGGGCCAGGAAGAGGGAGGTCTCCATGCCGTTGAGCGAGAACCACAGCATGTTCCCGCTGAGCGAAAGAAGCAGCGCGGCCGTCAGCGATTGCCAGCGGGGCCAGATGGAATCCAACAACGTGAAAACGCCGGTGCCGATCACAATCAGCGAGGCAATGCCCAATAGTTTCGACACCAAAAACATGGACAGGCCCAGCTTGTATCCGCCCGCGAGCAAAAGGACCCACAGCAGGCTGGAGGAGGCGACTCCCACTTCATCGGAAACGCTGAAATAAAGATGCCCGGTGTCCGCCAGGTTTTTGGCATAAACGAAATGGATGTAGGCGTCATCCATTGGAAATTCGCGCGGGGCGGGCGCGAGAAATATCAGCGCGGCGGCGATCACGGCAGCGGCGATCAAGAGTGAGGCCAGGCGCGCCGGGATCGCAGTCCCGCGCGCGCCCAATGCAGAATTGGTTTCAGGCAGAATGACAGGCAAGGCGTTTCTCCTCACTACGTTTGGAGCGCCTATTATAAATCCGTGTACAATGTTGCCTCAAACCAAATTTTGGAGGAGGCGAATGGATATCACGCTTGCGCTCGGCGGCGGCGGATCGAAAGGCAACGCGCACATAGGCGTGCTGCGAAAATTGGAGCAGGAGGGTTTTCGCGTGCGCGCCATCGCAGGCACCAGTTTTGGCGGATTGGTGGCGGCCTTCTACGCGTTGGGATTCGCGCCGGACGAAATCGAAGCGCTCTTCGAAACAGTGGACCAGGCGCGGCTGTACGGTCACCTGCCCGGAGACGGCGCTTCGCTCCTCGGTCTGGCGGGCGCGGCCAAATGGCTGGATCAGCACATTGGCAAACGGACCTTCGCCGACACGCGCCTCCCCTGTGCATTGACCGGCGTAGACTTGAACGCGGCGCGCGAGGTGATCCTTGCCGAAGGCTCCATCAAAGACGCGATCCTCGCCACCATCGCGGTGCCGGGGCTTTTCCCTCCGCGTCGCATTGACCAGTGGAACCTGGTGGATGGCGGCGCGCTCGACCCGGTGCCGGTCTCGGTGGCGCGCGCGCTTGCGCCGCGGCTGCCGGTGGTGGCGGTGGCGCTCACCTCGCCCATCGGCGAACCGACGCGCGATATGCGCATCAGCCTGCCGGCGTACGTTCCCGCGCCGATTGCACGGCATCTTTCCAATCTCAGCTACGCCCAGGCCTTCGACATCTTCGTTTATGCGGCGGAGATCGTTAACCGCCAGATGACCGAACTGCGTCTCGCAGCAGACCAGCCGGAGGTGGTCATTCGCCCGGCAGTGCAGCACATTAACCTGCTCGACAAGGTGGACGTGAGCGCTGTGGCAAAACTTGGAGAACTGGCTGTAGAACAGGCGCTGCCGGAACTGCGCCGCGCGGTATCATTGCCTGCAAGAATTTCGCGCCTGATGAGAGGCTGACGGGAGCGCGCAAAGGACGTGGAGCAAAATGACACGCCCTGCGCGTGGCATATTCCTGCTCCCGGTAGATGTAAGTATTTTGCTTGTAATCGTATCGGAGACAACGTGAAACGAGACCTGCGCGACTATGCCAAGCAAACCGACCGCCGTTTGATCGTCGGCGCGATTCTATTTTTGTTCATCGTTGGCGGCGGGCTGATCTGGTGGTTCTATGGTTCTGGCGCCGCCGCGCTTGGAGTTACCTGCCTGACCGGCGGCCTGTCTGTGGTTCTGATCATCCTCGCGCTCTTCTGGGCAATCGAACGGATTTTGAAAAGTGCTCGCCCTAAATAACACATCGCTCATTCAATTTAACGATTGGACTCTACGCATGCGCGAGGCCACACAAACCCCGGCGCGCCTGCTGTTGATGATCCACGGCTTCACCGGCGACGAAAACTCGATGTGGGTCTTCGCGCGCAATCTCCCGGCGGAGTGTGCGCTCCTCGCGCCGCGCGGAATCTACGCCGCGCCGCAGGGAGGTTATTCGTGGCGCGCCTATCGCGAGGGGACCTTTGGGAAGCCCAGCCTGGCAGACTTTCAGGATTCCGCCGGGCGTTTGCTCCGCCTGGTGGACGAGTATCAGGTTCAGGCGGGGATCGAAGCGAGTCAGTTCGACGCGATCGGGTTCAGCCAGGGCGCGGCCATGTGCAACGTCCTCGCCTGCCTGTATCCGCAGCGGGTCCGCAAAGTTGGCATCCTGGCGGGATTCGTGCCGTTTGGCATGGATGAATGGATCGCAAAAAAAACGCTGGCGGGAAAACCCTATTTCGTCACGCACGGCGCGCAAGACACAACCGTGACGATCGAGCGCGGGCGCGCCTCGGTCGCTTTGCTGGAACAGGCGGGCGCAAACGTGACGTATTGCGAATCGGACGCCGGTCACAAGGTCAGCAGGGATTGCCTGCGCGCGCTGGAAACGTTTTTTCGCGGCGAGGATTAACCTTTTCTCACGCATCTGTTGACGCGCATCTTCTTTACGATTATCCTTGCAAACAATGTCCTCTCGAATTTCACGACGCGATGTTCTCAAATTAGGCGCACTCGGACTCGGCGCGCTGGCGTTCCGTCCGTTGGCGCGTTTTAACTTCGACACGCTCTCCGCCCCGAAGCGACTGCCGCAATTTCCCGCCAGCGAGATCATCGGGCGCGTGGTGACGCGTGATGTGTCGCTGCGCAGTAGTCCGACCAACGACTCGCTCCAGAATAATATTCTTCGTCCAGTGCAGCCAGATGAACTCTTTGTCTGGGGGCGTGAGGTGGTGGGACGGGTCACTGGCGGCCTTTCCAACCAACGCTATGTTGAGACGCCCGAAGGCTACATCTATGGCTCGATGCTCCAGCCCACGAAAAACATTCCGAACGCGCCCATCACGCAAATGCCGGCCGGGCAGACCGGCTTCTGGGCGGAAGTGACCGTGCCATACGTGGAGCTCGCGCACGATGGCGTGATCGCCTCGCCCTGGCTCAAAGACAACATCGCCTACAATTTTCCTCCGCGTTTGTATTACGGGCAGGTGGTGTGGATGGATCAGATCCGCCAGAACAACAACTTCGTTGAGTATCGCTGGAACGAGGACGCCTACGGAAAAGGCTATGGCTACGGCGCGTATGGCGAATTTTTCTGGGCGGACGGAGCGGCGTTCAAAATCCTCACCGAAGAGGATGTCGCGGCGATCAGCCCGGAGGTTGACTCAAAAGAAAAAAGCATCTCCGTCAATCTGGATTATCAGACACTATCATGCTTCGAGGGCAAGCGCGAAGTTTTTTTCTGCCGCACCTCCACCGGCATCTCCATTGATCCCGTGACCGGGCTGAGAGGCGGCGAACTCGCCACCCCGGTTGGAAACCTGCTCACGCACTGGAAGATCATTTCAAAGAACATGACTGCCGGGGACTCGCAAGCCGGATATTCAACGCCCGCCGTCCCGTGGTGCACGTTCGTCAGCGGCGAGGGCGTGGCGGTGCATGGCGCGTTCTGGCATAACGCCTTCGGCGAAAAGTGGTCGCACGGCTGTATCAATGTAAGACCCGAAGACGCAAAATGGATCTTCCGCTGGACGACGCCGCATGTGTCGCTGGCGCAAAGCGAAGCCAGAATGTCGCTTCCCGATCACGGCACGATCGTCCTGACAAGCGAACTTTCATTTTAAGGAAAGCATGGATATTTCAAACATCTCATACGGGCTGGCGTTCCTGGCAGGACTCGCCTCCTTCCTCTCGCCCTGCGTCTTTTCGCTCGTTCCCGCCTACATCGGCTACCTCGGCGGGCGCGCCGCCGGTGGAGAAGCCTCGCCGAACAACCGCTGGATCACCTTCTCGCACGGACTCGCCTTCGTGCTGGGCTTCAGCGTGGTCTTCATCACTCTCGGCATGGCGGTCTCTGCGGCGGGACATCTGCTCTACGATCTGCGCGTCTGGCTGACGAAGATCGGCGGACTCGTTGTGATCATCTTCGGCTTGCACATGATCGGCGTCTTCCGCATCCCCTTCCTCGAATACGACACGCGCGTTCAATCCATCCCCGACCGCAAATGGGGATACCTCTCCTCCGCCCTGCTGGGCGTATTCTTTTCCGCCGGATGGTCGCCGTGCGTGGGTCCGGTACTGGGCGCGATCCTCACACTTGCCCTCAACGGCGGCGACATCGGGCTGGGCACGCGCATGCTCACAGCATATTCCGCCGGGCTGGCGATTCCGTTTCTCGTTGCAGCGCTGGGCATCGGCTGGGTCTCCGCCATCCTGCGCAAATACGGAAAAGCCATGCGCATCGTTGAGATCGTCATGGGCGCGATCCTGATCCTGGTCGGCATCCTGCTCTTCTCCGGCACCTTCGCCATCATCGCCCAACAGGGTCAGTTTTTCTGGATAGACTTTGGGCTGTAAATTTTCGACCGGACTTCTTCAACGCCGGTCTTCGATTCGCCAACAGGACAAACCATGCTGATCGTTACGTTGTACACCCGCAAGGAATGTAAACTCTGCGAAGAGGTCAAAGGGCATCTCGCCGAAATCCACAAAGATATTCCCCACCGTCTTGCCGAAGTGGATATCGAATCCGATCCGGCGCTAAAAAAAACATACTCGGAAAAAATTCCCGTCTTGGAAATCGGACCGTACACCCTCGTCGCGCCGATCACCAAAGAACAACTTAAAATGACGCTCGGCGCCGCCTCCGACCGGCACGGACAATTGAAACGCGTCGGCGGCGAAGCCTACGAAAAGCGCGTCCGACGCGGTCAACAATTCACGACCGCCGACCGCGTCTCTTTCTGGATGTCGAAACACTACCTGGCGTTGACCGTCTTCATGCTGCTCGTCTACGTCGGCTTGCCCTTCCTCGCGCCTGCGCTGATGAAAGCCGGAGCCGAAGCGCCCGCCCGCGCCCTCTACGTCATCTACAGCCCGCTCTGCCACCAATTCGGATTCCGCTCCTTCTTTCTCTTCGGCGAACAGCCCTACTATCCGCTCGCCGAGGCAAACATGCAAGGCGTAAAAACCTTCGACGAAGTGAGCGGCCTGCAAGACCTCAGCAACCCCAGCAGTTTTAGCCGACTCGAAGCGCGTCGTTTTATCGGCGACGAAACGACCGGCTACAAAGTCGCATTGTGCGAACGCGACGTGGCGATCTACCTCGGCTTGATGTTTTTCGCGCTGATCTTCGGCGCAAGCGGACGAAAGATCCCGCCTCTGCATTGGAGCCTCTGGCTGATCCTCGCCATCGGGCCGATCGGACTGGACGGTTTCTCCCAGCTCTTCAGCCAGTTCAACCTGGCTTGGCTAGCTTCGCTCGTCCCCTACCGTGAATCGACTCCCTTCCTGCGCGCCCTGACCGGCGCGCTCTTCGGCTTCGGCACCGCCTGGTTCTCCATCCCCTACATGGAAGAATCCATGGCAGAGACGCGCCAACTCTACCTCAAAAAATTTGCGGGATCCAAATCTTAATCAGCGCTCCTCGAAAGCGCGTATCTGGCGGTCTCTACCGCCAAGTTTGCGATAGAGATCGCAACCTACACAGGGTTTTCGTGATCTACTGAATATTCGCGAAATTAATTCTCCTTCGTTCACGTCGCGTCTTCGCGATAAAAATATCCCATGACTTTCCATCACCACAACGACCTCCGTTACCTCACCTTCCAAACCTTCGCAGACCTGCCGCACGGCGTCTTCACCCGTCACGGAGGTGTAAGCTCCGCGCCGTGGAGCACGCTCAACGTCGGCGGAAGCGTGGGCGATGACATTGACCATGTCCGCGAGAATCGCATCCGCTCATTCGCCGCGCTGAACCGCGAGCGAGATTCCCTCCATGATGTCTGGCTCGTCCACGGCACGAATGTGATCTTTGCCGACCAGCCGCGCGACCTCTCGCTCAAATCTCCGCAAGCCGACCTGCTCTTCACCAACAATCCCAACGTGACGCTCTTCATGCGCTTCGCCGATTGTGTGCCGCTTCTTTTTCACGACCCAAAAAAAGGCGTGATCGGAATCAGTCACGCCGGCTGGATGGGAACCGTGAAAGGCGTGGCAACGGCATCCATCGCGGCGATGAAGTCGCGCTATGGCACAGATCCGCGCGATGTGCGCGCCGCCATCGGTCCCTCCATCGGACCCGACCATTACGAGGTCGGCACAGATGTCGCGGAACATGTGCGCGCCTCTTTCGGCAAGCGCGCCGAGTCGCTACTCGAGCCGCGCGGTGCAAAATTTCATCTGGATCTGTGGTCCGCCAACCGCCTGCAACTCGAAGAGGCTGGAGTGTGCAGTGTGGAAATCGCGCAGGTCTGCACCGCCTGTCATCTCGAGGATTGGTTTTCGCACCGTGCCGAAAAAGGCAGGACCGGTCGGTTCGGCGTGTTGCTGTCGCTGTAGCGCAACGCTCAGTTGAATCCTCAATGCGAATGACACGAATGAACGAATTTCGCAAATGAATTAAAAATCTCTCTACCGTACATTTACACCGCTAAGCCCGCAAAGAACGCAAAGAAAACCTTTTAACTTGGCGACCTTAGCGTGCTTTGCGGTAAAAATCTTTCATGTACGGTAGAGAATTAAAAATATTCGTCTCATTCGCCTATTCGCAAAATTCGCGTTGAGAATTGACGCACAATAGCATGGGCGAGACAATCTCGCGTTACAATTAATTCATGCCATCCCTCTCCTCCTCCATCCGCGAACGCTACGAACGCACGCTCCAACGGATCGCCAACGCCGAACGCCGCGCGGGACGCACGCCCGGCTCGACGCGGCTGGTGGTGGTGACCAAATCCCAGCCGCGCGCGGTGATCGAAGCAGCCATCGAAGCGGGCGTAAAAATTCTTGGGGAAAATTATCCCGAAGAAGCAGTTGAAAAAATAAAGTCCATTCCCGCGCCCGGCGTGGAGTGGCACATGATCGGTCATGTGCAAAGCCGCAAGGCGGATTTGATCCCCGCCCATTTCCAGTTGATGCACTCGCTCGACAGCCTCAAACTCGCCCGACGGCTGGACCGGTTTGCCGGCGAGGCAGGCGTCCAATTGCCGGTCCTGCTCGAGTTTAATGTGGGCGACGAAGAAAGCAAATTTGGCTGGGCGGCGCAAGAGGAATCGCGCTGGCTGGAACTTCTCCCTGAAATTGATATGGTGTTAAAATTAGCGAACTTGAAGGTGCGTGGTTTAATGACCATGCCGCCGTTCTTCGAGACGCCGGAACCGGCGCGGCCTTATTTCAAAAAACTGCGCGAATTGCGCGATTTTCTGGCGAAGTCCCTGCCAAATGCGGATTGGTCCGAACTTTCGATGGGCACCAGCGCCGATTTCGAGGCGGCGGTCGAGGAGGGCGCGACCCTCGTCCGCGTGGGGAGCGCCATCGTGGGGATGCGCCCTTCTAAAGCCTGAACCAGGATCGAAGGTCGGGTAGGCGGCGGGTTTCGGTATGCTACTCAACCATCACCGCCGTACACTTGTGCCGCACTGCGTTTGGCGCAGTGCAGGTGTCGAGACCCGAGCCGCTCCGCTTGTCAGAAATGTTGCGAGGTTAATTTGTCCATTGCTTCCACCCTGATCTGGATCATCAACCTGATCGCGTCAGTGTTGATCCTCCTGATCGTCTTAAATTGGATCTTTTCGATTTTTCTCGATTATTACAATCCCGCGCGGCGCTTTGTGGATCGAATTGTCGAACCGATGATCATGCCCATCCGCCGTGTGGTGCCGCTGATCGGCATGTTCGACATCAGTTACATTGTTTTGATTTTGATGATCTATGCCCTGCAAGCCGCGTTAATCCGAGTCATTTCTATTTTTGCATTTTGAGGTCATTATGTCCAAACGAACGTATCACCTGCATGACGGAAAGAAAGGCGCGGCCATGGCGGTTCGCATCACGCCGCGCGCCAGCCGCAACGAGATCGTGGAGATTCAAGCCGACGGGACGGTGAAAGTGCATTTGAAAGCCGCCCCTGTGGACGGACAAGCCAACGAGGAGTTGATCGAATTCCTCGCCGACATTCTGGGCGTTCCGAAATCGCGCGTGGATATTGTGGCGGGCGCCTCAGGCCGCGACAAACTCGTCTCGGTGGTGGACATGGACGCCGACGAAATGCACAAACGCATCGTTGGTCATTTGAAGTAGTAAAGTACACAGGTACACAGGTACACAGGTGAGTTTGCTCTCACCTATCTACCTGTTTTTGTTGCCTTATCTACGTGTTTACGTGTCTACGTGTTTACGTGTCTACGTGTCTACGTGTCTACTTGTTTACGTGTCTACGTGTTTACGTGTCTACGTGTTTACGTGTCTACGTGTTTACGTGTCTACGTGTCTACGTGTCTACATGTTTACGTGTCTACGTGTCTACGTGTCTACATGTTTACGTGTCTACGTGTCTACATGTCCACTTATACACCATCTCACTGCACAACCGGGCTGTATATCCCCAGATAGATATTGTAAATCTCGTAAATACCTCGGATGTAATTTCTCGTCTCCGCGAATCGAATCACTTCCAGATACAGGTCGGGGTCATCGGGGGCGAGGGCGAGCCACGCGCTCGCATTACCGGGACCGCCGTTGTAGGCCGCAAGCGCGGCATACAGATTCCCATCAAAGAGGCCGCGGTTGGAAGCGAGATAGTGAGTTCCCAATGCAATGCTAACGTTTGGCTGGTAGAGCAGGTCATCCTGGTACGGGTATGGCCAGCCCATTTGCGCCGCGACACTCGCGCCGGTGGACGGGATGATCTGCATCAGCCCGCGCGCGCCCGCTGTGGAACGGACGAAGCCCTCGAAGAGACTCTCCTGCCGTACCACGCTGAAGAGAAAGAGCGGCTCGAATCCATTTCCCTGCGCGGCGGATTCAATCAGGTCGCGGTAATACAACCCATAGCGGATGCGTTTGAAATACGGTGGCGACTGAAGCGATGCAGATTGATCGTCGAGTCCAGCCAGCGTCAAGACTTGACGCGCCGCAAAAATAGCGGGGCGATACAAGCCGATGTCAATGAGGTAGTTCGCGAGGCGGAAACTGTCGGCGGGATTCGCGTCCACAGTGCCGCGCAGGCTTTCAAATTCGAGACGCGCTTCATCGTAGAGACCCAATTCCCATAGTTCTGCGCCGCGCGTGAAACGCGGATCAACCGTCAGCGGGCCGGGACCGGAGAGATCGGTGTCGGAGGGCAAACCAAATGTGAGGCGCACCCATGCGGCCGCTTCGGCGCGTTCGGACTCGAGATCAACGTCCATATTCACAAGCGAGGGCGGAGCAAACGGAGCGCGGCCGAGGAGCAAGTCCAATGCGCGTTCGCTGTAGTAACCGGTCGGGTCGAGACGCGCGGCCTCCTCCCATGATTTACGCGCCTCAGAATCTTGTCCCTGTTTCTCCTGCGCCTTGCCAACCCACAATAACGTCCGTGCCTGGTCACTGGCTTCAATGGAAACCGTCTTGCCACGCTCGAAATTGAATTGCGCCTTGGCATAATCACCCATACGATAACGCGCGATGCCTGCCAGAAAGATCGCGTCTGCGGCCCAATCGCCGCCGGGATATTGTTCTACAACCTGCTCCCAAACGGTTGCGGCCTCTTCGAGACGATTATCGCGCTCCAGCAAACGTGCCGCATCCATCAGATAATCGTCGGCGAGAGAATCCGTCGGCGCCACCACCGCAAAGTCGCGCAGGGTTTGCGAGGCGGCGACGTAATCTCCCAGCACCTGCCATTGAATGGAGGCCTTGCGACTCCACGCTTCGGTCCAATGTACATTGGAGGCGTTCGCGCCGATGAAGATGTTGTACCCGGCAAGCGCTTCCTCCTCCCTGCCGAGGGCTTCGAGCGTGAGCGCGCGATAGAAACGAGCCGTCCCATCCGCATCGAGGCCGGAAGCGAGATACCGGTCGAACGCGGCGAGGGCGACATCGTAGCCAGTCGCGCCCTGTTCGGCGGCGAAATAATCCACCAGTCCGCGATCCAGTTCGCTGACCTCGACGCCCGCGTTCACCAATTCCACGAGGCTGTTGTAGGCGTAGATCGAAAGCGGATAATTTTCAACCGCAATTTGAAAACGCGGGTGCGCATTCTCAGGCTGTCCCAACGCAAGATACGCCGAGCCTGCCAGATATTCCAACTGCGCTTTTATGTAATCATTGTTGGTCTGCTGGAGGATGGCGTCGTAATATGCGATGGCGTTGAAATAATCGCCGAGCGCGGCATAGGTCTGCCCGATTTTCACTTGCAATGGAATCCCCATGTCGAGACGCGGCGCAAGCGACGCGGACTTGTAGGCGTTCAGCGCGCCCACATAATCTCCGCCGTAAAAAAACGCGTCGCCCAAATATTCATAGGCGTACGCATCCAACACGCCGGGGCGCAGGGTTAAATAATTTTGATACGCGACCGCCGCCTCGGAGTATTTTTGTTGCGCGATATAAATCTCGCCGAGCAAAAATTGCGCCTGTGCGGTGTGGACCGAGTCTGGGTATTCCCCAATCAGTTGATTCAACTGCTGGATCGCTCCGCCGGGATTCTTCGACTCGACCTCGGTCCGCGCGAGGCCCCACAACGCGGCGGCTCGCACCTCGGGATCGCTGGTCGCGTCGTAAGCGAGTTGATACTCCGCCCGGGCTTGGGCGTAGTCGCCGTTGAAGCGGGCGCGGTCACCGCCCTCCACGCGCAGAATCGGAATCGGAGTCGGTGAGGGCGTGGGCGCGAGAGTCGCTGTGGCGGTGGGCGGCGGAGTCGGCGTAAACGTGGAGCCGAAGGGGATGGCGGGAAAATTGGGAACAGCGGAACAAGCCAGCAAGGATGAAGCAAGCCAGAGCGCCAGGCAGAGGCGTGGAAAATTCATGCGCTGCTTATAACGTCAAAGCAGAGAGGCGTCAATAAGGCCGGTGTTAAGTTTGGATCGGCCCGGCAAAAACTTTACAACCACTCCCCTCCGTGATAAACTTTCGCCCGCTTACAACGGCGCTCTCACGCGAGAGCGCCTTTTGATGTGTGGAGATTTCATGGACACCCTGCTCACCGGCTCTGTTGCCTACGATTATTTGATGACTTTCCCCGGTCACTTTAAAGAACAGTTCCTGCCCGAAAGGCTCGCCTCCATCAGCCTGTCATTCCTGGTCGATTCGATGTCAAAGCAACGCGGCGGCGTGGCGCCCAACATCGCCTATACGCTGGCGCTGCTCGGCCTGCGGCCGCGCGTCATGGCGACCGTTGGCGAGGATTTTGCGGACTATCGCGCCTGGCTCGACGCGCGCGGCGTGGACACCTCGCTGATGCGGGTCATCCCCGGACTCTTCACTGCCTCGTTCTTTGCGACAACCGATCAGGACTCCGCTCAAATCGCCTCGTTCTACCCCGGAGCGATGGGCCATGCCTCCACACAGTCTCTTAAAGACCTCGCCTCGACACCGGACCTTGTAGTGG
Organism: Anaerolineales bacterium; assembly: GCA_019187665.1. Classification (GTDB taxonomy): domain Bacteria; phylum Chloroflexota; class Anaerolineae; order Anaerolineales; family Villigracilaceae; genus Denitrolinea. Next base: position 19,333 of record JABARH010000047.1, read on the forward strand.
TCTCGCCGAACGCGCCCGACGCCATGATGAAATTCCCGGCTGAATGCCGCGAATTGGGAATCAACTATCTTTACGACCCCGGCCAGCAAGTGCTTCGTCTCGAAGGCGCGGAACTGGCGCGCGACATGGAAGGCGCGTATTTCCTGTTTTGCAACGATTACGAATACGGACTCATCTCCAAAAAAACAGGCTGGAACATCCAGCAAATGCTCCAGCATGTGAAAGTCCTTGTGATCACGCGCGGCAAAGACGGCGCGAACCTTTACACCAACGGCGAGGAGATCGTCCTCCCCACCGTCCCCGAGCGCGAGATCGTGGACCCGACCGGCGTGGGCGATGCGTTTCGCGGCGGGTTTCTGGCTGGCTACGCCCATGCCCTCGACTGGAAACTGTGCGGCGAGGTTGGCTCGCTGGCGGCGGTTTACTGCCTCGAACAGCGCGGCCCGCAGGCGCACGCGTACACCCGCAATGAATTCGTCCAACGCTTCCGCGAACATTTCGATGACGCGGGAAAACTGGATGTGTTGTTGAAGTAAATGACGATACTCGATACTAGATATTCGACAACTTGTTGCATGATCGAATATCGAATATCGAATATCGAATATCGAATATCGAATTCCAAATATCGAATTCCGAATATCAACTACCGAACCAAGAAGGAGTACTCCAATGTCTAATTCCGATATCAAAGACCTCAGCCTTGCCGAAGGCGGCAGACGCCGCATTGACTGGGCTGAACGCGAGATGCCCGTCCTGCGTCAGATCCGCGAACGCTTCGCCAAGGAGAAACCGCTCAAGGGCTTGCGCCTGTCCGCGTGCCTGCACGTCACCACCGAGACGGCCAACCTGGCGCGCACCCTGCACGAAGGCGGCGCAGACCTCGTGCTGACCGCCTCCAACCCGCTTTCCACGCAGGATGATGTGGCCGCCGCGCTGGTCAGCATGTACGAGATCCCCACCTACGCCATCAAAGGCGAGGACAAGGTCACGTATTTCAAGCACATCCGCGCCGCGCTCGAACACAAGCCGCACATGACCATGGACGACGGCGCCGATCTGGTCTCGTCGCTGTTCTTCATTGAAATGGGGCGCTTCGACAATCTCGAACCGTCTCTCGCTGCATGGGCGCGCGGACTGAAAGATTCGGAGCGCGCCGAATTGCTCAAGGGCGTCATCGGCGGAACCGAAGAGACCACCACCGGCGTGATCCGCCTTAAAGCGATGGAAGCCGACAACGTGTTGAAGTTCCCGGTCATCGCCGTCAACGACGCGCAGACCAAACACTTCTTCGACAACCGCTACGGCACCGGTCAATCCACTGTGGATGGCATCATCCGCGCCACAAATGTTTTGCTGGCGGGCAAAGTCTTCGTCGTCTCCGGCTACGGCTGGTGCGGGCGCGGCCTGGCCTCGCGCGCGCGCGGCATGGGCGCGCTGGTCGTCGTCACCGAAGTGGACCCGATGAAGGCGCTCGAAGCGGTCATGGACGGCTATCAGGTCATGCCGATGATGGACGCCGCCAAAATCGGCGACATTTTCTGCACCGTGACCGGCGATATCAACGTGATTGACGAGCATCACTTCGCGGCCATGAAAGACGGCGCAATCGTCGCCAACAGCGGTCACTTCAACGTGGAGATCAACATCCCCTCCCTGCGCGCCATGTCCGTCGGCGACCCGAGCCTCGTGCGCCCGTTCGTGGATCAGTATCTGACAAAAGACGGACGCAAGATCAATATCCTCGGTGAAGGACGCCTGATCAACCTCGCCTCCGCCGAAGGGCATCCTGCCTCCGTGATGGACATGTCCTTCGCCAATCAGGCGCTGGCCGCCGAGTACATGGCGAAGAACGCCGACAAACTGGAGAAGAAGGTTTACTCCGTCCCCGCCGATATTGACAATGAGATCGCCCGCCTCAAACTGCAAGCCATGGGGGTGAAGATTGACACACTCACCGCGGAACAGGTCAAGTATCTGGGTTCGTGGGAAGAGGGAACGTAAATCAGTGATCGGTTAGACAAAGTAAACAGCCTTGTGAGAACGCCAAATCTCACAAGGCTGTTTTTCATTTATACCCGGCAATCTCTACTATTCACGTACGACTGTCGTGCATTGCGAATTGAATTGACCTCCTGCATACGTCAATCGGCGTTAGAGAACGTCGCCTGGGAAAGGGCGTATTGTGCGCTCTCTTGCGCACTTATGCAAGATGTCTACTATAAACGTGTGCACGCAAACCATGTCAGGTAGCCTGCGCGGTCTTGGCCCTCACTCAACCCCCCGGCCCCCTTCTCTCTCCCAAAAGCATGGGAGAGAGAAGGGGGAGAAAAGTCGTTTACTTGGAAAC
>JABARH010000051.1 GCA_019187665.1 Anaerolineales bacterium
TTTGGAGTTCAACGCGCTCTGCTTGCGTAAGGTGAACTTTGTAGTTTCTCATCTTGTGCCTCCGGTGTTTGTACTGCATCACCGGAAACACTATATCACTAAATTAGGTTTGACGGACTAGTACTGAGGCTGTGTAAGATCAGTAAAATAATTCATCGAAAACGATGGAACCGGTTTATCCTTTTCACATGCGGTTAAACCCGTTATCATACAGTCACATTTAACGGAGGCATCCATGCTTGACACCAAAGGTAATTTCTTCCTCGGACGAATCTTCGACGTTGCCAAAGGCAAACTCGCCGACCAGCCCCTGCTCTACGATCCCGCCGACCTGACCACGCACGCGCTCGTCACCGGCATGACCGGCTCCGGCAAGACCGGCTTGTGCGCCGGCATGTTGGAGGAAGCCGCGCTTCAAAACATCCCCGCCATCATCATTGACCCCAAAGGCGACCTGACGAATCTGCTGTTGCATTTCCCCGATCTCCTGCCGCAGGATTTTCAACCCTGGCTGGATGCCGACGTTGTCCGCCGCGAGGGCAAGACGCTCGAAGACGCGGCAAAGGAAACCGCCGACATGTGGAAGAAAGGACTCGCCGACTGGGGCATTGACCGCGAACGAATGATCGCGCTCAAAAACGCGGCGGAGTTCGCCGTCTACACGCCGGGCTCCGACGCGGGCATCCCGGTCAGCGTGTTGTCTTCGCTCGCCGCGCCGACGATTCCCTGGGAGGGCAACCGCGAGATTCTGCGCGAGAGAATCTCCTCCACCGTCACCGCCATCCTCGGCTTGGTCGGCATGGACAACATTGACCCCCTGCGCTCGCGCGAACACATTTTGCTTTCCAACATTTTTGAAAACGCCTGGTCGCAAAGCAAAGACCTCGACCTGACCGAGTTGATCCTGCAAGCCCAAAATCCGCCCTTCGACAAACTGGGCGCATTTCCGCTGGATAGTTTCTTCCCCGCCAAAGAACGCATGGACCTGGCGATCATGCTCAACAACATCCTCGCCTCGCCCGGCTTCGAAGTCTGGCGCGAGGGACAGGACCTCGACATCAAATCACTGCTCTGGGCGGAAGACGGACGCCCGCGCCACAACATTTTCTACATCGCGCACTTAAGCGACTCGGAGCGCATGTTCTTCGTCACCCTCCTGCTCTCCGCCGTCGAAACATGGATGCGCACACAAGCCGGTTCCACCACTTTGCGCGCGCTGGTCTACATGGATGAAATTTTCGGCTACCTGCCTCCGCTCGGCAACCCGCCCTCGAAAACCATTTTCCTGCGCATGTTGAAACAGGCGCGCGCCTTTGGCGTGGGCATGTTGCTCGCAACCCAAAACCCGGTGGATGTGGATTACAAAGGCATGTCCAACACCGGCACATGGGTCATCGGCAAACTTCAAACCGATCAGGATAAACAGCGCCTGCTCGACGGACTCGAAAGCGCATCCGGCGCCAGCAACCGCGGCACGCTCGATAAATTAATTTCCGGGCTCGGCAAGCGCGTCTTCGTCATGCACAACGTCCACGAAAAAGCGCCGGTCGTATTCCAAACGCGCTGGGCGATGAACTACCTGGCTGGTCCGATGACACGCGCGCAGATCCCCTTGTTGAATCAACTCGTCGGCGCGGACGCGAGCGTGGCTCGCAAAGCGGCGACTCCTGCAACGCCTCATCCCGCGCCTCAGGCATCCGCCTCCCTCGCGGACTTCCAGCCGGTTCCGGCTGCGGCGGCATCCGCGCCTGCCCGCCCGTCCGCTCCCTCTCCGCGGACAGCGACCCCGAGCGGAGGAAGCCTGACGCGCCCCTCTGTCCCAAGCGCCGTCGCGGAATATTTCCTGCCGATGAACTACGGACTGACCGAAGCCTTCCGCGCCGCGAACAAAACCATGGCGCAAGATGCAAAGCAGACCGGCATTTTGTACAAGCCCGCATTGATCGCCTCTGCGCAGGTGCGTTTCTTCGACCGCAAGTATGGCGTGGATGCGCAAATCCAGCGCGCCGCTCTGGTGCCAAACCCGGAACGCCGCGGCTCGATGCGTTGGGATGATTTTGTCTACAGCGGCGGGAATCTCGACCGCGCAGAATCGTCGCCCGCGCCGGGCGCCCGCTTCGACCTGCTTGCCGCGACTCTCACCGATGCGAAACTGGTCGCCGCCCTGCACAAGGATTTTGTGGATTGGGTCTACCGTTCATCGTCCGTGAAGGCGCGCGCCAACGACGCGTTGAAAGTCTATGGGGGACCGGATGTCTCGGCGGCGGAGTTTATGAAAGCCTGCTCGGACGCCGCCGGCGAAGCGCGCGACGCGGAGATCAAAAAACTTGCCGCCAAGGTGGACCGCCAGATCGCGACGCTGGAGGATAAACTGACGCGCGAGGAACGCGAACTGCGTTCGGACGAATCGGAGTTGAGTCAGCGTAAGATGGAGGAGATGGGCACGCACGCGGAAAATGTATTCAGTTTCCTGGGCGGCTCGCGCAGTTCGCGGCGCGTTTCCACCTCGCTGACCAAACGCCGCATGACCGAACAAGCCAAGGACGACGTGGAAGAATCGCTGGACGCCATCGCCCAGTTTAAAAAACAATTGATTGACCTGCAAGCCGAGCGCGCGCGCGTGGAGCAGGATGTCAATTCGCGTTGGGGCAATGTGGTCAACCAGATCCGCGAGATCACACTCAACCCCAAGAAGACGGACATTTACGTCAATCTCTTTGGCGTGGCGTGGACTCCGCATTACATGGTCGAGGTCGGCGGGGCAACGCTGGAGTTGCCCGCGTTTGGCCCCGAATAAAACAAACAAGCCCTGACAAAGATTTCCAAAGCAGAACAACGCGTCACATGCTCCTCACTTCTCGATGGTCGCGCGGCGCCAGCGTAACCGCCGGTCCGGATGGGTTTCGGCTGGCGATCCCGGCCAGCGACGACTCGACCTACTGCCTGGCGCAACTGGACAATTACAGCGGCCTGCCGCGGCGGCTCTACCCCACGCGCCCGCATGTGACGCTGGAGTTGCGCGCCCGCGCCTCGAGCGCGTCCATCCACGGCACATGGGGCTTTGGATTCTGGAACAGCCCATACGGATTCTCGCTCGGCCAGGGCGGCGGAAAATTCAGCCTGCCTGCGCTGCCGAACGCAGCCTGGTTCTTTCATGCCTCGCCCGAAAACCACCTTTCCTTTTGCGACAAGCCCGGCAACGGCTTTCTGGCACAGTCCTTTCGTTCACCGGCCTTCGACTTGCGCTTGTTCCTGGCTGGACTGCTCCTGCCTTTTTCGCGCAGAGCAGCGCGCCGACAGTTGAGCCGAGTCATCCGCGAGGAGGGGGAGCGCGTGCAGGCCGACCCAACCGGGTGGAGCCTCTACCGCCTCGAGTGGGGTCCGACGCGGGTGACCTACGATGTGGATCACACGCGCGTGATGGAAACGCCGCTAAGCCCGCATCCGCCGCTGGGGGTCGTCATCTGGATTGATAATCAATTCGCGGCTTTCACCCCCGAAGGCAAGATCGCTGCCGGCGTGTTGGCGAACGCCCAACCCGCATGGATCGAAATTGCAGACCTGCGCCTTACGGTATAATTGCGCCCATGCAAACACAAATTATCGGTGTCCGATTCTCGAAGATCGGCAAAATCTATCATTTCGACGGCTCCGCCGTGCGTGATGTGCAGGTTGGCGAACATGTGATCGTGGACACTTCGCGGGGAAAAAACCTCGGCGAGGTGGCCGCAGTGCTGGCACAGCCGCCGCCCCGGCCCGACGAAGGCTGGCGGCGCGTGGACCGCCGCGCCTCGCCGCGCGACCTGTTGCTCAAGCAATCGTGGCAGGCCAAACAAACCGCGGCCATGATCGAATGCCGCGCCCGCGCCGCTGAACTGCGCCTGCAAGGGGTCAAGATCGTGGCCGCTGAATACAACTACGACGGCTCGCGCCTGGCCTTCCTGTTTAACACGGAAAATGAGGAGAAAGTGGACCTCAAAAGCCTCAAGCGCGACATGCAAAAGAAGTTCCCCGGCCCACAAGTGGAGCTGCGGCAGATCGGCCCGCGTGATGTGGCGAAACTCCTCGGCGGTATGGGCGCCTGCGGACTCGAAACGCGCTGCTGCTCCAAATTCCTGACCGAGTTCAGCCCGATTTCGATCAAGATGGCAAAAGAGCAGGGTATTTCGCTCACGCCCACCGAGATCACCGGCATGTGCGGGCGACTGCGCTGCTGCCTCGTTTATGAATACGAACAATATGTGGCGGCGCGCAAGGAACTGCCCAAGCGCAACAAACGCGTGGTCACGCCGCGCGGCGAGGGCAAAGTGACCGATGTGATGCCCATGAGCAACACCGTCTTCGTCCTGCTCGACAACGACGAGCGGCGCTTTCCCGTCCCGTTCCCGCGCGAAGACATCCAACCCTGGGACGAACTCGAAGCCCTGCGCCGCAAATCCGAAGCGCCCTGCGACCGCCACGAAAGCGGCGGGTGTACCTGCGGCCGGGATCGGAAAACGCCAGGCGGGACCGACGCCAAAAGCCAGGAAGTTCAGCCCGAACCCAACCCAGCACGCGTCGAAAAGAAAAAAAATGAAGGCCGTGAAACGCGCGGCAACCACAAACAATACCCCCCCAGAAGAAAGTAGCGTGCCGATCCATGGAATCCGGCATTTGGGACTCTCCCAAAAACATCCTTGTCATCCTGGCGCATCCAGACGATCCTGAATTCTTTTGCGGCGCAACACTTGCCCGCTGGGGGCGCGCTGGTCATCGTATTGTCTATTGCCTGCTGACCTGCGGCGACAAAGGCTTCAACCCCGCCACCCACCCGGATATGACGCCGGACAAACTGTGCGCCCTGCGCCACGCGGAACAACGCGCCGCGGCAGAGGTGATCGGAGCGCAGGCGGTTCACATCCTGGACCGTCCGGACGGATACCTCGTCGCGGACCTGGACCTGCGCCGCGAAGTGGTGCGCGCCATCCGCCGCGAGCGGCCCGACATTCTCGTCACCTGCGACCCGCAGACTCTCTTTGCCCAATACGGAATCAACCATCCCGACCATCGCGCCGCAGGGCAGGTCGTCCTCGACGCGGTCTTTCCCGCCGCAGGCAACAAGGCCTACTTCCCCGAACTGATTGCCGAGGGACTCGAACCGCACACGCCAAAGGAAGTCTGGTGTTCTGTCACCAACCAGCCCAACGTCACCCTCGACGTGACCGATACGTGGGACATCAAACTGAAAGCCGTTCTCGAACACAAGACACAGGTGCAAGACGCGCAGGCGTTGATCGAGCGCTTCAAGTCGCGCCGCGCCGAAGACAGCACGGAAGAGAATCCGCGCTACGAGGAGAAGTTCCGCGTGGTGAAATATTCGTAGTTAGAAACCAGGTTTCTGCAGAGACCTGGTTTTTGGAATGTAAACCATGAATCTTGTCACGCTCGTTCAACATTCCACGCAATATTACCTGTTTGACACCCAGCAGGGCAAATTGATGTTCGATTGCGGCTGGCCGGGCGAACTGGCGCACTTCAAAGAGATCGCCCGCCGCGCCGGGATCAAACTCTCCGAAATCAAACTCATCCTGTGCAGTCACTATCACATGGACCACGCCGGGCTTGTGCAGGATTTCAAAAACATGGGTGCCACCCTCATCTTAATGGAAAGTCAAATCGGCGCGCCGCAGACTCTCAACGAGTACATGTTGAAAAAAAATATCCCGATGACGCCGATTAAAGATGAAGATCACGTCCTGCTTAAATTCAGCGAGAGCCGCGCCTGGCTCGCCAAACTCGGACTCGCAGGTGAGATCATCTCCACGCCAGGCCACGGCGCGGACCACGTCACCCTGATCCTCGACGACGGCTCTGCCTTCACCGGCGACCTGCCTCCGCGCTTCCTCGTGACAGAAGATCAGACCGACGCGATCGAAGCCTGGAACAGAATCCACGAACACCCCATCGCGCGCATCTACCCAAGTCACGGACCGCGTCACGAGATGTATCCGAATTACAACCAGGAGTCCGCATGAACGACTTTCTCGCGCAAGCCCGCGAACTTTTCCCCTACACCCAAGCCATGCGCCGCGACCTGCACATGCACCCCGAGCTCGGCTTTCGCGAGATTCGCACCGGCGGCATTGTGGCAAAGGAACTCGAATCCCTCGGACTCGAAGTAACCAAAGGTGTCGGCAAGACGGGCGTGATCGGCCTGCTCGAAGGCGCCCGCCCCGGACCCACCCTCCTGCTGCGATTCGACATGGACGCGCTCCCCATCCTCGAAGAAACCGGCGCGGAATATTCGTCGCAAACCGAAGGAATTATGCACGCCTGCGGACACGACGGCCACACCGCAATCGGATTAACCGTTGCAAAGATTCTCCATGCCCAGCGCGGGCAGATTGCGGGAACGGTCAAATTTTGTTTTCAGCCATCCGAGGAGGGACGCAACGGCGAGGAATACGGCGGCGCGCAAATGATGATTCGCGACGGCGCGCTCGAGTCGCCGCGCGTGGACATGACCCTCTCCCTCCATCTTTGGAACGACAGGCCCCTGGGCTGGGTCAATGTGGCGAAAGGCCCGGTCATGGCCGGCGCGGAACAGTTCAAGATCAAATTGACCGGCCGGGGCGGCCATGGCGCGGCCCCCGACACGACCATTGACCCGGTCATCGCCGCGGCCCAGGTGGTCAGCGCGGCCCAAAGCATTGTGGCGCGCAATGTTGGCCCGCTGGAGACGGCCGTCGTCTCGTTCACCATGATCCACAGCGGCACAACCTTCAACGTCATCCCGCAGGAGGCAACCCTCGAAGGGACGATCCGCACCTTCGATTCGAGCGTGCGCGAAAAAGTCCTTGCACGCTTCGACAGAATCGTGCGCGGCGTGGCCGAAGCGCTGGGATGCGCGATTGAGATCACGCTCAGTCAGTTAACTCCCGCGCTGGTCAACGCGGAAGCGCTCACCGCGTCGGTACAGGAAACCGCCCGTCGCATCCTGCCCGACGCGCAACACGATGACACACCCTACCTGACCATGGGCGCGGAGGATATGGCCTACATGCAGGAGAAAGTTCCGGGCTGCTACTTCTTCATCGGCTCGGCCAACCGCGAACGCGGCCTGCACTACGGACACCATCACCCAAAATTTGATTTCGATGAAGATGCGCTGGCGCGCGGCGCGGCGCTGATGGCCGCGGCCGCGGCCGACCTCCTTCCATAAGCCGGGAGAACCGCCTGCGGCATGCCAGCGCTTTGCAATGCACGCGCACGGCGATGGAAGTACAATTAAAATAAACCTCTTGCATACGTGCGCAAGAGAGCGCACGATACGCCCTTTCCCAGGCGACGTTCTCTAACGTCGGTTGACTTCTGCAGGAGGTCAAATAAAAGTTCTGTATGCCTGACGCTCTTCGCGCAGCCTGCCAGCCTGGCGGTGGAGGCCGCCGATACGCAGTGGCGTGAAGCGCTGACCATGGATAAAATCCGGAATTGAGGTGCCATGCTCCACCGCCTGCCCCCCATACTGATCATTCTGCTGTTCTTGATCGCGTGCGCCGCGCCGGCTAATACCCCGCTTCCCAACTCTCCCGAAGCGGGCGCGCCCGTCGCCGAGCCCACCCGCGCCCCCTCTGCGCCGCCTGCTTCGCCCGTCCCGACGCGCGCCCCGCGAACGGCATCATTTGCAGAGATCAACAACACGGTCGAGACGCGCAACTCACAATCCGAATTGTTTGCCCCCGCCAGCCTCGGACAGATTCTCCCGGTGGGCGGCGAAATTCGCACCGGCGAAAATAGCCGCGCCCGCCTCGACCTGCTTCCCGACGGGACGATCGTGCGTCTCGCTCCGAACAGCGCCTTCGTCCTCGCTGCGCTCGAAGAAAACGCAAGCGGGCCATCCTCCAAAATTCAACTGGCCTTTGGAAAGATCTGGATTCTGCTCAACGGTGGCAGCCTCGAAGTGGAAACGCCCAGCGGGGTGGCTTCGGTGCGCGGCAGCCTGCTCAGCGTCGCGTTCGACCCGCAGGCCAAACGCGTCACCGTCACCTGCCGCGAAGGGCACTGCGCGCTGGAAGATGATGATGAATCGCTCGACCTGACCGAGGGCCAGGCCGCCGACAGCGTGGACGGCGACATATCCGACGAAGCGCGCGAGATGACCGAGGAAGAGCAGCAGGAATGGGAGGAGGAGGCGCCGGAGTCGGAGGAGTTTTTCGAGGAGGAAGGCGAGGTCACCGAAGAGGCCACCGAGGTATCCACTGAAATTGTAACCGAGGCCCCCACCGAAGAACTCACAGAGGAGCCGACCGAAGAGTACACGGAAGAAGACCCGACTGAACCGCCGGACGAGGAACCGCCACCGGATGAATTTATTTTCCGTCAGTGATAAAACCATGCCCATATGGCTTTACCAAAGTCGGAGATTCCTCAACGCGAGTTACGCCAATCAGCGAATGACGCGAGTAAACCCAGGAAAATTCGCGAAATTCGCCTTTTCGTGGCATTCGCGTTCCAAACCCGCCGGTTTGTCAAGCGACTTTGAAAGACCATACCATGCCCAGAATATTCTTTACATGGCTGACCATCCTGTTTCTGTTGACCGCCTGCGCGCCTGCGATCACGCTTCCCGCCGCAACTCCGACAAACACCCTCGCGCCGGTCTCTAGCCCCGCACTGCCCACCTTCACGTTGACGGCAAGCCCGTCGCCGGTTCCCACGCCGAGCCGCCGCGCCGAGCTTTCACAGGTGGAGCCGCTGGTGCAGGCGCGCGTTTCCGATGAGGTTGCGTTCTCGGCCGCGGCGCCCGGGATCACGCTGCCCGTGGGCGGTGAAGCGCAGACCGGCGAGGAGGGCCGCGCGCGTCTGGATCTCGCTCCAGACGGGACGATCATCCGCCTCGCGCCGAACACACATTTCGCGCTTTCCAAACTCGATGAAGAGGCGGGAAATCCATTCACCGATCTCGAATTATTTTTCGGCCAGCTATACATCCTCCTTTCGGGCGGCGAGTTGCAGGTGCAAACGCCCGCCGGAGTCGCTTCGGTGCGCGGGAGTATGATGGGCGTCTCGTATGACCACGCCGCGGAAACCATGATCGTCACCTGCCTTGAAGGTCATTGCAGCCTGCAAAATGAGGGAGGCCGGATCGAACTCGTCGCGGGCCAGGCGGCGGATATCATACGCGGAAACCTGGCGCGCGGCCCGCGCAGCCTGACGGACGGCGAACTTTATGGCTGGCTGGAAAACGCGCCCGAGTTGAACGATTTTCCCGATTTGTTGGGAGGCCTGCGCGAGCGCATTGACAAGCTCCCCAAACTTCCGCGCCGCCGGTAGTGATACATCCTAAAGGAATGAGATAGATGAACAAAAAAGCCGCCGGACTCCTGGTTGCCATCGCCGTCACGGGCGCGTCCTTCTTTGTGTTGACGGCAAAGAACCCGGCGCAGAAGGGGGGCGCCGCAACCGACGCTCCGTCGCCGGTGATCGTCACAGAGGTGGCATCGCCATCTGGCGCATATATGCCGTGTTATTACGTTTGGGCCTCGCAGGAATTACCCGAAATCGGCGCGGAACTTCAGTCTGTGCTGCAGGATGTATTGCCAGGGGCTGAGGCGCGCGCGCAGGCCTACGGCGAAAACTGCGTAGCCGAGGACGGGTCGTCCACCTTCGGCGCGATGGAAACCGATTTCCAGGTCACGATTCCCGTCGCAGACCTGGATGACTCAGCCGCGCTCGGAAAGGCGCTCGAACAGGCGTTGCTCATCATTATCGAGCGGTTCCCGCGCCCGGTCGTCCCCGGCGGAATGGACGGTTATGTGGAATTTTCTTTTACAGCCGGAGCGGACACATTCGGACTGCGCGCGCCGATCGCATTGGCGAAAGAGTTGCTGGAACAAGGCCTGGGCGGAGCGGAGTTGCTGCAGGCGCTGGAGAATCGGCGGCCCTGAACAGCCCGCCGCGTAGCGATCCGAAGAAAAGGAGCGGTATGAACAGCGAAGAACTCGAGATCAAATTATATGTCCGCGATCTGGCGCGCGTGGAGCAAAGCCTGCGAGACCTGGGCGCGCTCCTGATCGAGCCGCGCGCGCACGAGATGAACCTGCGTTTCGACCTGCCGGACGGAAGCCTGCGCGCCGGCCAGCGTGTTTTGCGCCTGCGGCAATCGGGCGACGCGCGCCTGACCTACAAAGGCCCCGAGCAAGATCGCGATGGAATGAAGGCCCGCGCCGAGATCGAATTTACGGTTGGAGATTTTGAGGCGGCGCGCAAATTTCTCGCGGCGCTTGGTTATGTCGAAGCGGCTGTTTACGAAAAGTTTCGCGCCACATATGAATTGGGCGCGGCGCGCGTAATGCTCGACGAACTGCCCTACGGTGATTTCGTGGAGATCGAGGGAACGGACGCCTCATCCATTCGCGCGCTGGCCGCCCGCCTCAAGTTGAATGCCGAAGCCGCCATCCCGGCAGGCTACCTGGCCCTCTTCGAGCGCCTGTGCGCGGAGCAAATGCTTGTCCCGGCGCGCCTGACGTTTGAGTCGCTCCGCCGCCTGCGCGTCACGCCGGAGATGCTCCATGTCCGCCCGGCGGAGGCGTGAGGCATGCGCGCGCTGCTTGAACGTCCCGGCCCGCTCTTGAAATTTTTTTTCAAACTTCCCGTCTGGCTTCATAAGATTGGTCTCGGCGGATGGGAACGGCTATTCGGCGCGCAGTGGATGCTGATCACAACCATCGGGCGCAAGAGCGGAAAATTCCGCGAGACGATGGTGGACGTGATGGATTATGATCCCGACGCCGACACGTATTATATCGAGGCCGCCTACGGTTCCCGCGCCGACTGGGCGCGGAACATTGAGGTCCACCCGCATTTTCGGGCGCAGGTCGGGCGAAGAAAATTCCAGGCGTGTCTCTCGGCCCTCCCCGGGGAACATGCCGGGGAATTAATGGTGAAGTTTTACCGCGCCAAACCCGCTTATGTCCGCGCGGTGATGGCAATGGCCGGTATGAAATTCGGCGGCGAGCAGGAACTTTGCACGCTTGCCTCGCGCTTAACGATGTACGCCGTGAAACCAGAATGACCCCATCACCGCCTGACCAGCCGCTCCTCCCCAACCCATTTGAGCGGCTCGACCCGGCCCGCCTCGCCCAACAGATTTAACAGAAGCGATTCGACAGCCGCCTCATCGCCGGACGTGTAGAAGCGGACTCGTCCCCGGTCCCCGTTGTTGACTTGTCCCTGCGCCTCAATCAGACGTTGGGCCTGCCGCGCCACCGCCGGGGCCGGGTCTATCACCCGGACCGAGTCTCCGCAAATACGCCGAATGAGCGGAATCACAAACGGGAAGTGGGTACAAGCCAGGACCACTGTGTCAATATTTTTTTCGAGCATTGGATGCAGAGCCGATTCCAAAATGCGGCGGGTTTCCGTCCCCTCCAAATCCCCTTTTTCGATTTGCTGGACCAGACCGGGACAGGTGTTTTGTAAAATCTGGACGCCGGTTGTAAAACGTTCGACAACCGAAGCGTACAACGCTCCTTGAAATGTTGCAGGGGTCGCCAGCACGCCGACCACGCCGGTGTGCGTTGTTTCCGCTGCAGGTTTGACGGCGGGTTCCATGCCGACAAATTTCACATTGGGAAACGTCTGCCGCAAATGGCCCAGGGCCGCGGCGGAGGCGGTATTGCACGCGAGCACAATTAACTTTGATCCTTCGTCCAGCAGGAAGCGCGTGATACCCTCTGAAAAGGTCCGCACCTGTTCGAGCGGACGCGGCCCGTATGGCACATGTCTCTGATCGCCGAAGAAGACCACATTCTCGCCGGGCATGAGCTGTCTCATCGCGCGCAGGACAGACAATCCGCCCACGCCAGAGTCGAATATTCCGATGGGTTGTGAGGATGACATAATTCGAATCATACTACAACAGAACTTACGCATAATTGGCGTTCTCCCCTGGCGCCGCCCGTGATTTGCCAGGCAACTCAGGCAGGCGTAACGCCAGCAGGCGCGTTAGAGAATATGGTCTTTTCAAAGTCGCGTTCCAAACCGGCGGGTTTGGAACGCGAATGCCACGAATAGGCGAATTTCGCGAATTTTCTTGGGTTTATTCGCGTCATTCGCTGATTGGCGTAACTCGCGTTGATGAATCTCCGACCTTGAAAAAACCATACGTTAGAGAACGCGCCGTACGCAAGGTTTTGCGTAAGTCCTGTACAATAGAACTCTTGCAAACGTGCGCAAGAGAGCGCACAATACGCCCTTTCCCAGGAGACGTTCGCTAACGTCGGTTGACTTATGCAGGAGATCAAATCAGAAACCCGTTTCACGGCAGGAAACGGGTTTCTGATTCATTGTGCCGCCTCAACAAACGTTCTAAACAGCCTTCTCATCTCCGCATGCTCCGTCATCCATTCGGGATGCCATTGCACAGCCAGGGTAAATTTATTTTCAGGCAGTTCGATCCCTTCGATCAGCCCATCCGGTGTATAGGCTGTTGCTTTCAAGCCCGGAGCCAGCTTCTGGATGCCTTGATGATGCAAACTATTCACCTTCAACATCGGCGCGCTCAAAATCTCAGCCAGGCGCGTCCCCTCCTCCACACGGACGGGGTGAGCGAGAGTGGAACGCGGCTTGTCGTGCCAATCGTGCTGGAGGGCGCCGGGTAGTTGATCGAGGATATGCGTGTACAGCGTTCCGCCGAGGGCTACATTCATCACTTGCAGTCCGCGACAGATGCCGAGCGTGGGCTTGTCCGCATTGAGTGCGGCGCGCAGGAGGGGCAGTTCGATGGCGTCGCGCTCCGCTTCCACTTCAATGGTTGGATGCAGCTCCCCCGCGAAGTGTTCGGGGCCAATGTCCGCGCCGCCGGAGAAGAGCACGCCGTCGAGACGAGGGAGCAGGGTCTGCCAGGCGGGCTCATCGAGGTCCGGCGGAATCAGAATCGGCACGCCGCCGGCCTGTGCAATGGCAGTGACGTACGCCCGCAACAAGCGCACGGCGGGGTGTCCTTCTTTGGTTGTGACGTGACAGGCGGTGATTCCAATCAGAGGCTGGTTCATATCATTTCCTTCATAAAGACCCTGAAGGTTTGTAAAACCCTCAGGGTCTGTTGTTCCCGAATCAAAAGACCCCGAAGGTTTCCCTTCAGGGTCTTGCTTTTCAGATTAGTCGAACTTTTGTTTGAGGCGGGCAGATTTGCCGGTGCGTTCGCGCATGAAGTACAACTGTGCGCGGCGGACAATGTTGTGACGTTCAACCACCACCTTGTCGAGGCGCGGAGAGCGCATGAGGAAGGTGCGTTCCACGCCGATGCCGTTGCTGGCAACGCGGCGGACGGTGAAGGAGGATTCGTTCCCGCCCTTGCGCAGGCGGATGACGGTGCCTTTAAACTCCTGGATGCGTTCGCGTTCGCCTTCTTTGATCTTGACGTGGACACTAACGCTATCGCCGGGTTGAAGGGCGGGGATCTTCGGATTGGCGGCGGCTTCCACCGCTTTCATAATCTGGTCAGACATGTTCGTTCATCCTTGCTGTTGGGTTCTGTTTTTTTTTGAGCGACGGCGGATTATAGCACAGGGATTTGTAATCCAGCAAGGAAAATAGTACCCCGTTTTCTCGAAGAAAACGGGGTACTGAACGGCTAGTTCACACGGGCCGCGTCGTGGATGCCGGTCAGCGCGTCCCATAGGGAGCGGGCCATCTGCTCGCAGGCGGCGAGTGTTTCGGCTTGTTCGGCTGGGGGAAGCGTCTCGATCAGGCGCAGAATCTTTTCGGACTCGTGCCAGTTCTTCGCGTGAACTTCAAAGTACGGTTCGACTCCTTGCGGCAGTTTATAGTGGGTTTTCAACCCGTCCAGTTTGGATTGGGCGGTGGCGGGCTGCTGCGCTTCAAAGGCATACAGCGCGCCGAGCGCGGAGGCGCGGGCGGCGAACAATGCCTGCGAGGTCGCGACCAGGCTGGAGGTCTGTTGAAGCGAAGCGTCGGCGGTGAAACTCCCCAGCGCGGCGGTAAAGTCCTTCCACATTTCGGCATGTTCGCGTTCTTCCTGCGCGGTCTCGGCGTCATTCAGGGTTTCCCATCCACGCGGCAATGTTGCAATAAAATTGCCGTATTCCCGCGCGTAGATGTGCAGCGCAGTCACGGGCAATGTACCCATGTTCCATGCCTGATAGAATGGGTGCTTGAGCAGGTTCCATTTTTCGAGAATGTTGTCCAGTTGTTGTTGCATGTCTGTCTCCTGTGTAATTTGGACAATAATACTCTAATTCAGGAAAAGTGTAAGAGATGACTCGCTTAAAGAATTGGCTTCCCGCGTGTGCGATGATGGCGTTGATTTTCACGGCTTCATCCATCCCCGGCGGCGCGCTGCCTGATTTTGAAGAATTCGATTTTTCGATCAAGAAACTCGGCCACGCGATCGGCTACGCCTTGCTCTCGGTTTCTTATGCGCGCGGACTCGGACAACGCCCGAGGCTGGCGTGGTTGCTGGCGATTCTTTTTGCGATCACAGATGAGTTTCATCAATCGTTTACGCCGGGGCGAAGCCCATCGGTGTGGGATGTTTTGGTGTACGACAACCTGGGGGCGACGATCGGTTTGTTGATTTTCAAGAAAATCACAAAGCCAAAACAAAAAGACAGCGCCTCCGCGCCGCCTTTTGCTAACAGCCAATAGCCAATAGCCAATAGCCAATAGCCAATAGCCAATATCTATTCAAACTCCAATTCAAACTCCTCCCCCTCGCGGAACTCCTCCATCGGTTCGATGTCAATGTCGCTGAACAGGGCATTCTGATGTGCCTGGACGCGATAGCGCTTGACCAATTCCAGCAATGCCAAAAATGTGACCACGATCTCCAGCCGCGTCGGCTTTTCGCCAAGCAGGCCGCGAAATGAACGAACCGTCTTTGCGCGCAGACGGGTGACGATCAACTCGATCTTTTCGCGGATGGTGATCTTCGGCGCGGAGATGACCGTGCCAAGCGACTGTCGTTCCTTCTCCTGCGCAAACATGCGCTCGGCGGCTTCGAGCAGGTCAGCCAGAGTGATGTTGGAAAGATCGAGTTTGGCTTCCACCTTCGGAGGCGGCGCGACGCGCAGGAACGTCCGCAAGTTTTTATTCTGGCGGTCTTCCAGCCATAAGCCGACCTCTTTGTACAGTTTGTAGAGTCGCAGTTGGTGCGCGAGGTTTTCGGCGGGGTCTTCCTCGCCCACCTCGCGCACGGGCGGACGCGGCAACAAGGCTTCCGATTTGATCTGGATCAGTTTGGCAGCCACCACCAGGAATGAGGAAATTTCGTCGGCGGTTACCTGCTCGAGGGCGCGCACGTAGGCCAGGTATTGCTCGGTGACCTGCGCGAGTGAGACGGCGGTAATGTCCAGCTCGGCGCGCTCGATCAGGTCGAGCAACAGCGCGAGCGGCCCCTCGTAAACGGGGGTCTGGACAGTGTACGAAGATTGCGTCAACGGAAGCATGGCGGTGGGATTATATCATCGCGCTGTGTAAGACGATTGTTGCCGGCCGGGTGAAAGATGTTTTTTTTCAAGGGTAGATGATTCTCAACGCGAATCACGAATTCGCGAATTGTACGAATGAAATTCAATAATGAGAAATTCGCCCACACCTGCGCCTGCATGCTGGTGCGAGTGTTCGCGCTATTCGCGTTAAAGCCTGAGAGATTGTACTCCCAATAAGAATATCGAAAGAGCTGGAGTCAGAGTGTATAATTTCAACATGCCCAAACTTACTCACCTCGACTCGACCGCCCGCGCCAGCATGGTGGACGTGGGCGATAAACCTGTCACCGATAGAATCGCAGTCGCGAAGGGCGAGGTCGCGATGAAGCGCGAGACGTTCGAACTGGTGCGCGACGGCGCGATCAAAAAGGGGGATGTGCTGACCGTGGCGCAGATCGCGGGGATTACCGCCGCCAAGCGGACCTCGGACCTGATTCCGCTTTGCCATCCTCTGCCCCTCACCAAAGTTGACGTGGACCTCGCCCTCGATGAGTTTCTGCCGGGCGTGGTCATCACCGCGACAGTGAAAACCTCCGGCAAGACCGGCGTGGAGATGGAGGCCCTGACCGCCGTCTCCGTCGCGGCGCTGACGGTTTATGATATGGCGAAGGCGGCCGAGAAGACGATGAAGATTCAGAATATTCGTCTGGTGGAGAAGCGCGGCGGTCTGAGTGGAGATGTGTTGAATGAATAGGGAGTCTTCATGAAAAAATGTCCTTACTGCTCTGAAGAAATACAAGAGGATGCCATCAAATGCCGGTATTGCGGCGAGTGGCTGGATGGACGCTCCGCGTCAACACCCTCATCCCCGCCGATTGCCTTCAGCGGACCATCTCTGCGCGTGGGCGGTTATCGAGGTTTTGGCTACGAATGGAAATCTGAAGCCGAGTTCATGGGCTGGCCTCTCATCCACATCGCGCAGGGCTATGACGAGCAGGGACGCCCGCGCGTGGCGAAGGGAGTCATCGCGATCGGTGATATTGCCATCGGCGGACTCGCAATGGGAGGCGCGGCGTTTGGCGGCGTGACGTTCGGCGGATTCAGTATGGGATTCTTTTCTGTTGGCGGCATGGCTGTGGGGGTTGTTGCGGCATTGGGAGGAGGCGCGTTGGGCGGGTTGATTGCGGTTGGCGGGCTGGCGGTCTCGCTTGGGTATGCCATTGGCGGGCTGGCGCTTGCCCCGCATATCATCGGCGGTAATGGCATGGACCCGGAGTTCATGCGTATGTTGGAACGCTGGTTTCCGGGCGTGGAGTTTTAACGAAACTGACATCCGTGTTTCGCGCATCTTGTTGTATCATGGATGAAATCCGCCCTGGCATTGCATTCGCAGAGGCCCCTTATGACAACCCGCCGCGCTCCCAGTCGTATCATCCCCCGTGCCTTTCCCGGCATTAAACCGGGCGAGGTGGAGGAGTTGATTGCCAATTGCCAGGTGAAAGCCTATCCAGGCGGGACGACCCTGTGCCGGGAGAATGAGATCGAGCATGTTTTTTATATGATCCTCGAGGGGGAGGTGAAAGTGACCAAGCTGGTCAATGCCGCCGAAATCCGCCTCTTGAAAACACTGGGCGCGGGCGATTTCTTCGGTGAGATGGCGATCATCCACAATGCGCCGCGCGCGGCCACCGTTACGACCAGTTCGCCGGTGGTGACGCTGGAGTTGGATAAGAAGTCCTTTGACCGTGTGTTGGAGAAGTCGAGCAGCATTGCGATGGCGATGGTGCGCGAGATCAGCAGCCGCCTGCGCGCCAACGATGAGATGGCTGTGGAGGATCTGCGCGTGCGCGCCAGCGAGCTGGCGCAGGCGTATCAAAAGCTGGCGGAGGAGGAACTGGCCCGCCGCGACTTTCTCTCTAATATTGCGCATGAACTGCGCACGCCGTTGATGAGCGCCAGCGGTTATATCCATTTGCTCAAGAAAGGCGCGCTGAGCGGCGAGCAACTGGGCAGCGTTGTCGAGACGATTGACCGCAATGTCCAGCAGATCGTCACGCTGGTCAACGATATCCTGTTTTTGCAGGAAATGGACCTGGTGCTTTCGGAGTTTCGCCCGGTGGATCTGGGGGAGGTTTGCCGCAGTGTGGTCGAAAGGTACAAGGGCCAGACGCGCGACAAGAATGTGGAACTGTTGCTGCGCGGCGACCGGGGGGCGTACAGCCTGCCAGGCGACGCGCGTTCGCTTGAGCGCGCGCTGGCCGCGCTGGTGGATAATGCGATCAAGTTCAGCACGCGCGGCGGCGAGGTGGAGATTCGCATTGGCACGGAGTGGGATCGCCTGGTGGTGGCGGTGGAGGATCACGGTATCGGGATTGCGCCGGAGGCGCTTCCGAAGATATTCGACCGGTTCTATCATCTTGAACGGCACGATAGCGATCTTTTTGGCGGCATTGGGCTGGGGCTTTCTATTGCGAGGCAGGTGATTGAGCAGCATGGCGGCACGCTGGAGGTGGAAAGCAAACCCGGGGCGGGCAGCGTCTTCCGCATGTCGTTCAAAAGATAGAGAGGGAGGTGGGCAGGGGGTCATTAGATCGTGAGAGAAAATCTTCGCGGTTTAAATTTTGCTTCGAGGTCTGCATTTCTTCGCGATCATGTTATCTTTTTTGCAGCGTTCTTGCAGATTAGCGCAGACTGAATGCGGAACAAAGCGGCCCGGAAATCGGTTGTATAATTGTGCTGTTATTCAAAAATTAAGGAGTTGTATAGAGCATGAAGACAGTATTTCGGGTGATTTCCATTGCGATCATTTTTGGGCTGGCGCTCAGCGCCTGTGGCGGGGGGAATGCGGTGAGTGTCACCCCGACCGTGGGGCTGCCCTTGCCTGGCAACCCAGCCACCCCGTCGGAGAATTTGCCGCCCACCATGGGCTCTTCGGACCTTTGTATGAATGCGTATTATCCGGTGAAGGCGAATGCCACATGGGTTTATTCGAGCAGCGGCGCGCCGAGCGGGCCGTATGAATATGGTGAGACTATTTCTGAGGTGCGGCTGGACGGGTTTACAGCTACGACTGCCATCAAGCAGGTTCCGCATGCGCAGGTGTGGAGTTGCCGGCCGGAGGGGTTGACGGCGACCACGTTGATCGGAAATAATGTGGCGGCGATCCTGGCGGTGCGCCGTTTCAGCGATGCGGTGTTAACGAATATCAGCGGTGTGACGCTGCCGGCTACCATGGCGCCCGGCAGTGTGTGGACGTATGAGGCGGATTTTACGGCGACGCAGGTGGAGTTTGGGGTTGCTTCGCCGGTGGCGGGTCACATTAAACTGACGTATACAGCGGGGGACCACGAGAGCGTCAGCGTGCCCGCCGGGACGTTTGAGGCGATTGCAGTTACTATTGTTTCGGAAACCAAGTACACGACCCAAACGCCAAATGGTCCACAAGCGTTGAGTTTGAATAGTTCTTATGTTTATTGGTACGCGTTGAATGTGGGTTGGGTTAAGGCGAACGGCTCTGGGAAGTTGGGCGGCGCGGAGTATTTCGAAACGATTGAGTTGGTGCAGTATACAATTCAGTAGTCGGCCTGACGCGGCTCTATCCTGTGTCAGGTTTCAGGTGTCAGGTTTCAGGTGTCAGGTTTCAGGTGTCAGGTTTCAGGTGTCAGGGGGCGGGTGTCAGGGGGCGGGTGTCAGGGGGCGGGTGTCAGGGTGTCAGGTTTCAGGTTTCAGGTGTCAGGGGGCGGGGGTCGGTGTCAGGGGTCGGTGTCAGGGGTCGGTGTCAGGGTGTCAGGTCTCAGGTGTCAGGGGGCGGGGTGTCAGGGGGCGGGTGTCAGGGGTCGAGGGGGGATTTGACGGCGAGGCCGCCGCGTTGGACGCTAAGCGCGTGGGTGTAGAGCACGGTGGTTTTGACGTCCCTTTGACAGGCTCAGGGCGATGCTTTGTGGCCGAGGAGTTCCTGGACGGCGCGGATGGCGTCGCTGACTTGTTCGAGGAGTTCTTTTTCTGGTTTGGGCGGGGTTTGCATGTTGACCTGCGGCTTTTGGGTGGGTATAATTTGTTTAGGACATTTTAACGCATATCTGTCTAATGTCCTAATTGATTTGGGCGTTTAGTTGGAAACGTCTGTCTATAAGCCGTTAGTTGGAATCGTCTGTCTAAACACTAGTTGGACGAACCTCGCACAACTATAGGTGAAATATAGAAACTACATCAGCGCAACAGTCAGGGGGGAAATACGATGTGGCAGAGATTTTCCGCAAACATATTGGCGAATACAAAAAAACTCATCGGC
>JABARH010000006.1 GCA_019187665.1 Anaerolineales bacterium
TTACTTCTGGCAGGCGCAAGTTGAGTCGCATATAATCTGTTCCGCTTGTTTTTGTTCGGCTGTGGGGCGGTTGGTTGACCGCCCCACAGCATTTAACCACTCTTTTACCAGGTACGGAACAATCACGTTGGAGTTGGAATAAGCAATTATGGTAATCTCACGGTTAGCCGGACTTTGATCTTTGGTAATTCTGCAGGAACCTCCACAAATAGCGGAGGAGGTATCGGAAATGGCGGAACTCTAAGCGTCATCGAAAGCAAGATCTATGACAATACTATCGGCGCCGGTGGGGGCGGTGGGATTGCCAGTTTTGGGTCGGGTACTGTAACCGTCGACCGAAGTACCATCTTTAATAATTTTGCTTCAACTGGAGGCGGAATCAGGATTCAAGGAGGATCTCTTACAATTAATAACTCCACAATTGCTTTAAATGCGAACGGCGGTGGTGTATTTATATCAAGTAGCGGGAATTCTTCCATTAATAACTCTACCATCAGCGATAATGCATCCGCTTTGTCGGCGAACGTCCCGGGTGGTGTCTATAATATTGGCGTCGGTTCGGTGACAATTTCGAATACTATCCTCGCCAATAACTATGGAGGTTCGGGTATTCCGGATTGCTACAATATTATTTCTCTAGGTTCAAATATTATTGGTGACACAAAAAACTGTGGCCTTGTAGCCGCGTCAGGCGACCAATTCAACATCAATCCTCAACTTGGACCATTTATTGAGTCGACTGGCTTTTATACGCTGCGTTCAAGCAGTCCAGCCCTAGACAGCGGGAATACCCTGACTTGCCTTGGTACAGATCAGCGCGGACAATCCAGAGATGGTCACTGCGATATAGGAGCATTTGAATTATTGCCACACGGCGCGCTTGCAAGTGTATGGGTTGTCAGCGGAAATGACCAGCATGCTACCCCCGGTCAAGCATATTCATTACCGTTAATAGTGATTGCGCTAGACGCCGATGGTAATCCAATGGGAGCAGGGCTGAGCGTTAACTTTTCTGCACCTATCAGCGGAGCAAGTGGTGCGTTTACTGCCCCATCATCCAATTCCCAGTCGGTATTAACAGATTCCTCTGGCATCGCTTCATCTTCGATCTTTACAGCAAATACAATATTAGGTGTTTTCCATGTAACAGCCACAGCTTCTACCGGTGCGGGGGCAACTTTTGAATTGGAAAACATTATTTGGTTTGTTTCGCCTTCCGGTAGCAATTCCAACGACTGCACTACGCCAACCGCTCCGTGCGCGGATGTGGCTGCTGTTTTGGAAAAACCAAATTTCTACTCCGGTGACACTGTGCGGGTCGAAAATGGGACATATAATGTTCCTGGAGTTAACATTATTTACGTCCGGAAAAGCGCTTCGATCATTGGCGGCTGGAACAGTGATTTCACTGCGATCTCGGGTATTTCTGTTTTCCATGATGCAATCTGGATGACAGGTGATGTCTATCCTAAAGTACAGCTAAACCTTAGCTATCTGTTGATAGAGGATACCAGCACTATCGGTTTGAACAACATTGGACAAACACTCAATATAGAGCACTCTACTATTCGCAACAATTCAGCCGGTGTTGAGAATTGGAGCGGTACAACGAGGATCATAAACTCAACTATTGGTATAAATAATAGTGGAAATGCGATCGAGAGTCGAGAAAATGGTCTGCCAAGTAACCTGGTCGTTGTTACAAATAGCACCATTAATGGGAGTGTGCTGAATGGAGATGGTGCGGGTGAATTCCGCGTCGAGAACAGTATCGTGGCCGTCTGTGGGGGAGATTTCATCTCGAATGGTTACAATGTAGTTGGAAATGCGGGCGACCCTAATTTGTTCATGTGTGGCGGCTGGTTGTCATCCGACTTCGTCGGGAGGGCTATCCCACTCGATCTCTCAACAATCTTCAATCAAACCCTGACTCAAGATTCAGCAAGCGGTCAGTGGTACTATCCACTTGTATACCACTCGGTTGCAAGTGAAAACAAAACGATCGACAAAATCCCGGTCGCGAGCGGTTGTCCTGAGACGGACCAGCTTGGCATTATTCGACCGGAAGGCGCGGCTTGTGATATCGGTGCGAGTGAGTTTGTTTATCCTCGTGCTGCAGCAGGCATTTACGATGATAAAGCCGTTATATGGAGCTACTACGGCTCATGGCCGACTCAGAAGGTAACCAGCGCTTACGGAGGCTCTTATCGATATGCTACGACCGCAGGAGCCTCTGCTACTGCACACTTCAGCGGTGTCCAAGTCAAGTTATATTACACAAAGAATTCTAGCATGGGAAACCTCAATATTTACATCGATGATGTTTTGGTGACCACGCTCAATCAGAAATCCAGTACTGCGAAGTATAAACAGATTTGGCTCAGCCCCGTGTACGCGGATGGAGTTCATAAAATCACATTTGCGCGAAGCAGTAACAAAGTCAACGTGGATGCACTTGAAGTGATTCCCGCACCGGATGTGATAGCCCCGGCGATTATCAACACCCTGACCGCAACTTCTGCAACAGGCACCTCGTACGGACAGGTAAACCTGCAATGGACCTCGGTTGGCGATGATGGTAATACTGGAACAGCCGCTTCGTATCAGATTCGATATTCCATAAGCATCATTGATACTGATGCCAAATGGTCTACTGCTACGGCGGTCACAAGTGGATTGCCGACACCGACCTCTGCAGGTAGTCCACAGACCATAACCGTAAGTGGACTCGCGCCGAGCCTGACATACTACTTCTCGATTCGGGCTGTAGATGATGGCGGTAATTTAAGTCCGCTTTCGAATAGCCCCTTTGCAGTTGCGCTAGCGCCCGTACCGGTTCCCCCCGGCACATACGAAAATAGTGAAATCACTACGTGGATCTATAACGGAACCTGGACTATGACACCGATCACCGGAGCATCCGGTGGAAACGTGGCGGCATGTAGTATTGCCGGTAATAGCGCAGCGCTGGTGTTCAACGGTTCCGGCTTTACCCTGCGTTATTACACTAAAAAGGGCAATGGATCCATGGCAGTCTATGTGGACGGTGTTTTAAAGACTACATTAAGCCAAAAGAGTTTATCGCTGGCAACTGTATGGAAGACGTATGTTGTGTCCAACTTGACACCTGGCACACATGTGGTCCAACTTGTGGACTCGGCTGGCAAAGTCAACTTCGACAATATCATCATAGCACCGTAAGTGGCGGAGTTGAGCAGAAAAGATATTCAGGACTTACGCAAAACCTTGCGTAGGGCGCGTTCTCTAACGCGCCTGCTGGCGTTAGAGAATGCCAATTATGCGTAAGTTCTGTAGGAAATGAAAAATGCGACAAGGTGACCTTGTCGCATTTTTCACGGATTGGATCTCTCGTATCAATAACTGATGTTACGTAGTTTGGCTTAAAAGCCTGTAATCTCCCTCACCCTAACCTCTCCTTCGGAGTGCTTCGCAATCTCCCGAAGGGAGAGGGTGAGGGTGAGGGTGCGTAAGGTGAGTCAATAAGATGCGGAAATGCCGGGGAAATTTTGAAAGGGTCTACAGGACGGGTTCTCAACCCGTCGCAGATCCGTCAGGCTAACGAGCCTGACCTGCGAGTCTTTTCATTCCGTACTGGACTCATTGATGAAAGCGTCTGATTACCTTACACTTGGGTTGGGACGCGGATAAACGCTGATGAACGCGGATGTTTTTTTGAGAAATTTGCCCAAAAGACGCTCAGGATCCGCGTTTTTCGCGCTCGTCCGCGTCCTGATTTTAAGAGTGTAAGGTAATCAGTGAAAGCGTATGCTTTCAACGATCCGGTCGAATCTCGCGACATCGTTGGGATCCAATGGCGCGATTTGTGAAGCGTCTCCATCCATGATGTGCAAGCCAAGCGCATAGAGGGTAACGGTCAAATAATAGTCGGCTCGCTGAAAGACGTACATTCGAAACTGTTGAGGAATGTGACCGCCGATCGCGCCGATGTAACCGGTCAGTAATCTTGCGGGATAAAGTCCGATCTGTACATTGGAGGAAGATTCGAACACGGGTCCATCGCCTCGCAACGCAGCGGGATCTGTGGTCATCACGCCGATCACGATCGCATCGCCGACCTCAACATATTCGTCACTGACCACGTTGACTTTCAGGCTCTGCGGAAACGAAATACCGTAGCCGTAACGCCCGCTTTCATAGGCGATCCATACCTGTTCCACAGTCGGTGAAATGGTGGCGATCACAGTGGGCGATGGCGCGGCTGTTGGAGAATCAGGCGCAGTCATTGGGGTTGGTTCAGGCGGTCGGATCAGCCGGATGGACGAGCAGGCAAGTGTGAGAAGCAAAAGCAGCTGGAGAGGAGATATTTTTCTCATGGAGGCTCCTACTTCCGCCACGAAGGAAGCAACCACGATTCATTGAGCGCAACACCAGGGGCTTGCACAACGTGAGAGTCCAGTGTAGTCAAGTGAATCGCATAGAGGCGTTCGCCGCTCCCGTCCAGCGCCTGCACGAGCAGATATTGTCCGTCCGGCGAGAAGATGAATTGCGCGCCGGTCACGTTGATGAACACCTGCCGCAGATTGCGCCCGTCGCTGTCAATGACATAGACGCTTGACATCGCTTCGCTCACCTGTGCGAAGGCGAGCTGGCTTCCATCCGGCGACCAGGTTAACCCGACGATGGAACCGGACGAGAATGTGGCAAGGTTGCGGAAATCGTTTCCATCCGGCGTGATGATCTTCACCACCTGCTTCTGGCTGGTGTATTCATAATCCACATACGCCAGCAATGTGCCGTCGGGGGATTCGAGAAAAGGCGCTTTCGTCAACAACGTTTCAAACAAGGGCGTGACATTTCCGTCCGCGACGCGCAACAGATACAACGCGCCATTTCGACCGGGACTGGCGGAACGCAAAACCACATTTTCGCCCAGCCACGAATCCATCACATAGGGCGCGCCGTCGGCGGGAAGTTGATCGTTATCGGTCAGGACGCGCATGTCGGTCCCGTCGCGACGGATGACGTAAATTTCACTGCCGCCCTCGCCATCCTGCAAGCGGAACGCCAGCCACGCGCCGTTACGCGACCAGATGGGCGGATCCATGTAGCGGTCAAACGAGGCGAGTTCCTTCCACAAATTCTCGCGCGCGCTAAAAAGATACAACGTCCAGATGCGCCCCTCCGCGTTGACCGGATACGCCCACGCCGCCTCGCGTCTTGTCGGCGACCAGACGACCGGCTGAAGCGAATACGTCAACTCGACCGGCAACTGGATGACTTCGGCTTCGGGACAAGCCGCGTCGCCGGTGACGCATGAAGCGGGCAGCCTCACCCAGCGCGTCATGCCGACGGGTTGGCTGTTGTCCGCGAGGAAAGCGTAGACACTCCCCAGCGGATCTGTTTCCACAAATTCGGCGGGGAGCGAGTCGGCGCTGACGGCGATCAACGGGTCTTCGCTGAAATCGGGCATGGACTCGACCGCCGGGCGGAAGAGGTCGGCGTTGAAGGATAGATCGTAATCCACGCGCGTGACGGTGACTTCGCTCAGAATATCTGCGCCGCCTACTTTTTCAAATTGTTGATAACGCATGAAGACGCCAGTGGACACATCCACCCAGGCGCGATAGGAGGGCAATTCGTTTTCGATGTACGTCCACTCGACGATCAGGCACAAGCGGTAGGCGATCACCTCCATGCCGATGACTTTGAATGTTCCTTGATTCTGTGCGATGTCTGAAGGAAAGAGCAGGATGCCCATCGCCCGGTCGGTGGCGGTGGAAAGAGGATGAGGCTGGATGGATTCTTGCGATGCGTCCAGCGGCGCGGGAGTGTATGGGATTTGAATCGTTTCGCCGATGAAGGGCGAGAGGTTTGATTCGCCGGTCAGGATGTTGAGGTCGAGCAAGGTCATGCCGTCGGCGGCGCGGAAGGTTTCGGCAGGCGCGTCGAGAGGTCCGCTCAAGACGCGCAAGGACAGCGACGGTTGATCCACCCAGACTTGAACGCGGCGAGGGTCGTTTGTGGAGGAGGTCACTTGCGCATCCATGAAGATGGTGTGCCAGCGGTAAACACTGTCGAGCAGGGTTTGGCGAATCTCCTCCGAGGTGGATGCGATGGTCAGCGAGGCTGAATCCGCCGCGAGGGAGTCGGAGGCGAGGGTGGGCGTCGGCTTGGAGGGATCCTCGAGGGTCACTTCGAGCGTCCCGCAGGATGTCAAAACGACGGCGAGGATCAGCGCCGTCGAAAAAAAGATTCGTTTCATGCGGGCTCCGTTGGTTTAAACTGAAATGGGGAGTCGGGCTTGAAAGGGAGAGGGAAGGATCTCGGAAAAATTTCCCAATGCGGCACGCAGGTTTGCGCGCGCGCGGGCGAGGCGGCTCTTGACCGTGCCGATGGGGATGTCGAGGCTGGCGGCGGCTTCGTCATAGTTCATGCCGCCCACGTCCACCATGACGAGGATGGCGCGGTGCGAGATGGGCAGAGTCTGTAAACAATTTTGGATGGCATCGTTCAACTCGATGGCTTCCATTTGTGTATCGAGCGGGAGTCCGGGGTCGCGCAACCACTCGCGCTCTTCGAGTTCTTCGCCGTCCACGATCGGCATGAGAGGCAGGGTTGGATGGCGCTTGGTGCGGCGAAACTCATCATAACACTTGTTGATAACGGTGCGAGACAGCCATGCCTTGAGCGATCCGCCGGAGAAGGTATGCAAACTGCGCCAGGCGGAAATGAGAGCCTCCTGCACCGCGTCGGCGGCGAGGTCTTCATCGCCCAACATGCGGACGGCGATGTTGAAGAGCGCGTCCTGATGCTGGAGGATGAGCTGGTTGAAGGCATCCAGTTCGCCTTTGCGGGCGGAGGCGATCCAGAGGGATTCTTCGATCTGCGCGAGTTGGGTTGGCGGTGTGGTTTGCATACATATTTTATACTCCCCCGCTGTTACGGGCCTGTCGCAGGCGTGTCACGGTTTTGTAACAGGGTGTTTCAAAAACCGACGAACTTTGGACACGGATTTCACGGATTGGCACGGAAAAAATTGGAGACCTGCGATCGAGCCTCGGCGGGGACAAAGTCTCACGCCGAGCAGAGTTTGAATCACGTCACCCGTAGACGCGTCCACGGCGAGGGAGGTCGAGCCGAGATGATCCCCGGCGAGGTAGGTCAAGGTGGAGGATTGAGGCACGATGTATTTCCGCATGAATCGGCAGGGGGATGAATCCCCCACCTCAGTTCGTGGAAGCCGTCTGAAGACGGCTCATTGCGCAAGGCTGAGTCCGCTTGAGCGGATTTTCTTGATTTGAGTCGGGGATTTTAATCCCCGGCGCTCTCGCGTTCCACCAGCGCGGCCCAATCCGCGCCGGTGATCTGCGAGGCGTCTTTGAGGAAGTCGAAACTGGTTGGCATTTAGGGCATCAGTCACAAGTTAAGGTTTTAAGCACCATGTCAAGGGCAGAAAAGACCGCACGGTCTATCTCACTGAAACTACGATTCGCGCTTTGCAGGAATTTCTGGTGGTTCGAGGAGAAGGTTCAAGCGATCACGTTTTCCTGTACCGCAATGCACCCTTGAAGAAGGACATCGTGCGCGCGCAATTGAAGTACGCGGGCGAGCGCGTGGGCGTGAAGGTCTTCCCGCATCGCTTGCGTCACACCTGCGCCACGCAACTGCTCAACGCGGGCTGCCGCGTTACGTCCATTCAGAGATTTTTAGGTCACAAGGAACTGAGTTCCACCATGATCTATGCCCGCGCCCATGATCAAACCGTGGCCGAAGATTATTTCGCCGCCATGGAAAGAGTCGAGCAGAGGCTGGAGGTTGTTCCATCCAGGCAGGAAGGACCTGTGGCAGAAATCACGCCACCGCTCGAATACGTTCAAGTCCTGGCGCTGGCGGAGGATCTGTCCCGACTTGAACTCAGCCTGGACGGGAGACTCGCCATCGCGCAACGCCTGCGCGATCTCTTCGGCGCAGAGCAGGCGCTTTCACCACCGAAGGAGGGTATGCAGTTGGTAAGGCGCGAGATTGTCAATCGTTTGGACTGCCAGCTCGAATACTAAAAAGTGTTTCGTCAGGATAATAGAAATAAAAAGCGTATCTCCAATATCCGTCGCCGTTCAAATCATAGAAACATCTAAAGTAGCTGTAGCCTGATGCTGGCAAATGCACAACCGGCTTGCATTCAACTTTATAATCTCCAATTTTATCCTCTACATTCTGATACGTTGCAGGGTTTCCATTTTTTGGAAGGAAGATATGTTCAAACACATCTACGAAGTCTTTAGCATAGACTGCCTCGGAGTCGTTACATAATGCATGCAGATCGTTTAGTGATAAGTTTTTACACAAACTCACAAGAGATTCTCTTGATAATGGTGTCGTTGCCTGTTTCCAGTCATCTCTTTTCAGAAGCTCAACGACTAATAGGGCGAAACAAAGTACCATTGCCAAAAGAAAGGAGAAGATAAGAAAGCCCTTCTGGATTTTCATATTCGTTTCTTTCAACGTTTAAGGATAAGGTGTTCTAAATAGCCATTCCAAACTCGATCCTGTATAGCCAGGCGAAAATTCGCCTATCATGGCATTAAACACAGACGGCAAGTCAGATGGTGACACAATAGTGCCTGAACTAACATCAACTGCAATCTCGATAGCAACCAAAGACAATGTATAGTCTGCAACTGTTGTGTCGTCATGTCCCATCCAGTCTTCGACAACATCGTGATAGAAATTCCCTTTGGACGCCTCGATTATTCCTTTCCCCCCGCTAACTGCCGTTGCAAATGCCGCCCAGAAATGCCTTACTTGGTTATCATCATCTTGAAAATCAGGATGAAAGCCCTCGTCACCAGCGCCGCTCTCGAACTGAATTCCGCGAAATCCATCTCTGGAACCAGCGTTGTGAGCCAAAAGCATTGTGAAAGGACTGCTGTCGTAGACTCCAAGAAACACGTAACTTGTCGCGCGCAGGAAGCCTTGCCAATCATTGCCATAAATGTATGCTGCTTTCGCGATAATCATGTTCATGACGCCAAGCGCGCTAGTGAACTTCTTCTTTACAAAACCTTTGTTGTTGAGAATTTCGTCATATACATAATCCAGCAACCGTCCAAGCGGATCCGCAATGCAATTGCCCTGTTCATCGTAGTCATCACAGGCTCTATGCCCCGTCGGGTCGTTATAGCGGATAGGGTTATTGTTGCCGTAAGCGTAGCGGTCTAGCGCTTGCGTACCCTGGGAAGCCAGAGGTACAATGCTGTCAGGCTGGGTATAGCGGTTAAGATAATGGTCATACCAGCGGGCATTGTAGAACATGAGATCAAATCCCGCCGCGCCGAGGTCGGTGGCGTCGTCTGAGACGTAGGAATACTGTCCCGTGAAAGTATAACGAGTGGGGAGAGGCTTGTTTTGTGTGGTGTAGCGCACCTCGCCCCAGGGTTTGTAGCGTGTTTCAATTACGTCGCCAGTCGAAGCGTCCATGGCGAGGGAGGTCGAGCCGAGATGGTCCCCGGCGAGGTAGGTCAAGGTGGAGAGTTGAGGCACGATGTATTTCCGCACGGCGATTCTACTCGCACCGGCGAAGTAGTACTTGGTCACTTCGTTGCCTTTAAGTTCGTAATGCCCGAAGGGGCCCGCGAAGAGGATGGTCTCGCCGTTGACAACGGACTTGACACGACGATCATCGCCATCATAGGTGCTGGAGACCTGCGGTCACGCCTCGGCGGGGTCACAGACCCGCGCCGAGCAGAGGGCGGGAGGGAATCGTTGCATCCACACAAAACCCCCTCCGCCTTCGGCACCTCCCCCAAATACGACAGGGATCGGCTTCTTGTTAACAAATCTACTCTTGTCGTATTTGGGGGAGGACGGGTAGGGGTTTCTTTGAGGAAGTCATATCCGTTGGTTGGCATTGAGGGTAATTATTGCCCAAGCAAAGCCCCCACCGCATCCTAAAGAACATCGGAACGATGTACGGCACCTTTTCGCGAAGAACACCATTAAGTGCCCCAAATGCGACGGAGATTCAACCCTTGCCAAGAATTCAACACGTTTCGCATTTGCCCGCCTTCGCTACGCTTCGGGTGTGCTTCGCGAAGAACTGCGCCAACCAGAGAACAAGTTATTTCACGCCCCACAAATGAACAATTCCTTGAGAATCACCCCAAATCAATAAACGGTTATCACGACTGAAATAAAGTGCGGTCACCTCACCAACTGCATACTCCGAGATTTGTTTTCGCGCCGCAAGGTCAAAAAACTGAATTCCATTATTAGTTCCAATCGCCAGGATGGTTCCAGTTCGGTCAAAACTCATTACATTCGAGCCCTTCAGTTCAACTTTTAATTGAAGAGGATGAACATAGTTTTGAAGATTCCAGACAACAAGACTTTCATCAGTTAGCCAACCAAGCCAAGTATGTGATGGATCAAACTTCAAATCTACTGTGAGGGTATTTTTTCTTGGCAAATCGGGTAAGCGATAGATCGCATTTGGATAAAAAAGGTTGAACATATCGTCTTCTAGATGAAGAGATTTGAGTCGAGCAACATTGCCTATCTGTACCTGTCCGCCATTATCAGCCACAGCTAGATAATCGCCTTGTGGATCTAGGGAAATTCTAGTGATGACAGGCTCATTTTCGCTTCTTTCTATCATAGAGCCTCCACCACCGGAATCGCCTGTGAATCCGAATGTTATTGATACATTCCTGTTCGATGCAGAAATAACAACTTCAGCAGTTGGATGCAGGATATAGTTTTGATCGATATCTTTATATTGGATCAGCTCCTCCATGGAATCTGTGTCCCAAACAATATAACTTATTAGTTTTTCTGATATCAGATCTTCTTCAGATTTTATATTAAAGGGGGCAAATAAAAGAGAACCATTATTATTAAAACCCACGTGGTTATTTACTTTATAGGCAGGTAGATCAATTGCATTATTATGACCAATGATGGAAGAAAAGAAAAGGGGTTGGGTAATAAGAATTTTATGGTATGTCAAATCCCAACGAGTAAAAATACCGGATTCAGATAGTACTTGGAGGAATTTTGTGTCTTTATCTTCAGAAAGGGCAATCACTGCATCTTTATTATATAAAGGCAATGTTTCTATTTCCTCAATTTTGGGCAATACATGGAGACTAAGAGGTAAGATATCCTTGGTAAGAGCGCCAGGGGAAGCTAATGTCGGGTTAGGCGTCTCAGTTGAAAAATACTTACGTCCCATTACGTTGCGGACAAAAACCAAAAAAGCGGCCGAAACAACGATAATCAGTAAAATCAAACTAATAGTTTTTAATTTCATAAACTGCATCCTTTCTACTCTTACTGCGAATCGATTATTATATTAGCAATAGTTGCTATAAGTATCTGTCGAGGTACATCCTTTGTAAACAAAATACTGGTCTCCAACCAAAGGATATATAAATGGATAATTACCAGAATAATAAACGCTCCCCCAAACGCCGTCGGTAATCATAACCTTAAAGGCAATTGAAGACGTTCTAGGAGTCCGATAATCACAATAGCCAGTCCTCGCGCAAGTTTGATCAGCCTCACTGCCAAGATACGTTAACCAATCTCCAAACCCAACCGCCTGTACCCCTGATTTGGTCGGAGTCCCACCGGCAAAAATTTCATTGTATACTGCATAAAAAGCAAGCCGTTTGTCAAGATTACCATTCTCCATCAATTCATATGCCATAACAGCTGCAATGAATGCTAAATACTCGCTGGGAATATCCTCTGCGCGAAAAGTAGAATAATAACCACCCCCCAACGATCTCTCCCATTCCTCAAATTTAACTTGGTAATCCCACCAGACTCCTCCAGCAATACGGGCGAGTTGTTCTTTAGATGTTACATTTGTCAAATCAATTGTATAGGTTGCGGAAAACTCGAATCCCTGGGCAGATTGGGTGGGCATTTTTACAGTACATTTTGACTGCCCTTTATCGAAGCAAGCAACAACTTTTTTCCAAAAATCAAAGGCATTTTCAACGTTGAAATGTGTGACATCGATGATTATCCCGTTTGGCAGTTTGCAATAATGGTTTTGACCATTATTGCTAACGCAATCCGGCAAAGTCTCTCCCCAGGCTTCGTATACTTTATTCGCATGAATTTGACTTCGGTACCCATTCCGTTGTTGCGAATGCCCGGACGGATCGGTATAAATGATCGGATTATTTGACACGTACGCATACCGATCCAGCCCCTGGACTCCACCCGGCACAATCGTATCCGCCTGGGCGAAGCGACCGGTGGTATGGTCATACCATCTTGCATTGTAGAACATGAGACCAAATCCCGCCGCGCCGAGATCGGTGGCGTCATCAGAGACGTAGGAATACTGTCCCGTGAAGGTGTAGCGCGTGGGCAGGGTCTTGCTCGGCGTGGTGTAGCGCACCTCGCCCCAGGGTTTGTAGCGTGTTTCAATTACGTCGCCAGTCGAAGCGTCCATGGCGAGGGAGGTCGAGCCGAGATGGTCCCCGGCGAGGTAGGTCAAGGTGGAGAGTTGAGGCACGATGTATTTCCGCACGGCGATTCTACTCGCACCGGCGAAGTAGTACTTGGTCACTTCGTTGCCTTTAAGTTCGTAATGCCCGAAGGGGCCCGCGAAGAGGATGGTCTCGCCGTTGACAATAGACTTTACGCGGCGACCATCACCGTCATAGGTGAATTGCGCGGCAAGGTTGTTTCCTGTCGCAGAGACAAGGCGGTTTTCAGCGTCGTAGCCGAGGGCCACAGTCTGCCCGGCGATGGTACGCGTGGTCTGGTTGCCGTTGGCATCGTAGCCGTAGGTATTGGAGCCTGCACTGGTCACAGCATGGGGACGCGCTCCATTCGCGGCGGGGTAGTTCAGAACCAGTTCGTTCTTGTTCACGAGGTTGCCAGTCGAGGTATCGTATTGATAGGTCTCGCTGTAATCTGCAAGAACGCCGGTCTCGGCTTGGCGGATTCGTACAGACTCGCACGTCAAGTTTCTACGGTTTTTTAACTATAAAGCAGGCTGGGATATCAAAATTGTTTATTAAGGTAAAATATTCCTCATAATTGATTTGGGTAATTTCCTCCAAGAGGTGCATAGATTCCCAGAATCTATTTCCCATTATTAACTTAACGTCATCTTGACTACTTAGTTTAGCAACCCCAATCTTGAAATAACTGATACTTCCATCACCAAAATCAGGGCAAAGAGTGTAACTGTAGTCTGTGTTTAGACTTGCCAACCCCGTGTATTCGACCACGAATTTCTGCTTCTCATATATCATGTCGATTGTATATACTAAAGTTCTATTAGTGTAATACAAATAGATGGCGTCAGGGATGCCATGTCTTTTTAGGATTTCGCTCATGGAATACCAAGACAAATGCCTGTCCCGAGTTCCAAGATTCCCGCTTTGCTTTATTTCACTCCTGAATACGATATTCTGAACAACATTCTTGTTATCAACCTCGACTTTTATATATCCGTCCAGCGTAACTTCGTAACTAGTATATATATCGGTGGTGTATGATGTCAAAGCCGTCGTGCTCGCGTATGGATCCTGTGGAATTGGTTTAATCCACGAAAATTCTTCAAGGATTGTTTGCGCGTCACTCCACAAAGTTGTTCCGGGTACAATACCCAAGAAACAAGGCAATTCACAACCACCATTATTTGCGAGAATGGAAAACAACTGTTGCTGTGCGGAGTGCGGAATCGCGGGAATAGGTGTTGGACTTGGAAAAGGCATCAACCAGGCAGTTGGGGTTGCAACAGAGGCGACATCACTTGTTATTGGGGGAGTTACAATTGCCCTTTGAGTTGATTGGGTTTTGCCCGGAGTGCAGGATGTGATTAACAGTGCACATAGAGCTATCCAAAAGACAAGAATGAATCTATTTATTCTCATCGCGTCGCTCCAGTTATCCCGAAAAGGATGTCTGCGAACTCAAGCACCCTATCGGCACCTTCGGCGCTGTTTGGAAAACCATGGTTTAGATCCCCAGATCCTAACAGGAAGAAATTCATATACAGATCGGCGAATTGTTCGGCTCTGGCTTGCCATATACTCGGATCGTAAGACGCTGTTCCGCCAGCTAGCACGTATCCCATGCTTGGTGGGTGCTCAAGGCTTCTCTCGTCTTGGTAAATGAACCCTTCGGTACTACGTGACCAAGAACCATATTTGTTATCAGGAGATGGTTTTAGTCCTAAGCCATTCGATCCTGCCAGTTTAGCGTGATTATCGAAAACATGACCAAATTCATGTAGAACAGT
This sequence comes from Anaerolineales bacterium, assembly GCA_019187665.1. Classification (GTDB taxonomy): domain Bacteria; phylum Chloroflexota; class Anaerolineae; order Anaerolineales; family Villigracilaceae; genus Denitrolinea. The sequence goes on from JABARH010000006.1 coordinate 14,252, forward strand.
GGTCAAAGTTGGCGCCTGATGGCATTCTATCGTGCTAACTTTTGTAACGCAGTTTCCATCCGCGCCAATCTCATCATTGAATATTGTAATAGTGATTGGTCCATGCAACTCTTGAAATGTGCTGGAAGCATATGTCGTAAGCCAACTTCCTACAATGAAGACAGCATTAGCAATTATTAGAAGTTCTGCCGCAGAAGCACCCACTACAGTAATGTCAAAATACGAAAGGATGTAGTCTATGTCCCAAGTGATGCAGCTTCCATCTACAAGCATCTCATCGCAAAGTCCGTGTTGGCCTCCAGTTGGCTTTGGTTTTGGATCATACTGGCTCATCTTCTTATCATGAATCTGATTCTGATAATCACTCCGATACTGTGCATGGCCACTTGGATCGGTATAAACGATGGGGTTATTCCCCACGTACGCATACCGATCCAGCCCCTGGACTCCACCCGGCACAATCGTATCCGCCTGCGCGAAGCGACCGGTGGTATGGTCATACCATCTTGCATTGTAGAACATGAGACCAAATCCCGCCGCGCCGAGATCGGTGGCTTCGTCTGAGACGTAGGAATACTGTCCCGTGAAGGTGTAGCGCGTGGGCAGGGTCTTGCTCGGCGTGGTGTAGCGCACCTCGCCCCAGGGTTTGTAGCGAGTTTGGATCACGTCGCCGGTGGAGGCGTCCACGGCGAGGGAGGTGGAGCCGAGGTGGTCGCCTGCGAGGTAGGTCAAGGTGGAGGATTGGGGCACGATATATTTCCGTACCGCGATTCTACTCGTACCGGCGAAATAGTACTTGGTCACTTCGTTGCCTTTAAGTTCGTAATGCCCATCCGCGAAGAGGATGGTTTCTCCATTCACCACCGACTTCACGCGGCGACCATCACCGTCATAGGTGAATTGCGCGGCAAGGTTGTTTCCTGTCGCAGAGACAAGGCGGTTTTCAGCGTCGTAGCCGAGGGCCACAGTCTGCCCGGCGATGGCACGCGTGGTCTGGTTGCCGTTGTCATCGTAACCATAGGTGTTGTTGCCCGCGCTGGAAACAGCATGGGGGCGAGCTCCATTCGGAGCGGGGTAATTCAAGATGAGGCCGTTTTTGTTCACGAGGTTGCCGGTCGAGGCGTCGTATTGATAGGTCTCGTTATAATTCGCCAGACCGCCGGTTGCGGAGGTCAGGCGGTAGAGGGCATCGTAGCCGAAGGTTTGAGTTTCACTATACACATCAACAGAAATCATCTTATGATCTCCCCTGTATAGGGGTCAATGTACATTTCAAAATCATATCCAAATCTTACCTTCCAGCCATCCCAATTTCTCGGTAATAAACTTGCAGAAATCTCGCATCTGTTCTGGATTCTCAAGCGAGCCTCTTGACCGCCATTCTCTTCAGCAATTTTTACAGCGTCTTCAGCGGAAATTTCGACTTTATTCAAATCAATATTTTTCCATCCATGAAAAGGGCGCAGAAAGGACGCTCCACCTCCCCAAGTGACACTCATATATTCTGGCGTTATGTACAATAGGCGTGTAACATATTTTATTCTTCCGATATTTCCAAAGCTGGTTTTGAAATAAGTAAAGGTGCTGCTCCTAAATCCGTTTGAACCGTCTGAACAATTTGCATGGAAATCTATTAGATATAATTCCCATTTGTCCAAAGTATCATTAAAGGCGAATTGATTTAACGCGTTGGCTATCATCAAATAGTCCGATTGCCTCCAAGGTATAGGGAGTGCAAAGAGGGCAGGTCTGCCCCATACTTCATCTTCAATATCTCTTTCCTCTGGCAGAAATACATCCATTGTTCCCCCGTTCAACGATGCAAGAATTGTTTCAGGGTCTATTCTGAAGAAGCCATAATCATTGCCGTAGTAGTCCGCGAGGGTGCCTCGCGGATATGATCGCTCGTCCCCCAATGGGACAAACGCATAGATCGATCCAATTACAAGGATCAGGGCGGTAATCAGGATCGTTCGTATTGGTTTAATCATGAAGTTTTACTCCTGCTCGATATAATTTATTTTGTAGTAAATTGGCTTCGTCTAGGGAATACCATAACCCGTTCTTGGGTATATAACAATCTCATGCCTTACATGTAAAAATAAATTTGAGCTTATTGACCGCCAGAATAAGCCGCCGAACATGCTTCCTCCCAATTGATTCCATCAAAGCTACGATCGCCATGGCTTTTCATGTACCACCCCACATTTATGGCTTGTTGAAGTACCGTGTAATAATGTGGTTTTTGTGTTTCTAAGAGAGTGTTTCTTAAGTCAATTTGTCGCCAGTTTCAACATGCGACGAATGCTGGCAATGTAAACCATGGATTCGCTGGAAGAGACAGTATGTTCAAAATCTCGTGACAAACGGCGATACCGTC
>JABARH010000039.1 GCA_019187665.1 Anaerolineales bacterium
ACGGTATCGCCGTTTGTCACGAGATTTTGAACATACTGTCTCTTCCAGCGAATCCATGGTTTACATTGCCAGCATTCGTCGCATGTTGAAACTGGCGACAAATTGACTTAAGAAACACTCTCTAAGCAATTATTCGGGGGGGGCCGGTTTTACTCTTGAATAAAACTGTCAACGTTTTGATGAATTAAAATACCTATATAACCAACGAAACCATGGATATCCGACGATCCAAAATACCAACAATAGAACAGTCTGAACTGCCAGGGCTACCTGAAAATTGATTTCATACAATGGGAGAAAAGTGGTTATTGTAAAGAAACTCCAATATCCAGTTAATATCAAAGCCAATCTTTTTTCGGTTAGTTTGCCATGTTTATTTTGCCAATATCTAATACCTGCTACCAATCCAATTAGAACGAAAAAGTTAAATACAAGAAGCAAATATATTATCTGCTCTACCATTTGGAACTCCTCACAATTTCGAAAATAGATAGAATATCGCGCATAGAAAAGCCTTTACTTGTTACTTTCCTTGGGCACCATCTACAATTAGATCAATGGCATAGGCATTTACAGCGACTATCGCTGCGACCAATGGTATAACCCAACCAAGTTCAGTGGCCAACATTGTGACCTCAAGAACCCCTGGTGTAAGAATTATACCTATGACAATCGGAGCGACGATTAATAAATCGACAAGTAGTAATAAGGCTACTCCCGCCGCAATCTTTCCCCAATCGGGATCGTTTTCAGATCCGGGAGAAAGTAAAGCGGGCTCTTGGGTCGCATCATCATCTTTTGGAAGAATGTTGGTTATATCTTTCGGCGGCTCTGGCGAATAAGTGCAGGGAAGCGGTTGACCAACGTTATCGGCACTGGCATCCGAGCATAAATTATCGCTTCCATCTTCATCTCCCTCACCTGTAATGGAGTGTCCCGTCGGGTCGTTATAGCGGACCGGGTTATTATTCACGAACGCATAGCGGTCCCACGCCTGCGTCCCTTGCGTGGAGGTGGGGACGATGCTGTCGGGGGAGGTGAAACGTCCCAGCGAAGGGTCGAGCCAACGTGACACGAAAAAGTAAAGTCCCAGGCTGGCTTCCTCGCGCTGACCGGTGAAAGTGTAATCGGTCTTCAGATCGCCAATGAAGTAGCGCGTCTCGCCGAAGGTTTTGTACATGGCTTGCGCGGTCTGGATACCATTTTCATCAGTTGTGACAGAAGAACTCCCCAAATGATCAGAGAGCAGATAATTGAGAGTCGTCCCATGCCGCACGGCGAGACGGGTTGTCCCTGCAAAATAATATTTCGTGACCGCGCCGTCTTTCACTTCATAGTGATTGCCCACGTAGGAGGTCGTGACGCCATCCACGATGGTCTTGACCTGTTTCCCGTTCGCGTCGTAGACGAACTGTCCGATCAGTGCGCTGTTCTTCTCCGCGCGCACCATGCGGTTCTCGGAGTCGAGTTGTTAAAGAGCGGCTACTGTTTATTACCTCCCCCCGCGGGGGGAGGCAGGAGGGGGTCAATCCTTGACGGGGACAGAGTCCCGCGCCGAGCAAAACTTCCATGAACCAAGACGGTCCCGTTTGCGGACCCGGCGCGTTACTTTGGTGAATAAAAATGACTGTATATCCAACGAAACCACGGAAACCCGATACACCACAACAGTACTAAAAAAAGAACATCAACAATAAGAGTGGTTTGTGTATGAGTTATTAAACGAGGCGACAAAGTGGAGATAAACAAGAAACTAAAGTATCCAGTAATGAGTGCGGCAAACTTATTCGCAGATAATTTGCCATGCGCTCTTTGCCACCATGCAATACCAACCACCAGTACGATAAGAAATATAGAGTCAACTACGTAAATTAGAAATATGGCTTTTTCTACCATGCGGTACTCCGTAGAACTTGGCTAGCAGATAGATTGAAAGGAAATGTTCGAAGCAACATTTGCTATTTCCCTTGAATACCTTCATCAATCAATTTGATTCCTTGATAACCAACGAAAAGCGACCCAGCTGTCAAGGCCATAAACATCCAAAACTCAGTTGACACGACCAGTTCCGTAGCAAATGCTAGGATACCGAGGGCTGTTCCTCCAGAAAGAACAATGCCTGCAATAATGGCACCGATTGCCAAAGAAGCTATCAATACCACACCTATTCCCACAGCGATTTTTCCCCAGTCCGGTCCATTCTCTGGGTTACCAGGCGAAGGCAATTCAGGTTCTTGAGTCACATCATCATCTTTTGGAAGAATGTCGGTTATATCTTTTGGCGGCTCCGGATAAGTACAAGGAAGCGGTTGACCAATATTATTAGCCTTGGAATCTGAGCATAGATTGTCGCTCCCATCTTCATCTCCATCACCTGTAATGGAGTGCCCCGTCGGGTCATTATAGCGGACCGGATTATTATTCACGAACGCATACCGGTCCCAAGCCTGCGTCCCTTGCGTGGAGGTGGGGACGATCGTGTCGGGGGAGGTGAAACGTCCCAGCGAGGGGTCGAGCCAACGTGACACGAAGAAGTAAAGTCCCAGGCTGGCTTCCTCGCGCTGACCGGTGAAAGTGTAATCGGTCTTCAGATCACCAATGAAGTAGCGCGTCTCGCCGAAGGTTTTGCCCACTCCGCTACGCTACGGGGTGCTTCGCGATACATCGCGGAGGCGCTGACCGTCCCGTTTGCGTCTGTCGAGAGGGTCGTACTGCCGTGGCTTGTGTAGTGGTATTCCTCAGTGACCTTGAGAGTTATTCCCGAACGCGAATCTTATCCTCTTCAACAATCCACAATTGTTTTTCGATTGGTTTTGAGGGCAGAAGGAGGATTAAATTTGCGATGATTTCAAGCACCTTGGATCTCGACTGTTTCCTCGTTCGCAAAACGATGATCCCAGCATGGCTGGACGGCGGATAGGAGTTGATATCGGAGAAATCCAGGTCAAGGGTGATCAAGGTGCGTTTCTCCCCTACACATATTTGCATAACGTGATTATCTGGCTGGCCACCCATCTGTTGGTCAAGGACGGTCATTGCATCGTGACCCGCCTCGCGCAAAATAGCCGCAGCCTCAACAGGCAGGTTTTCATCCAATTTGAATTTCATGATTACACGGCAATCGCAATAACGCGCTCACGGGCCAATTCCGCCGCATAGTTGATCGCGGCCCGAACCGCCTCGTTACTCAGGGAAGGGTAACTCTTGATGATCTCCCGAACATCCAAGCTGTCTGCAAGGTTATCGAGGATGACCGAGACCATCACGCGTGTCCCTTTGATACAGGCTTGTCCGTGACAGATATTGGGGTCGACAGTAATGTAATTTCGCCAGTCCATGACTCAACTCCTTGGTTGGCATGATTATACCTCCATGCTCAAACCATTGAGTTTGGCAAGATGCCTAATCCTGCACATACACGCGGATGAATGTGTCGGGAATTGAAATGAAGAAGCCCGTCTCGGTCAAGAAGACGGGCTGGTGGGTTGGTTTGATGGAGACCTTCGGTCAACCCTCGGCGGGGTCACAGACCCGCGCCGAGCAAATCCTACCGACGAGCAGAATCACTGGTCTGTAATTTTAGAATAATAATATACAATCAAGTATGGAACAAGAACGCTTACACCAAATCCAAAGAGGGACCAATTTAGATCAATTTGCCAAATCAAGTTAATTGATGCAAAAACCACAATGGCGATTCCCATAATTTGCAATCCAAGGACTCTTGCCATTATTGAACCTGCTGGATGGGAGGTGGATTCTGGTGCTCCGCAAAGGTAAAACAACCAGCGGGGGACATTTATGAAACGTCGCCAATATGGAGCCGATTCTTTAATCATAATGATATTTCTAGCCGTAAGGTATCCGCTTGTCCAAAAAACTATACCGAGTATTAATAAGAAAATCTCCATGTGCACCTCTTCCACTATTAGAATGTTTATGTCGGTCTGACATACTTCGGACAATTATTTACCAATTCAATTCTAGGGGCATATCATTTCGTCCAACACATAGTCCACAAAGCATTTAGGGTCGTTGGCCATGTCAGCCCGATTTGTAAGGGTATTACCGTAGTATTCAATTGCACCAGTTCTAACAACATCATCTATGTAAGGCCCTATTATCGGTATACCTGCTGACATGGCTCCTAATCCATATGATAATGCTCCAACAAAACTACTTGTGTATACCTCTCCACCGGATGGTAGCTCACCATCATTCATGTCACTGACTGTTGTCTGTGCTACAGCACCCACCATTGATGCTCCCGCTTGGGCTAGTGGTCCGACGGTAGTATTAAAGGCACCTACTGCTCCGCCGATGGCGGCAGTTTCCATCATTGTCACCGAGTCGTACGAATTTCCAGATGCAAGAGTATATCCAATAGCGGATCCAGCCATACCTGTTCCTGCGCCTATAAGTGCCGAATTAAACACTGCAATACCAACACCTGCTCCAACCCCTGATCCAATCAAACCACCTGCTACCGCTCCAACAGCAGCTGCCGCGATAAAGTCCTAGGCAGTTATGTTAGCCGTAGGAGATGCTATTGACTTAACCGCCATAAGTGTGAGACCCGCGAGAATCCCAACGCCCATTCCAATAAGGACGTTTGCGAAATGTCCCGTCGGGTCATTATAGCGGACCGGATTATTATTCACGAACGCATAGCGGTCCCAAGCCTGCGTCCCTTGCGTGGAGGTGGGGACGATCGTATCGGGGGAGGTGAAACGTCCCAGCGAGGGGTCGAGCCAACGTGACACGAAGAAGTAAAGTCCCAGGCTGGCTTCCTCGCGCTGACCGGTGAGTTTGTAGTCCGTGCCGAGGGCGGACGGGGCGCTGCGCAGTTCGCCAAAGGCCTTGTACATCGCGGCGGCGCTGACGGTCCCGTTTGCGTCTGTCGAGAGTGTAGTACTGCCGAGGTGGTCTGCGAGGAGGTATTTCAACGTCCCGTTGGTGCGGACGGCGAGACGAGATATCAATTAACCACAGATTGATATGAGTCTGTAGACGAACAAACCGGCAAGGAGAAGGCCAAGCAACGCAGTAATATAGTTTAAGTGGAAAACCGGGGTTTTTCCCTTCCATGCCCATGTTGCACCAATTGTAAAACCAGCTAAGAGGCATAAAGCACAAGATGCGAGCGCGAAAAGAAGAGATTGCATTTGTGACATCCTTTCTGACAGCCAGACAAGCCAATTATGTAATATGTTATTAACGGGTAGCTAAATAGAGAGGTGTTGCAAACGAAATACCATATGATGTGTGAGTTTCCCCTGCTGGATTGGAGGCAGTATATACAAAAACGACTCCACCAATGCTTGATACAGTTATCGAGCCGCCAGTAGTAGTAACTCCAGACTCATCCATGTTTTCACTGATTGCGCTCATTTCCGACGAGATTATTTCCATTCCAACTGCGGCCGCAGTAAGGAAAAGCCCGGTTACTACAACTGCTTCAACCGTTAAACCTGTTAGTAAAGCAATTGATGCAGGGCCAATAATTGGGCCTAGTATCGATGTCGCACCAGCAAGAATTAGTCCAACCACACCTGAAATAATGGATATGGGATCCAAAGCATTACTCAATCCATCGAGAGCATCTTCTAGCTCATCAGCATTGGTTCCATCCATAGTCAAACAAAGTAATTCAATTCCCGGGCCGTCAACGCAAGAAGTTTGAGAGTTTGGCGAATTCTGCGTTTTTGATCCGCCTTTTTCTTTTGCCGGTTTAGGATAGATACATTGCCCGTCCGCACCAAGATTCTCAGCACTAGGATCGTTGCATGTAACCGTATCATCAAATTCGCCCTCTCGGGCCTTATGTCCCGTCGGGTCCGTATACCTGACCGGATTATTATTCACGAACGCATAGCGGTCCCAAGCCTGCGTCCCTTGCGTGGAGGTGGGGACGATCGTGTCGGGCGAGGTGAAACGTCCCAGCGAGGGGTCGAGCCAGCGAGCCACGAAGAAGTAAAGTCCCAGGCTGGCTTCCTCGCGCTGACCGGTAAAGGTGTAATCGGTCTTCAGATCGCCAATGAAGTAGCGCGTCTCGCCGAAGGTTTTGTACATGGCTTGCGCGGTCTGGATACCATTTTCATCAGTTGTGACAGAAGAACTGCCCAAATGGTCCGAGAGCAGATAATTGAGAGTCGTCCCATGCCGCACGGTGACCATGCGGTTCTCGGCGTCAAGTTGTTAAAGAGCGGCTACTGTTTATTACCTCCCCCCGCGGGGGGAGACAGGAGTCGAGTGGATGCGCACGGCAATGATTATTCCTCTCGCATATCAAAAAGATTTGGGGCATATTTTCTTAATTCACTTTCTAAATCCCCGTTCTGCCATCCGTTAATTTGATACAACGGAACTACCGGCGATGTTTTAATCAAGCCTTGTAGCCCCGATACCTCCGCAGTCTTGAGAACTAGCAAATCACCCTGAAAAGGTAACGCTGATTTCTTTATTTGCCCAACATCATCCCAACCGCAACGAATTTTGTGCAGGGGCCACAAGCGATACTCTAAACCCTGGTTTGAAAGTAATAGATAGCTATTAAATGCTCGACCGATTGACAATGGAATAAGGAAAAGAGAACAAATAGTAATCACAACAGCAACCAAGCCAAATATTACGGCTGATATAAACCGCAATGGGTCAATTTCGCTATCTCCCATTATCACTAAGGCCGATTTTCCGCCACAGAAAGCTACGCTTAAGAATGGCAATAAGAGAATGAGCACCGAACATTCCCAAGCGATAGCTTTCGGCGACAGTCGAAATTTCTTAGTTTGCATGGCGAAACCTCCTCCGATTGAGCTTCTTGAAAACGATAATGAATGTATACTTCAACGGAAATTCCAATTAATATTCTACTTCAATTTCCTCGTCAATAAGTGGAATAGATTCAGGGACTCCCGCTAAAGGCCCCTGGTATAAAAAACCAAAATCATCCAACAGCCCAACAGCGTCGCATGGAAAATCCATTAAACCTATGGGGGCAATAGTACCCATATAAGATAGCACACCGCTTGTTAGAGTGTCTCTTCCAATTGATGAGTTTAATTCTATCTGTAAACCATCGCTAGAAGAAGAAATTGAGCCAGCAACATTAGTATCTCCAGTAATAACATCAGATATGGCTGTAAGACTTGTAGAGGCCCATCCCATCGCATCTGACACGGTTGCAGCTATTCTTACGGCAGGGTTCATCTCAACAAAGGCTATTCCTAATCCAGCACCAGCAGGGCCTGTAACTACTGCTGGCGTACCTCCTCCTGGAATAGATGCACCGGCCCCAACGGTAAAACCCATTACCGCGGCAACAGCATCAGCAGCAGCAATAGCCCCAGAAATAGCCGCACCGCCAATATCCAATAACGTTGCGGCGGTATCAAGACCATTGGCAACACTCGTAGGCGAAAATCCAACCGCGCTAATTAATGAATTTAGTCCAGCTGAAAGGTCAAAAGCCCAATGCCCCGTCGGGTCCGTATACCGCACCGGGTTATTATTCACGAACGCATAGCGGTCCCAGGCCTGCGTCCCTTGCGTGGAGGTGGGGACGATCGTGTCGGGGGAGGTGAAACGTCCCAGCGAAGGGTCGAGCCAACGTGACACGAAAAAGTAAAGTCCCAGGCTGGCTTCCTCGCGCTGACCGGTGAAAGTGTAATCGGTTTTCAGATCGCCAATGAAGTAGCGCGTCTCGCCGAAGGTTTTGTACATGGCTTGCGCGGTCTGAATGCCATTCTCGTCCGTTGTGACAGAAGAACTGCCCAAATGGTCAGAGAGCAGATAATTGAGTGTCGTCCCATGCCGCACGGCGAGACGGGTTGTCCCTGCAAAATAATATTTCGTGACCGCGCCGTCTTTCACTTCATAGTGATTGCCGACGTAGGAGGTCGTGACGCCGTTGACAATGGTCTTGACCTGTTTCCCGTCCGCGTCGTAGAAGAATTGTCCGATCAGCGCGCTGTTCTTCTCCGCGCGTACCATGCGGTTCTCGGCGTCGAGTTGTTAAAGTGCGACTACTGTTTATTACCTCCCCCCGCGGGATGGCACCCTGCGGGTGTGCTTCGCGAAGGCAGGTGGGGGTCACGCCTCGGCGGGGATGAAGTTCCGCGCCGAGCAGGGTAGTTAGACTCTGCGAAATTATTTTTTTGACCGAAACTGCCTATATATCCAGCGTGTAAACGGATATCCAATCAGCCATACAACTAATAGTAGGGCGAATTCGAATATTAAAACCTCGCGATAATGAGTCGATAAGTAAATAGGGTGCACACTAGTAATAATAAAGACGGTTCCATAAAGAGACATGATCAATGCTACCTGCTTTTCTTCCAATCGACCATGTCCCTTTTGCCACCATACCATACCGGCGATGGTGCACAAGAGTAGAAAAAAATCAAATGCGGGAATGATGATCATTGCTCAATCTCCTCGGAGGCGGTCAGGAACGTTTCTTAGCAACATGTTGGGATTCAGACAGGAAGGTATCTTCGGTTATTGTGCCTTGCTATTTCCGATGCAAACTCAGGACTTAAATTTTTCAAATAAGATTAAGGGGATTTTATCCTTCTCTCCGGTAAATCCTTCCCAAAGAAGATTCATTCCAACAATATGAACATCGACCAAGCTGATACTTCCTAAAATAATCCAAATCCCATCCATCGCAAATATGGTTAGTAATTCTCCGACAGTAAAAATTTCGGGAGCAAAGGCTACAACACCAGCAACTAATGCGATGTCAAGTGCAAGCATCAATAGTATTATCAGGGTTCCTTCGCCAACTTTTTGCCAATCGATTTCAGGGGGTGCAGGCAATTCAGGCTCTTGCGTCGCATCATCATCTTTTTGGACAATATCATCTAATTTACTACTTGGAGGTGGTTCGGGCAGATTCAAATATGTCTTGCATTCTGGACTATCATATCCATTGACCGCACATGGATCAGAATGACTCTTTTCATGACTCAGATCTTCGTCTCCAACCACCATATGCCCCGTCGGGTCCGTATACCTGACCGGATTATTATTCACGAACGCGTAGCGGTCCCAAGCCTGCGTCCCTTGCGTAGAGGTGGGGACGATCGTGTCGGGGGAGGTGAACCGTCCCAGCGAAGGGTCGAGCCAACGTGACACGAAAAAGTAAAGTCCCAGGCTGGCTTCCTCGCGCTGACCGGTGAAAGTGTAATCGGTCTTCAGATCGCCAATGAAGTAGCGCGTCTCGCCGAAGGTTTTGTACATGGCTTGCGCGGTCTGGATACCATTTTCATCAGTTGTGACAGAAGAACTCCCCAAATGATCAGAGAGCAGATAATTGAGAGTCGTCCCATGCCGCACGGCGAGACGGGTCGCACCGACAAAATAATATTTCGTGACCGCGCCGTCTTTCACTTCGTAGTGATTGCCCACGTAGGAGGTGGTCACGCCATTGACAATGGTCTTGACCTGTTTCCCGTCCGCGTCGTAGAAGAACTGTCCGATCAGCGCGCTGTTCTTCTCCGCGCGAATCATGCGGTTCTCGGCGTCATATTCGAATTCGTACGTGCCAGCATCCGGTCCAGCCGCGATGTAGCGATCCGTCATGTTGCCGTTCTGGTCGTACTGATAACTGTTCACTGATGACTGATTACTGACTTGCGTCACCGCGTGCTTGCGGGTCGCGTCGTAGGTGTAGGTCGCACCGTTCTTGGATTTCAGGTTGCCGGTGCCGGTCTCGAAGGAGTAGGCTTCGGTGTACAGGCCATCGGTCCCGCCGGTGACGGCTGAGTTGGTCACGCGGTCGAGTTCATCGTATTGGAAGGTCTGGGTCTGCGGACCGGAGAGGGAATCCACGATGGTCAGGATGTTGCCCACTGAATCATAGTCATAGGTGGCATTCTGCAAAACGGCGGAATCCGAGGTGCGCGTGGTGGTGAGATTGAGCAGGCGTCCGCCGTCCACGTTCCAAGGGTTGTAGGTAAAGACCGTGCTAACGAACGCCATCTTTCGACAAGCGCTCGTTTTGATTCGTGAAATTTGGAGACCTACAGCCTTGTCTTGGTAAGTACAAGTTCTCATTCCAGGCAAGAGCAAAACAAGCAAATCACTTCATTTGATATGCATACACTAATTTCCCAAACGTAAATATTAGGCGATCCCCTGATCGATACAAGATGTCATTTTCCCTTTGCGATGTGGCAAGAAGAGGAGGAGTTCCTAGTTTTAGATACCCCACATAGCTGCCATTGTCAGGCGAAATTGCGTAAAGTATCCTTGTATTAGTACCTCTTGCATAGAGAAAGTCATTGATTGTTATTGGTTTTCCGTAAACAAATTCATTGGTTTCAGATTGCCATATTTCATGTCCATCAATTTTACTCAGTGCGATAAGACCAAAGTCAGTGCTGGCAATTAGTAGGTCGTTGAAGGTGGCCAGGTTGTAAATTGCAGTGCGGATTTCGAGGGGAATTTCCACAGACCAGAGTTGGCTCCCGTCTTGAATATCGATAGCGGAAATATAGCCTACATTCTTGTTGTTCTTCGTATCTTCAGAGTAGTAATAAAGCACGCCCGAATCAAGCACACCAGTTCTCGTTTCGCTGGAGAATTTCCAAATTTCATTACCGCTTGTAGCATCATACGCACCAACGAAACTTGATGTGGTGATATAGGTAACTTCTGAAGCAGAATCGAAACTGATGCTTACATCACCTCTATCAACTAGAATCTGCCAGTTTTTCATGCCAGTTTGCAGATCAAACACTTCAAGATTCCAAGATGGCACCGTCCTAACAAAAACGAATTTCGAATGTACTGCTAATACTTGGAAATCTCCTTCGGAATCTAAATTAAATCTCCTAATTTCATTTCCTTCTGGCCCAATTATTATTATTTGCTTAGCAGCCGAATCGGCTACAACAAGATTATTCCCTGTGAAGGCCAGTATAGAATCTGTATCTAATGGAAAATCCAAAATCCATAACGATTTTCCCGTACTCGCTTCAATTGCTTGTACGCCATTAGATGTACCAATAGCGATAACTTCATTCGAGGCGGCCAATTTATAAACAGGAATGTTGAAGTTTACTGACCAAAGCTCATCAAGTGGAAATTTCTCGTTTTCGATAACTTGACTTGGTTGAAAGAATCCGCAGGACAGCAATACCGCCGAGACTACTAGAACGACTACGGTAATTTTTGGCTTCATGGTTCTCCTCTACTGTACTCTCTCAATCCTTGGTCATCTCATTCATATTCATAATAATATTCTTCATCAAGAACCGTCGGGCTTCCACATTGTTCGACAACGCGACATACAAATAGGCCGAATCCATTCATCTGAAAACCATCACCCAAAGGTACTGCTTCTTGCCATGTTAACGCTACAGAAGCGCCTACTCCAAAAATTCCGCCATAATCATAGCCATACACATTGCTTAATTGCTGATCGTCTGTAAGCCCAACCCACCCATCACCAGTGAGACCAACATACACACTGCCTCCGGCACTTAGTTGGAGAGCTTGTCCACCAAATGAGTCTGCACTGTCAAATCCACTCCCGTTGATTGCCCCCTGCGTCACACCTCCTGATACGCCTTCGCCAAGTCCCGGTCCTCCTCCATAAGTAAAGTAGGGTTGAAAGTCGCCGTCAGCAGTAGTTACCGCATTAAGTTCGAGCACCCCGGCTAATGGCGTAGCACCGATTGACACCTGACCTGTAAAATTTGAGCCATCATTAACAGCAGGAATATAAGTATTAGCAGCGGTCTTCCAATCTGCATCGGTTATTGTGTGATTCTCTATTAGCTGTCCACCCAGGAATTTGACAATTTGCCACCACGGAATATCAGTATGGCCCGTAGGATCAACATTGTTTACCGGGTCATTACTGGAATATGCGTATCTATCATATCCTTGCGGCCCTTCTGGTATAACTGTATCTGCTTGAGTAAACCTCCCAAGCGAAACATCCACCCATCTCGCGCCATAATACATCAACCCAAATCCATCTGACTGGGGAGTCGACGGATCATCCGTATACGAGAACTGTCCCGTAAATGTGTACTTGGTCGGCATCGTGCCGAAGGAGAAGCGCGTCTCGCCCCAAGGTTTGTAACGGAGTTCGGAGGTGCGATTGCCGTTCGTATCGGTAACGAGGGAAGTCGAGCCGAGGTGATCGGCCAGCATGTACGAGAGCGTGCCGCCTTTTCGCACCGCGACGCGAGTCGCACCGGCCATGTAATACTTCGTGACCGTTTGTCCCGCGCCGGGGTTGGTGACTTCGTAATGTCCACCCACGAAGAGGGTTGTCTCTCCGTCCATGACGGATTTCACACGCTGACCGTCGCCGTTGAAGGTAAAGGCCGCGGTCGCATCGCCGGAGACAGAGACCAGTCGATTCTCGGCATCGTAGGCGAAGGTGTAGGATTTGCTGTCCGCGTTGCGGGTGGTCATGTTGCCGTTGGCGTCATACGAATATGAATTTCCATTCGAGAGCGAAGCGACGGCGTGTTTGTGATTCACATCGTAAGTATACGTCACGCCCGCTTTGGTGGAAAGATTCCCGGTGGTGGCATCGTAGCCGTAGGTCTCGGTGGCGTAACCGCCCTGTGACGTGTCACCGGTCGCACCAGCAGTAATTAACCTATCCAACGCATCGTAGGTGAAGGTCTGCGTTTGCGAATTGATGGAATCCGAGATGGAATTGATGTTGCCAACCGCGTCGTACTGATAGGTGAAGTTTTGCAGGGATGCGGTCGAGAGGGTTTGCAGGCGTCCACCCTGTTGGTTCCAAGCGTAATAGGTATAGTTCTGGGTCAGACCGTTGCCGAGGGTACGGCCGCGCGCATCGTAAACTCGGTGGCAGAACCAGAGCAACAGATCATGTTTTTGGGTTATTTCTCTTCTCCTTGCTAGTTTTTTTCTTTTGCGAGGACTTGTTCCAAACAAACAAGATAATTAATGCAATAACCAGCGCAAAAGCTAACACAACAAAATAATTGGCAAATTCTGAACCTGCCTGCATGATTGAGCGTGTTACGCTCAATCCATCTATAAAGTGCAGATATGCACAGTTACAAATAAAAAGGAGGCCAATAAATACACACGCTATAATCAGCCTCACGCCTCTAATATCTTTCATTTACTAATCTCCCTATTGTCTGTTAACAATAACCATCGTCCGAACATCCCATCAAGGTTGTGTTCGATGCAGCTTCTGCGCCAGCTTGCAATACAGCAGGAATGATTTTTTGCAAAGGGTTGGGAGTAAGTGGCTCTAAGAAAGTGTCTGAAAACTTGAAAGAAAAGGGATGGTTGGGCAAAATTGTTGGATGACCAAATCACAACAAAGCTACCCAACCGATCTGAATGATACCCAATGGTTGAAAATTCGAACATATCTGCCAGCCCAAGCTCAAACAGGGCGTCCCCGTGAACATAGCTGGCGCATAATTTTGAATAGCATTTTTTACATACTACAAGGCGGTTGCGCATGGAGAATGTTACCCAAGGAAATGCCGCCTTGGAAAACCGTGTACCATTATTTTCGTTTGTGGCGAAAAGATGGCACTTGGGAACGGATCAATCGCCTGCTCCGTGAAAAAGTGCGACTGAAGTTTGGTAAAAAGCGGCAAGCAAGCGCCAGTATATTGGATAGCCAATCCGCCAAGACATCAGAAGGCGGTTCAGAGCGTGGTTTTGACGCTGGAAAGAAGGTGACCGGTCGAAAAAGACATACCTTGGTGGACACCTTGGGTTTGATCCTCAAAGTCGTGGTGACTGCTGGTAACGTCCAAGACCGTGATGGCGCAAAATCGTTGTTGGAAAAAATAAGCACAGAGCAACATGTCATCAAGAGGTTGGAACTCATCTGGGCAGATGGTAGCTATCGCGGCGAATTGATTACATGGGTCGAAGTAATGCTTGGCTGGAAACTGGAAGTCGTTGAAAAGCCCAAAGACCAAAATGGCTTTCAAGTTCTTCCAAAACGTTGGATTATAGAAAGAACCTTTGCTTGGCTGGTTCGCCAACGAAGACTTGCCAGAGATTACGAACGGTTACCTGAAACAAGTGAAGCTTTTATCTATGTAGCGATGATTCGACTTATGCTTCGTAGACTCGCTACAAATTGACTTTTCAGACACTTTCTAAGTTGTTAACGTTCAATTACTATTTAAACGCCCCCAATAGTTGGAGGGTAGCACTCCAGTAAAGCGTGGTAGTGCGTAAATCTTGCAGAAAACGGGGTTCACTGGCACACTCGTGCGATCAGCAAACCGAGCGAGAGGCCAATGAACCCACAAGAACTATTTTGCCCGAACAT
>JABARH010000037.1 GCA_019187665.1 Anaerolineales bacterium
GACGGTATCGCCGTTTGTCACGAGATTTTGAACATACTGTCTCTTCCAGCGAATCCATGGTTTACATTGCCAGCATTCGTCGCATGTTGAAACTGGCGACAAATTGACTTAAGAAACACTCTCTAAGTAATCTTGCCATCTTCTCTGGTTCAGAATGAATCCACGCTTTCCCCGTACAATAGAGATTTCCCAATGACCGAATTTTTCCACTACGATGACCTCACCTGGCCTGAAGTTCGCGGGGGAAACCGTCCACGAATGGGGAATGAATAAACGAATGTGGGCGCGCCGTCACATCGGAGACGAGGCTATTCTTCAGCCAGAAAATCATCCAAAATTTTGATCAATGCGGGAGCGCGTTCCGTTGCCGCGAGCCACACGCGGGTGATCAGGCTGTCCCCGTATTCATGCGCAAGAATGTTACGAAACTTGATGAAAACTTCCCATGGAATTTCAGGGTGTTTGTGGCGAACCTGCGGCGAGACGTGATTCGCCGCTTCGCCAATGATGAGCAGCAACCGTTCTGCCGCATACCGAAGTTTCTTGTCCCTCTCGAATTCAGCAAACTTGACGCCGCGCATGATGTCGCCAAGTTCCTTCGCGGCATTTTGCATGTCCCACAAATACGCCAACTCGCGCTTATCCAGCGGCATAGATCACCTTGGCCGTATTGAGAATTTCGCTTCTGCGATATGGATTACGAAGCCCCTCTTTCTCCACCAGGTCAACGGGACGTTTGAACATGCCTTCCAGTTCGATGATCATTTCGGCGATTTCGAACAGCCCGATGTGCGCCTTGGGGTCAATGCTCACCAGCACGTCAATGTCGCTGTCTGGACGAAAGTCCGCGCGCAGAACCGAGCCAAACAGCGCAAACTCGTTAATGCTCCAGCGTTTGCAGAATTCGGCGATCTTCTTGTGGGGGATGGAAAATCTCTTTCGCATGGTTTGAATTATAGCACTTCCCCCTTTCATCAATCCAAGTTATCCTTATCTCGATTCTCCTCACAAGGCGAGTTTTCCAATGACCGAATTCTTCCCCTACGACAACCTGACCTGGCCTGAAGTTTCGTGGGGATAAATCCCCTGCTCAGTACGTGGAAGTCCTTCGGACTGATGGCGCAACGAGTCGGATTCATCCGACTTCCACGAACTGAGGCGGGGAATTCATTCCCGCCGAATCTGAGCCATCCGCAACGACTTGGGATTCTGCCGTCCATTCCCTTCGGCTGGCGCGGGGTGAGCGGGGATAAATCCCCTGCTCAGTACATGGAAGTTCTTCGGACTGGCGGCGCGACGAGTCGGCTTCAGCCGACTTCCATGAACTGAGGGGGGAATTCATTCCCGCCGAATCTGAGCCATCCACAACGACTTGGGATTCGGCCGTCCATTCCCTTCGGCTGGCGCGGGGGAGAACCGTCCACGAATGGGGGAAACGAATAAACAAATATTGGCGGCGCAACTGAGTCATCCGCAAGTCTCGGCACCATGGTGCCTTCCATACCCTTTGGGTGGCGCGAAAAAGTGGGTCTTGCATAAAATACGTTTGTATCGGATAATTATCAAGAAACGATAATTTTCCGATACAAATGAAAACTACCCTTCTACAGCCATTTGAGCGAATCCCCTACTTCACGATGGAGGGATTCAAACAGGCCGCCGACATTTCAAAGGCGGAGCAGGCGCGCCTATTGCTCCATCGCTGGGTCAAAGCGGGGCATCTCATCCAGTTGAAAAACGGCGTGTACATGACCAGGCGCTTCTTTGAACAGCGTCGAAACGACGCGGTCTTCTCCGCGGCCGTCAGCGCCATCATCCTGCCGCAATCCTACCTCTCCCTCGAATATGTTCTCCAGAAGCATAATATCCTCACCGAAGTGACTTATCCTGTCACTGCCCTCACCACCAAAAACACGCGGCGGATCGTGAATTCCCTCGGCACGTTTTGGTATCGTAACCTGCGCGCCGACCTCTATCAAGGCTTCACGATCTCCGACTATTTCGGCGTCCAGTTTGCCGAGGCCACGTTGGCAAAAGCGCTCTTTGACTTTCTCTACCTTAGACCGCTTTCGCGCGCGCTTCGCCTCCCGAACTTCGACCTGGCCGACGAACTGCGCCTCAACCTCGACGATGTGGCGGGCGCGGCCATCTCGGAGTTTTATTCCCACGTCGAGCGGAGCGGCTCTCGCAAAATGGAGCGAATCGCGGACAATTTCAGGAGGAACGTATGGCAAATCTAGTTCAGACTCTCCAGCACGTGTTACAGGAAAAAGACCCGTTGTTGGCAAACGAGACCAAACGGATTTTATTGAAGTCCGCCTTGCAAGCATTTACCCTGGATTTTCTCTACAACCATCCCGTCTATCGCGGCCTGAACTTTTACGGTGGCACGTGCCTGCACGTTGTCTATGGACTCAACCGTTTATCCGAAGACATCGACCTGGACAACGGTCATGGTATTGACCTCACGCCCCTGCCCGATGATATGCTGTTCTTCTTTCAAAAAACACACGGCTACCCCGAAGCGACAGTCAAAAGTCAAAAAGCCGCCAACGGGATTTTGCGAATCACGCTCAAGTTTCCCGTTTTGAACGCGCTTGGCTTATCCAATACGCCCAATGAAGCGCTTCATCTCAAAATGGAAGCGACCCACCATAAGCAAGTTGCTGTCATCAAAAAAACGCCCGTGTTTTATTATGGGCGGAGCATTGTCCCCGCGCACTTTTCCCTCGAAACGATGATGTCTGGAAAGATCATCGCCTGCCTCGAGAGAAATTTCCAGCGTGGACGCGGCGCGACTCTCAAAGGCAGGGACTTTTATGACCTTCTCTGGTTCATGCAAAAGCGAATCGAACCGCTGAAAGAAAAATTGGCAAAGGACAGCAAAAAGAAATATACACCCCAATCTGCAATGGCCGAGTTGAAAGAAAAAATCCAGCGCATTCGCAAGGAAGACCTGGCCGTTGACCTGCTTCCCCTCTTCGAGTCGCGTCCCTTCATAGAATCCTGGCTGGACGGCTTTCACGAAAACTTCGATGACGCGTTTCGATTTTATCTAAAGAATGGAGTTTAGCAATGACCGAATTCTTCCCCTACGAAAACCTGACCTGGCCTGAAGTTCGCGGGGATAAATCCCCTGCTCAGTACGTGGAAGTCCTTCGGACTGGCGGCGCGACGAGTCGGATTCATCCGACTTCCATGAACTGAGGGGGGAATTCATTCCCGCCGAATCTGAGTCATCCGCAACGACTTGGGATTCTGCCGTCCATGCCCTTCGGGTGGCGCGGGGTGAGCGGGGATAAATCCCCTGCTCAGTACGCGGAAGTCCTTCAGACTGGCGACGCGACGAGTCGGATTCATCCGACTTCCATGAACTGAGGGGGGAATTCATTCCCGCCGAATCTGAGCCATCCGCAACGACTTGGGATTCTGCCGTCCATTCCCTTCGGGTGGCGCGGGGTGAGCGGGGATAAATCCCCTGCTCAGTACGTGGAAGTCCTTCGGACTGATGGCGCGACGAGTCGGCTTCATCCGACTTCCATGAACTGAGGCGGGGAATTCATTCCCGCCGATTTCTGATGTCAGAACCCAAAAAGTGTCAATAAGTCCAATCCTTATTGACACTTTTGCTTTATAATGCCAATAACGAGCCATGAATCCACAGGAATTTACCACTTCTACCGCTGGTCAAGCCATCCGAACCCCAAAAGGCTACTGGGCGTTCCTACCAGCCCCCCTGCCTCCCAAAATCAACTGGTTGCCCAACCTGGTTTCGCTGGTCGGAGAAGCCGAGCGCGCTCTGGCGGAACTTTCGTGGGTCGGACAAAGTTTTCCCGAACCGCACGTGATGGTGCGCGCGTTCATCCGCCAGGAGGCGGTCATGTCTTCGCGGATCGAGGGGACGCGCGCCTCGCTCGATGATGTATATCAATATGAAGCAGATCAATTATCCTTTCTCGAACCGAACTCGGATGTGCGCGAGGTTCACAATTACGTCACCGCCCTGGATTACGGGATAACGCGCTTGGACTCCCTGCCTGTCAGCCTGCGATTGATTCGGGAATTGCACGGACATTTAATGGAAGGTGTGCGCGGCGACATGTGGACTCCAGGCGAGTTTCGCCAATCCCAAAATTGGATCGGCGCCGCGGGCAGTACGCTCGAATCGGCAGCGTATGTCCCGCCGCCTGTTGAGGAAATGACCGCCGCGCTTGGTCAGTTGGAACGCTTCATCCATGACCCATCCGACTTGCCGCATGTCGTACGCGCAGGGTTGATCCACTATCAGTTCGAAGCCATTCATCCCTTCCTCGATGGAAACGGGCGCGTCGGACGATTGCTCATCTCGTTGCTCTTGTGTCAATGGAAGTTACTTCCCCAACCATTGCTCTATCTCAGCGGTTACTTTGAAAAGAATCGCAGCGAGTATTACAACCTGTTGCTGGCCGTGAGTCAACGCGGGAGGTGGGAGGAATGGCTGTCGTTTTTCCTGACGGGCATTCGTGACCAGTCCCGTGTCACGGCGCGTTGTGTTCAAGGCTTGCAATCCCTGCGCGCACAATACCACCAACTGCACGCAGGCAAACGTGACGGTCTCCGCCTGAATAAACTTGTTGACTATCTGATCGGTAGTCCCATCGTGACGATCAAACAGGTCAAAGACGGTCTCGGTCTCACCGATTACAAGATCGCCCAGCGCTACGTCACAAAGTTGCAGGATGAAGGCATCCTGCGTGAAGTGACAGGTAAGACTCGCAATCGCCTATTCCGTGCGGATGAGATACTGCGTGTCATCGAATCAGCATAAACTGCACCTTTCCATCTGACAAGAATCGAGTTTTCCAATGACCGAATTCTTCCATTACGATGACCTGACCTGAAGTTTCGCGGGGATAAATCCCCTGCTCAGTACGTGGAAGTCCTTCAGACTGTTGGCGCAACGAGTCGGTTTCAACCGACTTCCATGAACTGAGGGGGGAATTCATTCCCGCCGAATCTGAGCCATCCGCAACGGCGCGGGATTCTGCCGTCCATTCCCTTCGGCTGGCGCGGGGTGAGCGGGGATAAATCCCCTGCTCAGTACGTGGAAGTCCTTCAGACTGTTGGCGCAACGAGTCGGTTTCAACCGACTTCCATGAACTGAGGGGGGAATTCATTCCCGCCGAATCTGAGCCATCCGCAACGGCGCGGGATTCTGCCGTCTATGCCCTTCGATTGGCGCGGGGTGAGCGGGGATAAATCCCCTGCTCAATACATGGAAGTTCTTCGGACTGATGGCGCAACGAGTCGGATTCATCCGACTTCCACGAACTGAGGCGGGGAATTCATTCCCGCCGAATCTGAGCCATCCGCAACGGCCTGGGATTCTGCTGGGACTCGCGGCGGGGATCGAATCCCCGCGCTATTGCGAAGCATACAAAGTATCGCCACAAAGGCCTTGGAAAATAAACGGTGATATTTGCGCTATTTTTATCAGAATTATGATAAAAATTATGATATACTTGGCCGCAGAAACTAAAAGGAGCGGAACATGAACGCATACAAATATCTCATCGTTGGAAGCGGCATGGCCGCCGACGCCGCCGTGCGCGGAATCCGTGAGTTGGATGCAGACGGCTCGATCGGCATGATCAGCGACGAAACCGATAAGCCCTATGCCCGTCCGCCCCTCTCCAAGGGGATGTGGAAGGGACGCCCATTTGAAAAAATCTGGCGCGGGACGGAAAATCTCAATGTGGATTTTCATCTCGGACGCACAGTCACCGAGCTCGATCCTGCCGCCAGACGCGTGCGCGACAGCCAGGGTCAGGAATACGCCTACGAAAAACTTTTGCTCGCAACAGGCGCGGCGCCAATCCGCCTGCCGTTTGGGGACGAGGACATCATCTATTACCGCACCCTCCAGGATTATCAACGTCTGCGCGCGCTCTCCGAACAGGGACAACGCTTCCTCGTCATTGGCGCGGGCTTCATCGGCTCAGAGATCGCGGCGGCGCTGAGTATGCAGAGCAAACAGGTGACGATGGTCTTTTTGGAGAACGCGATCGGCGAACGGATTTTCCCGCCCGAAATTTCACAGTTCCTAAACGACGCCTATCGCAAGAAGGGCGTGGAACTGATCCCTGCCGACGGGGTGGAAAAGTTCGAGAAAACGGGCAGCCGCTTCAAGGTCCAGACGCGGAGCGGGCGCGTGATCGAAACGGATGGCGTGGTGGCGGGGCTGGGAGTCCGCCCGAATATTGCGTTGGCAAAATCCGCAGGTTTGAATGTCGAAAATGGAATCGTGGTGGACGATCATCTGCGCGCCTCCGCCCCCGATGTTTACGCGGCGGGCGACGTGGCGATGTTCCCGCACGCGGCGCTGGGAAAAATGATGCGCGTGGAACATGAAGACAATGCCCTGAAAATGGGAAAACAGGCGGGGCGCAACATGGCTGGCGCAGACGAAACGTACGCGCACGCGCCGATTTTTTATTCAGATATGTTCGAGTTTGGCTACGAGGCGGTCGGCGAGTTGAACAGTAAATTTGAAACCGTGACCGATTGGCAGGAGCCTTTTCAGAAAGGCGTGATCTATTATCTGGATGGTGGGCGCGTGCGCGGCGTGCTGCTTTGGAACGTGTGGAAGAAGACCAAAGACGCGGCCGCTCTCATCGCCGAGGCAGGCCTGTTCAAAGCGGAAGATTTGAAAGGCAAAATTAAGTTTGAGTGAGCGCGCTTTTTGAGGAGCGAATGAAACCATGACCGAAAAAAACATCCCTGAAATTTGGCAATGGGCTGAATATTATTGACCGTGGTGTTATGTTGCGGCCGTGCGCCTGCAAAAAATTGCGCCTGAATATGAAGGGCGCGTCCATTTGGTGGAGCGGGCTTTCCCGTTGGAAGTCTATGGCGGCGGTCCGCCCGACCGCAAAGAACTCGAATTGGAAATCTGGCTCGCGGCATTGCAAGAACCAGCGGCGACGTTCAAACCGTTCAGCGATGATTTCCCCACGACCACGCTTCCCGCTTTCGACGCGGCTTGGTGCGCGTTTCAACAAGGCGAATCCATCGGGCGGGATTTTGACCTGCGAATCCGCCGCGCGTTTTTTGCCGAAGGGCGCAACATCGGCAAGCGCGAAGTTCTGCTCGACCTCGCCCGCGAAGCGAATTTAGACATGGATCATTTCACGCGACTCTTCAACAGCGACGAACCCCGCGCCGCGATTCTGGCAGAAGGCAAACTCGGCAAAGAAAAATTTGGCGTGCGCGGCACACCCACCGTCATGTTGCGCGACGGGACGAAACTCGTCCATAAGATGTCGTATCCAAAAATCCAGAATTATAAAATTGTTTCGATTGGAAAATTGCCGTGTTGCGGCGAAGGCTGTTACGAAGCCACGCGCCAAATGTTTGAAAGAGCGCTCGCGCAGGAAGTAAAATCATAGAACATACTATCGCGCATTCATACCGCGAAGCCCGCAAGGAACGCGAAGAAAATTTTTTTTACCTGGCGACCTTAGCGCGCTTCGCGGTAAAACTCCTTTGTGCGATGGAGAAATGGATGAAACAAAATGGAACCGCGTCTCAATTATTCAAAAGTCTCGCCTGAAGGTGTGGAAGGGCTGAGCAAACTCGAAGGCTACGTCCGCAAATCGGGGCTGGAACACAGCCTGCTCGAACTGGTCAAATTACGCGCCTCGCAGATCAACGGTTGCGCCTATTGCATTGACATGCACACCAAAGATGCGCGCACCAACGGCGAAAGCGAACAACGCCTGTACGGAGTCAGCGCGTGGCACGAAGCGCCATTTTACACCGACCGCGAACGCGCCGCCCTCGCCTGGACCGAAGCCGTGACTCTCGTGAGTCAAGACCATGTGCCAGATGAAATCTATGCCGAAGCGCGCAAACATTTCAGCGAAAAAGAACTCGTGGATTTGACTCTCGGCATCATCGCCATCAATTCATGGAATCGGCTGGCGGTCAGTTTCCGCTCGCTGGCGGGATCCTATCAGCCCGAGCATCCAGCCGTGAAGAAGGGATAGCGAAGCGTCCCGAAGGATTTCAGTATGAATGTAGACTTGCGCTTAAAACCTTCGGGACGATATTTTGAGAGGCTTGACTTGCTTGACCAGAACGCTTCATTCGACCTTCAGCCTGTTTCTCCGTTTCGACTCGACCTCGCCGTTTGGACTCTGCGCCGCCGCCCCGACAATCTCTTCGACCGTTGGGACGGCACAACTTATCAACGTGTGTTGATCGCAGACGATGCGCCATTTGAAATTGCAGTGATGCAACTTGATGAATCGAAAGATTTGCGCGTTGCAGTGACTGGAACGAAATTAACTTCTTCGGTCAAGACAACTGTCACCGCCGCGCTGGAGCGTTTGCTCGGACTCAACGTTGATTTGCAAAAGTTTTATCGCCTGAGCGAAAAAGATGCGTGGCTCAAGCCGCTCGCGGATCAATTTCAAGGCATGAAGCCGCCGCGTTTGTTGAGTCCGTTTGAAGCGCTGATCAACGCCATCGCCTGCCAGCAGTTGACGCTCACGATGGGCATTCGCCTGCTCAACCGTCTCACCGAAGCGTATGGCATGGCGCTCAAAACGGAAAATGGAATCGTCCACGCTTTTCCGCGCCCGCAGGATTTGGTCACTGCCGATATCGAAGACTTGCGCCAGATGAGTTTCAGTTATCAGAAAGCCCGCTACATTACGAACATCTCGCGCCTCATTGTAAATGGCGAACTTGACTTGGATGCGCTCGCTCAATTAAACGATGAAGAAGCGGTTGCGCGTTTATGCGAATTGAAAGGCGTGGGACGCTGGACAGCGGAATACGTTTTACTGCGCGGGCTGGGCCGCACACACATCTTCCCCGCCGACGATGTGGGTGCGCGCAACAATCTGCAAAAGTGGCTGGGACTGCCTGGCAAGATGACCTATGCCAACACACGCGAAGCGGTGATGCGTTGGGACGGATTCGGCGGGCTGATCTATTTTCATCTGCTGTTGAAAAGTCTGGCAGAGAAAGGTTTGGTGCAGTCATGTTGAAGATCAAACGCGTGTACGAAGCCGCCGCAAAAAGCGACGGGACTCGTTTTCTCGTCGAGCGGTTGTGGCCCCGCGGCATGAAAAAAGAAACACTGAAAATGAAAGCCTGGCTGAAGAACGTCGCGCCCAGCGCCGACTTGCGGAACTGGTTCGCGCACGATCCGCTCAAATGGGCGGAGTTTCAGAAGCGCTATCAAGCCGAACTGAAAGCCAACCCCGCCGAATGGCAGACGATTTTGACTGCCGCTCAAAAAGGCGATGTAACTTTATTGTATAGCGCGCACGATACGGAACACAACAACGCCCTCGCGCTCAAATCGTTTTTGGAGAAGCGCTTGAAGTAACGCAAAGTTCACTTTGCGTAAAATGACAAGGTGAACCTTATCGTACTGCAAAGTTCACTTTGCGTAAAATGACAAGGTGAATCTTGTCGTACCGCAAAGTTCACTTTGCGTAAAATGACAAGGTAAACCTTATCGCACCGCAAAGTTCACTTTGCGTAAAATGACAAGGTGAACCTTGTTGTACCGCAAAGTTTACTTTGCGTAAAATGACAAGGTGAACCTTGTTGTACCGCAAAGTTCACTTTGCGTAAAATGACAAGGTGAACCTTGCCGCACACTACTGGTTAAAAACGGCTTCGCCAAGCGAACGCCGATTTTAAAAACACAACCCAAAAGGAGACATACACCATGTCCGAAAGCACAACCACGTTAGACGTCCGCGAAATTCCCCCGCGCGAGCGTCACCCGAAGATCTTCCAAACCTTCGACGCGCTGAAAGAAGGCGAGTTCTTCACGCTGGTCAACGACCACGACCCGAAGCCGCTCTTCTATCAATTCTCGCACGAGCGCGTCGGATTGTTCGGCTGGGAATACCTTGAAGAAGGTCCCGAAGTCTGGCGCGTGAAGATCAGCCGCGTCGCCGCTTCTGCTTAAATGAAACGTCCCGAAGGTTTTCAACGGCCTTCGGGACGTTTAACGGAGGGATGAGAGCCATGTCCTTACGCTCCAACTTGAATAAAGAAGAACAACGCAAGAAAGCCGAACGTTTTCGAGATTTACATCGCGCTTCGCAAATTTTAATTTTGCCCAACGCCTGGGACGCCGCCTCCGCCAAAGTGTTCGAGCGGGCGGGGTTCGACGCGATCGCCACCACCAGCGCGGGTATCGCGTCGGCCTACGGCTGCCCCGACGGCGAACAAATGAGCCGCGTCGACATGCTGGAGGCGGTTCAGCGCATCGCAAATTCGGTCGCGCTTCCCGTCAGCGCGGATATGGAAGCGGGGTTCGGCAATACTCCCGAAGAGGTCGCCGAAACCGCGCGTCTCGTCCTCGAAGCGGGCGCGGTCGGGATCAATCTCGAAGACGGGACGCTGGACAAGTCGCATCCCCTGGCAGACATTTCACTGCAAGTGGAAAGAATCAAAGCCGTTCGGCGGGCGGCGGATGAACTCGCCATTCCACTGGTGATCAATGCGCGCACCGACGTCTACGAAATTTTCGATGCCAGCGACAAAACGCTTTTGGTTCAAGCCATCCAGCGCGGCAACGCCTACCGCGAGGCGGGCGCGGATTGCATTTTTGCCATTAGCGTGGATGATAAGGAAACCATCGCCGCCCTCGTCCGTGAAATCGCCGCGCCGATCAACGTTCTCGCCAGACATGGAAGCCCGACCATCGCGGAGTTGGAGCAACTTGGGGTAGCGCGCGTCAGTTTCGGGTCCATTCCGATGCGGGCGACCATGACGCTGGTGGCGCGCATCGCCGAGGAACTCAAACAGTCTGGCACATATGGTTTCGCGCAGGGAATCCTGACCTATGCCGAAGTCAACCATTACTTTGAAGCAAAAGGAAAAAAGGAATAGAAAATGAAAATCGTAAATCTATTGGAGAATCTGAAGTTCGGAGACCAAGACGCGCACGCCGAGCCGCTTCATGTGGACAGGGAGAGCCGCATCATTCTCTTCACGTTAACGCCAGGGCAATCCATCCGTGAACATAAAGCGCCGAGTTCGCCGTTTCTTGCGGTGATCTTGAAGGGACAGGGCGTTTTTAGCGGCGGCGATGGCGTCGAACATACCTGTGGACCGAACACGCTCCTCGTTCTGGACACGGGCGAACCGCATTTGATCCGCGCCATTGACGAGCTGGTCTTCGTTGGCTTTTTGCACGGCGCGCCAGGATGATCGCGGCGGCCTGATCTTCCCGCCGATCTCGTCTGCTCGACTCACCCCTGCGTTGGCCTGACTCTCCTCCACGAGAACGCGGCATAGAGGACGACGGCGCTTACTTCGAGAATCCGTCCCGCGAACGCGAGGCGCCCAAAGGGAAGAAACGGCTGAACGGAAACGAGCAGAATCCCCGCGTTCAGGAAAAGAAGCGAAACCCAAATGGGACGTTCATGCCCGCGCGGCAATCCCGACTTGAAGCGCGGTAGGATCCAGAACGCGACGCCCATCGCCAGTTGGGCCATCCAGCCGAGCAGGAGGAATTCCATGTGCGCGGGCAGGAGATTCCACAGCCAGGGCAAAAAGGGAAAGCCTTTGTCGGCGAGGATCAGCCCGCCGATGGTGAGGCCTGACGCGAGGTGGAGAAACGAAAGACGGATGAAGAGAACGCTCAGGCGCGGCATTATTTCTCCTTCGCCCGCTGCCAGGTATTGACGATGAACGCGATTCCCGCCAGCCATTGCAAGAGGGCAGAGACGACAAGGAGCGCGCCGGATAACGAATCAGGGCGCGCAGCCTGCATTGGCTCAGCAAGCGCACGCAACAGTAGGCCGGCATTGAGCGCGCCGTACGTCAGCCAGCCCAGCCACGCGTGTCCGCGCGGCAATTGCGTGGAGTATTTTGGAAACATCCAGTAGATCACGCCGAAGATCAACTGCGTCAGCCAGCCGAAGACGAGCAAATGAATGTAGACTGGGAACAGTCCCGGCCCTGCATTCAGCGCCAGCGCGATACCCAGCGCGAGCGCCAGCGCAAAATAGAGCATGGCGGTTTTGATAAAGGTTCGGGTTAATGGCGGCATTGATTTTTCCTTTCGTGGGAGATTATACGATGGGAGAGTATGCCCAATCGTTGCTTGCTGCCGCCAATGTACCGCCTGCGACAAACGACGCGCGGCGCCCCGAGCGCTTTTGCCGACCATCGCCGTCCCAATCTCCACGCGCATGACGCGCTGCCAGTCCTGTCTGCGCGATGGGTTGAGTTGTCGGCAGGAAATAGATTTGATAGAATACCTGTCGTGCGTAGAACACGCCCGCCTGTTATACCACGCACGGTCAAAAATTGCGGCTTTATAAAACGGAAGATTGAACTGTGAAGCGCGCCGGTAGCACCGCAGTTAAACGTGGTCATTGAGCCCATTGATGAGCCAGTTGAAGCAGGGCGATAGAGGGCCTGCCGCGCTGTTTGGGCAACTTCCAACGCGGGAGAGGAATGCGGAAGTGGAATAA
>JABARH010000023.1 GCA_019187665.1 Anaerolineales bacterium
GATTGTTCGACTGGTGGCAGCGCCGGCCACGATCCCAAACCAGAACTTCCGCGTTCGCAAAATTGGCTCCGTCTCCATCCTTGCTGTCGCCCGCTTGGGGCACCGCTTGAATTCGCCAACAGTATCATGGTTTGCGTGCACACCCGCACTCGGTCACAAATTGCGCTTTTTTAGAAGGTGGAAAGCGCAATTTGTGACCGTGGATATTATATAATCTGGCGCATGGCTGGCCTGCCTTCCATCGAGATCGTTCCAGACCAGGAAACGGAACTGGAGCCGCTGTATCGCGTTCTCATCCACAACGACAACGTGACGCCGATGGATTTCGTGACGCGCGTCCTCGTCAGCATCTTTTTTCTTGGCTACCCCGAGGCAGTGGATATCATGCTGGACGCGCACCACAACGGCATGTCGGTTGTGCAGATATTGCCGAAAGCCGAAGCCGAGAGGCGCATCAACAAAGCCCATTTTGCGGCGGGGCTGGAGGGGTATCCACTTCACTTTTCGCTGGAGCGGGAATAAGAGTACAATCGAAAAATATGAACCCCAACGCCCCGCTCACCATCTTCAATACGCCCCTGCTCAGCGGTCTCTTTCATCTGCTGGCAAAAATCATAATGGCTTCGGCTGGCTGGCGCATTGCGGGCAAACTGCCCGACCTGCCAAAATACATTTTGATCGGCGCGCCGCACACCTCCAATTGGGACTTCGTGCTTTTCCTCGGCATTATCTTCAGCCTGCGCGCCAACGTGCGCTTCATGGGCAAAGCCGAATTGTTCCGCTGGCCCTTTGGCGCGTTCTTCCGCTACTGCGGCGGTATCCCGGTGGACAGAAAACGATCGCAGGGACTGGTGGATCAAATGGTGAAGGCGTGCGCCGAGTCGGAACGCTTCATCCTGACCATCGCGCCGGAGGGCACCCGCCATGAGGTGGCGGAGTGGAAGCGGGGGTTTTATCACATCGCCAAAGGCGCGGGCGTCCCGATCGTCATGGCGAAGGTGGACGGCAAACGCAAGACCGTCCATGTCGGCGAGGTCCTTCATCCCAGCGGCGATATGGAAGCGGATATGAAATTGATTCAGGAAAGTTTCGCGGGTCACACGGGCATCAAGCCGCGCAAAAAATACATCCCCCTCCAGCCGTGACTTAATCGCCGCGCATCAAAAAATCGCCGCCATTCAGCAAGCCGTCGAAGATCGTCCGCATCGCCCGTGAATTCGCGGGCGATAGTTTTTCCAGGTCGAATTTTTTTAATCGCGTCTGCGTCGTCCGCACCGAGGGTTCGAGAAAATCGTCGAACGGCAGGGACGAGCGGAAGACCTGGTAATACAAAAAGCGCCGCGCATTGCGCGTGAACCCGGCCGGCGTTTCAATTTTTTCGGCGTTCAAGAATTCTTCCAGGGTTGCGCGTTGCTCCTCCACCGTGCGCGGGAAGAAGACGGTCGGGTATTGTGTGAAGCGCGCCCGCCCGGCGCACAGGACCGGAACGCCCAGGATGGATGCCTCCAGCCCGATGGTCGAGTTGTAGACCATCACAAATTTTGAGCGTTGGATCAAGTCGTAGGAACTCAACGTCTCGCGCGGGCTGATGAAGATCACGTTCGCTTCCTTGTCAACCCCGTGGCGGGTGACCCACTCGCCGACCGTCTCGCGGCTGGACTTTCGGACGCGCATTTCATCCGGATGAGCGCGGATGACGAAGAGAGTCTGCGGGTGTTTGCGAATCACGGAGAGAGTCTCATCCAGCCAGTGGAACATATCTTCAAAGACCACGTTCGCGTGCGGTTGGCTCGTGTCGAAAATGACATTGGTAAAAATGGGGACGATCTGCTGGAAGCCCGCCGCTTTTTTCAAAAACGACTCGTCCAGTTTTTTCATATTGGTCCAGAATTGAATGCCCGCCATCGTGAAGTCGCCCTGGAAGCGTTTGGCGAGGTATTCGTCCAGCAGATTGTTTTCGCGTTCGCTCATCTCGAACGAGTCGGGGATGTGGATCGGGTAAATGGTCGCTTCGCCGTCGGTGAAGAAGGCTGTGCCGGTTTTGAAGCCCACCTCGTGGGTGATGACGCGGATGCCGCGTTTGCGCGCCAGATGCGCGGCGGTCGCTTCGGGGAAGAATTGTCCGTTGAACACAACCACCGCGCGCGGATTCGTCGCGTCGAGGAATGTCTCAAATTTGCGCGCCACATTCCACGCGGACAAAATATATTCGCGCAGGAGGTAGCGCGTGTTCTCGTCGTCGTTGAGGTGATGGATTCGCAAAACCCAACGCAAGGCGGGGAGGCAGAGGGGACCGAGGGGGATGGATTGAAAGTGGAAAGTAGAAAGTTCGGGGAGGGAGAGTTGCGAGATACGAGTTACAAGTTGCGGGTCTCTCTCGAAGAAAAACCAATTTACATGTGTACCTGTATACGTGTCTACGTGTCTACCTGTGTTCTT
Organism: Anaerolineales bacterium; assembly: GCA_019187665.1. GTDB lineage: Bacteria > Chloroflexota > Anaerolineae > Anaerolineales > Villigracilaceae > Denitrolinea. The sequence continues at coordinate 2,440 of JABARH010000023.1, forward strand.
ATCTCCATCCACTCCCGCATACAACGCCCGCGCTTGCATCACGCAGGTCTTGCACGGCATTTCCTTGTGAGGCTGGTCGCGGTTTGTGCCAAGCACGCACTTGCTCATGCCAGAGTTGCACGCAAAATACGCGACCGGGATGCCCTGCAAACGTAACGCCCACGAGGCGAGTAAATGAAAGCCGGAGTTCCATGAGAGATCGTCAATGCCGGTGGAGGCTTTGAAGAAGGCAATGGGTTGACCGGAGGGAGCAGGCGCGATTCGAGATACGAGATACGAGGTACGCGCGATCTTGAGGTTATTGAGACGGCGGACCAGTCCGCGATAGATTCGTTGTTTGAAAAACTCCTTCATTACCGCCCTACCAATCGTTCGTTTTCTCATACCCCAGCCTGACCGTCAAATCCCCGGCGACCTCTTTGAATAACGATTTATGTTCCGCAGTGAAAAACTCGCGCCAGCCGCCGGTCTTGCCGGAGCGGAAGGTGTGACTCTTCTTCGGCTGGATCGCCTGCGCCAATAGTGAAACCGCTTTTCCGCGCGGCGCCGGGACTTTGTAGCCGGTCCTCTCCAGCTCGTCGAGCATGGAGGCGAGAGTCGCCTCGCGGCGGTTGATCACATCCTCGAAGCGCAGGCACATCACGCCCGGCGTTGCCAGCCACTGGAAGACGCCTTCGTATCTCTGCTTCACGCTGACCATTTTGAGTCCGTCGCGGTCTATGCCGGTGATGGCCACTTTGAGGCGCTCGCCGAAATCGGAAAGCGAGTTGTAGAAATCGTGCATGCCGTGTTCTTCGTGCATGTCGGTGGCGAAGAAGACCTGCGAGACGAGCAGGTCGCGCGGGTCGCGGTAAATGAAAAAGTTGACGCGCCCGTTTTGGGTCAGGAAGGAGGCGTTTTCGGGGGTGGCGTCCACGTAGCCCCAGCCGATCACGCCGGGAGGTTGATTCTGCAAGTCGGCAAGAATTTCAGCCTGGGGTCTGCGTCCGCCGTCTTTGCGAATCGTGCGCACCGGTTCGGCTTCCACGTAGCGGTAGGGCATGATTTGCGTAAAGCCGTTGAGAATTTGCAGTAACAGGTGCGAGCCGCTTTTGGCTTTGGCGTTGCCGAAGATGGGCGGCGCGTCGTTGAAGGTGAATCGTTTCCAACGCGCCACAGCCTGCAGCGTTTTTCCCGCAGGGCGAAAAGCGCGCCAAAGGGTTTTGGTTAATTCCATTCAGTCACCATGCCGCAGACACGCACACACGTAACGTGTAACTCGTAACGTGTAACTCGTAACGTGTAATTCGTATCACTCATCATTCACGCGGCGCAATTTCTTCATCGAACCCTTTTCGGATTCATACACTTTTTTGACGCCGTCGCCCAACGCGGATTCGGTGACGCGGATGTATTTGACAAGTTTTTCGAATCCCGCAGGTTCAACCGAGGCGGCCTGGTCGCTGCCCCACATGGCGCGGTCGAGCGTGAGGTGGCGCTCCACCATGCACGCGCCGAGCGAGACCGCAACGGCGGAGGGGACGAGTCCGACCTCGTGACCCGAATAGCCGATGGGGTTGTTCGGAAATTCATCGCGGAGCGTCCCGATCATTTTAAGATTCAGTTCTTCGGGCTCGCACGGATACGTGCTGGTGCAGTGCATGATGGCGAGGTTGTCGCCGCCGACGGCTTTGACGCCTTTGTGAATCTGTTCCATGGTGGACATGCCGGTGGAGATGATGACCGGCCTGCCGGTTTTGCGCGCGTATTGAAGCAGTTTGTGATCGGTCAGCGAGGCGGATGGGACCTTGTAGGCGGGCGTGTCGAATTTCTCCATGAAGTCCACCGCAGGTTCGTCCCAGACCGAGACCATCCACGCGATGCCTTTCTCTTTGCAATAACGGTCAATCTCGCGGTACTGCTCTTCGTTGAACTCGACCTTATAACGATATTCGATGTATGAAATATATCCCCAGGGCGTCTCGCGCATTTGACTCTTCTGCGCTTCGGGCGTGGACACATCCGGCGTGCGCTTCTGGAACTTGACCGCGTCCGCGCCCGCGTGGACGGCGGCGTCTATCATCTGCCGGGTGATGTTCAGGTCGCCGTTGTGGTTGATCCCGATCTCGGCGATGATGTAGGCGGGGTGCCCGTCGCCGACCGTTTTGCTTCCCAATTTAATTTCGCGTGCCATGGATGCTCCTTCGTTTCATTATTCGATGTTAGATATTCGGGATCCGATATTCGATACTGGATATTCGATTATTCGAGACTAGATATTCGATTATTCGAGACTAGATATTCGAGACTAGATATTCGATTATTCGATGCCGCTAACCGAATATCGAATATCGAATATCGAATTATCGCATACCGAATACCGAATATCGAATACCGAATATCGAATATCGAATTATCGCATACCGCCTATCGGTTATCCATATTCTTCAAAACCATCTCGCACAACTCGCGCACTGCGCCGTGACCGCCGGGCTTTGCCAGTACGTGATCGGCGGCTTGCAACACTTCGGGGTACGCGTCCGCGACGGCGACCGTCCAGCCCGCGATCTCGAAGCAGGGCAGGTCGTTCAAATCGTTGCCGATATATACCACATTCGCCGCGGCAATTTTCTTTTCTGCCAGCAGGTTTTTCAAGGCTTCGCCCTTGCCGCGAATGTCTATTCCGTGAATAGCTTCGATTCCCATCTTGCGCGCCCGCGCCTTCACAACCGGATTCGGCTCCGACGACAGGATCATCACTTCGATGCCGCGCTCACGCAACTCGCGGATGCGCATCGAATCCGACCGCGAAGCGACTACCGTTTCCTTGCCGTTTTCGTCGGTCCAGACGCGGTTGTCGGTGATGACGCCGTCGAAGTCGGTGACGATCAACTGAACGTGTTTGGGCATGGACCGCCGCGCGCGTCCCGGCCAAAGCATATCGAGTCCGCCGGTGGAGACGAGATGCTCATAACGCGCCCAATCCTGCAAATTGTCAATGTCCACCGTATAGGCGGGATCAATGACGAGCGGGTAAATGTTTTTCCCGCTCATCGAGCCATTGAGAATCGTCGCGGCGCGCATCGCGTCAATGTGACCGGTCTGCCAATAGACGGGCGGAAGGATTTGGCGCGGCGCGTTGTACGGTTCTGCGATGCCTTCCACGTCCAGCAAATTCTGCATCGGACCATTCCCGCCCTGCGGCAGACGCCACATCTTGTGCGGATTCTGTCCCGCGGACACCACGCCACGGACGCTGTCCGCATCGGGATGATCGAGCAAAATCTTCACTGCATCGTCCACCAGCCCGCGTGGACGGATGGGCGAGGTCGGACGCAGTTGGACCACGATATCGGGTTTGTAATTTTCGTTTTCAGCCAGCCACTTCAACGCATGGACAAAGACGGGCAAATCAGTGGTTGCATCCTGCGCGTGTTCGGCGGGACGCAGGAACGGAGTCTCCGCGCCGAATTGACGCGCCACCGCCGCGATCTCCTCGTCGTCTGTGCTGACGATGACGCGTGTCACCGAGGCGGATTGCTTCGCCGCGGCAATGCTCCACGCGATGAGCGGATAGCCCGCGAAGTTGCGGATATTCTTGCGCGGGATGCCTTTCGAGCCTCCGCGCGCGGGGATGAGGGCGAGGGTTTCAGTCATGGGTTATACAAATACGTAGACAAGTATACAAGTACACACGTAAACAGGTCAGTTTGAAAACTTGTGGTGTGCACGCAAAGGTTGTCAGTCTTGCAAAGGGCCCTCACCCCCCGGCCCCTCTCCCCAAATGCGGGAGAGGGGAGAACAGTTTCCAAGTAAACAACTTTTCTCCCCCTTCTCTCTCCCATGCTTTTGGGAGAGAGAAGGGGGCCGGGGGGTTGAGTGAGGGCCAAGACCGCGCAGGCTACCTGACATGGTTTGCGTGCACACAACTTGTGTACCTGTGTACGTGTTTACGTGTGTACCTTTCACCACGCCGTCCAGCCTCCATCCACGACGAGGTTGCCGCCGGTCATGTAGGAGGACGCATCCGAGGCAAGGAACAACAGCGCGCCGTTCATCTCGTCGCCGTGAGCCATGCGTCCCATGATGGTTTTGGCGGAATAATTCTGGACGAAATATTCTTCGTGATTGTTATACACGCCGCCCGGAGTGAGCGCGTTGACGCGGATCTCCGTGCCAGCATAATAGGCAGCGAGATATTTTGTGAATCCCAGCACGCCCGCTTTGGTCACGGTGTAATAGACCGGCTTATATGCCACGCGCTTGCCGTCCTTGATATACACACGCTGGTCGGGACCGTTCAGTCCGTAAGTCGAGCAGATGTTGATGATACTTCCCTTCTTGCCCTGTGCGATCATCTGCTTGACACACGCCTGCGTGACGAGGAACGTGCCGGTCAGATTCACATTCAGCGCCGCATTCCACTGCTCGAGCGGATAGTCTTCGAATGCGCCGGGCGCGATCCCTTTCGCCGCCGCATCGGGATCGAATTTCGGGTCCATGCCTGCCGAGTTGACGAGGATATCAATGCGCCCAAATTTTGAGAGGGTCGCCTCGATCAAGGCTTGAATTGCTTCGGGATTCGTGATGTCGGTCGGGATGCCGAGGGCGCGGTATCCGCCCGCGACGAGCCCGCCCGCCACGGCTTGAGTCGAGGCGGCGTTCAAATCCACAACCACGACCGCCGCGCCCGCTTCGGCAAGCGTCTTGCAAAATTCCCTGCCCAGCAGGCCGACGCCGCCGGTCACGATCGCCACGCGGTTGGTCAGATCAAATTTTTCTTGAATGGTCATTTTGCTCCTTGTAGGGCAAATTGGCAATTTGCGCTACCGCATTGGCGGCGCGTAATAGATCGCGTCGCCGCCGGATTTTATAACGGGAATCAATCCATCGGTCAACAGCGCCAGGTCGGATTCGTCGTTGGTTTGCATGTCGAACAACGCCAGCGCGGCGTTTCCCGCAAGCACATCCGCGCGCACAATCGCAACGCCTTTGTCAAAATTATCCCACGCGAGTCCCGTCACGGGGTCCACGCGTTCGGGCAATACGCGGCAACCGCGTCCCGTGTAAAGATAGACCGCGCCCGGCTCGTTGGTGTAGATCGGCGTCCTGGCCGGCAAGCCGCGCAGATAGGCCATGGCTTTCGAATCGTACCACTTGAACGATGCGAATCCCGCGCCGCCTTTGGACAACTCCGTCACGCTTCGCGCCTGACCTACAGCGGATACGCTAAAGATGATCAATGCCAACCCCATGACGATCCCGCGTCCGGCGCGCCCGGAGCGACTCCACATCCACGCGCCCGCGCTGACCAGCAACAGCAACAGCGGCAAATAAACCGGCGCGAGGATGCGTGTTTTCAACGGCGTGCTGGCGTCGAAGAGACTGATCGAAAGGAAGACCGAGGCGAGGTAGCCGAAGATATAAAGTCCGTTGGTAAAGCCGATCACTTCCGGCATCGGCGTGGATGGTTTGGAGAATCTACGCCAGCCGTTGATGAGGATCCAAACGAGGACGGCGAGCAAAACAAGAACGATGATTGCAACAAAAATGTTCGGGGACGTGAACACCTCGCGCCGCCACTCCTCCACAGGGACGATGAATCCCGAAAATGTGCGCAAGCCTTCTTCCAGCGTCTCGCTGGTCAACGGATGCCAGAGCGTTGTGCGGTTGGTGGCGTTGCCTGCCACAACCCGGTTGCGGATGCTCCACGCAATCGCGGACGGCGCGAAGCTTGCGAGAAAAATAAGCGAGGAAACGATTCGCTTTTTCCAGGTTTCGTTGAGGAGAATCAGAGCGACAACAAATGTGGCAACGAGAGCGAGTCCGGAGTACCGGGTCAGGTAGGCGAGAGAGGTGAGGAGTCCGGTGGCGATTAGCCAGCCCTCACCCCTGCTCCTCTCTCGCGGGGAAAGGGAGAAATCGAAACACAAAAACGCCAGCAAACTAAAAAATAAAAATAGCGGCTCGCTCATTGCCACAGCATGGACGCGCAACAGCGAATCGTTCGTCACGAACAATGCCCCCAAAATGATTCCCGCCAGCGAAGATTTCGTCATGCGCCAACCGAGCAGGCTGAGCAGCGCCGCGTTAACTCCGAACAGGAGGGCGTTCAACAGCCGCGCGCCGGTGATGGGATCCAGCCCCGCCAGTCCGATCAACGCGAGCGTCCCGGAAAAGGCGGGCGGAAAATGGGTGACGGGTTGATTCGATTCGAGCCAGGCTTCGCGGTAGCCCTCGCCTGCCAGCAGACTCCTCGCCCCCGCAATGTATGCGACCGAGTCGTCGGAGAGTCCCAGCCCGTCGGGAGTCGCTTTGAAGATGAGGAACGCTCCGAGGACAGCGATCAGGCCCAAGGTCAGGAAGGAAGCGAGGGGGGATCGAGAGGCGGTCATGAGAAAAACACAAAGGCGCCAGACATAAAGTCACAAAGTTTTTTGCTTCGTGTCTTCGCGCCTTTGTGCCTTCGTGTTCAAGTCACATTACAGCGGGAGCAGGTAACCCTGCCCTTCGAGATACGCCACGATCTTGCGGGCGTTGTCTTCGGGCGTGGAGTTGTAACCTTGCAAGGTGATCTCGGGATTGATCGGCGGTTCGTAGGGATCGTCCACGCCGGTAAAGCCCATCGGTTTGCCGTCCGCCATGGCCTGGCGCGCCTTGGCGTAGAGACCTTTCACATCGCGCTGTTCGCAGACTTCGACGGGGGTATCCATGAAGATCTCGATGAAGTTTTCGCCGACCATTTTGCGCGCTTCCTCGCGGGTGGCGCGATAGGGGCTGATGGCGGCGCAGACGACGATGCCGCCCGCGTGCACAATTTCGCCCGCCACAAAACCGATGCGCAAAATATTTGTGTCGCGGTCTTCCTTGCTGAAGCCGAGTCCTTTGGAAAGGTGCGTGCGCACAACGTCGCCGTCGAGGATGGCGGTCTCGCGTCCGCGTTCGAGCAGTAACGTGGTCAGCACCGCGGTGGTGGCGGATTTGCCGGAGCCGCTCAAGCCGGTAAACCAGATGCCAAAGCCCTGCTTGTGGCGCGGCGGATACATCTCGCGCAAAATCTCGGCGGTTTCCGGTCGCGTGAACCATTCGGGCAAAAGTTTTCCCTTGGCGAGATAGTTATCGCGCACCTGTGTGCCGGAGATGTTGGCGGTCTTGGCGCCCTGCGGAACATCCTTCTCTTCCACATAGCGTCCTTCGTCGGGAAGATAAACCAGCATTTCGAACGGGACCATTTTGACGCCGATCTCCGGCTCGTATTTGAGCATGTTCTCCTGCGCCTCATACGGACCGTAAAACGGCTTGCCCGTGGAATCGTTGCCCGGTCCCGCATGGTCGCGCCCGACGACGAAATGATTCGCGCCGTGGTTGCGGCGGATGATGGCATGCAGTAAGACCTCTTTCGGTCCCGCCATGCGCATCGCCAGCGGGAGCAGGCTGAGCATGGTGTTGCTCTTGTCGTAGTGATTATCCACCAGCGCCTTGTAGGTGCGGACGCGGGTGTAATGATCCACGTCGCCGGGTTTGGTCATGCCGACGGTGGGGTGGACAAGCAGGGAGCCTTTCACTTTTGCGGCGGCGCGTTTGGTCAGTTCCTCATGGATGCGGTGCAGGGGGTTGCGCGTCTGGAAGGCGACGACATTGTCGTGTCCCAGCGCTGCGAGTCGTTCGCGCACTTGCGCGGGCGTGAGGCGCAGGTCTATAAAGTCATAATACTTCGGCAGGTTGATGACCTTCAGCGGTCCCGAAATGCAGACCTTGCCCCAGCGTTGCATTTCTGAAACCATCGGGTGTTTCGAGTCGGTCGAACCGTAGGCATGCGCGGCTTCGGTATCCGCGTCCCAGTGATAGACCTCATCGAGGGTCATCACCGCGATCAGGTCGAAGTTCGCGTTGCGAAGCGCAAGTTCTTCGCCGACGGTCGGCAGTTCTTTCGGGTCTGCTGTCAAGGTGATCGGCAGGGGCCAGAGCGTTCCATCCGCGAGACGCATTTCTTTTAACACGCGCTCGTAGTCGGCTTTGCCCATGAAGGTGGTCAGCGGCGAAAACCCGCCGGTGGCGATCAATTCCAAATCGCACAAATTGCGCATGGTGATCTTGATCGAGGGCAGTTGAGAAGCGCGGGCGAGCAGTTCGTCGCGCTCTTTCCCTTCGACGACCAGGTTGACGAGTTTGCCGCCGTAGGGGGGAATCAGATTTGCTTTTGTCATGGTTACTCCGTGAGGGTAATACCGAATTAATTCGGTATTACAAGGTTTTGCAAACGCCCGCAAATTATACTTCAAAATTCAGTCGGTGAATTTTGAATTCTTGGTTGTGTGCACGCAAAGGTTGATACTGTTGGCGAATTCAAGCGGTGCCCCAAGCGGGCGACAGCAAGGATGGAGATGGAGCCAATTTTGCGAACGCGGAAGTTCTGGTTTGGGATCGTGGCCGGCGCTGC
>JABARH010000025.1 GCA_019187665.1 Anaerolineales bacterium
CCGCAAGAGCTTCTCGTCGACTCAAGACGCCTACCTGAAATACCTCGGCGCGGGCGGAGAAACGGATGGCACAGGCGCCTGCCAGGTGCAGGCGACGCCATAGGCTGACGATTTGCGGCAGGCGCCAGTCTCCTGCCAAACAAAAAGAGACGGATCTTTGTTCCAAAGATCCGTCTCTTTTTGTTTCAGAAACTTCAGGGCGTACGCATAATCGGCGTTCTCTACTGCCAATGAACCAGCGAGCGCGTTAGAGAACGCTCTCTACGCGACATTTTACGTCAGGACGTACGCATAATCGGCGTTCTCTAACGCCGCCATTCGTTCGGTGCGTTACAACTGCCGTGATTTGCCCGACAAATCACGGGCATTGCCAGGAGGAGAACGCGCCCTACGCAAGGCTTTGCATAAGTCTTGTATGTACTTCCTAATCTTAAAGTGGTTGACAAAGGCAAAACAGACCTTTGGGTCTGGGAGGTACGGCAACTTTCAAGTTGCCTTGCGGTACTGCATAAGACGCGAATTAAAATCCTTCCAAATTTCTTCGCGGTAAAAACGTTTTTTACAGTGGAGTCTAAGAGAGTGTCTGAAAGACCTTTCTTGCGTCTATTGAAGTTCCCTAGTGGTGCGTTTGAAAAGTGGTCTCCCGTAATTAACAGGAAAGAGCCTCACCACGAAGGACACAAAGGGGAAAAAGAGCCTGGATTCCTTGTGTTTTTCCTTTGTGACCGTCGTGTCACTTCGACAGGCTCAGTACAAGCCTTTGTGTTTGAAAAATGGTTTCCCGTTAAAAACGGTAGAGCCAAAGTAATTTACATAGTCGTTTCAGATTTACGAGAGAAAATCACGCGGACTATGGTAAATTACTTACCGTCCAGACCACTAGCGCATCTGGCGGCGTTAGAGAACGCCGTTTACGCGTGCAAGACAAGTTTTCAGACAGTCTCTAAAATTTCTCTACCGTACATGAGAAGACTTTTACCGCAAAGCACGCTAAGGCCGCCAAGTTAAAAAGGTTTTCTTTGCGCTCTTTGCGGGCGTAGCGGTGCAGATGTACGGTAAAGAGTCTAAAATTAGATGAGCGGAACGTACCGATCTGGACGGGGCAGATTCTCCAGGTCTTCCATGATCGCCTCGCTTATGCGCGGTAAATATTCGACCCCATTGGGATAATTCAATTTGCGGACGGGGATCCGCGCCGCCAGGCGGGAGAGGAAATCCAGTTTTTGCGGTTCCCAGCCCATTCTTGCGGTAATGCCAGGGCCGACAAAAGATAAGTCCATCAACCGGATGACAGCCTCCGCGGGGGAGAACGGAGAAATCTCCACCTGCTTGTTACTCATTGGAGCGTCAACCCTGTTTGGAAAATAAATACACGTCAAAGGCTGGCGCTCGCGGCAAAACGTTCCGCCTTGCACGCCTTCCACGGGGATACGCTTTTTGAGCGTGTCAGAATGCAGCGCGTCAAACCTCGTGTAATCCTCCAGTAATCGTAGAGCCGGGTCCGGCCACAAGTTGATCTGGGGCAGGCCTGGCCAGCCCCAGAATTGGAGGGATCGTTTCTCTTGTTCAATTGGAAGAACATCGTCGGTAAGCAGCCTTGCGCCTGCCTGCACCATGATAGCCGCCAATGTGCTTTTGCCGCTGCCGCTTTGCGCCGGAAAGACCGCCGCGCCTCCCTCGGTTGTCACGGCCGACGCATGCAAGGAGAATATTCCCTTTGTTTCCAGCCAGAACGCAAGGATCAGCCCCATTAATTGAAGTTCCATGGCAGGCTTGTATGCCGGGTTCCAAAGGCAGCAATCTATGCGCTCATCGCTGATATAGAAATCGGCGTCCCCGGCAAACCGGAACACGTCATAATCGTCAAAATGATAGAATTTATTCCATCGTTCCCCATCCGGGCCAGACGTACGCCAATAAAAGAGCAGATTTTCCTCCCTCCACACCGTTGAAAATGGAGGGGATTGGCTGCATGAAAAACGTACTTTTAAGGATGGACGGAGCGAAGGAGGAGAGACGCCTGGATGGAACTTGCGCGAGAAAGCATGGTCACTGATAATATCAACCCCAAACGCCCGGTAGACCGCCCAATGCGATCTGTCTGTTTTGGCTGTCATGCTGGTGGCCGCTCTCGTCAAAATCCGTGACGCAATTCAACCGACGCTTTTTTCCATCGAAAACAAGAGAACTCGATGGAGTTCTCTTGTTTTTGCGCCAGGTATAAGACTGTGCAGTATACGATGAGACAACGAAAAGACGTGGGGCCAGGACCGCGTGCCGTTGACGAACGCTTCTTCCATTAAGGCTCGGGAATCTGCCACGGCGCTATCAGGTCTTTGATAACTCTTCCGCCACCATCTGATCCAGATCCATCACCATCGTCGAATTTGTTAAATCCGCCAAGAGTACGGCTTTGCAAATCTCCCCATTCGTTCAACAAGGGCGAATGATAGGCATCCAGATCCGTCGTCAAAGGCATGGGCGAATCTGTCGAAAACCCAGAAACGATAATTTGTTTTTGCATGGTCGGCTCCTCATCCGAACAGATAACAATAACTCCTGGACCATAGTTCCAGCGTTACGAAAAACCAGATACTCGACAAATCGGAATTCCTGGCATCGGAAACGCTTTGCTCGTATGTGTCACGCAGGCAATCGGAGTATACCAGATTCAACACCCATTGAGAAGGAGAAGCGAGCAACTCTCTGATCTTCGCGACCTCTTTAAATCGTAACCCCATGGCAAAATGACTGGAGAGGTTGGTTTTATTATTGATCCTGGTCCTGACAACCTCAGGGAGAAGCCCGCGCATGGCCTGACGCAATATATACTTGCGTTGGCCGATTCGAAAAGTCTGCCCCGGCGGAATAGACATCATGAATTCTGCCAGCCGTCGGTCCAGGAACGGATGGCGGGGCTCCATATGGAAGCGCGCGGCCAGGCGTTCCAGGAGGCTGGCGGCGCGCCCGACCCCGCTCAAGAAAGCAATACTGTGGTAATTTGCCTGGCGGGCGCGGTCTGAGAATTTTTTGGGAACCGGCGTTTCGGTCAGCCGCTTTGCAATTTGTGTCCGTCGTGCAAAACCGGCCTCCAGCCAGGCGGGAAGCCGCTCCTTGGGGAAGAAGGCGCGATAGAGACGTTTGGGCGGTTCGGGGATGAGCGGGAGAAACAGATAAGACCAATAGATCTGAATCTGCGAAGAAACGGGCGCGTGAAACCGGCGAAGAAAGGCGGCGACTTCCCGGAAAACGGTCAAGTCTCCACGTTTGAGGCGCTCTGCATAAACCAGCGAACTGCCGCCGACGAGGCTGTCGCCTCCGTGCCCTGTCAGCCAGACGCGGGCCTTCCGCTCGGCGAAGAGTTGCAGAATATGCCGTTCCAGCGACTCTTCCACCATGAAGGGCGTCTCCAGGCTGGGAGTAAAGGCCTCATCGTCATCGAGCAGCCAAAAATTCTCGGCCGGGACATAGACCAGATCAATTCCCAGCTCATCCCGCATGGCCCGGCTGTAATATGTCTCGTCGCATTCCTTCAACGTATCGAAGCGATAGGAACAGGCGACGAGATGAGCCTGACCGGGACGCTGCGTCAGGTGTTTGTGCGCCACTGCCGCCACCGAGGTGGAATCCATCCCGCCGCTCATGGTAACGCCGATCGTTTCTCCTTGCGTGCGCAGCCGGTCTGCAACTGCGCGCTCGAAGATCTCCAGAAAGTGCGCGGCATATTCATCGTCGTCCCGGTGGAGCGTTTGGAAGTTCGGATCAATGTCCCAATATCGGCGCGTTTGCACGTCAGACGGGCCGCCAATCAGCCAATGGGCAGGAGCGACCTTGTACACGCCCTGAAACAGGGTGCGGGCTTCGTCATATAAATTATTAGTCAAATAATCCGCCACCGCGATCTCATCCAGCCTGCGCGGTGCCCCCGGATGCTGGAGGATCTGCTGCGCCTCCGATGCCACACACAACAACGGGCCCACGCGGGCGTAGTGCAGCGACTTTACGCCAAACACGTCCCGCGCGCAAAACAGCCTGTGTGCGCGCGCGTCCCAGATGGCGAAGGCATAGTCGCCGATGATGCGCGGCGGGCATTCCACGCCCCACACCTGATAGGCCGCCAACACCAGGTCTGCGTCGGTGGAATCGTTGTTGACCGGCTGGCCCTTAACCTGCAAGAGCGGGATCAGTTCCGGGCGGTTGTCCACGCGCACATCGGCGGTCAGGCAGAGATTCCCGTCCGCGCTGAGCAGCGGCTGAATCTCGCGCGTCGCCTCGGGGGTGGAGTGCAGCGCCAGGTGTGCCATTCCCACGTTGCCGCGAATCCAGTAGCGGATTCCGTCCGGGCCGCGGTAGGCGCACTGCTCGGCCATCTTTCGCAAAACATCCGGGTTAACCGGCTCGCCGTCAAAATTGACGATTGCAACAATCCCACTCATTCGGATTCTCCAATACCATCAAAGGCGGCATTTCCAATTTGCGCCATTGCCGGGTCACGCTTCAGCAACTTGCAGCAGACCGCCCCCAATCAACTTGTCTGCAAGTTCGATCAGGTCCTGCTCCAATTGACGGGCCTCCACCTGATACTCCCGCAGCAACGCCTGGTGGGCGCGGCCCAGGTCGCCGTCGTGTTCGATGATCCGGTTCCACATGCGCGTCCCGACATCGTCGAGGCTGAAATATTTCCCGGTGGCGAGATTCAAAAGCACCATCTCGTTCGCGACCTGGTTGAACAAAATGTCTTTGGGGACGGTAACTTTCACCTGTAAAGTGGTCATGGCTTTTCCTTGTGTATTTCTGTCCGGTTCCGGTCACGCGCAAAATACCAGTCCGGTACGAAGATGTGCCATCGGCGGTCTCTCCGCAATCTGCGCGGAGGACGAAACATGGCGCCGAATTTTTGTTCCATGATGATTATAGCAGGAAACTCTCTACCGTACATTTGCACGGCTAAGCCCGCAAAGAACGCAAAGAAAACCTTTTTAACTTGGCGACCTTAGCGTGCTTTGCGGTAAAAATCTTCTCATGTACGGTAGAGAAGCAGGAAAAAAAATATTCTCCTCGGCAGGGTGGGAACGAATGGGACAGGATGTACGCAAAACCTTGCGTAGGGCGCGCCGAAGTTCTAACGCGCCTGCTGGCGTTACGCCTGCCTGATTTGCCTGGCAAATCACGGGCGGCGCCAGGGGAGAACGCCAATTATGCGTACGTTCTGTGGGGGTCAAATGGGGCGGGGCAAATTCAGGTAGAATCCATCCGAATATCCATGTCGAAACGTAATAAAAGTCACTGTTTTTATCCAGTTTTTCCGTCATAATCACTGTCCGGTATTTCGATGTCTCCTACTGCGCCTGCCCCCACAAAACGGACTCTGGTTGCCTGCTCGCTTTGCGGATTGACGACTCTCCATCCCCTCGCCAACGATGCAGGGGATGTGTTTTGCTGCCCATCCTGCCGCGAGGTGGCGGCGCTGCTGGCGGAAGGGGCGGTTGCCGCGCCCGCCCGGTCCATGGAGGGAAGCGGGAACGTTACGCTGACTCTCGGCGGAATGTGGTGCTCATCCTGCGCGTGGCTGGTCAACGAACAACTCAAGCGCACGCGCGGCGTTGTCCGCGCGGAGACGAGTTTCATTCAACAGCAGGCCAGCATCACCTTTGATTCATCAATGACCAATGCGCAATCGCTGAAAAAGCGCGTACGTTCGCTGGGGTATCAGGCCGCGTTGCCGAACGAAAAACCGCGCGACGAGGAAGAGTCGTTTTACACGCGCCTGCTGATCGGCGGCGTGATGGTGCTGCACGATATGATCGTGGGGGCGGGCATTTACGCGCGCGAAATTTTCGGCTGGCAAACCGCCGCCTCGGAGCCGCTGGTTCATTTTTTTCAGGTGATGATGCTGGTCTCCAGCATTCCCGTTTTGGTTTTGCTCGGCCTGCCGATCTTGCGCGCCGGTTACGCGAGCCTGTTGCGCGGGCAGCCAAACCTGCACACACTGATCGCCATCGGCTCGTTCTCTGCCTTCGCACTTTCGATTCGCAACCTGGCCGCCGGTCATGGCGGCTTGTATTTCGACACGGCCACCATGCTGATCTTCCTGGTTTCGGTCGGGCGCTGGCTGGAAATGCAGGCCCACAAATCCAGCAGCCAGGCCGTGACGAAGTTGCTCGAGCAGATACCCGGCACAGCCAGCGTGGTGACAGACACGGGCGACCAGACCGTTTCTGTCGCGGAACTGCGGGCGGGGCAGCGCATCCGCGTGCGGCCCGGCGAACGCTTCCCGGTGGACGGGTTGGCGGCGCGCGGCGAAGGCGACGTGGACGAATCCCTGCTGACGGGCGAGCCGAACCCCGTGACGCGCCGCGAAGGCGGGACGGTTCGCGCGGGGACGATCAACCTGGACGGCAGTTTTGAAGTCATCGCCACCGCCGTCGGCGAAGCGACTGTGGCGGGGCAAATTGGCCGCCTCTTGCATGAAGCCCTGTGGGCGCGTTCTCCCCTCGAGCGCATGGCCGATACGCTCTCGGCGTGGATGACCCCCCTCGCGCTCGCTCTTGCCACAATTGCATTTTTAATTTGGAATTATATTGACGGCGCGGAAAAGGGATTGCTCGTCGCGCTCTCGGTCCTGCTCATCGCCTGTCCCTGCGCGCTGGGACTCGCCACGCCGCTGACCTTATGGCTCTCCCTCGGCCGCGCCGCGAAATCGGGCGCGATCCTGCGCTCCACTGCCGCGCTCGAACAACTTGCAAAGGTGGATAATGTTTTCTTCGACAAAACAGGCACGTTGAGTCAGTTGCCGATGAAGGTGCAGGGAATTGCCAGTGATCAGTTATCAGTAATCAGTGATCAGTTGTTTCTGCAAGTCGTTGCATCAATTGAAAACGAATCCGAACATCCTTTGGCGAAGGCAATTGTCGAATACGCTAAATCGCAAAACATCGAATTGCTCAAACCTGAATCGTTCAAGTCCATTCCCGCAATGGGTGTCATCGCGCAATCGTCAATCGTCAATCGTCAATCGTCAATTGCGATCGGCTCCTCCCGCCTCATGCAATCTCAAAACCTGGTGATCCCCGAAACCATTATCCACCAATCCGAAGCATGGAAAAACGCGGGGCTGGTCGTTGTTTACGCGGGCTGGGACGGGCAGGTACGCGGCATCATCGGCCTCGGCGAAACCGTCCGCGCAGAGGCGAGGGAAGTGGTGAGTCAACTGCAAGCGCGCGGACTCGCCCCCAGCGTGCTGACGGGCGACGAATCGAGCGCGGGAGGGCGCTGGCAAAAACTCCTCGGCATCCCCGTCCACGCCGCGCTCACCCCGGACGAAAAAATGAACCGTCTCGCCGAACATGCCGCGATGGTCGGCGACGGCATCAACGACGGCCCCGCCCTGGCCGCCGCGACGGTCGGCATCGCGATGAATCACGGCGCGGACGTGGCGCGTACCGCCGCCGATATCCTGCTCATGCGCGACGACTTGAAAGCGATCCCCTGGCTCTTCGATCTCGCGCGCGCAGCCATGAAACGCGTGAAGCAGAATCTCGGCTGGGCTTTCGTTTACAATATCATCGGAATCGGACTCGCCATGGCGGGCCTGCTCCAACCCGTCTTCGCCGCCTTCGCGATGGTGGCGAGCAGTATCTTCGTCACCACGAACGCGATGAAGATGAATAAATTCCCGTTGCTGTATGGAAAAGAGGAAGAAGAGTAAATAAGATAGGTATATAGGTACACACGTAGGCACGTACACACGTAGACACGTACACACGTAGACACGTACACACGTACACAGGTAGGCACGTACACAGAATCTTTGTGTAGCGCCGATCCTCAAACCGCCAACCACCAACCACCAACCGCCAACCACCAACCGCCAACCACCAACCACCAACCACCAACCACCAATCGTAAATCAAAAATGGCTACCCTCTACCCCCAACGCAAGGCCCTGCGCGCCCTCGAACGAATCTGGACCCGCTTCGATGGCCTCATCAACCGATTCGTAAAATCGGACTTCAACCCGCTCTATCACCTCGGCACGCTGACCATTTTCATGCTTCTCGCGCTGTTCGCCACCGGCGTTTACCTGACCGCCGTCTATCGCCCCGGCCTGGACGTAGCCTACGCCACCGTGCAAAAAATAGACGCCACCTGGTTCGGCTCGCTGATGCGCTCCGTCCATCGCTACGCATCCGACGCGATGATCCTGCTCATCATCCTGCACATGCTCAAAATGCTGTTCAGCGACCGCTACTGGGGCGCGCGCTGGCTGGCATGGACCAGCGGCTGGATCATGCTGGCGGGCGTGTGGTTAACCGGCACCTTCGGCTACTGGCTGATCTGGGACGGGCGCGCCCAATGGATGACCGAATACATGATGAAGACCCTGGCAGGCACATCGGGTCTCACCTACGTCGCGCCG
Source organism: Anaerolineales bacterium (assembly GCA_019187665.1). GTDB lineage: Bacteria > Chloroflexota > Anaerolineae > Anaerolineales > Villigracilaceae > Denitrolinea. The sequence continues at coordinate 8,420 of JABARH010000025.1, forward strand.
GACATCGCCTCGCGCACGTTTTCCAACTTCGTCATCATCCTCTTCCTGCACGTCTTCCTGCCGATCATCGGCTTCCTCGGCATCTATATCCACGGGCTGCGCCTCTCGCGCGCCCGCTGGTGGTCGCCGCGCTGGGTGAGCGTGCAGGCCGTCGTCGGCCTGATCGTCCTCGCGCTCCTCAAACCGGTCGCGTCGTCTGCGCCCGCCGACCTCTCCACGCTGCTCTCCTCCGTTCCGATGGACGCGTATTACCTCGGGTTTCTCCCGGTCCTGGATATGTGGGGCAGCCTGATATTCTGGGGGTTGGCGATCCTGCTCGGCGGCTCCCTCTTCCTGCTGCCATGGATCGCGCGCGGCCGCGATATCGGTCCGGTGGAGATTACCGATCCGAAGTGCAACGGCTGTACCATGTGCTACGCGGAATGTCCGTACGACGCCATCCGCATGGTGGACCGGGACGATGATTCCGGTTTCAAAAAACTGGCGGTCGTTAACCCCGCGCAATGCACGGCCTGCGCCATCTGTGTGGGGGCCTGCCCCACCGATGCGATGCAATTGCGGGGCGGCTACAATGGCGAGCAGACGTTCAATGCTGTGAAAGGCGCTCTGCATCGCGAGAAGCAGGGCGGGCATCCGGTCACGGTGCTGTTCGCCAGTCAGCGCGACCTGGCGATGGGCAGCCTGCCCGCCAAATTGCGGAAAAACATCCGCGAGGGCGAACCCGTTTCCACGTCGGAGTGCGGCGCGGAGGCGCGCCTGGTGACGGCCATCCTCCCCAGCATTGGCGCGGTCAACATCGAGTGGATCCGCTCGCTGCGCGAAGAGGGCGCGCGCGATATTGTCCTGCTGTCGCCTCCCTATGATGATGCCCAGTATCGCGAAGACCCGCACTGGATGCTGAACCGCCTGCACTTGCGGCCCGCGCTGGTACAGGCCGACCTGCACTGGCTCGAGGTTTCGCCGGGCGACGCGGCCGCGCTGGAAGCCTTCATGAAAAATCTACAGCGCGACGAGACCCAACACGCGAAAACTCCGAAGCCGCTGCCGCCTGTGAAGGAACGCCATAAATTAATCCCATCGCTGGTGAGCGGGCTGGTCGGGACGCTGATCCTGCTGGGCGCGTTCGCACTGGCGCTGCCGTTGGATGTGAAGGCGGGCATGCAGGCCGCGCGCGGAAGCGTATTACGCATCGCGCTCGACGCGAAGGGCAAGATCGAGGCGGCAAACATCCCCCCCGGCGTGGTCCTGCCGGAGGGCGCAGACCCGGTGAAGATATTTGGCGGCGTACACTTCCCCATCAGTGTACGCGTGATCGTGGACGGCGAGACGGTCCTTGAAGACACCTACGAACCTTCCGGCATCAGCGGCAACGGGCGCATCTCCGCGCTGACGTTTTTAGAGATCGCGCCGGGGACGCGCATGGTGGAGATATGGATGCGGGACGACTCGGAAGAATATCGCCTTGTGTTTTCGGGCGAGATCGCGTTCGAGCAGGGACGCGCGTTAATCCTTGCCTACAACGAGGCGACGGATACGTTCGTGCTGCGATAAGCCCGGCTTTTTCACCGCTCTACCGTACACGTTCTTCGCAACGAAACCGGTTGACGAAGGCAAAACAGACCTTTCGGGTTTGGGATGTACGGTAGAGTTTTTTGGGTCTGTCGAGTCCTATAAAATCGTACCACCTGCACTTTAACAAAGTCTCACAAAATCGTACCACTAGCACATATGGCTACTCAACCTGCTTTTTGCCTTTGTGACCCGTATTCGCAGGACTAGTGCCACCCGCTCAGGTCATGAAAACCCTTCAAATTGAGAGCCGAGCTGCCCGAAGTGCATCAATATCCGTCTGATAGGTACGACTTTACGAGACTTTCTCTCTACAAAGGTAGTACGACTTTATGAGACTCGACAGGGTCTCCCGTAATTAACGGGAAAGAGCCTCACCACGAAGGACACAAAGTACACAAAGGGGAAAAAGAGCCTGGATTCCTTGTGTTTTTTCGTGTGCACGCAAAGGTTGATACTGTTGGCGAATTCAAGCGGTGCCCCAAGCGGGCGACAGCAAGGATGGAGATGGAGCCAATTTTGCGAACGCGGAAGTTCTGGTTTGGGATCGTGGCCGGCGCTGC
>JABARH010000022.1 GCA_019187665.1 Anaerolineales bacterium
ATCTGCTTGGCCGGAAAAAAGTCCGCAATCAGTTGCCATTCGGTATACTTGAGGTCGGTCGGGTAGGTTTGGTTGAATTTGGTCATTCTCCAATCTTACCCGACTACTTAAGAAACACTCTCTAAGGTCGCCAAGTTAAAAAGGTTTTCTTTGCGTTCTTTGCGGGCTTAGCGGTGCAAATGTACGGTAGAGAGTTTTTCATCAACGGTTATGGGATTTGATAGAGGCTGTAACCGCCGTCTGCGGATGTTTCGATGAGGCGCAACAGCAGTTCCAGTTGGCTGAGTATTTCACGGTTGAACGGGATGACGGTGTATGTATTTTGTAAAACAAAATCTGCGCCGGTGTTGGAGATTAATACATGAGTGTAACCGTCGCTCCTCCATGCGGCGAGGGCGGCTTTGGGCATTTTGTATTGCCAGATGGCATGGATGAAGTTCATGTTGATTGAGTCGGGCTGGACATGCGCGTCCATGCCGTAACTGCGCGGTTCGAAGAGAAAATAAATTTGCGCGCCGCGGGGGGCGTGATGGACAAGCGCGAGGGCGTTTGCATAGCCGGGCTGGCGTTTGGCAATGTACTCCTGGCGGGAGGTGATGCCGAGCGCGACCGCGAGCGGATTGCGGGCGGTGATTTGTAATCCCAAATTGACCAGATTGATCATGACGACGAGAAACAACATTGCGCGAAATACGAAACTAACCTTGAACTTTGGCATGTCGAACCTTGCGAGCATTTCCAAGCCGAGCGCACAGGGAATCGTAAGCGGAATTAGGATTGGGAAAAGCAGGCGGGTTTGAAAAAGGTGCGCGCTGCCGATCACGCCCATCGTCCAAAATGAACCGCCGACCAGCACGAGCAGGCCAATTGCCTGCACTGCGGTCTTTTGTCCCGCTGATGCTTTTCTCGCATTCCAAAAAGACCAGACTGCCAATGGCGAGAGAATCAAAAAGAGGGGACCGATGCGCCCGTCGAAAAAATTTGCGTCGCGGATGCCGAGTGTGGCGGTGAGGGGAAGCGTCAGCAGGGAAGAGATATTCCAGCCGAATCCGGAGCCGGGGGCGGCGTAGGCTTGTGCGAGGAATGTGTCCCAACCCGCGCCGCCAAAAAGAAAGGGGAAGAGCGGGTTGCCTGTCCCGATCCAGTTCCGCAGGTACCAGGGCGAGGAGGCGATGACGCAAATGATTCCGAAATGGAATGCCTTGCGCCAATCGCGCGCGAACACGAGGATGAATAAAACACCGGCGAGGGGGACGATAAAGCCGGTGTATTTCACGCTGACCGCCAGCCCAGCCATGAGCGCCGCGAGGGTCAACCAGCGCGATCCGTGATTTGTTTTCCATTTCCATAATGAGTAACTAGCGGCGAGGGCGGCGAAGGTCAGGGCGTAGTCGGTGTATGCCCATGCGCCCAGCCAGGATAGGGAGGGCATGCAGAGCAGGAGCAGGACGGCGTTCCATGCAGGCGCGTTGCCCGCCAATTGTCTTGTCCAATGCCAAAGTAGCGTCATGGACAGAGTCAGCCAGAGCAGGTGAATTAAATGCGGCGCGGTGTCGGAGCCGAGCGCCATGGGCCAGAGGAACATTCCCTCGACGATCTGCGGATACCAGTAATGCGGCATGGGTGCGAAGGCGGCAGATGTCCCTTGCTTTAGCCACAAGGCTGGCACAGCCAAGTGGTAGAAGAGCGCGTCGAAATCTTCAACGGGAGGCGCCAGTCCCAGCAGGAAGGTGAGGCACAGCAGGAGTGCGGCACAGGCGGGAATCCAAGTGGGGATGTTTGCGATACTGGCGCGCATTTCTTTCCAGTATTGGCGCAAATCTTCCCGTGTTTGTTGAAGCATTCCCCGCCACAAAAAATATGCGCTTGATAAGAAAAGGATCGTAAGTAGGACGATCGGTTTTGCCAGCCCCGCCATTGCCAGACCGAAACCGCTCAGGCCAAACAGGCAGAGTCCGAGGGCCGTGCCGAGAGTGAGTCGTTCGATGGCATCCGCCTGCGGTAGGATGCGGGACCCGATTGCGGCGGAAAGAAGCGCCATCCAGGCGGGGATGAAAATGGTGAGGGAAAGATTCGCAAGCCCGCCGGGAATCTGTAAGATGTCGGGCCTCTGGACAACGTAGAATGCCGCCAGCAGGACGGTCATCCATATAATGAAGATCGAGGTGATGGTTATTTTTTTCACCGCTTTATTTTATCCGCGAATGTCGCGCATACCGATCGGAATCCATAGACCGATCACCGCTGCAATGGTTTCCGGGACGGACGTTACGATTCCCAACAGGGTGCCCGCCCATGAGTGGAAGACAACGTAGGGCGAGAGCAGTGGGGAGGCGAGCATGGCATATTCCATGTTTTGCCTGCGGAGCGCTAAAGCGAACAATGCCAAACCAACGGAGAGCGCCAGTGCCAGGGCAGCGGCGCGGAGGTCTGCGCGGCTTCTCTCCAGCCGCCGCGCCGCCAGGCTTGAATGAACCAGAACGGCGCGAGCGCGGTGCGCAGGATCAGCGCGATGAGAGTGATGAAAAAAAATCAGGCCGTTCTCAGATTTGGAATGTGCGTTCATCGGTTGCATGAGGCGTCCATCCGGTCGGTGACGTCTACGAAGTTGTAGGGGGCATCCCAATAGGAAAAGTAAGTGCGGTTTTCGAGCAGGGGCAGCGCGGCGTCGAAATATCGATTCAGAATGACGCGGAAGGTGTTGACTGGTGTGATATCGGGAGAAAGGGCGGCGTAATTTTTGTCCGGGAAATAATAGGCGTTGAGGATCGAACCGCGCTCGCGCTGACAGGCTTCCTCGATCAGGAAGAGATTGGTGAACGCGCCGGGGCCGTGATCGCCCTGAATGACGATGACCGGGGGGCGCGGCGAATTTGCGAGGATGGAGTCCACGGTTTGTAAAACAAGCTGGTTGATGTATTGCATCTCGCCGAGATACCCTGTCAGATATTCATCGCGTGTGCCGGGAAAGCCGGATGCGTCGCTCATCACGTAAGGTTGGTCGGACTGGACCGGACCGCCCTGCGCGTCGAATACGAAGGGCGGATGCGGACCAACCACGTGCGTGAAAACAAATTTAGGGCCTGGCGAGGAGGCGACAGCGCTGAGCGCCTCAAAGGAATACAACGTGTACACCCGGTGGGACTGGTACCCTGGAATCAGCAAATCGGTATTGGCGGCGAGGGTCCCGAGGGGTGTGGTCGAGATCAGCAGTTTTTCGAATTCGGTCAGGGAGGCGTTGCCGGGCGCGGTATATTGATCGTAGGAGCGGAATTGTGTGAACAATGCCGGGCTGGCGATGTTGACGGTTCGATAACCCGCATCCTCGAGCGTGACGCGCAGGCGACTGTCCTCGAGAAGTTGGTAGGCTGGAGAGCGGTTGTTGCCTCCGGCATCGGACAGAAAGTTGACATATTCCAGGTTCAGGGAGGAGGCAAGCGAGAGTGCAGTCTGCATGTAGTTGCTGCGGCTTTGATTGGCAACGAGGAATCCGCGCTGGGTCAGGGCAGAGACGAAAGCAGAGTTGTCGAACCCGTACATATCCTGCAACACGTCGGCGCGGGCGTAGCCATCCAGAATGATATAGTAAATGTCGGGGAAATTTCCTTCGGCGTGAATTTGGATGCGTGGTTGTTTGGCCTGCCATGCGTCCACAAGCTCGGCGCCGCGCTGGTTTTGATAGAGCGCGTTCGTGGTGGTGAAGAAAGGAAAGATGGCTGCGCCGACCGCGATGGCGGTCAAAACGTCGTTGATCAGTTTTTTGTTGCGGATGTTTTTCCATGCCTGTGGCGTGCCGAGCAGCCCCATGACCAGCGTCCAAACGAACAGAATAATGATCTCGTTTGCCGCGCGGCCCGTTGAGGCGAGAATGGCAAGGTTGACGGCCTGATATAGATGACCAAATAACGCCAGCCAGAGCATGGTCCATGAGGTGGCGTAGGCGGAATATTGCCTATCTTTGCTTCGCCAATTAAAAAGCCAAAATAGACACGCTGCCAACAGGAGAAAAAAGATTAACGGGCGCATCACGTGCGCGGGCGGAACCTGCGTGGTGTTGTTGGCGTAAAGAGCTACGACAATGTAAACGGCGAAGAGGAACGGGTGAATCGGCATCAGTGACCTTCCAATGAATACAGAATATAAACATCATTAAAATTCTGAACGATGACGAGGCGCGACAGGAGCGCATCCAGTTCATCCCAATCGGCTTGTGTGAATCGCCTGCTTTCGGCGCCGAATCGTTTGTGTGTGGCGTAGTATCAGTAGATCACGAAAACCCTGCGTAGGTTGCGATCTCTATCGCAACCTGGCGGTAGAGACCGCCAAATACGCGCTTTCGTGAAGTACTGAGTATCCAAGAATGGGGAACAGGATGGCAAGAAGAATTGGCAGGATGAGCGCGGGTTTGATGTTGGACATAAAATTCACCTCATGGGACAGGCGCTCTTACAATCTCGGTTGTTTCATTATCGTAGATCAATTCCCATCCGGCCGTCTGCAACCCGCGAACGAGCGCCGAATCACGCGGCAGGATGACCCATTGAATATCGTATGTCGTAAAAATGGTTTCCCAGCCCGGCGCGAGCGTGATCGCCGTTTCATATGCGCGCGTCATTTCGCCGCTCACGTCTGCCATGCTGTCGGCGAACACTTTTTGTTCGGGCCACAACTTCCACGCGATGTATCCGCCCCAATTCAGGTCGTTGAACATCCGTCCCTGTTGCGGGTTTTCCTCCAGCCACGCCACCGCTTGCGTCGGAAAAAAAGTTGAGTCGAAGGCATAGATATTTCTGACTCTTGTGCCGAGGACCAAAACGCTGAATACGATCACGGTGACGATCATCCATCGCGCGGATCTGGCTTGCCCCTCGATTTGTTTCAGCGTTGCCTCCACGCTTCGGATTCCCGCCAGGCGGCTGAGGCTGTGGAGAGTCTCTGCCAGGGCGAACGGCGCGACCACGCCGTAAAGATGGACGTTGCGCGCCGCCATTAAACTCATGGCGGTAAAACCGGTCAGCAGGAAAGCCTGCCCCGCGCTCAATCGTTTCGGATTGAGCGCCAGGAGCAGGATCGAGACTGCGATCAAGCCGAGCAGGATCGTAAAGCCGGGCTGGCTGAAATCGGGTGGGTTGGCTTCGCTCATGCGCGACATTAAATAATCGTTGTTGACGAATCCGATCAGGGTCACGTAGGGGTGATACGTCGCGGGGTTGAGCAGGCTGGCAATGCCCGCCGCGAGGAAAACGATCCACAAACGCCGACCCGTTTGAGGGTCGGTGTTGAGGCGGTTGAAGAGGAATTCCATCGTCCAGCCGAGGGTGTACGCCAGTGAGACGAGCATGCCCGCGATAAATTCTCCGTGCAGGTTGCTCCATAGGATCATGGTCGCGATGAAGATCCACGCCGGGAATTTTTCGCCGCGCGCGAGTTTGTCGGTCCAGACCAGCCAGAGGGCGAGCAGGAACATGGAGATGAGGTGCGGGCGCGCGACCCAGTTGAGCGAGGTGACCGCCGCGCCGAACAACGTCAGCAATAGAACCGGCAGGCGCGCGTCGGCTCGTTGGGAGGCGTGCGAGTAGATGACGGTAAACGTGGAAGCCAGCAGGGCGGCGGATAATAAAACCAGCCCCGCGAGTCCGAACGAATTTTGAATCCAATAAAAAAGCAGGTCGGTCAGCCATTCGTGCGAGACGTAGGCGCGCCCTTCGTAGGGATAGGCGAACGGCTCGACGGTCGGGATGGAGCGCGTCTCGGCGATGAAACGCCCGGTCAGCAAATGACGCGGCAGGTCGCCGTCCATGTTGAGCATGCGCGGACCGAGCGCGAGCGCGGCGAGAAAGACGGCGAAGAATAAAATGTCGCGCAATTGCGGAAGCCAGCGCGGGATGGGAGTGGCTGTTTGCGATTTCATTTGAACTTTGTGTTCAGGATGCCGATGAAAAAACTTGCGAACAGGATTTGAAACCCGACCGCGAACAAGACCGCGCCGGGAATGACGAGCCGCATCGAGTGTGTGGGGTCAATGTTGCCGAACTGATTCTGGCTCCAGTAGGATAGCGCGCCGAGCGAACTGGCGAAGCCGAGCAGGATCGCGCCCGCGCCGAGCAGAATCCCTTTTTCGAGTCCGATGCGCTCGATGAATTTTTCGGTGAGGGTGTCGCGGGACAGCATGCCGCTGTTCGCGCCGAAGACATACGTGAACAGTGAAAATAAAACCGCCTGTATGCCGACGATCGTCAGCAGGCAGGCGTACATCAGCGTGTTGATGTCGAGCGTGATGTTTGCAAACGTGCGCGGACCGGGAAGCAAAAAAGCGGAGAGCAGAATCCCGACGGCGGTCATTGCGAGTCCGGGATAAAAGAACAGCCAGCGCGGACTGTAGAGCAACAGGAAACGCAGATGCCGCCAGCCGTCGCGCCAGGTGCGCAGGTGCGGCGGACGCGTGCGCCCATCGGGATAAAGAATCGTCGGAACTTCGCGGATCGTTAATCCGCGCAGGGTGGCTTTCACGATCATCTCGCTGGCAAATTCCATGCCGGTGGTGTGCAGGTCGAGCGCGAGGATGGCGTCGCGCCGAAAGCCGCGCAAGCCGCAGTGAAAGTCACGGATGTCGCTGTGAAAAAACAGGCGCGCCAATCCGCTTAAGAGCGGGTTGCCGAGATATTGATGAAGGAAGGGCATCGCGCCCGGACGGATTCCGCCCGCGAAACGATTGCCCATCACAAGGTCGGCTCCTTGCGCGAGCGCCTCCACGAACGGACCCAAAGCGGAGAAGTCGTAGCTATCGTCCGCGTCGCCCATGATGATCCATTCTCCGCGCGCCGCGCGGATTCCGCCGAGCAGGGCGCCGCCGTAGCCTTTCTCCGCCACGCGGACGACTCTTGCCCCGGCCGTTTCGGCGATCTCAACCGATGCGTCTGTGCTGCCGTTGTCTGCGATGAGGATTTCGCCGGAGAGTCCGCTGGCGGCCAGAAACGATTGCGCTTTGCGAATGCAGGCGGCAATTGTTTCCGCTTCGTTGAGGCAGGGCATGAGGATGGTGAGGCGGGGAGAGGTTGTCATGGATGTTTTTTAAAGATTTGCACGGAGTCCGCGTCGTAAACCTTCTTAAATCGTGGCGACTCGCTCAACCGGTAAAATAATGGGTATCTGGCTCCATTTTTGAGTATTAAATACTCGTATTCCACGCCGATCTCTATCAGACAATCGGTGTCTTGGAACAGACAGCTTTGCGCCTGCCTGAGGATGACGACGCGTTCACTATAACTGGATTTGCCGGTCAACCATTCGCTTCCCTGAACGGTTAAGATGCTCACTCGTCCAGTCAGGGCGGGAAACCACTCCGTCATTGGGGATAACAGAGGATTTGCCTCGTCGGTTAAGATCAGGAAGCGGTCATCAGGTTCTGTGTTGGCGGACGCCCAGGTAAGCGCGTCTTGTTCGGCGGTCGAGAGCGAATGGGCCGCCAGGGTGGATGAGATTTGAACCGCATTATATGTCAATAATAAAATACCAAATCCCCAGAATGCGCGTCCAGCGCCTGTGGATAGCGATCGAATCCATCTGTCAGCGTGGTTCTCCTCGGGGAGGAGCTGGGTCGCAATGCCGTCTGAAAGCGCGGTAGCCGCAAGAAGCGAGAAGGGAATGATCGAGGCCGGCAAGCCCCCGCGCGGGTCCGCGAACAGGCACAGCAAGGCCCACACGGGCAACAGGATTTCTTTCCGCGAAAAATGGATGAACAGTCCAAACATGCCCAGCGTTGCGATCACCGGCAGGGTCTCGCCGGTAAATCGCAAGCCAAATGGAATGGTCCAAAAGAGCCAGCGGGAATTTGATACTTGCGCCGCCTGGTAGAAGGTTTCCCATCCATGAGTCCTGCCAACGGCCAGCCACCATGGAGCGGTTATCATACTGACGCTGACAAAGATGACCGCAGAAATAAGGAAGCCCCGCCGGTCACAGCCATAAAAAATGGAAAATAAAAAAATGACGACCGCCGCTTGCAGTCCCCACTCCGGGTGCGAAAGGACAGTCAGGGAGCCGCCGATTGCTGTGAGGGTGATCCATGCTATTGTACGTTTGCGATAAGCCCTTTCCGCCGATAGGGCGGTCAGCAGAAAGAACAGGGCGCCGGGGGCCCTTGTTATCCCGCCGCCTACGATCTGCCACCAATATGAATTGGGCGTTAACGCAAAGAGCAGGGTGGCAAGCGCTGCTTTAGGTTCCGTATTCAATAGCTGCCTGGCGAAAACAAAGAAAAGCGGGAGGATGGCCAGGTTAATCACTGTCGGCGCCCATTGAATCAGTGAAATTAACGACAGGCTTGACGCCGATTGAATCATGCCTGCCATATATAATGCAATTGGCGGATACGCAAAAGGGATGGCAGCGTGATTGTAGGTTGTGTAAGCGGGCAACGAATAATGACCGGTCTGCAGATCCTCCATCATGCTAAAAAACATTCCGCCATCTGCCAGTGGAAAGCTCCGTCCGATGAGCGGGAAAATACGGATGGCGCCTCCGAGTAGCAGCGCAAAAAAAAGAAAAAAACGTGTGACCTCAATGGATTGCGGTGCGCGATGGACACTGCTCATTCTTGAATTTTATCCCAGAACCAGAACAGCGTCAGTGAGGCGATCAGCCCAGGCGTCTTAAACGACTTGCATCCCCGACCGCTTTCAATCCCATCACCTGATGGCGAGCAGGCTAATGGGTAGCAAGTTTTTTGGCGTTTTCTCTACCGTACATGAGAAGATTTTTACCGCAAAGCACGCTAAGGTCGCCAAGTTAAAAAGGTTTTCTTTGCGTTCACTTCGGCTTCGCTCAGTACAGGCTTTGCGGGCTTAGCGGTGCAAATGTACGGTAGAGAGTTGGCGTTTCGCACTCGGGGGATATGCCGCCATTAAAACACAACAGCCGTTGTGCGGCTGTTGTGTTTTTGTTATTCTCCGAGATAATCGCGCAACTTCCTGCGGATGGACGGATGACGGAGACGGCTCAACGCCTGCGCCTCGATCTGGCGGACGCGCTCGCGGGTGACGCCCATCTTGCGTCCCACTTCTTCGAGCGTGTAGGCTTGTCCATCCAGCAGACCGTAACGGAGTTGCAGGATGCGCACCTCGCGCGGAGGCAGTCCGTTCAACACGTCGCTGAGATGTTCGCGCAGGAGGTTGTACGTCGCGGTGTCGTCGGGCGGCGGGGCTTCGTCGTCTTCGATGAAGTCGCCGAGCACGGAATCTTCCTCGTCGTCGGTCGGAGTTTCCAGCGAGAGCGGGCGGCGCGCCACCTGGATCATGTTCTCCACTTTTTTGGGAGGCACTTCCAGCGCGTTGGCGATCTCTTCCACGCTCGGTTCGCGTCCGAGACGCTGCGTTAATTGATGCTGGACGCGCAGGAGTTTGTTAATCTGGTCGCCCATGTGGACCGGCACGCGGATGGTGCGTCCCTGGTCGGCGATGGCGCGTGTCACTGCCTGGCGGATCCACCAGGTGGCATACGTGGAAAATTTATGCCCGCGGCGATAGTCGAATTTTTTGGTGGCGCGGATCAAACCGATGTTGCCTTCCTGGATCAAATCGAGAAAAGGCACGCCGCGTCCCATGTACTTCTTGGCGACCGAGATCACCAGGCGCGAGTTGGCGGTGATCAAGTGTTCGCGCGCCGACCAGCCGTCTTCGATTCGGTTGCGCAAGTCTGTGCGGCGCTTTGGACCCACGCCGCCCTTGGCGAGTTCTTCGCGGGACATTCGCCCGCGTTCGATGCGCTGAGCCAGACTCACTTCCTCTTGCGCGGTCAGGAGGGGAACGCGGCTGACTTCTTTGAGGTAGAGTCCGATGGTATCGTCGGTATCAATGTTAGCGAGGTAATCGTCGAGAGAGGTGTCCACCTCCACTTCGGCTTCCTCGACCGCGACCAGTTCATCTTCAGACGGTTCGCTGGTGGCGGTATCTTCCACGAAGGGGATGCCCGCACTGAGCAGCGCGGAGAAAGCCTCCTCCAACTGCTCAACATCCTGCTCGGCCTCCGGGAAAAAATGCAAAATGTCGTCCAACGTCACGTACGACTTTTGACGACCGAGTTCGATCAATCGCGCGATGGCGGGAAATTCTTCCTCTTCGTCGCCGATCAAAATTTTCTCCATGTCCATGGGTTCACATCCGGGGGTGGGTTTAATAGGGTGAATTATCTACACAGGGTCTGATGATAGAAGTTGCCACAGAAGAGCGAAAACTGTTGTCTTTCGCGCCCTCTGTGGCTGCTTTCAATGCGACATCGAACCGCCATATTCAGAATACATGCTTTTGCGATGAAATACAATACCCTTTTCAATACCTTCGCCAGTCATGAAGTAGAAACCGGCATTAAAACGGGATGAACCATGCCCAAGCGGGCAATTTGTTCAAAGATCTCGGCTAATAAAATGGCATCAGGTTTTTGCGGAAGTAATTTTATT
>JABARH010000011.1 GCA_019187665.1 Anaerolineales bacterium
CGCGGGAGTCGCACAAGGCGCTCGCCACTGCTTTGTTCGGCTTGCGTGCTTGCCGCTTCGGAGTATACTATCCCCAAGTCGCGACGGTTTCTCTTGTAGTAAATGAGCCCGCTCTTTGTGGGTGCACCTGACGTGTGGGATTCTGCGGCATTTTCGAGCATTTTCCACGCTTCGAGTTTTTCCTGCTCCCAAGCATTGTCCACGCCCGCCCACACGCAGGTAACGCAAACCGTTGAAACTGTCGAAAAAGCGGGGAAATTTAACAACGAAATCCAGGGGAGCGGGTTCTATATGCAAACAGAGGAACCCTCCCATGGCAAAATACAAACCAACCCATGAAGATCAAATGGTCATGCTCCCGATTTCGCTCCAGGATCAGCTGGTCCCGGGGACGCTCGAGCACACCATCAACCGCTTGGTAGATGAGAATATCGATCTGTCGGTCTTCGATACGCGTTACAACAACGACGAGACGGGCGCGGCCGCCATCCACCCCAAGGTTTTGCTCAAAGTCATTCTGCTGGGTTATGCCAAGGGTCTGATCAGTTCCCGCCAGATCGAACGCGCCTGCCAGGAGAACATCATTTTCATCGCCCTCTCGTATGGGCATGCTCCCGACCATAGCACGATTGCCGCCTTTGTGTCTTCGATGCAAAACGAGATCGCTTCCATCTTCAGCGATATTCTTACGGTCTGCAATGAATTGGAGTTGCTGGGCGGCACGCACTTTTCTCTGGATGGCGTCAAACTCTCCGCGAATGTCTCCAAGGAATGGAGCGGCACGCTTGACGAGCTCAAGCACAAGCGCGATAAACTGCAGGAGAAACTCAAGCGCGTGATGGCGGAACATGCCCAGGCGGCTGGGGATTGTCGAGCCAGTCTTTGCCAATATCTGCGTGCATAAGCGCATGCATCGGTTCACGCTCCGCTCGAAACGCAAAGTGGATGTACAATGGAGATTATTCGCTCTGGTTCACAATATCGGCAAGATCCACGTCTTCGGGGCGCTCCCCTGACCCTGACAGAGCGATAGAAAACGAAGACTGTCCATGCTCGGTCCCTGGCGCACGGGGACGGCTCTCTCCAAAATCGGTTTTTCGACAGTCTCGTTAGGCGTTTGCCTTCATACCAAAAGAGAAATGCGAAGTAAAACACAAGGAGTCGGAGATGGATGTTTTGAAAAATATCTCTTTTAGCATTGCTCTATTCATTATAGGTGCAATCTTTCTTCTGTTAGGCTTAAGTGGTGGAATCACTATAAGCGGTAATAGTCTGATAATGCAGGAATCATGGGCGAAAATTCTCTCATCCGTAATTGGGGGGATTTTGGTAGTAACGGCTATATTCATTGAAGTAAAGCCTAAACTTTCGGGTAAATCTGGCAAAGAAATCACAATAAAAGATGGAGGAAAAGCACAAGCAGATAATTTTTTCTATACACTTGACGACAAATCTGCCGAAAGTTTCCCAAGCATGGTAGAAGGCGCAATTCGAGTTCAAATATTGGGCAGAACTGCTGTTAATCTTTTAGGGCAATACGAAAAACTGTTTGAACAACTTGGTAAAAGTGGCTGTGAAATACAACTGCTCTTCGTAGACCCCTTATCTGAAACAGCAAAATTTATTTACGGTAGCAATCCTGAAGTTTACAAGAACAACATTATTTCTGCCTCTCAGCACCTCAGCAGAATGAAAAGAATTATTGGGCATCGTTTACAAGTTAAGGTCACAAAGCACGCTCCCACAATGAGTATTATTGCAATCGAAAAACAAGATATGCAAAAAGGGTTTTTACAAGTTCAATTATATTTTTTGCATAGTGCGGTGGGGCGAGATAGACCGATTTTTCGTATTAGTCGTGACGATAGATGGTATGGGGTGTTTAGAGATGAATTTACGCAACTATGGTCAGACAGTGTAGAATGGGATATGTCTCATTTTTTAGAGCAAGCAAATAGATAACGAGTCGCTTTATGAAAAATATGTTAGATTCAAAATGTGCGTTTTGCCAAAAAGATGTGCAAGAAAATAACTTTGCAGAATCTGAAAACTTTCTTGCCATTTACAATGTTGCACCTATTTTGCCAGGACACTCGTTAATAATTCCAAGATGGCATGTTCACAGTTTAATGGAATTGAGCAAGCAGGAATTATGCGAGATGACAGTATTTGCTAGAGATGTTGTAAAGGTGCTAATAAAAGAATTTGGTCATACCGCTTTCAATTGGACTATCCAAGAAGGTGTTGAAGCAGGGCAGACAGTTCCTCATCTACATCTTCATTTAATTCCAAGAAAAGCAAAAGATTTGCCACAACCAGGAGATTGGTATCCTTTGCTAGAGCAAAGTGAAATAGAGTTAATTGATAGCGACGCAAGACCAAAATTGAGTTTCGATGAGATGAAAGTTATTGCCACAAAATTAAAGGCAACTGCAAAAGAAGTGCTTTCTCAATGACAAAAAACGCCTAACAAAGCGTGCAGCGGATTTTTGGGATTCTGCGGCTTCGAGAAGCATTTTTCTCGCTTCAAGTTTTTTCTGCTCTCAGGCATTTTCCCAGCCCGCCCCACCACCACTAACGCAAACCGTTGAAACTGTCGAAAAAGCGGGGAAATTTAACAACGAAATCCAGGGGAGCGGGTTCTATATGCAAACAGAGGAACCCTCCCATGGCAAAATACAAACCAACCCATGAAGATCAAATGGTCATGCTCCCGATTTCGCTCCAGGATCAGCTGGTCCCGGGGACGCTCGAGCACACCATCAACCGCTTGGTAGATGAGAATATCGATCTGTCGGTCTTCGATACGCGTTACAACAACGACGAGACGGGCGCGGCCGCCATCCACCCCAAGGTTTTGCTCAAAGTCATTCTGCTGGGTTATGCCAAGGGTCTGATCAGTTCCCGCCAGATCGAACGCGCCTGCCAGGAGAACATCATTTTCATCGCCCTCTCGTATGGGCATGCTCCCGACCATAGCACGATTGCCGCCTTTGTGTCTTCGATGCAAAACGAGATCGCTTCCATCTTCAGCGATATTCTTACGGTCTGCAATGAATTGGAGTTGCTGGGCGGCACGCACTTTTCTCTGGATGGCGTCAAACTCTCCGCGAATGTCTCCAAGGAATGGAGCGGCACGCTTGACGAGCTCAAGCACAAGCGCGATAAACTGCAGGAGAAACTCAAGCGCGTGATGGCGGAACATGCCCAGGCGGATCAACAGCCGCAGGTCGAGGTCGAACGTCAAAAGAAACGCGAGCGCCGCTTCCAGGTCCAGGTTGCGCGGCTCAATGAATTTCTCAAGGAGCGCAAGCCCAAGCTCGGCAGTGACGGCAAGGAGATCCAAAGCAATGCAGTGGATAATGAATCGGTCAAGATGCCGACTTCGCACGGGGTCGTGCAGGGATATAACGCGCAGGCGCTGGTCGATTCCAAGCATCAGGTCATTCTCGCCGCCGAAGCATTCGCCAGCCAGGATCACGAGAATCTCAAGCCGATGGTGGAGGGCGCAAAAAAAACGTCGTCGCCATCGGAAACGATGAAACCTATTTTCAAGACAAGCAACTGACCGCCGATAGCAACTATCATTCGCTGAACAGTTTGACGGTCTGCAAAGAGGAACGACTCGACGCCTACATCCCCGACATCCAGTTCCGCAAGCGCGATGCGCGCTTCGCCGATCAAGAGCGTTTCAAAGATGGCGTGCATGGCAGGCAGCGACCCGACGCCAAGCCAGGTCTCTTTACCGCTTCCGACTTCTCTTTCGATGCGGCTAAACAAGTGTTTCGCTGTCCGCAGGGCAAAGAACTGACTTGCCATGCCCGCAACCAAGTCAACCGCCATCGCACGTATGATATTTATCATGCCCGCCCGCAAGACTGCGCAGCTTGTCCATTGCGCGCGCGCTGTTTGAGCAAATCCGATTCATCGCGCAGGTATCTTTCTGTTCAGGTGGACAGCGGTCCGCCGAACTTGATCGATGCGATGAAAGCCAAAGTGGACAGTCAGGAGGGCAAGCGCATTTATGCCAGGCGGCTGGGGATTGTCGAGCCAGTCTTTGCCAATATCTGCGTGCATAAGCGCATGCATCGTTTCACGCTCCGCTCGAAACGCAAAGTGGATGTACAATGGAGATTATTCGCTCTGGTTCACAATATCGGCAAGATCCACGTCTTCGGGGCGCTCCCCTGACCCTGACAGAGCGATAGAAAACGAAGACTGTCCATACTCGGTCCCTGGCACATGGGGACGGCTCTCTCCAAAATCGGTTTTTCGACAGTCTCGTTGGCCAACCCCGTGCAAAACAAAGTTCTAAAAACTAGGTGGTTGACATTTGGTGCGCCGCGCTATAAAATAAAGTCGTGATAAAAAACTTCAAAGATGAAGAAACTTTAAAAATTTATCAGCGTCAACGCTCACGAAAATTGCCATCCGATATTCAGCAAGTCGCTTTGCGTAAACTGCGCATGATAAACAACTCCATTTCCATTAATGATTTGCGTGTTCCACCCGCTAACCGCCTCGAAAAGTTAAGCGGGAATCGGGCAGGTCAATGGAGTATTCGGATAAATGACCAGTGGCGTGTTTGCTTTCGTTGGGAAGGCAGTGACGCTCTTGACGTTGAAATTACGGATTATCACTAGACTGGCAGGTAAGAATGTCTAATAAGTTACAGCCCGTTCACCCTGGCGAAGTTTTACTGGAAGAATTTTTGAAACCGATGGATTTAAGTCAGAATCGATTAGCTATTGATATTGGTGTAGACGCACGGCGTATTAATGAAATAGTCTTGGGAGTTCGTAGCGTGACAGCAGATACAGCCTTGCGTTTGTCCCGCTATTTTGGTATTTCGCCTCAATTCTGGCTTGGGTTACAAGCAGAATATGATTTAGATGTTACTCTTGATTCTTTGGGAAGTCGTCTTGATAGAGAAGTACGACCACGAGTGCCAGCGTAATTTTCCAAAGCAAAAGTTCTGGTAAGCAGGCAGGTTGCCTACCGATGAACAGCAGTGTCAACCCCAAAGGGGGTGCTTCGCGAGGGTGGCGGGAAAACTCGAACCAAAAAGCCCCACGTCTAGCCAAAGGCGTTGGGCTTTTTCTTTTTAGGGAGGTTTTGGAAGGGCTGATCTATCGAAAGTTCGGTGTCTCGACAGGCTCGACAACCGTCTATGGGCGGCCTTCCAGAGCCGCGCCCGCGTTCTTGCGGATGCGGTCTGCTGGACGAGCGAGGCTCAGGGTACGCTTATTCGATCCGGTTGAGTTCGGGGCGCAGCGCGAGGACTTCCGCTTCGCTGGCTAATCCAATATCTGCGTGCACAAGCGCATGCATCGCTTCACGCTGCGCTCGAAATTGAAAGTGGATGTACAATGGACGCGCAGCGGTTCGCTCTGGTTCACAATATCGGCAAGATCCACGTCTTCGGGGCGCTGATCTGACCCTGACAGAGTTATAGAAAACGAAGACCGCCCATACTCGGTCCCTGGCACATGAGGGCGGCTCTCTCCACAATCGGTTTTTCGACAGTCTCGTTGGGCCGTTCCTTGCAAAATTTGGAGAATAATCTATGAAGAAATTTATGCGGGTAATAATTTTGGGGTTAATTGAATTTGCAATAACAGCATGTTCAGGTAGCGCCTCCGTCGGATACCAACCTCCAAACCTTCCGATTAAGATTAGCATTGATACAAACGGGCATTTAAGCGTTTCATGGGAAAATAGCATTCAAACTCCCATTGGCACTTTTTCGGCAGAAGTATCTTCCGACCTAAGCGTCCTATATCTAGACAGAAGTGGCGTGTTAATTGTTAATGTTAATGGTGTAAATTCAGTTTACGACCTAGATGACCATAACAATATCTCAATCTCTTTAGAATCTGGTTATTATCGCCAAGTTGAATTACGAAAATCAGGGAATAATTGGTATTTTGAGGCGGAAAGAATTTCAGTCGAAGCACAAAACTCAGATACGCAACCAAACAACAGCACTTATGTTGACAGTAGCAATTCTTGTGGTGGAACAACCCCATCAAAAATTAAGGTTAATAAAAAAGCCTATGTATGCACAAAGACCGACCGTCTTATCGTTCGTGAAGTGCCTGGAGGCTCCGAGATACTTCGTCTTTATCCACAAGAAAAGGTTTTTGTAGTAGGCGGTCCTAAATGCCTTAATTCTGCAACGTGGTGGAATATCCGAATTCCATCAGGAGCAAAAAGTTCAGTAGGTCAGACAGACCTTGAAGATTATTTTTATACCAGTAGCGAGGTAACGGGCTGGGTAATGGAAGGAGGAGATTACCTTGACCCCTATTACCTCTGCCAATAAAATAACTGAGATACATAAGACAGCCCAACAAAAGCGTCCTAAGAAACAAGAACATGAGAGCTTATGCTCTTTTTACATCCTTTTCCCTGTCTATGCTTAACACAAAATCGGGGTCGTTATAGATCGTCAAGCAAACCAATCCTGAATTGATCGAAGAAAAGGTCACGATCCGCACGCCGCCAGTATTTAAATCGTATCGCCGCATCCCAGGGTTCTCAGCGGGCGACCTTGATCGCCAAGGTCAAGCTCCATTGCTTTCGTTCGGGCTTTGGCCATTCATGTTAACCGCATTATACCTGCGCCTGGTTTCTTTGGTATAAAATGACGGCGCTCGCCCGTATTTATAGGTTCTCAGAAACCGTCTTGATCCAAGAGCGGTTGAGATGGTCGTTCAAGGCGTTGGTCTGAGCAAAGTCAACGAGTTGAGTGGGGAAAAACTGCAAAATCATGAAGGCGGTTAAATGCAAAGCAGGCGTGACGTAAGGCGTCACGCCTTTTTGTTCGGTCGCCCCCTCGTCAGGCAGGGATGAGTTGGAAGCCCAGCTTCTGCGCCTTCTTCTTCATGTACTTCACCTGCTGGGCATCATATTGTCTTTGGTATTCGTTCACTTTGCGCTCAAAACGCAAAGTGGATGTACAATGGACGCGCAGCGGTTCGCTCTGGTTCACAATATCGGCAAGATCCACGTCTTCGGGGCGCTTCCCTGACCCTGACAGAGCGATAGAAAACGAAGGCTGTCCATACTCGGTCCCTGGCACATGGGGACGGCTCTCTCCAAAATCGGTTTTTCGACAGTCTCGTTGGGCGGCTTCGCCGAAAATACAAATTCACTTTTCGTAACATGGAGTAAATTTATGAAAGATACAAAATACCCCGCTATTCTTTCAGTTATTGTAATCTTCTGGTCGCTATCCTGTGTTACGCTATTTCCAAACACAGCAAGAGATATTCCTACTACCTCTGCTTCAAAAACAACCACTTTACCAACAGTTGTTTCGGCAACATCCATACCTATTAATAATTTTTCTGGATATATTGTTTACAACAAAGGCGACTATATCTATTCAATAAATGCCGATGGAACCAACGATACGCGTTTGGCAACTGGAAAATCGCCTGTCTGGTCGCCTAATGGCGATACCATTGCCTTCTTGTCAGACCCAGACGGTGACTTTAATTACGATATCTTCTTAATGAATTCTGACGGAACAAATCAAAGACCGTTATTATCCAATCAAAAAGACTATGTTGACCCTCGACACTTGGATTGGCTTTCCAGTGGAAACTTTATCATTTTCGGTGCGCTGTCATTAAGAGATGGGGATAATGGTTATGATATATTTTCAATTGACGTAGACAGCACAACTCTGTTAAAAATACCTCGCAAAGTCTCTGATGTTTGGAGTCCGTCTTGGTCTCCAGATGGAAAACAGATTATTTTTGTTACTACAGAAAGTGCCGATGACCAAACTGGTGATATATTTATAATCAACGTGGATGGTACAGGTGAAAAGATGTTGACAGATAAAGGATTCAATGATTTTCCTGCCTTTTCGCCCGATGGGGAATTAATATCTTTTATGTCAGTAAAGTCATTAGATATTGGCTCAAGAATTTACATAATGAATGCGGATGGCACTAATCAGAGTCTTCTTTCTGATAATACGGCTTCATTTCCTGTGTGGTCGCCAGATGGGCAATATATAATGTTCACTAGCACCAACAAAGAAAATATATCGCAACTATTTATTATTGGCATTGACGGCACTCAATTAACCTACTTGACAGATGGCGGTGGTGGAGATTGGAAACCATAATTTTTTAGCATGAAACGCCGCCCACCGATGAACAGCAGTGTCAACCCCAAAGGGGGTGCTTCGCGAGGGTGGCGGGAAAACTCGAACCAAGAAGTCCCACGTCTAGCCAAAGGCGTTGGGCTTTTTCTTTTTAGGGATGGTTTGGAAGGGCTGATCTATCGAAAGTTCGGTGTCTCGACAGGCTCGACAACCGTCTATGGGCGGCCTTCCAGAGCCGCGCCCGCGTTCTTGCGGATGCGGTCTGCTGGACGAGCGAGGCTCAGGGTACGCTTATTCGATCCGGTTGAGTTCGGGGCGCAGCGCGAGGACTTCCGCTTCGCTGGCTTTTCCAATATCTGCGTGCATAAGCGCACTGCTTCACGCTGCGCTCAAAACGCAAAGTGGATGTACAATGGAGATTATTCGCTCTGGTTCACAATATCGGCAAGATCCACGTCTTCGGGGCGCTCCAGTAGCCCCCGGGCGATGAATATCCCGATCCCAGACGCATTCTGTCCCGAAAAGCAGACTGTTGAGCGCCGGGCGGGATGTTTCGCCCCGCGAAAATGGGTTTTTCGA
>JABARH010000031.1 GCA_019187665.1 Anaerolineales bacterium
AACTGGAGTGCTTGAAGATCAAACGCCATCTCAATCATTTTGCCTTGCGTTCCCATTTGTACCTCAAGGCCATTCGCATTGCCTACGAGGAACTCCAGGTTCTCAAGGCTGCGTAACATCAGTTCTTTAACTTTAACTCGGGGTTTACACATACCTGGCGTTCTACAAGGCCGCCAGACCGTTTGACGCGTTATAACCGCCTGCTTTGCCTGGCAAATCACCGGCGGCGCCAGGAGAGGACGCGCCCTACGCTACGTCCCATTTTGGGGAGGATTATCAAAGTTGAAAACTTTGCATTTTGTTTAGAACGGCCTTTTACACAAACCGGGCGAATATAATTTTCCCGGATGTACACGCCATCTGCAGATCGCGAAAACCCTGTGTAGATTGCACCCTGCGCCGGGGATCACGGCAGTGATGTTATGCAGTTTCAGCGCCGCAGCATTCAAGCCGCATCGCGGGGCGCAAGATCAATCTTGCATTTGGCCTCCTGCATAAGTCAACCGACGTTTGAGAACGTCTCCTGGGAAAGGGCGTATTGTGCGCTCTCTTGCGCACTTTTGCAAGAGGTCTATTGTGGCGCAAAGTGAGTTAGATCAGTTCAATTTTCAAAGACCAGCAAGGAGAAGTGAATCATGTCATGGAGTTTTTGTGGATCATCAAAATCACGTTGAGTCAATCGGCAAACGGCCGTTGGGGACAGATAAAAAATCCCCGGCCAGGTTTAAGCGGCTTGGGTTTTTCGCGCTTTTAATTGTGCTGGGAATTGCCTTGTTTTCCCTGCGAGATTCGCTGGGAAGCACGAATGTGAACGAACTCTCCGGCATGGCAGGAGGCGCGGCGGAGGCAGCCACTGCAACCGATCTTTCCACCTCGACGCCATCTCCCGATCCCACGGCAACCACGCCACCCACGATCACACTCACACTCACGCCCACCCCCGCCCTGGGAATCGGCTCGTCACAGATTCGCGCCTCAGACGGAATGACCATGCTGTATGTACCGGCCGGCTCATTCACGATGGGTCTCGCGGTGGAGGCGGCGCTGGCGGAATGCGTCATCACGCGCGGCACGTGTGAAGCGATCTGGTTCGCCGACATCAACCCGCCGCATCTGGTGGAGTTGAGCGCGTTCTGGATGGATCAAACCGAGGTGACCAACGCAATGTATGCCCTGTGCGTCGGTGCGGGAGTCTGCTCGCCGCCGCGCATGAAAGAATCCTACACAGTGAAAGATTATTATGAAAACCCGGCGTATGCAGATTACCCGGTAGTGTTCATTCCGTGGAAACAGGCCAACGCCTACTGCGAATGGGCCGGCGCGCGCCTGCCCAGCGAGGCTGAGTGGGAAAAAGCCGCGCGCGGCCCGGATGGGCGTCTCTACCCCTGGGGCGAGGCAAGGCCCGAATGCGCCCTTGCAAACATTAATCCGTTCAACGACAGCGCCTGCGTGGAAGATGTGAGCGCGGTGCGCTCCTATCCCAACGGACAAAGCCCTTATCAAATTTTCGACATGGTGGGCAACGTGGCAGAGTGGGTGAACGATTGGTACAACCCCGCTTACTACGCCAACTCACCCGCGCAAGATCCGCAGGGACCAGCGGAAGGTATGGCTAAAATTCTGCGCGGCGGCTCCTGGTATACCGATGAAGACTATGCAAACGCAGCCTATCGTTACAAACAGGATCCGCGTTACTACTATGGTTTCACCGGCTTTCGCTGCGCCGCCTCGGAATAATTGTCAGAAGCATCATCCTGCAGTTGCTTTTGGCGCGGGGTTCGCCATTTCCTTGCGCACCGTGTGATACAAACTTTCGGCCTTCAACTCGCTCAGCGCGTAGCACGGCGCTTTGAGATGATTCGCCAGTTGCTGCGCCAGTCCCTGATCGAAGGCGGCGTGTTCCATGTTGATGACCACGCTGCGCACCTCCTCGTGCGCGATCAGATCCGCGAAGCGATAGGATTCATCCTGGGGCGGCAGCGCGCCGATCGAGACGTTGCCCGCGCCGTCCGTCAGGATGATGAGCAACGGTTCCACATCGGGATGGGTGTGTTTCTCGCGCTGGAGCACGTCCGCGGCGAGGAAGAGTCCGGCGGAGAGGGGTGTCTTTCCGCCGACGGGAATATCCATCAACGCGCGCTGCGCGAGCTGGACGGAATTGGTGGGAGGCAATACGAGCGTGGCGCGGTCTTTTTGGAAGACGATCAGGCCAACGCGATCGCGGCGCTGATAGGCGTCTGTGAGTAGGGAGAGGATCGCGCCTTTCGTGGCGTTCATTCGCTCCGAAACGGCCATGGACCACGAGGCGTCTACGACGAACAAAACCAGGTTCGCCACGCGCTTGACGCGGATCTTGCGTTGCAGGTCGCCGCGTTCGATGGCGAAGGCGAGGCGTTTGCGTTTTTCGGCGCGGCGTTTTTGAAAAGGCGCGGCCGCGCGGAAGGTCGCGTCGAAGGCGATATCGTCGGTCTTGTCTCCGGCGGGGCGCGCCTTGATATAGCGTCCATGTTTGCGTTCGGTCTTTGTGAGCGATCGTCGTCCCGCGTGCCTGCGGGTTAATTTATCGAGCGGGGTATTTAACTTTCGAGGCTGGAAGGTCTCGCCCGTTTTCACCTTTTGCCCGCCATCCCACCAGTTCGCGCTCGTGTTGGCGAATGCGTCCTGGCGGCTGGGTTCGGGCTGTCCCTGTTGCGGGCCTTCCTCTTTCTCATCTTCGAGTTTTAAGTTTTTTTTTCCTCAGACTTGCCTTGCTGTTTGGATTCGGATTCCTCTCCCTCCGCTTCGGCAGACATGGACTGACCCGCGAGCTGCTCGATGCGTTCCTGCAACTGTTCGGTGGTCATCTCGGCCTGCTGGAAGGGCGTGCGCTTGATGCGGTGCGGCAGCGCGAGTTCGGCGGCCAGCGCGATGTCGTGATCGTTGATCTTCGTCCGCCCCTCGAAGGCGGCCTGGGCGCGCGCGGCCTTGAGGATGACGAGGTCCGCGCGGTGACCGTCCACGTTGAGAGAGGCCGTCAGCGCGGCAATGGAGAGCAGGTCGCGGCTGGTATGGGTGACGCGGTCTACGAGTTCGCGGGCGCGCGCGATCTGATGCGAGAGTTCTTCTTCCTTTGACATCCATTCCTTGCGGAAGGCTTCGGGATCCTTTTCAAATGCAATGTTGCGCTCCATGATGCTGACGCGCTCGCGCGCGTCGCGGATGCCAACGATGTCCATCGAAAGCGCAAAGCGATCCAGCAACTGCGGGCGGAGCTCGCCCTCTTCGGGATTCATTGTGCCGACGAGGATGAAGCGCGCGGGATGCGCGAACGAGATGCCCTCGCGCTCGACGGTGTTGACGCCCATCGCGGCAGAATCCAGCAACACGTCTACCACGTGATCGTCGAGGAGATTCACTTCGTCAATGTAGAGCAGACCGCGATTGGCGGAGGCGAGGACACCCGGCTCGAAGTGTCGTTCGCCTTTTTGGATGGCCTGCTCGATGTCGAGCGTGCCGACCACGCGGTCTTCAGTGGCAGAGACCGGCAGATTCACAAAGGAAGTCTTGCGCGTGTGCGAGGGAAGTTTTTGCCCGGCGGTGTGGCGCTCCTTACATTCAGTACACCAGGTGGCGGGCTTGTCGGGATCGCAGCCGAAGCGGCAATCATCCACAACTTTGACGCTCGGCAGCAGCGCGGCGAGGGCGCGCGCCGCAGTGGATTTGGCCGTGCCGCGCTCGCCGCGAATGAGGACGCCGCCGATGCGCGTGTCCACGGCATTTAAAATCAGGGCGCGCCGCATGCGCTCCTGTCCAACGATGGCTGTAAATGGGTAGATGGCTGGCATATTTGACTCCGGGCGACATTATACAATAAAGCGCACAGACCGGGCTTCCACATATAATACTCACGGTCACAAATTGCACATTCCACCTTCTAAAAAAGCGCAATTTGTGACCGAGTGCGGTATATCAACCTATCTGGCTGCCAGGTTGTAGTTGAAGATTGGCGAGTGCGCTATAATATCCGACGCCCTCACAGTTCGTTGGACTATCAAACCCCGGCAAACCTCGCCCCCAATATATAACCCAGATTCAACCAGTTCCGACTCTCATTCCCACTGAACACAAAAAACGAAAGCAGGTCAGGCGTTACCGAGAATGCAAGCCTGGTTTCAGCGTTCTCGATTTCATGCCTGGCGAAGGTATTGATTCATTGATCTCATTATATGAAAGGCTTTGTACATGTCCACTGACCCGACATTCCGCATGACCATACAGGATGTTTTTTCCATCAAAGAACGAGGGACCGTTCTCGCAGGCCGAATCGAGAGCGGAACAATCGCCGTCGGAGATGAAATCATCGTCAAAGGCAGGAATTCAAGCAAAAAAGCGATTGTCGCTGGTGTTGAAGTGCGCCGCAAGGTCACAACCAGCGCCCAAGCCGGGGATGAGGCTGGCATTCGCTTAAAAGACATCGAAGAAGACGTTCAACAAGGTGACCTCCTGACTGGCTCGGAACTTGATTTCACCTGGAAGCCGTAGAGCGGTTTCAGATCAAAGGGAAATACGTATATCGCTGCCGACCATGAAGACGCTGTAATATCTGTGATCGGCGGCGCTACAACAAGGCAGCCTCGCCGCGAAGATTCCGGAAATATACCCGGGAATCTCTACGGTATTTCCCTCATTCGTTTTTGATAGATTGCGGCAATCCCGTTACCGTCTAGCGTGGTATCACTGGTGACCAGATATTGGATGCCTGTCGAACCATCTTCGTTTGTGAAGACTTGTTTGATGAGAAGGAGTGCAAACTCCACGCCTTCCAAATACACCGTGACCGGTTTCATCGGCTCCAGTTCCAGAGTGTCCACTCGCTGGTAACGTCCCTGCTGTTTGGCGTCCACACTCAATGCCACTTTGCGATCGCCTTTGAGAGGACAGTCCCGTCGCCGTCGTTTGCCCGAAGGCGCTTATCAGATAGTCGCTGTATAGGTCAAGGAGTTTGCCGTTTTTCATGCGCCAAGTTTACCTAACACTGCGTAAGGTGAGTTATTCAACGCGGTTCCGGAAATCTGGAACGCCATGTATGCATTATCAGTAGATCACGAAAACCCTGCGTAGGTTGCGATCTCTATCGCAACCTGGCGGTAGAGACCGCCAAATACGCGCTTTCGTGAAGTACTGATTATGCGTAAGCCCAGACCATAAATTTTCCCACCTTACAGGGTTGTCAAGTTGTGATTTCGCCTGTATAATCCCGCAACTAATCTCGATTCGGAGTCAACTTTCATGGAACAGACTGAAGCCCAAACCGGGCAGGGGGCCTCCAACCTGCAATCAGATCCACAAGAGGCCAGCAACACCCAAAGCATGGCGAGCCTGCTAGAACAATCCTCCGCGGTGGAATTGCCGCAGGCAGGTGAAATTCGCAAAGGCGTGATTGCCAGTATCAGCCCCAACCAGATTCTCGTCAGCATCGGCGCGAAATCCGAAGGGGTGGTGGCGGGACGCGAATTGGACATGCTCACAGAGGAAGAACGCGCCGCGCTGGCTGTCGGGCAGGAGGTGCCGGTTTATGTGATCAATGCCGAAGATGAAAACGGCAATGTGATTCTCTCCCTCAAGCGCGCCCAGGAACAGATCACCTGGGAAAACGCGGAACGCATGATGAGCGAGGAAGAGGTCATCCACAGCAAGATCACCGGCTTTAACAAAGGCGGCCTGATCGTGGCAGTGGGCAGCCTGCGCGGCTTCGTCCCCTCTTCGCAGGTCAGCATCACCCGCCGTGCGCTCTCCACCGGCGACACACCAGAACAACGCTGGCAAAAAATGATCGGCGAACCGATTTCCGTCCGCGTGGTTGAGGTGGACCGCGAACGCCGCCGCCTGATCCTTTCGGAACGCGCCGCCAACGTCGAGACCCGCCAATCCCTCAAAGAACGCGTCATCTCGGAACTCGAAGTGGGCAAGACCTACACCGGACGCGTCACCAGCCTGGCCGACTTCGGCGCCTTCATCAACATCAACGGCGCAGACGGCCTGGTTCACCTCTCCGAAATCTCCTGGGAGCGAGTGCAGCACCCGAACGAGGTCCTCGAGGTCGGGCAGGAGGTACAGGTCAAGATCATCAACGTGGACCGCGAAAAGAGGCGCATTGGCCTCTCCCTGCGCCAATTGCAGGAAGATCCCTGGCAATCCAAGGTGCAAAAATACAGCGTCGGCCAATTGGTTCAGGGCGTTATCACCCGCCTGGCCAAATTCGGCGCATTCGCCCGCATCGAAGGTGACATCGAAGGTCTGCTTCACATCTCCGAGATTGCCGACCACCGCATCGAACACCCCAAAGAGGCCCTGCACGAAGGCGACGTGAAGACCCTGCGCATCATCCGCATTGACAACGACCAGCATCGCATCGGTCTCTCCCTTCGCAAAGTGGACTCGGGCGCCTTTGCCGATAAAGATTTCAAGGCGCTGATGGCCGACAGTGAAGGCGAAGAAACGCCGCCCGACGAGCCGCAAGCCTAAAACAACCAGAGCGCACCAGACGGTGCGCTCTTTCCAATCCTATGCACTTCATTATTGACGCCCACGAAGACCTGGCCTGGAACATGCTGACCTACGGACGCGACTATACGCGTTCCGCGCTCGAAACGCGCCGCCTCGAAGCAGATACACCCACCGTCGCCGTCAACGGCGAGTGCCTGATCGGCTGGCCGGAATATCAAGCCGGGCGGGTGATCGCGGTCTTCTCTACGCTATACGCATCGCCAAAACGCGCAGTACTGGACGCCTCCGAAAAAATCTTCTATCTCGATTCCGATTACGAAAGCGCGCACCGCCTCTACTGGCAACAACTTGAACTCTATCACCGGCTTGCCGACTCACGGCCCAGCCATTTTCGACTCATCGCTTCGCGCGCCGATTTGAGAGAACACCTCGCCCTCTGGGAATCGCCCTCCGCACAGGCTGGGCGCCCTGTTGGGTTGATCCCCCTCATGGAGGGCGCGGATGGAATCCGCTCGCCGCGCGAACTCGCGCAGTGGTGGGACTTCGGCCTGCGCCTCATCGGATTGGCGTGGGCAGGCACCCGCTACAGCGGCGGGACAAACGAGCCGGGACCACTCACCAGCGAGGGACGCGCCCTGCTACGCGTCATGGCCGACTTTCCCTTCACGCTCGATCTCAGTCACATGGATGAGGCCGCCGCACTCGAGGCGCTCGATCTCTATGATGGCCCCATCGTCGCCACACATGCGAACTGTCTGGCCCTGCTGGAAAAAGAAACGCGCTACCGCAATCGTCATCTCTCCGATCGCGTTCTGCGGGGAATTATCGAACGCGAGGGGATCATCGGGATCGTTCCATTCAACACCTTCCTCAAGCCCGGCTGGGGGCGCGCCAATGGCAGCCGCCGCGCAGAAGTTCCCCTGTCCGCACTGGCCGACCACCTGGATCACATCTGCCAATTGTCTGGAAACGCGCGTCACGCGGCGCTCGGCTCCGATTTCGACGGTGGATTTGGATTACAATCCGTTCCGCCAGAGATTAACACCATTGCCGACCTGCAAAAGATCGCCGACTTTATGATCCCGCGCGGCTACACCGATGAGGCTGTAGCCGCGGTGCTTGGAAAAAACTGGCTCCGTCATCTGGAAACCCACCTGCCTGCATGAACGAATCGCCCACCCGCATCCCCCTTCCCGATCCGCTTGAAACGCCTTCGCGCGCGCGCGTCCGCGTCGGCCTCCTCCTAACCCTGCTGGGATTTTTCATCTTCATCATCGGCGCCAAACCCGCCTGGCTCGGATGGGATACCAGCCCGACCGTCGGATTCATCCAGATCGCGGTATTCATCGTCGGGTTGGGAATCATCTGCCTCGGCGGGTACCTTGGTCTGCTGGCATTGTGGAAAGGCTCTACGCGAACGATCGCGGCGGATATCGGCATGCGTCTCGTCGCGACGGGATACGTTATTTCGGTATTCGCGGGGATGGCCGATGTGTTCGGAATGGGAACCACCGAGCTGGGCGAGGCGCCATTTTTCGGTCCACTTCAGGCGCGCGGTGTCGTCATCGGACAGAGTATTGTGGCAATCGGTTTTTTATTAATGATCCCTTTTGGAAAACAGCCATCAAGCGAATAACCGCCGGATGCCGGGGAAACGTCTTAAAAACCAAAATCGCCTTGCGGCGATTTCATGTGTGCCCCCACGGGGATTCGAACCCCGGTCGTAGCCTTGAAAGGGCTGCGTCCTAGTCCACTAGACGATGGGGGCAGACTTTAGCGGCAGGATTTTATCACTGCCCCTGGGAACGGTCAACCAATTTCCCGAAAAGAAACCCGCCTTCCAGCGGGTTTTATCTTTGGTGCCGAAGGAGGGACTTGAACCCTCACGACCTTGCGGCCACTAAGCCCTGAACCTAGCGCGTCTGCCAATTCCGCCACTTCGGCTTGAAGTGCCTGCCTATTTTATCCAGATTGCTTTTTTTGTCAACCTGAAAGCCTTCAGGTGACTGTTCCAGATTTGGTAAAAAAAGGAGTAGAGGCACATTTCCCGGACTAACGGGAAAATGAATGCGCTTACGCCATCAAACTGGCAAGATCGAGGCCACGTGACAAGTGGTTGCCAGCGTAA
>JABARH010000055.1 GCA_019187665.1 Anaerolineales bacterium
AAAGGCGTGACGCCTTACGTCACGCCTGCTTTGCATTTAACGGACTGTAAGATTTTGGGCTTTTATCTGAGAATGTCGGCGATTTCGCTCAGACCAACGCCTTGAACGACCATCTCAACCGCTCTTGTGATGGGACGGTTTCTGAGAACGCTTTGTTAGCCCGTTTTTGTTTTGCAAACTTACCCGCCGAAGATGTTACGCCATAAACTGAACGCGCCAACCCACACAGCAAATAGTCCCATTATAAAACCTACAATCGAGAATATTCGGTCGTTCCAAAGTGAATACTTTCTTGAAATAAAATTATTCTCCGACTTAATTCGATTTCGCCAACGTATCCACTTTCTGTACTCAATTTCATCCTTTGTCCAAGCGTTTTTGCCAATGTCCATAGCATTAACTGTGAAGAAAATTCCAAATGCCATGAAGAACAATGAAACAGGTATAGTTTGTTTTACCCAACCGCCTTTTTCTTCTGTTGTACAATCTTCCAACCCCCAACTTACGCTAAATGCATACGTCCAACCATAATTTGATTGTTGACCTGCGTATTGAAGTTGAGCCGAGTACTCACCCTTACAATAATAGACGGATTTTCCACCTAAATCTCTACCCCAATCTGTCATTCCACTTGTGCCAAATGATTGCCATCCATGTTGCTTTAATTGCTCGTCATAGTGCATAAAAATATCAGTGGGCTTGGCGTCAGTTAAATATGTAGCGTCTACAAGAGCATTACTTGTTTTTCGTGATGAGTTGTAACGAACAAGACTTGAACTGGGCAGAGATTCGACTGACTTAAATTCAATCTCCAGTTCGCTTTGCGCCGCTTTTGCTTTAGGCGATTGAACAATAAAGTCATATCCCATAAACACTGCAAAAATTATAAGAAGGATTAAACCAGAAATAGTCCGCCAATTAAGAAATGGCAAAAATTCTTGCGTTTTGGGTTCGTAGGGATGACGATTTGTATTTGACATACTTTCCTATTTTGCAAGGGACGGGCTAACGGTTTGCGTTAGCGGATTTTGGGCGGGCTGAGAAAATGCCTGAGAGCAGAAAAAACTTGAAGTGAGAAAAATGCTTCTCGAAGCCGCAGACTCCCAAAAATCCGCTGCACGCTTTGTTGGCACGCTTTTGACCCTAAGACTCAAAAGGGTAAATCAGATTCATTGCTTTCATCTTTGCCTTTAGGAGTCGGATTTAGTTTTTCCTTCAAAGCCTTTAATTCATCTACCGCTTCTTTGGTTCGGGCGTTATCTACATACAACCGATTAAGAACATAATCTACTAAGCCAATTAATACTTCAACTTCGCCTTGTGAAATTTTATCTGGCAAGTATGCCTGCGAATCGTGAGCAAAAATATTTCCGATTTCTCGTATGCCATGCATTATCTCCCGTAAATCTTTCGAGAGTTTTTCTTTTTCCAAAAGCAGGTTTAGCCGCTTTTTCAAATCTAGATGCTCAACTTCACCTTTTGAATTAGTTTTTGTTTCGGGAATAGCCTGCTCTTTACAGATTTGCTCTAAAGCGGCGCGGCATAAAATAAATCCTGCTCGTGGCGAAGTTGGAACAACTTTTTCGGCTTGGGCAACAATATCAGCGATAGTGCGTGGAATTGAGTAATGGCGTTCTTTTGCAGGGGCGTACAAAATTTGCTTTGTGTATCCTGCGAAATGTGGGTCGTGGTCTTCAAATTCAAATTCGCTGTTAATGTAGCGAAGAATTAGCAGTTGCTCACACGATGGGCATATCAAAACTTTATATTGACTGGTTGAATAAACTGGAGATTCTGTATCATGAGTACGAGTATCGTATATTCCTTCGCAAACGCAATACATTTCAGAAAGATTTCCACAAGGACACCTTTCCCAATTTGAAAATTTTTGACCGCGCTCGATAATGTGTGTCATAAGTTTAACTTTGGAAAACAGAACTTTGTTTTGCAAGGGGCGTGCCAACGACTGGCGTTACTTGCGGGTGGGCGGGACGAGATAAAACTCCAAGACCAAGATTCTGTTTGGGCGTAGAAAAAGCCCGAAAATGCCGCAGAATCCCCACCGTCCACTGCACGCTTTGTTAGCCCGCTTTTATGGTAGGTATGGACAATCTGTTCCAGCATGAGCCGCCGCACCGCTTTGTAATTGGGCTTCGACATCTTTTATGTATTCAGGAGTTCCAGTAATTAACCAAAGTTTGAAACTACCTAAACCGAGACCTTGAACGGTTTCGCCTGTTTTAAATTCTTTTACACGACAAGTGCCAGTGTTGTTTATATCACCATGAGCAAATATAACCTGATTTGCGCCTGCTGGGGCGGGCATTGGCGCACGGGGTTGTTGATAAAGCCATTGCCCAAGCAATTTCGTTTCAGACATAACGACATTAGGTGCTTGAGTAGGTGGGGGAACTGTCTCCAGAGTTGCAATTGGTGTTTCACCTAAATTTATTGAAGTGGGTGGTACGTTTACACTGCCATCGCAACCAAGAGGTTTGCTTGTGCGGTTATAGAGTTCAACATTTGCAATTTTATCAAAGCCAACTTGTGCTATGCCGTCTCCATAAATTACTTCAATAAGTCCTTTTACTCGTGTAACCTTCCAAGTTATCGTATGTTCCAGAAAAGTGCCTTGAACATTTTCTAAAGTTAAATCATGATTTTTTTCAGTTGTCAGACCATAATCTTTAGCAAGAGCGGCTGTTATTTTTGCTTCCAACTGCACTTCTAAAACAGACGGAATGGGCGTGCCTGTCACTAGCCCGCCTGCACCTACACTTACTTCAAAGGTTGCCTTTTGCGCTTCAATGGTTTTATAACTTACGTTGTACGTTGGGTTTGTCCCATCGCAATTATTTACTCGCTCTATTTGAGTTTCAAAAGTTGGTGTTATTTCCGCTATTTTCGGCTCGCTAATTTGTTGGGGAGTAATGTAATTATTGCTTCCTGCTGGTGCGCCACAACCAACCAAGAGGAACGCAATCAGCATAATTGATATGATGTGATGTTTTTTCATATTGCCCATCCTAAAGAATGTAGATTAATTGTTGTCCAAATACCAAGAAAAGAACAAGAATAATACAAACGCACAACATAAAAAGAAACACAACCCCTGTCAGAATAAAAACTATGACAGGAATTTTTCTCTGTACTTTAGTCTCGTCATTTTCATTCATTGGTGTCCTTATTGATTCCTTGTTGTGCAAGAGGCGGGCTAACGGTTTGCGTTACTTGCGGGTGGGCGGGCGTGGACAAAACTTCGAGAGCAGGATTCTGTTCGGGCGTGGAAAATGCCCGCCGTAGGTGCCGCAGAATCCCACCCGTCAAGTGCACGCTTTGTTGGGCAACTTTGCGCCCACCAGAACCATGCCTAAAGTCATAAGACAAAATATGCTGTTTACTTCAATTTTAATTCGAGAGATTTGGCACGTGCTTTCAATGATGCTAAAAGGCGTTCATACGCTCTGGCATCTTCACGCCAATCAAGCCATTGCCATTGAGTTAATCTTCTCGGAATTTCGCAGTCATCTAATCTGACTGGAATTATGAAAATATCTCCTTCTGGTAATTGTTCGGCATAATCTAATGCGAGTTTGAGTTCTTTTTGTAGATAGCCTTCTCTGCTTACACTTGTTTTTGACATGAATACCATTACAGCATCTGAATTTTTTACAGCATTGCTGATTTCGGCATCCCAATCTTGTCCAGGTAAAAGTTTTTCTTCATCAAGCCAGGGTTCAATCCACTTTTCTTTAAGTAATCTTTGATATATTTCACGGACTTTGGGCTTATCTGGCGAAGTGTGTGACAGGAATACTTTTAATCGGCGTTCTCCTGTTGCTGCACGTGCATCAAATCTTTCTTTGTCACGCAAAACTGATGGCGATGGCGGCGCCATTAAGTGCAGAAAAGCATCAAGGACGAGAGGTGTAAAATCTTCGCCAAAGTTAATTTCTTGTAATACTCTTCTTAGTCGGAAATCTTCCTGATAGTCAAGGAACTTGTCATCAAGGCTATTATCACCTTTTGCCCATTTAATTGAGTCAAGGACATATTTGTATCTTTGTTCGGAATTCGATAACCTTACTCGTACATGCCGCACATAATTTAACGGGGCTGTTCTCATTAATAATTGCCAAGCGTTAAAGTCGGTTCGGTTAACTCCATCTGTTTGCCCTAAATTGATAAGCATTGACCATTGTAAATTAATGTCGTTTACGAAAGCCTTTACACTGCGAGGATTAACATTTGCACCTGTAACTAATGATTTCCAACTGTCTTTCCATCCAGTTGAAATAGCCCCTTCTCTTGACAAATAATCTTGCATACTTGATTCGGTGATTGGAGGAAGTTCAAATCGTAATTGTACAATCTTATCTAAATAATCTTTTGCGCTATCGCCAGTAACGCCAGCATCGGCATAGTGCTTCAATATTGCCTGTTGAACTATACCTGTATCCGCTCCTAAAACAAAAACGCACCCACTTTTGTCTAAAAACAGTTTGACTGCTTCCAAAACTTGTACCATTTTTGCAGGCAGGCATCTATCCAAGTCATCAATAAATACCACTAGAACACCAGTGTTAGGATTGATTTTCTTTGCATCTATTCTTCTATGAATCCATGATGCTGAAAGACGGTCAAACGCATCGTCGAATAAATCCAGAATTGCTGTTTTTTCTGAAAGTTGAGTGGGGACAGGTTCGCCAGTGTTTAATTCAACATCAACGCTGGGTAACTTAATTTTGAACCAACTTAAAACGGTATTTACAACATCTCGACGTGGATAAGTTGGGTCGAGTAATTTACTGA
The DNA here is from genome assembly GCA_019187665.1 of Anaerolineales bacterium. Lineage (GTDB taxonomy): Bacteria > Chloroflexota > Anaerolineae > Anaerolineales > Villigracilaceae > Denitrolinea. The sequence continues at coordinate 4,813 of JABARH010000055.1, forward strand.
AGACTTTTGTAACAATGCTATCCTGCGACATCTCTTGAAGAATTCTTCTTATTAATGCCACAAGTAATTCATCTTCATCAGAATATTTCCATGCATTAAACCAGACAGTCCTACACTGTCTGAAAGACTCTGCTGAATTCTCTTTCGTGTTTAGGAATTCAATTTCTGACTTTCTCTTTTTACTTTTTAGTTTGGGAGTAGCATCCAACATTATTTTGATACGGCGCAAGAGAGTAGTTTTCCCCGAACCCCATGCACCACTGACACATAATGCGATTGGAGTTTTTGTTTTCTTCGATGCAATCAAGCGGGCTATTGTTGCCGCATAATCATCAAAGTTGAAATCGAATTTCTCGCCTGTTTCAAGCGGCGCATCATGAAAAATTTCAGGAGTTGTGTAATTACCTTTTGGCATTAAGCATTTTCCCTGTTTTGAAACTTGAAATTATCATATTCACAAAAAGAGATTACAAACTTTTGCACGGGGTTGCCCAACGGTTTGCGTTAGCGGATTTTGGGCGGGCTGGGAAAATGATTGAGAGCAGGAAAAACTTGAAGCCAGAAAAATGCTTCTCGAAGCCGCAGACTCCCAAAAATCCGCTGCACGCTTTGTTGGCTGGCATGGACTTGCCTAAACCTTGTTTTGCAAATCAAGCCCGTTGAAATTTACTTTGTCCCAAAGTGGAGATAATTTTGGAAGACTCCATTCGGGGTTTGCCTGCCAAGTAGTCCATCTTTCATAAAATGAACGCCGTTCAGATGTAATCAATCTTACTGCTTTTTCACCTACTTGCCAAATTTTACTGGCTACTTCTTTTGAATAAATGCCTGCTTCCTGTGCTTTTGAAAATTCGTCATCATCTTTCCAACGCCATTTATTCATATCTGGCTTGATTACTACATCGAGCATATGATCCATCGTATCAAAGCCAATAGGTGTACGCTTGATAGGCTCTTGTAAATTTACATACCAACAATCTAAATTCTTTGTACCTGTTTCCCACATCGCATAGGTACTAAACGCTTCGCCTGGCACAATGAGAAATAAAACATCGGTTCGTTTCCATTGATAATCAGCAATAACTATTTCTTCGGCTGCCAATATTTCTTCTGGGGTGGGTTTGTGGGCGGTATCTTTTCCAAGAACGCCAGCGGGCATGTATAAAGCAATTAATTCTGGTGTGTCTTGAACAACAATCGTAGGGTAAGCCCAAAAGACTTTGATTCCAACGCCGCGCAAAGTTGCATTTTCACCCGCTAACCAATACGATTTTGGATTCAAATTATCTCTCCCGATTAATGACCTGCCAGCCAACGGTTTGCGTTAGCGGATTTTGGGCGGGCTGGGAAAATGATTGAGAGCAGGAAAAACTTGAAGCGAGAAAACTGCTTCTCGAAGCCGCAGACTCCCAAAAATCCGCTGCACGCTTTGTTAGGCAGCCCGCCCATTTTGCAATTACCTTTGCCAATCGGTAGTTCTTCGATTGAGAAAATCTTCGATCTCATGAAGTTGCAAGCTCCACTCGGATGGGCAAAAGTCAATACCTTCTGAAAGTCGTGCTCCCAAGCGCGGATGACGACAAACTGCTGTTTCCTGGCATTCTTTACTATGGGTAGCCAGGCGCTCGGATACAGCCACATAAGGATTATTTGTTGAAAACTGAGACACCAATGTCTTAAACTCTTCATCCATGCTATCGAACACGCTAGTGTCAAGTGGCAATAACTGCTGTTGAACAACCACAAAATTACTTACATGCCATGCTGGCCACCAGTGGATGAGGTTTGCTGTCTGTGGATCATACATGCAGGTAATGAACGCCGAACGCGAGTCTGGCTGAAGAAGTCTAACTGCCCCCTCAAGCCACTGTTTTTGATAATCTTCTTTTGACCAATACGCGAGGGAAGCAGAAAAGCCTTCAATGAAACCATTGAGGTTAATCGTGCCTAGATGCAGGGTTTCACTTTCTGTATCAACCACTTCACCCGTGAACTCTATGTCAAACAACTTCATCCTCCATTATGGGCTGCCTAACGGTTTGCGTTACTTGCGCTGGGGCATTGGCAAAATCCGCTTTGGGCGTAGAAAAAACTTGACAGCGGAGAAAATGCTTGGGATGCCGCAGAATCCCCAGCGTCAAGTGCACGCTTTGTTGGCACGCTTTTGACTTTAAGACTCGCCCGCTATTTATAAACGGTCATAATCTGGCGGCTCAACCTTTGCTACTTTAGACATGGCTTTCAGGAATTTTGCTTTACTAGCACGTTTCGCCCGCATTTCTAAATAATCTTCTGTGCCTAGTGCGGATAATTTTTCTGCCAATGCCAAAGTAATAAGTTGATTAATAGAAATATTTTCTTTTTCCGCCATTTCACGGGCGTATTTATGAAGTGATTCGGGAAGTCGTAAACTTAATGTACTCATAATTCACCTGTCAATTTTAGAAACTCTTTGGGAGTTACTGCCTGAATACCAAAATTTTCAATTCCTTTGAAATCATTTACGTTATACGTCACGATGTAATTGCAACCTGCTGTAACTGCCAACTCCAAAACCATATCATCGCCAGGGTCTTTAAGTTGAGGACGCCACAGATAATAAATTTTCCAGCGATTTGAATTATTTATAACAAAATCAAGGATGTCATCAATTTCCTTTTCGCTCAATGAAATTTCGCCAATCATTCTTTTAGCAACGGCTTCATATTCAAGAGCCAAAGGGATGGACATATTTAATTTGTACACGTCTTTATCTATAAGCGAAAAGAGTTTATACGATGCGCCAAATTGTGAACGCAAAGCAGTAACGAAAACATTGGTATCGGCAACGATTTGGTATTTACTCATGACGGTATTATATACGATACCTGTAAAGTGCGTCAATCCCAGCCTGAAAACTCACTTCATTTTACAAGGGGCGTGCCAACGGTGTGCGTTACCTGCGCTGGGGCTTGGACGGCGAAGCCGTCCAGCCAGAAAAAGGCTAAGGCGTAGGAAACTGCTTGAGATTGCCGCAGAATCCCCAGCGTCAGGTGCACGCTTTGTTGGG
>JABARH010000044.1 GCA_019187665.1 Anaerolineales bacterium
ATGCAATGACACATAAACAACCTGATAACAAGAAAAAGACAAATGCTGTTTTCAACATCGTTGCTGGCATACTGTTCTTTATAGCCGCCTTTAATTTGCTGACAGGACAAGGCGGCTTTGATTGGCTGTCATTGGTGGCAGGTATATTGTTTGTGGTTGCTGGAGTTTGGGGTTTAATGCGTCAATAAGAGTCGTGCAGTGAAACTCTCTACCGTACATTTGCACCGCTAAGTCCGCAAAGAACGCAAAGAAAACCTTTCCACGTGAACAGAGTTTTGATGAGTTCAATCCTGCTTCTTTTGCCGAGTCATTAACTAATTTCAGGGCTGTACTTGCTGGCAAAGAAAATCCCGAAGGGTATGATGATTAGAAGCGGTCACGAGTCAAAAGCAAAAAGCGGGCTACCGATGAACAGCCGTGTCAACCCCAATGGGGGTGCTTCGCGAGGGTTGGAGGAAAACTCGAACAAAAAAGTCAGAACTTACGCATAATTGGCGCTCTCTAACCCCAGCAGGCGCGTTAGAACTTCGGCGCGCCCTACGCAAGGTTTTGCGTAAGTCCTGAAAGTCTCGCATCTAACAAAAGATATTGTCTTTTTCTTTTTAGGGAGGGTTTGGAAGGGCTGATCTATCGAAAGTTCGGTCTACGGACAAGCATCGCATGCATCGCTTCACGCTGCGCTCAAAATGCAAAGTGGATGTACAATGGAGGCTCTTCGCCCTGGTTCACAATATCGGCAAGATCCACGTCTTCGGGGCGCTCCCCTGACCCTGACAGAGCGATAGAAAACGAAGACTGTCCATGCTCGGTCCCTGGGACACGGGGACGGCTCTCTCTCCAAAATCGGTTTTTCGACAGCCTCGTTAGCCCTTCCCTCGAAACCAAAGTCTTGAAAGGATTTAATACGATGAAAATTCTTATGTTTGGCGCAGGAGTTATCAATACCCTTTATGCTTGGGCGTTTTCTAAAGGCGGTCATGATGTATCGCTATTGGTACGCCCTGGAAAGGAGGCGAATTGGAAAAATGGCTTACATCTTAATATCATTGACCATCGCACAGGCAAAGATGTGATGGTCAATGAAATATTTTTGCCAAACATAGTTACTCAATTCTCCCCTGCTGACAATTATGACTTTATTATTGAATCTGTTAAACACACCCAAACAGAGAATATCTTGCCGCAAATCGCAGAAAATTCTGGAAAAGCAATTGTCGTTTTTTTCAACAACAATTGGCGCGGCATGGATTTTATTGACAGGCAATTTAACAAAACACAATATGTTTTAGCAATGCCTCGCGGCGGCGGAATTATCGAGAATGGCGCTCTTGACGGCGCAATCATGGATGAAGTAATGCTAGGTGATAGCCTATGCGGTAAATCTACTTTTGCCCCAGAAGTAGTGACTTCCGCCACGCAAAACATGGAAAAAGCAAAAAAACTCTTTGAAAGCGCTGGCATCAAACCAGTCATTCAATCTAACATGGAACATTGGTATTGGGTACATTTTGCATCTACAGCCCCTTGGATTGCAGGCGGCGCAAAAGCGCGTGGGTTTCAACCATTCATAAAAAATCTCTCACGCATCCATGAAGCAATTGAAGCGGGTAAAGAAGCCATGGAAATATGCAAGGCACGCGGGGTAGACGTGATGAAAGTTCAAGACGCTCAGGTCTTCCTTGCTCCAACATGGATTTCGACCCTCATTGCTTTCTTTATGCTACAAAGTAAAACTTCCATGAAAATATCTGGCGGGCATGGACGTTATGCTCCTGAAGAATTACAACAAATTTATTATGATGTGTTAGAAACTGGAAAACAATACAATATTCCTACGCCAAAGTTAGCGGCATTTAAACCATTCATTGATGAAATGATAAAGGCAAGAGAAGTAAATTGAATACAAAACAGCATCTTTCCAAACCAGCACAGGGCCACCGATGAACAGCAGTGTCAACCCCAAAGGGGGGGGCTTCGCGAGGGTTGGAGGAAAACTTGAACCAAAAGCCCCGCGTCTAGTCAAAGGCGCTGGGCTTTTTCTACGCCCACCCATCCGCCATTAACCCTAAACCGTTCATCACTCAAACCTCATGAACACTTGATTGCGAGCAGGCAGGCGCGAGGCGCAAGCCGGTCATGGTACGCGGCACGCCGTTGCGCGTCTCCGAGAATCGAGTACGCCCAGTTGACTTCTTTCATACGCTCCCCGGCGCGCGAACACTGCCCAGGCCCGGATGATATTCGCGCGCCGGGCGACGATAGACCCGCTTGATTTTCGCGTCAGAGGCGCGCAACGGAAGGCCAGGAATAATGCAGGGATCTTTTTCGGATTGGGCCGGCAGGATTGCACGATCGCGCCATTTTGGTTTTGGGCTTGAAACTGGCAGGCTTCCAGTGCATAATATGAAAAAGGAGAATCCATGAACCCTGTTTTGTCCCGGCGACATTTTGTATTATCCGCTTTGCTTTTAGCCGCGCTGGCTTGCAGCCTGCCCGGCACGGCGACCTCGCAACCCACGCAGGACCTGGTGTCGTTGTATGTGGCCCAAATCATGGCTGCGCTCACGGCCGCCCCGCCAAGTCCGTCACCCTTTCCAACCGCAGGCGCTCCCGCCAGCGCGGCCGCGCCCAGCGCCACGCTCACACCAGGCATCATCCACACCCACTTTCCCGCCGAGATCCAGTCCAGCGGCGTGTTCGTTTACGATGTCGACTCGCGCGGCACCGCGCCGGAGAATCGCGCGCCCTACGGCGACTCGTACAAATTAAACCGCTTCGAGCGTCCTTTCACGCAGGGCGCGATGGAGTACCTGCCCGAAGTGGATATCCTCACCTATCGCATCGCCGCCGACCCAACCTGGTACTACGCGTTCGTCCAACTCTCCGGGCTGGGCGCGTCTGGCGGCCTGACTGCCGACTACGCGCTGGAACTAGACTTCGACCGCGACGGCCACGGCGACTACCTGATCTGGGCCAAACCACCCTTCACCACCTCCTGGACGACAGATGGAGTGACTGTTTACATGGACTCGAACAACGACACCGGCGGCCTCTCGCCCGAGCGCGCCGATGAAAAATTCAGCGGCAACGGCTACGACCAAATTTTGATCGCCTCCGGGCGCGACGGTCTCGACCCGGACCTTGCCTGGATCAGACTCGATCCGCGCTCTCCCAGTGGAATCCAATTCGCGTTCAAGAAATCGCTTGTCGGCGGCGCGTTCATGTGGGGTGTCTGGGCGGACCTTGGCCTGCGCGACCCGGCGCGTTTCAACTACAACGATTATTTCACTGAAGAGCAGGCTGGCTCGCCGGAGAAGAGTGAGGCGAAGTTTTATCCGATCAAGGCCGTCTTCGCGGTGGATAATACCTGCCGCCTTCCCTACGGTTTTAAGCCGAACGGATACGAGCCACTGTTATGTCCCATGGAAGATTTGAAGGCGTTGACCGCGACCCCGACGAAGGTCCCATAAACATATCAACAATGCGGAGAAAAATCTTCGCATTGTTATTCAACAAATCGAACGAATACCTGATTCGAAACCAGCCGCGCGTGCCACATGAGCCGCAGGCGGGAATCCGTTGAAACGTGATTCCATGCCAAAAGTCCAAGCCGAAGAAGTTCATCCACCTCCTTTGGAAAAGCATCTTCGATCCCGATTCCGAATCGCCGACGAAAGGCCGCATCAGACACGCCTTCGCGGACGAGGCGCAGGCCGGTCAGCATGGCCTCTTGCATCTCTTCACGTTTGGATAGCCTATGGTAATTTACAGCAGCAGGGGTAAGTGGGAAGGCGGTTCCTGGTTGTTGGCTATTGGCGGTTAGTCGGTCTATATAGGTTTTGATGCGCAGGACGTTGGAGTAGCGGTAACCGCCCGCGTAGCCGTGCGCGCCGGCGCCGAAGGCGAGGTAAGGAAGACCGCGCCAGTATTGCAAGTTATGTTTGCAGGCAAAAGCGGGAGCCCAAGGTTGCAGGTCAAAGGTCGAAGGTCTGACTTTTGACTTTTGACCTTTGACTTCTTTTGCCCAGTTGCTAATCTCATATTGCTTGTACCCATTTGCTTCGAGAGTCTCACTTGCCCATTCGTACATTTCTGCGGCGAGATCAGGATCGGGCAGAGGCAACATTCCGCGCGCAGACCAGCGTCCGAACGGCGTGCCGTGTTCGAGGGTGAGTGCGTAGGCGGAGATGTGTTCGGGGTGCAGGTCGAGAATCCGCTGGAGGGAGGTTTGCCACGTTTGCAGAGTCTGTTCGGGCAGGCCGTAGATCACATCCAAATTCAAATTATCGAGTCCCGCCTGGCGCGCCCATTTGACGGATTGGATCACGTCGAAGAAGTCGTGGACGCGTTCGAGCATGTGAAGCTCTTCGGGATTCGCCGATTGAACGCCGAACGAGATGCGGTTGATGCCAGCCGCGCGAATTTGATGGAGAAACTCCGGCGAGGTTGTGCCGGGGTTGGCCTCGATGGTCGCTTCGAGGTTGGAGGAAAAAGTAAAGGCGGCGCGCAAGGCGTCCATGATGGAGGCCAACTGGGGCGCGGAAAGAAGCGAGGGAGTCCCGCCGCCAAAAAAAATAGTCCCGATAGTCGCGTGGGCGGATGGTCGAGCGGCCGCACCAAAGTTGATTTCTTTTATCAGCGCGTCCACGTATGCAGGAATCGAATCTCCCTGGCCGGCGTAGGTGTTAAAGTCGCAGTAGGCGCAGCGGTGAGCGCAGAAGGGAATGTGAAGATAAATCGAGGTGTCAGGTGTCATGTGTCAGGTGGCGGGCGCTGGGTGTCAGGTGGCGGGTGTCAGGTGTCAGGTTTCACGTTCTACGTTTCAAGCACGTGTTTACTTGTGTACGTGTCTACCTGTGTACGTATCTACCTGTGTACGTATCTACCTGTGTACGTATCTACCTGTTTACCTGCCTACTTGTGTACGCTCCCCGCGCGGGAGTCCGATGATCAGCGCGATTGGTCCGAGCAGGAGAATCCACATGGCGGTGGCCAGACCGAATTGATCGGCAAGGAAACCGATCAGGAGCGGGAAAAGTTTTGCGAGCGGAGTCGTCACCGCGCCGATCGCCATCAGGCTGGCGCTTTGACCGGGCAGGCTGGAGTATAACCGCCCCTGCAAAATGGGATACCAGCCGGTGTTGCAAAAATTGACGAGGACGATGACGGCGAGTTTTGGCAGGAAGCCGGGAACCAGCAGAAAAAGCGGAAAGAGGATCAATTGCGCCGCGGCAGTGAGACGGAGAAATTTGATGCTGTCCGGCTGGCGGTCAATGTAACGGATGAAGGCGAAGTCGGTGAAGAGACCGAGGAAGAGCCAGAACGTGACCGCGATGCCTGCCTGTGTCTCGCTGACCTGCGCCACATCCACAAAATAGATGGCCAGGTAACTGAGCAGGACGTCCATCATCAGGTCGGCGAATTCGAGGAGCAATAACCACCGCCAGACCTCGCCGCGCTTGAGGGCGTGGAATGCGGCGCGGAATCCGTCGAAGACAATTTGGAACGATGGAAACGAAGCCGCCGATTCGGGGTCGCGCGGGATGCGGCGAAAGGCGAGGAGCAGGCAAAGGAGCGAGAGTCCCGCGAGGGCGGCGTATGTGCCGCGCCAGCCGAATCCGAGGTAGACAAACAGGCCGAGGAGAATCGGTCCCGCGAGGACGCCGAGCGACCCGGCTAAGGTCCAGCGCGCCATGTTCTGTTCGTGACGGGATTCGTCCGAGTCCATTAGGCTGGCTTGCGAGAGCGAGACGAACGCGCCGGACATCGGAAAAAATAAAATGAAGGATGCCAGCAGAAAGAGGAAGGATGTGCTGACGCCGGTCATCACCAGCGAGAGCGTGAAAAAAATTCCGCCCGCGAGGATCAAGAGGCGGCGTTTCCACACGTCGCCGAGGATGCCGATGAAGGGTTCGATGAATGCGGCGATGATGCCCGGCAGACTGAGCAGAAGACCGATCTGCGTGTACGTCAGGTGCAGGTCGTCGCGGATCAGGGGCCAGGCGGTCTCGCCCACGCCGTAGACGAGCTCGTCGAGGAATTCGATGATGAGGTACATGGAGAGGTTTCGGGGGGCAGGGGGCAGGTGTCGGGTTTCAAGTTTTCAAGCGATCTGTGTACCTGTATACGTGTGTACTTGTGTACGTGTGTACTTAGAACCTATGAGAGGATTCGGTAATTCGTTTTGAGAAAGGAGGGCCTTGGCAGGAAGTAGAATAGGTTATCCATACCACTACGACCCAACCGAGGCCCTATGTCCGATTGTACAACGCTTTCGAGAACAGAGAGCA
>JABARH010000050.1 GCA_019187665.1 Anaerolineales bacterium
CAAAGCGTGCAGTGGACTTGTGGGTACGGTACGAATTTTCGAGCATTTTCCTCCCTTCAAGTTTTTCCTGCTCCCTAGCATTGTCCACGCCCACCCACAAGCCACTAACGCAAACCGTTAGGCGCTTCACTTCAATATCAAAGGATATATAAAATGTGTTTCAAGCCTAAAAAACAAATAGTCAATTCGATGGAACTTAACGAATTTATCTCAAATGCGTTATCCCAACTTATAGACGGAATTACATCGGCTCAAGAATATGCTAAAAGCAAGGGCGCAAGTATCAATCCTTCCGACAAATTCGTTTCTGATTACGACAAAATTTCTCGCACTGAGAAATTACAGCCTGTAAATATTGTGGAATTTGATATTGTGGTTACTGTTGGAGAAAACAAGGCAATTCAAGGCGGAATTGGAATTGTTGTACCAGAAGTAAATCTAGGGTATCAAGCAAAAATTGACTCTCAGAAAAGCGCTGTCAGTAGAATGAAGTTTTCTATTCCTATCATGTTGCCTCTACAAAAATAAATTTATCAGAAGGGAGAATAATATGACAATTTTCTCAGATAATTTCTTGGACAATTCCAAAAATTGGCTTGTGAAAGATACCGACGAAGTATCCTTACAAGTAGAAAATGGTGGATATATTATCGAGCATCGTCAAGATTCGGGATGGTGGGGGACATGGAGAAGTTTTAACAATCATACTCAAAATGATTTAGGAATTAAAATAAAGATTCAGAGAATACTTGGGGCATCTGATTCTTTTTACGGTATTGCTTGGGGATTAGTTGACATAAACAATTTCTGTTACGTGCTTGTAAATTCCAAAAAGCAATTTACTACGGGCAGATATATTGACGATGAATGGCATCCTCTTATTTCTTGGACAAATGCGCCCATTAAACACGAAATAGGGTCAGTCAATGAAATTGCAATATTCATCCAGAAAGGCTTTCTTGAACTGCACATAAACGGGTTTCAAGTATTCCGACACGAGTGGAAAAACATAATTAATGGCAACAATATTGGGCTCGTAGTTGGTCGCACCATGAAAGTGAAAATATCAGAAATAACTGTTAGCACAGAAACCTCTGTTCAAATCCCCCAAGCCAAGAAACTTTCACCTATCACAATCAAGCGAACACATGTTGATTCTTCAAATTTAAAATCTATTGGCTACGACAACTCTAGCAAGATTTTAGAAATAGAATTTGTCAATGGGGCGATTTATCAATATTATGCTGTTCCACAGCGCACATATGTCGAACTAATGCAAGCCGAATCTCATGGCAAATATTTCTACACGTTTATTAGAGACAATTTCCAGTATCAACAAGTTCAAGAAAAATTAATACAGCAAAGTAGCAATTATGACGAAGATTATGACGACCATGATGATTACGATTATGAAGAAGAAGGAAGGGCTCATCTACAAGATTTATACGACATGGGCTTAACCGATGATGATTTTGGTGGCAGAGATTAATTTTACGGTCTTAAAAAACAAAACGCGCCTAACACAGCGTGCACCTGACGCTGGGGATTCTGCGCACATCCCAAGCATTTTTCACGCCTTAGCATTTTTCTGGCTGGACGGCTTCGCCGTCCCCGCCCCAGCGCAGGTAACGCAAACCGTTGGGCAACCACTTGTTTAAAACTTTTTGAGGGCAATTTCAATGGGTTACATTCACGAACTTCGTAAAGTTGTTGGTAATCGTCCCGTTATTATGGTTGGTGCAACTTTACTTGCCCTTAATCAAGAAAATCATTTGCTCATGATTAAGAGAACTGACAATAATCGCTGGGGCGTTCCTGGCGGTGCGATGGAATTAGGGGAAAGCCTCGAAGATACAGTTAAGCGTGAAATTAAAGAAGAAATAGGCGTTGATGTAAAAGACCTTGAATTATTTGGCGTTTATTCTGGTCAAGAACTTTATTACAAATACCCAAACGGGGCAGAAGTTTATAATGTCTCGGTAGTTTATATAATTCGCAACTTCAACGAAGAAGTTATAGTTAATCCCGATGAGCATAGCGAATATAAATATTTTGATGTTCACAATCTGCCAGAAGAAGCCAGTCCTCCGATAAAACCTATTTTGCGTGATTTACAAGCAAGAATTAATTGAAGGTTTTTCGGTGGTTGTCAAAGATAAAGATGTGTGTAAAATTCAGTCAGTTGTGCGGTGTTATTTCTTTTCAATTGGCGAGTCTTGCACCCGCCGTGTTTGCCCAACAAAGCGTGCACCTGACGCTGGGGATTCTGCGGCAATCTCAAGCAGTTTTCACGCCTTAGCATTTTTCTGGCTGGACGGCTTCGCCGTCCCCGCCCCAGCGCAGGTAACGCAATCCGTTGGGCATACCCTTGCAAAGCAATGTATTAATAAGGAAGGTAAATAAAATGAGTGTTTATCCAAAAAACCTACTATCCGACATGCCTGACACAGTTATTGATAATCAATGTTTTTGGTTATCTGCATTTGGAAATGAATATGGCGACAAATTATATGAAGCGTGCAAGCAAATATTACAAAGGAACGATGTACGTCTAGTTCGAGCAGATGAAATCCGTTCATCAGGACAAATTATTGAACAAATTATTAGAGAGATTAAACAATCAAAAATCGTAATTGCGGATATTACAAACTTAAATGCGAATGTTTTGTACGAAATCGGAATTACCCATGTAACAAAAGATGAAAACCATGTGCTATTAATTTCAAGTGACCAATTAAATTCTTTGCCTTTCGACCTTAAACATTTACGAGTGTTTGGCTACAACAAAGACCACCCTGGCACAGTAAATATGATTTGTGATTTGATTTTAAAGCACATTTCAGCAGACCGCCCAGACATTGCAGGAAACAGGGTATTTGGTTTTGAATCGGCAATTGAAGCAGAATTAGCAGCGGAGCATGATGTTTGGGTAACCATACATAATATTTTTGGCGGACCGTGGGCAGGTACAGTAGCAAAAAACTTAAATAGGGGCATTAATTTTGTGTATGTTTTTCCAAACTTGAAAGACAATCATGAAACGACCAATATTGTCAAATCAGAATTAAGAAGAATCATAAAGGATTATCAGGTTCAGCCAAAAACCATTCTCGAACACATGATTCTAATACAACAAGATTCAGTGTCTCCAATGGAGTTTTTCGTAATAGATCCAAATGAGCAAGATAAGACAAGAGGATTTGTTACCATACGCGATGAAACAGCAGAAAACAGTTTTTCTTTTGTGACCCTTACCAATACTCAATTAGAACGAGTTATTGAGTGGTTTACAAAAATCATAAATATTTATAAATCTAGTTCTGGTGCTTCAATCAAGTATCCTTTATGGGTGAAGGAATTTAATCTTGAAGACTTTTTCAACGAGTTGCCTCATCCATAAAAATGCCCAACAAAGCGTGCAGTGGATGGTGGGGAGTCTGCGCGATTTACAAGCATTTTTCTGGCTTTGGGTTTTTCCTGCTCTCAGGCATTTTCCCAGCCCGCCCCACCACCACTAACGCAAACCGTTAGACCGCCCCTTGCAAAATTAGTGTTTTATAATGAGTAGAAAATCGTCTGATGGGATAATCTATGCCGAACATTAATCAAACAAATGCAAAGAACGCAAAAAATGACGAGTTCTACACTCAGTATGCCGATATTGAAAAAGAAATTAACGCATACTTGGAATTCAACCCTAATGTATTTCGTGGCAAGACAATTCTGTTACCTTGTGATGACCCCGAATGGAGCAACTTCACAAAGTATTTTGCCCAAAAATTTGAGAGTTTTGGATTGAAAAAACTCATCAGTACCAGTTTCGCCGTAGATAGCAAAAACTATAAAAAAGGTTATAAGCCAACCGCTTTTGAAACAAGCAATCCGCAATTTGATAAAACTAAAACTACTAAAAACGGAAAGATTTTTACCTTATCCCATGATAAGACTGGCGACCATAAAGTAAATGTGGATGATTTGGAATGGCATTATTTAACAGGTGATGGCGATTTTAGAAGCGATGAGATAAAAAAATTACGAGATGAATCTGACATCATAATTACTAATCCGCCCTTCTCTTTATTTCGTGAATTTTTAGCGTGGGTAGTGGAAGCAGATAAGAAATTTGTGATAATCGGCAGTAAAAATGCAATCGCTTACAAAGAAGTTTTTCCTTTGATTGAAAATAATAAAATGTGGGTTGGTACTACGAGTTTCAACAAAGATTTACTTTTCATATCGCCAGAAGAAATTGACTCGTCGCAAAAGCCCAGTACAGCAACAAGAACGGTAGACGGAATAGTATATTTGCGTTCTCCATCTGTTTGGTTTACCAATCTCGACCACGGAAGGCGTCACCAACCTTTACCACTTATGACAATGGCAGACAATTTGAAATATAGCAAGCACAAGGAAATTAAAGGAAAAAAATCTTACGACAAGTACGATAACTATGACGCTATTGAAGTGCCGTTTACAGACGCTATTCCAAGTGATTATGACGGCGTAATGGGCGTACCGATTAGTTTTCTTGACAAATACTCTCCTGAACAATTTGAGATTTTAGGAAATACGCAAAGGGGTTGTCACGATAAAGTCCCCGACACAAAAAAATATGATGACTATTGGGAAGTAAAACCAAATGGCAAGAAAACAGGGTCTTCAGGTGGTAAAACTAATGAAAATCCAAATTTGCGTGGTAATGACGGCAAAAAGAATTACTTCGTAAATAAAAAAGGTAGAGTAATTCAGTCTGTATATCAAAGAATTTTCATTAGGCACAGGAAGTCTACAAAATGAAAACAACTCTAAAAATTGACATCACAGTAAAAGATGTTTGCGATGGTTTTATCTATAACGAACTTGAAGGCAAGGGTTTGTTTGGCTTATCTGGTAAATTAACCATCCAGCCAGAATATCAGCGCAACTATATCTATGCCGAAAGTAAAAAAGATGTTGCTGTTATCGAATCAATCCTCAAAGGCTATCCTTTGGGTTTGATTTATTTCAACAAAGTTAGCAATGATGTTCTGGAAGTTTTGGACGGGCAACAACGTATTACAAGTTTTGGACGATTTGTAACTGATAAATTTGCCATCAAAGATGAAAACGGTATGGAACAATACTTTAGCGGTATTGCATCTGACAAGCAATCGAAAATATTAGAAACGAAATTGCTTATTTATGAATGTGAAGGTACTGAAAGCGAAATAAAAGAATGGTTCAAAACAATCAATATTGCTGGCATACCGCTTAATCAACAGGAATTATTGAACGCTGTATATTCAGGAACTTTTGTGACACTTGGAAAAGCAGAGTTTAGTAATAGCCAAAACTCCAATATTCAGAAATGGAGTGCGTATGTTTCAGGCAGTGTAAATCGGCAGGCTTTTCTTGAATGCGCTCTTGATTGGGTAAGTAAAGGCAATATTGGCGATTACATGAGTCGCCATCGTTACGATAAAAATATTACAGAGTTAAAAGCCTATTTCAACAGCGTGATTGATTGGGTTTCAACTGTATTTGTAGATGTAGAAAGCGAAATGCAAGGATTAGATTGGGGAAGATTGTACGAAGAACATCATAAAAAATCTTATAATCCCGCTAAAGTTTCAAAGGAAGTAAAAAGCCTTTACGGTGACTCGTATATCAAAAATCGCAAGGGTATTTTTGAGTATATTCTTGGCGGTTCAGTTGATACAAAATTATTAGATGTGCGGGTTTTTGATGAAGCGACAAAGAAAAGCGTTTACACGGCGCAAACTACAAAAGCCACGTCAAGCGGAAAATCAAATTGTCCCCTTTGCGCCGTTGGACATGATGTAAATAAGAGTAAAATTTGGAAGTTGAATGAAATGGACGCTGACCATGTAGCAGCATGGAGCAAAGGCGGCGCAACAAATATAAAAAATTGTCAAATGTTGTGTAAGACACACAATCGGGCAAAAGGAAACCGTTAAAAGCAAAAAGCGGTCTAACAAAGCGTGCACCTGACGTGTGGGATTCTGCGGCATTTTCGAGTATTTTTCTGGCTTCGAGTTTTTCCTGCTCCCAAACAGAATCCACGCCCGCCCACACGCAGGTAACGCAAACCGTTCGGCGGCACGTTCGATGGATAAAAGTATTGCAATGTTACCTAACACAGCCTGGATAAACCTTACCTACAATTGCAATCTCAGATGTTCTTGGTGCTACGGCAAAGGAACATGG
>JABARH010000045.1 GCA_019187665.1 Anaerolineales bacterium
TTACGCTGGCAACCACTTGTCACGTGGCCTCGATCTTGCCAGTTTGATGGCGTAAGCGCATTCATTTTCCCGTTAGTCCGGGAAATGTGCCTCTACTCCTTTTTTTACCAAATCTGGAACAGTCACCGCCGGCAGGAAATCATCTGCCGGAGGGTATAATCTGTTCAAGAGGATCACCATGACACCGCTTAAGATCATCAAGGGAACGTTTCATGTCAAGGGCTACCAGCCGGACGGTGATTCGATCCGCTTCCGCGCCGATAATGAGGCGCATTGGGATTTCTTCCCGAACGCCGGAGACGAGAACAAACGTCAGCTCCGCATTGAAGCGATTGACGCGCTCGAAACGCATTACGAAGGCTATCACCAGCCGATGCCCTTCGCCATCGCCGCGCTCGAGAAATTACTGACTCTAATCGGGATCAAGAACGTCAAGTACAGCCTGAGTGTGACCCACATCGTGGACGCAGATGATGCCAGCCCCGGCTTCCTCGCCTCGGCAGGAATGGACCGCTACAAACGGCCAATCAGTTTTCTCTTCCCGGGCGAGGTTCCATTGACGGACGGCGCCGTGCTGGACATAAACGAGTTGCCGCTGGAGAAGTCCGTTAATTACTTGTTGCTGCGTGAGGGACTGGTGTATCCGACATTTTACACCTCCACCGAACCGGCTGTGCTGGACAAATTCCGCACCGCCACCAAACGGGCGCGCATCGCCGGGCGCGGACTGTGGGCGATTGATCGCACCGCAGACTTTACCATCTGGGATACGCGCACCATCCAGGACAGCGTGATGATCCTGCCAAAGTTGTTCCGCCGCCTCGTAGGGTTCTTCGACCGCTATCAGGATTTCAAAGAACTGCCTGCCTACATGGTTAGGCAACAGGACGACCTGCAACTCGTTGGCAACCCCATGCCGCGTTCGCTCGCCAGCCTGATGACCATCAAAGGCAGGCGGCTGAAACTAAAAGTCAACGTGGAAGATATTTTGTTTTCGCCAAAGTAAAAAAAGGACCCGGGCTTCTTCGAGAGACCCGGGTCCTTTTTTGCTACTCTTCCTTCTTCCCTTCTGCTTCCTTCTTGTGCGCCTCCACAATGCCGGCCGCCAGGTTGGAGGGAACCACATCGTAGTGATCGAGTTCCATGGTGAAGTAGCCGCGCCCGCCGGTGATCGAGCGGATCTGCGTGGTGTAGCGTAGCATTTCGGCCAGCGGCACATGCGCCAGAATGACGGTGTTGCCGCGATCCGATTCAGTCCCCTGCACGCGTCCGCGGCGGGTGTTGAGGTCGCTCATCGCATCCCCCATGTGCGAATCGGGGACCGTGATGCGGACATTCATGATCGGCTCGTACAAGACCGGGTGCGCCTCCTGCACGGCCAGTTTGAACGCTTCGCGGCCGGCAATTTCAAACGCGACCGGTTTCGAATCCACAGGATGCTCCTTGCCATCGTAAACGATCACGCGCACGTTGCTCATCGGATAGCCCGCGAACGCGCCATGCTCCATCGTGGCACGAATCCCCTTTTCGATGGGGGCCAGGTAGGATTTGGACAGGTTCATGCCCACCAGTTCATCTGTGAAATCAAAATCACCTTCGTGATAGGGTTCGATCCTCAGGTGGACCTCGCCAAACTGACCGGAGCCGCCGGTCTGTTTTTTGTGGCGATACATGGCATTTCCCTTACGCGTGATGCCTTCGCGATATGGAACTTTTGGCTGGTCGGTGACCAGCCCCACCTGGAACTTCGTTTGAGCGCGATGAATGGCAACGTCAATATGCTGGTCGCCCATCCCCTGCAAGATGGTCTGACCGGTGGATTTCTCGTTATACCAGGACAGGGTCATATCCTCCTCGCAGAGGCGGGTGAGGGTGGTCGAGATCTTTGCAGCATCGGCCTGCGTCTTTGGTTGAATTGCCACGCGGAACAATGCCGCGGGATATTTCGGCGAGGGCAACATCAACGGATGCGCCTTGTCGCAAAACGTATCGCCGGTGGCGGTCACAGCCAGTTTGGAGACCGAACCAATATCGCCGGCATGAATTACTTTGACCGGCAGTTGTTCCTTGCCACGCTGAATATGCAGCCCAGACATGCGCTCTTCCGCGCCCTTGTTCTGGTTCCACACACGCGCGTCGCCCTGGATGGACCCGCTGAACACACGGAAGTATGTCATCTTGCCGACGAACGGATCGGCTGTCGTCTTCCACACATAGGCAGCCAGCGGACCGGCGTCTGAGCAGGCGAGCGTTTCCATGCCGCTTCTGCCTTCCGCTTCTTTTTCCGGGCGCTGGGCGGGGGAGGGCATCAGCGAAACGATCGCATCCAGCAACGGAGCAATGCCCACCTCATGCCCGCCCGCGGCGACAAAGACCGGCACGAACGCGCCGGAGTGAACCACATCCACCAAACCGGTCAGCAATTCCTCGTTCGAGAGGGAGCCTTTTTCAAGATATTTTTCCAGCAGGCTATCTTCACCCTCGGCGGCCGCTTCCACCAGGGCGAAATGCGCCTCGTCTGCGGCGGCTTTCATATCGGCGGGGATGTCGGTGACAAGTTTGCCGTCGCCCATGTACGCCTTCATCGTGATCAAGTCAACCACCCCTTTGAAGTCATGTTTCTCGCCGATGGGCAACTGCGCCTTGACCACACGACTCTCCATGCTGTGAGCAAATTCTTCCACGGCAGCGTACACACTAGCGAAGTCGGCGTTCTCTCTGTCCATGCGATTGATGACCAGGAAGCGCGGCAGGCCAATGTCTGAGGCGTTGCGCCAGGCCAGTTCCGTCCCCACCTCCACGCCCGCGACCGCGTCCACCAAAATCATCGCGCCGTCGGCTACGCTCATGGCAGAGATCATCTCGCCCACAAAGTCGGTGTAGCCCGGCGCGTCCAGCACATTGATCTTGTGATCGCGAAATTCAACCGGCAAAACGCTCGTATACAGCGATAATTTGCGCCGCACCTCGTCTTCATCGTAGTCCGATACGGTCGTTCCATCTTCGATCTTTCCCAGGCGGGTCGTGGCTCCCGTAAAATGAAGAAACGCCTCTGCCAGCGTACTCTTGCCCGCGCTGCCATGCGACACGAGGGCAATATTGCGAAGAAACTCGGTGGTATACTCTTTCATCACAAAACCCTTTCCACGCTTATGATATAGAACACTCCGATTTTATAGGAACTCCAGACACTTGTCAAAGTGAGAATCATCATCTTGCGATATTACATTGTGGAGCGTCAATGGGAAGCATCTTCAACCAATACTCTTTCGTCTTTGCCGCCGCGCTGATCTTCATGGTCGCGGCGTTTCTTCTGCTGGGGCGCAGCGCGCGCTGGCAGGAATACATTTCCCTCGGCGTGATCGGCGCGGGACTGATCGTTGCCTGGAGCGTGCTTCACCCGGTTCAAACGCCGTTGATGGAAGACGCTGCGAACGTGCGCGCCATGATCGGCCAGGGCAAGCCGGTCCTGCTCGAGTTCCAGTCGCCATTCTGAATTGCCTGCACAGAAATGAAACCCATCGTGGATGGGATCGAACAGGAATACGAAGGCCGATTGATGGTCATCCGTTTGAACATTCAGGAACAGGTGGGCCGCGAACTTGCCCCGTTTTACGGGTTTGAATTGACGCCCACGTTCATTTTCTTCGACGCGCAAGGCAGTGAAATCTGGCGTTCGGTCGGCAACCTCGACCTGGCACGGCTGCGCCATTCGCTGGAATGAATCTCGCGCGCCTGCGATTCGCCTTGCGCTACCTGCATCGTCCGCCCTGGGACAGCGGCATCGTCCCGCCGGAATTGCGCGCCTACATCGCATCACACCCGGCAGGCCGCGCCCTCGACCTCGGCTGCGGCACCGGCACCAACGTGGCCGCGCTCGCCCAAGTCGGCTGGCAGGTGACCGGCGTAGATTTTGTCCCGCGCGCCATCTCCCTCGCCAAACAAAAACTGAGAGCGGCCGATCTCACCGCCGATCTGCGCGTGGGCGACGTGACCAACCTGCGCGGTATCGCGGGGCCTTTTGAACTTGCGCTCGACATCGGCTGTTTTCACGGTGTGGAAGACAAATCCGCCTATCTTAACGAACTCGAACGGCTGCTCGCCCCGGCCGGAGATTGGCTTGTATATGGATTTTTCAAGCCCGCCTCTCATCCATCCGGCCCCGGTCTGGATGAGGCCGATGTAGGCTTGATCCTCGCCCGCGGCTTCGGCCTCATCACGCGAACCGACGGTTTTGACCGGCGCGAGCGCCCATCAGCGTGGTTCCTGTTCCAACGCATGAAATAGCAGCAGATACCGTGAACACGTATATCCCGTAACCCGTATCCCGTAACCCGCAGCTCGCTTTCATCATTCCCATGCGCCTCCTCTTCCTCTTCCTCGACGGTATCGGCCTCGGAGCCGACGACCCGCAATCCAATCCCTTCGCGCGCGCAAACACGCCCTTCCTCCATGACCTGCTCGGCGGGCATAACCTCACCGCCTCCGCCGCGCCATTCGAAGGCGAGCGCGTCAGCCTGCTTGCCCTCGACGCGGGCCTCGGCGTAGACGGCCTGCCGCAATCTGCAACGGGGCAGGCTGTGCTGTTGACCGGCGTCAACATTCCCAAAGAACTCGGTTACCACTACGGGCCAAAACCGAATCCGGAAGTCGCGGCATACCTCAGGAACGGCCACACTTTATTCTCCTGGCTGCGCAACAACAACCAGACCGCCGCCCTGCTCAACGCGTATCCGCCGCGCTATTTCGAGGGCATTGATTCCGGCAAGCGACTTTTCTCCTCGATCCCTCTCGCGCTGACCAACGCCGGACTACCTCTTTTCACCCACGAGGATTTTTTTGCCGGCCGCGCCCTCTCCGCCGATTTTACCGGGCATGGCTGGCATGATTTCCTCGGATTCCCCGATGCGCCCCTGCTATCGCCGCAAGAGGCTGGACGCAAAACAGCCGGACTCGCCGCGCAATATGATTTTTCGCTATTTGAATATTGGGCAAGCGATTACGCCGGTCATAAACAGGATATGGATTGGGCGGTGCGCCAATTGGAAGCATTGGACGGCGTTTTACACGGCCTGCTTGAAGCATGGGATGATAACCAGGGGTTGATCCTGCTCACATCCGATCACGGCAACATGGAAGACCTGTCCACGCGCAGGCACACAGATGCGCGCGTGCCGTTGCTCGTGATCGGAAAAACGACCGCACGGGAGCAGTTCACACGCGGGATGGCGGACCTGACCCACGTCGCGCCGGGGATTTGGAGGATGCTTGGAGAAGTATGATTTATGCTTGACCATCTAACCTCCTACTTGAATTGGGCGTTTTGTTGAATGTCTGTCTATAGGCAGTTATATGGAATTAACGGTCTAAACACTTGTTGGGCAACCCTGTGCAAGTGGAGTAATGCAATGACACATAAACAACCTGATAACAAGAAAAAGACAAATGCTGTTTTCAACATCGTTGCTGGCATACTGTTCTTTATAGCCGCCTTTAATTTGCTGACAGGACAAGGCGGCTTTGATTGGCT
>JABARH010000005.1 GCA_019187665.1 Anaerolineales bacterium
TTGCTTGCTGTTCAGAGATAGCCTTAAGGTGCTTTCCTAAACTTGCATTGATATTTTCTGACTCACTCGGATTATCCATAATAACTCCTACTAATTTTTGCGGACAGCCGCCCAACGGTTTGCGTTACCTGCGCTGGGGCGGGGACGGCGAAGCCGTCCAGCCAGAAAAATGATAAGGCGTGTGAAACTGCTTGAGATGTGCGCAGAGTCCCCAGCGTCAGGTGCACGCTTTGTTGGCACGCTTTATGTTATTGGAAAAATTACGCAAGAGACATTATCTATTTCGCCTCTCATTAGAGCAGAATTTACAATTTCTTTTGCTTTTAGATTGGTTGGTGTATTTGCAGATAATATAGTTTGTATATTTTGCGCAACGGCTTCTGGTACTTCATCGTCCGAACCAATTAATCCATCAGTGCATAAAAATACTACGTCGCCAGATGATAATTTTTCTATGCCCGTTTCTAGTCCAGAAGCAACGCCAATATAACGCGATTCGCCAGATAAATATTTTAGTGAAATTCCAGATTCTGCGTTTTCCGATAATTTAGATAACATGCCTAGCCAATACTTGTTCAATGAATTCAATTGCTTCAACTCGCCATTTCTAAAGATAAATAAATAGGAATCGCCAAAGCTAGCCCAATATAAATATTTTCCTCTTGGAGTTTCTCTTATATAGCAAACTATTAAGGTGGTTTCTGCGGCTGGCGCACCTGGAAACCTCATAGCAGATTGGAGCAGTTCGTTATTAATTTGCTCAAACAATGGGAAAAGGCGTGCTCTCGCTTCATTGTCTTTTGAGAGTCGAACGTCTGGATTGAGAAACTCTACTACTTTTGAAACTGCCAATTCGCTGGCTTCATTTCCCCAGTGCCCATCAGCAATAGTAAGCACTACATCGGTATTAAGAGTTGAAAGACCGATACAGTCTTCGTTTGCTTTTTGAGTTACGCCAACACTAATTCCAAAACCTATGCCTAAACCTTCTATTGATGAGTAGTAAATCTCGTTTGGAGTTTCGTGGTCTCTGCCATAGATAGCAATTTTATGTTGATTATCCATTTTTTGATAACTCCTGCATTAGTTCCTTTATTCTCTTTTTGTTGGCTGGTTTACCTCTTTCCTTAAGAGGCTCGCTTTTATTCCATAATCCTGCATAGTAGGCTCTAAAAAACTCCCCAACTTCTGAACCATTCAATTCTATATGCCCTTCAAGAAGCCAACCTTGTCCCATAAAAACAATTTTCTGGTCAATTATGTCGAAGGTTGTAATTGGTGTCTTGGTTGTGTCAACTGCATAATATTTTACGCTAAATTCAGGTAGATTATCCCACCCCATTTTTAACATTTGCTCAAGCCATTCGAGTTGATCTAAATTCCAAATAATTCTTTGATGGCTTATTTGGCGAGTGAATACTGCTGTATAAAGTGCATCATAAAACTTTGATCTTTTCGCGTCTGCGGCTCGCAAATTGACATAACTAATTATGTCAATGCTCTCTTTTGCGTTATTTAAGGTGTTTAGAAAAACTTCGTAGGACTCGACTCTTGTTTTGTAAACTTTTGCAGTTGATGTTGAAACACTTTGAAGACTAGGTTTGTCTTTTCCAGAAAATACCCCGCTTTTCGTCTCCCAAATAACGCCAATTAGGACAAGGATTACAGCCATAATGATAATTATCCATTGGGCTATTTGATTAGAAATATTGAGAGAAAAAGAACCTATAGAAAGCCCGCCTGATGCGCCAACAATAAGCAGGATAATTCCTGATGCTATTACAAAGATAGAAGAGCGTTTGAGAAGAGCTTGGATTATCTCTGACATAATTTACCTTCACCTACTTTTTATTTTGCAAGGGGCGTGCCAACGGTTTGCGTTACCTGCGTGTGGGCGGGCATGGATTCGCTTTGGGAGCAGAAAAAACTCGAAGCGAGAAAAATACTCGAAAATGCCGCAGAATCCCACACGTCAGGTGCACGCTTTGTTAGGCGCATTTTCACGACGACTCACGATTTAAAGGCTCTGTATTGTCAGACGCAAATCATCTTCAAGTTTTTTCGCTCCGCGTGGCGTAAACGTGTAAACAATATGCCGAATATGTCGCGTGTCAAATGGAATATCATTAATTGACTTTGTTATTATGATTACATCTTTACCAAGTGCATGTGCAATTCCTAGTTCGTAAAACACGTTTGGGTTTCTGTCGGTTACATCGGCAATTAGGAATCGGGCAGAATTTATACTCTCCCATATATCATCAATAATGACGCCAGTACTAAATACTTCATCTGCCCTAAGTGGTGTAAACCCTGAACCCGAAACCGTTGGCTTTATGATGTCTTCATATAAATCTGTAAATTCTTTAGAAAATGGCATTAACACAAAACACAATTTTGGGTCAAGTGGAAATTTAGTCTTTTTGAATAGTGGATGAGAAGCCATGTCTTTTTCCTTTTAGTGATGGTTATGAAGATTTTTTGCTGACCTTTTGAAAGCAAATGCAAATTACTTAGGGATGTCAATCACGATACGAAAACCGAGGTCTACACTAAAGAATTTTGGCATTTCACCATTGCGATAAGTCGTATGAATATTTTCAAGCGGTGCTAACCATGACCCACCTCTGACTGCCCGAAAACCTTTTGCGTTTAAATCTTCGCGTCCGTCGTTATAGTCATAAGGATAATCCATCATCAGAGTACTTGTCCACTCCCAAGTATTACCAGCCATGTCTAATACACCACAAGGGCTGGCTCCTTGCGGATAAAGTCCTGCGGGTGAAGTATCTCGAAGACCAGAATCAGTAAAATTCAATCTTGATTTAATAAAATCATCACCCCAGGGGAAGCGGTATTTTCTTTGTTTGTTTTCGTCCCAACTTGCGGCTTTTTCCCATTCGGCTTCTGTTGGAAGTCTTCCCCCAACCCATGCAGCATAAGATTGGGCGTCATGCCAAGTTATTCCCACCACTGGATGCCCTGCTTTTTTATTTGGAAATTTTCCTTGTATCCAGTAGGCTGGAGGAGGAAAATTTTTTGAGTTTATGAAACGATAATATTGAGCATTAGTAACAGGATGCTTACTAATATAAAAAGCCCCGACTTCCACAATATGTCGTGGGTCTTCGTTGCTGTGTAATCCTTCTTTGCCCCCCATTGGAAAAGCACCAGACTTAACAAGTAGATACTCCGAACCATCCATTCCAATAAAGGTTGTTGGTAAATTACCTGATAGAAAAACTCCGCTGTTTTGGGTCGTAGAATTATCCACAACTTCTACGTTGGCGTATTGCCGCATTAAGGTTGCCGCAACTGAAGATGCCTGTATTTGTTTTGTTAATTCGGTACGCTCGCGGTCAAGATTGTTGACGGATTCCTCAAGTTCTCTGATTCGTGCCTTCATCTCAAATGTAACATCATCGTTTAGGCTTACTGATAATGGCTGACTAAGAACATTTTGCACCGTTGCAACAAGTTGAGAACGCAACTTTTCAGCGCCTCTTGGAGTGAAATCATACAAAATATATCTTAAGTACCGTAAGTCAAAAGGTATGTCATCTATGTTTTGGGCTAATAGGATTACGGGCTTTTGCATTGTGTGTGCTAAGCCAAGTTCATAAAATACATTAGGGTTTCTATTTGTTAAATCAGAGATTATCAAGCGAGATTTTTGTATTTCTTCCCAAATGCCGCCCAATACTGTGCCAGTAGTGTATATTTCATCGGCGCGTATACAACGCAGTGATACAGGAGGCGTTTCTATGGCGGGTTTTATTACATCCAAGTAAACCTCATCCAAAGGGGCTTTGAAAGGCATGATGACAAAGCACAGCCTTTCATCAACTTCAAATATTGTTCTTTGAAAGGAAAAGATTCTTTCTGACATTGATTCTCCGAATCAGGTTAACTGATCCCACGGAAATACAACCCAGTCGTCACTTTCTACTTCCATTGGGGCAAAGTGTGAAAACTCGTAGGTTTCTTTGTGCTTACAGATACTCACTGTCTTTACAGATTTTGCGCCAAGTTCTTGAACTAACTTTAAAGCCCCTCTGAGAGTCTGCCCAGATTGTACAATGTTATCAATCACTAGAACATTTTTATCGGCTACGTCGAAAGGAATTCCATATCCGTGACAAATGGCTTCTGGCAACATCGAAGAAAATTCTTTGTCAGTTGCTGTTTTTTGCATAAATACTACTCCAACCTGTCGAATTTTGTAATAACTCGAAATTGTTACCATTGGAGGTAATCCACCACGCGCGATTCCAACAATCATGTCGGGGCGATAATTCTCTTGTTCTAACTGCTCTATAATTTTTTTCGCTAAATTCTGGTAAGAATCCCATGAAATTTGAATCAGTGTCATTGATTACCTCTCTTGTGGTTTCGTTGGCTGGGCAGGTTATTGCAGGAAACGCAAGCGAACAATATCACTTGCTTGGAGACCTTTAGGTGTACTTTCTACATAAAATTCAACTCGTTCACCCATGTCTAAATTTCTAAAACCAGTCCCGCGAATTGCTGAATAGTGAACAAATATTGAAGTTCCGTCATCGGCTCGAATATAACCATAGCCTTTTGCGTTATCAAATTTTTCAATCGTGCCTGTGGCTTTTTTGCCAACTTCCATATCAAATACCTTTATTCCTTTACCCATCCGAATCTTACAAAATCAGAACGAGTGTAGGTTGTCAATGGGATACTGTTTAATTCTTCTTTTGAAAACCAAGCAATTGCAGAGCATTTATCAGGCTCTTGAATACTAGGCGTTCCACTTGCCACATCTCCTTCAAAAATCTCAATGCTCCAAATTACCCCTTTGGCGTCTGGTTCAAACTCTTGGGAATACAAAAGTTTGATGATGTTGATTTCAACGCCGAGTTCTTCTTTCATTTCACGCTTTGCAGCGTCTTTCGATTCTTCATTCGCTTCTATCTCTCCACCTGGGTTTTCCCAATAGCCAGATTCCGTTCTGGCATTAGGACCTCTTTGCATTAACAGAATTTTATCCCCTTCACCTTTGATAACAACTGCAATTCCTTTTCGACGTTGGTTCATTTTTCTCTCCTTTTTAGTCTGAGTTTTTCAAGGATATTCAACTTTCACTTTCGTGAAAGTACACAAGCACAATATAAGAACCGTCATCTTCGGATTCTACGTTGATATTCCAGATAGGCACTTTATCATTATTTTCATCAATCCATTGTGCGGCTTCACGTAACGCATTAGATAACGCGCCGCGAAACATTGCAACTTTAGTATCAACGATTTCTACTTGCATATTACCGCCTATCTTTTGAATTTGACATTACGTTAAGCGCCTAACGGTTTGCGTTAGTGGCTTGTGGGTGGGCGTGGACAATGCTAGGGAGCAGGAAAAACTTGAAGGGAGGAAAATGCTCGAAAATTCGTACCGTACCCACAAGTCCACTGCACGCTTTG
>JABARH010000029.1 GCA_019187665.1 Anaerolineales bacterium
GCATATTCATCTTTGTATCTCCTTATCCAAGCAGTAATTTTTTTTCACACTATAATCATATATCTTATGGCAAGTGTAGCATAAGGCAAACTTTGTTTTGCGCGGAGCGGGCTAACGGTTTGCGTTACTTGCGGGTTGGCGGGCGTGGATAAAACTCCGAGAGCAGGATTCTGTTCGGGCGCAGAAAAAGCCCGAAAATGCCGCAGAATCCCACCCGTCAAGTGCACGCTTTGTTGGGCAGTTTTTATGATAACAATGCTATAAAAACTAACGGCAAATCTATAACCACATGAACAATCATCACGAATAACAAATTTCTTTGCCAAAAGTATAAACCAGTAAGGATAATACCTAATGGAACCACCACGCCAACAATGTGAGCGAGATTCCATCCTGTGGCATGAACAGCCACAAAAAATACCAGGCTAATCAACCCGCTAATCCATTTATTCCCTGTAATTTTCTGTAATCGTTCTAGTGGATAACCACGAAACAAAATCTCTTCCGTTATACCTGCTGTCAACACGCTTAAGAGTAATATCCACCAAGAATAATTAGATGCGACTTGTGCTACTGTTCCTGAATTTGACGGCGGAAAAACTTTGCTAATTAATAACGTGAGAACAGGGACTAATAGTGATAACAAAACACCCAATCCAACTGCTATTAGCCCTGATTTCCAAGATAGGGATTTCCAGCCAATAGTTGCCAGTGGTTGATTCTCGACGGTTTGTGTAAAAAATAGCATCACAAAAGCCAAGCCCCAAAATACACCAAACCCTATCAAGGTAGAAACTGGTTCATTGATATTAAGTTTAATGAACACTGGATTGATGAACAATGTGAAAATTACGGGGACAGCCAGCGATAAACTCAATCCAAGAATCTTTTTTTGCATATTGATACTATTTATCCTTTGCAGGGAACTGCCCAACGGTTTGCGTTACCTGCGTGTGGGCGGGCTGGGATTCTGTTCGGGAGCAGGAAAAACTCGAAGCCAGAAAAATGCTTGAAAATGCCGCAGAATCCCACACGTCAGGTGCACGCTTTGTTGGGCAGTGTTTTGGAAAAGATGTGTCACTTTAAGGCGGAGGCAACATCTTTTTAGGCGGTGGCAAAATATTATCTTTTTTTGCTTCAATACCTTTGATGGATTTGATAGTTCCTTTAATTTCTCCAGTCTTTCCACATTCATCGTAGCAAGCAAACATTTCTGCTCCACTAGGTAATAAACTTGTTCTTGAGCCGCAAACTAATTCCTTACATCTTCCACATCTAATAAAATCAGGGAAGTCGCCTTTTTTTGTATGTCCGCAATATGGGCAATACCAACCTGCAAAACTAAAATCTCCAATATCAAAATCTGCATTTAATGAGGGTATCCCCTCTGGCAAAATACCTGAACTTTGTATCTCCCTTTTTTGTTTTTCAAAATTGACCTGCACTTGTGCTTGTGATGGAGTGGAGAAAGAACTTTTTTGCTCTTTCTCTGTATCTTGACTGGGCATTTTTTGAATGGCAGCAATTTTAAATCTTTCGCTTTTATCGTTTCTTGTAAACCCAACGAAAAAGACTTGCCCATTTTGGGCACATCGAAATCTCAGGACGTTATGTTCCATATTATTATCTTCCTGCGAGTTTTTTTGTTATCTCCTTCTCCATGTACGATACATGGAGAAGGAGAGTTTGATATTTAGTGTTCGCGGGCTGTGTCGTAGTCACACCCACCACAAGTAGTGCAGTGCCATTCGTTATGTCCTCCCATGATTCCATGAGATTTATATATCCATTCAAAGATTCTATCCTTCCAGCAATGCTTGCAAAAATACCATTGTTGTGCCATTTTATTTTCTCCTTTTCAAATCATATTTTGGTTGGAAAAATGAAACATAATGCCTACAACTGAACTGCCCAACGGTTTGCGTTACCTGCGTGTGGGCGGGCGTGGATTCGCTTTGGGAGCAGGGAAAACTCGAAGCGAGAAAAATGCTTGAAAATGCCGCAGAATCCCACACGTCAGGTGCACGCTTTGTTAGCCGCCGTTTTTGTTAATGAACTACTTTGCAATCTGCAATATACGATATGCGCCACGCGCCACAATAATAAATACGATTGCTCCGACAACCAAATCAGGAATTTTGGAATTTGTTACAAAAACCAATATACCAGCGAGAATAACCCCGATGTTGATTATCACATCATTGGAGGTGAAAATCATGCTGGCTTGCATGTGGGCTTCCGTGTTTTTACTTTTTTGAAGCAAAAACAAACTGGTTGCATTTCCAATCAAAGCAAGCAATGAAATAACAATCATCATTTGAAATGTAGGGACATCGCCAAACCCAAGAAAACGCCTGATTACTTCGGTAATACCAAAAATAGCCAAAATTATTTGGAAATACCCACTTGCTTTGGCGATATTCTTTTTCTTGACAGTTGTTCCACCAATTGCAAAAAGTGCAAGCCCATAAACAAGACTGTCTGCCAGCATATCTAAACTATCGGCAACTAGCCCCATTGAATTGGAGATGAAACCCATTAATATTTCCAGGGCAAAAAAGAAAAAGTTAATAGACAGAACCTGCCAAAGCAATTTTCGCTCTAATTTATCCTTGCCAGTTGGTACAAACTCATCTGTTGCGCCACTTTCAATCAGAGTTGTGTCGAGTTGCAAACTGTTAAGTGCTTCAAAAATTAATTGATAATCGCCTGTGTGGAAAACATCCAACTTGCGATTAGGAAGGTCAAACTGCAAAGAAGATATATTACTGACTTCTTGAAGTTTCAGCCTTACCAATTGTTCTTCAGACGCACAGTCCATTTGCTGGACTGCAAAGGTTGTTTTTTGCATACTTTACTCCGATATATATTTTGTAGGACAGGCGGCTAACGGTTTGCGTTAGTGGTGGTGGGGCGGGCTGGGAAAATGCCTGAGAGCAGGAAAAGCCCAAAGCCAGAAAAATGCTTCTCGAAGCCGCAGAATCCCCACCATCCACTGCACGCTTTGTTAGCCCGCTTTTTGCTACGGGACACCACACCAACGCCATACATCATCTTCCTTCACCATTAGCCAAGTTTCATCAACTGGTACTGACTGTGCAAATGCCAACACTGCAACTCGTATTTCGCCATGAACTCGGACATACGCTGATGTTTCAGACGAACTATTGCTTATCTCATCGAATTTGAGACCTGAAACATCGCCTTGTGATTTTATATCCAACCCGAACAACTGCGGAAGCATTGCAAATGCTGAATTCCACAATCCCCATTCTTGTATTTGGGGTCTATATTGAACGCAGGTTCGTTCAAGGATTTTGTTGCCATCTAAATTAAGCATAGCGTCAAACCATTCTTTAGCACCCTTTTCTGGCGACTCGAAACATGCAGTGAGCAAGAACGAACACGCTACAAGTAGAACAGCAATAGTTTTGTGTTTCATTTGAAACCTTCCTGTTACAGAAACGACTGATTATTTGACACTCTATCGCCCGCAGACCGTTTATTAGCCTGCGGGCGATTTTCTGCAAGCATGGTCATTCTCTGAGATTCAACACTCCCCCCGCAATTGCGGCAATATAGCCAATTACAACTCCCCACAAACCAACCTGATATTCGAGGTAGATGCCTTGTTGTGCGGCTTGGTCTTTTGCTCCTGAGAATTGAATGAGCAAAATTAATAGTGGTAATCCGCCTAATGCGATAAGCCCATAACCATCCATTGTTGGTACAAGCGAACCACGCTTGAAAGCGGCATATGCCAAGTAGAGAACTCCAAATGCGGCAAGAAGAGCCAAGAACAGAATGGGCTTTCCTTCCATCTGTTGAGCATAAAAGCCTTGTCCGATGGTTTTGCCAGCCGCTAACTCCCAACCGCTAACCTTTGTAGTTTGACCGCCGCAGGATACCATTATCCAGGGCAGGAAAAAACAAAGAATGGCGAGAGCCGCACCCGATGAACCTACTTTGTGTCCCTTTGAGGACTTTTCAATCATCTCGTTCATGTTTGCTCCCTTCAGATTGTCGAATTACGATTGAAACAATAGGATTTGAAATGATTATCTTATCGGGTATCTCCTTTCTCTAAAACCGCCTATGTGAGACGGGCGGGCTAACGGTTTGCGTTAGTGGCTTGTGGGTGGGCGTGGACAATGCTAGGGAGCAGGAAAAACTTGAAGGGAGGAAAATGCTCGAAAATTCGTACCGTACCCACAAGTCCACTGCACGCTTTGTTGGAC
>JABARH010000056.1 GCA_019187665.1 Anaerolineales bacterium
TTTTTGGAGTTCAACGCGCTCTGCTTGCGTAAGGTGAACTTTGTAGTTTCTCATCTTGTGCCTCCGGTGTTTGTACTGCATCACCGGAAACACTATATCACTAAATTAGGTTTGACGGACTAGTACTTTCAAAAGTATTGTGAGAGACAAGCACTGACGCAGATATCGCAACTCACTTCGGATTTCATTCGCAGGTATCTGCTTGAACTTTCTGAAATACATAATCCCGGCGGTGTGCATGCCTGCTTCCGTCCCTTGCGGACCATGTTGTATTGGATCGAAGAGGAAGAGATTATGCCAACCGGCTGGAAGAACCCGATCCGTAGAGTCAAAGCACCCAAGCTGCCGACTGATCCTATAGAACCGGTCCAAATCGAAGAGATCCACCAACTGCTGAAAACCTGCCAAAGCAATTACGCCGGGGCCCGTGATAAGGCGATGATGCTGGGGTTGCTAGATACCGGTGCTCGCGCCAAGGAATTCCTGAACATCAACCTCGAAGATGTGGACATGGCAACCGGGGCGGTGATGATCCGTCAAGGGAAAGGGCGAAAACCACGTATGGTGTTCCTGGGACGAAAGACCATCAGGGCAATTCGTGGATATCTTCGCTACCGGCATGACAATTTCCCTGCCTTGTGGGTCTCCATTCGCGGCGAGAGGATGACCTATGCCGCATTACGCTGTCTGCTACGCCGGCGCGCGGAAAAGATCGGAATGAAATCCATTCCCACCCCGCACGACTTTCGGCGTGCGTTTGCCCTGGTCATGTTGCGCAATGGGGTGGATATCTTTGCCCTGCAAAAATTGATGGGACATTCCGATCTGCAGATTTTGCGGCGTTATCTGGCACAGACCGATCAGGATATTCACACTGCCCACATGCGAGGTAGTCCGGTGGATAGCAATCTTTAGACAAGTCAAGAAGGAAGTTGTGATCTGTGCTTCGTAGGTAGCAGCCATGCATATTTTCTGGTATAGTAGGCTTGTTTCGTAAAACGGCACTATTTATGGAAAAGTGCCGTTTTACGAAAGAGGTTACTATGAAAAATACTTATACTCAATTGCATCTCCCGGAATTGAAATCTACCTTTTCTGAGCATGTTTCCATTGCCAAAAATGAGTTGAGGAGCTTTTATCGGATGCGTACAGATGATTTCAATGAGCAATTATTTAGGCGAGCTCTGTATGCTCTGGAGAAGGAACAGATCCTCGTTCCGCTGGGATCTGGGATGTATGCGTTTAAAGAACAAGAAGTTAAAAAGAGAAAGTTTCTTTATTCACCTTCTAAGGAGCTTTCTTCGATCCATCAAATCATTCAAAAGACGTTTCCATACCTGGACTACTTATGCTGGGAAACAATGATACTGCATGAGTTCATGACCCATCAACCCGGGCAAAACTTAATTCTTGTCGAAACTGACAAAGATGCGTGCGAGTCAGTTTTTAACCGATTGATGGAAAAACATACAGGCCGGGTTTTTCTGGATCCCAGTCGAAGCCTGATGGAGAATTATATCCTTCCACAAGCAAGTCCAATCATTGTGTTGCCTTTGACTTCAGAGGCGCCTCGCACGACACATAACAATATCCCTTTTCCAAAATTGGAGAAGACCCTTGTGGATATCCTGGTAGATAAAAACATATTCTTTGCCTTCCAAAGCGCGGAATTATCAAATATCTACGAAAACGCTTTTAATACTTATTGGTTGAATCAAAGGACTATGTTTCGATATGCCCGCCGCAGGAAGGCTGGGAAGACATTACAGGAATTTATACAAACTAAAACAGGAATACAACTCGAAATGAAACGGAAAAGCAAACAATGATCTCGAATCAATCCCGAACCAAAGAATGGATCATGCAGACTCGGAAGATTGCAGCCGGCAAGGATCCGATCTTGATCGAAAAGATGATCATGGCCTTGACCCTAGTCGAAAACCTGCGGTTGAGTGGACTAGATTTCATTTTTAAGGGCGGCACATGCCTGACACTGTTGCTTGGAAAGCCGAGTCGATTCTCTATTGACATTGACATTGTCCTTCCCAAATCGCAAAACTTCCTTCTGTTTTTTGAATCGGTAATTGATCAGGGTGCTTTCTACCGTTATGAGGAGAATCGTCGCCCCGGCGAGTTACCCAAACAACACTACAAGTTCTTTTTTCACTCCATGATACAGAACAAAGAAAGTCGTGTGTTGCTGGATATCTTGTTTGATGAAAATCCATACCCACAATTACAGAAAGTAAACATAGACATACCCATTCTTTCGGTTGAAGGACAGATAACCGATGTAGTTTGTCCTGTGGTGGAGTGCTTAATAGGAGATAAGTTGACAGCTTTCGCTCCCAATACCACCGGAATTCAATATGGGTTGGGAAAAGACATTGAAATGGCGAAGCAGCTTTTCGATATTGGTGCATTGTTTGATGTTGTTTCTGATGTTGATCTCATATGCAAGACTTTTGAATGGACGGCCACAAAAGAGTTGTCTTATCGTGGAATGCCCGAGCTTACTCCCGCAGATGTTCTCCTGGATTCGTTTCAGACAGCCTGTTTGATTGG
Source organism: Anaerolineales bacterium (assembly GCA_019187665.1). GTDB lineage: Bacteria > Chloroflexota > Anaerolineae > Anaerolineales > Villigracilaceae > Denitrolinea. Next base: position 2,566 of record JABARH010000056.1, read on the forward strand.
TACACGTGGAGCAATTGCCGGTGGAGAGTATATCGAATTAGCAAGCGGAATCAAGAAACTGGCTGCTTTTGTTTACTCGGCGAACTTTACGATAGACACTGCTATTGTTTGCGCATCAAAGGTCGTGTATTTGGCTGGACTTATCTCGACACAAAGTACCAGTATTGAGAGATTCCAAAGAAATATTGACATTTCATCATGGGGTATTTCCAAGGCTGAATACGGCAGACTCAATAAACTGAAGAAAACAAGTCCGGAAGCTTTCTTCTACTTTTACCAAGGGATCAAACTGCTGGAACTATCTGAGAATAAGTAATCATTTATGGTGCCTCATGACAAAATAGAAAACAGTATGACCTCAATTATTCACCCGGCGTACTGGGTATAAAAAGATTTCAACAAAGGCAATCGTCCAGCAAGAACGCTTACTCATTTCTATAAAGGAAAACCATGACTACGCTACAAATCCGTCGCAAGGGAATTGTCACTCTTCCTGCCAGTCTGCGTAAAAAATACAAACTGGAGGAAGGTCAAATATTGACACTCATTGATCTTGGCGAGGATACGATTTTGCTTACGACAAAAGTCTCGCAGGTGGATAAACTGGCTGATCAAATCGCTGAGGGATTTAACCATGAAAATATTACTTTTGATGATTTGTTACAGGCACTGGATGTAGTACGCAAAACTTACACTTGAGACCCTCGTATAGAAATTCTGGGCTGGGGACTATTCGCATTCATAAATCACGGAGCGTTACTTTAGTTAGAGATGATAAGCCGTAACATAATGACCGAAAATTTCGGTTGTAAAACCGATTTTCTCGGTCATTACCTTTTCAATAGGATTGAAAAACGTTGGTGCCTCTCTTTGGATCAAAAGGTTTCGAAAAAGCTCTGATCTTCATTACGGCCTGTGGTGAAGGTCATGCAAATGAACTCTCTCGATTCTTTGACATGAAGATTTCCCCTATACAAAATGAGTTTGATCAGTATGAAGTTGGTGGTGTTCTTGTAAGTGCCACCCGAGGCGAATGCCCCTGTACACGTTTAATCCAAGACCCCTTTTCTGAAGGAATTGAAATTCCCGTACGACTGGTCCAATACGCCTCAGCAGATGACATTTTACAACTGTACTTATTTTGTACTTGAAATGAGTATGGTTGTAAAGGTGATTTGCCCTCACAAACCGATTGTATAAAACCTATACAGACGCAATTTGTAGTTGGCTGAATTATGTTTTATGTGAGGATTCGGTAATTCAAGCGGGCGCATGGATAGCCAGCACTTTCATTCGTGAGCCTGCGAGTTCTGGGCGTTGAAAACGATGAGCAGTGAGAGCGACGCCCAGCATGACGCTGTACACCAAAGCTGTATGTTGGTAAGCGGCGCACAGGCCGTTCCAGCGGGCGGCTTCCAATCCGAAGTATCGTTTCGCCCAAGCGAAGTGTCGTTCGATCACTGCGCGGAACTTCAAGTGAAATCGCCATTGTCGAATGAAGGGCAAAGTAGCCAGCGCTTTCTTGCCTTGCTTGCGGAGATTGTAGTCAATCACACAGCCAGCTCGTAAGACGGTGTGAACATACTGGAACAGAGCCAAACTGAAGTAGGCGGCATCCGCTCGCACAATCGCAA
>JABARH010000034.1 GCA_019187665.1 Anaerolineales bacterium
GTTTGCGGATCAAGGCTCATCTTTGCTACTCCTTGCCAATCTCGAAATTTCGCCTATTATCCCGCACTTTTGCCCGCTCTGGACTCTCCAGAGAATTCGCCAACAGTATCAACCTTTGCGTGCACACCAATCGCTACGCGGCGGCTTCGGCGGGCTTTAATTCATCGTGGTCCGGCAGGGCTGCCTCCGCTTCGCGGATGGCGGGGATGAAGTATCCGGCCAGGCCGACGGCCGCGGCGGCGATTCCACAGAAGACGATAATGAGACCCATGCCCGCGCCGGGGCCGGTCCCGACCAGCCACGCGAGCGCGCCCGGCAGTCCCGTTCCGGCGCGGGCTGCGGGTTCGAGCAGATAGTCGGCAAGCGCTCCCGCGATGAGGGGGGAGATTGGATTCGTGAACCATGCGATCAACCGCCGGGCGGAAAAGACGCGGCCTTGCAAATCGGGCGCGACTTTCGATTGCCAGATGGCCTGATTCGAACTGTTGACGAGCGGCCCGGCCAACGCGGCCAGAATCGTGCCGACGATCCAGACGGGAAGCCCGCCCGTCAGCCCGACAATGCCCAGCCCCAATCCGCTCCAGATCCAGCCGCCTAATACGCCATGCGTTCGTTTTTTAAATCCGCTCCAGATGCTCATGATCACGCCGCCGATCACAGCGCCAATCGCCCCGGCGGTCTGCACGGAGCCAAACAGCAGGCTGTTGCTGTTTGTGCGCGCCAGGATCATTGGCGCAAAAACCGCAAACGCAATCCCGGAAAACAGGTTGCCCGCGAAGAAGACCAGTTGCAGCCCCAACAGGCTGGGACGCTTGAAAATATATTGAAAGCCATAGACGGCCTCCTTCCAGACGCCTCCCTGCCTTGCCTGTCCTTCTTCTGTGCGGCGCGGTTGCGGAATGTGAACGATCATCAGCGCGCCAATGGCAAACAGGAACGTGACAACGTCAAGCAGCAGGATGCCGGTCAACCCCAGGATGGGGAGCAGCGCGCCCGCCAAAATGGGGGCAAACACACCAGGCCCGGCCTCGATCAGCGACATCATGCCGTTGACGCGTCCCAATTGTTCCTTCGGCGCCATCGTGGAGATCGCGGCGGAATACGCCGGCCACTGAAACGCCATGCCTAAACCGTAGATGACCGACGCAAAATACATGTGCCAGAACTGAAGCCAGCCCAGCGCCATGAAAATGAAAATGAGGCTGGTCGCGATGCCTGCCGCAATGTCGCTGACCATCATCATCAATTTACGGTTATGGCGGTCCACCCAGACCCCGGCGAGGGGCGAGATCAACAAAAAGGGCGTGATGAAAAAGACCTGCATCAAACCCAGCGCCAGCGCGCTTTTCGTTTGATCGTACATCCAGATGGTCAGGCCAAACTGGCTCATGGCGCTCGCCAGCACGGAGGTGATCTGTCCGAGCCAGACGATAACGAATCCGAACATGCCGGATGGGCGACGGGGGAGGGGTGATGCCATTTTGCTCCAGGAACTGCCTGCGATGGTCCGCGTGCAGTTTTTTTGCGATTTCAAATTCCCTGCGGGCAGGGAGTGAGAGGCGACAATGGTATTATATACGGAGAAAATAATCCGCGTTCACCCGCGTGCAAACTGGAGCAACCCGTAATGCTTTCCCGCCTCAAATCCGCCGCCCGCGTTCTGCTCAAGGGCGACCCCAAAAGAAAGGCCCGCAGCCCCATCCCCGCCATCACGGGCGAGGAGGTCGCGGAGATTCGTCAATTCTTCCCGCGCGAAAAATTCTTCATCTTTGGTCATGCGCGCTCTGGCACCACGCTTCTCATGCGTCTCGCGCGTTTGCACCCAGACGTGCATTGCAACTATCAGGCGCACTTCTTCACGCGCAAGCCGTTGTTGAAATCGCTGGTCGACTCGTCTGAGATCGAAGAATGGCTGGCGCGCAAATCCAACCGTTGGAATCAGGGGCGCGACCTATCTCCGCTGGTCTTGCGCGCCGCCGCCGATTTCATCCTCGAACGCGATGCGGCCCGCGCGGGGAAGGGGATCGTCGGCGACAAAAGCCCCTCGTCCACGATTCACGGCGCGGCCGTGCGCGATCTCCACTCGATCTACCCGGACGCGAAACTGGTCTACATCGTGCGCGACGGCCGCGATGTTTTGAGCTCGGAACGCTTTCGCAATTTTGTGGAAGACTCCAAATTTTTATCTGCGGAAGACAAGCGCATCATTGCGGACCTTCGGGCCGATTCAGCCTCGTTTGCCGGCGGCCGCCGTTCGATCTTCACCGAGGCGTTCATCCGCCGCGTGGCGAAGGGCTGGGTGACGAATCTGCAAGAGACCGACGACGAGGGAAAAAGGTTGTTTGGTGAAAATTATTTTTCCCTGCGTTACGAAGACTTGCTCGCGGCGCCTTTCGATGAAATGACCAGACTCTGGAAATTCCTCGGCGCGCAAAAGGTCGGCAAAGGATTGGCGAAGGAGATTCAAGCCGAGATGGACTCCAATCCCGACGAGGAGTGGCAGGTCCAACGCAACAGCGACATCGCCTCCTTCCTCCCAAAGGGACAGGCCGGCAACGGGACACGGCTCTTCACCGCGCGCGATAAGGCCGTGTTTAAGGAAGTTGCAGGCGCGCTGCTGACGAAATGGGGATATGAAACAAACAACGATTGGTAAAAATGCAGAACCGCCCTCACGAGGAAAAATGAAATTTCTCATCGCTGGTTTAGGCTCGATTGGTCGAAGACATTTCCGAAATTTGATCGCGTCAGGCGAGAAGGATATTGTTCTTCTGCGCTCGCATCGCGCCACATTGCCCGAGGAGGAACTCGCCGGGTATCCCGTCGAGACGGAACTCCGCGCCGCGTTGAAGAATCACAAGCCGGATGCGGTCATCGTCGCCAACCCGACCGCCCTGCATCTCGATGTTGCCATCCCCGCCGCAGAAGCGGGCTGTCACATCCTGCTCGAGAAGCCCGTCTCCGATTCGCTCGACCGCCTGGACGTGTTGCAAAACGCCGCCGAAAAAAGCGGGAGCCGGATTCTCGTCGGGTTTCAGTTTCGCTATCATCCAACCCTCAACAAAGCGCGCGCGTTGATCCAAGCGGGCGCGCTCGGAAAGATACTCACCGTCCACGCGCATTGGGGCGAATATCTTCCGCAGTGGCATCCGTGGGAGGATTACCGCCAGAGTTACGCCGCCCGCGCAGACCTGGGCGGAGGCGTCCTGCGCACGCTGACTCATCCGCTGGATTATCTGCGTTACCTGGTCGGTGAGGTCGAGTCGCTGTGGTCGTTCAGCGGTCACGTTTCTGCGCTGGAGATGGACGTGGAGGACGTTGCCGAGATCGGTCTGAAATTTGAGGGCGGCGCGCTGGGCGGCGTGCATTTGAATTATGTTCAGCGCCCGCCCGCGCATCGTTTGGAAATCGTCGGCGCGAACGGAACGCTGCGCTGGGATGGACTCGAAGGCGGACTGTATTTCTTAAAAACGTCCGCGCCGTTCGGCTCATTCAGCGACGATCCGCCTGCGCCGGTCATGGATATATTTTCTCCGCCCGAAGGCTTTGAGCGCAACCAGCTTTTTCTGGCGCAAACGCGTCACTTTGTAGAATCCGCTTTGGGGAAGGTCGAACCGAGATGCACGCTTGCGGATGGGGCGATGGCGCTCCGTCTCGCGTTAGCCGCGCAAGAGTCACAGGAGTCGGGGCGGGTCATCCAAATCCAAAACCGTTAATGCGAAGTACGCGAATTGCCGCGCATAAATTCAAAGAAAATTCGCGTTATTCGCCTATTTGCGATATTCGCGTTGAAACCAAGAGTGTGCACGCAAACCATGTCAGGTAGCCTGCGCGGTCTTGGCCCTCACTCAACCCCCTGGCCCCCTTCTCTCTCCCAAAAGCATGGGAGAGAGAAGGGGGAGAAAAGTCGTTTACTTGGAAACTGTTCTCCCCTCTCCCGCATTTGGGGAGAGGGGCCGGGGGGTGAGGGCCTTTTGCAAGACTG
>JABARH010000057.1 GCA_019187665.1 Anaerolineales bacterium
CCGAACAAAGCGTGCACTTGACGGGTGGGATTCTGCGCCATTTTCGGGCTTTTTCCACGCCTCGGCAGAATCCTGCTCTCGGAGTTTTATTCACGCCCGCCCACCCGCAAGTAACGCAAACCGTTGGGCAGTAACTCCGAATCTAAAACTGACAATATTTTCGAAATGTAGGGATAATCAATGTCAACACTAACAACTTTCCTTATCGCGATAGCAGGTTTATTGTTAACTATATTGGGGTTAATTGCTAAACAAGATGTCAATGTCGAAATAAGAAAAATTTTGACATGGATAGTATTTGTCATTATTACTTTATTACTTCCCAGTTTTTCTGTTACTTGGTTAACAATGCAAATCGTTGCAAGAATACTTGCGCCCACTCTTATTGACCTTTCGGAATTCACTTCGCAAGTAAGTTGGTGGACGGGGAGTGTGAGCATGATTTATCCGTTAGTTTGGGGAGTGTGGCTATATCCTCGAATTAGATTGTATATCCGAGAGAAAATACTTGCGCCGTCAAATGCACGAAAAGATAAAAATGGTAGTTCTTCCAAAAAACAAAAAGAAACTGCAAAATGAAATTGCAAATTTTTCTCAACGAAATAATTCTCACTTCAACTTTGTTGTTTGTTGCTTGTAGCCCACTGCCAACTCCTGTGTCACGTCCAGCCTCACCTTCTGCAATAATATACAGCATCACGCCGTCATCGCCTCAAGCCACTGCCGATGTCTCTCACCCACACTTTGCATCTCAGCAAATAAAACTTTACGATTGCTTTTTTGGAAAGTCAAAAAATAATTCAGATACCATATGGTCTCTTATTGGGAATAACCAAACAATAAAAATTGAAACTGATCAAATACTTGTAGATTCAGAAGCAAAGGCGACATTATTTGTATTATTGCTAGTTCCAAACGATGTAATATGGACAAATATCTCCTTAGTAACCGACTCTATTCTGCCAGCCGATGACTTTTCCGAAATCGACCTCTTTCAATGGAGTTGCGGGCAAGGCGGTAGTTCCGTTTCAGGCTTAGGATTTTCTGATATTACATTGACACCCAATCCCAATGTCAAGCCATTAGATACACAAACTATTACGTTTCCGTATCATCTAGAAAAAGGGGATGTTTACAACATTGGTGTTCCCATAATTGCAAAATCTGCTGGAAAGTATCTTCTGCATTTAGAGGCGGAATTTGTTTTATTTTCAGGAAAAGAAATAACGGTCAATAGCCCTCAAATATATTATGGGGCAATTGACGTAAATAAATAATCAAACAATAGACGAGCAGAGGAGAAGACTAATGCTTAACTCTACTAACAACGCAGAAAATCTATTTTCCCTTAAAAGAACAAGTCCTTTTAAGAAGTTTATATTTTTGGTAGTTATTTTAGTTATCTTATCTTGTTCGACATTTACAAACATGTCACAATCAACTTCTAGTAGAACTTTAAACGATGACGACTTATTTTTTTTGAAAAATACAAGCAGTAATAATCTGTCTTATATTGGAGAGGATGGAAATATTTGGATAACCGATGAAAATAAAGACTTGAAAATTACAGATTTTTCCCAAAAATCAAAGGAACTTCCTATTTCTTCTTTTTATTGGTCTCCCGACGGCAAAAAAATCGCAGTGCAAGCGCAAAATGGGATATATATGTTTATCCTCTCTGCTAAAAGTATTGACAGGTATTTTCTAGGACTCACTTCATTTATATTGGGAGACTTGCCCCAACCGTGGTCACCTGATAGCCAAAAAATATTAACAACACAATTGGGGTTCAGGTCTTTAGATTTATGGGAGATAGTCAACAATCAAACATTGGAAAAGAAGACTGTCATTAAACCATTACAATTGGGTAGCCACTTTATTTGGCTGCCAGATAGTCAAAGTTTTGTAATGTCAGAAGATTGGCTAGCAGATATTGGTACAGGTACGTTATGCTCTGGAGTGGGAACAATAATTAGAATGAGCATTGTTGATACTCAAACGCAGTCGAAGAACATAGTGTATGAAGGCTGGGGAACATCGTTCGATGTATTCACTAACAAAATAGTTATTATTGGTGGTGATAGTGGTTGCGCTGAATATCCTCTTGTATATGATTTGGAAGAATCCCAAATGTTAGAATTTAATCAAGCAATAGTTGAATCAAAATTATGTTTTGGAGACCACAGGGATAATGTGGCGATTTTCACCGTTTCAAGCATGATCGACGCCAGCCAAAGCATATTCTTGTTCGACACAGACACTATGTCTTATGACAACATCGCATTTGGGGAAATTAGCAAAATTGCTAATTTCAAATCAAATTGCAAAGGTTATTTTTGGAGCAACGATAAAGAAACTCTTTTCTTTAACAGCGACGTATTTTGGGGCGGAGAAGTAATACGGGTTGATATTCAATCAAAAGAGATGTATCCTTTTGTTGGTGACAAAAAGTCGGAGCCACAATTTATATTTGACCTGCCAAACGCTCAGGTCTTAGACATTTTGGACGATGGCAATATGGTGGTATCTGGAGTCCAAAATGGGCAAATAAATGATCTATACTACATAAATATTGAGGATTCTCAAATGAAAAGGTTAGGCGATAATGCTTTTTGGGTTACCCCTTCATATTTCGGACAATCACAAAAAGGTTTATTGGTGATTCAAGCAACAGACATCCAAACTCAATTAACAAATATTTATTGGGTCGATAAAAATGGCGATGTTATAAAAACAATCAATAACGCATCCCAACCGATTTGGCAACCAAAAGAGTAATTTTTTTATTTTGAAAACGAGATTCCTAACATCGGTTCACTTAGCACAAAACTGCCCAACAAAGCGTGCACTTGACGGGTGGGATTCTGCGCCATTTTCGGGCTTTTTCTACACCCAAGCAGAATCCTGCTCTCGGAGTTTTGTCTCGTCCCGCCCACCCGCAAGTAACGCAAACCGTTGGACGAACCTCGCACAACTATAGGTGAAATATAGAAACTACATCAGCGCAACAGTCAGGGGGGAAATACGATGTGGCAGAGATTTTCCGCAAACATA
>JABARH010000030.1 GCA_019187665.1 Anaerolineales bacterium
TTTGTATTCGCCAATATGTTTGCGGAAAATCTCTGCCACATCGTATTTCCCCCCTGACTGTTGCGCTGATGTAGTTTCTATATTTCACCTATAGTTGTGCGAGGTTCGTCCAACGGTTTGCGTTACTGGCTTGTGGGCGGGACGCAGACTCGCTCGACGGGCAGAAAAATGTTCGGGACGCTGATAATGCTCCAAAAGCCGCACCGTACCCACAAGTCCAGTGCACGCTTTGTTGGGCAACGTTTTACTCATAAAGTATTCACGGCTTTTTGGGACGGAAATTTGTAAAGGAATAATAAACATTGAGGTCTGAAATTCGGTTGTTTGCGGTTAAGGAATAAGTTGTCATAAAGCCATATTCAGGGTCGAATTCGATTTTTAAGTATGTATAATCTGCGTCTGCTGTTTCTAGTATTTCCTTAATTGTGTCAAATACTGTTGGTGGCAAAAAAAGTTCTATATTGCAATCATTTACAGAATTTTTTTGAATCTCATTTTCAAAGACTGTTTGACCTTGCCTTATTTTTAGATGCCAGGGAGCAAAATTATTATCGAAATCAGCGCACATGAGAGGATGCGCCATAGCACTTACTTCAATGTCATAATCAGTAACATTATGACTTTTCCATTTAGCCTCTGCTAAGGGCAATTCGGTACGAATTCTTTCTAATTCCGCCCTGCTCTCAAAAGACCAATGCTGAGGAATAGGGGCATAAATTAGCACACAAACAATAATCGCGGCAATTATCACTGACCAAGATAAGAGTTTGAGAAATTTTGAAAGCGTCATTTTTATACTATTACTTTATGCAAGGAAGTTGCCCAACGGTTTGCGTTACTTGCGGGTGGGCGGGCGTAGACAAAACTTCGAGAGCAGGATTCTGTTTGGGTGTAGAAAATGCCCGAAAATGCCGCAGAATCCCACCCGTCAAGTGCACGCTTTGTTCGGCGGCGTTTTGTTTGGTTAAGGCATTTGTTCAAGTAATAATTTGCGCCCTTCCTCAAACGAATCGCTAGCCATACTCAATAAGACACTTATGTTCTCATCAAAGGGTAGATATTTTTTACCACGATATGATTCAACTATAAAATCGGAAGGATGAGTTTCTGTTATTAGCGAATCACCCATATAATCTGTAAACGATGTAAAGCGATTAATATTTGGTTCAACGGGATTATCTTTATCCCCAATTTTTAATTCCCATAAATATAGTGTTAAATCCCAACCTTCAAAGGCTTTTTCAAAACTTGCTTTTGCGTCAGGTGCAAAATCGGCTTCCCATGAAGCAGATGCAAGGTCATATGCTCCCTTAACTTTTGCTAATTGTTGACGATAATCAGAGTAGTTTACGCCTTGTTCGGTCATTGAGGTTAAGGTTGCGCCTTCCTCAAGCATTCTGGTTAATTGCTCTTTAAGTGTATCGGAAATTTTTGGCTTGCAACCACTTATAACAATGCAGATTAGGAAAATCAAAGTTGCTCGAACATAAAGAGTGGTTTTCATTTTATCCTCCAAGTCATTTATGGATTACACTGCGGCATTTCGATTTTATATATCATTTCACTTTCAAGCTCAGTAATTCCATATCTCCATTTGTGTGACGTAGAAGTTCGCACCGATAAATATCACCTAATTCTGCGTAATATACTTCTACAATGTATTGATTGGCGGCGGCAGTGGTCACACCGCTAGGTGTGTATCTTTGCGCCTTGCTAGTAGATACGCCCAACTGTCTTTCGACAAAGAGTGTGCAAGCATACCAAGCACTTTCTTGAGGAGTTGAAGTTGGTGTCGGTGGCGATGATTTTTTGTTCAATTGCGTTAACGCCAAAATGATGATACATAGAACCACGACAATTAATACTAATGCGCTAGCACTACTTTGTTTCTTTGGCTGTTCCGTTGGTTCTTGTTGAATGGTTGTCTGGGCAGATGGAGTGGGGGTGGTTAAGTCCCGACCACAAAATCGACAAACGACAGCTTCTGCCTTGATGGTTTCAGCGCAATACGGACATTTTTTAGTTTCGTCAGACATTTTTTGTTCTCCCATCACTGTTTTATATTTGTCACTTTACCGTCTTTGAACGAAATATAAGTTGCTCCTCTACGAGGAATACCATATATCCACCTAAATTTTTCGGTTTGAGCAGAAACTTCTTTGTTGTCAATGCTAGTCGGTTTTCCAAGCGAAAGTCTGACCATTTCATCTGTCATACCAAGTAATATTTTTCGTTCAATCAAATTGCGACAAGTTTCAACTTTAAATGTATCAATTTGCTTCATAATCTCAACAACACGCTCTTGGGTTGTATTGATACCTTTTTCTATAAGCCATTGACACATTTCTTCGCCCCATTCAGCCTTGTGAGCCAAAATTTCTTCAACTCGTTTTTCTTCGGCTTCCTTCCGTTTTGCTTCAGCCTCTATTTCTAAAAGAATACGCTTTTTCTCGCCTTGTTTTTTCAAATACCACTGTAAGGCTATACCCCCAACAATAACTACAGGTACAACCCAAATCAATTTTGTCTCGACGAGATAGTTCCACAAAGCTATAAATGCACCTATGATCGCCACGACAACAATTGCTACGACTTCAATACCAGTTTGTTTTGCGCTCCGTCTTGGCATATCTCATTCTCCTTTTGATTTGATTGCAAAAGCCAGCCGCCGAACTAGTGTTTAGACAGACGATTCCAACTAACGGCTTATAGACAGACGTTTCCAACTAAACGCCCAAATCAATTAGGACATTAGACAGATATGCGTTAAAATGTCCTAAGAGAGTGTTTCTTAAGTCAATTTGTCGCCAGTTTCAACATGCGACGAATGCTGGCAATGTAAACCATGGATTCGCTGGAAGAGACAGTATGTTCAAAATCTCGTGACAAACGGCGATACCG
>JABARH010000038.1 GCA_019187665.1 Anaerolineales bacterium
TTTACTTCTGGCAGGCGCAAGTTGAGTCGCATATAATCTGTTCCGCTTGTTTTTGTTCGGCTGTGGGGCGGTTGGTTGACCGCCCCACAGCATTTAACCACTCTTTTACCAGGTACGGAACAATCACAATTATACGAGATGCAATACATTCAAGGTACAATCGGTCAAAATTTCTGGCGTCCAGCCAGCACAAGGAGAAATTATGACAGCGACAAAAGTGACGGGCGGGCAGGTGGTCTCGATGGAATACACCCTGCGCGTGGACGGCAAAGTGGTGGACACTTCGGAGGGCGCGGAACCTTTGCAGTACCTGCACGGCGCGGCAAACATCGTCCCCGGGCTGGAGCGCGAGATCGAAGGCATGGCGCTCGGCGAGAGCAAGACGGTCATCGTCGAACCGCTCGAAGGGTATGGCGAAATGGACGAAGAGGCTTTCGTGGACGTGCCGCGCAGCGAATTTCCCGACGATATGCCGCTCAAGCCCGGCGTGGAAATGCAACTGACGACTCCCGAAGGCGAACCCATGTACGCTCGTATCGAAAGCGTGGAAGCGCAGAGTGTCCACCTCAACCTGAATCATCCGCTGGCCGGGGCAGAACTCCACTTCGATGTGAAAGTAGTCGCCCTGCGCGACGCGACCGAGGAGGAACTCGATCACGGCCACGTGCATGGAGAACATTCCCATTAGAAGCATGCTGCATGGCATGTTCGGCGTTCTCAACCCGATGGAGCGGCGAACGCGTTGTAGAGAACGCGCCCTGTGCAACATTTTGCGTACGTCCATGGCGTATCAAACAAAACGAGCCTCCGACATGGAGACTCGTTTTATTCTTTGCTCTCTACCGTACATTTGCACCGCTACGCCCGCAAAGAACGCAAAGAAAACCTTTTTAACTTGGCGGCCTTAGCGTGCTTTGCGGTAAAAATCTTCTCATGTACGGTAGAGAAATTCTTTGGCGGTCAGGGCAGGCCCAGGCGTTGCGCGGCCTGCCTGCATAGGCTGGCGCCAAACAAGTTGTACCATTCAGCAAGGGCAGCGCTGACCGTCCTCCCCGCGCGCGCATCCTCATAGATCGGCGCTCCATAAAAAACGTAGCGCTTGGTCTCTGCGGGCCAGTTCCACTCGGCACGGCCAATCAGACCCACTCCGCCGTTATACCCGGCCAGCGCCAGTCGCGGGTTTCCACCGGCGCGTTCAAGCGCCTTTGCAAGATAGGCAAGCCCGCGCCTGGCATTTGTGGCAGGGTCAAACGGATCGTCTGCGCTGTAAAAATGAAATGGCATGACCTGGAACAATCCCTGCGCGCCCGCGCTGGAAAGGGCGCGCAGGTCTCCGCATGATTCGATCTGCATCACAGTCGCGGCGAGGTTGGGGTCGAGATCGAACTCCGCGCTCCAGGTGAGAATCTCTTCTCGCCAGTAGTGGATGGTCGGAGTGAAAATGGAGGATAGGCCCGGATGGGCGGTTTGCGCGGCAGAGAAGGTATACGCGTCGGCACGGACAAAGGGACTATTGGCGAACAGGAGCAACAAGCCGCTCATCAACAAAACTGCCAGCGGCGGCAACAACAATCCGGACGGACAACCGCTTCCCCTTGGATGGGAAGCGGTTGTCTGGTGTGAGCGAGAGGCAGCGCGAGGGCGAGGCATGAGGGAGGTCAGGTCGGAACCGGGAGGAGATCGAGGTTGGGTCAGCGGGAGCAGGTCCGGGTCCGGGTGGGAAGCGGGTTGGAACTAATTCTCGCGCTGGCGAACGGGAGAAGAGTCTGCGTATGTTCGTTGAGCGTTTTGTCCATCTGAACCATAAACTGGATGATAGGTTGGTTCGGGGCGCGAGGCGGAAAAACTGGCCTGTGTCATCGGCTTGGGCGCGGGGCGCGGCAGCGCGGAAGCGGGGCGCAATACGCCATTGTTGTTTGATACGTAATTCGTATTCTGTGTCGCAGGTCGCTGGGTAAACGACTGGCGGTTGTTGGCAGTGGTGAAGAGGCGCTCCCCGGCGAGCGAGAAGGTGCCGATAATCAGCACGCGCACCAGCCAGACCATGATGGCGACAAAGATCGGAACGGCCTTTGTGAGTGTGGCGTTGCTGACTACCGCGCCCGCCGCGGCGCTGGAGTGATTCACGATCGCGACCGAAACGCCCCACCAGGTGAGGCTGGCGTTAAACCCGGCTGCGAGCAGCCACGCCCCAAAGAGGTAATACACTTCGGCGGGTTCGTCGCGTCCTTGTTCGGGGGTGAAGATACGGGCGATGCCGGCAAAGTCAATGCCGCAGAACGCAAAAGCCAGGATACTGGCCCATGGCATACCGGCAAAGGTCAAGTCGCCGAGTACGTCGCGCAGGGCAAACTGGGTGGTGCTGAAGTTGAAGATTTCGAAGGCAAGCAGGGCGCAGAGGATCATTGCGCCCCAGGCCGCGCCGCGATTAAAAGAGCGGCCGCGAGTTAGGGTACGCCAAAGGGCGCCGAGTCCATCACCGGGTTTGTAGCGGGGGTAGGTTGTGTTCATCTCAATCTCCTTATGAATGGTGAACTGGGGCAATTATAGAACGATTGTTCTAATTTTGTCAAGATGTTGAGCGCCTCCTCTTTAAACTCATCTTACACATCCTCATCCCCACTCTTGCCTTTGGGAGATCGTGTGCTTTCAAACCAAACTGCGTAACATCTGTTCTTTAACTGATGTTACGCACTGAGCGGCTGGAAAATCGGATAAGATTGGAGCATGGACAAAGAACAATTAGAACTCTACACCGATTATCTGCTCAGTACGTTTGGTTATGCTACGGCCACAGGACTTTCCGCGATGGTGAACGGACAA